>JAXLXZ010000002.1:160000-588842 GCA_046327735.1 Gemmatimonadales bacterium | reverse complement strand
GCCCAGCTCGCGCACGATCACCACGACCATCAGCTGGCCGATGAACTCGGAGGCGCCCACCCGGGAGAGCTGGCTGAGCGTGGCGGAGATGGTGAGGTAACTGAGGACGCCGGAGAGGAGGACGACGAGGCCCACGGCGTCGAGGGCGGTGAAGCGGAGCTGGTTGAGGAGCACCCGGGCGGCGACGCGTCGCCCGGCGCCGGGCAGGGTCCGGATCGACCCCACCGCCTCAACGCCGAAGCGCGCCAGCGCGCCCACCAGGGCGAGCCAGCGCGCTGTCCCTCGACCGATCGCGGTCAGGAAATCGAGCACGGCCTCATCAGGCAGGCTTGACCTTCTGGAGCCCTTCCTTCGCCTCGGTGTACTCGGGGAAGACGTCGAGCGCCTTCTTGAAGTAGTCCGCGGCCTTGGCCTTGTCGCCCTGGTCCTGGTAGAGCAGCGCCCGGCTGTAGTACGAGAGCGCCTCGGTAGGGACGTTGCGGGCCTTCACCGCCTTGGCCTGCTGCTCGGTGAGCGGCGGCAGTTTGGTCTCCTTCATGAGGTTCTCGGCCACCGACTGCACCAGGTGGAAGACCTCCTCGCGCTTCTCGAGCTTCGGGTCGCCGCGCACCACCTTGAGGATCTCGCTGGTCTCGACCGAGACCAGGCGGGCGTCGATGCGGAACTTGCCGTAGAAGTCGGTGAAGGTGCCGAGGACCATGTACTTGGCCCCGACGAGCTTGCCGACCTTGGCGGCGGTGGCGGCGTCGACCGCCCCGTCCTTGGCGAGCTTCTGCTCATCGAGGATCTTCTGGATGGCCTCGCGATCGACCAGGCGCGCCGCCGGGTTCTGGCTCAGCTCGGAGATGAGCATGCCGGCGAGCCCCTTCTCGAGGGCCTGGAAGTCCTCCTTGTCCTTGCCGTAGGAGCCGCCGTTGGTGAACGGCATGACGGCAATGCCCGGGCGGGAGTCCTGGGCCGCGAGGGCGGGGGACAGGCCGGCGAGGGCAACGACGGTCAAAGCCCACAACACGCTACGGCGTCGCATAGAGTACCTCATCAAAGAGTCAGCGCCATGCCTTCCATCGCGGCGTCTACCGCGAGCCCCGGCGCTTCCTGGGTGGCGTGGCGCCGGGCGCCCGCGAGGAGCGCGTCGATCGCCGCGTCGTCATGCTCCGGCTCGTGGTGGAAGAGCACCAGCCGCCGGCATTTCGCGTCCCGGGCGAGCTCGATGGCCTGTTCCGGGGTGGAGTGTCCCCACCCGGCCCGGCTCTCCAGCATCGCCGCGGAGTACATCCCATCGTGTATTAACGTGTCGACCCCACCCAAGAATCTCACCAGCTGCTGCCGCCAGTCGGGCGCCACGTCGTAACTGCCTCCCGGGCCGAGCTCGTTGTCGGTGAGGTAGGCGATGGTCTGCCCCCCCGTGACCGGGACCAGCTTGTAGCCCAGCGTCGTGCCCGGGTGCCGGAGCCGGAACGCCTCCACCCGGAAGCCGTCGATCTCGAACGACCCGGACCCCACCTCGGTGATCGTCAGGTCCGCGGCCAGCGCCTTGAGGGGCACCGGGAAGACCACCGGGTCCATCTGCCGGTCGAGGATCTCCTCGAGGGCGACGCCTTCCTGCGGCGCGCCGTAGATCCGGACCGCGTTCCCCCGCGCGTTGAGCGGCTGGAAGAACGGGAGACCCTGGATGTGGTCCCAGTGGGTGTGCGAGAGGAGGATATCCAGCTGCATCGGCCCGGTAGCCTGCCGGCTGAGGGCCCGGCCGAGGGGGCGGATTCCGCTCCCCGCGTCCAGGATCACCAGCTGATCGGGCTGTCCCGAGACCGCCACACACGAGGTGTTGCCGCCATAGCGGGCGGTATGCGCCCCCGGTGTCGGTATCGAGCCTCTCGTCCCCCAGAACGTGACCTTGTACCCCAACGGCTCCTCGGTGTCGATGCGTCTACCAGAGTGCAAGGACCCTGCCACCCCCCACGCGAACGGGCGTCACGGCAGGGGTGTGGGCACTGTCACGAACGGCCGGCGGCCCGCTCCAGCAGGGGGCGATTGGCGATGGCAATGTCGCGCCGGGTGACCTTGATCAGGCCGCGCTCGACGAAGTCCCGCATCGTGCGGGAGACGGTCTCGCGGCTCGACCCGATCATCTGGGCGATGACATGGTGCGTGATCTTCTTGGTGATTTCCTGGCCGCCTTCTTCATCGGCCAGGCGGAGCAGCAGGTCGGCGACGCGGCCATTCACGTCGAGGAGCACCAGGCTCCCGATCTTCTCGTCGGCGCGGCGGAGGCGGCGGGACAGCTCGCGCAGGAGCGCGATGGCGACCTCGGGAGAGTTGCGGAGCCGGGCCTGGAAATCCTCCCGCCGCAGCACCAGCACGCTGGCGTCGGTCATGGCGATGACGGTGGCGGAGCGGGGCTGGTCGTCGATCAGGCTCATTTCCCCGAAGAAGCTGCCCTCGGCGAGGACCGAGAGGATGACTTCGCGACCGTCCTCCCCGATGAGGACCACCTTGACCTGGCCTGACGCCACGAGGTACAACGCGTCACCCGGATCGTCCTCGAAAACGATCACACTGCCTTTGGGATAGCTTCGCTCCCGCACCAGCTCGGCAAAGGCGTGAATGTCACCTTCCCGCATGGTGGCGAACAGCGGAACCTTCTTCAGGACCTCAAGCGGGGTGAGCGACACAGGCCCTCGATGTGGTGGAAGTGACTGCAAAGACAATACTTAGACTCCCCGTGCGAGGGAAGTGGTCACGGACATCACAAATTGCCAGCGCCGGATTGGAGGGGCCGGGGGCCCAGGGCACCCTCTCCCCGGAGCGCTGGTCCAGCCCGTTGCCTCCAAGCCCCTGTCGGGGTTAGGTTTACCGGCTCTCCAAGCCACTGAACCAATGCCCTCGGCCAAATCCGAGGCATCTCATGAGGAGTCAACCGTGAAGCCCAATCTCCATCCCGTGTACCACAAGGTGCAGGCGCTGTGCGCCTGCGGGAATACGTTCGAGACCCGCTCCACCAGCGCCTCGGTGCACGTCGAAATCTGCGCGAAGTGCCACCCGTACTTCACCGGCAAGCAGCGCCTGATCGACACGCAGGGCCGCGTGGACCGGTTCCGCAAGAAGTACTCGGCCGACAAGGCCTCCGCCCAGAGCTGACCGATGGAGGCCCGACTCCGCCAGGCGCTCGCCCGGGCGGAGGAGGTCGCCGCGGCGCTGGCCGACCCTTCGACCGCCGCCGATCCCGCCAAAATCAGGGCGCTCGGACGGGAGCATACCCGGCTCGCACCGATCGTGCGGGCCGCGGAGCGCCTCCAGAAACTCCAGGACGAATTCGCGCAGGCTCGGGAGATGGCTGAAGAGCCGGATCCCGAGCTGGCCGCCATGGCTCGCGCCGACCTGGCGCGCATCCCCGCCGAGGTTGCCCCGCTCGAGTCGGAGCTGCACGAGCTGCTGCTGCCCCGGGATCCGCTCGACGACCGCGATGCCATCGTGGAAATCCGCGCCGGAACCGGCGGGGACGAGGCGGCGCTCTTCGGGGCCGACCTGCTGCGCATGTATCAACGGTTCGTCCAGCGCAAAGGTCTCACCGTCGAGCCGATCTCGATGAGCGATGGGGTGAGTGGCGGCCTCAAGGAAGCGATCTTCGCGGTCCGGGGGAGCGACGCCTTCGGCCTCCTGCGGCGGGAAGCGGGAGTGCACCGGGTGCAGCGGGTCCCGGCCACCGAGTCCCAGGGCCGGATTCACACCTCCGCCGCCACGGTGGCGGTCCTGCCGGAGGCCGAGGAGGTGGACGTGACGATCCACCCCAACGACCTCCGGATCGACGTCTTCCGCTCGGGTGGACCGGGGGGGCAGAGCGTGAACACCACCGACAGCGCGGTGCGGATCACCCACCTGCCGACCGGGCTGGTGGTCTCCCAGCAGGACCAGAAGAGCCAGCTGCAGAACAAGCTCAAGGCCATGGAAGTGCTGCGGGCGCGCCTGCTCGACCGGATGATCGCGGAGCAGGAATCCGCCCGCGCGCGGGAGCGGCGCAGCATGGTGGGCACCGGCGACCGCTCCGCCAAGATCCGCACCTACAACTACCCCCAGAGCCGGGTCACCGACCACCGGATCAATCTCTCGGTGCACAACCTGTCGGAAGTGATGGACGGCAAGCTCGATGAGTTCATCGACGCGCTGCGCATGGCCAGCCGGCAGGAGCAGCTTGACGCCTGAGCCGGCCGCCACGATTGGCCAGCTGCTCGATGAGGCGGCGGCCCGGCTCACGGCGGCGGGCATCGGTGACGCGCGGCGGGAGGCGCGGCGGATCCTGACCGACGTCGCCGAGCTGGCGGGCTCCCCCGTTGGCACCGACCGCGACGTGGCCGCCCCGGCGGCGATCGCCCAGGCGATGCGCGGCGCGGTCGCGCGGCGGGGAACGGGGGAGCCGCTGGCCTATGCCACCGGCCTCGCCGGGTTCCGGCGGCTGACGCTCCAGGTGGACCGGCGGGTGCTGATCCCGCGTCCCGAGACCGAGGGCCTGGTCGACCTGCTGCTGAGCCGGATCCGCACCGGCCGAGTGGCCGATGTGGGCACCGGCAGCGGGTGTGTCGCCCTCGCCCTGGCGGATGAGGGGAGCTTCACGCTGGTGGCCGGGATTGACCGATCGGCCGGGGCGCTGTTCGTTGCCCGGGAGAATCAGCGGCGCACCGGAAAGCGAATCGCCCTCTTCCAGGGCGACCTGCTCGACGCGGTGGGCCCCTCGAGCCTCGACGCCGTGGTGTCGAATCCGCCCTATCTTACGGAGCGGGAGTATCGCGAACTCGACGGCTCGGTGAAAAACTGGGAGCCGCGCGAGGCGCTGCCGAGCGGTGAGGACGGCCTCGACGCCACTCGCCGCCTGGTCGAGGATGGATTACGGGTGGTGCGCCGGGGCGGCTGGCTGGCGCTGGAAGTGGATGCGACCCGCGCGGAGCATGTGGCCCGGCTCGCGAGCGGTGCAGGCTGGAGTGACGTGTCGGTTCACATGGACCTATTCGACCGCGCGCGGTTCGTGCTCGCGCGGAGAAACGAGGCGGAGTGATCTGGGAGAAGGCGGAAGATCTCGGGCGGCTGATCGGCCAGACGCCGGAATACAAGGCACTTCGGCGGGCGGAGACCGGGCTTCGTGAGGACACCGACGCGCAGGCGAAGGTGGACCTGATCCAGAAGCTGGCCCGGCAGATGGACGAGCTGGTGGCCCAGGGCCAGATGCCCGACCAGGCGACCGCGGAGTCCTACGAGCAGGCGGTGCGGGAGCTCGAGGTGAGCGCGTCGGGCCAGGCCTACGCCGTGGCCCGGGCCAACTTCGAGAAGGTGATGATCAAGGTGAACCAGCTGATTGCCCAGGGGATGGAGAAGGGCGCGACGAGCAACATCATCACGCTGGGATGAGCAGCGGGTTCTTCCTCGTCGTCGAGGGGACCGAAGGGGCGGGGAAGAGCACCCTCGCCCGCGCGCTGGCCGACCGCTTCCGCGCCGAGGGCACCGAGCCGGTGCTGGTGCGGGAGCCGGGCGGCACGCCGGTGGCGGAGCGGATCCGCGAGATCCTGCTGGATCCGGCGCACCCGATCGAGCCGGTGAGCGAGCTGATGCTCTTCCTGGCGGCCCGGGCCGACCTGGTGGCCCGGGTCATCGCGCCGGCGCTCGCGGCCGGCCGCACCGTGCTGGCGGACCGCTTCCAGCTTTCCACCGAAGCGTATCAGTGCGGCGGACGCGGGCTCCCGACGTCCCTCTTTCAGGATGCCAACCGCGCCGCAACCGGCGGCCTGGTGCCCCACGTCACGCTGGTGCTCGACCTTCCCACCGCGACCGGCTTCGAGCGGATTGCCGCGAAGGGCCAGCGGCTCGACCGGATCGAGCAGGCGGGTCCCGAGTTCCATGCCCGGGTGGCGGAGGTCTTCCGCCGGGCGCGCGGGCCGGGAGTCCTTCACCTGGACGCCACCCAGCCCCCGGAACAGGTCTTGCGGACGGCATGGGACATCATCCTGAAACACCGCCCCGGCGCGCCCGGCGCCAGGGATCATTAGCTTGAAAGCAGGCGCGCCGGGGCTGCCCGAAAGGGGCCCCGGCGCAGGTCACTGGAGGATTCGCATGCGACAGCGGTGGGGGTTAGTGGCACTGGTGGCGGTGATCTCGTTCTTCACCGGCGGGTGGCTCCTGCAGCGGGGCACCTCCGCGGACGGGAACGTCTACCAGCAGGCGCGGCTCTTCGACGACGTGCTCTCGCATGTCAGCGCCTACTACGTCGATTCCATTCCCCAGACGGCACTCTACGAGAAGGCGACCAACGGGCTCCTGGAGCAGCTCAAGGATCCCTATTCGGTGCTCCTCGTGGATGACGACTACAAGGCCCTCACCGAGACCACCACCGGGAACTACGGTGGCCTCGGCATCCAGATCGACGTGCGCGACGGCTGGATCACGGTCGTCGCGCCGCTCCCCGACACGCCGGCCGAGCGGGCCGGGGTGGAGACCGGTGACCAGATCATCGCGGTCGACAGCAAGTCGACCGAGGGATGGAACAACGACCAGGCGGTGAAGGCGCTCCGGGGCGCGCCCGGCAGCAACGTCCAGCTCAAGGTGCGCCGGAGCGGGATGCCCACCCCGATCACCTACAACCTGACCCGCGCCCAGATCCACGTCCGCTCGGTGCCGCCCGGAAACATGTTCCCCGGCGGCGTGGGCTACATCTCGCTCAACCCGGTCTCCGAGACCTCGAGCGGGGAGCTGCACAACGAGATTACCGCGCTCCTCTCCAAGGGGATGAAGAGCCTGGTGCTCGACCTGCGGGGCAATCCCGGCGGCCTGCTGGACCAGGGCGTGAAGGTGGCCGACCTCTTCCTCGGCAAGGACCAGGAGATCGTCTCCACCCGCGGCCGGGCCCGGGGGTCAACCAAGACCTTCGTCGACCTGGCCAACCAGGAGTGGCCCAACCTCCCGATCGTGGTGCTGGTGAACGACGGCACCGCGTCGGCGGCGGAGATCATTTCCGGCGCGCTGCAGGATCACGACCGCGCGGTGGTGGTGGGCGTGCCGACCTTCGGCAAGGGGCTGGTGCAGACGCTCTTCCCGATCGCCGACAACACCGCCCTCAAGCTGACCACTGGCCGGTGGTACACCCCGAGTGGCCGCACCATCCAGCGGAAGGCGCGGAACGAGGAAGACCAGGCGCACGTGGCCGCGGTCGAGGCGGGTGAGGTGAAGGACAGCCTGGCGGCGGACACCGCCAACCGGCCGATCTTCCACACCGATGCCGGCCGCACGGTGCGGGGTGGCGGCGGGATCGTCCCCGACCTCGTGATCCGCCAGGACACCCTGACCGACGCGGAGCGCGCCTTCGCGACCGCGCTGGCCTCCAAGTTCGCCGAGTACCGGGATGCCATCACCTCGACGGCACTCCAGGTCAAGGCGGACAAGTCGGTCACGTCCGAGGAGTTCAGCGTCACACCGTCGATGCGGGCGGAAGTGCTGCGCCGGATCCGGGGCAAGGGTGTGCAGCTGCCCGACTCGGTCTTCAACAAGGCCGATGCGCTGATCAGCGAGCAGCTCGGGTACGAGGTGGCGCGCTACGTCTTCGGCCGGCCGGCCGAGTTCCGTCGCCGCAGCCGGGACGACAAGCAGATGCAGGTGGCCCTCGACCTGCTCCACAAGGCGCAGACGCCCAAGGACCTGATGGCGCTCGCGTCGGTGCAGAAAGCGGACGCGCAGATTCGCAGGAACTAGGCGATCGCGCCTCAGCTCGAGGTTCCCGCCGCCTTCGCCACCGGCCTGGTGGTCGGCCTGCTCTCCGCGCTGGCGGGGATTGGCGGCGGGGTCGTGATGGTGCCGTTCCTCTACCTGGTGTACGCCCGAACCGGTGTCACCCATTCCGCCCAGACTGTCGTGGCCCACGCCACCAGCCTGGGCGTTGCCTTTGTGGCCTCGACGGTCGGCACCTGGCGCTATGCCCGGGCCCGGGCGATCGACTGGCGGGTGGCGCTCACCTACGCGGTGCCGGGAATTCTCTCGGCGTTCGTGACGGCCCGGGTGCTGACGAAGGTGGACCAGGCCAGCTGGATCCGGGCCGCGTTCGGCGGCTTCCTGCTGGTGACGGCGCTAGACCTGGTGCGGCGGGCCCGGGTGCGTGAGGCAGCGGCGTCGGACCATCCGCCTCACAGCTCGATCTGGCTGGTGCTGGTCGGCTTCCTGGGTGGCGGGCTCTCGGCGCTGCTCGGGATCGGGGGCGGGCTCATCGCGGTGCCGGTGCTGCTCTATGTCGGCAAGCTTCCAGTGAAGGCGGTGGCGCCGACCGCGCTGGCGGGGGTCTGCCTCACTACGCTCTCCGGCGGGCTGGGCTACCTCACGGCGGGACAGGGGCCGGCGGTGTCGGAGTGGATGGCGGGGTTCATGGACCTGCGCATGACGCTGCCGCTCGCGGCCGGCTCGCTGGTCACGGTCCCGATCGGGGTGAAGCTGCAGCGCCGCTCGAGTGGCTCGGCGCTGTACTGGATCTTCGCCGCGGTGTTCGGGCTCATCGGGCTGGAACTGCTCCGGGAGTGGGTCCGGTGATCACGATCGTGGGCGGTGGCCGGATGGGGCGGGGACTCGCCGGGGCGCTGTCGGGGGCGGGGGAGCGGGTGACGCTCTGGTCCCGGCGCGAGGCGGCGGGCGGGGTGGAGGACGCCGTGAGCGGTGCCGTCACCATCATCCTGGCGGTGCCGGACGATGCCATTGGCCGGCTGGCCGCCGACCTGGCAAAGGCGGGAGCGGTGAGCGGCGACCAGGTGGTGCTGCACCTGTCGGGGCTGCACGGGAAGGAGCAGCTCGCGTCGCTCGAGGGGAGCGGAGCCGCGCTGGGCTCGCTGCACCCGCTCCAGACGGTTTCCGACCCGGAGACCGCGCCGGAACGGTGGCGCGGGGCCTACGCCGCCATCGAGGGCGATGACCGCGCCTGCCGCGAAGGGGAGCGGCTCGCGCAGCTCCTGGAACTGGTGCCGTTCCGGCTCGGGCCGGGCCAGAAGGCGGCGTACCATGCCGGCGCAGTGATGGTGGGGAACTACTCGGTGGCGCTCGCGGGGGCGGCGGCGCGGCTGGCGCGCGAAGCGGGGGTGCCGGTCGAGCTGGCGGCGAAGATGTACCTGCCGCTCCTGGCGGGGGCGTTGGAGAACCTGGGCCGCCAGCCGACCGCGGCGGCGCTCACCGGGCCGGTGCGCCGGGGGGACCTCAACACCATCCGCGAGCATCTCGAGGCGCTCACGGCCGACGACCGGATGCTCTACGCGGTACTGGGGCTCGAGGCGGTGAAGCTGGCGCGGGAGGCGGGGCTCGACGCCGGCCGGGCCGACGAGGTGGAGCGGACGCTGCGCACAGCGATCGACAACGAGCGGATAGGGTAGGGTTCAGGCATGTCCGACCGACCGAAGCTTCCCACACTCTACAGCAACGAAAGCGGCCGGAGCTACCGGCTCGACCAGCTGATCGGCAAGGGCGGGTACGGGGAGATCTACCTCGCGACGCCCTCGCCCGCGGGTCCCCTGCCGGCGCGGGTCTGCGTGAAGGTGAGCCAGCGGATCACGGGGTGGCTCCGGGAGGCGTACTTCGCCCAGCTGCTCGACCGGCAGGCCCGCGCGCTCCGGGTGTTCGACCGCTTCGTGGAGACCGAGCCGACCCACTCGCGCTACTGCCTGGTGATGGAATACGCCGAGCACGGCGACCTCGGCGCGTGGCTGCATGCGAGGGGGCCGCAGCCGGAGAAATTCGTGCGGCAGGAGATCGCCGCCATTCTCGAGACCCTGGACGTGCTGCACCGCGGCCAGGCGCTGCACCGCGACCTCACGCCCTTCAACGTCTTCGTCTGCGAGGGGGAAGTCCTCAAGCTGGGGGACTTCGGTATCGCCACCCACCAGGCAAGCCGCCTGGGCGTGACGGCGGATGCCTTCAATCCGCTGGGCGCGCCGACCGAGATCGCCTGGGGCAAGGTCCGGAAGTGGCAGCAGCGCGACGACATCTACCAGGTGGGGCAGCTGATCGCGATGCTCCTGCGGGGCGACATCCACAGTCCGATGCGGCCCAAGGATGTCCGCCGCCTCGAGTGCAGCGACCACCTCAAGGAAGTGATCCATCGCTGCCTGGGGGCGCGGGCCAAGCGCTACGAGTCGGCGGGGGAACTGGTCGCCGCGCTCCGGCACCGCCCGCGGGCGCTCACGCCTGGCCGCATCCGCACGCTCAAGGGGTGCCGGGTGTCCTTCACCGGATTCCTCTCGCGGCCCCGGAGCGAGGCGAGGCAGGCGGCGAAGCGGGCGGGAGCCTCGGTCCAGAGCCAACCCGGTCCGAGCACCGACGTACTGGTCCGGGGCCGGCCGAACGCGCTCCAGGTAGCCGGGAAGGACGGCGGTCTCAAGCTGATGGAGATCAAGCGGCAGGCCGCGAAGGGCCACCGCATCGTGATCATCGGAGAGAAGCAGTTCTGGACGCTGGTGGGGAAAGCGGGGAAGGCGGGTGGAACGAAGGCTACTGGTCGATCACCCGCACGCCGTTCGGCACGGAGAAGGTGAACGTCGAGGGCGACACCCTCCGGTTGGTTTCCACTGACGACAACGTGAGCGTGCGACGGTTCCCGGTCTTCTCGCGGACTTCGAGGCGGCGGGGGAGGTAGTCGTACTGGTCCAGGTAGACGGTCGCCCCGCTGAAGGGGAGTGACTTGTCGAGCGGGGTGAGCGCCACCACGTCGACCGCCCGGCCGCCGATGGCGTCTTCCTTCACATAGCGGGCGCTGTACCGTTCGCCGGGGTTGGTGAGGAACCAGGCCAGCAGGTTGGGTCCGTAGGTGGGGTCGCTCGGGACCTTGAGGCGGATCACCTGGCCCGGGGTGGTGCTCGGGGTGTAGACCCAGATATGCTCGCCGTCCATCACGATCGCGTCGCCCTGCGGATCGGTGAACCGCATGGAGAGCCTGGCTTCGCCCGACTGGATCAGGTTCCCCTGGCTCTCGTAGGTGCCGATCATGGAATCGGCGAGGACCTGGCGGAAGCTGGCGGAGAACGAGGTGATGCGCTGGTAGGCCCGGGCGGAGCGCTCGATGAGGGACTTGGGGTCCTGGGCGGCGAGGCAGGCGGCAAAGCGGCACGGCGGCAGGGCGGCCGGGGTCGCCGGCAGCGCCACCGGTGAGAGCAGGAGCGCCGTCACCACCGCAGCACGCCGGGACATGTGGCCGCCTTGCCGCTTTGCCGCCGTGCCGCTTCTCACGCCTTCGCTCCCACCGGCGCCGCGATCCGCCGCCCGATCGCCTCGGCGATGAGCCGGCACTCCTTCATCATGGCCGCGAACTGCTCGGGGAAGAGGCTCTGCGCCCCGTCGGAGAGGGCCCGGTCGGGGTTGGGGTGCACCTCGACGAGGAGCCCGTCGGCGCCCGCGGCCACCGCGGCGCGCGCCATCGGGGTCACGAACTGGCGGTGGCCGGTGCCGTGGCTCGGGTCGGCCACGATGGGTAGGTGCGACAGGCCCTTCACCACCGGGACGGCTGAGAGATCGAAGAGATTGCGGGTCGAGGAATCGAAGCTCCGGATGCCCCGCTCGCACAGGATCACGTTGGGATTCCCCTCCGCCAGGATGTACTCGGCGGAGAGGAGCAGCTCCTGGATGGTGGCGGAGAGGCCGCGCTTGAGCAGGACCGGCTTCCCCAGCTTTCCCACCTTCTTGAGCAGGGAGTAGTTCTGCATGTTTCGGGCGCCGATCTGGATGAGGTCGGCGACCTCCGCCACCTGCTCGGCCCCTTCCGGATCCATCGCTTCGGTGACAATCAGCAGGCCGGTCTCCACCCGGGCGCGGGCGAGGAGCTTGAGTCCCTCGACCCCCAGGCCCTGGAAGGAGTAGGGCGAGGAGCGGGGCTTGAAGGCCCCGGCGCGGAGGACCGTCGCGCCCGCCTCGCGCACCGCCTCGGCGGCGGTGAGGATCTGCCGCTCGCTCTCGACCGAGCAGGGGCCGGCCATGACCACCACCTCGTCGCCGCCGATGGCGAGCCCGCCCGCCAGCCGGACGACCGTCGGCTCCGCCTTCCACTCCCGCGAGACCTGCTTGTAGGGCTTGGTGACGTGGATGACCTCTTCCACGCCGGGGAGGGCGGAGATCCGCGAGCCGTCGACGCGACCATCGTTGCCCACGAGACCCACGGTCGTGCGCTGCCGTCCCGGCATCGGCCGGGCCTGGTAGCCCATCTCCTGGATGGCATCGCACACCCGGCGGACCTGCTCCTCGGTGGCGCTGTGGTGCATGACGATCAGCATCGATGTGTGCCCTGAACTCCGGTGAAGGCCGTTAGCTGTTAGCTGTTAGCTGTTAGCTAACAGCTAATAGCTCCCTCTCAGACTCTCTCCAACTCCCCCAGCCTCACCCCGACAATCGTCGACACCCCCGGCTCCTGCATGGTAACACCGTAGACCGCCTCGGCAGCTTGCATGGTCCGGGGATTGTGGGTGATGACGATGAACTGGGTCGACTTCTTGAATTCCTCGAGCAGCCGGATGAAGCGCCCGACGTTGGCATCGTCGAGCGGGGCGTCCACTTCGTCCATGAGGCAGAAGGGGCTCGGCTTGGTCAGGTAGATGCTGAAGAGCAGGCTCACCGCGACCAGGTAGCGTTCTCCGGTCGAGAGCAGGTGGATGCGCTGCACCTTCTTGCCGCGGGGCGCCGCGTGGATGTCGATCTCGCTCTCGAGCGGGTCATCCGGGTTGGAGAGCCGGAGGTCGCACTCGCCGCCACCAAAGAGGGTCTGGAAGACGTGGAGGAAGTTCCCCCGCACGGCGGTGAAGGTGTCCATGAACATGGTCCGGGCGGTGCCGTCGATCTCCCGGATGGCCTGGGTGAGCGACTGCCGGGCGGCGACCAGGTCGTCGCGCTGGGCGCTCAGGAACTCCAGGCGCTTGGTTTCCTCGGCGTGCTCCTCGACCGCGAGGGCGTTCACCGGGCCGATGGTGTCCAGCGCCTCGACGATCCGGCGGGACTCGTTCTCGAGGGTCTCGAGATCGAGGTCCAGCATCGGGGCCTCGGCCAGCAGGGTGTCGACCGGCTTCTTCCACTCGCTCTCGACCCGCTCGACGATGGCGCGGCGGCGGCCGCTGGCCTCGGTGGTCTCGATCTCGAGGCGATGGTATTCCTCGGTCAGCTGCTCCACCCGGGCCCGGGCGTCGTGCAGCAGGCGCTCGGCCTCGGCATGGTTCTCCTCCGCCTGGCGGGCCGCTTCGTCGGCCTCGGTGGCAGCGGCTTCCAGCTCCTGGACCGCCACCCGGCGCTCGGAGCGGGCCTCGATCCACTGGGCCTGCTGGGCGGCGACGGCGGCGGTGTCGGTCTCGATCTGGGTCAGCTCGCCGGCGAGGTGCACCACCGCCTGGTCGGCTTCGGAGCCGACCCGCGAGGCGCGATCCAGCGCCTGCCGGGCGCCGTCGAGGCGGGCCTGCAGCTGGGCCTCCTGGACCTGCCAGTGCACCCGGGCGTCGCGGGCCGCTTCCTGCTGGCCCTCGAGGTCGGCGAGGAGCGCCCGGCCCTGGCCGAGGTTCTCGTCCAGCCGGGCACGGGTCAGGTCGCCCTCGGTGAGTGCGGCGTCGATCTCCTGGAGCCGGCGCTCGGAGCGCTCGATCCGCTCCTGGAGCGAGTTGAGCTGGGCCGAGGCCTCGCTCAGCTCGCGCTTCATCTGGTTGGCGATGCGGATCGCATCCTCGCGGGCCACGGCGGTGGCGCGCTCGGATTCCCGGGCGTGATCGGCGGCGTGGGTGGCGGCCTCGAGCGCCGTCTCCGACTCGGCCAGCCGCGCCACGGTGGCGCCGAGGGCGAGGTCGGCCCGGTGCAGGGTCGCCTGGGCCTCGCTGACGTCGGTGGCCAGGCTCTCGAGCTCGGCCCGGCGGCGGAGCGGGCCCGAGGGGCTGGGCGCGCCGGCGAGCAGGATCGCGCCATTGGGACGGCGCAGCGCCCGGCCACTCGGCTCCAGCACCTCGGAGCCGCCGAGCAGCGAGCGGACCCAGCTGTCGGCCGGGCCCTGGGCATAGAGGCGCGAGCCGAGGGGGCCGTCGCCGAAGGAGCCGGCGGGGCCGCTGTCGGCGGGGAGGAGGACGATGGCGCCGGGCTGCTCGTCGGCATGCCAGGCCTGGATCGCGGGGATGGCGGAGGCGTCACGCACCAGCACGGCGTGCACCCACTCGCCCAGCAGCCGCTCGGCCAGCTCGGCATCCTCGCGGCCGGTGCGGATGAAGTCGGAGAGCGGGCCGAGGATCGCGTCGCCGAAGCGCTCCCGGACGGAGAGCAGGGCGGCGGCGCCGGGGGCGAGGCCCACGCGGTCGCGCTCGAGCTCCTCCAGCGCCTGGCGCCGGGCGGTCAGCTGGGCCAGCGACTCTTCGGCGGTGCGGCGGTCGGCCCGCTCCAGCGCCTCGCGGCGGCGGAGCTCGGCGACGAGATGCCGGGCCCGCTCGGCCTCACCGGCCAGGCGGCGGGCTTCGTTGGCGTGACGCTCCGCCACCTCGGTGGCTTCGGCCTGGCGGCGCTCGGCCACCTCGAGCTCGGCTTCCGCGGCACTCTTCCGGGCGCCGGCGCTGGTCGCCTGCTCACGCAGGGAGGCGAGGTCGGTCTCGAGCGAAGCCCGCTCTCCTTCGAGCGAGCGGAGGGTCTGGATCCGCTTCTGCAGCTCCTCCTCGAGCTGGCGCACCAGCTGGCGCTGCTCGCCCAGCTTGAGCCGCACATCCTGCTCGGTGGTGGTGCGGGCGGTCAGCTCGGCCTGGATCCGCTCCTTCTCCTGGAGCGCGGTGGTGTGCTCGGTCTCGGCGGCATCGCGGTCGCGGACCGCCTGTTGCCGGCGGGACTCCATCTGGCCGCGCTCCTCGGAGGCGCGCAGCTTCCGGGCGGCGGCGTTGGCCAGGCGCTCGGCGGCGAGGGCGAGGTCGCCATCCAGCTTGCCCAGTTCGAGGCGCACATCACCCAGCCGGCGCGCGATCTCGGTGCGCTGGGCCTCGGTGGAGGCGCGGTTCCGGGCGGCGGCCTCGCGCTTCTCCTCGAGGCTCACCAGGCCCTCGCGGCCCGCGGGCAGCTCCTGCTCCAGCTCGGCGTGACGCGCCGCCGAGGTGGTCATGTGCTCCGAGAGGTTGTTGAGGAGCTTGTGCGCGAGGGTGAGCTGCACCGCGAACTTCTCTTCCATCAGCTTGGCGTGCCGCTCGGTCTTCCCCTTCTGGCGCGCGAGGCTCCGGATCTGGCTCTGGACCTCGGCGATGAGGTCTTCCACCCGCTGGAGGTCGCCGGCAGTCTCTTCCAGGCGCCGCTCGGTGGTCTGCTTCCGGTCGCGATAGAGCCCGATCCCCGCCGCTTCCTCGAAGAGCGAGCGCCGCTCCTCGGCCCGGTCGGAGAGGAGGTACTCGATCATCTTCGACTCGATCACGACGCCGGCATCGCTGCCGAGGCCGGTGCCGCGGAGCAGGTCCTGAATGTCGCGCAGGCGGACCACGGTGCCGTTGAGCAGGTAGTCGGACTGTCCGCTCCGGGAGAGCCGCCGGGTGATCTGCACCTCGCGATACGCGATCGGGAGGTCGCCGTCGGAGTTGTCGAGAAAGAGCGAGGCCTCGGTGACGTTCACCGGGCGCCGCGCCGACGATCCCTGGAAGATCACGTCCTCCATCTTGCCGCCGCGGAGGAGCCGGGCCGACTGCTCACCCAGCACCCAGCGGACCGCGTCCGAGACGTTGGACTTGCCGCAACCATTCGGGCCGACGATGGCGGTGACGCCGTCGTGGAACGTGAGCGAGACCGTGTCGGCGAAGGACTTGAAGCCGGACAGTTCGAGCTTCGTGAGCTTCATGCGGAGCGGATCCTGTTCAGCGGTCGGGTTGGTAGATGAAGAACGGCCGGCCCAGGCGCTTGCCAGTGGACTCGGCGGCCTCGCGGGTGGGGTAGGGGCCGAGGACGACGCGATAGCCTTCGTCGGGCCCCCGGGGATCGAGCACGCTCGAGGGCAGGCCCTGCTGCTCCAGCTGGCGGGCCAGGTCGCTGGCCCACGCCTTGTTCTGGGAGCTGGAGAGCTGGAGATAGACCTTGGGCGCTGCCTCGGTGCCTTCGCTGTCGGCGGCGGTGGAATCGGGGGCGGGCTCGGTCTCGACGCTCGCGGTGCCGGTCTCGGGGGTCCAGGCGAGCGGGAGCCACCAGTCGGCGGCCCCGCCCTTCACCCGGCCGGACTCGCCGTGATCGGGCTTGGTCAGGTCGTAGGCCACCACGTCATCGCCCTGCTTGAGCAGCAGCGTCTGCGAGTTGGTGACGGTGGGAAGGTCGACCGCCCAGTCGCAGTGGAACCGGTCGACCAGCTTGTTCTTCGCCAGGTCGACCAGCCAGAGGGAATCGCTCCCCTGGGGGTGCACCATCAGCCAGCGGCCGAAGGGATCGGCACGGAGCGAGGCGGCCGCACCGGGGAGGTCGATCTCGTCCATCTGCTCCCGGGTGAAGCGGTTGTAGACCAGCACCGGGCCTTCGCGCTGGGCCACGTAGAAGCGATGACCGGAGGGGGAGAAGATCACGGCGCGGGCATGGCCATCGACCGGGATGGAGCGCTTGCGGTCGGGATGCTCCGGCTCCACCAGGACGACGGCGCTGTCGGCGGCTATCGCCACGAGGTCGCCCCAGAAGGTGGAGGCGGCATCACCGGCGGGGAGGGCGATCTTCCCCGGCTGATCGTCGGGGCGGAGGACGGTCAGGACCGAGCCCTGGCCACTCGAGACGGCCAGCAGGTTGGCGTTGCGGGTCCCGTAGAGCTCACGCGGGCGGGCCGGGAGCTTGGCGTCGAAGCGCTGCGGGTTCCGGCGGACGTACTGGACCACGCGAAGGCTGTCATCGACGGTGAAGAGGGTCCCGTCGGGGCCGACCGCCACCTCCCGGACACCGCTGGTGAGCTGGGGACGCGGCCGGGCGGTGACCAGGTCGAAGCCCAGCACTTCATTCTTGGTGGTGAGGCTGTAGACGACCCCCAGGTCGAGGTCGGCCCCGATAGGGCGCCGAAGCGCCGGCAGCGCCGTCGAGGAGCGCCAGCCCCATGGCTCCAGTCGGGGCACGTGGTACAGCTCGGCCGTGCCCCCCCCAGCCACCAGTCTCAGGAGACTCGAGGGCGGGGTTGTCGTGGCGACGGAGAGACCGCGATAAGGCTGGGAGCCGGACCGGCAGGCGAGGACAAGCACGATCGCGGCGGCCAGAATGGGGCGTCTGGGCACGCGGGGAAAGTAGCGAATTGGCGGGGGGGCACAAAGGGCTTGCGCCACAGCGGCGACGGGTTCGCGGCAGTGGCGCAAGCAGTCAGTGGCGCGCTGTCAAGATCGGCGCGGCGTCCCGGGAATTCCCCTCGCGGAGCAAACGGGCCGCGCAAGGGAGAGGACGATGAATCAGCGTCGGGCCCTGATGCTCCGCTCCGGGGACTCCCCGGTCCGCCGCGCCTCTCCCGTTATTCTCGGGCCGCCTGACCGCCTGACCGCCTGACCGCCTGACCGCCTTAGAACACCGGCCCCAGGCTCAGCGTCCAGTACCCGCCGATCGCCCGGCGATTCTGCGGAATCGAGTAGTCCAGCCGCAGGACCACGATGTTGAAGAGGTTCATCCGGGCCGACACGCCCAGGGTCTGGAGCGGCGCCCGCACGCTGGTCGGGTCGGCGGACTTCCGGGTCCAGCGGAGCTGGTCCCCCTCGTTCCAGGTCATGCCGACATCGTAGAAGAACGCCCCCTCGATCGGCGGGAAGACCGGCGGGAGGATCCGCATCTCCGGGGTCATGATCGGGAAGCGGAGTTCGGCCGACCCCACGGCGAGCTGGGTGCCGACCAGGCGGTCGAGCTCGACGCACCCGGTCTCGGTGTTCGGGTCGGTGACCCGGCACTCGTTCCGGTAGTAGCTCCCCGAGGTGTTGCCGCGGAGGAGGTCGGTGCTGCCGAGGAAGATCCGGAAGCGCTCGGCGTCCCGCCCGATGCGGCCGAAGTACAGGGCGCGGGTGGCGAGGGTCAGCGGGCCGATGAGCTTGTCGTAGCGGCGGTAGTCGGCCAGTCCCTCGAAGAAGCGCCACCCGCCGATCGACTGCGAGGCCGAGATGCGCCAGCGGCGGCCGTAGAACGGCCCGACCCAGCCGGGAAGGGAGTTGTCGAAGGCGAGCGCGATCGAGGGCGACACGTAGGACGCGCCCGGCAGGCTCACTTCCCGCGAGTAGGGCGCCCGGGTGCCCACGCCGGTGTTGGGATCGTACGGCTCGTAGATCGACTGGAGCCGGTCACTGATGGTGGTGGCCTCGAGGCCGATCTCCACCCGCTGGAAGCGGCTCAGCGGGTAGTAGCCGAAGCCCTGGACCGAGCGCGCCACGATGCGCCGCAGGTTGGTGACGAAGATGGCGCCGGACGAATCCTGCAGCACCTGGCTCGGCTCGAGGAAGTAGTACGGCTCCTGGCCCGCCGCGACCAGCCAGTTCATGCGGTGGGTCTGGTTGATGTAGGCCGCCTGCACCTGCGCCTCGGTGATCCGGCCGTTCACGAACGCGCCGAAGACCAGGGTATGGTTGCCGAGGATGTCGGAGAGCGAGATCGCGCTGCCGCCATAGAAGCCCCGCCCGAAGTTGTCGCGGGTGTAGCCGATCGACGGCCGCGCGATGTAGTCGGGCTGGAACTTGACCTTGTACTTCCCGGTGCTGAACTCGGCGGTGTCCGGGAGCGGGATGTTCACCGAATCGAGCAGCGCCGAGATGGTGAGCGGCTTGAGGGTCGAGTCGGTCACCGCCGGGGTGCTGTCGGCCTGGCGGAACCCGCCCCGGGTCACGTAGATCGACCCCGACGAGCTGAGCGGGCTGGCGCTGCTGTCGGGGAGCGGCCGGGGATTGGTGATGGCCGAGTCGCGCCCCTGCTGCTCCGGCATGACCTGGGGATTGGTGATCGCCGAGTCTCTCCCCTGGTGCTCCGGCATGGGCCGGGGATTGGTGATCGCCGAGTCGCGGAGCGCCAGCGTCGCCTTGTGCCACGGCTCCTTCTTGAGCGCGCGGGGGTTCTCGATCTCGTAGACGTCGAAGACGTCGCGCGAGTAGTAGACGAAGGCGAGCTTGTCGGCGCCCTGGGCCCAGGAGATCACCGGCGAGAGCGGGGTGATGCCCTGCGCCCCGGTGAAGAGATCGGTGACCTGGTAGGACTGCTGGTCGCCGAAATCGTAGAGGTAGACGTTGCTGACGCCGGAGCGGTCGGAGGCGAAGGCCAGCGACTTCCCGTCGGGCGCCCACTGCGGGTTCACGTTCTTGCCCAGCTCCATCCCCGGCAGCACCTCGACCCGGCCCGACGCGACATCGTAGGTCGCGATCTTCATGTTGCCGATCTTCAGGGTGTTGAAGTCGGTGTCGGGGCCGCGGTCGGTCGCGAAGGCGATGGTCTGGCCGTCGGGAGAGAAGACCGGGTGGAGGTCGGCGTAGCGATCGTTGGTCAGCCGGCGCAGGTTCTTGCCGTCGGTGCCGATGATGAACAGGTCGGAGATTCCGCCGTCGTAGCCGGTGAAGACGATCTGCTTCCCGTCGGGGCTCCACGAGGGGGTGGTGATGCCGTTCAGCTTCACCCGGATCCGCCGCTCCTCGCTGTTCTTCGCGACGTCGATGATGACGATGTCGTCCCGCGGGCCGTGCTTCACCGCGACGGCGATCTTCTTCCCGTCGGCCGACCAGCTCGCCGCCGAGTTGATGAACCGGAAGCTCTCGTAGTTGCTGCTGTAGCTCGACTTCACCAGCCGGCGCTTGACCTTGCCGGTGGCCGCGTCGGCCAGGTAGAGGTCGATGAAGTAGAAGTCCTTCTCCGAGAAGAAGGCCACCTGCTTGCCGTCGGGCGAGAGGGCGGGGGAGAGGTGATAGGTCCCCTCCGACTTCGCCTCGCTCAGCATCTCCCGCCCGATGTCGCGCGCCCGCTGCCGGGTGGCCACCTCGGGGAGATAGGTCTGCTGGATGTGGGCCTTCCAGAGGTCGGAGAGCTGGCGGTAGTCGACCCCCAGCACCCGGCGGATGGAGCCCTCGAGCCCGCCGCCCCCCGCGAGGGTGCCCTGCATGATCGCGCCGATGGCCTCGTCGCCCCAGCGCTGGCCCACGAAGGCGAGCAGCGCCTGGCCGTAGCGGTAGGGGAAGATCCTCGGGTCGTTCTCCAGCTGGTTCACGGTGGGGATCTTCCCCTCGATCGCGGCGTCACGGAGCCACATCGCGGTGTTGGGATCGACCCCGCCGAGGGAGAGGTACTCCGCCATGCCTTCGGTGAACCAGAGCGGCGGGTTCACGTTGATGATCGTCTGCAGCCCCGCGCCGGCCCGGCCCCGGCTCCAGATGTCGTACTGGAACTGGTGCACCATTTCGTGCTGGAGGACGTGCTCCAGCTCCTCGTAGGAGCCGGTGAAGGGCAGGATGATCCGCTGCTTGAAGAAGTCGGTGACGCCGCCGGTGCCCTCGCTGGGGGACTCGCCACCCAGGGCGTTGGTCTGCTGGAAATCGGAGTGGGAGGCGTACAGCAGGATCGGCTTCCGCTCCCGGTACTCGTGCCGGAGGATGCGGGAGAGCCGGACATACGACCGCTCGGCCATCCGGGCGGCGTCGAGGGTGGCCTCACGCGCCTCGGGGTAGTAATACACGTCGAAGTGCTCGGTCTTGAGCACCCGGAAGTCGAACGCGCGATACTGGACCTTGTTCTGCCCGAAGTAGCCCTGGGCGGAGAGCAGGGCGGGCGCGCCGGCGGCGAGGAGGAGCAGCGCGAGCGCGGAACGACGGATCATGGACACCTGCCGGTCAGGCGCCGGGCTTGATCTCCGGCGCATCGCTCCAGAGCCGCTCCAGCTGGTAGAACGAGCGGGTCTCCGGATGAAAGAGGTGGACGACGAAGTCCACGAAATCGAGCAGCACCCAGCGGCCTCCGGGGAGGCCTTCGACGTGGTGGGCGCGGGCGCCCTGGCGATGCAGCTTCTCCACCACGGAATCGGCGATGCCGCGCACATGGGCATCGGATGTTCCCGAGGCGATGATGAAATAGTCGGTCGCCTCCGACAGCCCCCGCAGGTCGAGGATCCGGACCTCGCGGCCCTTGAGGTCCTCGATGGCGGTGACCGCGGCATTCACACCTTCGCGCGGGGTCACCGGCTTCCTCCCGGGATGTGGCTCGGCGTCCCATCCTCCACCTGCCAGAACACCGCCCAGGCCCCGAACCCTACATGGGTGCCCAGCACTCCGGTGGCGAGGGAGACGAAGCAGTCCCGCGGCTGGTAGGCCGCCACCAGCGCCGCCCGGATCCGCTCGGCGATCTCGGGAGCCTCCGCATGGACGATGCCGAAGCGCACCGTGGCCGGCCGGGGCGAGAGCCGCCGCTCCAGGAGACTCAACACCCGGGGCACCACATTGTTCCGCCCGCGCACCCGGTCCACCGGCACGATGCCTCCCTGCTCATCGAGCGAGAGGATCGGCTTCACGTCCAGCATGCCGGCGATGAGCGCCTTGCCGCGGCTCACCCGGCCGGAGCGGAGCAGGTTGTCGAACCGGTCGACGGTGATGAAGCACCCCGACTGCCGGCGTACCCGGCGCAATTCGTCCGCAATCGCCTTCGCGGGCCAACCTGACTCGGCCAATTCGGCGCCCCGCAGGGCGAGGAGCCCGAGGCCCAGCGACGCGCTGGCACTGTCGACGAACTCCACCCGGTCGATCCCCGCCGCCTTCGCCGCCATCTGCCCCGACGCGAAGGTGCCGGAGAGGCGGGAGGCCAGCAGCACCGCCACGACTTCGTCGGCCTCGGCCCGGGCATCGCGGAGCACCCGGACGAACTCCGCCGGCGTGGGCTGCGACGTCGTCGGGTTCACCTTCGACGTACGCATCCGCTGGTAGAATTCTTCCCCCTTCAGCTGCACCCGGTCGCGGAAGGTCTGGTCGCCGAACATGACCTGGAGCGGGACCAGGGCGATGTGATGCCGGTCCAGCACCGTGTCCGGGAGGTCGGCCGAGGAATCGACCACCAGGGCCACCGGGCGGCGGGCCCCGTGCGACATCCGACGGTGCTGGGCCCGCATGTCCTCGGCCTTGGTGGCTTCGAGGGTGCCCCACCGGGCCGCAAACGTAAAGACGGCCTCCGGGGTATCGGTGTGCACATGGATCTTGAGCAGATCCGCGGCGAGGACCACCTGGACGGAGCCCCCGAAGGTCCGGATGGCTGCCCGGACCTCGTTGGCCGGCGGCAGCTGCTCTCCCCGAACCATAACCTCGGTGCAGTACTGGAAGTCGCGCTCGGCGGCGACCTCCACCAGGGCGGCGGGGGCGAACTCGTCGGGGTTGCTGTCGGTCAGCGCGACCGGGAGGATCGGGTCCCCCTCGATGTAGCGCACCACCCCTTCCAGCATCCGCACGAAGCCCTTGCCGCCGGCGTCGACCACGCCGGCTTCCTTGAGCGCGGTCATGAGCTCCGGCGTCTTCGCGAGGGCGAGTTCTCCCTCGTGGAGGAGCCGGGTCATGAAGACGGAGATGTCGGGGGAATCGGCGGCGGCGCGCTGGGCGGCGTCGGCGGCCTCGCGGGCCACCGTGAGGATGGTGCCTTCGCGGGGGTCGTCCAGGGAGGCGTAGAGCCGCTCGGCGCCGACCTTGAACGCCTCGGCCACTTCCTGGGAGGTGGCCTGGGGCCGGTCGCCGATGGCGTCGGCGAAGCCCAGGAGGAAGTGGGCCAGCATCATCCCGGAGTTGCCCCGGGCGCCAAGCACCGCGCCGCGGGCGGCGGTCTTGGCGGTGACCCCAAGCGGCGCGTCGCCGAGCGCCCGGAGGGCGTCGGCGACGGAACGCAGGGTCAGGCTGAAATTGGTCCCGGTGTCCCCGTCAGGAACGGGGAAGACGTTGATCCGGTTGATCTCGTCCCGGCCGGCGGCCACCCAGTCGGACGCGGCGTAGAACGAGCGCGCCAGCCGGGGGCCATCGATGTACCGGATGCCGACGTTCATGCGGCGCGACTTACTCCGCCGCCACCGTCACGCGCACTTCGGCGATCACGTCGGGATGGAGCCGCACCGGCACGGTGTGCTGGCCGATGGTCTTGATCGGGTGCTCGAGCTCGATCTTCCGCTTGTCGACGGTGTGCCCCTGCGCCGCGAGGGCGTCGGCCAGGTCCTGCGCGGTGATCGAGCCGAAGAGCCGGTCGCCCTCGCCCGCCTTGCGGGTGAGCGACAGCGACACGCCGCCCAGCTTCGCGGCCATGGCGCGCGCCTCACCAGCTTCCTGCTCCAGCCGGGCGGTGCGGGCCTTGGACTCGGCCTGGATGCGCTTGCGGTTGCCGTCGGTGGCCTCGTAGGCGAGACCCCGGGGCAGGAGGAAGTTGCGGGCGTAGCCCGGCTTCACCTTCACCAGTTCCCCGGCCTTGCCGAGGCTCTTCACGTCTTCGCGGAGAATGACTTCCATCGCTCACTCCCTTGTCTGATCAGCGGCACGGGCGCGCCGCCGGAAATCCACCCAGGTATCGGCCAGGCCGAAGGCGAACCATCCGCCCAGCGCGACCGGCAGAATGAACAGCATGCCGATGCCAACGACGATCAGGATGAACGGCGGAAAGGCGGCCACCGTTCCCCAGGTGATGGCGGCGCCGCGGGCCACGTAGAGCCCGCCCATCGCGAGGAGGAGGTTGGCGAACACCGCCTCGACCGCCTCCGGCACCGGAATCACGAACACCGCCACCGAGAGCACCACCAGCCAGACCAGCTGGTCGCTGAACCGGAACTCGGCGAAGGTCTCGGCCGGCTGCCCCGTGGGGCGGGCCGCCAGCCGGTGGTACCAGCTCCAGGCAATCGCCAGCGCCGGGAGCACCTTGAGCACCAGGAGGGCGGGGAGCAGCGCGGAGGACAGCGCCACCATGTTGCTCATCCCGTCCACGAACTGCCGGACGCTGTCCTGCTGGTCGGCGGGGAGACTCTGGCCCCAGGCCTGGACCGCCCGGCAGACCTCCCACCCCTGGTGCAGGTCGGCGAGCTGCAGTTCCTGCCAGCCGGTGCCGAGGACCTGCATCCACAGCGTCACCAGACCGAGCGCGAGGACCGCGGCGCCCAGGGCGCCCGCCACCACGGTGGTCCGGGCGACGAGCATCAGGCTCACGAATGCGGCCGTGACCACGAGGGCCCAGGCGTGCTCGGTCTGCATTGCCAGGCCGGCCGGCTGCGTGAGCGACAGGACGACCCACAGCGCGGCGGCCCCGATCCAGGCCCATTCCCTCGAGGACGAGGGGCGGGAGGCGAGCAGCAGCGCGGCCAACGGTCCCAGCACGAACAGTGGCGGGAAGAGGAGCAGGTATCCCGCCAGGAGCAACATGGCCCGCCACGTGACCGGAGGTCGCGCGGGGGCGGCGGTGGTCAGCTCGCGCCCCGCTTCACGTAGGGGAGGAGGGCCAGGTAGCGCGCCCGCTTGATGGCGGTGCTGAGCTGGCGCTGGTGCCGGGCGGTGATCCCCGAGAGCCGGGCGGGGAGGATCTTCCCGCGCTCGGTGAGGAACCGCTGCAGCATCTTCTCGTCCTTGTAGTCGATGTAGCGGATGCCGGCTTCGGCGAGCGGGTCACCCTTCTTCATGCGCTTCATTCGTCGTCCTCCTCGGTCTTGCGGTCGGTCGCGTCGCGGCTCGGGGTGTAGTCGTGCTCGTTCACGACCACGAGGAAGCGGAGCACCCCGTCGTCGAGCTTGATGGCGCGCTCGAACTCGGGAAGCTTGGAGGCCTGGGCCTCGAAGTTGGCCACGACGTAGTACCCGGTCTCGCGCTTCTTGATCGGGTAGGCCAGGGTGCGCTTGCCCCAGTGATTCACCTTGATGGTGTCTTCACCGGGCTGCTGGATGAGGGCGTGGAAGCGGGAGAGCTTCTCGTTGATGGCGGTTTCTTCGAGGGTAGAATCGAAGATATAGACCGCCTCGTACTGACGGGCCATGTCACCTTCCTTTGGTCTGGTCGCCCCGGCCCTGGTGAGGGGCCGGGGAGGAGGAATGTTGAGCGCGAAAACCTAATCGGGTGAAGGGGTTACGGCAAGTCTTGCCGGGGAGCTGGAGCGGAGCTGGCTGGGAAGTCACTCTGCCGCGCCTCCCCAGGGTTCTCGCGCTGTCATCCCGAGCGAAGCGAGGGATCTACTCAGGGCACGTAGATCCCTCGGTCGCGCTGCTTGCCTCCCTACCTCCGCCGCCCCCAGAACAACCGCAGCGGGAACAGGCGTGACGCCCGGCTAATTCTCCAGGATGTTGAGTGACCGGCGCCGGGTCACCTGGCGGGTCGTTCCCGCCTCCTTCACCGTGACCTCGAGCAGGTACGAGCCGGGCTTGAGGTTGGCGAGGCCGATCCCTCGGGTCACCTGCTGGTAGGCGGCGAGCGGCTCCAGGTCGAATGCGATCTGGAGCGCCGGCTTCTCTTTCGGGTCCGCCGGAGCGCGTCGGACCGACGTGGTGACCTGGTAGCGGGCGCCGCCGATGAGTCCGCCGAGCTCGTAGAAGAGCTCGGCATCGGTACCGCGGGGGAAGGCGTTGAGCGGGTTCAGGGCAACCGCGCGTCCACCGTATTGCCAGGAGAGTCCGCTCCCCTCGCGACCCAGGACGAGGTCGGAGAGAAAGAGCGGCTGGTTCGGTGCCGGCACCTCCACGCTGTCGCGCCCCTGGCCGGAGGCGGCGTCCAGCCCCGGCGAGCTGACCAGCATGCGCACCTGGTAGCTCCCGGGCGGTACCGGCAGTTCCAGCAGGCCCGCCAGGTGCTGTTCGCCCCGCAGGGTGTCCCGCGCAACGAAGAGGCGGGTCGTGTCGAGCTGGCGGATGATGCCCTGAGTTCGGTCCATCGCGATGACGCGGATGGAGACCGGATAGGCGATCCCCGCGCCGCCATCGCCACGGTCGCCGGGGCTGAGGTTCCGTCCCGGCACGGCAAAGGTCAGCAGGATCCTCGGCGGCTCTCCCGGGCGGAGGCCGACGCCATAGACCTGGGTGATGGCGCCGAGATCTCGCTTGAACGTGCGGGGGAAGGCGTCGGTGGTGACGCCGGCGGCGATGGCGTCGCGGCCCCGGCGGATTTCCTTGTAGGCCACCTCGGGACGGAACTGGGCGCTCACCCCGAAGGCGCCCTGCTCCCCGATCTTGATGCTGGAGCCCGCGGAGCCTCGGCGCCCGTCCCACAGGCCGGAGAGGTTCACCGGGTGGTTCTGGTTCTGGCCCTGCGTTCCCTTCACCTGTGCCATGCGTGCTTCGAGGTCGCTGGCCATGGCGGTATAGCGCGGGTCGAGATTGCCTCGCGCGTCGAGCATGCCGGGCGTGAGCGGCAGGGCCGCCACCAGGGTGGTCGCGGCCTGGGTGCCGAGGGCGCGACTGCCGAGGAAGTGGAAGATGCGGGAGCCCTCGGGAATGTCGTACTGCCAGGACTCGTTAGGCGGGCCTCCCGGATAGAACGACACCCGGGTGGGCTGGCCGTGGCGCAGGTAGATCACTCCCCGGTCGTCGATCTCCCACTGCTGCCGCCGGTAGCCCTTGTACGCGCTGAAGGCGCCGCCGAGATCGTTGAGGACCATGGCGGAGACGGCATCGAAGTTGTTGAAGTCCTCCTGGTCGGCATCGGTGAGTCCCCCCGCGTAGCTGTGGGGGGAGTCGGGCGAGCGATGCATGAGGTAGTTCCGGTGCGCGTAGTCCCAGCGCCGGAGATGCTCGGCCAGGCGTTCGCCCTGGCTGCGAAGGGCGAGGACATCCCGCTGTCCCCAGAAGCGTTCCACCCACGAGGTCAGTCCCGGGTGGGACAGCGTATCGAACTCCGCGATCTCCCAGTCGGCGGCGACCCACGCGAGGTCGTTCCGATACTCCGTCCGGCCGTCGGGTGTGGGGTCGTGCAGACCCGTGTAGTAGGCCGCGACCGCTTCATCCGACTGCCCCACGCCACGAAGCGCACGCGCCTCCTCCAGCCGGCCAATCGCGACATCGCCACCGCGGCGGAGGTACTCCCGGGCCGCCCGCAGCGCCGCCTCGTAGTTGCCCGCCTGCATTTCCAGCCGATGGAGCGCGAGGCTCGCGTTCGCCGGGGCGCCTTCGACGTACGCGGCGCGCCGGAGCGCCGGGGCCGCGACGTCGGGGAGGAGAGAGTGCCCCAGCACCAGCACCAGCTGGGTGAGGGCCGAGACGGCAGGCTCGAAGGTCGTATCGGCCTGGACCGATTGCGCCATCGCGACGATGCCGGACTCGCGGTAGGTGAAGCCGATGAGGTTGTAGGCGCTGGCCTTGTAGGGGAATCGCTGCTCCGCCATCGCGAGGTCGATCAACCCGAGGGTGTACCAGCCCCAGGGCCACTTCGACCGGAAATCGATCGCCGACTCGGCCTTGCGGAGTGCGTCGTCGTACGGATTCCGGCGGCTGCCCAGCGTCCCGATCCGCAGGAGGACCAGCGCCTCACGGAGACGGCGGGTATTGGCGTCGCCCTCCCACTTCGAGAGCTGCCTGAGACCGAGGGAGTCGCTGACGGCGGGGAGGGTATCGCGGAGTGCGGCGAGGGCGGTGCGATCGGCCGGGCTCTGACTGGCGAGGCTCAGGGGCGGCACCAGGAGGCCCGCCGTCAAGGCGGTCCGCGTGGCGGCCCGGCCAGCCTGCAGTCGCATGTCCCCTCCTGGAAGCGGTCGGGGAACCCGGATCGTGCTGGAGACGCCCGCTGCCGCCCGCGCGACACAGCTTGTGTCAGGCGGCTATTTCTCCAGAATGTTGAGTGACCGGCGACGCGTCACTTCGCGGGTCGTTCCCGCCTCCTTCACCGTGACCTCGAGCAGGTACGAGCCGGGCTTGAGGTTGGCGAGGCCGATCCCGCGGGTGACCAGCTGGTAGGGCGCGCTCGCGGTCAGGGCAAAGGTCGACTGGAGCGCCGGCTTGTCCTTCGGGTCGGCGTCGGCTTTCCGGACCGCGGTGGTCACCTGGTAGCTCCCGCCGCCGGTGAGTCCGCCGACTTCATAGAAGAGGTCGGCGTCGGCGCCCCTGGGATAGGCGTTGAGCGGATTGAGCGGAACCTTGGTGCCGGCATAGCTCCAGCTCATCCCACTCTGCTCCCGGCCCAGGATGAGGTCGGAGATGACGAGCTCCTGCGGCGCCGCGGGGATCACGACGCTGTCGCGGCCGGAGCCGGTGGCCGCATCGACACCCTCGGCGGTCACCAGGGTCCGGATCTGGTAGGTGCCGGGCGGAACGGGAAGCTCGAGCATCCCGGTGAGGTGCTGGTCACCGGTGAGCGGCTCCCGGCTCAGGAAGGTGCGGGTGGTGTCGAGCTGGCGGATGATGTCGTGTTCCCGGTCCATCGCGATGAGCCGGATGGTGATCGGGTACAGCACGCCGGCGCCGCCGTCGGGGCGCGGCTTGGGCGTGAGCTTGCGGCCGGGCACGGCAAAGACCGCGAGGAGCCGGGGTTTCTCCCCGCTACCGAGGCCGACGCCGTAGACCTGCATGACGGCATCGAGGGACTTCTTGAAGACCTGGGGAAAGCCGTCGCTGGTGACCCCGGCCGCGATGGCCTTCCGGTTCCGGTTGACCTCGCGCTGCAGGATGCCGGCGCTGAAGCGGCCTCCGCCGGTCGCATCCAGGCCGTTGTCCATCGCCGTCGGTCCGGGGGAATTCTGGGACGCGGTGGAGGTGGTCACCCGGTTCCGGAGCGCCATGCTGCGGGCGAACTGGATCGAACTCTCGATCCGCGCGGCGATACCGGCATAGCGGCTGTCGAGGTTGGCCCGCGAGTTCATCATCTCCGGCGTCAACGGCAGCGCCGCCACCAGCGTCGTCGCCGCGGTGGTCCCGAGCGTGCGACTGCCGAGGAAGTGGAAGAGCCGGCGACCCTCGGGGAGATCGTAGGCCCACGACTCGTTGGGCGCCCCGGTCGGCTCGCTCGCCTTCTCGACCGGCTCGCCGTGACGCAGGTAGATCACCCCCCGGTCATCCACTTCCCACTGGGTGCGCTCGTAGGTCTTGAGGCGTGGCGGGCCGAGCGCCACTTCCGAGAGGACTTCGTAGTTGTCCTGGAAGCTCGGCTCGAAGAGGTCGCTGACGTCGGTGTCGGTCAGCCCCTCCGCATGGATCGGCGCGTCGTCCGGCCTATGGATCAGGTAGTTCTGGTGCACGAAGACCCAGCGGCGGATGTGCTCGCGCAGCCGCTCGTCCTTGCCCCGCAGCGCCAGCGCATCGCGCTCCCGCCAGAATCGCGTCACCCACGCCCCGACGTCCTTCGCCGCGAGACTGTCGTACTGCGCCAGCTCCCAGTTGGCCGCGACCCAGGACAGATCCTCCCGGTACGCCGCCCGTCCCAGGTCACTCTGGGTGGCGAGGCCCGCCTGGTAGGTGGCGACCGCCTCGTCGCCGCGGCCGAGCGCCATCAGGGTGCGCGACTGCTCCAGCCGCGCCATGCCGGAGTCGCCGCCATGGCGGAGGTAGTCGCCCAGATCATTGAGGGCGGCGTCGTAGCGCTTGAGCCCGAACTCGAGCCGGTAGATGGCCAGCCAGAGTTCCGGCGGCATGTTGGCCGAACCGGTCGCCTTCTGGAGTGGGGGGAGGAAATCGGGGGAGAGGAGCCGGTGCCCCATGGCGACGACGAGACTCGCGAGCCCGTTCGCCGCCGGGATGAAGGTGGGGTCGGTGGAGAGCGAACGCGCAAAGGCGTCCATCGCACCGCGCCGATACGAAATCCCCTGGCCCAGGTAGCGGGTCTCCTTGACTACGACGCCCCGGCGCGACTGGCTCAGCCGGAGCTGGCCGAGGGCGAACCAGGGCCAGGGCCAGTCATCCTCCTTGTAGACCGCTTCTTCGATGGTGCGCGTGGCCTCGTCGTAGTCACCGCGGCTGCCGCCCAGCTCGGCCCGGCGCATGTCGATCAGGCCGGCCCGGATCAGCGCCACCGGGCCGCTCGCCTTGACGTCGAGCGGGGTCAGGTTGGCGGCCGATTGGATGCCGGCGATGGTATCGAGGAAGGCCTGGAGCGAAGCGCGGTCGGCGGGGGACTGGGCCGCTCCATCGGTGGCACCGACGAGGAAAAGAACACCGCAGACGATCGGGCCGGCCCGAAAAAGGTGGCGCACGTCGTGAACTCCGCTGGCAGCTCGATGTGGGCGATGCGACTCGAAACGACGAGGCAGGTCAAACATACAAGACGAAATCGCCCGAGGACGGTTGCACGTCTCAGGGTGTGACTGACCTACCGCGTGATGGCGCCGAGCAGCCGGTCCATCGTGGTGCGGAGCGGGAAGCCGTTGCCGCCGGGGAGGATCTTCCAGCCGTTCACCACCAGCACCATGTCCTGCTTCGGGAAGGCGACCGGAAACTGGCCGCCGAAGCCGGACCCGCCCCAGACGAAGTCGGAGGTGTCCCGCGGATTGCGGTAGAGCCACCAGGCCAGCCCGTACTTGGGCCCGCCGGGATTGCCGACCTGCATCTTCGGCTCGACCGACTCGGCGATGTACCCGGGAGACACGAGCGCCTTGCCCTGCCAGGTGCCGCCTTGAAGGAAGAGCTGCCAGATCCGGGCGAGGTCGGTGGCGTCGAGGTAGAGCCCTCCTTCGGTGTCGACTACGCCAGCCGGGGTGCGCTTCCAGTACCACTCCTTGATCCCCAGCGGGGCAAAGAGATGCCGGGCGGCGTACTCCTCGATGTCGACACCGGTCGCCCGGCGGAAGATGTGTGCCACCAGCTCGGTCGCACCGCTGTTGTAGTTCCAGGCGGTGCCGGGTTCATCGGACATGGGGAGGTTGATGACGTACCCGACCCAGTCGTAGCTCCCTTCCATCACGACGGCGCTGTTCCGCGGATCGATGTAGGGAAGATTCTCGTTCCAGTCGATGCCCGCGGTCATGCTGAGCAGGTGCCGGACGGTGAGCCGGCGCTTGCGGTCATCGATCGCGGCGACCTTGGTGGTGTCGAACCAGGTGAGGACCGGCGTGTCGAGCGAGGGGAAGTCGCCCCGGGCGATCGCCACGCCCACGATGACGGAGGTGACCGTCTTGGTGACCGACTGGAGGGTGTGGAGGTTGCCGCGCCGGTAGTACGGATGCCACCAGGGCGCGAAGTAGTTGTAGGGGCTGCCGAGGTCGTGGGGATTCAGCGCGTTCGTCACCTTGGCGGAGTCGCCGTAGATCGCGTCGTAGTCCCGGGGATAGCTCCGGTCCCAGGCGAGCTTGCCGTGGCGGATCACCACGACCCGGTCGACGTTGCCGTACCGGCCTTCCTTGATCTCCCGGTCGAGGCTGTCGAGTACCGCGACATTCAGCCCGACCCGGGCCGGTGTTGCGGTGGGCCAGTGTTGTGGGTCCCTGGGTGACTGTGCCGCGGTGGGGCAGGGGAGGAGTGCGAGCATCGCAAGCAGCGCGGCATGCCGGATGTGCATGAAGAATCACCAGTCGCGGTTGGCGGTACCGCCTTTCTGCTGCCGGCGGCCCTCGTGGGTGTTCAACTGCTGCCGTTCCACTTCCTCGAGCATTGCGCGGGCCTGCTGCTCGTCCAGCTCCTCCACCGACTCGCCTTCGTCGCCACCCTGCCCGCCGCCGGCCATGGCTCCGACCGCGGTCTGCCGATTGGCGTCGTACCCTTCCTCCTGGCTCCCGCGGCCGTAATCCGCGCGACCCCCCTGGCCCCGGGACCCGCGCTCCCCGGTATCGCCTCTACGCCGGAGGGCCACTTCCAGATTCCACTTGGCCTCCTGGTCGGCGGGGTTGAGCCGGAGCGCCTCCTCATACGACTCCACCGCGCGGTCGAGATAGCGGCTCAGGGCGTTGGCGTCCTGGGCCGCCCGCACGTACGCATTGCCCATGTTGTAGAAGGCGTTCTGCTTCACATTGGGGGCGGCGTTGAGGGCTTCGCGCCAGGTCTTGGCCGCGTCGTTGTACTGCCGCATCCGGTAGAGCGTATTGCCGGTATTGAAGCGGATCTCGGGGCCGCCTTCCTGGCGGAGGACCCGCTGGTAGGCCTCGTAGGCTTCGAGGTACTTGCCGCTTTCGTAGAGTTGCTGGCCGCGCACGACGTCGGCGCGCCCGCCGTCGCTGCAGCTCTGGCCGCCGATGAGGGCGAGAAGGACGATCATGGCGTTCCGCGTTCCGCGTTCCTCGTTCCTCGTGGCTCTGGTGAAGGGCAGGCTGGTGGGACGTTCCCGCGATGCAGCTTGCTTCCCCCGGGCAGTTTCGAGGAACGAGGAACGAGGAACGAGGAACGTCACTTCCATCACCAGGCACAGCACCGCGAGAAACAGCGGAATCTGATACCGCTCATTCGGCTCGGTGTTCGCCTCGTTGTTGATGATCCGGCTCTCGAGATTGTTGATCCCCTTCGTCATCACGTCGAGCGCCCGGGCATCGTTCCAGCGGGCGTACGCCCCGTTGGAGGCCAGGGCCAGCTTCTGGAGATCCTCCTCGTCGAGCCGGGAGATGACCGGCCGGCCGATGTTGTCGAGGTGCCAGGGGCCCTCGACGTCGCCGGAGTCGTTGGGGACCTGGGCGCCCTCGAGCGTCCCGATGCCCACCGCGAAGATCGGGATGTGTGCCCGCTTGTACAGGTCGAAGATCGGCTCGAGTGGCCCCTCGCTCCGCTCGCCGTCGGTCAGCAGGATGACCCCGCGGCTGCCGATCAGCGTCCGCTCCTTGCGGAGCGCGCGCTCCGAGACCCGCAGCGCCGAGGCGAGGTTGGTCGACGGGTCGGCGATATCGTCGGGGGTCGCCGCATCGAGGAAACGCTGCAGCGTGCCGAGATCGGCGGTCGGGGGGAGCTGGAGGAACGCCGCGCCGGCGAAGATCACCATCCCCACCCGGTCGCCCGGGTGGGTGGCCGCCAGCTGCCACGCCATCCGCTTGGCCAGGTCCAGCCGGCTCATGCCGACGTCGGTCGCCTTCATCGAGCGGGAAAGGTCGATCGCCACGATGAGGTCGCGGCCGGTCTTGGGAAGTTCCGCCGGATGCCGGCCGAACTGGGGGCGGGCCAGCGCGATCACCGCGAAGGCGAGCCCGGTCCAGCGGAGGATGGTCCGGGTGCGCGTCGGAGCCGCGGGGGGAAGCCGGGAACTCTTCGCCAGGACCTTCGGCTCGCCGAATTTCACCAGGGCGGCGTCGTGCTCCCGCCGGGCCTGGCGGATGATCATCCACAGCGCCGGCAGCACCGCCAGCAGGATCAGCGCACTCGGCGTCACGAAGAGGCTGTTCATGGCAGCATCCGGAGCCAGGTGGCCTGGAGCAGCATCTGCAGCAGCAGGAGCGAGAGCCCCACGCCCACCAGGATCGGGAAGAGTTCGTGGTACTGCCGGGTCTCGCTCACCGTCACCTCGATCCGCTCCAGCGGATCGATTTCCTTGAGGATCCCCTCGAGGCCCGCCGGATCATTCGCCTTGTAGAACTGCCCGCCGCTCCGCGCGGCGATGTCCTTGAGCGCCGCCTCGTCCTTGCCGGACAGGCGGCTGGCCAGGTTCCGGACGCTCCACACGCCGTTGAGCGCCACCTGGCTGGTGTCGCCGTTGGAGAGACCGATCGCATGGATCCGGATGCCGAGGGACTTGGCGGCCTCGGCGGCCTCGGTCGGGGTGGGGCGGCCGGTGTTGTTGGCGCCATCCGTAATCAGCACGATGGTGCAGGCGTTGCGCGGGAGATTCTTGAGCTGGTTGAGGCTCAGGGCCAGCGCGGTGCCGATCGCGGTCCCGTCCGGGAGGGTGCCGATGTCCACCGACTCCACCATCCGGTCGAGCACGTCGAGATCGGTGGTGAGCGGCGCCTGGAGGAAGGCGCGCCCGGCGAAGATCACCATCCCGATCAGGTCGCCGTTGCGGCGCTTGATGAAATCGCGCAGCACCATCCGGGCGACCTCGAGCCGGTTGCCGGGCTGGAAGTCGGTGGCCTTCATGCTGCTCGAGATGTCGAGCACCAGCATGATGTTCCGGGAGCGCACCTTGGTGGGTTCCGCCTCGCCGGCGACCTGGGGCCGCGCCAGCGCGGTGATGAGCACGACCAGGGCGGTCCACCCAAGCCACTGGGGGAAGCGGGCCCAGGGGCTCCGCGGCCCGCGCTTGAGCCCGGCGAGGAACTGCATTCCGCCGAACGCCACGTGATGCGGGGGCGGCTGGCGCCGCCGGAGCCACGCCCGGTAGAGGAACCAGAGCGGCACCAGCAGGAAGACGAGGAAGATCGGGCTAGCGAACCGCATCGGTCTCCCCCGCGGCATCGCGCCAGGCTTCGAGGAGGCTGCGGGCCCGGCCGACGTGGCTGGTGGCCGCCTCACGGTCGGGGCGAACCTTCGCGAACTTCACCAGGTCGGCGTCTCCCAGGAGGATGGCACAGCGGGTGGCGAGGTCGCCGTGGGCCAGCACCGCGGGGAGGCGGGGCGGGACCTCCGGCGTGGTCAGCCCGTCGTGGGGCAGGGCGCCGACCTCCACGAGCGTGTGGCGCACCAGTCCGGCGACATCATCGAAGAGCGGCACGATGCCATTGCCGCTCGCGAGGCTGGCCGCCTCCAGCGCCGCAAGCCGGGCGAGCGCGGCATCGAACGGTCCCGCGGGAATCGGCTCGCTCACCCTGGCCACGACGACGCGACCCTGCGGCCGGCTGTGGCGCCAGAGATAGAGCCACCCCGCCACGATGATCGAGAACAGCACCGTGAGGGGCATCAGCAGCGGCCCGCCCAGCAGGATCAGCGGACGGATGTCCTTGATTTCCTGGTTGCCCGGCGGCAGCACCGGCTCGATCTCGATGCCGAGGGGCGCATGCACCAGGGTATCGGCGGGGGCGGTGGCGGCGGGGCGGTAGAGCAGGGCGAGGGTCGGGACCGGCTGCCTGCCGATCCGGTAGAACGCCATCTTCACGTCACCGCGGAACTCGCCGCTCCTGACCCGGCGCAGCGTGTCGATGGTGATGATCCGCATCCCCTCGGGCACCGGGAGCAGCGTGCGCGGGGTGAGGTCGAGGAGCTGGAAGCCGTCGGGGAGTGTCACCGTGAGATGCATGGTGATCACGTCGCCGACGCTGGCCTTGTCCTGGCTGGGCACCACTTCCAGGCTCTGCCCCCGGAGCGCGGCGGGCAGCAGCAGGAGCAGGAGCACCAGGAGCCGGCGCATGCCTAGTACCGGCGCCGCTCGCGGCGGCTGAAGAAGGCCGCCAGCCGCTCGCCGTAGGGATGGTCGGTGTCGAGGCGGAGGAGGTCGACCGCGGCGCGGTTGCAGTGCAGCGCGAACGACTCGTCGAACTCGGCCCGGGCGGCGCGGTAGCCGTCGCGGATCTCGGGGAGGTCGGCGTCGACCGTCTCCCAGTTCCCGGTCTCGGGATCGAAGAGGGTCACCAGCCCCACTGGCGGGAGTTCCCGCTCGCGCGGGTCCACCAGCTGCATTGCCATCACGTCGTGGCGGTGGGCCAGCCGGTCGAGGGCGGACCATTGGGAGCGGTCGAGGAAATCGGAGAGCAGCACCACCGCGGCGCGCTGCCGCAGCAGCGGCTCGAGGAAATCGAGGGTGCCGAGGAGGTCGGTGCCGCGGCCCTGGGGCTCGAAGGAGAGCACCTGGCTCACCACCTGGAGCGCCTGGCGCCGCCCGCTCTTCGGCGGGGCGAACCACTCGATCCGGTCACTGTAGAACACCGCGCCGACCCGGTCGCGATGCCGCGTCGCCGCGAGCGAGAGCACCGCCGAGACCTCCGCCGCCAGCTCCCGCTTGGTGCGGAGCACGCTCCCGAAGCCGCTCGACGCGCTCATGTCCACCAGGAGCAGCAGGGTGAGCTGCCGCTCCTCGTGGAACCGCTTCACGTAGGGGGTGCCGAGCCGGGCGGTGACGTTCCAGTCGATGGTGCGCACGTCGTCGCCGGGGAGGTACTCCCGCACCTCCGCGAACTCGACGCCCCGGCCGCGGAAGGTGCTGGTGTAGTCGCCGGCCACGAGGTCGCGGACCAGCTCGCGGGTGGTGAGCTCGATCCGCTTGACCTCCCGGAGGAGTTCCGCCGGGGTCACGGCACCGGAACGGCGGCGAGTACCTTGTCCAGCATCTGGTCCGAGGTCACGCCGTCGGCTTCGGCCTGGTAGGTGGGGATGAGGCGGTGGCGCAGGGTGTCGGGCGCCATCGCCTTCACGTCCTCGGGGAGGACGTAGGCCCGGCCGGCGAGGAAGGCGTGCGCCTTCGCGGCCTTCACGAGGTAGATACCGGCGCGGGGCGAGGCCCCGAACTGGATCAGGGTCTCGAGCTCGCCGACCTTCCAGGCCTTGGGGTCGCGGGTCGCGGCGACGATATCGAGCACGTACTCCTTGATCCGGTCGTCGACGTACAGTCCGCGCACGATGTCACGGGCGCGGAGCACCCGGTCGGGGTGCAGCACCACGGTGGCGCTGGGCTCGCCGGCGTCGGTCATCCGGTCGATGATCTCCCGCTCTTCCGCCCGGTTGGGATAGCTCACCAGCAGCTTGAAGAGGAAGCGGTCGACCTGGGCCTCGGGGAGGGGATAGGTCCCCTCGTGCTCCAGCGGGTTCTGGGTCGCGAGCACCAGGAAGAGGGGCGGCAGGCGGTGGGTCTCGCCCCCGATCGTCACCTGCTTCTCCTGCATCGACTCGAGCAGCGCGCTCTGCACCTTGGCGGGGGCGCGGTTCACCTCGTCGGCCAGCAGGATGTTGGTGAAGATCGGGCCCTTCTGCACCGTGAAGTCGCCCGAGCGCTGGTTGTAGATCATCGTGCCGAGCAGGTCGGCGGGGAGCAGGTCGGGGGTGAACTGCACCCGCTTGCAGTCGCAGTCGATCGTGTTCGCGAGGGTGCGGACCGCGAGCGTCTTGGCCAGGCCGGGGAGCCCCTCCAGCAGGATATGGCCATCGGCGAGGAGCCCGATCAGGAGCCGCTCGAGGAGCACCTGCTGCCCCACGATGACCTTCGCGATCTCGGTCAGGACGTCGCGAAAGACGGCACTCTCCTGGGCGATCTCCGGTGCGCGGGCGAGCGCCGACTCGGGTCCGAACTTCGACAGGGCGCCGCTCGTGGCTGTGGTCATGCGGTACGTATCCTTGGGGGGGCGGGGAGAATAAGTATACACGCCGACGCCATCCCCGTAACCGCGCGGAACGTTGGACATCGTCCCGCTGCCGCTGCAGTATTGGGCATGACCCCACCCGCAGAGGGCGGTCGCTTCCCGACCACGCGCGTGTCGGCCATCGCCGGCGCCAGCTCCGCCGATCCGGTGGTGCGCGCCGGCGCGATGGCGGCGCTCTGCGCGGTCTACTGGCGGCCCTGCTACGTCCACCTGCGCCTCAAGTGGGCCCTCCCGCGGGAAGAAGCGGAAGACCTGACCCAGGAGTTCTTCGCCCGCGCGCTCGAGGGTGGCTTCTTCGAGCGCTTCGAGCCGGGACGCGCCCGCTTCCGCACCTTTCTCCGCGGCGCGGTGGATCATCTCGCCGCCAACCGCCGCCGGGACGCCGCACGGCTCAAGCGGGGCGGAGGGGCGGCGCATCTCCCGATGGACTTCGCCGCGGCCGAGGTGGCGCTGGTGCAGGGAGAGGCGACGGACGATGCCGAGGAGCGCTTCCGGCAGGAGTGGATGCGGAGTCTCTTCGAGCGGGCCGTGGAGGCGCTCCGGGCGCACGCCGCGGAGAAGGGACACGCCGTGCGATTCCGGATCTTCGAGCGCGCCGACCTGGAACCGGCCGGCGGGAATGACCGTCCGTCGTATCGCGACCTGGCCGAGGAGTTCGACCTCCCGGTCTCGCAGGTCACCAACCACCTCGCCTGGGCCCGGCGGGAGTTCCGGCGCCTGGTCCTGGAGCAGCTCCGGGTGCTCACCACCGACGAGGCCGAGTACCGGGCCGAGGCACGCGAGCTGTTCGGAGTCGATCCGGCATGACCCATCTCAGCGACCGCGCGGTCGCCCACCTGCGGGAAGTGGCCGACTGGCCCGAACTCCCCGGCGACCGCTACCAGGTCGTGGCCCTGATCGGCGAGGGCGGGATGGGCCGGGTCTACCGGGCCCACGACCGGGTGCTCGGCCGCGACGTGGCGCTCAAGGTGCTCCGGCCGGAGCTGGCCGGCGCCGCGCAGGTGGGCGACCTGCAGCAGGAGGCCCGGATCCTGGCCCGGCTCGAACATCCGGGCATCGTGCCGGTGCACGACGTCGGCGTGCTCGCCGATGGACGGATCTTCTCGCTGATGAAGCTGGTGCGGGGACAGGGGCTCGAGCAGGCCATCCAGGAGTTGGCGCTGCTCGCCCGGCTCCGGCTCTTCCTCAAGATTGCCGAGGCGGTGGCGTTCGCCCACGCCAGCGGGGTGGTGCACCGCGATCTCAAGCCGGGCAACGTGATGGTCGGCGCCTTTGGCGAGGTGCTGGTGCTCGACTGGGGGCTCGCGGCGGTGCAGGGCGCCCTGCCGGAAGGAGGCGCCGCGGGCACCCCCGGCTTCATGCCGCCGGAGCAGCGGCTGGGCGCCCCCGCCGATGCCCGCGGCGACATCTATGCGCTGGGCCGGCTGCTGGGGGAGATGGCGACGGTGTCCGGGACGGAACCGCCCCGACCGCTCCGGGCCATCGCGTCGCGGGCCGCCGCCGCCGCTCCCGACGCGCGCTACCCGACGGTGGCCGCGCTCGCCGCCGATGTCACCCGGTTTCTCGATGGTGAGCCGGTGGCGGCCTACGATGAGCCGTTGCTCGAGCGGCTGGGGCGGTGGTACGGCAAGTACCAGACGGCGATCGTGCTGATCCTGACCTACCTGATCGTGCGGCTGATCGTCGCGGGGTGGCGGGGCGTCTGAGGTGCGGAACCCGGAACGGCTAAAGGCACCCATCCGGACGGGTAACAGGGGTTGGCAGGCTCATCCACCAACCTCGACTCTCACAGGGATTCCATGAACAAGCCACTCCTCGGCATCATCCTTGGCGCCATCCTCGGCGCGCTCGATGGCCTCACCGCGCTCGTCTCCGCCCCGGAAACGGCGCCCCAGATCCGGGACATCGTTCCCTGGTCGACCCTCAAGGGCGTCATCGCGGGCGTCATCATCGGGCTGGTGGCGCGGAAGGTGAACTCGCTCAAGGTCGGGGTGCTGGTGGGACTCGCCGTCGGTGCGCTGCTCGCCCTCCCGATCGCCATCGGGAAGAACCCCGTCACCGGCAAGGTCTACTTCTGGGAGATCATGATCCCGGGCTCCCTGGTCGGCCTCATCGTGGGGTATGCCACCCAGAAATTCGGCACCTCGAAGAAAGCCCCCGCATGAACAATCCCCGCCGCTCCGGCCAGTCGCTCCTGGTGGGCATCCTGCTCCCGCTGCTGGTGCTCGGCATGCACCCGACGGCGCACGATCTCACCGCCGATTCCGGCAACCGCATGGCCCTGGTCAACCACGTGGTGCACGGGATCTCGCTGGCGTCGCTTCCCGTCGTCCTGCTCGGGCTGGTCGGGCTCAGCCAGTTCCTCGGCTGGACGCCGCTGGTGACCGGCGCGCTGGTCTTCTTCTCGGCCAGCGTGGTGGGGATGATGACCGCCGCGCTGGCGAGCGGCTTCGTCGCGTCCGACCTGGTGGCGGCGGCGCGGGACGGGGGGGCGGTTGCCGGCCAGGTGGATGCGCTGCTCAGCTACACCCACTACTGGAACCAGGCCTTCGCGAAGCTCGGCATCATCGCCGCGGGCATCGCGCTGGTGCTCTGGTCGCTGGAGATCCTGACGGGGCGGAAGCTGTCCCGGCTCTCGGGAGTGGTCGGCGTGGTGGTCGGGGCGGGACTGGCGCTGGGGGTGCTGAGCGGGATCTTCCGGCTCAATGTGCCGGGAATCATCATCGCCACCAGCCTCGAGGCGCTGTGGATGGGGCTGGTGGCGATGCAGTTGCTGCGGGTGGGCTCCGCCGGGTAGCGGACCGGCTCAGGCTTCGTCGACGATCTTCTTGACGATCGCGAGCAGCTGGGTCATGGCGGCCTGCTGCTGACTCATGGCCGCGGCGATCTGCGTCAGGCCCGGCGCCGCCGCCGGTCCGGTCGGGGTGATGATGGGCTGGGTGGCACCCGCGCCGGCCAGGGAGAAGGCCGTGGTGAACAAGGTGGTGACGCCCTGAAGCTGGGCTTGCAGGGCCATCTTGTCCTGAGGTTTCATCGCATCCTCGGTGGCAGGGTCAGTTGTTGAACCGGAAGAGCATCACATCCCCATCCTTCACGATGTACTCTTTCCCCTCGGCCCGCGCCAGACCCTGGTCGCGGGCCGGCTTCCAGCCGCCCACCCGCACGAAGTCGGCGTAGGCCACCGTCTCCGCCTTGATGAACCCCTTCTCGAAGTCGCTGTGGATCACGCCCGCCGCCTGCGGCGCCTTGTCGCCCTTGTGGATGGTCCAGGCGCGGACCTCCTTCTCGCCGGCGGTGAAATAGCTCTGCAACCCGAGCAGGTGATAGGCGGCATGCGCCAGCCGGTCGAGCCCCGACTCGGTGGCGCCGAGGGAGGTGAGGAACTCGGCCCGGTCCTCGGGGGCCAGTTCGGCCAGCTCCGCTTCCACCTTGCCGGAGAAGATGACGATCTCGGCGTCCTCGCCGTCCTTCGTCACCTGGGCCCGGAGCGCCTCCACGTGGCGGTTGCCGGAGGAGAGCTCGCTCTCGAGCACGTTGGCCGCGTAGAGCACCGGCTTGGAGGTGAGCAGGTTGAAGGTCCGGTAGGTCGGCGCTTCCTCGTCGGTGGGCGTCACGACCCGCGCCGGCTTGCCGTCGGCGAGCGCGTCCTTGAGCTGGGTCAGCAGCCGCGCCTCGAGCTTGGCCTGCGGGTCGCCGGACTTGGCGGTGCGCACGGTCTTGTCGAGCCGCTTCTCGACCTGGGAGAGGTCGGCGAGCTGGAGCTCGATGTTGATCACCTCCCGGTCGCGCACCGGGTCGACCGAGGTCATCACGTGCTGCACGTCCTCGTCGTCGAAGCAGCGCACCACGTGGACGATGGCGTCGACCTCGCGGATGTTGGCGAGGAACTGGTTGCCCAGGCCCTCCCCCTTGCTGGCGCCCTTCACCAGGCCGGCGATGTCGACGAACTCCACCGCGGCGGGCAGGGTCCGCTCGGGGTTCACGATCTTCGCCAGCTCGGCGAGCCGGGGATCGGGCACGGTCACCACGCCGGTGTTGGGCTCGATGGTCGCGAAGGGATAGTTCGCCACCAGCGCGCCCGCGGAGGTGAGGGCGTTGAAGAGGGTGGACTTGCCGACGTTCGGGAGACCGACGATGCCGAGGCGGAGCATAGGGAAGCTGTTAGCTATTAGCTGTTAGCTGGTTATTCGTGAACTCTACGGTACTCTCGTCGCCGAGCAGTTAGCTAACAGCTAACAGCTAATAGCTAACAGCCGATGGCTAACGGCTATTAAACCTGTTCATCGCCACTTCAATCCCCTCGCTCACCCAGCACTCGACGGCCTGGCACATCGGCTCCATCACCTCGTCGAGCGCGGCGCGTTCCTCCCGCGGGAACGGTTCCAGCACGAAGTCCGCGGTGTCGCGGGTGCCGGCGGGGAGGGGGCCGATGCCGATCCGGAGCCGGGCATAGTCCTGCCGCCGGAGCGCCCCCTCGATGCTCTTGAGCCCGTTGTGCCCGCCGGCGGAGCCGGCGCCGCGGAGCCGGAACTTCCCCAGGGGCAGCGCGAAGTCGTCGGTGACGACCAGCAGCTCCTCGGCGGGGTTCCACCCCGGAAGCGAACGGAGCGAGGCCAGCGCGGCCCCGCTCCGGTTCATGTACGTCTGCGGCTTGATGAGCGTCACCGGGCGGCCCAGCGCGCTGCCCTGGGCTTCGCGGGCAGCCGGCACCCGCCGGAAGGGCGGGAACTTCCAGCGCGCCGCCAGGCGATCGGCCAAGAGAAACCCGGCATTGTGCCGGGTATTCTCGTACTCCGTCCCCGGGTTGCCGAGGCCGACGATCGCGCGCAGGGCCTACTCCTTCTCGGCGCCCTCGCCCTCTTCGTCGGGCTTCGCCTTGCGGATGAGTTCCGGCTCGGCGGTTGCCTCGGCGGTCGCACCCGGCGTGGGAGCCGCCTCTTCGGTGCGGGGCGCGACGCAGGAGCAGATCGGCAGGTTCACCGGGTTGAGGATCTCGGCCTTGGCGACCTTCACGTCGCGGACGAAGATCGACTTGCCGATGAGCAGGTTGGTGACGTCCACGTCGATGTGCGACGGGATGTCGCCCGGGAGGACCAGGATCTGGAGCTTGTGCATGACCTGGTCGAGCACGCCGCCGAAGTTGCGGACGCCGTCGGCGGTGCCCACGAGGTGCACCGGCACTTCGACGGTGATCTTCTCGTCGGCGCGGACCTCGTAGAGATCCAGGTGCAGGATGTCGGTCTGGCGGAGCGGGTGGCGCTGGATGTCGCGGATCAGCGCCTTGACCGGGGCCTGGCCCTCGATGGTCACGTCGAGGATGGTGCTCCCGGCGGAGATGCTGCCCAGCAGCTTGCCGAGGCTGGCGGCGTCGAGCGAGAGCGACTCGGCGGCGCGGCCGTGGCCGTAGATGACGGCCGGGACGCTGCCGGCGCGGCGGAGGCTGCGGGCGACGCCCTTACCGTTGCCGGCGCGGCGGGAAGCCTGGAGGGAAGCGGACTGTGCCATGGTTCTGTCCTTCACATATGGGCGGCCGGGCCGCACCGGGTCAATCGAACAGCGAACTCACCGACTGATCGCTGTGGGTGTAGCCGATCGCCTTCGCCAGCAGCGGCGCGATCGACAGGACTTTGAGCTTCTCGAACTTCCGTTCCTTCGGGAGGGCGATGGTGTTGGTCACCGCCACTTCCTTCACCGGGCTGTTCTGCAGCCGCTCGACGGCCGGCCCGGAGAGCAGCGGGTGGGTGGCGCAGCAGTAGATGTCCTCTGCCCCCAGCCGCTTCAAGGCGTGCACCGCTTCCGACATGGTGCCACCGGTATCGATCATGTCATCGGGGATGATGCAGTCCTTCCCCTTGACCTCGCCGACCACGTTCACGACCTCGGCCACGTTGGCCGACGGGCGCCGCTTGTCGATGATGGCGAGCGTCGCGTTGAGCCGCTTCGCGAAGCCGCGGGCCATCTTGGCGCCGCCCACATCCGAGGCCACCACCACCAGGTCGCGCAGCGCCTTCTGCCGGTAGTGATTCACGAACACCGGCGCGGCGTAGAGGTGGTCCACCGGCAGGTCGAAGAACCCCTGCATCTGGTGGGAGTGGAAATCCATCCCCAGCACCCGGTCGGCCCCCGCCACCTTCACCATGTTGGCCATCAGCTTGGCGCTGATCGCGACCCGCGGCTGGTCCTTCCGGTCCTGTCGGGCGTACCCGAAGTAGGGAATGACCGCGGTGATCCGGGCGGCGCTGGCCCGGCGGGCCGCATCGGTCAGGAGCAGCAGCTCCAGCAGGTTTTCCGCGGGGGGATTGGTCGACTGGATGACGAACACGTCCCGACCCCGGACGTTCTCATCGATCTTGACGAACAACTCACCATCGCTGAACCGCTTGACCGTCACCTGGCAGAGCGGCTGTCCGAGATGCGTGGCAACTTCCTCCGCGAGCGGCCGGTTGGCCGTTCCGGAGAGCAGGAGCATCTGACTGCGGGACAGGAGCTCGCTCATAAAAAATAGCCCACAAGCATAATCGGGAGACGGGGTTACGTCAACGCGAGGTACCGGATTGGCCCCGGTGGATTCGAACCACCATTCTCGGATCCAAAGTCCGATGTCCTGCCATTGGACGAGGGGCCAGCGGGTGGGGAACGTAACTCGTTGACAGGGATAGAGAAAGACTGGACCGGTCGGTCATTCCGAGGAGCGAAGCGACGAGGAATCTGCTGTCCCGGCCACGCGGCCTGCAACCTGGATCCCTCGCTTCGCTCGGGATGACAACTAGCTCGTCGTGAACGGCACCACCTTGCCCAGCTTCGGACTGAGCTGCATCCGGGCATCGTCGCGGTCCCGGTCACTCCGGTAGATCGCGAAGAGCGCCGATCCCGAGCCTGTCATCCGGCAGAGCAGGGGATGCGTCCCCGCGAGTGCCTCGAACCCCTGCTTGAGCTCGGGGTGCCGCCCGAACAGCGCGAACTCGAAATCGTTCCCTCCCAGCCGCGCAACGCTGCCCCAGCCGGACAGGCTGTCCAGGTCCATCGCCACCGAGCCGCGCTTGGCCGAGCCGTGCCGGGTGCTGTCGATCTGCCGGTAGGCCTCGGGGGTGCTGATCCCGATCGGGGGGATGAGCAGCAGCCCGGGCGCCTTCGGCAGCGGCGGCAGGCGAAGCATCCGTTCGCCGTGGCCCCAGGCCAGCGCCAGCGAACCCCCGCTCACGAAGAAGGGCACGTCGGAGCCGAGCCGGGAGGCGAACTGGAGCAGCTCATGCCTGGGCACCGCGTTGTTCACCAGCTGGTTGACGGCGAGCAGCGCGGCCGCCGCGTCGCTCGACCCGCCGCCCAGCCCCGCCTGCATCGGGATCCGCTTCACCAGTGAGAGGTGGATCGCGCAGGGATGCCCGGTGGCGTCGAGCACCAGCTTCGCGGCGCGGGTCGCGAGGTTCTGCTCCACCGGCCCGCAGTCGGCGCCCTCGACCGCGAGGGTGACCCCGGTGCCCTCCCGGCGCTCGGCCCGGAGTTCGTCGGCCAGGTCGATCAGGCAGAAGAGCGTCTCGAGCCCGTGGTAGCCGTCGTCCTCCCGGGCCAGCACCCGCAGGAAGAGGTTGAGCTTGGCCGGGGCGGCCAGGGTCACCACCTCGCTCACCGATTCTCCCGCTGCAGCGCCGCGAGCCCGAGCCCGGTGCGGAAGATCGACCAGGCCCCGAGGAGCGTGATCGGGATGAACGTGGTGATGTGGTAGGTCAGGGCGTAGGCCAGCGCCTGGCTCTTGGGAATGCCGTAGAGGGCCAGCACCGCGATGATCGGCAGCTCGAAGGCGCCGGCATAGCCGGGCGTCGAGGGCACCGCGATCCCGAACATGATCAGCCCCTGCATGAGCAGCGCGCCGGAGAAATCGACGTTTCCGATGTCGAAGGCGCCGAGCATCACGTAGAACGAGACCGCCGACATGCCCCAGATCGCGAACGACCAGGCCAGCACCCCCGCGATCCGCGCCGGCGAGCGCAGCACCGAGAAGCCGTGGCGCACCCCCTCGATCATCCCGATGAGCTTGCCCGCGAGCTTCTCCCCCGGCACCAGCCGGCGGATCGTCCGCTCGGCGGCGTCGGGGAAGGCCACCACCGCCGCGGCGATGCCGAGCCCGGCGAGCACCAGCGCGCCCGCCACGGTCACGATCCGCTGGACGCCGAACCCCGCCACCGCATCCCCGGGGAGCCGGGTGGTGAAGAGGCCGAGGGCGAGGAGGGAGATGACGGTGACCGCGTCGAAGAGGCGCTCCACCGCGATCGAGGCGAGTACCGAGGTGAAGCGGGTGCTGGTGAGCCGCGCCGCGGCGTAGGTGCGGACCACCTCGCCCATCCGGAGCGGCAGGGTGTTGTTCGCCATGAAGCCCATGGCGATCGCGTGCCAGAGCGGGGCGACGCCCAGCTGGCGCCCGTCATCGCCCTTGAGCAGCAGCTGCCAGCGGAAGATCCGGAGGACGAACGTCAGGGTCGCCAGCGTGACGCCCAGGACGATCGGGACTGTCCGGGCGGAGCGGACGTACTCGAGGACTTCGCGGAAGTTGACGCCGCGGAAGGAAAAGAAGATCAGGACCGCGGAAATGATGACCCCGGCCAGGATCTGCCAGACCGGGGTCCGCTTCGTCGGAGCGGGAGCAGTCAAGGGACTAGTCTACGAGCGCGAGCTCGACCAGGTCGAGGAGTTCATCCACCAGCGGCTGAATCGCGGTCGGCGGCGCCGAGGCGGAAAGGGCGGAGCGGATCTCCCGGCGGACCACGTCGGCGCGCTCGAGAGCCGCGCGCCCGCGGTAACAGAGTTCGCCGATCTCGATGACCATCGGCTCCGGCGCAATGGGCTCCGGTTCCGGCTCCGGGGCGGGGGCGGGAGCGGCCGCCACCGCGGCGATGACGGCTGCTGCCACGACGGGAGCCGCCACGGGCATCGCCACGACCGGGACCTCCTCCACCTCCGGCTCCTCGATCACCGGGGCGACCGGTGCCGGCGCCTCGACCACCGGGGTGGGGGCAACGGCCGCGGGAGCGGGTCCGCCCATCAGCTGCTCGAAGAAGCCGTAGCTCGCCGCGAGGTCCCAGCCGTCGATGGTGACGGAGGCCGCGGCAACGGCGGCGACCGCCGCGATCGGTGCCGCCACCGGCATCGGTGCGGCCACCGGCTCCGGCTCCGGCTCGGGCTCGGGGGCGAGCGCCTCGACCGGTACGACCGGCGAGGTGTCTTCCTCCGGCTCATCCGGCGCGAGCGACTCGATGGGCACGACGTCGGATTCGTCGTCGAACGGTTCCGCCACCGGGAGCGGAGCCGGGACCGGCTCGGGCTCGGGCTCCGCCACCGGCGCCGACGTGGCGGCGGCCAGGGGCGAGATCGCGCCGCCATGGACCACCGGACCGGCGGGCATGGCCAGGGCGTCGAGCTTGCCGATGAGCGATTCGAAGACGTGGATCAGCGAGGCGGGCTGGGTGACCTCGGTGAAGCCGCGGAGCCGGACGCCGGCATCCCGGATCAGGCCGGCGAACTCCTTCGCCTCGCTGGCGGCGGCGCCCCGGGCCACGGCGGCGCGGGCGGCCACGCCGAAGGCATCGACCGCGACATCGAGCCCCACCGGCAAGCCGCTGCCGAGGGTCTTGAGGTCGCCGACGAGCACGTGCAGCCGGAGATCGCGCTGGGTGGTGGTGGTGGCGTCCGCGATTTCGTCGGCGGCCTGGCAGAGATGCTCGCCCCGGCTGACGACGGCGGCGGCGCCCATGCCCGTCCCCATCGCGCCGCGGGGCGGAACACCCTTGTGGATGATCCCGCTGTCGCCCTCGAAGAAGAGCGACTCGATCGGTACCGGGAGCTGCTCGTCGTCGTCGCTGGCGAGGAGCAGGGTGGCGAAGCCGCGGAACTCGGGGGCTTCGATGTCGGGCTTGCCGCGGTCGGCGATGTCGCGGGCGGCCCGGCTCAGCGCCCGCGCCGCGGCCTCGAGCCGGCCGCCGCCGTTGCCGGGAGAGATCTCCAGCTGGCTGACACCGACGAGGGTCCGCTCGATACCGTCGAGCACATCGGGGAGCGGGGGATAATCGGCGATCGCGGCGAGACCGCGGAGCGGCTGCATCCGCCGCATGACGACCTGGAGCGTGTCGGGCGCGGCGGTGCCGGCCTGGAGAATCCGGGCGGCCTGGTCGAGCACGCTGCCGAGCGCGGCGGACTCGCGCGCGAGGAAGGCCCGGACCCCGGCTTCGCTCTGGGTGGGCGCCGCGGTGGCGGGGGCGCTCCGCGGCTCGGCGCCGGCCGCCTGCTCGAGCTGGAGTGCCAGGCGCTCGGCGCGGGCGGAGTCGTCCGGTGTCCAGCCGCGCACCCGCTCGACCAGGGTGCGGAGCATGTCGACCGCCTCGCGCACCAGGTTGCTGAGGTCACCATCCCAGCTGCGCCGGCCATCGCGGAAGGCGCGGACCAGGTGCTCCAGTCCCCCCGCGGCCCGCGCGATGGGCTGCTGGTTCGCCATGAGCGCGCTGCCCCGCAGCGCCCGGGTATAGCGGACCAGTTCGTCGGCGCTCGGGCCGGGCGTTGCGGCCAGGGCCGCCAGCCGGTCGAGATAGTCGCCCGCCTCCAGCACGAAGAAGTCGTCGACGCCCAGGGGTTGGGTCACGGGGAGTTCCGAGTTCCGGGTTCCGGGTTCCGAGTACTGAGGGTGACCGCTGGGATCTTCCGAAGTCTATGTCGTTCCTTGAGATCGGTCAATTCGTCCGGCCCGCTTCCCGGACCAGCCGGAGCATCTCCCGGGTGGCCTCGTCCATCCCGGTGAGGACGGCCCGGCTCACCACACTATGGCCGATGTTCAGTTCTTCGATGTGACGGATCGCCGCGACCGGGGTGACGTTGCGATAGGTGAGGCCGTGGCCGGCATGCACGGCGAGGCCGAGCTGGCGGCCGTACTGGGCGGCATCGGCAATCTCGGCGAGCGCGGCGTCGGCCCGGGGCCATGTGTGGGCGTAGCGGCCGGTGTGCAACTCGACCGCCGGCACCGCCAAGGCCGCGGAGCGCTCCATCGCCTCGCGGGTCGGGTCGACGAAGAGGCTCACCCGGATGCCGGCGTCGGTGAGCCGCCGGATGGCGGGGCCGAGGCGATCGGCGGAACGCACCAGGTCGAGGCCGCCCTCGGTGGTGATCTCCTCGCGCCGCTCGGGCACGAGCGTGGCCTGGAAGGGCTTGAGCCGGCAGGCGAGGGCCACGATCTCGTCGCTGGTCGCGAGCTCGAGATTGAGGACGGTGGTCACCGCCTTGGCGAGCCGCTCGACGTCGGCATCCTGGATGTGGCGCCGGTCTTCCCGCAGGTGCGCGGTGATGCCGTCGGCGCCGGCGGCCTCGCAGAGGCGCGCCGCGGCGACCGGATCGGGTTCATCGGTCCGTCGCGCCTGCCGGATCGTCGCGACGTGGTCGATGTTGATGTAGAGTCGCATTGGCCGATTGCTCTTTGCCCGAAAACTCGTTTATGTTGCGCGCCAGTTTCCCCCGACGGAGGCCCCTGTGTCGCAGCGCTGGATGCCGGTCCTGATGCTGGTCGTCGCGTGTGGCGGCGGCGGCGGTAGTCAGCAGCCCAGTCCGTCCGATGTCGCGACCACAGCCGATGGCGCCGTCCGGAGCTTCATGCAGGCGGTCGCCGACAGCAATATCACCAGAATGGCCCGCTATTGGGGAACCGCCAAGGGACCGGCGGGGATCGTGAACCAGCCGGCCGATCACCAGCAGCGGCTGACCGTCACCCAGTCGTTCCTGCGCGCTTCGCCCTATCGGGTGGTCCGGATCGATCCGGCGCCCAACGGCGGCGACCGGATGATCGTGACGGTGGACCTGGACCGGAAGGATCCCAGCGGGGTGACCTGCGTGCGGCAGGTGCCGTTCACGGCCGTGAAGACCGCCAAGTACGGCTGGATTGTCTCGTCGATCGACCTGAACCTCGCCGGCGCGCCGGGGCGGCCCTGCTCGACCAAGGCCCCCTGAGCCGGCGCTACTCGGTCAGCTCGATCAGGATGCCGGCGGTGGTCTTGGGATGGATGAAGGCGATGCGGTGGCCCCCGGCCCCGACCCGGGGCACCTCGTCGATCAGCCGGTAGCCGGCGGCGGCCGCCGCCCGGAGCGCCTGATCGAGGTTGGCCACCCGGTAGCAGACATGGTGGATGCCGGGGCCGCGCCGGGCGAGGAACTTCGCGATCGGACTGTCGGCCTGCTTCGGCTCGAGCAACTCGACGTCCGACGCGCCGAAATGCAGCGAGACGATGCGGGCGCCGTCGGCCTCCTCGGCATGGCCGGGCACGAGGCCCAGGACATCGCGATAGAAGGGCAGGGCGGCCTCGATGCTCTCGACGGCGACGCCGATATGGGCAATGGTGGGACGATCGGTCACGGATGGCCGCTCGGGAAAAGAGTGAGTGGAGCCCTGGCGGGGCGCGTCCGTCCCGCCGTGACAAGGTAAGCCGAAAGGATCAGGGAGCGCATGGCCAATCAGCACATCGTCAACGTCACCGATTCCACCTTCACCGCCGAGATCGAGCAGCTCAAGGGCCTCGCCCTGGTCGACTTCTGGGCCGTCTGGTGCGGACCCTGCCAGGCCATCGCGCCGGTGGTCGATGCGCTGGCGGAACAGTACGCCGGCAAGGTGAAGGTCGCCAAGCTGGACACCGACGCCAACCAGAACACCGCGGTGCGCTTCAACGTGCGCTCGATCCCGACCATCATGTTCTTCAAGGATGGCCGGCATGTCGACACGGTGATCGGCGCCGATCCCCGGATCAAGACGATCCTCGAGGGGAAGATCCAGCAGCACCTGTCGTAATCCGCCGCTCGGCGGACTCCGTCATCCCGAGCGCAGCGAGGGATCCCTGATCTTTGAACAGGGATCCCTCGGTCGCTTCCGCACCTCCGGGATGTCAGAATGGGCCGTGATCTCCCGGCCCCTGTCTTCCGCCTTACCTTACATCCCATGCCCCCCGCCACCCTCTACGTCATCGCCACGCCGATCGGCAACCTGGGCGATCTCTCCCACCGGGCGGAGGACACACTTCGCACGGTGCCGGTGGTGGCCGCGGAAGACACCCGGCGGGTGCGCGGGCTCCTCTCCCATCTCGATGCGCATCCCCTGGTGCTGAGTTTTCACGCCCATTCGCCCGAGAAACGGCAGGAAGTATTGCTGGAGATTCTCGGGGAAGGCCGGGATGTCGCGCTGGTCACCGATGCGGGTACGCCGGGCGTCAGCGATCCGGGCGAGAACCTGGTGCGGGCGGTGCGCGAGGCGGGATTTGGGGTCGTCCCCATTCCGGGCCCCTCGGCGGTGAGCACCGCGCTCTCCGCCTCCGGCCTCTCGGGAGACCGGTACCTCTTTCTCGGCTTCCTCCCCCGCAAGGGGCGCGAGCGGGACCGGCTCCTCAAGCAGGTGGCGGAGTGCGAGTGGACCGTCGTACTGTACGAAGCGCCGCCTAGGCTCGCGGAACTCCTCGCCGACCTGGTCGAGGTGGCCGGGCCGGAGCGGCGGGCGGTGGTGGGCCGGGAGCTGACCAAGATGTACGAGGAATTCCGCCCCGGAACCGTGGCCGAGCTGGCCGCGTACTACGAAGCGAACCCGCCGCGGGGAGAGATCACGATCGTCGTCGCGGGGCGGCCGGAAGGCGCGGTCACCGCGCCGACCATCGACCCCGCCATCCGGGCCGCGGAACTCCTCGCCAGCGGACTCTCCCGGAAGGACGCGGTGCAGCAGCTGGTGGCTGACACCGGCGTGGCCCGCAACGAAGCTTACCGGATCGTCACCTCGCTCCCATGACCCTCGCTCGCACGCTTCGGGGTGGAACATTGCTCTTCGCGCTGCTGGTCGCGCGGAGCGCCGAGGCGCAGCTGCGCACCGCGGCCAACGCCGAGCGGCCGGTCACCACCATGACCATCGGGCGCCTTCATTACGATGGCGGCGGGGACTGGTATGCCAACCCGTCCAGCCTCCCGAACCTGCTGAGTGCCATCGCCCAGCGCACCGGGCTCCGGGTCGGCGACCGGGAGAAGGTGGTGCAGCTCTCCGATGACGAGATCTGGACCGTGCCGTACCTGCACATGACCGGGCACGGCAACGTCCACTTCAGCGACGCGGAGCTCACGGTGCTGCGCCGGTGGATTCTCCAGGGCGGATTCCTCCACGCGAGCGACAACTACGGGATGGACGAGTCGTTCCGGCGGGAGATGGCGCGGCTCTTTCCCGACCATCCGCTGGTGGAAGTGCCGCTCGATCATCCGGTCTATCACATCGTCTACGACTTTCCCAAGGGTCTTCCCAAGATTCACGAGCACGATGGCAAGCCGGCCCAGGGTTTCGGCATCTTCATCGACGGGCGGCTCGCGGTCTTCTACGACTATCAGTGCGACCTGGGCGACGGCTGGGAGGACCAGGACGTTCACAAGGATCCCCCGGAGAAGCACGAGGCGGCGCTCCGCATGGGCGTGAACCTCTTCACCTACGCCACCAGCTTCGGAGGCGCGCTGTGAGCCGGACCGCGACGCTGGTTCACGCGCTGCTCGGCCGCTTCCGCCGGTTCGAGGTCGTCACCCTCGCGTCGGTGCTCGTGGGCGGCCTGTCCCTGCTGCTGGGCCTGGCGGCGTGGGGCGCCCGGCTCGGCTGGTTCGGGCAGCCCTGGTGGGTGCTGGCGGCATGGGCGCTGGTGCTGCTGCTCCTGCTCGTGGCGGGCTACCTGGGACAGCGGGCGCTGCTCCGGCTCTCCCCGGCCTGGCTGGCGGGTGCCATCGAGGCGCAGGGATTCCGGCGCGGGGCGCTGGCGGGCCACCTCGAGCCGGCGGTCGGCGGCGTGAGCGACGACCTGCTCGCCTTTGCCGACCAGCGGCAGGCCGAGGAACTCGCGCGCCGCTCGCCGGAGCTGGTTGCGCCGATCGAGGCGCCGTTCCGCCGCCGGGCGCTGCAGGCCGGCCTGGCTCTCGTGGCCGGGGCCGCGGTGCTCGGCAGTGCTCGGCCGACGCGCGGGGCGCCGTCGCTGCTCTGGCATCCCGGGGATGCCTGGGAGGCGACCGTCGCGCCGATCGCGCTGGCGCTGAGCAGCGCCGAGGTGGAGCGGGGTGATTCGGTGAAGGTCGACGTGCTCGCGCGCGGGCGGCAGCACGCGATTCTCTGGGTGCGGGCGCCGGGGGAGTCGTGGCAGGGCCAGGGTCTCACCCTCGACTCGGCGGGGCGCGCGGTCACCACGCTCGGCCCGCTCCAGAACGATCTCTTCGTCCGGCTTACCAGCGGCGGGCGTTCCTCCGACACGCTGCAGGTGCGGGTGCGGATTCCCGCCTTCCTCGGCACGCTCTCGGTGACCGCGCGGTATCCCCGCTATCTCGGCCTCGAGGACGAGCCGATCCCCACGCAGGGCGATACCGTGGTGGTGCCGGAGGGCACCCGGCTCGAGACCATCGGCGAAGCGACCGCGCCGCTGGCCGGGGCGCGCTGGGCGCACGCCGGTGGCGGCAGCGATCTCTCGGTGAAGGGCACCGGCTTCAGTGGCGTCTTCTCCCCGACAGGAACCCGGGTGTGGGCGCTCGCCCTCGCCACCGCGAGCGGCACGCCGCTCGCCGGCGATACGGTCCGCATCCCGATCGTCACCGTGCCCGACAGCGCGCCGCGGGTGGAGGTGCCGGTTCCCGGCGCCGATACGCTCGCGCCGCTCAGCCTCAAGCTCCCGCTGGTGATCGATGCCGAGGATGATCACGGCATCACGCGGGTGGTGCTGGAGAGCCGGCGGATCTCCCGGCTCGGCTTCCAGGACCCGCCCCAGAGCCAGACCATCCCGCTTCCCGAGGGCGCCGGCGGCCGCGCGATCCTCCCCTGGGAACTCGACCTCAACAACCGCGGGCTCCTGCCCGGCGACACCGTCCGCTTCTTTGTGCGGGTCACCGACAATGCGCCCGCCGCGCACACCGGCCGGTCGAAGGAGTTCGTGCTCCGGCTCCCGACCCTGAGCGAAGTGCGGCAGGCGGCGCGCGCCGCCTCGAATGACGTCGGCCGCAAGCTCGACAGCATCGCCGACCAGAGCCGGAAGCTGGAGCGGCAGACCGAGGACCTCTCCCGCGAGCGTCCCCGCACCGCCGAGAACGGCAAGGGCACCGGGGACGAGCCGCTGAGCTTCGACAACGCCAAGCGGGCGGAGAAGGTCTCGGAGTCGCAGGAGCAGCTGCTCAAGCAGGCGGAAGAGGTGAAGCAGGCGCTGGAGCAGCTGCGCCAGAGCGCGGAAGCCGCCGGGCTCAACGATCCGGCGTGGCAGAAGCGGCTGCAGGAAATCCAGGAGCAGCTCGAGCGGGCCCTCACGCCCGAACTGCGCGACAAGCTGGCCGAGCTGCAGCAGGCGCTCAAGGATCTCGACCCGGAGCGCACCCGCGAGGCGCTCGACGACCTGGCCAAGGCCCAGCAGGACCTGCGGGACGCGCTGGAGCGCTCCAAGGAGCTCTTCGACCGGGCCGCGCTCGAGGGCGACATGGCGAATCTCAGCGCCGAGGCGAAGGACCTGGCCCAGCAGCAGCAGCAGTGGAACCAGCAGGTCCAGGCGGCCGACAGCGCTCGCGCGGCGAAGGAAGAACAGGCGCTCGCCGCCCGGGCCGACTCGCTGGCCGCCGCGCTGGAGCAGCTTGCCAAGGGGATGGGCAAGCAGGGGGAGCAGCGGCAGCAGGCGGCGCAGCAGTCGGCCCAGCAGGCCAAGCAGGCGGCCCAGCAGATGAAGCAGGCGGGCCAGTCGGCCCAGCAGGGGCAGAAGCAGCAGGCCAAGCAGCAGGGCCAGCAGGCCTCGAAGCAGCTCGACCCGCTGGGGGACAACCTGGAGCAGCAGAAGACCCAGCTGCAGCAGCAGTGGAAGCAGGAGATCGTCCAGGAGCTGGACCACGCGCTGGCCGATGCCAGCCGGCTGGCGGAACGCCAGCTCGAGGTCAGCGACGCGTTCCGCCGGGGCGAGGTGTCGCCCCAGGTGCGCTCGGAGCAGGGCGCCATCAAGGAAGGCGCCGAGCGGCTACTCGACCGGGTGAAGGACATCGCCGGGAAGAACGCGATGGTCTCGCAGCAGTCGAGCGTGGCGATCGCGGGGGCGCGGGACCAGATGCAGAAGGCGCTCGAGGCGCTCTCGAACGCCGCGCCCAACGCCCGCGAGGCGGGACGGAGCTCGGGGGACGCTGTCGATGCGCTGAATGCCGCCGCCTATACGCTGGTCCGGAGCCGCGGCGCGGTCGAAGGCGCCGGCTCGGGCAGCGGGCTGCAGGAGGCCATGGAGCAGATGAGCCAGATGGCCCAGCAGCAGGGGAACGTGGGCCAGCAGGCCGGTGGGATGCTGCCCCAGATGGGGGCGGGTGGCCAGATGCAGGAGCAGATCCGCCAGCTGGGCGCGCAGCAGCGGGCCCTGGCGGAGAAGCTGGAACGGATGCGCGCCGGTGGGCAGATCCCCGGCTCCGCCGACATGGCCCAGGAGGCCAAGGACCTGGCGCGGAGTCTCGAGGCCGGCCGGCTCGACCGCCAGACGGTGGAGCGGCAGGAGCGGCTCTTCCGCCGGATGCTCGACGCCGGCCGGACGCTGCAGGGCGAGGAGAAGGACGAGAAGCAGGAGCGGCAGAGCACCGTGGGCAAGGACGACAGTGTTCGGCTGCCGCCGGGCCTGCGCCGCCAGGGTGACGCCGACGCACTGCTCCGGTATCCCTCGTGGGAGGAACTGCAGGCGCTCTCACCGGAGGAGCGGCGGCGGGTGGTGGAGTACTTCCGCCGGCTGGCCGAGACGAAGAAAGTGAGCGGTGAGCAGAAGAAAGTGAGCGGTGAGCAGTGAGCAGTAAGCGGGGGGCATGGTGCACGCCTCGAGGTGAGCGGGCAGTTACCGCTCACCGCTTACCGCTCACCGCTCACGCTGTTGTCACCCTGCTCCTGCTGCTTCCGGGGAGCCTGGTCGCACAGGGCGACCAGCTCTCCCGCGCCTTCGACTTCGAGCGCCGGGGCAGCTACGCGATGGCGGCCGACCTCTACAAGAACGTGCTCCGGGGACGCCCCGGCGATCTCTCCGCGCTGCTGGGCCTGGAACGCTCCCTCACGCCGCTCAACCGGGTGCCCGAGATGGTGCCGCTGCTGCAGGCCGGCATCGCCGCCAACCCTTCCTCGGCTCCCATCTACGCGATCGGCATCCGGGTGTTCTCGGCGGCGGACATGCCCGACAGCCTGCCGCATCTCGTCGACCTGTGGTCGAAGGCCACGCCCAACGACGAAACGCCCTACCGCGAATGGGCGATGGCCGCGCTCCAGAAACGCGACCGGGTGACGGCCCGGAAGGCGTTCCAGCTGGCGCGCGAGCGGCTCAAGAAGCCCGATGCCCTCGCCCCCGAGGTGGCCCAGCTCGCCATGGCGGAGGGCGACTGGCCCACCGCCGCGAAGGAGTGGGCCGGCGCGGTGCGGAATCTTCCCGGCTACCGCAGCAGCGCGACGACGGCGCTGGCACAGGCGCCCGAACGCGCCCGGCCCGACATCGTGAAGACGCTGGAGAAGGAGACCGGCCCCGACGCGGCGCGGATCGCGGTCGACCTCCGGGCCCGCTGGGGAGACCCGGTCGGTGCCTTCGAGACCCTGCTCCGGATCCTCCCGCCCAATCCGCCCCAGCAGATCGACGTGCTGCAGGCCTTCCTGGAGCAGGTGCGGATCGAGACCACCCAGCCGTATCAGCTGACCCAGGCGCGCACCCTCGAGGCGCTGGCCGACCGGTGGGTGAACCCGCCGCAGCGGGCCCGCTACCGGCTCGATGCCGCGAAGGCGTACGTCGCGGCCGGGGATCGCAATGCCGCCCGGCGGATGCTGACCCGGATCGCTGACGACGCCGCGGCCGCGCCCAACGTCGCGGCGGGCGCCACCGGCACGCTGATCGAGCTGCTGGTGAGCGAGGGCAAGGTCGACGAAGCCAACGGACAGCTGGAGCAGTACCGGCGCACGCTCGCGGTGGATGAGTATCTCCGGCTCCGGCGGGCGGTGGCGGCGCGCTACGCCCAGGCCGGGGAAATCAGGAAGGGGGAGACGCTGCTCGCCGCCGACAGCAGCGTCGAGGCGCTCGCGCTGCTGGGCCGGTTCCGGCTCTACGCCGGCGACCTCAAGGGCGCGGGGGAGCGCTGGAAGGAAGCGGGGCCGTTCGCCGGGACCCGCGAGGAGGCGACCGAGCGCTCGGCGCTGCTCGCGCTGCTTCAGCCGATCGGCCCCGACACCCTGCCGCAGCTGGGCGAGGCCTTCCGCGCCCTCGACCGGCGGGACAGCGCGGCGGCGGTGAAGCTCTTCGAGCAGGTGGCGGCCGGCCTGCCGGTGGATGCCGGCCGGCGCGACGTGGAACTCTTCGCCGGCCGGATTTACGCCGGCCTGGAGCGGCCCGACGACGCCGAACGGCTCTTCAAGGCGGCAGCGGAAAAGGAGTCGCCCTCCACCGGCGCGGCCGCGCTGCTCGAGCTCGGCCGGCTCTACCTCGCCCACCAGCGGCGTGACGACGCGAAGGTCGCGCTGGAGCAGCTCATCCTCGACTACACGACCAGCCCGCTGGTGCCCCAGGCCCGGCGGCTGCTCGACCAGGCCAGGCAGGCGGTGCCCGAGACATGAAGCGGCGCGACTTTCTCCGGCAGGTGGGCGCACTGGGCGCGGCGGGCGCGGCGAGCGGGTGGATCGTGCGGCTCCCCCGGATCCCCGTGGTGGCGCCGTGGCTGCTGCTCCCGATGGACGATGCCCAGGGCGATCACCTCAAGGCCTATGGCGTCACCTACCGGGTGCTGGAGCGCGGGGGCAAGGCGGAGTGGTTCCTCAACTACCGGGGGGGAGCCTTCGTGGTCCCGGGCGACAGCGGTACCGCCCGCGATGCCGCGCTGGCGGGCGTCACCGCCGAACCGCTTGGCGATGGCGACCTGGTGAACCTCCGGGCCTCGCTGGCGCAGGGGAACGCCGACGCCATTCCGCTCGAGAAGCCGCCCAAGGTGGCGGTGTACGCGCCGCCCAACGCGTCGCCCTGGGACGACGCGGTGACGATGGTGCTCAACTACGCCGGGATCAAGTTCGACAAGATCTGGGACGGCGAGGTGGTGGCGAAGGGGCTCACCAAGTTCGACTGGCTGCACCTGCACCACGAGGACTTCACCGGCCAGTACTCCAAGTTCTACCTGAACTATGCCGGCGCCCCGTGGCTGGCCGACATGGTGCAGCGCAACCAGCAGATGGCCACCAAGCTGGGCTTCCCCAACGTGCCCGCCGACAAGCGCGCGGTGGCCCAGGAAATCCGCGCCTTCGTGAACCGGGGCGGGTTCCTCTTCGCGATGTGCACCGCGACCGAGACCCTCGACCTCGCGCTCGCGAGCCACGACGTCGATATCGCCGCCTCCTACGCCGACGGCACGCCGATGGACCCGGAGGCGAGCAAGAAGATGGACTGGAGCCAGGCGCTGGCCTTCCAGAACGCCCAGCTGGAGCTCTCGCCCAACGTGCCGTCCTTCTCCGACATCGACGGTCACCAGGTGAACAGCCTCGACAAGCGCCAGCCGCTCGGCGCCTTCAAGCTGTTCAACTTCAGCGCCAAGATCGATCCGGTGCCCACGATGCTCGTGCAGTGCCACCGCGACGTGATCCCCGACTTCTACGGGCTCACCACCTCCTTCACCAAGCGGACCCTCAAGAGTTCGGTCACCATCCTGGCCGACGAGCCGGGCGCCGGGTGGGCCAAGTACATCCACGGCGAGCTGGGGCAGGGGACCTGGACCTTCTACGGCGGGCACGACCCGGAAGACCCGCAGCACCAGATCGGCGACCCGCCGACCGACCTGTCGCTGCACCCGCATTCGCCGGGCTATCGGCTGATCCTGAACAACGTGCTCTTTCCGGCGGCGAAGAAGCGGGAACTCAAGACCTGACCGCGTTTTTCGGCCACGCCCACGCGCCGGCCCGCGATTACTTTACCGCATGCCGGCGAACCCCTCCCGCATTCCCCCCGAAGTCCAGCGCTACCTGTCGGGCGAAATCGCCGCCGCCGGCGGGCGCGAGGTGTCGTTCGTCGCCTCCGTCGGGCCCGACGGCGTCCTGGCCTCGGCCCGGGCAGTCGCGCGCGGCACCGTCGACCGGGTGCTGGCCCTGCCCGGGGTCGCCGAGCGCGGGGAGATGCTGCTCCACAACCATCCGAGCGGCGTCCTCGAACCCTCCATTCCCGACCTGAACGTCGCCTCCCGCCTCCACGATGGCGGGGTCGGTTTCGGCATCATCAACAATGCCGGCGACGAGCTGTACGTGGTGGTCGAGGTACCCCGCGCCAAGCCCGAGGTGAAGATCGACCCGCTCAGCGTGGTCGAGCAGCTGGGCGAGCATGGGCCGGTGGCGCGGGCCCTGGGACAGTACGAGGACCGACCCAGCCAGAAGGACATGGCGGCCTACATCGCCGACGCCTACAACGATGGCGGGGTGGTGCTGCTGGAGGCGGGGACGGGAGTGGGAAAGTCGTTCGCCTACCTGGTGCCGGCGCTGGCCTGGGCGGCGGCCACCGGTGAGCGCACCGTCGTCAGCACCAACACCATCAATCTCCAGGAGCAGCTGGTCGGGAAGGACCTCCCGCTCCTGCACGTGGCCCTCGCCACCGCCGAGCGCGCGCCGACGTTCGCGCTGCTCAAGGGGTGGCGCAACTATCTCTGTCTTTCCCGGCTCCATTCCGCGGTGGGCGCGCAGCGTTCGCTGCTCGAGCCGGACAAGTACGACGAGCTGTCGGGAATCTTCGAGTGGGCGAGCCGGACGCCCGACGGTACGCTCGCCGACCTGCCGGTCCAGCCCAGCAGCGAGATCTGGGACGAGGTGAGCGCCGAGGCCGATCTCTGCTCCCGGCTCCAGTGCGCCCACTTCGATGCCTGCTTCCTCTTCAAGGCGCGCCGCCGCGCCGCCGAGGCGGACGTGGTGGTGGTGAATCACCACCTGCTCGCGGCCGACCTGGCGGTGCGGCAGGCCTCCGACAACTGGCGCGAGGCGGCGGTGCTGCCGCCCTACGACCGGCTGATCCTCGACGAGGCCCACCACCTCGAAGACGTGGCCGCCTCGCACCTCGGCGCCCAGGTGACGAGCCGGGGAATCCGCCGCCTCCTCGGCCGGTTCGAGCGGAACGGGAAGGGGCTCCTGCCGGCGCTCGCGGCCGACCTGACCGCCACCGGCGACCTGCTGAGCCGTGCGTCGCTCGACCTGCTGCGCGACCGGTTGCTGCCGGCGGTCCTCGATGCCCGCCGCGCCGCCGACCAGATGCTCATCCGCCTGCACAGCCGGCTCGAGAGCGCGCAGGGCGGGGTGCTCCGCCTCACGGACGAGTTCCGCACCGACGAGATCTGGAAGGATGGACTCACCCGCGAGCTGGACCAGACCCTGCTCGCCTTCCGCGCCATCAAGGACAGCATCGAGACCATTGCCGACCGGATGGCGGGCTCCGAGCTGACCGAGCGGCGTACCCAGCTGCTCGCCGAGCTGCGCGCGGTGGTCCGCCGGATGGAGAGCATTTCCGATGCGCTCAACCAGGCGCTCCGGCCCGCCGGGGGCGGTCCGCCGACGGTCCGCTGGCTGGAGCGCACCGGCCCCAAGGGACAGCAGCTCCTGCTCGCCGCGGTGCCGCTCGACCTGGCCCCGGTGCTGCGCGAGCTGATCTTCGAGAAGGTGAAGACCGTCACGCTGACCAGTGCCACGCTCGCGGCGAGCGGGGAGTTCACCTTCCTCGAGGGGCGGGTCGGGCTCGCGATCGATCCCAGCCCGGTCACCGAGCGGGCGATCCTCCCGTCGCCGTTCGACTACCTGGAGCAGTGCGTCCTGGGGATTCCCAACGATATTCCCGACCCGCGCGAAGACGAGATGGGGCACGCGGAGGCGGTGGTGCAGGTGGTGACCGACCTGGCCCACGCCTCGGACGGCGGGATGTTCGTCCTCTTCACCAGCCACAGCGCGCTCCGCCGCACCGCCGGCGAACTCCGCGCCACCATCGGCGAGCACTGGCCGATCCTGGTGCAGGGCGAGGCTCCGCGCGACACGCTGCTCCGCCGCTTCCGGGAGCTGGGCCGCGCCATCCTGCTCGGCACCGACAGCTTCTGGGAGGGGGTCGACGTGCCGGGCCGGGCGCTTCGTGCGCTGGTCCTCACGAAGTTACCTTTCAAGGTCCCGAGCGAACCGCTCACCGCGGCACGGCTCGAGCGCCTCGCCGAGCAGGGCGAGGACGGCTTCATGGGGTATCTCCTCCCGCATGCGGCACTCAAGCTCAAGCAGGGGTTCGGCCGGCTGATCCGGACCCGGACCGACGTGGGCGCGGTGGTCCTCCTGGACAAGCGTGTGCTCACCAAGCGCTACGGCCCGCTGGTGCTGAGCGGGTTGCCCCGCGCCGACCGGGTCACCGGCCGGTGGAGTGAAGTGCGAACCCGGATCGAAGACTTCTTTGCCCGCCACGGAATCGGAGCGAACGTATGACCCTGGTGAAGCCCGGCAAGATCATTGGTGTGGGACGGAATTATCGGGCGCACGCCGAGGAACTCGGCAACCCGATGCCCAAGCAGCCGATCATCTTCCTCAAGCCCACCACGGCCGTCATCGCTCCCGGTGAGACGATCATCCTGCCGCCCGACAGCGCCCATGTGGAACAGGAGGCGGAGATCGGCATCGTGGTGCTCGAGCGGCTCCGGAACGTCTCCCCCCAGGATGCCGCGAAGGTTCGGATCGGCTTCACCTGCGTCAACGATGTGACTGCGCGGGACCTGCAGAAGGTGGACGGCCAGTGGGGCCGGGCGAAGGGGTACGACACCTTCTGCCCCATGGGCCCGGTCGTGAAGGAAGGGCTCGACTGGACCAGGCTCGAGATCATCGGCCGGGTGAACGGCAAGCAGGTCCAGCACGCGAAGGCGACCGACATGGCGTTCGACATCCCGACGCTGATCGTCTGGATCTCCCGGGTCATGACCCTGGAGCCGGGCGACCTGATCGCCACCGGCACCCCCGCCGGCACGACCACGCTCAAGCCGGGTGACACCACCGAGGTGGAGATTCCCGGTGTCGGTGTCCTCACGAATCCGGTCGCCTGAACGTCATTCGCCAATGCCATCGTCCCGCCTGAATCGCCTCCCGGGGTATCCCCTCGCCCAGCTTCCGGCAAAGAAGCGCTCCCTGATCGAGCGCGGAGTCGACGTGATCGACCTCGGTGCCGGCGACGCCGACTATCCGCCGCCGGCGGAAGTCATCGAGGTCATGCAGAAGGCGGTCGGGGAGACCGCCCTCAGCAAGTACGGCTTCCAGCAGGGCCTGCCCGAGTTCCGCCGCTCGGCGGTTGCCTGGATGCAGCGCCGGTTCGGGATCACCTTCGATCCCGTCAAGGAAGTGCTCCCGCTCCTGGGTTCCAAGGAAGGGTTGTCGCACTTTCCCCACGCCATCATCGAGCCGGGTGACGCGGTGGTGGTGCCGGAGCCGGGCTACCAGGCCTACATCGGCGGGACGATCCTCGCCGGGGGCGAGCCGGTCATCTATCCGCTCACGCCGCGCACGAAGTACCTGGTGGAGCTCGAGGAACTGCCAGCCGAGACCCGGAAGCGGGTGAAGCTGGTCTTCCTCAATTACCCCAACAATCCGACGTCGGCCATCGCGCCGCGCGACTATCTCGAGCGCACAGTGGCGTTCTGCCGGGCGCACGGGATCACCATCGCATACGACAATCCCTACTGCGACCTGACCTTCGACGGCTACCGGGCGCCGAGCATCTTCGAGATTCCCGGGGCGCGGGAGATTGCGGTCGAGTTCTTCTCCCTCAGCAAGAGCTTCTCGATGACCGGGTGGCGGCTCGGCTGGGCCGCCGGACCCGAGCCGCTGATCACCGCCCTCACCCGGGTGAAGAGCTACGTCGATACCGGGCCCTGGCTCGCCATCCAGAAGGCGGGGGCCCATGCCCTCGATCACGCCGAGCGGCTGATCCCGCCCAACATCGCGGAGCTGACCCGGCGGCGGGACGCCGGTGTCGCCGCGCTCCGGGAGGCGGGGTTCACGGTCGAGAGCCCCCAGGCCACGATGTATCTCTGGGTGAAGCTGCCGGGGAGCGTGCCCTCCGCCCGGTTTGCGGAGCGTGCGCTCGACGACGAGGGCGTGGTGGTGCTGCCGGGCTCGGCCTTCGGTCCGGGAGGGAAGGGGTTCTTCCGGATCGCGCTGACGGTGGGGCCGGAGCGGCTGCGGGAAGGGTGCGCACGACTGGGTCGCTGTCTCGCGGCGATGCGGAAACGGGGCGCCGGTGTGGCCTGAACGGCGGCCACCGGGTGGGCGGAACTGGATCGCGACGGCCATCAGCGTCGCGGTTCACAGCCTGCTCTTCTTCGTCGTGATCACCGGCCGGCTGCCGCAGCTGCCCAGCCGCGACGGGGTGGTGATGATCCCGATTCCCGAACCGGAACCGGCCCATACCACCACTACTCCCTGGTACCTTCCCCTCGAGCAGAAGGGGCAGGGCAGGGCCCATGTCCCGGTGCGGCCAGTGCGGCCGCTCCCCGAGCCGCCGCCGGAGCAGCCGGCGGCGCCACCCGTGAGTGAGGCCACCGCCGACACCGGGAGCGTGCCCCGCGGCCCCGCCGGCCGCATCGGCCCCGACCTCGCCAGTGGCCGACTCTGGGTCAGGCCGCTGCCGCTCCCGCCCCGGGAGCTGGCCCGGCGGCTCACCAAGTCGCACGAGCAGCTGGTCGACAGCGCGGTGACGGCCATCGTGCAGCACTTTCTCGACTCGATGTCGGTGGAGCCGGGCGCGGACCACATCAAGTTGCCGGACTGGACGGCCACGCTCGGAGGCACCAAGTTCGGGCTGGATTCGCGCAACATCTACATCGCCGGGCTCAAGATCCCCGCCGCGGTGCTCGCGCTCCTGCCGCTCCCCTCGGGCGGCAACGAGGCGAAGGCCCTCGACCACAACGGGGCGTGGATCGCGGAGGATCTCCGCCGGGCGGCCAGCCGGGCGGCGACCCTGGAGGAATTCAAGCAGGCGGTTCGCGAGCTGCGCGAGCGCAAGGCCTACGAAAAGGACCTCGAGCGGGCCCAGCGGCAGGCGCCCGACTCGGCAAAGAAGGAGTAGCATGAAGCTGGTGGATACCGACGAGACGGTCGTGATCGTCACCGGGAGCGACCTCCGCGCGGAGGAGCGCGACCGGCCGACCGCGTACCGGCTCAAGCAGGAGATCGACGCGCGGAGCGACGGGCAGGCCTTCCGCCGCGCGGTGGTGGTGGGCGACAACTGGTTCCTGGAGAACGGGCTCTTTCATCTCAACCCGTCGATCGCCGTGGGCGGGCCCGGGGTGAACGGTCTCTCCGCCCAGCTGGCGCAGCAGGTGCCGGTCACCTGGAGCCAGGACCAGCGCGCCTACGTGCAGACCGACTTTGACGGTGATCCCAAGCGGGCGCTGCTCTGGGGCATGGATGCCGAAAGCACCATGACCGCGGTGCAGGCCTTTGTGGTACAGGGTTTTCTCGAAGATCTCCTTCGTCGTATCTGGCGCTTCCGGAGCGGAGTCATGGTATGAAGCTGTCGCGTGGACTGCTGGCGCTTTCCCTCGTCGGGCTGGTGTCGACCTGTGCCGAGCCGACCGGGAACGGGGTCGGGGCGGGCTTTGCCCGCATGGCGGTGCCGGTGGTGCTGCCCCCCGCCTCGCTGATGGCCCCGGGGCTGGTGCTTGACCGCGTGAAGATCGTGGTCGGCAAGTCGATTCCCCAGCAAGAGGTATTCATCCGGCTGGACTCGGCGGAGGTGTCGCTCACGCCGAGCCAGAACACCGCCCAGGCCCGGATCCAGCTGGTGATGAGCCAGGTCGACACTTTCCGGGTGATCATCGACTACCTGGCCTCCGACGGCACCGTCCTCTTCGTCGCAGGGACGGATGTCATCGTGACGCCCGGCCGCCAGATCTCGCTGCCGCCCACCCAGCCGTTCTACGTGGGCCCCGGGTTCAACATCGCCTCGATGACGCTCTCGCCGGCTGACAGCCAGCTGAGCGCCGGCGACACCCTCACCATCGATCCCCGCCCGGTGGACGTGCAGGGCGCGCCGGTGAGCCCCTTCTACGTCTCCTGGCTCACCGACGATCCGCGCGTCCCGATCGATGCGCTGGGCCGGATCACGGCGCCCGCCACCCTCACCAAGCTGCTCACGGTGACGGCCAACACGCCGAACGGCGTCAGTGCCTCCACCACCGTCACCCTGCTCGGTGCCTCCGCCCTGGGCCTGAGCCCCGACTCGGTGGAGAAGGTGCCGGGCAGCACCCAGCAGTTCCAGGTGGTGATCGGCGGATCCCGGGCCGCCCGGTACTTCTGGTCGGTGGACGGCATCGACGGCGGCAACAGCACCGTCGGCACCGTCGACTCGACCGGGCTCTACACCGCTCCGGCGCGGGTCCCCTCGCCCGCGAGGGTCGACGTCTGCGCCCAGCTCGATGACCCCGAGATCCAGCGCGACGGGTGCGCCGTCGTGGTGATCAAGGCCGTCCCGACCGTCGGAGCCGACCTCGTCGTCATCAACGACATCAACATCTTCGACCAGGAAGCGATGAACCCCGACAGCAGCATCGGGAACGTCCGCTTCGTCAAGAACCTGGTGAACTTCTCCGGCACCGGTCCCCGCACCACCGGGACGGTCGTCTGGTACGACCGGGGCCGCAATTCCCCCTGCATGTCGGTCGACGACATGGAGTGCGCCGACAGCGCCAAGGCGACCCTCGACTCGGTCATCCAGTCGACCGGCAAGACCATCGTGAAGTTCGACACCCTCACGACCTTCACCAACATTCCGTCGAACGTGAAGGTGATCTTCCTCTGGATGCCGCTGGTGCAGTACTCGCTGTCCGAGATCAACCTCTTCAAGCGGTTTGCCGCCGAGGGGGGCCGGATCGTGTTCATGGGCGAGAACGGCTTCTTCTACGGCCAGGCGGGGCTCGACCTGCAGAACAACTTCCTGCTGGTGATGGGCTCGCAGATGACCAACGTCGGCGACGTGCTCGACTGCCGCACCAACGACCCGTTCCAGTATTTCAAGACGCCGTCGAAGTCGCTCCGGTCCAACCCGCTGCTCTCCGGGGTGACCAGCCTCCGCTATGTCTGCGCCTCGAAGATCGTCCCGGGGCCCGGCGACTCGCCGTTCCTCTTCGACCAGGCGAATACCTCGCCCATCGCGGCGGTGACCAAGATCGACGTGACGCCGATTATCGGGTCGAGCCCCCCGGCGGCCAGTCGCGGCACCGGGCCGGTGGCCGGCGCCACGGGAGGCGGCCGGATCCGCTGAGCATTCCAGCGTCGGCGCTCGAGACCCGGGAGGCCATGTGCCTGCCGGGTCTCGTGGTTTTCAGGGGGAGTGTACCGTGCCGTCGTCGCCGAAGCGGGCGCCGGTCAGGGGGAAATCCAGCCGGGTGACCCGCCGGAGAAGCTTGAGGGCGCCGAGGCCGGTGTCCGGCTGGGTGCCACCGAGGCTGTCGGGGAGCTGGACCAGCGACGGCATCCGGGCGCCCACGTAGCCACCCTGGGCATCGAGATCGACCTGCAGGGCGGTGGTGAGCCCGAGCGGCCCCTCGAGGTTGAAGCCGCGGTAGGTGACGAAATTGCCCAGCGAATAGAAGATCGGCCGGCCGCGGTAGAACTCCACGCCGCGGAGCACGTGCGGCCCATGGCCCACCACCAGGTCGGCGCCCGCGTCGATCACCACCCGCGCCCATTTCCGGAGGTTGCCGCGCGGTTCCCGGACGAGGAACTCCGGCGCCGACGGGGTTCGCACCGCCGCCTTGCCTTCCTTCCCGCCGTGAAAGGTCACCAGCAGCACGTCGACCAGCGGCCGCACCTCCCGGATGATCTCGGCGCTGCCGGCGAGGTCGAGGAGGTTGTAGGCGTGGGGATAGGTCGCGAAGCCCACCACCCCGACGAGCATGAACTGCCCGTCCTTTTCCACCGGGGTGATCGCGAACATGTCCACCGGGCCGTACGGTGTCAGGCCCAGGTTTCGAAGGATCGAGGCGGTTTCGATCCGGGCATCCACGCCGTAGTCGTTGGCGTGATTGTTGGCCTGGTTGAGGTGGGTGAAGCCGGCGTCCCTGAGCCGGGCGGCCAGCCAGGTGGGCGTGGCGAAGGCGTAGCAGTGGGTGCTCTTCGGGGCGCACTTGGCCGACTCCCCCGAGTCGGACAGCACCCCCTCGAAGTTGCCGATGACCAGGTCGCCCTTGAGCAGGGAATCGACCCCGGCAAAGAGCCGGCGCCCGCTGTCGGCCGGGAGGCCGTTCTCGAGGGTCCGGGTGCCGAGGTTGATGTCGCCGGTGAAGACGAGGCGGAGGGGGAAGGTGCCGTGGACCGACTGGGCGGCAAGGCGGTCAGGCGGACAGGCGGTCAGCAGCGCCAGCGCCAGGAGCCGCCTGTCGAGGAGCCTCACAGGCTCGCTGCGCTCTGGAGCCGGGCCAGGCTCGGCTCCCGTCCGACCACCGCCAGGAGTTCGTTGACCGGCTCGGACACCGTCGCGCCGGTCAGCGCGACCCGTACCGGCTGCATGATGTCGCCGAGCTTCTTGCCTTCCTTCTCCGCCAGGTCTTTCAGGCTGGCCTCCAGCTGGGCCGCGGTCCACTCGCCATCGGTGAGCGTCCCCAGCCTGGCGTGCACCAGCCCCAGGTTGGCGGCGAACGCCGGGCCCAGCTTGTCCATCAGGGCCTTGGCCTTGGGGTCGAGTACCGCGCCCTCGCCGCCAAGCCGGGGGCCATGCAGGCGGATGGTGACCTGCTCCGCGACATGGGTCAGGGTGCGGCTCCGGGTCTTCACCGCGTCGATCAGCCGAAGCAGCTGCTCGTTCGGAGTCCCGTCCTGGCCCAGGATCTTCCGGACCGGACCGATCAGCTCGCTCGCCGGCAGCGCCGAGAGGTACTGGCCGTTCATCCACTCGAGCTTGGTCAGGTCGAAGACCGCCGCCTTCTTCTGGATCCCCTCCAGCGAGAAGAGCTGGATCATCTCCGCCTCGGGCACGATCTCCCGGTCGCCGCCCGGCGACCAGCCGAGCAGCGCCAGGAAATTCCGCATCGCGAGCGGCAGGATCCCCTGGTTCTGGTAGTCGCCCACCGCGGTGGCGCCGTGGCGCTTGGAGAGCTTCTTCCCGTCGGTGCCGAGGATCATCGGCACGTGCGCGAAGACCGGCGGCTCCTTCCCGAAGGCGCGGTAGAGCGCGATCTGCTTCGGGGTGTTGGAGATGTGGTCGTCGCCCCGGATCACGTGGGTGATCCGCATCTCGATGTCGTCGGAGACCACGGCCAGGTTGTAGATCGGGGTGCCGTCGCTCCGCAGGATGATGAAGTCGTCGAGGTCGTGCCCCTGGAAGCTGATCCGGTCATGCACCGCGTCCACCCACGCGATCTCGGCATCCGGCATCCGGAGCCGGATGCTGAAGGGCATGCCCTTGTCGAGCCGGGCCTGGATCTCCTGCTTGTCGAGCCGGCCGCAGCGCCCGTCGTAGCGGAACGCGCTCCCGGTCTTCTCCGCCTCGGCCCGGAGCGCGTCCAGCTCCTCCCGGGTGCAGAAGCAGCGGTAGGCCTTGCCGTCGGCGAGGAGCCGCTCGGCGTCGGCCTTGTGGCGCGGCCCGTAGGTGCCCTGGAAGTAGGGGCCCTCGTCACAGGTGATCCCCAGCCAGGCGAGGCCGTCCAGGATGACCTGGGTGTGCGACTCGGTGCTCCGCTCCTTGTCGGTGTCCTCGATCCGCAGCACGAAGGTGCCGCCGGTCTTCTTCGCGTAGAGCCAGTTGAAGAGCGCGGTGCGGGCGCCGCCGACGTGCAGGTAGCCGGTCGGGGACGGGGCGAAGCGGACGCGGGGGGCCATGGAGGATGCCGTCGTTGGGATCGAGTCCAAAATCGTGAGCGGTGAGCGGTAAGCGGTGAGCGGGAAGTGACAGCCGAAGGCTACCGCCCTGGCTGCGACATCGCCCCGCTGACTGCTCACTGCTCACCGCTCACCGTTGTTACGGAGTCGGAGGGATTCGAACCCTCGATAGGGCTTTTCAACCCTATAACGGTTTAGCAAACCGCCGCCTTCAGCCACTCGGCCACGACTCCAGCGGACCACAAAGTAACCACTGGCAACGACTTGGCAAAGGGTGGCGGGTCGGTGCCGGGGATGAGCCGGGACCCTGTGCGCCAGCTTACGGCAGGCACGGATCTCGCCGGGCATTCTCCACCATGCGACTCACCACCACGCTCCTCGCGACCGCCGCGCTCCTCGGCTGCGGCAGCAGCACCTCGCCCGATGGCTCGAAGTCAGGCTCCGGCCCGGGCACCAACGTGCCGGCCGGCGATTCCACGCTCGGCGCCAACGTGCCGCTCAACGGCTACCGGCCCTTCCCGGACAACAACCCCTGGAACCAGCCGGTCGACACCGCGCAGGTCGACCCGAATTCGGCGAAGATCATCGCCAACATCGGACTCAGCGACCCGCTGCACCCCGACTTCGGCACCGAGCCCACATACGGCATTCCCTACGTCGTGGTCGACAGTACCCAGGCGCCGGTGCCGGTCACCTTCGGCTACGCCGACGAGAGCGATCCGGGCCCGTACCCGATCCCGAACGATGCCCCGATCGAGGGGGGAAGCCGGAGCACCGGCGACCGGCATGTCCTGGTCATCGACCGCGACAACAAGGTGCTTTACGAGCTGTACAATGCAAAGCGCGGGAGCAGCAAGTGGACCGCCGGCTCCGGCGCCATCTTCGACCTGACTTCCAACGCCCTCCGTCCCGCCGGCTGGACCTCCGCCGACGCGGCGGGCCTCCCCATCTTCCCCGGCCTGGTGCGCCGGGACGAGGTGGCGGCCGGCGAAATCCGCCACGCCATCCGGGTGACCGTCCGGCGCACCCGGCGCGCCTACATCAGTCCCGCGCGCCACTGGGCCAGCGACGAGACGGTCGACTCGCTGCCCCCCATGGGCATGCGGGTGCGCCTCAAGGCTTCGTTCGACACCAGCGGCTACCCACCCCAGGCCCAGGTGATCCTGGCGGCGTTCAAGAAGTACGGGATGATCGTGGCGGACAACGGATCGGACTGGTTCTTCTCCGGGACGAGCGATCCGACCTGGGATGACGACCAGCTCAATACCCTGAAGCAGCTGCGGGGGAGTGACTTCGAGGTGGTGAAGATGGGAACGGTGGTCGAATAGCTGCGTTCCTGAAGGCTGTCATCCCGAGCGAAGCGAGGGATCTAGTCTGCCCAGACTGGATCCCTCGGTCGCCTGCGCTCCCTCGGGATGACAGTCACGCCGTCGCGAAGGCCTGCTTCCGGCTCGATACCTTCGCCGCCCGCGCCAGCCCCGCCTCCAGGTCCCGCAGCAGGTCCGCCGGGTTTTCGATCCCCACCGACAGCCGGAGCAGGCTCTCGGTGATTCCCGCCGCTGCCTGCTGTTCCGGGGTCATCGAGGCATGGGTCATGGTCGCGGGGTGGGCCACCAGCGACTCGACGCCGCCGAGCGATTCGGCCAGCGTGAAGCAGGAGAGCCCGGTGAGGAACGCCTCCACCGCCGCATCGCCCCCGTGGAGCTCGAAGCTTACCATCGCGCCGAAGCCGAGCTGCTGCCGTCGCGCGATCTCGTGGCCGGGATGGGTCGCGAGGCCGGGGTAATTCACCCGCGAGACCGCCGGTTGCTTCACCAGGCACTCGACCACCGCCGCCGCGTTCTCCAGGTGGCTGCGCAGCCGGGGATGCAGGGTCCGGATCCCGCGGAGCGTCAGGTAGCTGTCGAACGGCGCGCCGGTCACCCCGATCACGTTGGCCCACCAGGCCAGCTCCTCCGCCAGCGCCGGGTCCTTCGCGACCACCGCACCTCCCACCACGTCGCTGTGCCCGTTCAGGTACTTCGTGGTCGAGTGGACCACGATATCGGCGCCGAGCGTGAGCGGGCGCTGGAGCGCCGGCGAGAGGAAGGTGTTGTCGACCACCACCTGGGCCCCGGCCTTCCGCGCCAGCTCCACCGCGAGGGCGAGGTCGGTGATGCGGAGCAGGGGATTGCTCGGGGTTTCCACCCAGAGGAGCCGGGCGGGGCGGGAGAGGGCGGCGGTGAGCGCGGCGGGGTTGCTCTGGTCGAGATACTCGACCTTGAAGTGGCCCCGGGCAGCGAGGGAGTCGAGGAGCCGCCGGGTCCCACCGTAACAGTCGTGCGGGGCGACCAGCCGGTCGCTGGGCTTGAGCAGCTGGAGGACGAGGAGGACCGCCGAGAGGCCGGTGGAAGTGATGACGGCACCGGCGCCCTCTTCCAGTTCCGCGATCGCCTGCCCGAGGGTGTCGCGGGTCGGGTTGGCGGTCCGGGTGTAGTCGTAGGTCCGCTTCTCCCGGAACCCGGCGAAGCTGTAGGTACTCGACAGGTAGATCGGGGGAATCACCGCCCCGTGCTGGGTCTCGCTGGCGACCCCGGTGCGGACGGCACGGGTCTCGGGCTGCTGGCGGGCGCGCTTCGACATGCGGAAACCTCGGACGCTGTCCGTTGACGGTTGAGCCAAGCGACGTCGTCCAGGTCCGGACAAAAAAAAGAATCCCGACGGATGAGCCGCCGGGCTTCGTCGCTTTTTAGCACTTGTTTAACGTGGCTGCAATAGGCGGCAAATCACCACGGTCTAGGCACTTCGATTGTCCAGCCAGTATATCCCCCGGCCCGAAAACCGTCAAGCAGCGGGCCCAATCCGGGGTTTCCAGCGGGTGCCCCCGCACCGCGCCCCCGGGAGCCTGAATTGCGCCATCCCTCGCCGGGGTCATGACCCCTGGCGCGGGTCCTCGAGGTCCGGCTTGTCAGGCGTCGCGGCCAGCGCAACCTTTTCTCCTGCCCAGGCGTCTAACAAGAGCTGGCCGCCCGTTCCAATCCGGATCACAAGGACTCGTCATGCCATTCCTCCGCCGTCGTGGATGGCTGGTGCTCGCCGTGTTGCTTGCCATCGGCGCGCCCGGCGCCTGGCTGCTCGCGCGCAGTCCCGCCTCGACCGATTCCCCCGTCGTCGCCAAGGTCCACCGCGGCGAGTTCGCCGTCACCGTCACCACCTCCGGCGAGCTGCGGGCCCGGAAGTTCGTCCAGATCACGGTGCCGCAGAATTCCCAGCAGGCCGAGATGTACCAGATGAAGATCGCCTCCATCGTTCCGGAGGGGACGGTGGTGAAGGAGGGCGACGTCGTCGCCGACCTGGACCGCTCGGGGATCGCCTCGAAGATGGCGGAGGTGAACCTGGCGCTGCAGAAGGCGGAGGCGGTCTACGAGCAGGCGATGCTCGACTCGACCCTCAATCTCTCCAAGGCGCGGGAGGACATCCGCAGCATGGAGCTCGGTCTCGAGGAGAAGCGGCTCGCCAAGGAGCAGGCGATCTACGAACCACCCACCATCCGCCGCCAGGCCGAGATCGACCTCGAGAAGGCGGAGCGGGCCCTGGTCCAGGCCAAGTCCGACTACAAGACCAAGACCGAACAGGCCCAGGCCAAGATGCGCGAGGTGGGCGCCGACCTCGACCGCCAGAAGAACAAGCTCAAGGTGGTCTCGGACGTCATGCAGGGGTTCACCATCAAGGCCCCCGCGTCCGGCATGGTCATCTACTACAAGGACTGGAACGGAAAGAAGCGCACCACCGGGTCGCAGGTCTCCTCGTGGGACCCGACGGTGGCCACCCTTCCCGACCTGACCCAGATGGAGTCGGTCACCTACGTGAACGAGATCGACGTCCGGAAGATCGCGGTGGGGCAGAAGGTCACCGTGACGCTCGATGCCGATCCCTCGAAGAAGCTCACCGGCTCCGTCACCGCGGTCGCCAATGTCGGCGAGCAGCGCCCCAATACCGACGCCAAGGTGTTCGAGGTGAAGCTGGTCATCGAGCATCCCGACACCACCCTCCGGCCGGGGATGACCACCGGCAACGCGGTGGAAGTGAGCCGGACCGCCGGCGCGCTCTACATCCCCCTCGAGGCGATGAACGCCGAGGCCGGTGTGCCCTTCGTCTACCGGGTCGACGGTGGGAGCGTGACCCGGCAGGAGGTCGAGACCGGGGCGATGAACGACGACGAGGTGGTGGTCAAGCGCGGGCTCAAGGAGGATGATCGCGTCCTCCTCACCCAGCCACGGGACCACACCTCGCCCATCGTGCGGCTGCCCGGGTCCACCGCCGGCCTGACGCCGGGTGGCGATACCGCGCCGGCGCCCACGCCGCTCCAGGTCCGGCCCGACTCGGCACCGAAGCCGGGCGCCAGGCAACCGGCCCCGAAGACCCCGGCCAAGCCGGCCACCGGACCGCGCTGATGCTGTCCTGGCGCGACCTCGCCGTGCATGGCGGCTTCAGCCTCCGCATCGCCATGGAGGCGGTGGGGCACAACCGGCTCCGCGCCGCCCTGACCTCGCTCGGCATCCTCTTCGGCGTCGCGTCGGTCATCGCGATGCTGGCCATCGGGAAGGGAGCCGAGCAGGAGATCCTGGAGCAGATGCGGCTCCTTGGCTCCAACAACGTGATGGTGACGCCCCTGGTCGAGCAGAAGGAGGGCGACGCCAAGGACGATCCCTCCAAGGACGTGAAGAAGTTCACCCCCGGGCTCAGCTACGCCGATGCCGAAGCGATCGCCCGGGTCATCCCCGACGTGGAGAGCGCCAGCGCCGAGATCGTGGTCAACACGACGCTCACCCGCGAGGGGCGGCGGCGCAGCGGCAAGGTGCTCGGGGTGGACACCACCTACTTCCGGCTGACCAACCTCGAGCTCGCCCGGGGTGACGGGTTCACTCCCATCCAGGTGGCGCGGGGCCTCCCGGTGGCCATCATCGGCCAGGGGGTGAGCTCGCGGTTCTTCACCACCGAGGAAGCCCTCGGCCGGCAGATCAAGGTGGGCGACGTCTGGCTCACCGTGGTGGGCGTGCTGCGCGACCGCCGGGTGAGCGGGGAGACCGCCCAGCGGCTGGGGATCCGCGATGCCAGCATGGACGTCTATGTGCCGGTGCACACGATGCTGCTCCGCTTCCGCGACCGCGCCCGGGTCACCCAGCGCGACGTGGAGACCGCGGCCTCGCAGGACGACGACGAGAACACCCCCAAGGGCACCGAGGAGCAGCGCAAGGAGCGGGGCAACCTCAACCAGCTCGACCGGATCATCGTGCGGGTGCGGGAGGCCTCGATGGTGCCGGGCGTCTCCGACGTCGCCCGGCGGATGCTGACCCGGCGGCACAACGGGGTGGTGGACTTCGAGATCACAGTGCCGGAACTGCTGCTCCGCCAGGAGCAGCGCACCAAGACCATCTTCAACATCGTCCTCGGCTCGATCGCGTCGATCTCGCTCATCGTGGGCGGGATCGGGATCATGAACATCATGCTGGCCTCGGTGCTCGAGCGCATCCGGGAGATCGGCGTGCGCCGGGCGGTGGGCGCCTCGGAGAAGGAGATCCTGCTCCAGTTCCTGAGCGAGGCGGTCCTGATCAGCGTGAGCGGGGGCGTCGCGGGGATCGTGCTGGGCTTCGTCCTGAGCGGCGTCATCGAACGGGCCGCCGGGGTGCGCACCATCGTCTCCTACCCCTCGGTGGCGGTGGCCTTCGGGGTGTCGTTCGCCGTCGGGGTGCTCTTCGGCATCATGCCCGCGTACCGCGCCGCCCGCCAGGATCCGGTGACCTGCCTCCGCTACGAGTGATCCCCATGGTCCGACTTCGTCTCGCCGCGTTCGGCGCGCTCCTCGCCGCGGCACCGCTCGCCGCCCAGGAGCCCCTGACCCTCGATCGCGCCATCGCGATGGCCCAGGCCGCCGGGTTCGATGCGCACGCGGCCGAGGCCGCCCGGGACGCGTCCCGCTACCGGGACCGGGCCTTCTACTCCCGCCAGCTGCCGCGTCTCTCGCTGAGCGGGACGGTCCCCTCCTACAACCGCTCGATCATCCCGGTGCTCCAGCCCGACGGCAGCACCAGCTTTCGGGCCCAGGACCAGATCAGCACCGACCTCACCGCGACGCTGAGCCAGCAGCTCCCGCTCACCGGCGGTGACTTCTTCGTCTCGAGCTCCCTCTCGCGGCTCGCCGTGACAGGGCAGGGAAGTGTGCACACCTGGTCGTCCGCCCCGGTGCAGTTCGGCCTGCGGCAGCCGATTCTCCGCCCCAACACCAATGGCTGGGACCGGCGGGAGCAGCCGGTGCGCAGCGAGCTGTCCGAGCGGCAGTACCGGGAGGCGCGGGAAACGATCGCCCTCGAGACGACCGGGCTCTTCTTCGACGCCTACGCGTCCCGCGTCGCCCTGGTGAACGCCACCGGGAACGCCGCCGTCAACGACACGCTCTACACCCTCAACAAGGGCCGCTTCGAGGTCGGGAAGATCGGCGAGAACGACCTGCTCCAGAGCGAGCTCGCGCTCCTCCGGGCCCGGAACGCCGCCGATGCCGCGCGGCTGGACTACGACCGGGCCCTCGCCTCGCTCCGCCTCGCGATCGGGCTGCCGCCCGGGTCGCCGATCGAGATCTCGGTCTCCGGCGAGGTGCCCACCTTCGCGGCCGACACCACGATGGCGGTGGCGGAGGCGCTCCGGAACCGCGCCGTCGTCACCAGCGCGGAACTGGACCAGGTGCAGGCCGACCGGCGGGTCACCGAGGCGCGGCTCAACAACGGGCTCGGCGCCACCCTCACGGCGAGCTACGGCTTCAACGCCACCGGCGACCGGTTCCGCGCCGCCTACCAGGCGCTGCAGGAATCGCGGGGGCTCTCCCTCTCGGTGGAGGTGCCGCTGGTGCAGTGGGGAGTGCGGGGGCAGGCGGTGCAGGCGGCGAAGGCCGACCGGGACGAGATCTCCAGCCAGAACCGGGGCCGCCTCGCCGCGACCGCGCAGGAGGCCCACTTCGCCGTGCTCCAGCTGGAGCAGGCGCGACGGAACCTGACCCTCTCCGCCAAGGGCGATACCGTGGCGAACCGGCGCTTCGAGGTGGCCTACAACCGCTATGTGGTGGGAAGGATCTCGGTCGACAACCTGTACATCGCGCAGGCGGAGAAGGACCAGGCCCTGAGCGGCTTCGTGCAGGCCCTGCGGGGCTACTGGCTGGCGCACTACGGGCTCAGGCGGGCGACGCTGTACGACTTTCAGGGGAACGCGCCAATTCGATAGAGCGGCAAAGCGGCAGGGCGGCAGGGCGGCAGGGCGGCCAGATATGCCAAGAACGGGTGAGTTCCTCGCGGTGCTCCCCCGTTCATCGTTTCACCAGCCGCCTAGCCGCTTTGCCGCCTTGCCGCCTTACGGAGCGGGAGGGATTCGAACCCCCGGAGCCCTTGCGAGCTCTCCAGTTTTCAAGACTGGCGCATTAAACCACTCTGCCACCGCTCCCGGTGCCCCGGGAAAGTATGGCCCCTCTTCGGGGGGCGCCATTCCGCCCGCCGTGGTTTTCAAGCGCCCCTGTCCCCGGGCCGATACTTCCGGCGATGGCTCCGCTGACCGAGTACTGCGCTGGCTGCGGGAATCCCCTCGCCGGGGAGGCCCGCTTCTGCATGCACTGCGGCCGGCCCACCCCGGCCGGTGCCGCGCGGGCCTCCTCCGGCGATGTGCTCAAGGAACAGCTGATCCAGGCTACCCACGGCGAGTACGAGGTCCTGCACGAACTCGGGCGGGGTGGCATGGCCGCCGTCTACCTGGGGCGCGACCTCTCCCTCGGCCGGCTCGTGGCCATCAAGGTGATGATCCCGGGGCTCGACGCCACCGCCGGCATGGCCGACCGCTTCCTGCTCGAGGCCCGGACCGCGGCCCAGCTTTCCCACGCCAACATCATCCCCATCTACGCGGTCCGCACCACCGGCGACCTCCGCTACTTCGTGATGAAGTACGTGCCCGGCCGGTCGCTCGACCAGGTGCTCGCCTCCGACGGGCCGCTCGACCCGAACCTGGTCAAGGCGGTGCTCGCCCAGGTCGCATCGGCCCTTGAGCATGCCCACAGCCGCGGCGTGGTGCATCGCGACATCAAGCCGGCCAACATCATGATCGACGAGGACGGCTCCGCCATCGTCGCCGACTTCGGGATCGCCAAGGTCGCGCAGGGCGGGAACATGACCCGCACCGGCGTGACCATCGGGACGCCGGCGTACATGTCGCCGGAGCAGTGCACCGGGCAGCCGGTCGCGGGCAGCTCCGATCAGTACGCCCTCGGATGCGTGGCCTTCGAGCTCCTCACCGGGCATCCCCCGTTCTCGCACGAGGAAGCGGTCCCGGTTCTCCTGGCCCACGTCTCCGATCCGGTTCCGCCGCTGCTTCCGCTGCGGCACGATTGCCCGCTCCCGCTCGCTGCAACCATCGAGCGGATGCTGGCCAAGTCGCCGGGCGACCGCTGGCCCACGCTGGCCGAGGCCGTGGCCGAGGCGGAGGCGACCGTGGCGGGCGCCGACCCCGACTTCCGCCGCCGGCTCCGCGAGCTGGCCGTGTCCCCGGAACATGAGGCCCTCATGGCGGGGCCGGGCGGGGCACTCGCGCCCACCCCGCCACCGCTCCCGAGCCCCCCGCCGTTCGCCGCCCTGCGCGGGTCGTCCGCGCCCACCGCGATCTCGGCCCCTGCTGCCGCGATTCCGCCACGGCCTTCGCTCAAGCTGCGGCTGGCCCCGCCCGCGGCCCGGATCGTCACCGGGGAGTCGCTCCGGCTCGACGCCGCGCTCCTCGATTCGGGGGGGTCCGTGGTGCCCGGCGGCCCGCTCCACTGGCGGTCACAGGGACCGGACATCGCATCGGTATCGGATGGCGGCGTGGTCACCGGCCTGGCCGAGGGCAAGGCGGTGGTCACCGCCACCTGTGGCTCGATCTCCGCGGAGATGGAGGTGCTGGTCGAGCGGATCGCGGTGGGCAGGCTGGCGATGACTCCGGCTCCCTCCGCCTGGGCGCCAGGGGAGCGCCGGGTCCTCCAGGCGATCGCGCTCGACCGGAGCGGTGCGGTCCTTCCCGGCCGCTCCATCCGCTGGTCCAGCCTCGACCCCGCGGTGGCCCTGGTGGACCAGCTCGGGGTCGTGCTCGGCGTGGGTGAGGGGCAGGCCCGGATCGTGGCGGAGTGTGAAGGCCAGCAGGCGGAGGTCATTGTCGACATCCGGCCGGCCAGCGGGACTCTCGTGATCCTGCCGGGCGCCGGGTCGCTCGCCGCGGGACAGAACGTGGTCCTGGAGGCGATCTGGCGGGTGCCCAGCGGCTCCCCCCGGCCCGCGAAGGGGGTGGCGTGGACCAGCAGCGACCCGTCCACGGTGCGGGTGGTGGAATCGGGGGAGCTGAGTGCCCTGCGGCCCGGCTCGGCCAAGGTCCGCGCGACCCTCGGTGAGTACTGGGCCGAGGTGACTTACCACGTGACCCGGGTGGACGTCGCCTCGGTTCGCATTACGCCGACCATCACAGCGCTCGGCGTGGGGGAGGAAGCCCGGCTCGTGGCCCAGGGGGCCGACCGGCTGGGGTCCCCCCTGGCCGGCCGGGTGGTCAGTTGGCGGTCCAGCGACCCGAAAGTCGTTATAGTATCAGCAGATGGAATTGTGCGGGGGGTCGGGGAGGGCCGGGCCCGTATTTCGGCCGGCATCGGCGCAGGTCTTGCCTCAGTCGACCTGCGCGTAACCCCGGCAACGATTACCGGCATTCGGATCGAGCCACCGGCCGCCACCATCAGGGCGGGTGAGACGGTGCTCCTCCGGGCTGCAGTGCAGGGAAGCCGGGGTTCCACCCTTCCGGGTGTCGGGGTCCAGTGGCTTTCCAGCGATCCTTCTGTGGCGACGGTCTCGCCGGAGGGCGTGGTGCAGGGGCTCCGCTTCGGGACGGTGCGGATTGCGGCATCCGCGGGCGGGCGCCGGGCGACGGTCGCGATCGAGGTTCGGGCGGCGAGCGTGACCACAATCTCGGCCCAGCGGGTCCGGATCCCCGGTGAGAAAGCCTGAACGTTTTTGCGTTATTATCTTTGGTGAGCTTCATTCCACAACCGTGTTAACCAGGACCGAGCGGACGTGACCCCTCCGATCGCCCCGTCGTTCTGCAGCCGTTGCGGCACCCAGGTGAACGCCGGGGCGCATTTCTGCTCGGTATGTGGGCAGGATGTCTCGGGTGAACAGGCGTCCCTGGCTACCGCGCAGCTGACCGCGACCAGCCGTCCCCCTGCGGGGGCCGACATGTACGCGGACCAGCTCGACGCCCTCCGGCAGTCCACGCTCGGCGAGTACGAGATCCTGGGCGAGCTGGGCCGGGGCGGCATGGCGGCGGTGTACCTGGCCCACGAGTTTGCCCTCGACCGCAAGGTCGCGATCAAGGTCATGTCCCCCGCGCTGGTGAGCGGCGCCGGCATGATCGAGCGGTTCAAGCGCGAGGCCCGGACCGCGGCCTCCCTCAGCCACCCGCACATCATCCCGGTGTACGCGGTGCGCGAGACCGACCGGCTCCTGTACTTCGTGATGAAGTTCATCGCCGGCCGTCCGCTCGACGGGGTGCTCAAGGAGCTGGGCCCCCTCCCGATCCCGATGATCCAGATGATCCTGCAGCAGGTGGGGAGCGCCTTCGGGTACGCTCACCGGCGCGGGATCGTGCACCGCGATATCAAGCCCGCCAACATCATGATCGATGAAGAGGGCTGGGCGGTGGTGACCGACTTCGGCATCGCCAAGGTGTCGCAGGCGGAGGGGCTGACGATGACGGGCATGACGGTGGGTACCCCCACCTACATGAGCCCGGAGCAGTGCATGGCGCAGGACGTCACCGGCGCCTCCGACCAGTATTCGCTCGGCGTGGTGGCGTACGAGATGATCACCGGCCGGCCGCCGTTCTCCGGCGGCTCGATGATGGCGATCATGTACGGCCACTTCAACGATCCCCCGCCGGACATCGCGGCGGTGCGTCCCGACTGCCCGGAAGAACTGCGCAACACCGTCATGCGGATGCTCGCCAAGGCGCCCGCGGACCGCTGGCCCAGCATGGAAGACGCGGTCGACTCCCTCGGCGAGCCGCCGGCCAAGAGCGATGACGCCTTCCGCACCCAGCTGGTGGAGATCGCGAAGAAGAGCGAGAACACCGCCATGCTGCAGCGGTACAGCACGCCGATCAGCCCGGCGCCGCTGACCCGCCCGCGCACCCCCAAGCCGGCCACCAAGGCCCCCCAGGCGGCCACCCCCGGCGCCAGCATGCCCCGGACCGGCCAGGCACCCCGCGCCCAGCAGACGATGGTGGCGAGCCCTCCGGCGAAGAACAACACCGGGCTCTTCATCGGGCTCGGCGTCGGCGTGCTCGCGGTGGCGGCCCTGCTGGTGCTGAAGCCTTGGGCCAAGGACCCGTCACCCGTGCCGGTCCAGACCGCCACCCAGCCGGCCCCGGCGGCCGATACGACGACCCAGGCCAGCCCGGCCCCGGCGCAGCAGCAGGCGACCTCCGACCCGGCCCCGGCGCCGACCCAGGAGCCGGTCGCCGCTGTCGACACGACCCCCGCCACCCCGGTGGCGCCCCCGCCCAGCGCGAGTACCCAGCCGACGGCCCGCCAGAAGGCGGACTTCCAGGCGCTGGTCGGCAAGCACAAGGATGCCCGGACCCGGGCGCTCACCGCCGGGGCGACTCCGGCGGAGCTCCTGGCCGGCGACAAGATGCGGAAGACCGCCGAGCAGCTCGCCGCCAAGAGCGAGTACCGGCTGGCCATGAGCACGCTGAACGACGGGATCGAGGCGTACGGGACCGCCGAGTCGGCGGCCAAGGCCCGGGCGGTGACCGCGTCGCGGCTCCAGCCCCAGCCCGGGAGTACGCCCCCGAGCGAGCCCGAGCAGCACAATCGCGGGGAGCAGCCCCCGGCCCAGCCGGTGCAGACCGCGCCCGCGCCGGTGCAGAGCGCCCCCGCGCCGGCACCGGCGGTGGACGAGCGCCCGATCATCGAGAACGTCCTCCGGGCCTACGCCTCCGCCCTGGCGGCCAGCGATCTGCCCGGTGCCCTGGGGATCTTCCCCGGCATGTCCAAGACGGTGCAGGACGGCTATCGGGACCTGTTCAAGAACAAGCGGACCTATGACACCAGCCGGTGGCGCTACCTCGATATCCAGGTCTCGGGGACGAGCGCCGTCGCGCAGCTGGGCGGGACCTCGCTGATCAAGGTCAAGGACAAGGTGGAGAACGAAGCCCCCTTCCCCCGGAAGGCCACCCTGGCCAAGAACAGCGGAGGCTGGAAGATCGTCTCGATCGAGTAGGCGGCAGTCCCGCTGCCGCCTTGCCTATCCTCCCAGTCGGCTTTACTCTAGGTGATCCCGAAGCACACAACTGGAGGCGTGATGCGTCGAAGCGTGCTTGCGCTCGCTGGGCTGCTCTGCATTTCGGTTCCCGCCCAGGCGCAGAAGCTCCGCGACAAGATCGGTGACCTGTTCACCTTCGGAAGCTGTGGCCAGCCGCTCTGCCTCGACGGCTCCATCAATGCCAACACCGGCCACGGGCTCCACTTCATTCCCGCCGCCGAGACCGGCAACTTCGCCGTCATCTCGTTCATCTCGGACGCCGTCGCCACCAACGCCTCCAACTTCCCGCTGAGCGCCGCGTCGAGCGGTGTCAGCTTCAAGCTGGTGGGCGGTGTGCCGGTGAAGTCCACCTCCTCGTCGGGCCCGATCTTCGGTGAGCGGGCGGCGACGATGGGCCGGGGCCGCTTCCTCATGGGCGCCAACATGAGCGGCATCCGCTTCAAGACCCTCCGCGGCGTGCCGATCGACAACATCCGGCTGACGATGACCCACCAGGACATCGGCAACCCGGGCCTGGGCGACCCGACCTTCGAGAACGACGTCATCGACATCCGGATGTCGATCTACGTCGACCTCCTGGTCAGCTCGTTCTTCGTCACCTACGGCCTGACCGACCACATCGACCTGAGCGTCGCGGCCCCGCTGGTGAACACCACCTTCAAGGGCCGGAGCACCGCCCAGATCCAGCCCTTCGGATCCCCGGCGTTCCACTTCTTCGGGGGCGACGGCACCAACCCGATCCTCCGGGCCTCCACCGCGACCTTCGGCTCCGCCACCGGCCTGGGCGACGTCGCGGCCCGTATCAAGATCAACTTCAGCAACAAGCCGGGGTTCGCCCTCGCGGTCCTGGGCGACGCCCGCTTCGCCACGGGTGACGAGGAGAACCTCCTCGGGGCCGGCAACAGCTCCTTCCGCGCCATGGGCATTGCCTCGGCCCAGTATGGCAAGTTCAGCCCCCACATCAACGCCGGCTACCTCTGGCGGGGCGGCGACCTGGCCAACGACGCGGTGATCGCCAATGTCGGCTTCGACCAGGCCCTCAACGACTGGGCGACCCTCGCCGCCGACGTGCTTTCCGAGTGGGAAGTCGGCGACAGCAAGCTGACCCTGCCGGGACCGGTGACCTACCAGTTCCCGTTCGTGCGGCAGGTCGATCCGACCGATATTCCGAACAAGCGGGACAACCGGGCCAACGCCTCCATCGGCTTCAAGTTCAAGGCGGGGGCGCCGACCATCGTGACCAACGCGCTGATCCCGCTCATCCGCGGGGGCCTCCAGCCGAACGTGGTCTGGACCACCGGGCTCGAGTTCAACTTCTAGGTCCTGGCGGGGCCTCCCAGTCCTGTCATCCCGAGCGAAGCGAGGGATCTACTGTGGGCAAGTAGATCCCTCGTCGCTTACGCTCCTCAGGATGACACTCTCTCATCTTCAGCTGTCGCAGGTGGCCGTCATGCTGCATCGAATCCTCGTCCTTCCCGCCGCGCTCCTCCTGGCCGCCTGCTCCGATCACTCCGACATCGGCCCGAACAAGGTGGTAACCGTCCGGGTGGTGCCGGAGAGCGTCTCGGTGGCCGTGGGTGACACGATCCGGGTGGGAGCCTTCCCGCTCGACGCCGACACCGCCTTCCTCCCCCAGGCCACGGTCACCTGGGCCAGCGAGGCCGGCGGGGTGGCCACGGTCGATGCCGCCGGGCTCATCACCGGGGTCGCGAGCGGGAACACCCTGGTCGACGCCACCGCCCAGGGGGTCGTGGGGAAGGTGATCGTCATCGTGCCCTAGCGCGCTGGCCCGCGGTGGTACGCGCCAAGAGAACGGCCCCCCGGGATTCCCGGGGGGCCGTTGCGCGTCGGGCCTGGCGGATCAGTTCGCCGGCGAGGCGTTGTTGATCCAGTCGCGGATGATGTTCACCTGGTCGGTGGTCATGAACGGCCCGAGCTGCGGCATCTGGCCGCCGATGCAGGGGGTGGCGCTGCTGATCTTGTTGAAGACCAGGCTGGTGGACGCGCCGTTGGTCGCCGGGTTGATGTAGAGGTTGTAGGTCGTCTGGAAGGGGAAGATGCCCTGGGTGCAGGCACCCGTCGCAATCGCCACGTTGCGGCTGGACGCGCGGAAGCCCACGACGTCCATGAACGGCGACTGGAGCCCGGTGATGTGGCACCCGAGGCAGCTCGCGGTGAGCGGCAGGACATCGTTGTTGTACGACCAGACGCTGGAGGCGGTGAAGTCCAGGGTCACGCCGTTGGAGGCGGCGCGCAGGGTGTTGCTGTACAGGCCGCCACTGGGGGCGCCGGCCGACGGGGTGGTGATCGGGCCCACGGCCCAGGAGAGGACCGTCGCGACACCGCTCCCGTTGGCGGTCACGTTGCAGGTGGACGTGGTGCCGACCCCGGTGCAGTTGACCGTGCTGTTGCCGGCGGTCCCGGCGATCACCGAGAAGCTCACCGTGGCGTTCGGCACCAGGTTGCTGAACGCGTCCCGCACGATCACGGAGGGCGCGCTGGCAACGCTGCTGCTCCGGTTTGCCACCTGGGCATTGGTGGAGTTGAGGGTCACCGAGGCCACGGCACCCGGGGTGCCCGAGGCCACGAAGGTGGTGCCGGTCGCCCCGACGCGGGTGACCGAGAGGCTGTTGTTGTTGGTGCCCGACACCGTCCCGATCTGCCACCCGGTGATGGTGGCAATCCCGCTGCCGTTGGTGTTGACGGCGCAGGCGCTGGTGGCGCCGGAGCCGCAGTTCACCTGCCCGCCGCCGGTGGCCACGGTGAAGGTCACCGCGGCGTTCGGCACCACGTTGGTGAAGGCGTCGCGGGCGATGACCGAGGGGGCGGCCGCCAGGATCGTGTTGACGGTGGCCGTCTGGTTGTTGCCGGCGTTCACCGCCAGCGTGGTCACCGCACCGGGATTGGCGGTGGCGGCGAAGTTCACCGGGCTGCCGATCAGGCCGGCCACCGCACCGGTGGCCGACTGCGCGCCGGCGACCGTTCCGAGGGTCCGGGTGGAACTGGCCAGGCCGGACGCATCGGTCACGGAGGAGGCGGGGTTCATGCTGCCGCCGACGAGGGCGGCCCAGCCGACCGTCACCCCCGGGACCGCGTTCCCGTTGTTGTCGGTCACCTTGACCACGAAGGGCGCGGCGAGGGCGGTGTTGACCGTTCCCGACTGTCCGCTCCCGGAGACCAGCGCCATGTTGGTCGCGTTGCCGGGGTTCCCGGTGGCGGTGAAGGTCACCGGCGACCCGTTGAGGGAGCCGGAGGTCGCCGTGAGCGTGTTGACCCCGACCGTCGGTCCCAGCGTCCAGCTGCCGACTGCCGCGATGCCGCTGGCGTTGCTGGCCGTGCCGGGTCCGGTGATCGACCCGCCGCCGGTGGCCACCGCGAAGGTGACGGCGGTGCCGGTCACCGCGTTGCCGAACTGGTCGGTGACCACGACTGCGGGCGGGGTGGTCACCGCCTGGCCCGCGATGGCCGCCTGGTTGTTACCGGTGCTCACCGCGAGGTTGGCGGCCGCGCCGGGTGTGCCGGTGGCGGAGAAGGTCAGCGGGGCGCCCCCGATGCCGGTGACGGTGACGTTGAGCGTGTTCCCGCCCGCGACCGTGCCGAGGGTCCAGCTGCCGACGGTGGCGACGCCACTCGCGTTGGTGGTCGTGGTGCCCCCGGTGACCGAGCCGCTCCCGCCAGCGGGAGCAAAGGTCACCGAGATACCCGCGACGGGGTTGTTGAACTGGTCGCGCACCAGGACCGCCGGGGCGACGGCGACCGCGGAGTTCACGGTCGCGGTCTGGCTCTGGCCGGCCGACCGGGTCACGCTGGCCGGCACGTCCGCGGTGGTGGTGAGCACGACCGGCATGCTCGCCGTGGCCGGGGTGGCTTCCGGCGCGTTGAACCACACCAGGGCGACGTGACGACCCAGCGCGACCGCGGAGGGATTGGCGACCAGGTCGACGGGGGCCGGCGCCGCCGGCAGCGAGAGGCTGGCCGTGAGCCACCCGGTCGAGCCGGAGACGTAGGTGATGGAGTCGATCCCGATCGCCGGGATGGCGCCGCCGCCGGCGTTGATCACGGTGTCGGTGCCGCCCGCCGGTGTGCCGCTGCCGGCGATGCTCGCGAGCCGGGCGGTATCGGGACTGAAGGTCATCGTCGGCAGGGGATCCACCACGATGGTGGCGGTCCCGGACTTCCCGTGCGAGGTGCCTGTCAGCTCGGTGGTCCCCAGCGCCACGCCGGTCACCACGCCGCTGTCGTTCACCGTGGCGATGGTCTGGTCCGCCGTGGACCAGCTGACCTCCGACTTGGGCAGGAAGGCATTGTCCTGGTCGAGCGGGAAGGCTCTCGCGGTGTCGGTCCGGCCCAGGAGCACGTGCAGCGTGTCCGGGACCAGCCGAACCTTCGCGACCCCGCCGGGTCCGATGTCGGACTTGTCGGAACAGGAGGCAAGGGCACCAAGGGCCAGGGCCAGCACCAGGCCGGTGGTGAGGGCACGTCGGGAGCTACGGACGGCGTGATGCCGCATAGGGGATCCCGGGTAAGTCGCCCCGCCCGGGAAGGTGCCCGGTGACGAGGCTCACTATGGCGTGCAGAGGGAGAAGACCGATGTAAAAGTACGAAATTCAGGTGGGGAGGTCAAAGCGGAACCGCCCCTGGCCGGGTGGCCAGGGGCGGGCGGGTGGGGCTAGTTCCGGTCCTTGGTGTTGGCCTCGACCGCCTGGGCCACCGAGTCGGCCCGGGCGGCCAGGGCGGTGTCGCCCGACTCCCGGAAGGACGGGCCGATGAGCCCGTACACCACGCTGTAGAGCGAGAGGATCGACTGGCTGGGGCGGTCCACCCACCCCTTGGGCCGGTTCCGGGACGCGGCGTCGAACCGGTAGACGTTGAACAGCAGGTCCCGGGTCCGGGGCACGTCCACGAAGCCGAGGCCGCGGTTCAGCGCCATGCCGTTCTTGCCCGGCTCGAGCGGCGTCGGGTTGAGCTTCCGGACCAGCCCCTGGGTGGCCATGTAGCTCGACAGGCCGAGGGTCCGGTCGGGGAAGTCGGCATCGCTCCAGGCGAAGTAGATCGGGCGCTTGCCGAGGTTGTCCCGGATCAGGAAGATCGACATCAGGTCCGAGAGGTACAGGATCGAGTCCTGCCCGAAGGCGATCTGCACGTCACCCAGCTTGATCCCCGACTTCGCCGGGACCATCTGGGCCTCGGGCATCTCGTTGATCTCCTTCTCCGACAGCGTCAGCGGCGGGGTGGTCGGCCGCTCCGCCTTCCAGTCCTTCCAGATCGGGTCGGCCTTGCTGGCATCGAACGCCGGGGTCTCCTTCCGGCGCAGCTGCTGGAGGTGCCAGCGGGTGTTCATCAGCGACAGGTTGGCGAGCGTCACGTCCCGCCGGATGCCCATCACCTCCTGGGCGAACCAGAGGGGGAAGGTGTCGTTGTCGCCGGCGGTGACGAGCACGCCGTAGGGCTCGACCGACTCGAGGAGGTCGCGGGCGAAGTCGCGGGCCAGGGTCTCGTTAGCCCGCGAGGCGGTGACATGGTTGGCGAAGAGCGGCAGCAGCGCCAGCGCCAGCACCGGGGTGCCGAGGGCGTAGCGGGGGGCGCCGCCGCGCTTGCCGGCGGCCTCGGCCAGCAGCCGGAGGATCTCGCCGAAGCCCACCGCGATCCAGAGCCCGAAGGCGGCGAAGGAGACCACGAAGAAGTAGTCCCGCTCGCGGACCTCATGGCCCACCGGGCAGCGGTCGGGGGTGGCGAGGTTGTAGGAGTAGCCGCACTTGAAGTTGAGGTAGAACACCAGCGCCAGCGTCACCGTCACCATCAGGGTCATGGAGGCCCAGAAGGCGCGCCGGTCGCGCGACCAGAGGGCCCCCGCGCCGGTCAGCCACAGGGCGGTGAAGACGATCATCGCCATCCGGCCGATCCCCGCACCCCAGTCGCGGGCAAACTGCCAGCCGTAGTACTGGAGGTAGTTCCCCAGCTGGGAGACCAGGTCGGTCTGCCGGAAGGTGAGCGGCGGCTTCCCGTACTGGGCGCGGTTGAGCACCTCGAGGAGGGCGTTCCAGGTGGTCGGCTCCCCCTCGTTGATCGCGGGGTACTTGAGGGCCCGGATCGGGAGGAAGAGGTAGTTGAGGGAAATCCCCACCACCACCGCGCCGATCGCCAGGTAGAGCATCGGGCGGCGGAACTCCCCGGCATCGCGCCAGGCGGTATAGGCCAGCAGCACCAGCAGCACCACCGCGATCGCCCCCTTCTCGGCGGCTTCGCCGTCCACCAGCGCGGTCCACTTGCCGGAGACCGCCAGCGCCAGCGTCACGCCGAGCCAGAGGACCCAGGGCTTGAGCAGCATCCGCGGCTCGGTCGCGAGGACGTAGATCGCCACCGCCGGCGCGGCCAGCACGCCCATCATGTGGTTGGTCGAGGAGAGCGCCAGGACGTAGGCGATGAGGATCAGGTAGCGGTCGCGGTGCTCCCCCTGCTCGTCGTCGGCCCAGTGCACCCCGAGCCACATCACCAGCGCGGTGGAGAGCATCGAGACGGTGTACACCTTCTCGTTCACCGTGGACTGGTTCCAGACGGTCCAGGCGGTGGCGCTCACCAGCACCCCCGCGAAGGCGGCGGCGAGCCGGGCCCAGCGGACCGGGACCACGTCGCGCATCCAGCGGTCGGCCACCAGGAACCAGAGCGCGGCGGAGCAGGCGCTGGTGGCGGCGGCGAAGAGGTTGATCCGGACGGCGTAGTCGGCCGCGAAGGGAATCGCGCCCCAGACGTGGGCCAGCAGGACGAAGAGGGGATTCCCCGGCGGGTGGGGAATCCCCAGGACGTAGGCCGCCGCGATGTACTCGGAGGTGTCCCAGAACGCCGTGGTCGGCGCCAGGGTGGCGATGTAGATGCCGAGGACCACCAGGCCGGTCAGCCCGGCAAAGAGGTATGGCGGTGGGTCGCGGTCGGTCGTGGCGGGAGAGGTCATCTATCGGGAGTAGTGTCGGAGTCTAGTGACGGAACTGCCGCTTGCCGGTCACCACCATCGCGATCCCGAGCCGGTCGGCGGCGGCGATCACGTCGGCGTCGCGCACCGAGCCGCCCGGCTGGATGATGGCGGAAATTCCCGCGGCGGCGGCTTCCTCGACGCCGTCCGGGAAGGGGAAGAATGCGTCGGAGGCCATCACCGCGCCCTTGGGGTCGTGCCCCTGCTGGCGGGCCTTGTGCACCGCCATGAAGGAGCTGTCCACCCGGCTCATCTGTCCGGCCCCGATGCCGATCGTGGTCTCGTCCCGCGCGAGCAGCACCGCGTTGGACTTCACGGTGGCCACCGCGAGCCAGGCGAAGCGCAGGTCGACCCATTCCTTCTCGGTGGGGGTGCGGGCGGTCACCACCTTCCAGTCGCCCTCGCTGGCCTCGGGGAGGAAGCGGTCCTGCAGCAGGATACCGCCGCGGACCCGCTTGAGGTCGAGCCCGCCGGCGCCGCGGCTCACGGGGAGCTCCACGGCACGGAGATTCTTCTTGGCGGCCAGGACCTTGAGGGCCTCGTCGTGGAAGGACGGCGCCACGATCACCTCGAGGAAGAGCTCGGTCATCGCCTCGGCGGTCACCTTGTCGACCACGGTGTTGAAGGCCACCACTCCGCCGAAGGCCGACTGGGGATCGCAGGAGAGCGCCCTGCGGAAGGCCTCGTGCGCCGATGCCGCCACCGCCACCCCGCAGGGGGTGGTGTGCTTGATGATGGCACAGGCAGGACGGCTGGTCCACAGCGAGGCGGTCCACATCGCCGCGTCGAGGTCCAGGATGTTGTTGAAGGAGAGTTCCTTGCCCTGGCGCTGCTTGAGGTCGCGCAGGCCGCGCGGCTCCTCATCGATATAGAGGCCGGCCCGCTGGCTGGGATTCTCGCCGTAGCGGAGCGGCATCAGCCGCTCGAAGGAGAACTGGATCCGGTCGGGGAGCCCGTCTTCCTGGGGCGTGAGGTAGCGGGTGATGGCGCCGTCGTAGTCGGCGGTGTGGCTGAAGACCTTGGCCGCGAGGGCCCGGCGCTCGGCGTCGGTGATCCCGCCGGCCTTGAGCCGGTCGAGCACCTTGCCGTAGTCGGTCGGGTCGCTGATGACGATGACCGACTCGTGGTTCTTGGCGGCGGAGCGGAGCATGGTCGGCCCGCCCACGTCGATGTTCTCGATCGCGTCCTCGAAGGAGACGTGGGGCTTGGCCACCGTCTCGCGGAAGGGATAGAGGTTCACCGCCAGCAGGTCGATCGGGACGATCCCGCGGGCGGCGAGCGCCGCCATGTGCTCGGGCACGTCCCGCCGGGCCAGGAGGGCGGCGTGGATCGCCGGGTGCAGGGTCTTCACCCGCCCATCGAGGATCTCGGGGAACCCGGTGACCGACTCGACCGAGGTGACCGGGACGCCCGCGGCGCGCAGCGCGGCGAAGGTGCCACCGGTGGAGATGAGGTCCCACCCCAGGTCGACCAGCCCCTGCGCAAAGGGGACGATCCCCCGCTTGTCACTCACCGAAATCAACGCCCGGGGCACACGAACCTCCTGAGACTCTTCATGCGGGGGAAGACAGCGTATCGGCCAGCGGAACCGGGCGGCCGACCTGGGCGGCCCGGAGCACCACCTGGGGGAGCAGCCGGTGCTCCGCCTCGAGGACCCGGGCCGCCAGCGCCTCCGGGGTATCGCCCGGGAGCACCGGCACGCGGGCCTGGGCCAGGATCGCACCGCGATCGTACTCCTCGTCCACCAGGTGCACGGTGGCGCCCGACTCGGGCACCCCGGCGCGGATCACCGCCTCGTGCACATGGTGGCCGTACATCCCCGGTCCGCCAAAGGCCGGCAGCAGCGCGGGATGAATGTTCACGATCCGGCCGCGAAAGGCCCGGATGACCTCGGCGGGGACGAGCTTGAGATAGCCGGCCAGCACGATGAGGTCGACCTGGTGCGCCCGGAGGCGGGTGAGCCACTCCTGGCCGTCCCGGAAGCTGGTCAGCGGCTCAGCGGCGATGCCCCACTCGCGGGCCCGCGCGAGGGCGGGAGCGTCGGCCCGGTTGCTCAGGACCAGGGCCACCTGGGCCAGCGGCGAGCCGCGCAGCGCCTCGAGCAGGGCCGTCAGGTTGCTGCCCCGGCCCGAGACGCAGACGGCAAGCTTCATTGGCATGGCGCAAGAACTTAGCGGGCCTCGCCCGGGTGTTCTAGGGCTTCGGGTCCCTCTCCGGGCGTTCATGACAGGCTTCAGGATGGCCCGGGGCCAGCCGATAATCCGCTGAATAGCATGGACTTAGCATCGCACCTTGGACCGGGGCGGCGGGCGGGAGCGCCAGGTTGGCCCTGCCATTGCCCTTCGGGGTGCAGACAGTCGTGACTTTCCCGATCATGAGGACAGGACCATGGGACAGCTCTGGAACCGGCGGATTCTCGCAGCGGCCATGATGGCCGCCGTCACTTCGCTTACGGCGTGCACCGCCACGACCAAACCCGGCACCGAGTTCAACATCCAGGATTTCATCTCGAGTGTCTCGGCGAATAACGGGAGCATCCAGGCGGCGCTGGTCGAAGGCCCCGCTCCGGCGGAGGCCGGCGGCCCCGCGGCGGCGGTCAGCGGCATCAGCCTGATGATCAACGGCGGCAGCTCGCAGCAGACGGTCAACGCGGGCGCGGCCTTCACCAAGGTCATTCTGGCGGTCGACGGCCTCAACAACTATTACGAGCTGACCCTTCCTGCCGGCGTGACCACCCAGGGGATCGTGATCTCGGCCAACCCGGCGGCCTACGCCAGCAACATGACGTTCGCCTACGCGGTCGAGGACGGCTCGGGCGTCGGCGCCTACGCGCGCCAGGCCATGCGCTTCCTGCAGGTGGGCACCGGCGACATCCAGATCTCGGTGGCCTGGGACGACTCCGCCGACGTGGACCTGCACGTGATCGACCCGAACGGCGACCACATCTTCTTCGGCAACCGCACCGTCGGCTCGGGCGGCACGCTCGACCTCGACGCCAACGCGGCCTGCGGGCGGAACACCCCTCCGGGCGGTGGCGACCCGACCTTCGTCAGCAACGAGAACGTGGTCTGGCCCGCCGGCAAGGCGATCCCCGGCCAGTACGTGGTCTTCCTGCACCTCTGGTCGGCGTGCGGGCTCACCACCACCAACTACGTCGCGACGGTGCAGCGGGCGGGAGCCCAGCCGCAGATCGTCCAGGGGACATTCACCGGGACCGCGAGCCAGGTCGATACGGTGAGCGTGTTCTCGTACTAGAGAGATGTTCCGGGTTCCGAGTTCCGAGTTCCGAGAGGGTCCCGCGTCAGGGTAAGCCTGGCGCGGGACTCTGGCTTTTACGGGAACAGGATTTGGGAACAGGATTTGGGGATTGAACTGCTGAGCCGTTGTTCAATCCCCTAGTCCTGTAACCCGCTTATCGCGGTCTCGATCGCGCGCGCGATCTCGTCGAAGCGGTCGAGGGGCAGGGTCCGGGGATCGAGGAGGACCCGGTCGTTCTCGACCCGGGCAATCACCGGGGGCGTGCCGAGGCGAAGACGCAGGGCGAGGCTGTTCGCTCCCGCCGGACCGGGATCCAGTGCCACGAGGGTGGTGGGCAGGGTGGCGCCCGGGAACGCGCCGCCGCCGACCGCCGACTCACCGCCGACGAGTTCAGCGCTGGCCGCGCCCGGCAGCTTCGACGCGAGGACCGCGGCGCGCCGGGCGAGTTCCGGGGGGCTGAGGGTGAGCATCGCGAGCACCGGGATCTCCTGCTGGGCGGCGCCGGGATCGCGATAGAGCGCGAGCGTCACCTCGAGGGCGGCGAGGGTGAACTTGTCGGCCCGGAGCGCCCGCGCGAAGGGATTGCGGCGGCAGGCATCGATGAGCCGCGCGCTCCCCACCAGGCACCCCGCCTGGGGCCCGCCGAGGAGCTTGTCGCCCGAGAAGATCACCAGGTCGGCCCCGGCGGCGACGGCATCCTGGACCCGCGGCTCGCCCTGGAGACCGGCGTCGGCCAGGTCGGCCAGGAGCCCGCTCCCGACATCGTGGATGTACGGCGCCCCGGCCTCGCGGGCGAGGAGGGCGAGCTCCGCCGGCTCCGGCGACGCGACGAACCCGGTCTGCTCGAAGTTGGAGCGGTGGACCGTCAGGATCACGGCGCCGGGTACGAGGGCCCGGCGGTAATCGTCCAGGTAGGTGCGGTTGGTCGTCCCCACTTCCACCAGGGCCGCGCCGCTCTTCGCCAGGATCTCCGGGATCCGGAACGAGCCGCCGATCTCGATCAGTTCTCCCCGGGAAATCAGCACCGGCTGGCCCGCGGCCGTGGCGTTGAGGGCCAGGACCAGGGCGCCGGCGGCGTTGTTCACCGCCAGGCCGTCCTCGGCGCCGGTCAGCTCGGCGAGCAGCTGCCGGCAGTGATCGGCGCGATGGCCCCGGATCCCCGCGTCCAGGTCGTATTCGAGCGCGCTGTACCCCTCGGCCACGTCGCGCACCGCGTCGAGCGCGGCCCGTGCAAGCGGGGCCCGGCCGAGGTTGGTGTGCAGCACCACGCCGGTGGCGTTGAGGACGGGCTGGAGGGAGCGGGCGGTGCGGCGGGACAGCCGTTCGGCGATGTCGGCGGCCCAGTCGGCGGGCGGGCCGGAGCGGCTGCGGCGGGCCCGGTCGAGCGACTCCCGCACCGCGGCCACGAGCGCATTGCGCGGGGCGCTCGCGCCGAGGGCGGCCACGGCGGGTTCGTTGAGCAGCCGGTCCACCGAGGGGAGGTGGCGGCGCGGGTCGGTCATGGCTTGGCCGCGGGGCTGGCCTTGAGCGAGTCCGTCGCCGGGCGAGACTTCTTGTTGATCTTCCCGGTGGTGTCCGCCCCGGTGGCTGGTGCGGGCGCCTTGCCGGTACTGTCGGCCTTGGTGGAGTCGCGGGGCGGGGGGACCACCCGCTTGGGAATCGCGAGGAGCGACTTGGCGTTGCCCGGCACCCCCGCGACGGTCTTGAGTCCGATCACCTCGACCGTGTATTTCGCCTCCGGCACGAAGGCATCGGCCGAATCGACCCGTACCACCAGCGCCGTGACCAGCTTCGGGCGGGAGGCGATGATGGAGTCGGCCTCGGCGTCGCGGCGCACCGGGCGGCCGCCGCCGCGATTGCCCAGCGCCGGCGCCGGTGCGGGGGTCTTCTCCACCGGCCGCTGGAACCGGGCGCGCCTGGCCGAGTCGGAGAGGGTGGTGTCCCGCATGATCCGGAGCGAGTCCTGCACCGCGCGATCGAGCCGGGCAAGGCTGTCGTCCAGCTCGCGGGTGCGGATGGCACGGAGCGGGACCAGCGAGGAATCGCGCTGGCGCCGCAGGGTGATGTTGCTGCTGTCGAAGACCTGGCCCGGCAGGAGCGGGGACGCGAAGGTGATGGTCGCGCTCACGCTGTCGTTCTGGCTCACCTGGCTGATGCGGGGCCCGAGGGTATCGCGGGGGATGAGCCAGAGGGCCGGGACCGGCGCGGCGGCGCCGACCAGGGCGGAGTCGTAGTTCTCCCGTCGGCTCCGGCGCTGGTCGTGGTTCTGGTCGATGGCCCCGTAGACCAGGTACTCGCCCCGGGGCAGGGGGCCGACCCGGAAGCGCCCGCCGGAGTCGGTCAGGGTGCGGTAGACCAGCGAGTCGGGCTGCAGGATCATTTCCACCAGCGCGCCCATCGCCACCTTGCCCTGGACCCAGTCGATCACCAGGCCGCGCAGCGTGTCGGTGGGGAGTGGCCCGCCGGTGCTGAACGTCAGCACGGCGGTGGTGTCGAGGCGGTTGCGGCGCAGGTCCTGGATGCCAGGGAGGAGCTCGATCCGGTAGACCCGGTTGGGCTTCCAGCCCTCGCGGGGGTGCACCGTGATGTGATCGCGGTGCCAGTTGATGACCGGCACCTTGCTGCTGGGCGAGAGGAGGATCAGCTTCTCGAGGTCGCCGGTGCCCAGGCCGTAGTTGGGCGAATTTCCCTCGCTGACGAACTCGTCGAAGCGGAACACCACGTCCTGCTTCCACCCGGGATAGACCCCGATCGACTCGGGGACGGTGGAGAGGAGCTTGGGGGGGACCTTGTCTGGCGGCCCGCCCGGGGGGGCGCCCATCTTGGCGCAGGCGATCAGCGCCAGCAGCGCGAGGCCGGCCGCGGTGCGCCGCAGCGAGGCAGCGCCGACGCTCACCCGCACCCCAGCTGCTGCCGCTTCTCGGCGATGCTCGCCACCTGCTGCTGCATGCTCGCCAGCTTCTCGCGCTCCTTCGCCACCACTTCGGCGGGGGCGCGGCTCACGAAGTTCTGGTTGCCGAGCTTGGTCTCCTGGGACTGGATCAGCTGGGTGAGCCGGGCGAACTCGGCGCCGAGGCGCTCGCATTCCTTCCGGATGTCGACCAGCTCGCCCAAGGTGATGTAGAGCGAGGTCCCGTCCTTGAGCACGGCGTTGGCGCCGGCCTCGGGGAGGGGATCGCCGTAGGTCACCTGGCCCACCTTGGCGAGCCGCGCGATGGTCCCTTCCTCTTCCACGAAGGCGGGGTGGCGGCGGGAGATCCGGAGCGCCAGCTGCTTGCCGGGCTCGACGCCGTACTCCGCGCGGATCTGGCGCACCGCGCCCACCAGCTCCTGCACCAGCGCGAAGTCGCGCTCGGCCTCGGCGTCGGCCGCGCGGCGGTCGGGCATGGGCCAGTAGGAGGTCATGATGGTGGCGCCCTGCGCCCGGCCGGGAAGCCGCTGCCAGAGGGCCTCGGTGATGAACGGCATGATCGGGTGCAGCAGCTGGAGCGCGATCTCGAAGGTGCGGGCCGCCACCGCGCGGGCCACGTCGCCGCCGGGCTGGGTGCCGTAGAGGCGCGGCTTCACCTGCTCGAGGTACCAGTCGGCCAGGTCGCTCCAGAGGAAGTGGTAGATGGTGCTGGCGGCCTCGTTGAGGCGGTACTTCTCGTAGTTCGCGGTCGCCTCGCGCACCATCGCATCGCAGCGGGCGATGATCCACCGGTCGGCGAGGCCGAGCTCGGTGGGCTTCACCACATTGCGATACTTCCCCGCGAGCGGCCGCAGCTGCCGCTTGGCCGCCACTTCCTCGCTCTCCAGATTCGACAGTACGAACCGGCCGACATTCCAGAGCTTGTTGGCGAAGTTCCGCCCCGGGGCAAAGCTGGTCTCGAGATCGTCGGGGTCGAGGATCACGTCGGTGCCCACCGCCATCCCCGCGATCACGGTGTAGCGCAGGGCGTCGGCGCCGAACTTCTCCACCACCTCGATCGGGTCGATCCCGTTCCCCAGCGACTTCGACATCTTGCGATGCTGGGTGTCGCGGACGGTGCCGTGGAGGTACACCGTGCTGAAGGGGATGTCGCCCATGAACTCGCAGCCGGCCATCACCATGCGCGCCACCCAGAAGAAGAGAATCTCGGGGGCGGTCACCAGCAGGGTGCCGGGGTAGAAGCGCCGCAGGTCGGCGGTATTGCCTGGCCAGCCCAGGCTGGAGAAGGGCACCAGCCAGGAACTGAACCAGGTGTCGAGCACGTCCTCGTCCTGGCGGAGCGTGTGGCCGCAGGTGCAGCGCACCTGGTCGTCCCGGCTCACCACGGTCTTGCCGCAGCCGTCGCAGTACCAGACCGGGAGGCGGTGGCCCCACCAGAGCTGCCGGGAGATGCACCAGTCCCGGATGTTCTCCATCCAGTTGGCGTACTCCTCGCCCCGGCGCTCGGGGATGAAGCTCAGTCGGCCGTCGCGGTAGGCCTGGAGGGCCGGCTTCGCGAGCGGCGCCATCTTCACGAACCACTGATCGCTGAGGCGCGGCTCCACCACCGTGTCGCAGCGGTAGCAGTGTCCCACCGCGTGGCGATGGTTCTCCACCTTCTCCAGCAGGCCGAGGCTCTCGAGCTCCTGCACGATGCGCTTGCGGGCCTCGAAGCGGTCGAGTCCCCGGAAGCGCTCCGGCACGGTCTCGGCCATGCGCGCTTCGGGGGTCATGATGTCGATGGCGGCGAGCCCGTGCCGCTGGCCGATCTCGAAGTCGAGCGGGTCATGGGCGGGGGTCACCTTCACCGCGCCGGTGCCGAACTCCCGGTCGATGGCCGGATCGGCCAGGATGGGAATCTCGCGGTCGGTGAGCGGGAGGCGCACGGCGCGGCCCAGCAGGGCGGCGTAGCGGCTGTCGTCGGGGTGGACCACCACCGCGGTGTCGCCCAGCATCGTCTCGGGGCGGGTGGTCGCGACGGTGATGGCGCCGGTGCCGTCGGCGAGGGGGTAGCGGATCCGCCAGATGCGCCCGTCGACCTCCTCCTTTTCCGCCTCCTCGTTCGAGAGGGCGGTGAGGCAGCGGGGGCACCAGTTGATGATGTACTTGCCCCGGTAGATGAGCCCCTTCTCGTAGAGCCGCACGAAGACTTCGCGCACCGCCTTCGAGAGCCCGTCGTCGAGCGTGAAGTAGGTGCGGGACCAGTCGGCGCTGGTGCCGACGGCCTTGAGCTGCTCGATGATGGTGTTGCCGGTCTCGTGCACGAAGGCCCAGACCCGGCGGACGAACTCGTCGCGGCCCACGTCGAAGCGGGTCTTCCCCTCCTTCGCGAGGAGCTTCTCCACCACGTTCTGGGTGGCGATGCCGGCGTGGTCGGTGCCGGGGAGCCAGAGGGTCGGGCGCCCGCGCATCCGCTCGAAGCGGGCCACCACGTCCTGCACCGTGTTGTTGAGGCCGTGACCCATGTGCAGCACCGCCGTCACGTTGGGCGGCGGCATCATGATCACGAAGGGGTCGGCCTTGCTCCGGGCGTCGGGGGAAAAGGCCCCGATGGAGAGCCAGTGCCGGTAGCAGTCACCTTCGATGGACGACGGGTTGTACTGCGGAGGCAGGGTGTCGGTCATGCCAGTTGGTCGGTCGCGTCGAGCAGCGGCTCGGCCGGGTCATCTTCGCCGTGCACGAGCAGGCAGTTGATCAGCGATTCGATGCCGTCCACTTCGGCGGCGCGGCGCATCGCGCGGGTGCGGAGGGCGCGGGTGGGCACCCAGCCGTGCAGCTCCACCACGCCGCTGGAGACCGCCACCGCCCGGAGGTCGAGCGCGGCGAAGTCGGGGTCGGCCTGGAGGGCCCGCTCCACCGCGCGCTCGGCGGCGGCGGCCTTGAGGGGCCGGGGCGCGCGCAGCGGCCGCTCGGGGTCGAGGCTCGGGGCGTCGTCCCGCGGGCGGCCGGGACCGAGCCAGCCCGCCAGGCCGATGCCGGCCACCAGGCCCAGTCCGAGTCCGACGATGGACCAGGCCAGCAATTCTGACGAGGAGGGGCGTGCGCGCATGCGTGGATTAGCGGTCGAAGGCCGATTAAGTTAACACCATGAGTGAAGATAATGTGCGCTTGACGGGCGGTGAGATCACGCGCTGGCTGCTGCTCGGCCTCCTGCTGGTGGCGGGGCTCGTGGCCTTCTTCATCTACTCCCCCCGGGTTTCTCCCGCGATTCGTCCCCCCGCATCCACCACAGCCGAGCCGTGAGTGACATTCGCCTGACGCTCCCCGACGGGAGCGTGCGGACGGTGCCGGGCGGTACCACCAGCCGCGAGGTGGCCCAGAGCATCGGCGCCGGTCTCGCCCGTGCCGCGGTGGCCGCCCGGGTCGATGGCCAGGTCCGCGACCTCGACCGCCCCCTGACCGCCGACAGCAGCTTCGCCATCCTGACCGACAAGGATCCCGCCGCGCTGGACGTGCTGCGCCATTCGGCCGCGCACATCCTGGCCACCGCGGTCCGCGAGCTCTTCCCGACGGCGGCCATCGGCTTCGGCCCGCCCATCGAGGACGGGTTCTACTACGACTTCGGGGTGGACCGGCCGTTCACCCCGGACGACCTCGACGCGATCGAGAAGAGGATGGCCGAGGTGGCCACCAAGGATTACCCCTTCGTGCGCGAAGAGGTGAGCCGGGACGAGGCCAACAAGCGGTTCAAGGACGACCCCCTCAAGCTGGAGCGGATCGCCGACCTGGGGCAGGACGAGGTCATCTCGGTCTACACCGACGGGCCCTTCGTCGACCTCTGCCGCGGTCCCCACGTGCCGGGCACCGGCCGGCTCAAGCACTTCAAGCTGCTCAACGCCGCGGGGGCCTACTGGCGGGGCGATTCCCGCCGCCAGATGCTGCAGCGGATCTATGGGACCGCCTGGTTCAAGAAGGAAGACCTGGAGCAGTACCTCCACCGGCTGGAGGAGGCGAAGAAGCGGGACCACCGGAAGCTCGGGAAGGAGCTGGACCTCTTCCTCTTCCATCCCTTCGCGCCGGGCGCCGCCTTCTGGACCGACAAGGGCACCCATCTCTACAACACCCTGAACGGGTACATGCGGGAGCTGCAGCGGGAGGGGTACCAGGAGATCAAGACCCCGCTCCTCTACAGCAAGAACCTGTGGGAGATCTCGGGACACTGGGGCAAGTACCGGGAGAACATGTTCCTGGTGCACAACAACGAGACGGGCGAGCAGGACATGTCGCTCAAGCCCATGAACTGCCCGTCGCACTACCTGTTCTACAGCTCGCGCAAGCACAGCTACAAGGAACTGCCGCTCCGCTTCAGCACCTATGACGTGCTGCACCGCAACGAGGTGAGCGGGGCGCTCTCGGGCCTGACCCGGGTGCGCCAGTTCCAGCAGGACGACTGCCACATCTTCCTGATGGAATCTCAGATCCCGGAGGAAGTGGCCCGGCTGACGAAGTTCATCCTGACGTACTACCAGAGCTTCGGGCTCACCGCCACGCTCAAGTTCGCCACCCGGCCGGAGCAGCGGATCGGGGACGACGCGATGTGGGACCGGGCCGAGGGGGCGCTGCGGGCAGCGCTCGACGCGACGGGGCAGGGGTACGAGCTCAAGGCGGGCGACGGCGCCTTCTACGGGCCGAAGATCGACTTCGACGTGGCCGACTCGATCGGGCGGACCTGGCAGCTCGGCACCATCCAGCTCGACTACGCCGCACCCGAGCGGTTCGACCTGCTCTACGTCGGCGAGGACAACCACGAGCACCGGCCGGTGGTCATCCACCGGGCGGTGAACGGGTCATTCGAGCGGTTCATCGCGATTCTCATCGAGCACTTCGCCGGGGCCTTCCCGCTCTGGCTCGCCCCGGAGCAGGTGCGGGTGCTGCCGATTTCCGACCAGCAGGCCGACGCCGCGAAGGGTGTCACCGAACGGCTCAAGGCCGCCGGCATCGCCGCGACGCTCGACGCCGGGAGCCAGACGCTCAACTACCGGATCCGCGAGGGGGAGATGGCCAAGATCCCCTACATGGCGGTGGTGGGGCAGCGCGAGGCGGAGGCGGGAACGGTGGCGGTGCGCACCCGCGGGGCGGGGAACAAGCAGGAGGTGCTGCCGGTGGACGAGTTCATTCGGCGGCTGGAAGAGGCGATTGAACGGCGGAGCCTGACGCCGTAACAGCGTGAGCGGTAAGCGGTAAGCGGTGAGCAGTGAGCGGGGGTGAGAGGCCGCCATTCCGAACAAACTGAGGGATCTACTCGAGGCAGAGTAGATCCCTCGTCGCTTGCGCTCCTCGGGATGACACCGCTGCCTCCCGCTCACCGCTCACCGCTCACCCTCAGGGCATCCCTCCCATCCTCCCCAGCGTGCCCCGGTCGCGGAAGGCGTTGAACGGCGCCACCGCCGGTCCCCACTCGGACACGGTCCGCATCAGGGAATCCATGTTGACGAGGTAGTTGAGCTGGCCCAGCGCCTCCTGGTCCTCTATGAGCGCCTTGTAGGCGGTACCCTTGTCGGCGCGCTCGAGGCGCGGATAGCTCTTGTAGAAGTGGGTGCCGCCGCGCTGGCTGAGATAGATGTTCTGCATCTGGGTCGCGACGAACTCCTCCCGGTCACCCCAGTTGATCATGTCCGGCGCGGAATTGACGACCTCGTAGGTCCAGCGTCCGATGCGGTAGGCGTGCACCAGCTCGTGGAACAGCACGTCGTCGCGTCCGACCCAGCGGCGAGATGGATTCTGGAAATCGGTCGGGTTGAAGTACACCCGGATTCCCCCATGCTCCTTGGGGGCTCCCGGGAAGGTGTAGGCCCGACAGACGCAGCGATCCCTGCCCTCGTCGTCGAGGGGGTGAATCCAGTAGCGGGTGTTCTGGTCGAGGGCACTCAGCAGGAGGCGCCCGATCTGCGTCGTGACGATCACGTTGAGCACCTCGATGACCCCCTTCTCGTAGCTCACCGCGTCGGGCGGCGGGTAGGGATCTTCGATCGTCTCATAGAGCTGCTTGGCGGTGTAGTTCAGCCACCGGAACATGCTCAGGTCACTGGCACGCTCCTGGGGCGTGGCGGTCCTGCGGTCCTTCCACCTGATCTCGTCGATCTGGCGCTGGCGGGCATCCACATAGCGGCCGGGGTGGTTGACGTAGACGGGGTACTTGAGGAAGCGGCGCATATGTGGCCTGGGGCTCGAGGTGTGGCACTGTCAGGATATCGGGAACCGCCCCCATACCCCGCCAGACCCTGCTCGAGCCTTCGGCCACCAGCCTGCTGCCCGCTACTGCCCGGTTCCTGACAGGGGCAGGGACACCAGCTCGCCGCCCCCGCCCTCAAGCGCCAGCCGCGCCGATCGGGGGCCCACCCCCAGGGGGCTGAACCGGAACGTCAGGGTGCAACTCTGTCCCGGTGCAAGGCCCGTCGTCAGGCCGCCAAGGCAGGTCGAGTTCGGGTCGCCCAGGAAGCCAGCCGGCACGAAATCCTGGGTGTTCCCTCCGTGCATGGCCGCCAGGAGCGGTCCGGTGGGAACCGGCCCGGTGTTCGACACCGTGAACACCTGCTGGGCCGACGCTCCTACCGCGACGGACCCGAAGTCGAAGGGTGACGGCGTGATCGACAACCGGATCGGACCGGTCACGCCGGTTCCCCGCAACTGGAGCGAGATGGTGGTTCCACTCGCGAGGTGGATGACCAGCGTGGCCGACCGAGGCCCCGCGCTCGCGGCGGTGAACGTGAGGGAGAACGTGCAACTCCCTCCGGGCGGTGCCGCCAGGGCAAAGCCCCCCGCGCAGTTGGTGCCGCTCATGCGAAAGTCGGTATCGCCGAACATCTCGAGCGAGGTCGTCCCGTCCGTGACCGGTCCGTTGTTGGTCAGGGTGAAGGTCGTGGGTGTCGCCACACCCACTCCCACGTCGCCGAAATCGTAGCTGCCCGGGGTGATCACGATCCCGGTCGCGGGCGAGCAGTCGAAATGGAAGTCGTTGGTGACCCGGCTCTGCTGCGCCAGCACCATCGGTCGCTCGCCCAGCACCTGGCAGTTGGACGGGACGTTTCCGGCCCGCACGAACCAGTCCCCAGGGGTGAGAATGGCCTCGTATTTCCCGCTGACCGCAGGGATTGAGACCGGTGCCGCCGTCGGAGAACGGAATTCCGCGGTGAGTCCCTCCGGGAGCGCACCCTGTACGGCGATCATGTTGCCCATCACCCTCGGCGGGCAGTCGAGGGCCGGGGAGTAGGCGACTGCCTGCCCGTCGGTAACCGTCAGCGGGCTGGCGTCGGGGTTGCACGTGCCGAACTTCGAGACCGTGGCCTGCCAGGTGCCGGCGATCAGGTCGGTCGAGAAGTACCGGCCATCGGCATCGGTGACGGCCGAGAGGAGATAGGCGCCGCGAGTGAAGATGAGTCGTGCGCCACTGACCGGGGCGCCGTCGAGGTCGGTCACCGTGCCGGCGATGAGGCCGGTGGGACAGATCACCGTGAAGTTCCCGGGGACTTCCTGCTGCTGCACCGCCTGGATGGTGGCAGGTCCCGAGACGACGCACCCGGCGATGAGATCGGGGAAGGTCACGCGCCAAGCGCCGGAAACACTCGCCCGGACGTGGAAAGGCGACTGCGTCATCGGTGCCGTGAGACGATCGATTCCCTGGGGGTCGACCACATGGAACGTCATGCCTGACACGGCCCACGAGGGAATCGCGCTGAACGTGAGCGCCAGCTGGGCGGGGCACGACATCACCAGGTTCGCGGAGGCCTCGGCCGACGCGCTGACGGTGACAGGGCTGCTGACCCTGGGACAGGTGGGTGGCTTCTCGGCCGTCACCACCCAGGCCCCGGGGGTGAGCCCGGCGAACCCGAAGCCGCCGTCGCTCCCGCTCACGGTTCGCACCAGGCCGCCGTCGGCTTCGGCCGTCACCTCCGCGGCGACCACTGGGGCGCCATCGGCGTCGCGGAGCGTTCCGCGGATCCCACCCACCGGAGCACAGGGGACCTGGAGATTGAGCACCGCGCCGCGCCCGGCAATGATCTCCACCGCCTGGCTCCCGGGGTTGGCGCATCCGGTCGGGAGGTTGCTGAAGGTGAGGAGCACCGTTCCCGGCGTGAGGTCGCGGAATCTGAAGACGCCGCTGGGGTCCGTCGTGGCGGTCAGGTTGCCCGGTTGCATGGTCACCTGGACGTCGGCCAGCGGCCCAGCGGACCCGTGCAGCGTGCCGGTGATCGTGCCGGTCCCCGGCCCGGTCGTGCCGCCGCAGTTCACCGAGAAGTTCACCGGCACACTGGTCCCCGCCGTCACCGTCACGGGCTGCGCGCCGGGGTTCACGCACCCAGCCGGCAGGTTGGAGAGCGTGACCGTGACCTGGCCCGCGGCCACCCCGGGGATCGCGTACGCCCCGGCACCATCCGTTGCGCCGCCTCGGCCTCCCGGATTCACCACCGCGATGACCCCGTAGAGGTTGCCGAGTGCCGGCGACGTCACCGTGCCGGCCACCGTCCCGGTGGTGACCGGTGGGGCGGGGCAGTCGACGCTGAAATCGGCGGTCGCCAGGCCGCCCGGCAGCACCACCGCGGTCTGGGGACTTGGGGCGACACAGCCGCTTGGCAGGTTGTCCAGGCTCACGCTCACCGCGCCGACCGGCACACCGGTGAGCTGATATCCACCCGCCACATCAGTGGTGACCGGACTCTCCCGTCCCGCCGTTACCGTCACCCCTCGCAACGCGCCCGCGGCGGGGCTGGTGACCCGGCCGGCAATCGCGCCGGAGGCCGCCGGCGGCAGCGGGGTGTTCTGGATGTCGGCCGCGAGAATCATCAGGACGGTGAACGAGCGCACCCGGCTGTCGATGTTGAAGCCGACCGTTTGCGCCGAGGTCGATGCCAACGGCCCGAGTGGGGCCGGGAACAACTTGTAGGGATAGCAGTCATTCCCGCCGGAGGTGGCGGTGCAGGTGACGTCGTTGAAGAAGTTGTGCGCCAGTCCGTCCCACTCCGGCCCGTTGCGCACCGTGCCCGGCCCTTGCTTGTCGCGAACCTGGAAGGGGATCAGCAGCAGGCCCTGCACGCCCGCCGGCGGGATCGGGAAGGTCGGGGTCACCAGGTTGCCGCTGTTGAGCAGGCTGGTGAGCGTCACGTCGAAGCGGAACGCCACCCGGCCGTTGACCACCGGGCCGCGGGTGATGTTGCCGATGGTCGGCGCCACCTCGGCGTTGCCGAGCAGTGAGTACGCCAGCCCTTCGCTGGTGCCGCTGCCGGCTGGCGCGACTGCCCGCACCCGGGCGGTGGCGACGTCCACCTCCAGCGCGAGGGCGTACGGGGCCAGTTCCGGATGCGCGCCGCCCGACTCGGGCGCCGGCGATTCCAGCGCCTCGGGACTGCAGGCGACGAATGCGACAACCAGGGCGGCACAGGGGAGCGACCGCAGGAGATGGGGCACGAGCGTGCGCATGGGGTGTCCTAGGGCCGGGGACGGAGCGCGTGCGGCCGCGGTGCGCGTCCGAGTACGGGGAAATTCGGCGAGAAGTCGAACGTGAACGTCTGGCCTCCCACCGGCTGGGTCCCCGCGATGACCAGGTCGGAGGTGAAGCCTCCGCTTCCGCCGAACCAGGCGCCCCCCGCCGCGGCCTGGCTGGGGGTGGAGTTGGGATCGCAGGTATCGGTGTAGGTCGCCTGCCAGAGCGAGATGCCGACGCCGGTCCAGGTGGAGTCGGGCAGGCTCAGGGTGAGCGTGCCGCCCGACTGCGGGTCGTTGAGCTGCCAGCTGTGCTGGCTGGGGGAGATCTGGATGCAGGTGTTGATCGCCGTGAACGTGGTGGTCCCGATCGCCTTGTAGCTCGCCACGGTGCCGGGGACGGAGCCGGCGGTGTCGTAGACCCAGGTGACCGTGGCCTCGATCCGATAGAGCGGGTGGGCATCGTCCACGATGGAGCGGGAGAATCCCTGGAACACGGGCGGGGCGCAGACGTCGCGAAGCAGGACGCCAGCCCCGGCGCGGAGCGAGGGCCCGCAGCTGTTCCGGATCTTGATGTTCGCGACCAGGGTACTGACCGTGCGATCGCGTGCATCCCGTACCCGGACACTCACCGCCACCGGGTTGGCGGCGGGCGGCGCCTGCGGTGCGAGGAATTCCGCGCTGTTCCCATCGCCGCCGACGAACCCGACGCTCGCATTGCCGCCCCGGACGCCGTTCGCCGCCCAGCTGGCCGGGTCGCCCCGGAAGGTCGGGAGCGGAGCCAGGGGGTCATCGTCGGGCGCGTTCACGGTGGGGGCATTCTCGCACTCGACCGCGTAGGCCGAGGTGGTCCCGGTGCTCTGATCGACGATGGTCGTGCAATCCTTGATCGTGAGGCCGATGGAGGCTCCGGGATCGATCTCGCCACTCGGGGGCCTGATCTGAAAGCCCTGGAGCCTGGAGTAATCGCTGAAGTGCGTCGTCGTGACGACGAAGCGGCGATTCAGTGTGTCGCGAACGACCTGGTCTTCGCCCAGGAGCAGCCACGACCCATCGTCCTGCTGGGTGACGATGGTCATCAGTGCGGGGGCGGAGCCCTCGACCATCTGGCTGTCGTAGGCGAAGTGCAGGGTGACCGGCGTGGAGAACTGGAGCCCATCGGGAGTGAGCCGGATCGCCTCACCAACGGCCCCGGGAGCGCGCGCCGAAATCCGCTGCAGCCCGATCGACGCATCGGCTGCGAGCGCGCCGGCCGGGACCTCCAGCCGGACCAGTCCGTCGTCGCTCTGGAGGCTGCCGCCCGCGGGCCCGATCGTGGCCGTGACGACCGGCCCCGTGGGCGTGCCGGGAGGGGTGACGGCCGGCGGTCGGTTGCCGGATGGCCCGCCCGAGTCGCCGCCGCAGGCGGTAGACAGGATGGACCCCAGGGAGAGGGCCGCGCAGGTTGCGCCAATAGTCAGATAGCCGCGGCCTGGGGACATGCGCGCTCCGAGTCCGAATCGGTTCGACAGCGAGTGGGTGAAGGGCTAGAATTGCGCGGAGTGAGTCACACAGTCGTCGGGCAGCGTCATATCAGGTATGACGCCCCCGCGCCGGCCCGCCCCCAGGTCCACCATGTATCGTCTCAAGACGTTGGGCGGCATCGACCTGCGGTCGGATGACGGCTCCGCATCCGGCGAGCTGCTGGCGCAGCCCAAGCGGGTGGCCCTGCTCGCCTGCCTGGCGGTGCAGCCCGGTGGGTACCTGCGGCGGGACACCCTCCTTGCGCTCCTCTGGCCCGACCTCGACACCGACCGCGCCCGGCACGCCCTCCGCCAGACCGTCTACCTGCTGCGCCGGGCCCTCGGCACCGGCGTCATTGTCAGCCGGGGTGAAGAGGATCTTGGTCTCGATCCGGGACTCTTTCAGTGCGATGCGGCGGAGTTCTGCAGGCTGGTGGCGGAGGGCAAGTCGGAGGAGGCGCTGGCGTACTACGGCGGAGAGTTCCTGCCGGGCTTTCACCTGCCCGGGGCCTCGGGAGAATTCGAGGACTGGCTCGCCGAGCACCGGCGGGAGATGCAGGCGGCCGCGATCAGCGCCGCGCTGGCGCAGGTCCAGCAGCGGCGTCAGGCGGGTGAGCTCGCCCGGGCCACCGAAGTGGCCCGCTGGGCAGCGACCCAGGACCCGCTCAACGAGCTGGTCCACAGCGTCCTGGTCGAGCTCCTCGGTGCGCGTGGCGACGCGGCCGGTGCCCGCCGGGTCTACAACGCCCTCACGGAACGGCTGCTTCGGGATCTGGGATCGGAGCCCTCGCCGGGGACCCGCGAAGCGCTGGCGCGGGCGGAAGCGGTACCCACCGTGCTGCGCCCGGGCCCGGTCGCACCTCCGCACCCGGTGGCGGCCAGCGCACCCGAGGTCGCCGCCGCGGCCGGCCCGGCTCGCCCCCCCGAGTGGCGACGCTGGGCCCTGGCGGCTCTGTTACCCGCCCTTGCCCTGGTGGCCTGGCTCGCGCCCGGCTCCGGGCGTGGCGTTACACCCCCTGCGCTCGCCGTTGGCGACATCCGCCAGCTTCCCGTGCCCGCCGATTCGACCGAGCAGCTGCCGATCGCGGACCTCCTCGCCACCAGCCTGGCGCGGCTTCGCGGGACCCAGGTCCTCTCCGCCGCGCGGCTCACCGAGGTGCGCCTGGCCCTGACGCGGGAAGGACAATCGGCCACGGCCGCCGCGATCGCCCGCGCCGCGGGGGCGCGGGACCTGCTGGAGGGCAGTGTCTACCGGGTGGGGGAGGACTCGCTGGTGCTCGAGCTGCGGCGGGTCGACCTCCATTCGGGGCGGGTGCTCGAGGCCTACCGCGTCGGAGCGCGCGAGGTCTTCGGGCTCGTCGACCGGGCGACTGGGGAGTTTGCCCGCGCTGCCGGTGTGTCGCAGCCGGCGGAGGGCATCGCCGACGTGACGACCCGCTCGCTGGTGGCGTTCAAGCTGTACCAGGAAGGACTGCGCAGCTACTACGCGTCCGAGCCAGGGGCGGCTCGCCGCTTCTTCCAGTCCGCCGTCGACGAGGACACCACCTTCGCGATGGCAACCTGGTACCTGGCCCGCACCGAGCAGATACTCGACATGCCTTCCACCCGGGCACGCTACCTGAGCGCGCTCCGGCTGGCCGCCGGTGCCAGTGAGCGGGAGCGGCTCCTGATTACGGCGGACGTGGCCGGGCGGGACTCGCGTTACCTCGCCGCCCGGGCGGTGGCCGAAACCCTGGTGGCGCGGTATCCCCTCGATCCCGATGCCAGCCTGACTCTCGGGCATCTGGTCGTGGCGGCGCGCGATTACCTGCGTGCGGTGGCGTTACTGCGCCGGACCATTGCGCTCGACAGCGCCGTGCAGGCCCATCCCGGCCCGGCGTGCCGGCAATGCGACGCCTACGCGTCGCTGGTCGGGCTCGAGCTCGACGCCGACTCGTTGTCGCGGGCGCTGCTCGTAGCGCGCGAGTTCGTCACCCGCATTCCCGACGCGCCCCGGGCCTGGGAGATCCAGGCCAGCGTCCTGTGGCAGTCGGGCGACTCGGTGGGGGCACGCGAGGCCGAGGCCCGTCTCGCGCGCCTCCAGCCGGGGCAGGGCCGGGGCGCGGGAATCGCCGCGGCCACGGTGGCGTCCATCGCCCGCGGAGCGTACGAACGGGCCGAGCAGGATCTGCTGGCGCTGGACCGCACCGATGAACGGGCCCGGGACGACGCGCGCTGGTACCTCAACATCGTGTTGCGGAACCAGGGCCGCCTCCGGGAAGCCCGGGCCCTGGCCGCCGGCGGGCCTCGTTGGGACCCGCGCTGGGCCGGCCTCGATCAGCGGCCGGATTCCATCGGGTTGCTGGTGGTGGACCTCGAACTGGGGGTTCCCGCGACCTGCCTGGTCCACACCCGCGGGGTGATGCGACGGCTCGACCCCTGGCTGCTTGCCAACTGGCCCGGGCACGCGCTTCGGGAGCAGAGATGGGCCCTTGCCCGGCGGGCGATGTGTGAGGCGGCCGCCGGCGATACCGCCGCGCTGGCCGTCAGCGCCGACTCCCTCGAGCTGCTGGGACGGGGCAGTGGCTTTGCCCGCGACGAGCGACTCTATCACTACGCCCGGGGCCTGCTCTGGAAGGCGCGGGGGCGGCCGGATGAGGCGATCGGCGCGCTCCGCGCGGCGATCAGTTCACCGACGTTCGGGTTTACCCAGATCAACCTGGAGCTGGGCCGGCTGCTGCTGGAGCGGGGACGGCCAACCGAGGCGGTCGCGATCCTCGCCCCGGCGCTTCGAGGCGCCCTCGATGCCTCCAACCTGTATGTCTCCCGCACCGAGCTGCACGAAGCCCTGGCGCGGGCCTGGGATGCCGCGAACCAGCCCGACAGCGCCCGGGTCCACTGGGAGGCGGTCGTGCATGCCTGGCGCACCGCCGACCCGATGTTCCAGGAACGGCGGGCGGCAGCCGAACAGCGACTGGTGGCACTGTCCCGCCCGTAGCCTCTGGTTGGCCCACTGCATACCTATGCAGCTGGACCGCCCGACTGCCCCCAACCCCTGTCCCCATCTATACTTCCGGCCGCCAGAACGACGGGTCGCGGGTGCCACCCCGCCGACCCGCGATTCGAGACTCCTGACTCGTGACTATCGTGTCCGACGCTACCACACCTGTCATTCTCTCCGCCTGCCGCACCCCGATCGGGAAGTACCTCGGCGGGCTTTCCTCGTTTTCCGCCCCGCAGCTGGGGGCCCTGGTGATCCGCGAAGCGGTGCGCCGCGCCGGCATCGACGGCACCGCCATCGACGAAGTGATCATGGGCCAGGTGGTGCAGGGCGGGTCGGGCCAGGCGCCGGCGCGCCAGGCGCTGATCCACGGCGGGGTGCCGCCGACGGTGCCGGCGCTCACGATCAACAAGGTCTGCGGGTCGGGGCTCAAGGCGACGATGCTCGCCGCCCAGGCGATCAAGGCGGGCGACGCGCAGTGCCTCGTGGCCGGTGGGCAGGAGTCGATGTCCTCGGCGCCGCACTACGTCTACGGCTACCGCAACGGGATCAAGGCCGGCAACCAGACGATGGTCGACGGCATGATTCACGACGGCCTCTGGGACTCCTTCGGCCAGAACCACATGGGGGAGTACGCCGAGTACACTGCCCAGAAGGCGGGGGTCACGCGGGCGGACCAGGACGAGTTCGCGCTCCAGAGCCACCGGAAGGCGCTGGCGGCCATGGACGCGGGCAAGTTCGCGGGAGAAATTGTCCCGGTGGAGATCGCGGGGAAGGGCGGGGTCACGAAGGTCGCGGCCGACGAGTCGCCCCGGAAGGACACCAGCCTGGAATCGCTCGGGAAGCTCAAGCCGGTCTTCAAGAAGGACGGTTCGGTGACGGCGGGCAACGCGCCCGGCCTCAATGACGGCGGCAGCGCGCTGGTGGTGGCGTCGCTCGCCTTCGCGAAGGCGCACGGCCTCACCCCGCTCGCGAAGATCACCGGGTATGCCACCGGCGGCGGGGAGCCGAAGGATCTCTTCTTCGCGCCGATCCTCGCGGTGCAGAACCTGATGAAGAAGTCGGGCACGAGCATCAACGACTACGACCTGATCGAGGCCAACGAGGCGTTCGCGGTGCAGGCCATCGCCGACGGGCGCGCCCTGGGCTGGGATTGGGCGCGGGTGAATGTCCACGGCGGCGCCGTGGCGCTGGGCCATCCGATCGGCGCGAGCGGCGCCCGGGTGCTGACGACACTCCTGTACGCGCTGGCCGACCGTCACAAGCGCACCGGTCTCGCCACCCTCTGTCTCGGGGGCGGGAATGCGGTGGCTCTCTCGGTAGAAAGGATCTGAGCGGATGAGCCGACCCACGTTCTGGACCCGTTTCGCGTCCCCCGATGGCACCCTGCCGCGCTCGACCCGCCTCATCGCCTGGCCGGTGTCGTTCGCGCTCGGCGCGCTGATCGTGGCGGTGAGCGCCCAGGTGGCGTTCACCGTGCCGCTTTCGCCGGTGCCGATGACGCTGCAGGGCCTCGCCGTCATCGCGGTGGGCGGGCTCTTCGGCCCGGTGGCCGGGACCGGGGCGCTGGTGACGTATCTCGTCGCCGGGCTCCTCGGCGCGCCGGTCTTCGCGCAGGGAGCGAGCGGGATGGTCCGGCTCCTCGGCCCGACCGGCGGCTACCTGCTGGCCTTCCCGGTGGCGGCGCTGATCGCCGGCAGCGTGGGGCAGCGCGGCAACCTGCTGCGCTCCTTCGCGGGCGCGCTTCTCGCCATGGTGACGATCCACCTGGGCGGGTGGGCCTGGCTCGCGGCGGTGAGCGGCAACCAGCAGGCGACGGCGCTGGGCGTGATGCCGTTCCTCGTGCTCGACGGGCTCAAGGTGGTGCTGGCCGCCCTGATCATGTGGCGGGCCCAGCGCGCGCTCAGCCCGAACGCGTGACCGACCCGACGGTCCATCCCCCGGTCCGCCGGCTCGCGGCGGTGGGATGGACCGTTCTGTTTTTCGTCGCCGGGATCGCGCTCACCCTCATTCTCGCCACCATCATGGTGGCGGTGATCGGCCGGCCCCCCAGCGTCACCACCCCCACCGCGCAGGATCTCAACGTCCAGACCGTCGCCGCGCTGCTCGGCTTCGGGGTTGCCACCGTCATCTTCGGCCGGGTCGTCCTCAAGTTCTCGGCGGCGGACCTGCGCTGGGCGCCGTTGCGCCAGGCGCCGGGCGGGTTCGCCCTCGGGCTGGTGCTGGGCATCGTGCCGGCGCTGGTGGCGCTGGGGCTCTCGGTGCCGCTGGGCGGCGCCCGGTTCCTGCGGGACAGCGGGGGCGCGGCGGAGTATTTCACCGTCATCAGCCAGACCGCGCTGGTGCTCCTCCCCGCCGCGCTGGTGGAGGAGATCATCTTCCGCGGCGTGGGGCAGGTGGCCCTGGCCCGGGCGTTCGGCCGGATCCCCGCGCTGGTGGCGCTGTCGCTGCTCTTCTCGCTGGCCCACATCCTCAATCCCAACCCCACGCCCCTGGGTCTCATCAACATCGCGGCCGCGGGGATCTACCTCGGCATGGTGTTCTATGCCCCTGGGGGGATCTGGACCGCGTGGGGCGCGCATTTCGGCTGGAATGCCACTCTCGCCGCGCTGGACGCGCCGGTCAGTGGCCTTCCTTTTCGCATCCCTCTCATCGACTACGCGCCGGGAGGTCCCTCGTGGCTCACCGGCGGGAACTTCGGCCCCGAAGGGGGCCTGCTCGCCTCGGTTGCCCTCGTGATCATGACGGGGGCCGTGTGGAACTGGACTCGGAAGGAGCGCGCGTGACTCAGGTCGCGGTGGTGGGTGCGGGCACGATGGGCAACGGCATCGCCCAGGTGTTCGCCATGCACGGGCATTCGGTGCGGATGATCGACGTCTCGGCGGCGGCCCTCGAGAAGGGGCGGGAGACGATCAAGGGGAGCCTCGCCCGGATGGTGAAGAAGGGGACGGTGACGCAGGAGGCGGCCGACCAGGCGGTGAGCCTGGTGCACGTCGCCACCTCGCTCGACCAGGCGAAGACCGCCGAGCTGGTGGTCGAGGCGGCGACCGAGAATCCCGCGCTCAAGTTCAAGATCTTCGAGGAGCTCGACCAGGTCACCGCGCCCGACGTGATCCTGGCCAGCAACACCAGCTCGATCTCGATCACCGAGATCGCGGCCCGGACGAAGCGCCCGTCGCAGGTGATCGGGATGCACTTCATGAACCCGGTGCCGGTGATGCAGCTGGTGGAGATCATCCGGGGCCAGGCCACTGGTGATGAGACCACGAAGCGGATCATGGAACTCTCCGCCTCACTGGGGAAGACGCCGGTGGAGGTGAACGACTACCCCGGGTTCGTCAGCAATCGCGTCCTCATGCCGATGATCAACGAGGCGATCTTCTGCGTGATGGAGGGGGTCGCGAAGCCCGAGGCGATCGACACGGTCATGAAGCTGGGCATGGCGCACCCGATGGGACCGCTGATGCTGGCCGACCTGATCGGGCTCGACACCTGCCTCGCGATTCTCGAGGTGCTGCACAAGGGCCTGGGCGACGACAAGTACCGGCCCTGCCCGCTGCTCCGGCGGATGGTGGCGGCGGGGCAGCTGGGACGGAAGACGGGGAAGGGATTCTATAGCTATTAGCTGTTAGCTATTAGCTCTTGGCTGTTGGTCGAGGGGTCATGCTCAACGGCTCAGCGCGAGCAGCTAACAGCTAACAGCTAACAGCTAACGGCCAGCCACCGAAACTCAAACGCACTGCGCAATGACCATCGATCTCTTCAAGTCCATGGAGAAGTACGCCCACGAGCAGCTCGTGCTCTGCCACGAACCCAGCTGCGGCTACTTCGGCATCATCGCCGTCCACGACACCACCCTCGGGCCGGCGCTCGGCGGCACCCGCTTCTGGCAGTACGGCACGACCGAGGAGGCGATCGTCGATGCCCTGCGGCTGGCGCGGGGGATGAGCTACAAGTCGGCGGTGGCCGGGCTCAACCTGGGCGGCGGGAAGTCGGTGATCGTGGGTGACAACCGCCGCACCGACCGGGAGGCGTTGTTCCGGGCGCACGGCAAGTTCGTGGAGTCGCTCAAGGGGCGTTACATCACGGCCGAGGACGTGGGGACCAGTCCCGCCGACATGGAATACGTGCGGATGGAGACCAACTCGGTGGCGGGGCTCCACGGCCGCTCCGGCGATCCCTCGCCGGTCACCGCCTATGGCGTCTACGTCGGGATGAAGGCGACGGCGAAGACCCGCTGGGGCTCCGACAGCCTCGCGGGGAAGAAGATCCTGGTGCAGGGGTGCGGGCACGTCGCCTACTCCCTCTGCGAGCACCTGGCGAAGGAGGGGGCGAAGCTGATCGTCACCGACATCGCGCCGGAGAAGGTCAAGGCGGTGGTGCAGGCGACCGGCGCCGAGGCGGTGGATCCGGAGAAGATCTACGACATCCCGGCGGACATCTACTCGCCCAACGCGCTGGGGGCGACGATCAACGACGACACCCTCAAGCGGCTCAAGGTCGAGGTGATCGCCGGAGGGGCCAACAACCAGCTCGCCGAGGAGCGGCATGGCGAGGCGCTGGAGAAGCAGGGGCTGCTCTATGCGCCCGACTACGTGATCAACGCCGGTGGCGTCATCAACGTGTATGGCGAGCTGATGGGGTGGGACCTGGACCGGGCCAAGCGGAAGGCGGCGGAGATCTACGATACGCTGCTTCGGATTTATGCGACCGCCAAGGCCCAGAAGATTCCGACCTTCCGGGCGGCGGACCATGTCGGGGAAGAGCGGATCCGGGCGGTCGGGGCGCTGGGCGGGATCCGAGTCTAGAGGTTCCTCGTGCACTCGTTCCTCGTTCCTCGTTGGATTTGCGGTGAAGCCTCGATGGCCTGAGAGGCATCGTCTATCAGAACGAGTTCACGAGGAACGAGGAACGAGGAACGAAAAACATGACCTCGAACATTCTACAAATCACCCTGTATTTTTATGTGAGCGGAGTTAACTTCTCCCATGGCTGAAGTCATTCCCATCGGCGCAGATCACGCCGGGTTCGCCCTCAAAGAGCGGCTCAAGCAGGAGCTCGAAAAGCTGGGATTCGAGCCGCTCGATCTTGGCACCCACTCGGCCGACTCCACGGACTACCCCGATTACGCCCACCCGGTTGCCGGCCAGGTCGAGCGGGGCGAGGTGCGCCGGGGAGTGCTGCTCTGCGGCACCGGCCTGGGAATGGCCTACGCGGCCAACCGTCATCACGGGGTGCGTGCGGCGGTGGCCTGGAACCCGGAAGTCGCCAAGCTGGCCCGGGCCCACAACGATGCCAACGTCCTGGTCCTCCCCGCCCGCTTCGTGAGCGAGGCGGAGGGGATCGACATCCTGAAGGCCTGGCTCACCACGCCCTTCGAGGGCGGCCGGCACGAGCGCCGGGTCGAGAAGATCGAACCCAAGGGAGAGTGACATGTCGCTGGACCACAACGCCTCGCTGCGCCAGGCCGATCCCGCGATCGCCGAGCTGGTGGACGAGGAGCTGCACCGCCAGCAGCACGGGCTCGAGCTGATCGCCAGCGAGAACTTCGCGAGCCGCGCCGTCATCGACGCGATGGGCACGCCGCTCACCAACAAGTACGCCGAGGGGTATCCCGGCAAGCGGTACTACGGCGGGTGCGAGGTGGTCGACAAGGTGGAGCAGCTCGCCATCGACCGGCTCAAGCAGCTGTTCGGGGCCGAGTTCGCCAACGTGCAGCCGCACTCCGGCGCGCAGGCGAACTTCGCCGCCTTCATGGTCCTCGCCAAGCCGGGTGAGTCGATCCTCGGCATGTCGCTCCCCCACGGCGGCCACCTCTCCCACGGCGCCGCGGTGAACCACAGCGGCACCGTCTGGAAGGCGACCCACTACGGCGTGAACCCCGCCACCGGCCGGATCGACTACGACCAGCTGCGCGAGCAGGCGAAGCGCGACCAGCCGAGGCTGATCATCGCCGGCGGCAGCGCCTACGCCCGCATCATCGACTTCGCCGCCTTCCGCTCGATCGCCGATGAAGTGGGGGCCTCGCTCCTGGTCGACATGGCCCACTTCGCCGGCCTCGTGGCGGGCGGGGTGTACCCCTCGCCGGTGCCTCACGCGCAGGTGGTCACCAGCACCACCCACAAGACCCTCCGTGGCCCCCGCGCCGGCCTGATCCTCTCGACGGCGGATCTCGGTCCCGCGATCAACAAGTCGGTCTTCCCCGGCACCCAGGGCGGCCCGCTCGAGCACGTGATCGCCGCCAAGGCGGTGGCGTTCGGCGAGGCGCTCCAGCCCGACTTCAAGAAGTACGCGAAGCATGTGGTCGAGAACGCCAAGGTGCTGGCCGAGGCGCTGGTCGAGCGCGGGTTCGCGATCGTCTCCGGCGGCACCGACACCCACCTGATGCTGGTGGACCTCCGGCCCAAGAACCTCACCGGCAAGGTGGCGGAGAAGATCCTCGATCAGGCCGGCATCACCGTCAACAAGAACACCATCCCCGACGATCCGCAGTCACCGTTCGTGACCAGCGGCATCCGGCTCGGCACCCCGGCGCTGACCACCCGCGGCATGGGCAAGGCCGAGATGAAGCGTGTGGCCCAGCTCATTGACACGGTGCTGACCAAGCAGGATGAAGCCACCATTCACCGCGTCAAGGGTGAAGTCGGCGAGCTGACCAAGTCGTTCCCGCTGTATTCCCGCCGCCGCGCTTGATTCTCCCGGGCTCGGGTCCTAGCTTCGCTCGCTATGACCCGAGCCGCCGGTTCGTTGTGCCCCCGCACCGCCTGAGTTGCAGTCATGCATGACCTGCAATTCTCCACTGATGTCCTGAATCGTATCCGGGCGCGGGGCGACGGCTATCACGAGCGGGCGTATTTCTTCATGCTCGCCGCCATCGAGTATCTCCAGAACCAGTTCGAGGTGCGCCGGCACGTCACCGGGCACGAGCTCTCCTGGGCCTGCCGCGACTTCGCCGTGAAGCAATTCGGCCTCCTCGCGGCGCCGGTGCTGGGCTACTGGGGCATCCACCGCACCGATGACTTCGGCCGGATCGTCTACAACCTGGTGAGCGTGGGACTCCTCAGCACCCAGCCGGGTGACCGCGAGAGCGACTTTGCCGCGGTCTACGATTTTGCCGAGGCCTTTGCCGAGCCGTATGCCTGGGAGGGTGTGGCCGGGCTGGCGGGGGCGAAGGGCTGTTAGCTGCTAGCTACTAGCTATTAGCTGCTCCGTGCGAAGGCAGCGTTCGCCATCGTATCCTGGCACCGCGATAGACCAGCTAACAGCTACCAGCTAACAGCTACTAGCTAACAGCCCCCATGCTCCTCCCCGTTCTCTCCCCCGCGCAATCCAACGACTGGGACCGCCAGGCCGAGCAGGCCGGGATTCCGCTCGCCACCCTGATGGAATCGGCGGGGCGCGCGGCGGCGCACGTGGTCGCGGCACGCTATCCCGAGCGGCTCCGCGCCGGGGTGCTGGTTGCCGCCGGTCCGGGGAACAACGGGGGAGACGGCTGGGTGCTGGCGCGCGCCTTCCACCGGCTCGACATCCCCGTCTTCGTCGCGCCGATGCTGGGCGAGATCTCCCCGCTCAACCGCCAGGTGGCGACCCTCGCGCGCAACGAGGGGGTGCGGGTGGTGGAGCCCGAGGGACCGTGGCCCGCGGTCGGGCTGATCATCGACGCGCTCCTCGGCACCGGTGCGAAGGGGCCGCTCCGGGCGCCCATGGCGCATCTGGTCGAGCGAATCCTCGATCTCGCCCTGCCGCTCGTCGCGATCGATGGCCCCACCGGCACCGACCTCGGGACGGGTGTCTCGCACCATCCCTCACTCAAGGCCGAGCTGACGATCACCTTCGGCGGGCTCCGGCGCGGCCATCTCCTCGGCCGGGAGGAGTGCGGCGACATCGTCGTCGTCGACATCGGGCATCCGCCGGGCGATCCCGGCTGGCCCCGCCTGGTCACCGACCACGATGCCGCCGGCTGGCTCCGCCCGCTCACCGCTGCCGATCACAAGGGTTCGCGCGGCCGGGTGGTGGTGGTCGGCGGTGACGAGGGGATGACCGGTGCCATCCGCCTGGCCGGCCGGGCGAGCTTCGCCGCCGGTGCCGGGCTGGTGCACGCGCTTGCCCCGGCGGCGACCATCGCCGCGCTGACCGCGGCGGAGCCCGATCTGCAGACGCTTGCGCTCGACCTGAATGCTGGACCCGACCGGCGGCATCTCGAGCTGATCGATCGCGCCGACGCCGTGGTGATCGGCCCCGGGCTCGGCCGCGGCGCTGGCCGTCGTGCCCTGATCGAGGCGCTGGTGGCCGGTGCCCGGCGGGTGGTGCTCGATGCCGATGCGCTCAACGCCTTCCAGGGCGAGGCGGCGGCCCTGGCGAGCCTGGCCCGGGACCGCGCGGTGGTGCTCACGCCTCACCCCGGGGAATTCCGCCGGCTCTTCCCGGGCGACGCCGAGGGACTCGAAGTCGATCCCTGGCTGGCGGCGAGCGGTGCGGCGCGCGCCTCCGCGGCCACGGTGCTCCTCAAGGGGGTGCCGAGCGTCATCGTACAGCCGGGGCAGGCGCCGCTCACGGTGGCGGCGGGCAATCCCGGGCTGGCCACCGGTGGGAGCGGCGATATCCTTAGTGGGATCCTGGGAACGATGCTGGCGCAGGGGCTCGAACCCGGGATGGCGGCGGCCACCGCGGCCCAGATTCTCGGGCGGGCGGCCGATCTCGCGGCCCGGCGGGTCACCGCCCGCGGGCTCCGCCCGATGGATGTGATCGCCGCGCTGCCCGATGTCTGGCGCGCCTGGACCAGCCTGCTCTCGGTCGGCGCCACCCGTCGTCCCCCGCTGCTCCTGGAGCTCGACCGGCCCCAGACGGTGTAACACTCCCGCGTCTTCTGCCCACAGGTTCGATGGTCCCCCAGTCACAGCGTCTCCGCCGCACGATTCGCCGGGTCTCCGCCGCGGCGCTGCTCGGCTGCGCGCTCGCGAGCCGGGCAGCGGCGCAGCGCGACTGGGCCCCAGAGGAGCGCGCGGTGCTGGGGGACTTCACCCGCATCAACGCCGTCGCCGCGACGATGCAGAAGGTGTACGCGGTCGGCGCCGACGCGGTGATTGGCTGGGACCCGCTGGCGCGGAAATGGGAGGGGCCCTGGCTTCCGCGGGAGCCGGGCTCCCTCACCGACGTCTTCGCCGCCGTGGCCGACCCGCTCGACAACAGCCTCTGGCTCATCCGCCCGAACGGCTGGCTTCGCTTCGATCCGACCATCCGCACCTGGGAGCAGGGGTTCGTTGCCGGGCGGGTGACCGACGCGGCGCTGGACCAGAATGCGCCGGCGGGTGGGCTCTTCCTGCGCACCTCCGCGGGGTGGTACACCGCGCTCCGCGGCGGCGCGGCGATGCCATCGGCCGCGCCCCAGCGGCCGGTCCGGCTCGGCAGCGTGGACCAGGCGATCCGCTCCAATCCCGCGATCCAGGCCAACAGCGCGGGGCTGCTGTTCACCTCCCGCTTCCGCAACATTCGCTACACCTCCGCGGTGCGCGCCTCCGGTTTCGCGGGGCAGGGGTGGTACCTCGGGACTACCGGGGCGGGGCTGGTCTATTTCCCCGATGGCTCGGGACGGCCGGTGCCCATGCCGTTCGGGCTGCCGGGCGAGGCGGCCGACGCGGTCTTCGCCGGCAACGGTGGTGTCTGGGTCGTGAACGAGCGCACCAACTCGGCCGACCCGGGGCTGACGTTCGTGGCGAAGGACCTGAGCGATCTCCGCTGGTTCCAGGGGCCGAGGGCCAACGGGCTTCCCTTTGCGCAGGCCCGCCGCATGGTGGGACGCGGGAGCGCGCTCTGGCTCGCGACCGATGTGGGCGCGGTGGCGATCACCCCGAAGGACGAAGAGATCGAGCGCTACGACATGGGCCGGGGACTTCCCGATTCGCGGGTCTACGACCTGGCGCAGCGGAAAGGGCGGCTGGTCGCGGCGACGGCGCACGGGCTGGCGGAGTATTCCGATTCGGCCGGCTTCCAGCGGATCGCCCCCGACTTCAGCGACGTGGCGCTCGCGGTGGAACTCTCGGGGGACACGACCTGGGTGGGCACCCGCATCGGGCTCTTCGCTGTGCTGCCCGGGAAAGCCGACCTGCTCCAGCCCGATGCCATGGCAGGCGCGCTCTCCTTCCAGACGCCGGTGGTCGACCTCGCCTGGCGGGGCGACACCCTGGTGGCGCTGACCCAGGACCGGCTGATCTGGCGCGACCCGGGGAGCGGCAGGTTCACGCTCGGGCCGATGCTGGGGAGCGGGTTCGGGCGCCTGCATACGGTGGTGAACGGGAGGGACGCGCTCTACCTGGCGGGCGACAAGGGGGTGAGCGCGGTGCGGCTCGGCGCGCCGGTGACCCGGCTGCTCACCGCGCCGGGCGATCTCCCCGGCGACATCACCGGGCTCGCGGTCGACGACGACTATCTCTGGGTGTCCACGCTGCGGGGGCTGGTCCGCTTCCAGCTCGACCTGGTGGGCCGGTGACCGACCCGGGGCGCTCGGCCCTCGGCGGCGGGGCGGAGTTCGACCGGATCCGCGCGATCGTCGCGGCACTCGGGCCGCGGGCGGGTGCGGTGGGCGATGACTGCGTGATCGTCCCCGAGGGGAGCGGTGCGCTGGTACTCAGCACCGACCTCTCGGTCGAAGGGGTGCATTTCCGCACCGAGTGGCTCTCCCTCTACGAGATTGGCTGGCGGGCGGCGGCGGGGGCGCTCAGCGACCTGGCCGCGGCGGGCGCGCGCGCGGTGGGCGTGCTGGTGAGTCTCGGCGCGCCGCCCGATGCGCCAGCGCAGGCCTCGGTGGAACTGATGCGAGGCGTGGGCGAGGTGACCGGCTCGGTCGGCGGGGTGGTGCTGGGCGGCGATCTCTCGCGCGCCGGCTCGTGGCTGGTGAACGTGACGGTGGTGGGCCGGGCGGAGCGACCGGTGCGGCGGAGCGGGGCGGGTGTGGGAGACGGAGTCTGGGTGTCGGGGCAACTCGGCGGGGCACGTGCCGCGCTTCGAAGCTGGCTCCGGGGCGAATCGCCGGCCACGGCGGCGCGCGAAGCCTTTGCGACGCCGCGGCCACGGCTCGCGCTGGGCACCGCGCTGGCGGCCGCGGGCGCGACGGCGATGCTCGACCTGAGCGACGGGCTCGGCGGCGACGCCGCCCACCTGGCGGCGGCGTCCGGATGCGGGCTCGAGATCGATCTCGGGCTGCTGCCGCTCGCTCCCGATGTGCCCGCGGCCGCGGCGCTCGACGGTGTCTCGCCGGCGGTGTTCGCAGGGCGGGGCGGGGAGGACTACGAGCTGCTCGCGGCCATGCCGGCCGGGTTCGGCCGGGTGGAGGCGGCGCGCCTCACAGAAGCGACCGGCGTGCCGCTCACGCGGATCGGCGAGGTGGTGCAGGGCGCCGGAGTGCGCTTCCGGCTCGCCGGCGCGACGGTGGAACTCGCCGGGTACGATCACTACGCCTGAGCGCCGGGACGCGCCGGTTGCCCGGTGAACCGTCAGGTTGGTACGTTTGGCGTCATCCAGGAACCACCCTCAACAGCGAAGACATGTCCACCATCATCGAAGTTCATGGGCGCGAGATCCTCGACAGCCGCGGCAACCCGACGGTCGAGGCCGAAATCGTTCTTTCGAGCGGTGCCACCGGCCGCGCGGCGGTCCCGAGCGGCGCCTCCACCGGCGAGCATGAGGCCGTGGAGCTCCGCGACGGCGATACCAAGCGGTACGTCGGCAAGGGCACCCTCGAGGCGGTGCGCAACGTGAACGAGGTGATCGGTCCGCGGCTCGAGGGGATGGCGGCCGAAGACCAGGTGGCCATCGACCAGGAGATGCTGGACCTCGACGGCACGCCCAACAAGAGCAACCTCGGCGCGAACGCGATCCTCGCGGTCTCGCTGGCGGTGGCGCGGGCGGCGGCGCAGGATGCCGGGCTGCCGCTCTACCGCTACCTCGGCGGCCCGCTCGCGCGGGTGCTGCCGGTCCCGATGATGAACATCCTGAACGGCGGGGCCCACGCCTCCAACAACGTGGATGCCCAGGAGTTCATGGTGGTGCCGATCGGCGCGGACACCTTCCCCGAGGGGCTCCGCATGGGGGTCGAGGTGTTCCACGCCCTCAAGAAGGTGCTCACCAAGCAGAAGCTCTCCACCGCCGTCGGCGACGAGGGCGGCTTTGCCCCGATGCTCCCGAGCAACGAGGCGGCGCTCGACGCGGTGATGGAGGCGATCCAGGCCGCGGGGTACGAGCCGGGCCGGGACATCGCCATCGCGCTCGACGTCGCGGCCAGCGAGCTCTACCAGGACGGCGAGTACGTCTTCAAGAAGGGCGACGGGAGCCGCCGTCCGGCGTCGGGGATGGTGGACCTCTACGCCAGCTGGGTCGATCGCTACCCGATCGTCTCCATCGAGGACGGGCTCGCCGAGGACGACTGGGATGGCTGGAAGCTCCTCACCGACCGGATCGGCGACCGCTGCCAGATCGTGGGCGACGACCTCTTCTGCACCAACGTCGACCGGCTCTCCCGCGGCATCGAGCAGGGCGTGGGCAACGCGATCCTGGTGAAGGTCAACCAGATCGGCAGCCTGACCGAGACCCTCGAGTGCATCGAGATGGCCAAGACCGCGGGCTATGGCGCGATCATCTCGCACCGCTCCGGCGAGACCGAGGACACCTTCATCGCCGACCTCGCGGTGGCGGTGAGCGTGGGCCAGATCAAGACCGGCTCGGCGAGCCGCACCGACCGGGTCGCCAAGTACAACCAGCTGCTCCGGATCTCGGAGGAGCTGGGCGACATCGCGCACTATCCGGGACGGGATCTCTACGCCCTGTGAAGCGTACCACCCTGCTGGGCCTGATCGTCTTTGCCGGTGCCGTGGTGTTCGCCCTCATGGGGGGCGAGTACACCACCTTCGATTGGCTCGAGCTTCGCCGCCAGGAACGGGCGGAGACTCGGGCCATCGAGGATCTCACCGCCGAAGTCGACAGCCTCAAGCGCTACGCCAAGGCGGTGGAGAACGACCGGCGGCTGCAGGAGAAGATTGCCCGCGAAGAATTCGGCATGATCAGGAAAGGTGAGTACCTCTACCGCTTGCAGCAGGATACCACGAAATAACTCCGGAAATCGCGGAGGCGATATGACAACTGCTCGACCACCGCTGGTGCCGTTGCTGGTCCTCCTTCCCCTCGTCTGCCTTCCCGCCTGCACGCCGCAAAAGACTGCACCCCCAGAGAGACATTCAACGTCAGAGCAGCAGGCCGCGAAGCCTCCCGCCGCCGTTCCCGCCGACATCTCCCACGGGGAAGCCCCGATCGGCACCGCTGCCGATTCCGCCCCCGTCGAAGCCCGGGCACCGGAGCCCTCGCGCGCGCGGGTGTATCCGATCCGGCTGGAGATCCGGCATGCCCCGGTCACGGTCGACGAGGGCGTGAGCTACGACGCCTGGACCTTCGGGGGACGGGTGCCGGGGCCGGTGTACCGGGTGCGGCAGGGCGACACGGTGGATTTCACGCTGGTCAACCGGGCGCCGATGCCCCACAGCATGGACTTCCACGCCGCCGAGATCGCGCCCGACAAGTACTACGGCAACCTGATGCCGAACGACTCGGTGCACTACCGCTTCGTGCCGCGGGTGCCCGGGGTGTTCATGTACCACTGCGGAACCGCGCCGGTGGCGGCGCACATCGCCAACGGGATGTACGGGGCGCTGATCGTCGATCCCGTCACGCCGCGGCCGAAGGCGCGGGAATTCGTGCTGGTGCAGAGCGAGTTCTATCTCGGCGCGAAGGACAGCAGCAGCCGCCCGCGGACGCTCGACTGGACCAAGGTGCTGGACCAGGCGCCTGACTATGTGGTCTTCAACGGCCGGGTGGCGCAGTACGCCAAGCATCCGATCACGGTGGCGCCGAACGAGCTGCTGCGGCTGTACCTGGTGAACGCCGGCCCGAACCGGGTCTCGTCCTTCCACGTGGTGGGCGGGATCTTCGAGAAGGTGTTCCTCGATGGCTCGACCACCAGCCCGCTCACCGGGGTCCAGACCGCGCTGGTGCCGGTGGGCGGGAGCGGAATCTTCGAGCTCCGGCTCCGGGAGCCGGGGACGTATCCCTTCGTCACGCACGCCTTTGCGGACGCGACCAAGGGCGCTGTGGGGATGCTGGAAGCGAAGCAGCCTTGACGGGTAAGTCGCTGGTAGGTAGGATTTTGCCTCGCTCGGCGGGCCTTTTTGGGGTACGCCGGGCGAATCTGGCTGGGTAGCTCAGGTGGTTAGAGCACGGCACTCATAATGCCGGGGTCGGCGGTTCGAATCCGCCCCCAGCTATTTCCAGACACTGCTTGGAAATCTCTCTCCGGATTCGCCGTTCCGGTCGAATCCGCCCCCAGCTATGCCCGGGTGAAAACCCGGGCGTTTTTCTTTCCGGGCATCTCGCTCCGCTGGCTGCCTCGCCCGCTTTCGCTACGTTACACGCCATGCTCCCGACCATCCGTCAGTGCCTGGGCCTGGCGCTCCTCGCCGCACCCCTTTCCGCACAGCAGCTTCCTTCGCTTCCCGCCATCATGCGGGGCCCCGAGCTGGTCGGGCGCGAGCCCACCGGGGTCCGCTGGTCGGCCGACAGCCGCTGGATCTACTTCAACTGGCTTCCCCCCGGCACCGACTGGCGGGAACAGCTCAAGCCCTACCGCGTCCGGGCGCAGGCCGGCGCGGTGCCGGAGTCGCTCAGCGTGGCCGGGCTCGACAGCCTCGGTCCGGTCGCCGCCGAGGGGGAACTCGCTCCCGACGGGACCACGCGGGTGGTCGCCTGGCGGGGCGACCTGTTCCTCGTCACCCTCGGCAGTGCCCGCGTCCGGCGCCTCACGCGGACCGGCGACGCCGAATCGTCGCCGCGATTCTCTCCCGATGGCGCGTGGGTCACCTTCAATCGCGACGACAACGCGTGGCGGATCCGGCTCCGCGACGGATTGCTGGAGCAGCTCACCGACCTCCGCGCTGCCGACCGCCCGAAGGAAGATTCCACCACGCTGGCCCAGCGGCGCCGGCTCGAGGCCGACCAGCGGCTGCTCTTCGGCGCGGTGCGCGACCGTCTCCGGGCCGACAGCATCATGAAGCTGGACCGGGCCCGGCGTGACAGTCTCGGCCTGCTGCCGGCGTACCTCGGGAAGGACCAGGAGGTGGTGGACCTGCGCGTCTCCCCGACCGGCGACGCGGCGATCGTCATCGTGTCCGGGAAGGCGGCGAAGGCCCGGAAGACCAAGGTGCCCGCGTGGGTGACGAAGAGCGGCTACGTCGAGGAGCTGGAGAGTCGCGAGAACGTGGGTGACGAGCAGGAGCCGGTGCGGGCGCTGTATCTCCGCACCGCCGACGCGAAGATGACCTGGCTGACGCCGGCGCCGTCGGACACGACCGGGGTGATGAGCTGGATCATTCTCGACGGCTGGTCCGATGACGGCCGGTACGCCCTGATGCGGAGCATCACCCGGGACTACAAGTGGAGCTACACCCAGACCGTGTCGGCGGACAGCGGCCGGCTCGCGACGCTCGAGGCGCTGCAGGATACCGCCTGGGTCGGCGGGCCCTGCTTCGGCTGCCTCGGGTGGCTTCCGGGGGGCCGGGCGTGGTACGTGAGCGAGGCGTCGGGGTACGCGCACCTCTACTCCGCTGACGCCGCCGGCGGCAATGTCCGGCCGCTCACCAGCGGACCCTGGGAAGTGAACCGGGTCGAGCTGCTTCCCGATCGCCGGACCTTCCTGCTGCATACCAGCGAAGGCTCACCGTTCGAGCAGCATGCCTGGACCATGCCCGTCGCCGGCGGCGCGAGGACACGGCTGACCCGTGAGACCGGTGGGCACGAGGTGACGCTCTCGCCCGACGGCAGGCTGCTGGCCGACGTCTTCTCCACGGCGAACCGGCCCCCGGAGCTCTTCGTGCAGCCGGTCAAGCCGGGCAGCCCGCGGGCGCAGCTGACCGTCTCGCCGACCGCCGAGTTCCTGGCCGCGCCGTGGATCATCCCGGAGATCGTCACGATCCCGGCGAGCGACAGCGTTGGGGTGCCGGCCCGGATCTACCGGCCCGAGGATCTCGGCGCCCGGCCCAACGGCGCGGCGGTGATCTTCGTGCATGGGGCGGGGTACCTCCACAACGTACACCGCTACTGGTCGGACTATTTCCGGGAATACATGTTCCATCACCTCCTCGCCCGCCGCGGGTTCGTGGTGCTGGATGTCGATTACCGGGGCAGCGCCGGTTACGGCCGGGCGTGGCGCACCGCCATCTACCGGCACATGGGCGGGCGCGACCTGGCGGACCAGGTGGACGCCTCCCGCTGGCTGACCGCCACCCGGGGCGTTCCCCCGGAGCGGATCGGGATCTACGGCGGGAGCTACGGCGGGTTCATCACCCTCATGGCGCTCTTCCGGGCACCGAAGTCGTTCGGGGCGGGGGCGGCGCTCCGGAGCGTGACCGACTGGGCCCACTACAATCACGGCTATACCGGCCGGATCCTGAACCAGCCGCAGGACGACACGCTGGCGTTCCGCCAGTCCTCGCCCATCTTCTTTGCCGACGGCCTGGAGGATCCGCTGCTCATCGCGCACGGCATGGTCGACACCAACGTCGAGTTCCAGGACGTGGTGCGGCTGGCGCAGCGGCTGATCGAATTGGGGAAAACCGGGTGGGAAATGGCGGTCTACCCGGCCGAGGACCACGGGTTTGTCCGCCCCGACTCGTGGACCGACGAATACCGGCGTATCTTGGAACTGTTCCAGCGGGTCCTGCCTGACACAAGCCAGCCCCTTGAGGCACGCTGATGGAGGCGTCCGATGTTTAAGTCCGTGGTGGTGCTGTCCCTCGTCACTCCCCTGTTCCTCGCGGCGCAGCAGGTCGAGGCCCCGGCCCGGCCGGCTGCCGCCGCCAAGCCCGCCGCCGCCGCGAAGCCGGCCGTCGCGGCCGAGCCCGCCAAGGGCCCCAGCTGCAGCGTGGTGCGGGCGGCCCTCGCCCGCCGTCCGCGGGTCAAGGCGACCCGGGGCGCCTCGGTGGAAGGGATCACCGAGTACACCCTGCCCAACGGCCTCCGGGTGCTGCTCTTTCCCGACCAGTCCAAGCCCACCGCGACCGTGAACCTGACGGTGCTGGTCGGCTCCCGGCACGAGGGGTACGGCGAGACCGGGATGGCCCACCTCCTCGAGCACATGGTGTTCAAGGGGTCGAGCTGCCACCTCAACATTCCCGATGAGCTGACCGCCCACGGCGCCCGGCCCAACGGCTCCACCTGGTTCGACCGGACCAACTACTTCGAGACCTTCAGCGCCAGCGATTCCAACCTGGTCTGGGCGCTCGACCTCGAGTCCGACCGGCTGGTGAACAGCTTCGTGATCCGGAAGGATCTCGAGTCCGAGTTCACCGTGGTGCGCAACGAGTTCGAGTCGGGGGAGAACGATCCCTTCGGCGTGCTGATGGACAAGACGATCGCCGCCGCCTACATGTGGCACAACTACGGGAAGTCGACCATCGGCGCCCGCAGCGACATCGAGAACGTGCCGATCGAGCGGCTCCAGTCGTTCTATCGTCGTTACTACCAGCCCGACAACGCGGTGCTGGTGGTCGCCGGGAAGTTCGATCCGGCCCGCGCCCTCTCGCTGATCGAGGACAAGTTCGGCCGGATTCCGCGGCCGGACCGGAGTGGCGTCCTCAAGATCTACCCGACCTACACCCTCGACCCGACCCAGGACGGCGAGCGGAGCGTGACGCTCCGGCGGGTGGGCGACGTGCAGGTGGCGATGTCGATCTTCCACGTGCCAGCCGGCTCCCACCCCGACTATCCCGCGGTGGACGTCCTCGGCCAGGTGCTGGGCGACGCCCCCTCGGGGCGGCTCTACAAGGCGCTGGTCGAGCCCAAGCTCGCCGCCGACGTGGGCGCCTTCGCCTTCCAGCTGCGGGAGCCGGGGGTGCTGATCACCTACGCCCGGGTCCGGAAGGACGATGACCTCGCCAAGGCGCGCACCGCGATGGATGCCGCGATTGCCGGCGCCATCACCACTCCGCCCACCGCGGAAGAGGTGGACCGCGCCAAGACCCAGCTGCTCAAGAACATCGAGCTGACCCTCAACCGCTCCGACCAGGTCGGGCTCGAGCTGAGCGAGTGGGCGGCGATGGGCGACTGGCGCCTGCTGTTCATTCATCGCGACCGGATCAAGAAGGTCACGGCCCAGGATGTGGCCCGGGTGGCCGCGGCCTACCTGAAGCCCTCCAACGCGACCAACGGCACCTTCATCCCGACCGAGAAGCCGGATCGCGCCGAGATCCCGGCCACCCCCGACTTCGCGGCGCTGGTCAAGGACTACAAGGGCGACACCGCCCTCGCGGCCGGCGAGGTCTTCGATCCCTCGCCTGACAACATCGATCGGCGCACCACCCGCACCGCGCTGCCCGGCGGGCTCAAGCTGGCGCTCCTGCCCAAGACCAACCGTGGGCAGGCGGTGAACCTCGCGCTCACCCTCCGGTTCGGCTCGCTGCCGACGGTGCAGGGGAAGGGTGTCGTGCCCGACCTCACCGCCGACATGCTGATGCGGGGCACCCGGAACAAGACCCGCCAGCAGATTAAGGACGAGTTCGACCGGCTCAAGGCCCGGGTGAGCATCTTCGGCGGCCCGACCTCGGTGCGGGTCGGCCTCGAGACTACCCGCCCGAACCTGATTCCGGCGCTCCGCCTCATCGGTGAGGTGCTGCGGGAGCCGTCCTTCCCGGAGAAGGAATTCGACGAGCTCAAGCGGGAGAACCTGGCCTCGCTGGAGGAGAACCGTTCCGAGCCGACCTTCCAGGGTTCGAACGCCTACCAGCGCTACCTGAACCCCTATCCGAAGGGCGATCCGCGCTACGTCTCCACGCTCGATGAGCAGGTGGCCGACTACACCGCCGCCTCGCTCGACGAGGCCCGCCGCTTCTACGCCGAGTTCTACGGCGCCAGCAACGGCGAGCTCGCGGTGGTGGGTGACTTCGATCCCGCCGAGGTGAGCGCGACTGCGACCGAGATCTTCGGGTCGTGGAAGAGCCCCAAGCCGTTCCAGCGGGTGCCGCAGGAGTTCAAGGACGTCACCGCGACCTCGATTTCGCTCAATACCCCCGACAAGGCCAACGCCTTCTTCCTGGCGGGGATGAACCTCCACGTCCGGGACGACGATCCCGACTACGCCGCCCTGGTGCTCGGGAACTACATGCTGGGCGGCGGGTTCCTGAACTCCCGGCTGGCCACCCGGATCCGCCAGAAGGAAGGGATCAGCTACGGCGTCGGCTCGGGGCTCTTTGCCAGCGCGCTCGACAGCACCGGCGGCTTCCAGACCTTCGCGATCTACGCGCCCGAGAACGCCGGGCGACTGGAGGCGGCCTTCCGGGAGGAGATCGAGCGGATGCTCAAGGATGGGTTCACCGCCGACGAGGTGAAGGCGGCGAAGACCGGCTGGCTCCAGTCCCGGCAGGTGAGCCGCTCGCAGGATCCGCAGCTGGTGAACCAGCTGGGCAACTACACCTTCATCGGTCGGAGCCTCGGCTTCGACAAGGCGCTCGAGGCAAGGGTCTCGGCACTGACTCCGGACGTGATCAACGCCGCGATGAAGCGGTACATCGACCCGTCCAGGATCACGATCGTGAAAGCGGGCGACTTCGAGAAGAAGCAGGAGCCGGCGAAGCCGTAAGAGGGAGTAAGGCGGCAAGGCGGCAAAGCGGCCAAGCGGCAGTGTCTGTCATTCCGAGCGCAGCGAGGAATCCCTGATTTGTCTTGGGGAAGATCAGGGATCCCTCGTCGCGTTGCTCCTCGGGATGACAGAATTCGCCTTGCCGCCTTGCCGCCTTGCCGCCTTGCCGCTCCGCCGCTCTGCCGCCTCCCCGCTTTGCCGCTTTGCCTCCTCGCCCCTACCTTTCCCCCATGCCCTCCCATCCGTTCTATTACCGCCAGACCGATGGCATCCGGATCACCGTCCGGCCGATCTTCCTCCCCGAACGCTCCAATCCCGAACGGCAGCAGTTTGTTTTTGCCTATTTCGTCCGGATCGAGAACGTCGGGACGGAAACCGCCCAGCTCCGCTCCCGCGAGTGGCTGATTCACGACTCGATCGGCGAGGAGACGGTGGTGGAAGGGGAGGGCGTCGTGGGGGAACAGCCCACGCTCGCCCAGGGGCAGGTGCACGAGTACCAGAGCTTCTGCGTCCTCAAGTCTCCCAGCGGCTACATGGAGGGGCGGTACCATTTCCTCCGGTCCGACGGGGTCGCGTTCCCGGCCCACATCCCCCGCTTTCAGCTCGAGACCAACGAGTCGGCGGAGCGCTGACCCGGCAGGTCACCGGAACACCCACCGGTATTCCGTCACGGTGAAGCCCGCCTGCTTGAGTTTCCTGGCATAGCCACCGGGCTCGGCCTTCTCGGCGGCGCGGCGGCAGCTCGCCATCCGCTGGATGGCGCCGGTGGTGTTGTTCGCGGTGGTGAGCTGCTTGACGGCCAGCCATCCCGCGGTGGTGAAGGCAGTCTCGGTGAGCCGGAACAGCTGCTCGGAGTCGCCCCGGAAGAGCGGCCGCGCCAGCATCGCCCGGGTGATGCCGTAGGTCCGCATCAGGTCGGTGAGCACCTGCACCCGCTCCTGGTGGCCGCGCCGCTTTGGGTCCGCCAGCGCGATCCCCTGGGCGGTGAGAATCTCCGTGGTGATCAGCTCCACCAGGCCCTCCAGCAGTCCCTCCCCCAGGACCCCGATCGCCGAGCTGTGCGGCTGCGTGCCGATCCCCGGCTGGTGGGAGACGAGGTGCACCGTTTCGTGGAGGGCGTGTCCCAGCATCGCTTCCCGCGACTTGGTCCCGAAGTACCCCGACAGGTGGATCCGTCCCGCCTTCTTGTTGGTGATGCCGGGGGTGCTGTTGGGATCGTCCTTTGGCTTGAGCTCCGCCAGGACCTTCTTGTAGTTGTCGGGCGGCAGTACCTCGAAGACATCGGTGGGGATGTTCTTGAGGGCGGCCTCGGTGGCCGGCCTGATCCAGCTTTTCCAGGGCGACTCGCCGGTCAGGACCGCCACGATGTCGCTGAAGGAGCCCGAGTCGATCCGGTCTTCCGCCGTGCTGAATGTCCTGCTCATTTGCGCCCTCCGCGCCAGGTCTCCTCTCAAGAGATCGCAAGCCGGCGCGCTCCCGCGACACGCACCCCGCGGTCTGTCCGTAACCCGCACGGGGGTCTAGCTTTCGGCATGCTCCCGGCGAATCCGGCACCATGACGCGGCGGACCCTGACCCTGCCGCAGGCCTTTGCCCGCCAGCTCGAGCGGCTGGGTCTCGAGGCTGGCCCGGCGCTGGTTGCCGTCTCCGGTGGCCTGGACTCCCTGGTGCTGCTCGATCTCCTGGTGCGCACCCGGGCGCGCCACGGCCTCGGCCTGATCGTCGCGCATGTCGATCACGGGGTTCACCCCGACAGTCCCCGGGTCGCCCGCGCCGTCGAGGCGGCGGCGCGCCAGCTCGGTCTCCGCTGCCTGACAGGTGAGCTCCACCTCGGTCCCGGGACCTCCGAGACCCGTGCCCGTGCCGCCCGGCTCCGCTGGCTCGAAGCCACCCGCCGCGCCGAGGGAGCCCGCTACATCATCCTTGCGCATCACGCCGACGACCAGGCCGAAACGGTCCTGATGCGCCTGCTCAAGGGTTCGGGCCCCGCCGGGCTCGCCGGAATGCCGCGGCGCCGGGGCGCGCTGGTGCGCCCGCTGCTCGACTGGCCCCGTGCTACCCTCGCGCGCTACGCCGAGCGCCGGGGACTCACCTGGTGGGACGATCCCGCCAATCGCGATCCCCGCCACCTGCGCTCGTGGATTCGCGCCGACCTTCTGCCTCGGCTCGAGGAGCGGCTGCCCCAGGTCCGGAGCAACCTCCGCCAGGCCAGCCGACACGCCGCGCGCGACCGCCGCGCCTGGGCCCAGGCGCTCCGCCGCTGGCCCGGACTCGACTATCGCCGGGAGGGCAGGGTCCATTCGGTGAACCTGACGTTGCTCGCCGCGATGCCGGCGTCGCTCCGGCTCTCGCTCCTCGAGACAATTGGGCGTGTCGGCGGCACCGTCCCCGGCCCGAAGCGGCTTCGGGCGGCGTGCAAGACGCTCACCGATTCCCAGAGCGGTGCCACCGCCGATCTCGGCGAGGGGTGGCGGCTGGAGCGGGCGTGGGATCGCCTGCGGCTCCTGCCACCGGTTTCCTCCGCCGCCCCGGCCCTGGCCGCCATCGAGCGCGACCGGGGGCACCTCACCTGGGGTGACTTCGAGGTCGACTGGTCGCTCGAACCCGCGCCCGCTACCCAGCCGCGCGACGGCAGCTCGGCGTGGTTCATCCCCGGTGCATTGGTGGTACGGAGCTGGCGCGCCGGAGACCGGCTCACGCCGCTGCGCGGGGTGGGGCACCGGCTGGCGGTGCGCTGCTTCCAGGATGCCCGGGTGCCCTCGAGTGACCGGCCGCGCTGGCCGATGGTGGAAGGGGTGGACGGGCTGGCGTGGATTCCGGGGGTATGCCGGGGAGAGCTCGGGGTGCCCGAACCGGGCCAGCCGGCCCTCCGGGTGGACGTGAGCCGACATGGATGACCCGCGCGCGGCCGGCCGGAAACTGGCCCGGGTGGTGTTCGACGAGGCCACCATCGCGGCCCGGGTGGAGGCGCTGGGGAAGGAGGTCACCCGGGCCTACCCGGACGGCGATCTCCTTGTCATCGGTACGCTTAAGGGGAGTATCCTCTTCCTGGCCGACCTGGTCAGGAGGGTTGAACGGCCCCTCCACCTGGACTTCCTGCTGGCCAGCTCCTACGGCGCGGGGACGGTCTCGAGTGGCGAGGTGCGCCTCCTCTATGAGCCCTCCGCCCCCCTGGCGGGCAGGCATATCCTCGTGGTCGAGGATATTATTGATAGTGGACGAACGCTGGCGTCCCTTGTGAACCGGTTACGGTCACGAGGGCCGAAGAGCCTGGCGGTCTGCGCGTTGCTGGACAAGCGGATCGCGCCCCCGATGCCGGAAACACGGTTCGTGGGCTTCACAGCTCCCACCGCCTTCCTGGTGGGCTACGGCCTGGACCACGCGGAGGACTTCCGGCACCTCCCGTACATCGCGGAATTGGCCTGAATGGCTGAACGTATGCCTCCGACTCCTCGCCCCGACTGGCGGAGCCTCAGCAAGAACCTGGCGCTCTGGGTTCTCGTCGCGCTCGTCGCCATGGCCCTGTTCCAGCTGATGAACAGTCAGCGGAACGCGATGCAGGAGTTCACTTACAGCGCTTTCAAGCAGCAGCTCGCCGCCGGCAACGTGAAGAGCGTGGTCGTCTACGACGGCAAGCAGCTCGAGGGTGAGTTCCTCAACGCGGTCAAGCAGGACAACCGGCCCGCGAAGAACTTCACCGTCCTCCTGCCCATCAAGGACAGCGAGGAAATCCTCAAGCAGCTCGAGCTGGCCAACGTGCCGATCTCGGCGAAGGAGCCGAAGATCGGGGTGGCCAACTTCCTGATCGCGGCCCTGCCATGGATCGTGATCATCGGGCTCTGGGTCTTCCTGCTGCGGCAACTGCAGGCGGGCGGCAGCCGGGCGTTCTCGTTCGGGAAGAGCAAGGCCAAGCTGCTCTCCGGCGATACGCCCAAGCTGACCTTTGCCGACGTGGCCGGCGCCGACGAGGCCAAGGTCGAGCTGCAGGAGATCATCGAGTTCCTCAAGGATCCGCAGAAGTTCACCCGTCTGGGTGGCCGGCTCCCCAAGGGCGCCCTGCTGGTGGGCCCCCCCGGCACCGGCAAGACGCTGCTCGCCAAGGCGGTCGCCGGCGAAGCGGGCCGTCCCTTCTTCTCCATGTCCGGGTCCGACTTCGTCGAGATGTTCGTCGGCGTCGGCGCCAGCCGGGTGCGGGACCTCTTCGAGCAGGGCAAGTCGAACGCGCCCTGCATCATCTTCATCGACGAGATCGACGCCGTCGGCCGGCACCGCGGGGCGGGGCTGGGCGGCGGGCACGATGAGCGGGAGCAGACCCTCAACCAGCTGCTCGTCGAGATGGACGGCTTCGAGTCGAACGACGGCGTGATCCTGATCGCCGCGACCAACCGGCCCGACGTGCTCGACCCGGCGCTGCTGCGCCCGGGCCGTTTCGACCGCCAGATCGTGGTCGATGCCCCCGACGTGCGTGGCCGGGAGGGCATCCTCCGGGTGCACACCCGCAAGATCCCCCTCGCCGCCGACGTGGTGCTCGAGACCATCGCGAAGGGCACGCCCGGCATGGCCGGCGCCGACCTCGCCAACCTGGTCAATGAGGCCGCGCTCCTCGCCGCCCGCCGCAACAAGGCGCTGGTGGACATGCAGGACTTCGAGGACGCGAAGGACAAGGTGATGCTCGGCGTCGAGCGGAAGAGCCTGGTGCTCTCCGAAGACGAGCGCCGCCTCACTGCCTATCACGAGGCGGGGCACACCGTGGTCAGCCTCAAGACCCCGGGCTCCGACCCGATTCACAAGGTCACCATCGTTCCCCGCGGGCGGGCGCTCGGCCTGATGATGTCGCTCCCCGACAAGGACCGGTACGGCCAGACCAAGGAATGGCTGATCGGCCGGCTCGCGATCGCCTTCGGCGGCCGGGTGGCGGAGGAGCTCATCTTCGGCCCGAGCAAGGTGACCACCGGCGCCGGCAGCGACATCGAGCAGGCCACCGCCATCGCGCGGCGGATGGTGACCCAGTTCGGGATGAGCGACAAGATCGGGATGATGGCCGTGGGCGACCGGGAACAGGAGATCTTCCTGGGCCGGGAGTTCGGCCAGCGCCGCGAAGTCTCCGAGCGCACCGCCGAGATCGTCGATGACGAGGTGAAGCGGTTCATCGACGAGGCCCACGAGAAGGCGCGGAAGATCCTGAGCGACCACCGCGACCTCCTCGACAGCATCGCCCAGGCGCTGCTCGAGCGGGAAACCATCGATCGCGAGGACATCGATCTCCTCGCCGCCGGGAAGTCGCTGCCGCCGATGTCGTCCTCGGTGCCGCCGGCCCCGCCCGCGCCGCCTCAGCCGCGACAGGATTCCCTGCCGCAGCGTGCTCCCATCCTCGGGGTGCCTCCGGCCGAACCCATGGGCGCGTGATCGCGCGGGCCCTCGCCTGCCATTCGCCCCGGGCCGTCCGCGATGCGCTGACGGCCCGGGGCTTTGCTGTACCCCGGGCCGAGGCCGCGGCGGCGGGGGCACAGCCCACGGCAGTGGAACTCGCCGGCCTGGACGCCGCCGCCCTCCTCGCGCTGGTCCGCTACGCCCCCGAACTCGGGCTCGAGGTGTTCACCGGCGATGACTGGGCCATCGTCGCCGGCTCGGCGTCCCGGCTCTCCGCGCTGGCGCGCCCCTGGGTGGTGCCGCCGCCACTCGGCCCGGTCGCCGAGGCGGTCGGGCTGGCGCTCCCGGCCGAGCTGCCGGTCACCTGGAACACCGCCCGCGGCCCGGTCTCGCTCGAGCGGCCGGTGATCGTCGGGATCCTCAACGTCACCCCCGATTCCTTCAGCGACGGCGGGAAGTTCACCTCCGCCGACGCCGCCCTCGCCCAGGCCGACCAGCTGCTCACCGACGGCGCGCACATCCTCGATGTCGGCGGCGAGTCGACCCGCCCGGGGAACGAGCCGGTCCCGGCCGACGTGGAGCTGTCGAGGGTCCTCCCGGTGGTGGAGGCGCTGGCGCGCCGGCATCCCGGCGTGCCCGTGTCGGTGGACACGGTGAAGTCCGAGGTGGCGGAGGCGGTGCTTGGCGCCGGCGCCGCGATCGTCAACGACGTGTCGGGCTTCCGGCTCGATCCGCGGATGGCTACCGTTGCGGCCCGGAGCGGGGCGGGGGTGGTGCTGATGCACTCCCGCGGCACCGTGGCCACGATGGCGCGGCTCGACCACGCGGAGTACACCCCGGGCGTGGTGCAGGGGGTGAGCGTGGAGCTGGCGGCGCTGCTCGAGCAGGCCCGGGCCGGGGGCGTGGCCGCCGACCGGATCGTGCTCGATCCCGGGTTCGGCTTCGCGAAGACGGCGGAGCAGAATCTCCTCCTGCTCGACCAGCTGCCGGCGCTCCGGACCCTCGGGCGGCCGCTCCTGGTCGGCCCCTCCCGCAAGCGCTTCCTGGGGAGCGTGACGGGGCGGGAGGTGGCGGGGCGGGATGCCGCGACCGCGGCGGCCTGCGTGCTGGCGTTCGAGCGGGGCGCCCGGCTCTTCCGGGTGCACAACGTGGCCGAGACGCGGGACGCACTCGCGGTGGCCGCGGCGGTGGCTGGGTCATGACCGGCTGTCGTTCCGGGAAGAAGCAGGGATTCCTCGTCGCTGCGCTCCTCGGAATGACAGAATTGGTCGCATCGCGCACGGAGTTCTGTCATCCCGAGCGCAGCGAGGGATCCCTGCTTTTCCTGAAGACGAGCTCTTCAACTACTGACTGATCATGGATCGCCGTCCTCCCTATCTCCTCGCCGGGCTCGCCTCGCTCCTGGTCCTGGCCGGCTACGTCGTCTCGCTCGCGCCCACGGTCACCTTCTGGGACGCCGGGGAGTTCATCGCCGCGGCCAAGACCCTCGGCATCCCGCACCCGCCGGGAACGCCGCTCTTCGTGATGATCGGGCATGTGTGGGGGACGCTGATTCCGTTCGGGGAGTTCGCCCAGCGGACCAACCTGCTCTCCGCCACCCTCTCGGCCTGCGGGGCGGGGTGCTTCTTCCTGATCATCCACGACCTGCTGAGCCGCTACGCCACCGATCTCGAGGGCCAGACCCGCTCGTTGATCGCGACCGGGGGCGCCTTTGCTTCGGTGGTGATCGCCGGGTTCACCTTCACCTCCTGGCAGAACAGCAACGAGACCGAGGTCTACGCCGCCGCGACCTTCACCATCGCGGCGATGTGCTGGCTCGCGCTCCGCTGGCGGGCGCTCCGGGGCACCACCCGCGCCCCGCACCTGCTGCTCCTGATCCTCTATCTCGGCGGCATCTCGATCGGCAATCACCTGCTGGCGCTGCTCGCGGGGCCGGCGGTGGTCGCGTTCCTCTTTCACGTCCTCTGGACCGAACCGGCCAGCGATCCCGCGGCCCAGAAGGCCGACTGGGCCCAGGCCGCGGTGGTCGCCGGGACCTGGGCGCTCCTGATCGGGAGCGGGCTCGGCAGCACCACGCTGGTGACCCTGGGCGGGCTCTGCTACCTCGCGGCGCTGGTCTTCGCGGCGACGGCGGGAAGCCTCCCCTTCGCGCTGGTGGCGCTGGTCATCGCCTCGATCGGCGTGACCAGCTACCTCTACCTCTACATCCGCGCCGGACTGCATCCCCCGATCAACGAGGCCCAGCCCGACAACTGGAAATCGCTCCTCGCCGTCATCCGGCGGGAGCAGTACCCGGTGCGCACGCCGCTCGACGATCCCACCGTGCTCCACGGGCCGGACAACCCGGGGCGCACGCTCAAGATTTTCGGGCTCCAGCTGGTCAACTACATCCAGTACTTCGACTGGCAGTGGGCCAACGGGGTGAAGTGGATGGTGGGCCTCTTCAACCTGCGCACCCTCGCCACGCTGCTGTTCACCTTCCTCGGCATGCGCGGGATCGTGCTCCAGCGGAGACACGACCGGTCGTCCTTCTGGCTCCTGTTCATGCTCTGGCTGATCACCGGCCTCGGGCTGGTGGTCTACATGAACTTCAAGCCGGGCTACAGCATGGGGTACGAATCGTATCCCGAGGGGAACGACCACGAGGTACGCGACCGCGACTACTTCTTCGTGGTCAGCTTCACGGTGTGGGGCCTCTGGGCCGGGCTCGGGCTGGTCACCTGGATCCGGGCGATGATCGAGCGGCTCAAGCTCAGTCCGGCGCTCGCCGCGGTGCCGATGGGACTGGTCGCGATCCTCCCCTTCGTGGCCAACTTCGACGCCGCGGGGCGGCGCCACGGGCCCGACGCCCGGCTCGCCGCCGACTTCGCCTACGACCTGCTCAACTCGGTGCCCCCCTACGGCATCCTCTTCACCTACGGCGACAACGACACCTTCCCCCTCTGGTGGGCCCAGGAGGTACAGGGCATCCGGAAGGACGTGCTGGTGGTCTGCCTCGCGCTCACCGAGACCGACTGGTACAAGCGCCAGATGCGGGACTTCCCGGTCCGGCCCTTCGACGAGGCCGGCGCACCGGCGATCTGGAAGGGGCTCAATCCGGTGGCGCCGACCTGGAAGGCCCACTCGATGACCGACCAGCAGATCGACCAGGCCATCCCCCAGCTCCTGCCCCAGGATGTGGCGGTGCAGATCGGGCCGATCAGCCACACCCTCCGGAAGGGGACCCCGTTCTACAGCCACGATTTCGTGGTGCTCCGGATGCTCCAGGAGAATCTCGGGCGGCGGCCGGTGGCCTGGTCGCTCACCACCGGGGGCGAGTTCTACGGGCTCAACCCGTACATCCTGCAGCAGGGGATGGTGATGCAGCTCCAGACCGCCAGGGTGGACACGACCAGGAAGGGGATCGACACCCACAACATTCTGGGGGTCAACCTCGACGTCCCCACCACCGACAGGCTGGTCTGGGAGACCTACCGCTACGCCGGCCTCGGGAAGACCAGCTCGGCGGAGCTCGAGCCCACGGCCCGGGGGGTGGCGGGGAATCTGGCGCTGCCCTTTGCCCAGCTGGCCTACGCCTACATGAGCGCCGGCGACCGCGCCGCCGCCCTCAAGAACCTGGAGCGGGCCAGCCTCCTTTCGCCCAACCCGGCAATCAAGCAGGGGATGCTGAACATGCTGGCGCAGCCGGGCGGGGATTCGGCGGTGAAGCGGTGACGTTCTGACAGAACTGGCCGCTGGGCAGGCTCAGGTGAACCCGCCACCCCGTTCTGTCATTCCGAGCCCGCAGGGCGAGGAATCCCTGCTTTTCCACCCGCCTCTCCCCTTTTCTTAACTAGAACCCCCGCCTACATTTACGGCCATGTCCTACCCGGGTCTCCCGCAGCGCCTGGCCGAGGTTCGCGCCCGGATCGCTGAACGGCAGGCCCGGCGCGGCTGGAACCACCAGGTCACCGTCGTCGCCGTTACCAAGACGCATCCTCCCGAGGCAGTGCGCGCCGCTGTCGATGCGGGCCTCACCGCTGTCGGAGAGAATCGGGTCCAGGAAGCGCTCGCGAAGCAGGAGGCTCTCGCCGGACTCGCGGTCGAGTGGCACCTGATCGGCACGCTCCAGCGCAACAAGGCGAAGCACGCCGCGAACCGCTTCGCCCTGATCCACTCGGTCGACAGTCTTGAGCTGGCACAGGAGCTCGACAAGCGGGTGTCGCCCGGCACGGTGCAGCCGATCCTGCTCCAGGTGAACTGCTCGGGTGAGCCACAGAAGGGCGGGGTGGAGCCGGACGAGTTGCCCCGCTTGCTCGACCAGGTGATGGCGCTCCCCAGGCTCCGGCCCCGCGGTCTCATGACGATGGCCGAGCTGAGCGACGAAGAAGCAATCCAGCGCGGCGCCTTCCGGCGGCTGCGTGAGTTGAAGGAGCAGCAGGAAGGGCGGGGGATCGCGCTTCCCGAACTCTCGATGGGCATGTCCGGCGATTACCTCGTGGCCGTGGAAGAGGGCGCCACGATGGTCCGGTTGGGAACCCTGTTGTTTGGAGAGCGCGTCACATGAGCGACGACGTCTTTCACCTCACGCCATCCGACGTCCGGGCCCAGGAATTCCAGCGGGTCTTCCGCGGCTACGACCCGATCCAGGTCGACGAGTTCAAGGGGCGGGTCTCCGAGGAGATGGAGCGCCTGCACCGCGAGCGCGCCAAGATGGAGGAGCGGCTCTCCGGCTTCCAGGAACAGCTCCGCGCCTTCCGCGACCGCGAGCGCGCCATGAACGAGGCGCTCCTCGCCGCCCAGCAGCTGCGGGTGGCCGCCGTCGAGCAGGCGGAGCGAGAATCGGAGGCCATCCTTCGCGAGGCCCGCGCCGACGCCATCCGGCTGGTGGGGCAGGCGCAGGAAGAGGAGCGCCAGATCCGCGAGCGGCAGGAGACGCTGCACCGCCAGTTCGCCGCCTACCTCGCCAACTTCCGGGCCCTGCTCGAGCGGCAGCTCGGCGAAGTCGAGGGGCTCCAGGCCCACGCCCAGATCACCCACCAGGTGCAGACCGAGCTTCTCCTCAAGCGACACGCATGAGCCAGAGCGAGCTGTACGACCGGATCCAGGAAGCCGCGGCGGCCGTCCGCCAGAAGAGCTCCCTGGTTCCCGAGGTCGCGATCATCCTCGGCACCGGCCTCGGCGGCCTGGTCAAGGAGATCGAGGCCGAGACCGTCATCCCCTACGAGCAGATTCCCGGCTTCCCCCTCTCCACGGTCGAGTCCCACGCCGGCCGCCTGATCCTGGGCCGGCTCAAGGGCCGGAAGGTCGTGGCGATGCAGGGGCGGTTTCACCGCTACGAGGGCTACACCCTCCAGCAGGTGACCTTCCCGCTCCGCGTCATGAAGGCGCTGGGCGCGAAGTCGCTGGTGGTCACCAATGTGTCAGGCGGGATGAACCCCTACTGGCCCCCGGGTGACGTGGTCCTCCTCGCCGACCACATCAACCTCCTCGGCGACAACCCGCTCATCGGCCGGAACGACGACCGCCTGGGCCCGCGCTTCCCCGACATGTCGGATCCCTACGACTCGGGGCTCCGGGAGAAGGCGCGGAAGACCGCGCTCGAACTCGGCATCAACCTGCGCGAGGGTGTCTACGTCTCGGTGACCGGACCCTGCCTCGAGACCCGGGCCGAGTATCGCATGCTCCGGGCGCTCGGCGCCGACCTCGTCGGCATGTCCACCGTGCCCGAGGTGATCGTCGCGGTGCACATGGGGATGAAGGTGGTGGGCTTCTCGATCATCACCGATCAGTGCCTCCCCGACGCGCTGGAACCCGCCAGCCTGGAGCAGATCCTCGCGGTCGCCGGCAAGGCCGAACCGCACCTCACCCGCCTCGTCGCCGCCCTGGTACCGCAGATCGACTGATGACCTACCAGCCCTGGCCGGACGGCGGTGCCGACCGGATGGAACAGGAGCTGCTCAAGACCTGGAAAGACGAGCAGCTCTTCGAACAGACACTGGCGGCCACCGAACAGGGGCCGCCCTTCGTGTTCTTCGAGGGTCCCCCGACCGCCAACGGCAAGCCCGGCATCCATCACGTCTTTGCGCGCACCATCAAGGACCTGATCTGCCGCTTCCAGGCGATGCAGGGGAAGTCGGTCACCCGCATCGCCGGGTGGGACACCCACGGGCTCCCGGTCGAGATCGAGGTCGAGAAGCAGCTCAAGCTGGTCGGCGGGAAGAAGGCGATCGAGGAGTTCGGCGTCGAGGAGTTCAACCGCCTCTGCCGCCAGAGCGTCTTCACCTACAAGGGCGACTGGGAAGAGCTCTCCAACCGGGTAGGCTACTGGCTGGACTACGAGCACGCCTACGTCACCTACACCAACGAGTACGTCGAGACGGTCTGGTGGCTGCTCAAGCGCCAGTTCGAGCGCGACCTGCTGTATCGCGGCCACCGGGTGCTGCCGTACTGCCCCCGCTGCGGCACCGTGCTGTCGAGCCACGAGCTGGCGCTGGGTTACGACAAGGTCCGCGACAAGTCGATCTACGTGACCTTCCCCCTCGCCGACGGCAGCGCCCGCGAGCTGGTCATCTGGACCACGACGCCGTGGACCCTGCCGAGCAACGTCGCGGCGGCGGTGCACCCCGATCTCGAGTACGGCGTGTACCAGAGCGCCGCCCACGCCGGCCGCCTCTTCGTGATGGCGGTGACGCGGGAGGAGAAGCTCAAGGAGATGCTGGGCGGGGGTGAGCTGGTGCGCACCGCGACGGTGAAGGGGAGCGAGCTCGCCGGGAAGCGCTACACCCGCGCCCTCGACGTGGTGCCGATCCCCGCCGGCAAGGATCACTCGGTGGTGGTGGCGATGGACTTCGTCACCGCCGAGGATGGCTCCGGCATCGTGCACATGGCGCCGGCCTTCGGCGCCGACGACTACGCCGCCGGCCAGAAGTACAACCTCGCGCTGCTGCGCCCGGTGGGCGCAGACGGCAACTTCACCGGCACCACCTGGCCCGAGATCGAAGGCAAGCTCGTCACCGCCGACGAGACCAACGAGACGATCATCAAGCGGCTCAAGCATGACGGCCGCTGGCTCAAGACCGAGCAGTACGAGCACGACTATCCGTTCTGCTGGCGCTGCTCCAGCAAGCTGATCTATTACGCCCGCGACAGCTGGTTCGTCCGCACCTCGAAGGTCAAGGAGCGGATGCTGGAGGTGAATCGCGGGGTGAACTGGCAGCCGCCCGAGGTCGGGGCGGGGCGCTTTGGCGGGTGGCTGGAGAACAACGTCGACTGGGCCCTCTCCCGTGACCGCTACTGGGGGACCCCGCTGCCGGTGTGGGTCTGCGACAGGAAGCCCGAGCATGTCGAGGTGATCGGCAGCTACGAGGAGCTCGCGACGCAGTGGGGGAAGCCGCTCCCGGAGCACTTCGACCCGCACAAGCCCTACATCGACGGCTACACCTGGCGCTGCGACTGCGGCGGCACCATGAAGCGGGCGCCGGAGGTGATCGACACCTGGTACGACTCCGGGTCGATGCCCTACGCCCAGTGGCACTACCCGTTCGAGAACCAGGACAAGTTCAAGAGCCACTATCCCGCCGACTACATCTGCGAAGGGGTCGACCAGACCCGCGGGTGGTTCTACTCGCTCCTCGCGATCGCGGTGACGGCGTTCGACAGCCCGGCCTACAAGAACGTGATCGTCAATGAGCTGGTCCTCGATGCCGAGGGCCAGAAGATGTCGAAGTCCCGCGGCAACGTGGTGAACCCCTGGGACATGATCCGGGAGTTCGGCGCCGACACGGTGCGCTTCTACCTCCTGGCCTCGAGCCAGGTGTGGCTCCCGAAGAAGTTCGACAAGAAGCAGATCCCCCAGGTTACCGGCGACTTCTTCCGTGCGCTGCGGAACACCTACGAGTTCTTCCGGCTCTATGCCCACCGCGACGAGGGTGCGCCCCCACGGGCCCAGCGCCCCGATGCCGACCGCTGGGTGCTCCTCCGGCTGGACCGGACCATCGCCGAGGTGACCCGCGCGTGGGGGAGTTACGAGCCCACCGCCGGGGTGCAGGCGCTCCGCGATTTCGTGGTGGACGACCTCTCCAACTGGTATGTCCGGGTGAACCGCGACCGCTTCTGGGCCCCGGAGAGCCAGGCCGATGCCGCGGCGGTGGCCACCCTGCGGGAGTGCCTCGTCCGGGTGAGCCAGCTGCTGGCGCCCGCCTCGCCCTTCGCGGCCGACTGGCTGCACCGCGCCCTCACCGGCGGCTCGGTGCACCTCGCGGGGTGGCCCGCCGTGGCCACCCAGGCCGACGAGGGGAATCTCGAGGCGGCGATGGACGCCATCCGACGGCTGGCCTCCCTGGCGCGCGCCGCCCGGGAGAAGGCCAAGCTCCGGGTGCGCCAGCCCCTCGCCCGGATGCAGGTGGCGGTCCCGGTCGCGGCCCGCGGCCCCCGCTTCGACCAGCTGCTCCCGATCCTCCAGGCCGAGGTCAACGTCAAGGCGATCGTGACGGTGGCCTCCGATACCGACCTCGTCCGGCTCAAGGCCAAGGCCAATTTCCGCTCCCTCGGCAAGCGCTACGGGAAGGAGACCCCGGTCGTGGCCAAGGCGGCGGAGCGCCTCTCCCCCGACCAGCTCCGGGCCCTGGAGGGCGGCGGGGAAGCCCGGCTGGATGTAAATGGGGCGGAGGTGGTGTATTTTTCCGAGGATGTGGTCGTTGAACGGGAGGTGACCACCTCCTGGCTGGTGGAGAGCGCCGGACCGTACGTTGCCGCGCTGGACCCGACCATCGACAGCACGCTGGCCGCCGAAGGACTCGTCCGGGAGCTGGTTTCACACATCCAGCGGCTCCGGCGGGAGGCCGGCTATCTGGTCAGCGACCGGATCGTGCTGGGCATCGAAGGACCCGCCCCGGTACTGGAGGCGGCGAAGGCGCACCTGGCGTTCATCGCGACCGAGACGCTTGCCCGGCAGGTCCTGCTGGGCACCCCGGTGGACGGGGCCGATCTCCGCCAGACCGTGGACGTGGAAGGACACACCGTGACATTCACCATGCGGCGGCAGGCATGAACAAGAAGAACCTCCAGCATTTCGAGAAGCGCCTCACCGAGGAGCGGGCCCGCGTGATGAAGGAGCTCGGCTACTACGACGAGTCCTTCAACGCCACCCTGCAGAACTCGGACGGGGACCTCTCCTCCTACTCCTTCCACATGGCCGACCAGGGCACCGACGCGATGGAGCGGGAGAAGCAGTTCCTCTTCGCCTCGCAGGAAGGCCGGTACCTCTGGCACGTGAACGAGGCGCTGCGGCGGCTGTACAAGACCCCCGACAAGTTCGGCATCTGCCACACCTGCGGGAAGGAAATCAACTTCGAGCGGCTCGACGCCCTCCCGCACGCGCGGCTCTGCATCGAGTGCAAGGAGAAGGAAGAGAATGGAAAGCGGCGCTGACCGCCGCCTGTTCTGGACCGCCGGGCTCGCCGTGCTTGCGGCGGACCTGGTGACCAAGAACCTCGCCGAGCGGTTCCTGCTCAAGTCGGCGGGGCGGGAGGTGTTCGGCGACTGGTTCCAGCTTCGGCTGGTGTACAACCCCGGCGCGGCATTCGGGCTCGATCTCGGCCCGATGTCGCGCTGGATTTTCATGGGCGTGGCCATCGTGGCCGTGGTCGCCCTCTACCGCATGTCCCTCGCGGCCGAGCCGGGCGACTGGTTCCGCCAGCTCGCGCTCGGGCTGGTCAGCAGCGGCGCCCTCGGCAACCTGATCGACCGGGTGCGCTCCAGCCAGGGGGTGGTGGACTTCCTCGATCTCGGCGTGGGCCAGTGGCGCTGGCCGACCTTCAACGTCGCCGACATGGCGGTGAGCTGCGGCGCCATCGCCCTGGCCATCTCGCTCTGGCGCGAAGACGCCCGGCGGGAGGCCGCCGCCGAAGCCTCGACCCCGACGCCCCCCGCTCCCCTCGCGATGAGGAGTGAGGAGTAGCGAGTGGCGTCCGACCCCTCGCTACTGCTCACCCCCTACACCTCGCTCTCCTTCTCGGTTCTCGCTCCGAAAACGGAGCGGCTCGACCGCTTCCTCGCCGATCAGCTCGCCCTCTCCCGCACCCAGGCCGCCCGCCTGGTGGCCGACCAGCGCGTGCAGGTGAACACCCAGGTGGCGCGCGCGTCGCGGGTGCTGGAGCGGGGCGAACGGGTGCAGGTGGAGTTTCCCGAACACGAGCCGCCGCGCACCCTGGTGCCCGCGCCGATGCACCTCGACATCGTCTACGAGGACGAGCATCTCGCGGTGATCGACAAGCCGGCGGGCCTGGTGGTGCATCCCGCGCCGGGCCACTGGGACGACACCCTGGTGAATGCGCTGGTCGCCCGGGGGACCACACTGGCGGGCGGGGCGGAAGGGCGGCCCGGAATCGTGCACCGGCTCGACCGCGACACCTCCGGCCTGATGGTCGTGGCCAAGAGCGATCCCGCCCACCGGAAGCTCGGGGCGATGCTTGCGGCCCGCCGCATTACGCGGCGTTATGCGGCCCTCTCCTGGGGCCACCTGGATGCCAGCCCCACGGTCATCGAGGCCCCCCTCGGCCGGCACCCCCAGGACCGGAAGCGGGTCACCGTCACCGAGGCCGGCCGGCAGGCCCGGACCGACGCCTGGGTGGTCGCCCGGTACGACCTGGTCGAACTGCTCCGGCTCGAGCTCCATACCGGCCGAACCCACCAGATCCGGGTGCACCTGTCGCATATCGGACACCCCGTCGTGGGGGATCCGGTCTATGGCGCCGGGGGGAGCCGAAGAATGACCGGCGCCCAGCGCACCGCCGCCGAGGCGATCGAGCGGCTGGCCCCGAGGCAAGCGCTGCACGCCGCCTGGCTCTGCTTCCGCCATCCCATCAGCGGCGAACCCCTCGATTTTCGCTCCGAATGGCCTGCCGATCTGGCTCCCGTCCTGACCGCGGCGGGGGGGAGAAGAGACGCCGTTGCTCCCACCGGAGCCCTTGCGTATCTTCGTTTCTTTGAAGCACATGGCTGACCAGACCGTGCTCCGGCTCGTGCTCTTCCGGCTGGGCTCTTTGGTTTGCGCCGCCCCGGCTGTCGGGGTGCGCGAAGTGATCCCGGCCGGTATTCCGACCCGGATCCCAGGGGCCAGCGCAAGCGTCTCCGGACTCCTCAACCTCCGCGGCACCCTGCTGACGGTGGTGAACGGGTCGCGGGTCATCGGGCTCAACGAGCCCGAAGGTTCCCCGGAATCGGTGCTGGTACTGGACCAGTCCGGCCGGGCGGTCGGGCTCGCGGTGGACGAGGTGCTGGACCTGGTCGAGGTCGCGTCCGACCAGCTCGAAGATGGCGAGGCGCTGCCGGGGATCGATCCGGGACTGGTCCGTCAGGTGGGGCACCACGACGGACGCGTTTTTGCAGTTCTGGACCTGGAGAAGCTGGTGACGCCGCTGCTGGGGTGAGAGGGGCCATTAGCCATTAGCCGTTAGCTCCATCGGTGTGGAAGCGGCCAGGCGGTGCATGAATCGCTCTGGGGCAGTGGCCAACGGCTAACGGCTAACGGCTGGCAGTCCGAACGTTCTACCGGAGGTCCCGCGTGAGCCATACGGTGCTGGTGTGCGACGACGCCATTTTCATGCGCACCATGATCTCCGACATCCTGGCGCAGGCCGGGTTCGAGATCGTGGGCGAGGCCGAGACCGGGCGCGAGGCGGTGGAGAAGTACCGCCAGCTCAAGCCCGACCTGGTCACGATGGACATCGTCATGCCTGACATGGGCGGCATCGAGGCGGTGCGCGAGATCTGCAAGGACGACTCAGCCGCGAAGATCCTGATGTGCAGCGCCATGGGGCAGCAGGCCCTCGTGGTCGAGGCGATCCAGGCCGGCGCCAAGGACTTCGTGGTGAAGCCGTTCCAGCCTTCCCGGGTGCTCGAGGCGGTCCAGCGCGTCCTGGGCTGAGGCGATGGACCTCTCCCGCTACGCCGCCCTCTTTCTCACTGAGAGCCGCGAACAGCTGAGCGCCTGCGGCCAGGCGCTGCTGGACTGGGAGCGAACCCCCGGCGCCGTGGAGCCGGTGGTGAACCTGTTCCGCGCCATGCACACGTTCAAGGGCATGGCGGCCGCGATGGGCTACGCCAACCTCACCGAGCTGGCCCACCGCACCGAGTCGGTGCTCGACCTGCTGCGCAGCGATCCCGCGAGCGGGCGGGAACTGATCGACCTGTTCTTCCGAATCACCGACGCGCTGGAGCAGGGTGTCGGCGGGGCGCTCGAGGGGGGCGACGCGAAGCTCGACTTCACCCCCCTCCTCGGCGAGCTGGACCAGGCGTCGGTGCAGACGTCACCCACCGGCAGCTGGGCCATTCCCGCGCGGACCGACGCGCCGGCTCCCGTGCCGAAGCCGGGCGACACGGCGGGGAAGCCGGAGGCCGCCGCACCCGCGGCAGCGCAGGCGGGGCAGCACGACGTCCGGGTGACCATCCGCCCCGGCGCGGCGATGCGTGGCGCCCGCGCGATGCTGGTGCTCCGCAAGGCCGAGTCGCTGGGGGCGGTGAGCGGGGTGCGTCCGCAGCCGGCCGCGTTCGAGCAGGACGATTTCGACGGCCGCCTGGGGTTCCTGCTGCAGGCCGGCGCGACCCAGGACGAGATCCGCGCGGCGCTGCTCACCGTCGGCGACGTGGGCGAGGTCGAATTCGGCGAGGTGACGCCGGAGCCGGCCGCCGAGGGCGCCGGCCGTGGCCGGCAGATCCGGATCGACCTGCGCCGCCTGGACGCGCTGATGAACCAGGTGGGCGAGCTGGTGGTCGCCAAGGGGCAGCTCGCCGAGCTGGCCGAGACCAGCGGCTCGCCCGAGCTCAAGGCGGTGGCGAGCCGGATCGGGCGGGTCGTCTCGGACCTGCACGGCGAGGTGGTGCAGGCCCGCATGACCCCGGTCTGGCAGGTGTTCGACCGCTTCCCCCGGGTGGTGCGCGACCTCGCGCGGCAGCTGGGACGGCGGGTCCGGTTCGAGGTGGACGGCGAGGATACCCAGCTCGACCGCGCCATCCTCGATGAGCTGGGCGAGCCGCTGATCCACCTGCTCCGCAACGCGGTCGATCACGGGATCGAACCGCCGGCGGTGCGGAAGAAGGCGGGGAAGCCGGAAGAGGGCAGCATCCGCATCAGCGCGGCGAGCGACCGGACCACGGTGCTCATCCGGGTGAGCGACGACGGCAAGGGGATCGACCGGAAGAAGGCGCTCCCCGAGGCGATCAAGGCGGGGCTGGTGCCCGCCGGCACCACCGAGCTGGCCGATGACGTGCTGCTCCGGCTGCTGTCGCGGCCCGGGTACTCGACCGCCGAGAAGGTGACCGACGTGTCGGGCCGGGGGATGGGGATGGACGCGGTGCTCTCGCGGGTGCGCACCCTGGGCGGCTCGGTGGAGCTGGCCACGGAGCGGGGGCGGGGCAGCACCTTCACCCTGCGGCTCCCGATGACGCTCGCCATCGTGCGGGCGCTGCTCGCGAAGGTGGGTGAGGAACGCTACGCGATTCCGCTCGCCGGCATCGCCGAGACGGTGGAGTTCCACGCCGACCGGGTGGCGGCGCTCGAGGGCCGGGAAGCGTACGTGCTGCGCGACGAGCTGGTGCCGACGGTGCGGCTCCGCGAGCGGCTGGGGGTGACCGGCGTGCGGCCGGTCGGGAAGCTCCCGGCGGTGATTGTCGAGGTGGGCGAGCGGCGCGCGGCCGTCGTGGTCGACGCGCTCCTGGGACAGCAGGAAATCGTGGTGGAGCCCTTTGACGCCCCGCGGGGCACGTTGCCCGTGTTCAGCGGGGCCACGATCCTGGGGGATGGCGCCCCGGCCCTGATCGTGGATCCGGCAGCGCTGGTATGAGGAGGCCGTGATGGACGACGTGAGGGAACTGCACGCACTCCAGCGCGACGCGTTGCGGGAGGTGGCCAACATCGGCGCCGGCCACGCGGCGACGGCGCTGTCGCAGCTCACCAACCGGCGGATCATGATCAGCGTGCCGGAGGTGAACATCGTCCGGCTGGAGGAAGTCCCCGAGATCCTGGGGAAGGCCGACGACGTGGTGGCGGCGGTCCTGATGCACATGATGGGCGACCTCACCGGCCGCACCCTGGTGCTCTTCCCGGAAGAGAGCGCCCGCACGCTGGTGGACATCCTGATGCGCCGCCAGCTCGGGACCACCAAGGACTTCTCCGAGATGGAGCAGTCGGGGCTCAAGGAAGTCGGCAACATCCTCTCCAGCGCCTACCTCAACGCCCTCTCCGACTTCATGGGGATGATGCTCGTGCCCTCGGTGCCGAGCCTGGCGATCGATCTCTGCGGCGCGGTCCTCACCTCGATCTACATGAATTTCGGGTACGACCGCGACTACGTATTCTGCGTGGAGACCCAGTTCCTCTTCGAGGATCCCGGGCTCAAGCTGCGCGGGCATTTCCTGCTCCTGCCCGATCTTGCCAGCCTCCGCGCCATCTTCGACGCCATCCGGCTCACCTGAGGCCGCCGTGACCGGGCCGGCGCTCTCCGATCGCGACCTCTCGGTCCTGCGTTCCTTTGCCCGCCGTATCGACGCGGCGGACGCGGGAGCGCACAACAATCTCGGGGTCTTCTACTACCAGAAGGGGATGATCCCCGAGGCGATCGAGGAATTCCTCCGCGCCCTCGAGCTCGATCCCCGGATGCAGACGGCCAAGGAGAACCTGGAGATCGCCTACCACTCGACCGGGTACTACGACCGGCGGGTGGCCGAGCTGCGGGAGCGGCTCCGGCGCGACCCGATGGACACCGCGGCGCGCTGGGAGCTGGGCCGGACCTGCGCGGCGCTGCAGCAGTGGAACGAGGCGGTGGCGGAGTTCACCGCGATCCTGGCGCGGAAGTCCGACGATGTGGCGGCGCTGATCCAGCTGGGTCTCGCCGAGCGGGGACGGGGGAACCTCGAGGCCGCGACCCGCGCGTTCGAGCAGGCCCGCGCCCTCGATCCCGACAGCTCGGTCACCCTGTTCTACTACGGCGAGGCGCTCTACAACCGCGGCCTCAACGAGCAGGCCCGCCTGGCGCTGGAAGCGGCGGTCCTCAAGAACCCCGACAACGCCGACGCGTACTACCTCCTCGCCTTCGTCTACGGCGACATGGGGGAACACGAGAAGGCGCGGGCCGCCACCGGCAAGGCCACCCAGCTCAACCCCACGCTCGCGCGGGCCCAGAGCAACCTCTCGCTGCAGCGCTACGCCGGCCTCTCCGAGGCCCAGCCGGCCGGCCCCCCGGTGCCGCGCAAGAGCGCGCCCCGCCCGCAGGTGGTCGAGGGCGCCAGCCTCGCGCACTACAACCTCGGGCTCGCCTTCCGGCAGAAGGGCTACTACGTCGAGGGGCTCCGCGAGTACCGGCTGGCGCTCGAGGCGGGGGAGGATCCCCGGCTGGTGCGCCAGGCGATGGCCGAGGTGCACCTGCTGCGGCGGGACATCGCGGCGGCGCTCGAGCTCTACGACGCGCTCCTCACCGACGACGCCGGCTCGCCCAAGCTCTGGAATGAGCGGGGCATCTGCCTCCACCAGACCGGCCGGCGGGAGGAAGCGGCGGAGTCGTACCGCGCCGCCATGGAAGTGGACCCGAACTACGCCCTCGCGTGGAACAACCTCGGTGTCCTGCGCACCCAGGTGCCCGACGACGACGAGGCGCTCGAGTCCTTCCAGCGCGCCCTCCGGATCAAGCCCGACCTCACCGCCGCGCGGCTCAACCTCGCGCTGGCCCTCTTCCACCGGCGCCGGCTGCAGCTGGCGCTCGAGGCCTACCGCCAGGTCCTCGCCGAGGTGGGGGAGCATGCCGTCGCCTGGAACGGCGTGGGCCTGGTACTGGTGGAGCTCAAGCGCTTCGAGGACGCGAAGAGCGCCTTCTCCCGCGCGGTCGAGGCCGATCCCTCCAACGCCTCGGCGCACTACAACCTCAGCTTCACCCTGAGCCACCTGGGCGACTTCGACGGCGCCCTCCGGGCCACCAAGCGGGCGCTGGAGCTGGAGCCGTACTACGTCGCCCAGAAGTATTCGCTCACGATCGACCTGCAGTACGAGAACTCCGAGATCGCGGTGGTCCCGGAGATCTCGGCCGACGTCACCGCCGACCAGGTGGGCGGCGAGTTCAACTTCGACGAGCGGCTGCTCGACCGGATCTTCGACGAGCTCCAGCCGCCGGAGCGGGCGGTGCCCGCGGCCGACGATCCGCTGGCGCTGGCGAGCGACTACATCGCCAAGGGCTTCCTGGAGCACGCCACCGCCCAGATCGAGCGGGCGCTGGCGCGGGGCGGCGATCCCGCCCGGGCCACCACGCTGCTGGGCGAGGTGTTCGCCCGGCGCGGCCTCCACGGCGAGGCGCTGGAGCGCTTCCGCGAGGCCCTCGGCACCGCCCCGGTCGACGAGCGCGCGCTGCTGGGCGAGGCCCGGGCGCTGCTGGCGCTCGACCGCGGGGCCGAGGCGCTCGAAACGTCCGACAAGCTCCTCCGGGTGGCGCCCGAGGATGTCGACGCGCTGGTGGTGGTGGCCCGGGTGCGGCTCGCCGCCACCCACGCGACCGGCGCCCGCGACGTGCTGCGCCGCGCCCGCGAGCTCGAGCCGGGACGGCCCGACCTGCTCATGCTGGAGTCGGGGGTGTCGGCCCAGCTCGGGGACATCGAGGGCGCGGTGGAGGCCTGCCAGGCGGCGCTGCAGCTCGATCCCGCCGTACCGAGCGCCTGGCGCGACCTCGGCCGGATCGAGGAGCGGCGCGACAACTGGATCGGGGCCCGGCTCGCCTACCAGAGGGCGCTCGACATCCTCCCGAGCTACATGGAAGCGGCGCTCTCGCTGGGCGACCTGCTGCGGCGCACCGAGACGCCCGCGAGCGCGGTCGACTTCATGGTCGAGATCCTGCTCAACGACCCGTGGGACCTCGACGCGCTGCTGCTGCTGGGCCGGGCGCTGCTCGACGACGGCCGGCCGGAGCAGGCGCTCGAGGCGCTCGAGCGGCTCCTCAAGTTCGAGCCCGACAACGAGGCGGGGCTCTTCCATCGCGGCATCGCGCTGGCCCGCACCCGCCGCTACGCCGACGCGGTGCGCACCTGGGAGCGGGTGGTCCAGGTGAACGCCGCCGGCCCTTTCGCCCAGGCGGCGCGGACCCACGCCCGCTCCGCCCGCGACCTGCAGCACATCTTCGCCGGAGCCGCCTGACGTGCCGATCGAGGGACCGCTCAAGGAACTGAGCATCCACGATGTCTTCCAGCTGCTCGACCTGAGCCGGAAGACGGGCACGTTGCGGGTTGCCTCCGACCTGCGCCAGAACGCCGGCACCGTCTACTTCGAGGACGGGGTCGTGGTCGGCGCCGAAATCCGCAGCAATCCCTTCCCCCTCGGCAAGCTGCTGGCGCGCGCCGGCCGGCTGAGTGAAGCCGATCTCGCCCGCGCCCGCGCGCTCCAGTCGGCGGGCGACATCCGGCGGCTCGGCGAGATCCTGATGGCCGAAGGGCTGGTGAGCAGCAAGGACCTGAACCGCTACGTGCGGCACCAGATCGAGGAGGTGGTCTTCGAGCTGGTGGGATGGTCCGAGGGGTACTTCGCGTTCGAGGAAGGGAAGCAGGGAGAGTGGCCGACCGAGGCCGCCACCCGGATCCCGACCGGTGTGCTGCTGATGGAAGCGGCGCGCCGTACCGACGAGTGGTCCCGGATCGAGAAGAAGATCACCCACCTCGGCCTGGTGCCGAAGCTGGCGCCGGTGGTCGATACCGCGGCGCCGCTCGACCTGCTGCCGGCCGAGTGGGAAGTGCTCACCGTCATCGACGGGGAGCGCTCGGTGCGCGACCTCGCCGCCGCGCTGGGCCGGCCCGAGTTCGAGATCGCGCGGACGCTCTTCGGTCTGGCCACGGCCGGCATTATCCTGCTGGAAGACCCCGCGCGCCGCGCGGTCGAGGCGATCGGCAGCGCCGACCTGCCGATCCTCCTGGGCGAAGTCGACCAGCTCCTCGGCGCCGGCGACCCCGGGGCCGCGGTGCAGGCGGCGGAGCAGGCGGTGGCGGGGCATCCCGACGAGGGACTGGCCCACCTGGCCCATGGCCGGGCGCTGCTCGCGGCGGGACGTTATCCCGAGTCGGCCGAGGCGCTCTGGCAGGCGGTGCAGATCGACCCGCAGTCGGCGCCGGCGCACCGCCTCTTCGGGATGAGCCTCGCGGCGATGGGCCGCTTCCGCGAGGCCGCCCAGGTCTGGGATCAATGGAAGCGGCTGGCGGAACGCCCGCCGGAAGAAGAGGCGCACATGGCGGTGGTGGACCGGGTCCGGCAGGCAGCGCTCACCATCGAGCTCGCGCTCCGGGGGTCGCGTGACTGAGGATATCCGGGCCCTGAGCGCGCAGTACGCCGCCGACCCGTCCAGCCTGGTGTTCCTCCGGCTGGGCGAGGCGCTGCGGCAGCGCCGCCAGCTGGACGCCGCGGCCAAGGTCGCGGTGCAGGGGCTCTCGCGGTATCCCCACCTCCCCGAAGCGCACGACCTCTACGCCCGCATCCTCGCCGACCAGCACGACTACGCCAACGCCTTCGACGAGTGGGACACCGTGCTCCGGCTCGCGCCGGAGCATATCGGCGCGCACAAGGGCATCGGCTTCCTCTACTACCGCGCGGGCGAGCCCGAGCAGGCGCTCTATCACCTGCGGCTCGCGGCCCAGCTCGATCCCGAGGACCAGGGGCTGCACGCGGCGGTGGAGCGGGTGGCGCTGGGCGGCGAGATCTGGGAAGCGCCGGCGGCCCCGGCGGAGCCGGCCCCCGAGCCCGAGCCGGAGCCGATGGTGGCGGAGCCGGTGCGGGCCGTGGCGTCGACCAACGGCGATCCCTTCTCCACCCTCGAAGGGGCCACCGAGCGGCTGCTGCTGGTGGACCAGGACGGGTTCCGCCTCGGGGGCGCGCTCCTCTCCAGCGACGGCATCGACATCTCCGAGGCGACCGCGGCGGTGCTCGCCGGGACCTCGCGCGAGGCGGGGCGCGCGGCCCGCCTCCTCGAACTGGGCGAGTGGGGCCACCTCACCATCGAGACGGCGGAGGTGAGCCTCTGTGTCCTCCGCCCCACCGGCGACACCACGCTTCTCTCCACGATGGACGCGGGACTGCCCGCCGGGCAGCTCTCCTATTTCGCCGAGCGGGCGGCCAAGTCGGCGCGCCAGTGGCTGGAGCGGATCCGGTGACCACGACCTTCGCGGGGATGCTCGACTCGCTCACCCGGCTCCGCGGGATCCGGGGCGCGATGGTCGTGAGCATGGAAGACGGGCTGGTAGTGGCGGAGTCGGTGATGAGCGGGATGAAGAGCGGGGCGCTCGCGGCGCTCTCGGCGACGCTGGCCACCCGGGTGAGCGAGCTGACCGCCTCGTCGGGCTACGGCGGGCCGCGGTTCCTGCACCTGCAGGGGACCGACGGGGCGCTGCTGGTGGCGCCGGCCCCGAACGACTTGCTGCTGGTGGCGGTGGCGGGGCGGGATGTGCCGCTCGGACTGCTGCGCCTCGAGATGCTGCGCATGGCCGAGCGGCTGAACTGATGAAGGCGATCGAACCGTGGGTGCTGGGTCCGCTGGGGACCTTCGTCGCCGAGTCCCAGGCGCGGCTGGCGCTGCTGATGACCACCTCGGGTCAGGTGGTGGCGCAGCACGGCTTCGCCGGCTCGATGGACCTGATGGCCTCGGCGGCGCTCGGCTCCGGGATCATCGCCTCGGCGAGTGAGCTGGCGGTGCAGATCGGCTGGGAGCCGTTCCGGACGGTGATGCACCACGGCTCCCGCCGGGCCCACTTCCTCGGGTGGTTCGACACCCCGCGGGGGCGCTGGATCGCGCTGGTGGTGTTCGGGGCCGACACCAAGCTCGGCCTGGTGCAGGTCTTCTTCGACCGGATGGTGGAGGAACTGGTGGCGGCGGCCCCGGCCGAGGCGCCGCCCAGGAAGGAAGTGCTGGCCGTCGATTTCGAGCGCGAGCTCAACGCCAGTCTGCGGTCCCTTTTCGGACGGTAGCCCATGTCGCTCGTCAACTTCACGACCCGTGAGATCACCTGCAAGATCGTGTATTACGGACCGGGACGGTCCGGCAAGACCACGAACCTGCAGTACATCTATGGCCGTGTGCCCGAGGCGCGCCGCGGGCGGATGGTGAGCCTGGCCACCCAGACCGACCGGACCCTCTTCTTCGACTTCCTCCCGCTCGACCTCGGCGTCATCAGCGGGTTCACCACCCGCTTCCAGCTCTACACCGTGCCGGGCCAGGTCTACTACAACGCCACCCGGAAGCTGGTGCTCCAGGGGGCCGACGGGGTCGTGTTCGTGGGTGACAGCCAGGCCCGCCGGCTGGAGGACAACATCGAGAGTCTCCAGAACCTCCAGGCCAACCTGCTGGGGCAGGGCGTGGACGTGCGGAGCTTCCCGATCGTGCTGCAGTACAACAAGCAGGACCTGCCCGCCGACCTGATCCTCACCCCCGCCGACCTGGACGACGCACTGAACTTCCGCGGCTACCGGAGCTTCCCCGGCGACGCGGTGCGGGGCGCCGGCGTCTTCGAGACGCTCAAGGGCATCTCCGAGCTGGTCCTCAAGCGGCTGGCCGCCACGGGCGCTGGGGTGGCGTGAGCACGCGGCTCAATCCCCGCTATCGGTTCGACGCCTACGTGGTGGGCGCCGCGAACCGGCTCGCCGTCACCGCCGCCCGGGCGGTGGCGGAGTCGCCGGCCGCGGTCTACAACCCGCTGTTCGTGTATGCCGGCTCCGGCCTCGGCAAGACCCACCTGCTGATGGCGATGGGGCACCGCGCGCTGGAGGTGAATCCCCAGATCGCGGTGGAATACCTCACCCTCGACGAGTTCATCGAGGCGTTCCACGCCGCGGTGGCGGCGGGGCAGGGCGAGGCCTACCGGCACCGCTACGCCGACGTGGGCATGCTGCTGGTGGACGACGTGCAGTTCCTGACCCACCGGCGGGAGATGCAGCAGGAGCTGCTCCGGCTCACCAACACGATGCTGGCCGCCGGCCGCCAGATCGTGCTCTCGAGCGACCGTCCCCCCAACGAGATCGAGGCGCTGGACGAGCGGCTGATCTCGCGCTTCGCGGGCGGGCTGGTGATCGACATCTCCGCCCCCGACTATGAGACCCGGGTCGCGATCCTCCGGCGCCAGGCGGAGGAGCGGAAGGCGGCGTTCGATCCCACCGTGCTCGAGACGGTGGCGGCCCTCCCTATCGGGAGCATCCGCGAGCTGATCGGGGCGCTCAACCGGCTCATCGCCTTCCAGGCGGTGAACGAGGGGCCGATCACCTCGCAGGCGGCGCGGCAGCTGCTGGCCAAGACGATGCCCCAGACGGTGAAGGCGGCCGTGGCAGCGCAGGTGGCCACGGCGGTGCCGGCCGGGGCGCCGGTCGAGCCACCCGCCGATGGCGGCGGCATCTTCGGTGGCGAGGGGGGCTCGCGCGACGAGTTCAGCTCCTTCCTGACCGAGATCTCGAGCGCGGTGGCGCGGCAGGTGGAGGCGTGGCGCGGGCGGGTGGCCGAAGCCATCATGCGCTGGGAGGGCGAAGGCTATCGCACCGAGCGGCTGCAGCGGCTGCTCGAGGGGGAGGCCCCGGTCGACCCCGATCGCGCGCTCCACGACTACGAAGAGGACATCGCCCAGCTCAAGATCCTCGAGGACGAGGCCCAGGAGCTCGACCCGACGCTCGCGGGCCGCCCGCTCTTCCGCGACCCCGACCGGATCGAGGAAGCCCGCACCGAGGTGCAGAAGGCGCGCGAGGGGCTGAGCCCGCCGCCGGGCCCCTCGCCCATCTGGAAGCTGGAGGATTTCGTCGAGTCGCCCGGGAACCGGGTGGCGGTGCGGGCGGCGCGCGGGGTGCTCGACACCCCGGGCCAGCTCTACAACCCGCTGGTGATCATCGGGGGGAGCGGCGTCGGGAAGACCCACCTGCTCAACGCCCTGGGGAACGTGATGGCCGACGCGCCCGGGTCGCTGGTGGCGTGCCTCCAGGCCCAGGACTTCGTCGACGACCTGATCAAGGCGATCGAGAAGGACCGCACCGCCTGGTGGCGGGCGCGCTTCCGCCGGATTTCGGCGCTGCTGCTCGACGACGTGCATCTCCTGGCCGGGAAGGACCGGACCCAGGAGGAGCTCTTCTGGCTCTACAACCTGATGGCCGAGAGCGGCCGGCAGATGGTGTTCACCTCGGCGGTGCCGCCGGAGGAGCTCACCGGCATCGAGCCCCGGCTCCGCACCCGGCTCGAGGGGGGGCTGGTGGTCGAGCTCCCCGCGCCGGAGCGGGAGGTGCGCGAGGCGATCGTCTCCCGGGTGCTCAACGAGAAGACCGGCGAGGTCGACGCCGAGCTGGCGGCGTATCTCGCCGCGCGGCCGGTGGAGACGGTGCGGGCGCTGGTGGGACTGGTGCAGCGGGTGGTCGCCGCCGCCGACTCGGAGCAGGAGCGGCCCTCGACCGGGTTCGCCCGCCAGCTCCTCGAGGGGAGCCCCGCCGGTCCCGCCCGGCGCACCACCGCCGGCCGCACCAGCGGACTGCTCTCGCCCACCGGGAGTCTCCGCAGCCGCGAGAAGATGGTCTGGGACTGGCCCGACATCGCCGACCGCCTCATCGAGGATCCCCGGTAATGGCGATCAAGGGCAGCCTCAAGGAGGCCAGTCTTCCCGACGTGCTCCAGCTCCTCGCGCTGGGGAAGAAGACCGGCTGCCTGGCCATCGCCGACCGGCAGAACTTCGGCTCGATCTACTTCGAGGACGGCCGGATCTGCTACGCCGCGCTGGTGAACCGGCGCGACCGGATCGGCGACCTCCTCCGCAAGAACCAGCTCGTCACCAACGACCAGCTCGACCAGGCGATCCGGGTGCAGGAAGCCCACCGCGACCGCCGCCTGGGCGACATCCTCATCGAGATGGGGGCGGTGGCCCGCGAGAAGCTCGAGCGGCTCCTCTTCCTCCAGATCGAGGAAGCGGTGTATCACCTGTTCACCTGGACCCAGGGCTCGTTCAACTTCGAGGCCGGGGTCCGGCCCGACACCCAGGTGTTCACCGTCAGCATCAACCCCGAGTCGCTCCTCCTCGAGGGGGCCCGCCGGGTCGACGAGCTGAGCCAGATCGAGAAGAAGATCCCGAGTTACGACCTGATCTTCGCCATCGATCCGGCCCACCCGCCCACCGGCGAGGTCGAGCTCTCGCCCGAGCAGCAGCGGCTGCTGCCGCTGCTCGACGGCACCCGCGACGTGCGCCAGATGATCGACGAGTGCTCGCTGATCGAGTTCGACGCGATCCAGGCGCTCTACGGGCTCATCACCGCCGGCTACGTCCGCCGCGCCGGCACCAGCGCCAAGCCGGTGGTGCCGCGGGCCAACGATACCCGGGTGCAGGAGCACCGGAACCTGGGCATCGCCTTCTTCAAGACCGGGATGCTGGACGAGGGGCAGCGTGAGTTCCGCCGGGTGATGGACCTCAACCCGGAGGATGGCAGCGCGCCGTTCTATCTCGGGCTCATCGCCCTCAAGCAGGCCCGCTGGCTGGAGGCGGTCGACATCCTCCAGCAGGCGGCGGAGCGGAGCGGCCGCCGGGCGGCGGCGCTCCACAACCTCGCCTTCGCGTTCGAGCAGCTCGGGCGCCTGGCCGAGGCGGAGGCGGCGTACAGCGAGGCGGCGGGGAAGGCGCGGGAAGATCCCCGCATCATGCTGGGCTGGGGCGTCACCGCGCTCAAGCGGAACGACACCGAGGTGGCGGTGAGCCGGCTCCAGCGGGCCGGGGAGCTCTGGGGCGACCGGCCGCGGCCCGCCACCTGGTACTGGGCGATGAGCCTCGCGGTGGCCTGCCAGGGCGACCTCAACCAGGCGCTCGACGTCGCGGCCCAGGGGGTCTCGGTGCACGAGCACAGCGCGGTGCTCCGGAACAACCTGGCGGTGCTGCAGGAACTGGGCGGCGACCTGGGCACGGCGGAGGGGCTGCTGCGCGAGGCGCTGGCGGAGGACCCAACCCTACCGCAGGTCTCCAAGAACCTGGGCGACCTCCTCTACCGCGCCGGCCGTTACGAGGACGCCTTCGAGGCCTACGAGCGGGCCGCCAAGCTGAATCCCGACCTGGGCGACGATCTCTACTTCAAGATGGGGAACATCGCCTTCAAGCGGCGGGACCGGGAACGGGCCCGCACCTGCTGGAAGCGGGTGACCGAGCTCAACCCGAGCCACCAGCTCGCGCGCGCCAACCTCGACACCCTGGACGCGAGCGCGTGAGCGCCCGGCACGATCCCGGCTTCGACCTGCTGGCTGCCCGCATCGCGGGGCAGGCGGGGCTCGACGTGAGCGCCTACAAGGACCGCTGCCTGCGCCGCCGGCTGGCGGTGCGCATGCGGGCCTGCGGGGTGCACACCTACACCGAGTACGTCTCGGTGCTCGACCGGAGTCCCGACGAATTCGAGCGGCTCCTCGACGCGCTGACGATCAACGTGACCAAGTTCTTCCGGAACCGGGAGACCTGGGAGACCCTCGCCGCCGACACGCTGCCGCGGATGCTGCAGGCCCGCCAGGGCCGGATCCGGGCGTGGAGCGCCGGGTGCTCCTCCGGGGAGGAGCCGTACACCATCGCGATGCTGCTGGCGATGGTGCTCGAACGGATGGCGCAGCGGGAGTGGCTCGACCGGGTGCGGATCGATGCGAGCGACTTCGACAAGGCCTCGCTCGAGACCGCCCGCGCGGCGCGCTATCCGCTCAAGGCCTTCAGCGAGGCCCCGCCCGAGATTCCCCATCGCTTCTGCCGCCCGGTGGACGCCGAGACCGTCGAGGTGCTCCCCGAGTACCGCGCGCTGGTGCACTTCCACCGGCGCGACCTCCTCCGCGAAGCCCCCCCCGCGGCGCCCTATGACCTCATCTTCTGCCGCAACGTGGTGATCTACTTCGACCGCGCTACCCAGGAACAGCTGATGGTCCGCTTCACCGAGGCGCTCGGTCCCGGGGGCATCCTGGTCCTCGGCAAGGTGGAGACGATCTTCGGCCCCGCCCGCGACCAGCTCGAGCTGGTCGACCCCCGGGAACGGATCTACCGGCGGGCAGCCTGATGGCGGAAGAACTGATCGTGCGGGTGGCCGACCTTCGTGCCGGCCGCGGCGACGTGGTCCTGGTCACCCTGGGCCTGGGGAGCTGCATCGCCATCGTGGTGCACGATCCCGGCGCCCAGGTGGGGGGTCTGGCGCACATCCTGCTCCCTTCCCGTTCCTTGAGCCGTGGCGGGGAGAACCCGGGGCGGTTCCCCCAGACCGCGATCCCCCGGCTGCTGGAGGAAATGGTCGCCCTGGGGGCTGATCCCCGGCGCCTGGTGGCCCGGCTGGTAGGCGGGGCCAGCATGTTCGCCAACCTGGTCCCCGCCGGGTCGATGCAGATGGGGGACCGGAACGTGATCGCCTCCCGCGAAGTGCTGCACCAGCTGGCGATTCCCATCGTCGGGGAGGCCGTGGGGGGCAACGAGGGGCGGTCGGTCTGGTTTCACGTCGCCCCCGGCAAACTCCAGGTCCGGTCGGTCGGGCGCGGTGTCGAGCAGCTCTGACCTGCCCGGCGTCCTGGTGGTGGACGACAGCCCCTTCTTCCGGCGCCTGGTGAGCGAGCTGGTGGCGGGGTCGGGGGAGTTCCGGGTGGTGGGCAACGCCGCCAACGGACAGGAGGCGCTGGAGCAGGTCCACGCCCTCCAGCCCGACCTAGTGACGATGGACATCCAGATGCCCGAGCTCAACGGGCTGGATGCCATCGGGTACATCATGTCCGAGGCGCCCCGGCCGATTGTAGTGGTATCCGCCCACGCCGGGCAGGGCTCGGCGGCCTCGATCCGGGCGCTGGAACTGGGGGCGGTGGAGGTGGTGCCGAAGGACGACGGGGCGGGGCAGGTCTCCGCCCTCCGGATCGCTCCCCGGCTGCTGGCCGCCCTCCGCGCCGCCCGTGCCGCCGACGTGCGGAAGGTGCCGGTGCTGGCGCGGCCCCGGGCGAGCGGCTCCTTCGCGGCACCGTTCGCGCGGGCCCCCGGCGAAGCCCGCCGCTGCCTCGCGATCGCCGCGAGCACCGGCGGCCCGCGGGCTCTGGCCGAGCTGGTGCCCGCCCTCGCGACCGGGCTCGAGGCCGCGGTGCTGATCGTCCAGCACATGCCCCCGGGATTCACCCGGAGCCTGGCCGAGCGGCTCGACGGACTCTCCGCCCTCAAGGTGGTGGAGGCGCAGGCCGAGATGGATGTGCGAAGCGATACCGCCTACGTGGCGCCAGGAGACTATCACATGCGCGTCGTGCCGACGCCGGCAGGACTCAGGATCGCGCTCGACCAGGGACCGACCGTGTGGGGCGTGCGCCCCGCGGCCGATCCGCTGTTCCACTCGGTGGCCTCGAACTTCCAGGCCGCCGCGGTGGGCGTGGTGATGACCGGGCTCGGCAAGGACGGAGCGGCGGGACTCCGGGCGATCCACGACCGGGGCGGCGTGGGCATTGCCCAGGACAAGAGCACCGCGACCATCTACGGCATGCCGGGCGCCGCTCTCGAGGCGGGTGGCGCCGACCTGGTGCTGCCGCTCGGCGCGATCGCGGAGCGGGCCGGCGCCATCCTCCGCGAGGTGCCCCGGCGATGAACCGCGGCGTCCTGCTCGTGACCACCGCCGGGCGGCAGCTCGGCCTGCCGCTGGACGGCATCCTCGAGGTCGGGGATGTCGCCGAGGTCGGGCGGGTGCCGGGGACCGCCCCGTCGGTGCGCGGGGTCATGCAGGCGCGCGGGCGGCTGGTGCCGCTGGCGCATCTCGGCGCGCTGGTGAGCGGGAAGGCCTGCCCCGCGCCCGCCCGGGAGCGCTCGGCGGTGCTCGCCACGGTGGCTGATCGCTGGCTGGCGCTCGAGGTGGAAGCGGTCGATGCCGCCCCGGAAGACGAGGTGCTGCCGCCCCCCGAGGGCTCGGCGCTGGCGGCGCTGGCGGTGGGGGTGGTGCGGCGGGATGAGCGCTGGATCCCGGTGCTCAACCTCGAGGCGCTGGCCGACCGGCTGCAGGGCCAGGGGGGCGGGAGGTAGGATGGCGCGCGCGACCGTCTCGGGTGACGAACTCCAGTTCGTGGTCTTCCGGCTCGGAAGCCAGGAGTTCGGCGTGAGCATCTTCCAGGTCGAGCGGATCCTGCGCTACGAGCAGCCCGCCTCGCTGCCGCAGGCGCCGGATTTCCTGGAGGGGGTGGTGCCCTACGGGGAAGGGGTCGTGCCGCTGGTCGACCTCCGCAAGCGGATCAACCTCGCCGCCGAGTACGTCGAGGAGACCCGGGTCATGGTGCTCGCCTTCGAGGATCACCAGGTCGCGGTGGTGGTGGACCAGGTGGTCGAGGTGCTCCGGGTCGACGCGAGGACCATCACCCAGCCGCCCCCGATGGTCCGTGGCCTCGCCGCCGAGTACATCAGCGGAATCATCACCCGCCCGCCCCGTACCATCGTCGTGCTGAACGCCGCCCGGCTGCTGAGCAGCACCGAACGGCTGGCCCTTACGGAGGCGCTGTCGTGACCGCCGAGCAGACCCCGGTCGATCCCCTGATCCAGCAGTACCGCCAGGCCTACCAGGATATCGCGGGCCGGCTCGACAAGGCCGCCAGCCTGGTGGAGCGGGAGCAGGTGAAGCGCGAGATCATCGGCTTCTTCAAGCGGGTGGACACCGCGCTCACCGACCTGGCGGTGGTGAAGGAGGAGATCCGGCTCCTGGTCGACAAGTACAAGCAGATGGCCGCCGCCACCGAAACCGCGCCGGCGCCGCAGTTCACCGGCGCCCGTCCGGTGGTGCAGCAGGACCATCTCGGTGCCTCGACCTACATCGAGAAGGGGTGGAGCCTCATCTCGCTGGGCGACTACGGCGGCGCGATCACCGCGCTCACCAAGGCGCTCACCCTGGCCCCGTCGGAGATCCAGGCGCAGTCGCTCCTCGGCTGGGCCCAGATGCTCCACGAGGACTACGACGACGCCCTCACCACCTTCTCCAAGGTGCTGATGAAGGAGCCGGCGAACTCGCTGGCCCGCATCAATGTCGGCTACATCTGCCTCAAGAAGCGGATCTTCGGCGAGGCCATCGAGCATCTCTCCAAGGCGATCCGGCTCGACAACGACCGCAAGGCGACGCTCTACGCGAACTACTACCTCGGGCTGGTGTACCTCGAGCGCGAGATGTACGAGGACGCGGTCACCTTCTTCAACAAGACCCTCCAGCTCGGGCCCAACCTGATCGAGGCCTACTACGAGCTGGGCCGGGCCAACTGGTTCATGGGCGACCAGGCCGCCGCGAAGGTGGCGTGGACCGACGGGTTCAAGGCCAACAAGTTCAATCCCTGGGGGAAGCGCTGTAAGGAGATGCTGGATACCACGGCGGCAGGAGGGGAGCCACCGAGGTAAGTTCCGGGCATCAGGGGCTGGCCCAGTTCTGTCATCGCGAGCTCGGCTGCCAATTCTGTCATCCCGAGCGCAGCGAGGGATCCCTGATTTTCTCTACGGAAAAGCAGGGATCCCTCGGTCGCTTCGCTCCCTCGGGATGACAGAACTTTTCGCCCGCCGGGCTTTTCCCTCGGGATGACAGCATGACGGTGCTGGCCCTCCTCTTCACGCTCCTCACCGCCGACAGCACCCGCGTCGGCACCATCACCGTCATCGCCGACCCGCCGCTCCGTCCCTTCGCCGAACGCCTCGCGCGCGAGGCCGCCAAGCCGGTCGACTGGCCCGCCCTGGGCCGGCGCACTCCCGCTCCCTTCACCCTGGTTCTCGCGCCTGATTCCGCCTCGCTGGCCCGGATGACCCAGGGAAGGGCGCCGGGCTGGGGCGCCGGGGTCGCGCTGCCCGAGGCCCGGATGATCATCCTCCGCGCCGACCTCCCCGACGTGCCCCAGACCCTCCGGCATGAAGTCGCCCACCTGGTGCTGCGCGAGCGGATCACCGGCCGGCTGCCGCTCTGGTTCGAGGAGGGGTTCGCCGCCTGGGGCTCGGGGGAGGTGAGCCGGGCGGAAACGCTGGAGTTGAACCTGGCGGTGGCGGCGGGGCAGCTGCCGCCGTTCAGCGGGCTCGATGCCATGCTCCGGGGCAGCTCGACCACCGCCGACGTCGCCTACGCGCTCGCCGCCTCGGCGGTGGCGGAGGTAGGCCGGCATGGACCGCCGGGAGGGCTCACGCGACTGCTCACCCGGCTGGAGGCGGGAGAATCGTTCGAGCCGGCGCTGGAGGCGTCGACCGGGCTGTCGGTCGACCGGTTCGAGGAGGCCTGGCAGCAGGCACTCAAGCGGAGGTACTCGCTCCTCACCTGGCTGGTGGCGGGTGGCATGTGGACCGTGATCGCCTTCAGCCTCGGCGGGCTGGCCTGGTACCGCCGGGAGCGTGACCGGCCTCGCCGCGCGGCCCTCGATGACGGGTGGATTATTCCGGAGGTCGGCGCCCTGATTGCGCCTGAATCTCCAACGGGAGGGGGAGAGAATGCCCACCCGGAGGCGGGGCCGGTTGACCCGGGCGAACAACTCAAGTAAGCTCAACCCCCATGCCGAGTTCCGACTCTGCCGTCTCCGGCCGCAAGCTGCGCTTTGGCCCCCGCAATGTGATTTTCCTGGGGGCGGCGATCGTCTCCCTCGTCGTGGGGTACCTGTGGCTCAACGCCGGCGGCACCACCGGAGCCGCGGCACTGCTGGTGCTGGGGTACTGCATTCTCTTTCCGCTGGGTATTGCACTCTAGCGCGGACACATGTGGTACAACCCGGTCACGCTCTGGCGCCCTCCGCGTCCCGGGTGGACCGCGGTTTGTCGCGTTTCGGGGCGAATAGCTCAGCTGGTTCAGAGCGCCTGCCTTACACGCAGGATGTCGGGGGTTCGAATCCCTCTTCGCCCACTGTCTTGTCGTCACGGTATGCCAGTTGCCATTGTACCGTCCGCCCCTTTCTCGGGAGACGTCTGATGCGCGTAGTCCGTTCAACGACCCTGCTGCTGCTCGTGGCCCTGCCGGCGGCGCTGATGGCCCAGATTCCCACCCGGCGTCAGACCACGGCGGTCAGCAACAACAGCCCGCGCCTCCTCGTCGGCAACCCGCACAGCTTCAACGGCGCCGACTCGGTGCCGGCCGTGGCCGCCGGCGACGGGATCCGCACCCGCCTCGACAAGCTCGTGGGCGGGCAGTTCCGCGTGATCACCCGGCAGGAGATGAACGACGCGCTCAAGCAGTTCGGCTACCCGGCCGACGCGATCCTCGCGCCGCCGACCCAGAAGGTGCTGGCCCAGTCGCTCAACTCCCGGGTAGTGGTCATCAGTACCCTCACCAAGGATGCGGGCGGCAAGTACGTCGTGACCTCCCGGCTCTCGGGCGTGAATGACGACGCCGGCAACGTGGTGAGCGGCACCCAGGCGGCCGGCCAGCAGATGAACGATCTCGGCGGCAAGCTGGCGGAGGGCTTTGCCCCTGCGGTGAAGTCGTGGAACGACGCCAAGAGTTGCGTGGAACAGAGTAAGACGGCGCCCGCCAAGGCGGCGGACGCGGCGAAGAAGGCGCTGGCCACCATGCCCAGCAACGGCCTGGCCAACCACTGCCTCGGCATGCTCACGCTGGCCAAGGGCACCAAGGCCGACACCGCCGAGGCGATGCGCTACTTCGGCGAGGCGGTGAAGGGCGACCCGCTCTCCCTCGCCGCGTGGACCCAGCTGGCCGCCGGCTACGAGGTCTCGGGCGACACCGCCAAGACCATCGACGCGCTGCAGCAGATGCTGCGCATCGCGCCGACCAACGCGCCGCTCCGCGACCTGGTGTTCAAGAAGCTGCTGGCCTACGGCCGGCCGGAGCTGGCCGAGGGCGTGGCCGATGAGGGCCTCAAGCTCGACCCGAGCAACGTCGACCTCCTCGACCTGCTGGCCAACGCCCGCATCTTCCGCGAGAACTACAACGGCGCGCTCGACGCGCTCGACCAGGTGGTGGCGCTCGACTCCGCCCGGGCCGACAGCACCTTCTACACGAAGTACCTCGTGACCGCGACCGCGGCGCAGCAGCCCGACAAGGCCCGCATCATCAAGGCCGCCTCGAGGGCGCTGGCCAAGTATCCCGAGAACGCCAGCCTGATCAAGCAGGCGGTCGGGGCCTACGCCCAGATCGGGGCCAGCGACAGCCTCCTCCCCGGGCTCGAGCGGCTGATCAAGGTCGACAGCGCCGCCGCGGTGGGCTTCGCGCTCACCCAGGCCGATACGCTGCAGAAGCAGAACCTCGGCGCCCAGGCCGATCCGTACATCAAGTTCGTGGTCGCCCACGGCGACCAGCAGGCCAAGGACGGCGTCGCGGGCCTGGCCTTCCAGCGCGCCGCCAAGCTGCTCCAGCCGCCCCCGCAGTGGATTCCCGCGGCCGACAGCCTCCGGATGGTGCGCCAGATCCTGAGCCCGACCTCGCGGCTGGCGCCGCTGGTGAACTACTACTCCAGCCTCGCGCTGGTGAACGTGATCGTGGCGAAGGACCAGGAGGCGGAGAAGGGCAAGTCGTGCGATGCCGCCAGGGCGGTGGAGGCACTCGAGGGCGAGGCGGAAGGGACGCTCGCCGCGGCGGAGGCCTACATCAAGTCGCCCCAGGGCCAGACGAACGAGAAGACGTATGGCTCGCTCAAGAGCTACGTCGCCGGGCTCAAGCCGCGGACGGCGTCGATGATCAAGGTGTACTGCAAGTGAGGATTGCGGCGTAGCCGCAATCCTCATCCCGAGCGTAGCGAGGGATCCCTACGTTCGCTCAGGAAGATCAGGGGTTCCTCGCCGCTCCGCGGCTCGGAATGACCGACCTGGTAGTGACGGCAACCAGCTCTGTCATCCCGAGCGCAGCGAGGGATCCCTGGCTTCGTCTGCAGGAACACCAGGGATTCCTCGCCGCTTCGCGGCTCGGAATACGGACGCGGGGGCGAGAACTACCGTTCTTGCCCCCGCCTCCGTATATTCTCGCCCGCGTTCTGGGGCTGTAGCTCAGCTTGGTTAGAGTGCCGCACTGTCACTGCGGAGGTCGCGGGTTCGAGCCCCGTCAGCCCCGCTCTCAGGACCGCGAACCCCGCCCAGCCTCCGGCTGGCGGGGTGTCTTGTTTCATGAGGCTGCATGACCGATCCCGGCTCCACCTACCATGTCCCGGTCCTCGCCGAGCGGGTGCTCCAGGCGGCGGGTGACGCCCGGCGGGTGGTCGACGCTACCCTGGGCGGCGGGGGCCACTCGGCACTGTTCCGGGAACGGGGGATGGAGGTCCTGGCCATCGACCAGGACCCCGACGCCCTCCAGGCGGCGCGGGCCCGGCTGCAACGGGGGGATCACCTACGTCGAAGGCGCCTACGGCGGCGACCTGGCGCACTCGGGCCGTCGCCCGCTTCCCACCCCGACTTCATCCTGATGGACCTGGGCGTCTCCTCCCACCAGCTCGACCGGGAGGAGCGGGGGTTCAGCTTCCGCCCGGGCGCCCCGCTCGACATGCGGATGGGCCAGGCGGGAGACCGCCGCCGACTTCCTCAACGATTCCGCCGAGCAGACCCTCCGGGCGGTCTTCGCCGACTACGGCGACGAGCCGAGGGCGGCGGCGCTGGCCGGGAGGTGGTCCGGCGGCGACAGGGCCGAGGCGCTTGCCACCAGCGATACCTGGTCAACGCGATCCGGGGGGTGCTGGGGCCCCAGGCGGCCCGGCGACTTCGCGGCTCTTCAGGCGGTGCGCATCGCGGTCAACGACGAGCTCGAGGGCCTCGGCCAGGCCCTCCCGGCCTTCCGCGAGGCGCTCACCCCCGGTGCCGGTCCGGGAGATTGGCCGTCATCAGTTATCATTCAGGAGAAGATCGGTTGGTGAAGCACAGCATGCAGGAGTGGAGCCGGAGCTGCGTGTGTCCGCCCGGCGCCCCGCTGTGCACCTGCCGGGGACGAGCGCTCGGCCGGCTCGAACCCGCAAGCCGATCCGCCCGGACGCCAGTGAAATCGCCCACAATCCGAGCCGGAGTGCCACCCTCCGCATCTTCCTCAAGGCCATTTAGTGAGTTCTGGGTCATGCTGTGGCTGGTCGTGTTCCTGGTCGCCTCCGTGGTGATGCAGGCGCGCAGAACTCGGCCATTGCCGCAACGGCAAGCTCCGCGAAGAGCGCGCGGCGCTGGAGGCGGAGCAGGCGGCGCTGGAGCGCCAGATCCACATCGCCACCAGCCGCCGGGTCCTGGGCGACAAGGCGGAGAAGGATCTGGGATTGATCCAGCCGGCCGACTCTGGTTGATGGCCCGCGCGACCGCCCGCATCGGCCTGATCCAGGTGGTGATCGGCCTCGGCATGATCGCGGTCCTGGCGCGTGCCGCGCAGCTCCCGGCGCTGGTCGAGGGGGCGGAGTGGCGGGCCCGGGCGGAGGCCGCCCGGCAGGGCGGAAGGTGCTCTGGCGTGGCCCGGCGGGGCAGGATCACCGGCTGCAACGGCGTGCCGCTCGCGATCACCCAGGGTACTTCCACATCGGCATCGCCCCCAACGAGCTGCTCGAGCCGGGCGACGATGCCGCACCATCGCCGGGCGCTGGGGATGCCGCTGGAGTAGGTGCAGCGGGATCTCCGGAAGAAGTGGTACAGTACCAGGGGCCCTTCAGCGAGGCTCCCAGGTCCGGCCGCTCCGGCCGATCCGGGGGTGCACCTCACCAGCGACTTCGCGCAGCACTCGCCGTCCGTAGCCGATGATCGGCACCCTCAAGCCCGACAGCGCCAACGGGGCAAAACGGCATGAGCTGGCGCTGGACGATGTCCTCACCGGTACGCCCGGCTTCGCCATCCTGCTCAAGGACCGGGCCGGCCGCCGCTACGACAGCCCCTCCCGGCAGCAGCGGAACCCGGTGCCGGGGAAGGATGTCTTCCTCACGATCGACGCCGAGCTCCAGGAGATCGCGGAGCGAAGCACTGGACGAGGCGATGACCCGCTACGAGGCCAGGGCAGCGGCCATCGTCATCCTCGATCCCCACTCGGGCGAGCTGCTGGCGCTGGCGTCGCGGGTCACCGACAACGGCAAGCTGGTCAGCACCCGTCCCACCTTCTTCACCACCCCCGCTTCGAGCCGGGCTCGACCGCCGCTCTTCACCGCGGCGAAGCGCTGCTCATGCGCGACCGGGTGAAGCCGGCCGACGCGGTGCATGTGCCGACGGCCGGATGGTCATCCAGCTCAACAGCCGGGGGGCCACCCGGCCTATCACCGACGCGCACAAGACCAACGGCGACATCACCCTCGCCCACGCGATCAAGATCTCCAGCAACGTGGCGATGGCGATGTTCGCCAAGAGCCGCCTCGGCAATGTCGAGCAGTTCGAGTCGCTCCGGGACTTCGGGTTCGGCGCGCCCACCGGGTCGAGTATCCCTCGGAGGCCCGCGGCGGCCTGCGCTTCCCCGACCAGTGGGCGATCGACAGCCAGGCCGAGTATCGCGATGGGAGTACGAGTTCCAGGTGACGCCGGTGCAGCTCGCGACCGCGTACGCCGCGATCGCCAACGACGGGATCCTCCTGACCCCGACGCTGATCAAGGAAGTGCGCGGCCCGAGGAGCAGACCGAGTACAGCCACCAGCCGGAGCCGGTGCGGCGGGCGGTGTCGCCGGGTGGCGCACACCCTGCGGGAAGTACCTCAAGAGCGTGCTCGAGGAAGGGCACCGCCGAAGGGCGCGACTTCGCCAACTACAGCCTGGCGGGGAAGACCGGCACGGCGGTCAAGTCGCTCGGGAAGGCCGGCTACGCCCGGGACCGCTACCTCGTTCGCGGCGCTCTTTCCGCCGACGATCCCCAGCTGGTGGTGGTCGTGAAGATCGACGACCCGGCCGGGGCGTACTTCGGCGGCGAGACGGCGGCGCCGGTGACCGCGCGCGGCATGCTGGAAGAGGCGCTGGCCGCGCGGCAGAGCGCCATCGACCGTCTCCGGCTGGTGGAGGAGGGGCACCACTGAGGGGGTCGCGGCCGGCGCGCCCCAGCCAGCCGGTGGAGCGGGAGGAGCCGCCGGAACAGCGCGCCACCATCGCCGCTGCCGGTGGCGAGCGTGACGCCGGCGCGGGAACGGACCCTGGTGCCGGGGGTGGCGGGGGCTCGGTGCGAAGGCGGGCGGCGAATGCGCTGCACCGCTGGTACCGGGGTGGCGCAGCACGGGCACGGCAAGGTGCTCCGTACCACGCCGGCCGCGGGCGATTCCGCGCAGGTGGGCCTGCTGGTCTCGGTGTGGGCCGAATGACGGCCCGCCCCTTCGGCCCGCTGCTTGACGCGCTCCGCCGGAGGGGCTCCTCCTGTCGGCGCCGGCGGAACTGCCCCCGGTCACCGGCGTCACCGCCGACAGCCGCAGCGTCAAGCCGCGACGACCCCACCGCGGTCCCGCGGCTCCCAGGCCGACGGCCACCAGTTCATCGCCGATGCGGTGAAGAAGGGCGCCGCGGTGGTGGTGCTGGAGCGGGGCGAGAGCGCCGGCGTCCCCGCGGTGCTGTGCGCGATGGCCGGCTCGCTGCCCTCGCGCTGGGCCGGAAGCTGGTACGGCGACCCGGGGCGTGAAGCTCACCCTGCTCGGCGTGACCGGGACCAACGGGAAGACCACGACGACGCGCTGGTGCGCCACCTCTTCAATGAGCGGGCACCGCCGGGAGCATCGGGACCCTCGGTGCCTTCGACGGGGCGGGGCAGGCGGTGGAGTCGACGGCGGGCTCGCTCACGACCCCCGGGCCCATCGACCTCCAGGCTACGCTCGCGACCCTGGTGCAAGGCCGACCACGTGGCGATGGAGACCTCGTCCCACAGCCTCGACCAGGGCGGCTCGACGGGCTGACGTTCGCGCTGGGACTTCACCAACCTCACACCCGCGACCATCTCGACTACCACGGCACCATGGGAGGCGTACCTCGCCGCCAAGCTCCGGCTCGACGCGCTGCTCGGGCTCGACGGCTGGCAGGCGGTGAACGTCGACGACCCGGCCCGGCAGGCGCCGCCGCCCCGGAGCCGGCGGATGACCTGGGCTTCGCGCCCCACGCGATGGTGTGCGCCCAGTCACCGGTCCTCGGCAACGCCGGAAGTACCTTCACCCTCTCCACGCCACAGGGGTCCGCCCCGCGATCTCGCTGCCGCTGCTGGGCGAGTTCAACATCGCCAACGCTGTTGCCGCCGCCACCGCGCCTGCGCTGTGGAAGCCGCTCGGCCACGTCGTCGAGCGGCTCAACCATGCGCCGCAGGTGTTGCCGGGCCGGATGGAGTGGATCGCCGAGCGTCCGGCGGTGGTGCTGCGCGACTATGCCCACCCCCGACGCGCTGGAGCGGGCGCTCCAGTCCCTTCGCCCAGGACGCCGGGGGAAGCTGATCGTGGTGTTCGGCCGGTGGGGAGGACCGGGAAAAGCGCGGCCGGTGATGGGGAAGATCGCGGCGGAGCTTGCCGACCTGGCGATTGTGATCGGACAACCCGCGGCGGGAAGACCCTGACTTCATCATCGATGAAGTGGAGCAGGGATGGGACCGACGCCGCACCGCCGCTTCACCGACCGGCGCGAGGCCATCGCCGCCGCGCTGGCCGCCGCGACGGGCGACGACACGGTGCTGCTCGCGGGGAAGGCACGAGACGTATCGTCGAGTTGGCACGGAGAAGGTGGCGTTCGAGAGCGACAGATTGTGGGGGAGATCTCTGGGCATGGTTGATCTGCTCGTTCGCCGTTCCTCGTTCCTCGTGCTCCGTCGCGGGCAAACCGCGCGAGGCCGCGCGCATGGAACGTCGAGGAACGAGGAACGAGGAACGAGGAACGTCGGTTCATGCGCTGGACTGACGCCTGTCCGCTCGGCACTCGGACTCGGGTGGCGACGAGACCTCGCATAGTGCCATCTCGACGAGTACCCGCACTCCTCGAGCCGGGCGCGCTCTTCGGGGCGCTCCGGGGCGAGTGGTTCGACGGCCACGACCACCCGCCAAGGCGGCGGAGATGGGCGCGACCGGTGCCGTCGTGCGCGAGGGGACGCCGGAGCGGGCTCCGGCTCTATCACGTCGCCGATACTCTCGAGAGGACAGCGGCTCTCGCGCGGGCGCGGCGGCGGGAGATCAGCGGGCTGTCAACGCCATCGGCGGGCCAACGGGAAGACCAGCACCAAGGATGGTCGCGGCGGTGCTGCGGACGAAGTACCGGTGCACTCGACCCCGGCGAACGACAACAACCTCGTCATCCCCAAGACCATCCTGGCTGCGCCCGAGGATACCGAGGCGCTGGTGATCGAGGCGGGGCCAGCGTGCGGGGCGGCTCGGCCCCGCGCCCGGCCGGAGATCATCGAGAGCCGACGGTGACGGTGACCACCAATGTCGCCGTGTCGCACCTCGACGGCTTCGGCCTGCTCGAGGGGTGCTCGAGGAGGAGCTGGACCTGATGGCCGGCGTCGAGCCCGCGATCGTGGGCACCGACCCGACCGCCCTCGCCGAGGGGCGCCGGCCTGCTGGTGATCACGGCGGGGATCATTCCCCGCGCCGACCGCTCGCCGGTCTCCGTCACCATCGACTCCACCGGCAAGCCGACGCTCACCGTCGAGGGCGCCCGGATCGCGCTGCCGCCCTGGCCAGCACCGGCGCCAACGCGATGCCGGCCTGGACCCGGCGCAGGAGCTCCGGCTCGACCTCGCGGCCTGCACGCTCCGCAATCTCCGGATCCCGCGGCGGCCGGGGCGAGCTGATCATGGGGGGGCTCACGATCATCAACGACAGCTACAACGCCAACCCCGCCTCCTTCCCCGCGGCGATCGCCACCGCGCGGACGATGCGGGCCGGCCGGAAGCTGGTGTTCGTGGCCGGCACGATGCGGGAGCTGGGCACCGAGGCGGCGCGCCACCATGCGGCGGTGGCGGCGGCCCTCGTGGGACTGGAGCTCGACGTCCTCGCCGCGGTGGGCGACTTCGTCCCCCAGGCGGCGCGCTGTTCCGACGCGCCTGGTGGGGCGGGCTGATCTCCGCGCCCGACGCCACCAGCATGGGCCCGCTCCTCAAGGCCCGGCTCCAGGGTGACGAGCTGATCGTCCTCAAGGCTTCCCGGGCGCCGCGCTCGAGCGGATCCTCCCGTTCCTCACCGGTCAGGACCACACCTGACTTCACTGAGGCGCCGTGCTCATCACCTGCTGGCTCCGCTCGGGAAGCACTTCATCCTCTTCAACCTGCTCAACTACATCGCTTCCGGCAGCGGGCGCGACCGTCACGGCCATCCTCATCGTCTTCATCATCGGGCCGCCGATCACGGCCCGGGCCCGCAGATCGGGCAGGTGATCCGCGAGGGGCCGGCGTCACACCAGGGGAAGCGGGGCACGCCCACGATGGGCGGGGTGATCATCCCGCTGGCCACGATCGTGGCGACGCCGCTCTGGGCCACGATCGGCAACCGCTTCCTTTTCGTGCGCGCCGCGACCCTCTGGATGGCGGGATCGGCTTCCTCGACGACTACCTCAAGATCGTGGAGGGGAAGTCCCGCGGGCTGGTGGCCAAGTGGAAGCTGGTGGGGCAGGTGAGCTTCGGCGTGGTGCTGGGGACGTCGCTGCTCTTCTTCCTGGTGGTGCCTGCCGACACCATTCCCGCGTCGGCCACCACGGTGCCGTTCTTCAAGTTCGTCATCATCACCTTCTGGCCCTGATCTACGTCGCCTTCGTGACGACCGTGATCACCGGGAGCAGCAACGCGGTCAACCTGACCGACGGGCTCGACGGCTCGCTGCCGGACTCTCCGCCATCGCGGCGGGCGCCTTTGCGCTCTTCGGCCACCTCGGCCGGCGGATCTTCACGGCGTGCTCCAACCTCTTCTACCTCCCCGGCGCCGGCGAGCTCTCGATCTTCTGCGCGGCGCGCTGCTCGGCGGCGCATCGGGTTTCTCTGGTTCAACGCCCATCCGGCGCAGGTGTTCATGGGCGACACCGGGAGCCTGGTGCTGGGCGGCGCCTTCGGTACCGTGGCGATCCTGCTCAAGGCCGAGTTCCTGCTCCTGATTGTCGGCGGCGTCTTCGCCGCCGAAACGGTCTCGGTGCTGCTCCAGACCGGGGTCTGCTGGGCGGGTACGTTGAGCTGCGGGAAGGAGTACGCCGACGCTCACTGGGTGTTCCGCATGGCGCCGCTGCACCATCACTTCGAGAAGCTCGGGTGGCACGAGACCACGGTGGTCACCTGGTTCTACATCCTCGGCATCTTCTGCGCGATGCTGGCCCTCGCCACCCTCAAGCTCCGATGAGCTTCGCCCGCTGGCGCGCGAGCGGCCGGGAGGCCGCGCGGTCGACCTGGAAGAGCGGCACCGCCGCCGCCCTCCTCCGCCGCGGACCCCGGGTCTACGCTTCCGACAACGCCAAGGACCTCTCCAAGCTCCTCGGCGCCGAGGCGCCGATCTGGCTCCGGCGCATGGTGGAGGCGGGGATCGACGTCCAGCTGGCGGGCACGATCTCCAGCGGATCGGGCGGGCCGGCGTCTGTGTCATCTCCCCGGGCGTACTCGGCGGCGCCGCCCCTGGTGGCGGCGCGCGATGCGGCGGTGCCGGTGGTGTCGGGCGGCCGACGTCGGCTACGCCGCGCTCCCCGGCGTCAAGTTCGCGGTCATCACCGGGACCAACGGGAAGACCACCACCACGGCGCTCACCGGGCACCTGCTCGAGACCGCGGGGTTCAAGGCGGTTGCCGCCGGCAACATCGACACGCTGGCGCAGGTGGCGCTCGAGGGGAAGCGGCCCGAGTGGGTGGCGCTCGAGATCTCCTCGTTCCAGCTGCACGACACCTACGACCTGGTCCCCACGATCGGCGCGACCACCAACCCGCCCCCGATCACCTCGCCACCGGTACAGCTCGCTGGAGGAGTACTACGGCGACAAGGACCGGCTCTACCGGAACACGAGCATTCTCAGCTGCTGGGTCCTCACCCGGCGACGACCCGGAGGTGGAGCGCCGGGCCGAGGGGAAGAAGGGGGACAAGCTCCGCTTCCGATCGGCACGAAGGCCGACGCCTGGCATGACCGCACCACCCGGCAACTGATGCCGGGCGACGCGGTGCTGCTGGAGCGCGACGCCTTTTCCTCCTCGGCGAGCACAACGTCGCCAACGCCCTCTGCGCCGCGCTCATCACCCACCGGGCAGCCGTGGAGAGGCCGAGCGCCATCGCGAGCGGGCTCCGGCCTCCTTCAGGCGCTGCCGCACCGATGGAGCCGGTGGGCGAGGCGGGGAACCGCGCGCTCTGGATCAACGACTCGAAGGCCACCAACGTCGCGTCGACGAAGGTGGCGGTGCAGGCGATGGAACGGCCCTCGTCCTCCTGCTGGGCGCGGCGGCATGGGCGTCGCCCTACACCGCGCTGGCTGAGCCGGCGCGGGCGTCGCCGCGGCGTCACGCTCACGGCGAGGAAGCGCGCGGGACATCATCGTCAAGGATCTCGAGGGGCGTCTGCTGGTGGTGAAGAAGGGGAGCGAGTTCGCCGAGGTGCTGGCGGCGGCGGCGGAGCTGGTGCGCTCCGGGCGACGCGGTGCTCCTCTCGCCCGCCTGCTCCAGCTACGACATGTTCAAGCACCATGAGGACCGCGGGGCCCAGTTCCGCGCGGCCGTGGAGCGGATGCGATGAACGCGAAGGCGGGAAAGACCACCACCCTCGGCCCGTGCGGCATCCCGGGGAACTGCGCTGGGAGACCCGGCTGCTGGCGGTGGTCACCGCGACCCTGGTCGCTTTCGGGATCGCGACGGTGTACGGGCGGGAAGCCTGGTGCGGGTGAAGGGGGGCGGGGTCGCGGGGGGCCTGTTCGCGCTGAGCCAGTTCATCGGCGCGCTCGGCGGCGGGATCCTCATGATCATCGCCTCGCGCATGGACTACCGGCGCCTCCGCCCGCTGGCCTGGCCGATCCTGATCGGGACGATCGGGCTGCTGCTCATCCCGGTGCTCCCCTTCACGCTCAGCACGCCCTACATCAACGGGGCGCGGCGCTGATCAACTTCCCGGGCCGTTCCAGCCTCGAGCTCGCGCGGCTCGCGGTCATCATCTGGTGCGCCATGCTTGCCGTGAAGAAGAAGGAGCAGGTGCGGCAGTTCAAGAAGGGCCTGCTCCCGTTCCTCGTGATCCTCGGCGCCATCAGCGGGTTGATCCTGCCGCAGCCCAACATGTCGATGGCGGTGCTGGTCTCGCCCTCGGGGGCATCGTCCTCTTCTCGGCGGGGCCAAGATCGGCCACTTCCTGCTGCTGGGGATGACCGCCATCATCGTCGGCCTCCGGCTTCACCATGCTGGCTATCGCGCCGACCGGCCTGGACAAGTTCCTCCACGGCGCCGACGGCACCAGCCAGACCTACCAGTCGGTCCTCGCCCCGGCAGCGGCAAGGCGTTCGGCGTGGGCTTCGGCCAGGGCCAGCAGAAGTTCGGCTACCTGGCCTACAGCTACTCCGACTTCGTCTTCAGCTCGGTGGGGGAGGAGTGGGGCTTCGTCGGGGTGGTGGTCATCGTCTTCCTCTTTGCCCTGTTCTGCTGGCTCGGCTTCCGATCGCCTGGACCGCGGAAGACCCCTTCGGGCAGTACCTCGCCACCGGGCTGACGGCGGCGGTGGGGTCACCGCGGTGATGCATGGCGGTGACGTTGAGCCCATGCCGACCACCGGCCTGACGCTGCCGTTCATCTCCTCGGGCCGCTCCAGCCTGGTGGTCTACATGGTGGGCACCGGGATCCTGCTGAGCGTGGGGCACATGCGGGGGAAGCCGGAGAAACGGGCCGGGCGGGTGGACCGCCACGGTGCCCGCCGCCTGAGCCAGTGCGAGACGACCCGCCCCTTGCCTGCGTTTCTCGGGATGAGGGGTCGGCGCTCCGGAGGGTCCGGGATGCCCGTAATTCCCCGGTACCGGGGAGGGTGGTGAAGCGGGGCAGAGCATGAGCGACGATGGGGTGACCCCTGCTGGCGAAGGACGATCGATCGACGGGTGTACAACGATCCGTCCGGCTGCTGACCTTCGGGGTCGGACACCTCGTTCACGTGCAGAAGTACGGGAGCTTCTCCTCGCCGCCGCCCAGACCAAGGACACCTGAAGAAGATCGGCACCGCTCTACGGGACGGTGAAGTACCTCCAGCGCTCGGCGGTCTCGCTGGCGGACTGGAAGGACCTCCGGGCCGCGCGGTGGAACTCGCCGGGGTGGCCATCCTCAAGAAGACCGCCGACAAGCTGACGGACGACGACAAGAAGAAGGGCGCGCCCGAGACGGCGGTGAAGGTCGAGGAGGGCTGATGGCCCGCACCGTCACCGACGTGCTCAAGGAAGACCTGCCCACGTACGAGCTTCGTGGATGACCAGATCACCATCGACCTCACCCAGGAGGAGTTCGATGCGCTGGTCTCGCCTGCTTCAACATCGGCACCCCGAACTTCACCAACTGCAACGTGGTGAAGAAGGCAACGACAAGGGCAGACCGGCGACAAGGTGGCCGAGCGGGAAGCGGCGATCACCGCCGTGGAGACCGGCGTCGCCGCCTGGGAACAAGTCGGGCGGGCAGGTGCTGGCCGGGCTTACGACCCGGCGCGCGAACGAGCTGGCGCGATTCCTCAAGGCGCCAGGCGAGGCCGAGACGGCGAAGAAGCCGGCATACCCCGCCGCGGCCGCCGCGGAGGCGGGACGAAGTGACGGTACGGGGCTGGGTCTGGGCGGGCCTGCTGCTCGCGGCCTGGAATCGCGGGGGCGACGCCCGCGCCTCCGGTGGATACCACGCGGATGACGCACGAGTCGACCCCGGCGCCGGCGATGCAGGCCCGTGCCCGGACACCGCCGCACCGTGCCAGCGCCACCACCCAGCTCGCGGCTGAACGCCTGCTGGGGCGAGCAGGCGAGGGTGAGCGATTCGCTGGAGACGGCCCAGCCTGCAGGTGGCCATCGAGTACCTCAAGGCCCGGAAGCAGGCCGACGCCGTGACCGCGCTCGAGGCAGCAGCGTGGAGCAGCGGGAAGCCCCACGTCGAGGCCTGAGCGCAAGGCGAGGAGCGGCCGGCATGCCGGCGGCTCGGCGGCACCCGGATGATCGGGGCGGGGTGGCCGGCGGCGGGAGAGCTGGGCCCGGATCGGGTTGCTGCGCGAGGTGTACAACTCGCCGTAACCGAACCGCCGCCATTGCTCTGCCCGGTCGCCCGCCCCGTGTGTGCCTGACGGGGCGGGCGCTCGTTCCGAGGGGTGGCCTCCCCACCCTGATTCCCCATATGCCTAACGCAATGTCTCCGGTGCCGCGGAAAAACGGACTACTGAGGGTGGTTATGCGTACCTGACGTCTCACCCTCGTCTCGCTGCGGCCGCGGCCCTCGGGTGCCAGCATCTGAGGCAGGCGGCTTTGCCCCGGCCACCTCGAGACTGTCAGCGGGAATGGACCAGGTGCGGGCCGCTTCGGCAAGGCGGGGTGGAGCGCTCGTGGTCCGGGTGCTCGATGGCGAGGCGGCCGGTCCCGGGCGCCGCGATCACCTTTCGGGAACCTGCTCAGGCGGTGGTATCGCCGGCGGTGGTCATCTCGGATGACCAGGGTCACGCCACGCTCTCGAGCTGGGCCCTGCGCCGGACGGCGGTCCCGACACCCTGGTCGCGGTGACAGCGCAGGGTGATTCCGTCCGCTTCACGGCGCTGGCGCTTCGGTTCGTCGACATCGATGTGTCCGGCAACACCGCCTGCGGCCTGCTCAACGACCACTCGGCGGTGTGCTGGGGCCAGAATTTCGGCGGAAGCCGTTCGGGACCGGCGACACCTGCCGCGGTCCAGTCCCATCCGGGTCGGTGGGCGCTCCCGGTTCGATGCCTTCTCCATCGGTTCCGCTGCCTGCGGTGTCACCCGCCACGACGTCTATTGCGCCGGTACATCACCTACGGTCCACCGGCGCGCGAGTTCATTCCCATCGCGGCCGGAATGAAGTTCCAGTCCATAGTATCGGATGGATCCTCTGCGCCCTCGGTGACGACCAGAAGGGCTACTGCTGGGGCGTGGGGGTGAACTCGCTGGTGGACTCTCAGTATGTCCGCAACCCCATCTCTCCGGTTCCGCTCCCTGCCAGCTCGGCACCTCCGCTCCGCCAGGTGACGGTCGCGTGGCAGTGAGCCGGCTATCCGAGCCCAAAATCACCAGCTGCACCCTCGACGGCGAAGGTCGCGCGCGGTGCTACGACCTCTATCAGTACACCCGGCTCCGGTGGTTCCCGGACACGGCCAGGTACGAACGGATCCCAATGGTGGCCTGTATGGATGCGGCCTCGTGTCCGGTGGAACAGTCAGGGTGCTGGGGATCGGTCGGGCGGTCTTGGCTTCTTGGCGGCCTGAGCCGGTCGATGTGCCGGTTCCCTGTGCGGTCGACCTCGAGGTTGGATACCCGCGAGCCCGCGGCCACGGTGCAAGCGGTGTATTGCTGGGGCAGGGCCGACGGCCGGCTCCGGTGCCTGGTAGCGAACTGCTCGGGCTGAATCGAGTCTCCGTCAACTGGCAACATGCCTGCGGGCTCGATGCGTCCGGTCAGGCGTGGTGCCGGGGACAACAGCGTCGGCCAACTGGGGGACGGGAGTACCCAGTCATCGGCCGCTCCGGTCAGGGTGCAGCTGGACCTCTGAGTCCTCGCCCTGAGTATCTTCCCCCGTCTCTTCCCGGGCCGGGGACCCTGCCTTCCCATTTCATCGCCGGCGGCGGCACTGGCGGGCACCTGATGCCCGCGCTCGCCATCGCCACCCGACCCGCGATCGTGCGCGCCCCGCACCTCGAGCCGGGTGCTGGTGGGCGCGGAGCGCGGCATCGAAGCGCAGCTCCTGCCCACCCGTGATTTCCGCTACCACCTCCTCCCGGTCGAGCCGATCTACCGGCGGCAGTGGTGGAAGAACCTCCGCTGGCCCTTCGTGGCCGCCAGGCTCCTCAGCCGGCTCTCGACGCTCTTCGACAAGGAACAGCCGCTCGCCGTCATCGGCACCGGCGGCTACGCCTCCGGCCCCGCGGTCTGGTTCGGTACCCGGCGCCGGCTCCCCGACGGCACTCCAGGAGCAGAACGCCTACCCGGGCCTCGTCACCCGGCTCCTCGCCCCTCGGGTCCGTCACATCTACCTCGGCCTCCCCCGAGGCGCGCGCGCGGATCAACCCGGGCGCAGCACCCAGGTCTTCGACACCGGAAACCCGATCCCGCCCCGATCCAGGCCGCCGGGCAAAGGCGCTGGCGCGTTTCCGGCCTCAGCGAAGGCGGTGGGCCCATCCTCCTCATCACCGGTGGCAGCCAGGGGCGGTCGCCATCAACCAGGCGGTGGCGGCTCTGGCTCGGCACCGGCGGCAGCAGCGGCATCACAGTGATCTGGGCCACCGGGCGGGGAGCTACCAGCAGTTTGCCCACCTGAATCGTCCCCCATGATCCAGGTGTACGACTTCCTCGATCCGATCGCCGATGCCTACGCCGTCGCCGACCTCGTGGTCGCCCGCGGGCATGATGGCGCGGCGCGGAGCTCTGCGCCTGGGGCTCCCCTCCGTCCTCATTCCGCTCCCCACCGCCGCCGAGGATCACCAGCGGTACAACGCGGAGGCCCTCGCAAAGGCGGGGGCGTCGCGGATGATTCTCCAGCGCGATCTCACCCCCGAAGTGCTTGGCGCCGCAATCCGGGAGCTGCTGGGCGACCGGGCCTGGCTCGCGGCCATGCACCAGGTGGCGCTGGGGCGGGGAAAACTGGGGGCAGCCGATGAGATCGTCTCCTACCTGCTGACCCTGCTGGGCAGCTCGGGCACCTTCGCCAGCTCCGGGACCATCTCCGACTAGGAGGCTGTGCGCCGCCTGACCCGGCCGCCGTCCCCTGACGAGCGGCGGTTCCTCTCGTCGCTTCCTCTGACAGTCAATCTTCAGTGTCGGGGCACCATGCGCCTTCCTCACGCCTGCCGGTAGGTCCCACTGCTCGTGCCGGTGGTCCTGGCGGGATGCACGATCCCGTGGGCGCGCGGGCGGATCGCCGGACTCTGTGGTGGTCGCGGGTGACGCCCAGATCCGTGTCGCCGGGAAGCCGGTGCGGGTGCGACCCACCGCAGGCCGTGGACGCACGGGGCGCGGGCGTCCCCGGCATCGCGATCACGTTCGTGGCGTCACGAGGTGCGAGCGTGGAGCCCGCCGTGGTGTTCACCGATCAACAGGGTGCGCGCCGCCGCCTGGGTGCCGCGGCCGGAGGTGGAGGACACCTTGCTCGCCGTCACCGAGTCGGGCGGATACCGCCCGCTTCAGCGGTACCAGGCCCTCATCTTCACGGAAACCGCCGCATCGCCGCCAGCTGTGGCACGACCAACGTCGGCCTGGCCTTCGCTGGGGCTTCAATGGCAACGGTCGCCTTGGCGTCGGGGACACCGTGATCTCGCCTGGTGCCGGCCGTCGTGCGCGGGCCGGTGCGGTACACCGTTCCTCGCGGGGAACGAGGCAACTGCGGCCTGGGCCGGGATGCCAGGCGTACTGTGCGGGGCACTGATCCCCGTCCAGGGGATTCCAGCCACCTCGGCGACCTGATCCCCTGCGCTCCAGCCTGGCGGGCTTCATCGCCGACCTGGCCCTTCCCGAGCTCGGGCCGGTGTGCGGGTTGGCGGAGGACCGGAGGATCTACTGCTGGGGAGCCACCTCAGGTCTGCCGAGGGCACCGCTCGCGATCCCGGATCAGCTGGGTCGGGCTTTCCTCGAGATTTCCGCGGCCGGAGGGTCCATCGGACTTCCGAGTCCTCCAACCAGGTCTGCGGGATCACGCGGCCTCGGCGAGGTCGTCGCTACAACCTCTGGCCTCCCGGGGCCGAACCCAGGCGCCCTTCACGGTCGTCAACGCGGTCCAGGTGGCGGCGAGTCACCGAGGTGTCTGTACCCGCGATCCGGTCGGGGCGGTGTTGTGTCACGGTTCCTACTACCTGGAAGTCCCCGGATCGCTCGCCATGGCCATGCCATCAGCGACCGACATCGAAGGCGGGCTGTTCACCACCTGCGCGGCAACCGTCAACGGGATCTACTGCTGGGACCTGCTCAACCCGGTGGTCACGCTGGTGCCGGGTACCTATGGAAGGGCCTGGCGCAGGGTGTCGATCGGCGACGGACACTCCTGCGCGCTCGACGACACCGGCATGCCCTGGTGTTGGGGTGAAAACGGCGCCGGCCAGCTCGGGGATGGCACCACTACCACCCGAACCACCCCCGTCCGCGCGGTCTTCGACTACTAGGCACGGGGCCCAGCCTGTCCGGCCCCAAACTCCCCCCTTCCCAGCCTCATTCCTGTCGTATTGCTTGACGCTTTCGACGCCCTCCGCCGCTTTCGCAAGTGCAGGTACGATTTTAGATTAGCTCTCCAACATGGACTTGTTCGATCCCGCCGATCCCCGACCCGTCCATTTCATGGGCATCGGCGGCGCTGGCATGAGTGCTCTCGCCCTCGTCGCCCGCCGCCGGGGGGTCGCAGTCAGCGGGTGCGACCCCGATCCATCCGGCGCCGCCGATGTTGCCCAGCTCGGTGCCACGGTCCTCGCGGGCCATGATCCCAGCCACGTCGATGGTGTGCGCGCAGTGGTCGTCACGGCGGCGGTCCCGCCGGAGCATCCCGAACTGGTGCGGGCGCGCGCGCTTGGGATTCCAGTGGTGCCGCGGAAAGAGGCGCTCGCGGGGCTGGTCCGCGCCGGCCGCGTGGTCGGGATCAGCGGGACCCACGGCAAGTCCACCACCACCGTCATGACCACCGAGGCGCTGGCGGCGGCGGGACTCGATCCCACCGGACTCGCCGGCGGCCGGGTCGAGAGCTGGGGCGGCAACGCCCGGCTCGGGGGCGACCGGATCTTCGTGGTGGAATCGGACGAGTACGACAAGGCGTTCCTCACCCTCTCGCCCTCGGTGGCGGTGGTGAACAACGTCGAGGCCGATCACCTCGAGTGCTACGGCGATGTCCCGACGCTCGAAGCGGCCTTTGCCGAGTTCGCCGGGCGGGCGGGGACGGTGCTGGGCGGGGCGGATGACCCGGGGGTGGAGCGGGTGCTTCAGGCGGTCAGGCGGTCGGGCGGTCAGGCGGTCAGGGTTTGGCGGTTTGGTCTGGCTGCCGATGCCGACCTGCGGATCGCCGAGATCGAGCAGAAGGCCGCGGGGAGCCGCGCAAAGGTGAGTCTCCCGACCGGCAAGAGTGTCACGCTCGAGCTGGGGGTGCCGGGGCTCCACAACCTCCGGAACGCCACCGCCGTGATCGGCGTGGCCCTCGCGCTCGAAGCCCCGCTCGACCCGGTGCTCGGCGCGCTGGCGAAGTACCGCGGGCTGGGCCGCCGCTTCGAGCGGCTGGGCGAGGCGAAGGGGATCGAGTTCGTCGACGACTATGCCCACCACCCGACCGAGCTGGTGGCGACGCTCTCGGCGGCGCGGCAGGCCTTCCCCGGGCGGCGGCTCATCGCGGTCTTCCAGCCGCACCTGTTCAGTCGCACGGCGCAGCATGGCGTCGCGATGGGACGGGCGCTGGCGGTGGCCGACGTGGCCATCGTGACGGAGATCTACGCCGCGCGGGAGCAGCCGCTGCCGGGCGTCACCGGGCGCACGGTGGCCGATGCGGCGAAGCAGGCGCCGACCAGCGCCGCGGTGATCTTCGAGCCCAATCGCAGCGTGGTGCGCGACCGGGTACTGGAACAGGCGAAGGCCGGCGACGTGGTCATCACCCTGGGCGCAGGCGACATCACGAAAGTGGGACGGGAACTGGTGGCATGGCTCCGAGCCGCCTGAGCAAGCCGGGTTACAAGATCCTGGGCGGGCTCGCCCTGGTGGCACTCCTCGGGTTCGGCCTGCCGCGGATGATGCGGGGGATGAGCTTCTTCCGGGTGACCCGGGTCGAGGTCCGCGGCATCCGGAACGCCCGGGCCGACGAGATCGTCAAGGCGCTGCCGGTCCCCGCGGGGATGAGCGTCTTCGGCGACCTGGCCCCGATCGAGACGGCCGCCGACTCGCTCCCGGGGTTCGAGCGGGTGAGCGTGGGCCGGAAGCTGCCAGGCACGCTGGTGGTGACGCTCCGGGAGCGGGAGCCGGTGGCGCTGGTGATGCGCCGCGGCAAGCTGGCCCTGGTGAGTGAGCTGGGCGATGTCCTGCCCTTCGACCCGACGGTGTCCGCGCCCGATCTCCCGGTGATCCGGGAGCCCGATTCGCTGGTGACGGCGCTGCTCGCGCGGGTGCGGGAGGCCGATCCGACGTTCTTCAGCAGTGTCTCCGCCGGCTGGAAGAGCGGGGACGATGTGACGCTCGAAGTGGAAGGGCAGCGCTACCTGTTCCGGCCCAATGCGCCGGCGGAGGTCATCCGAGCTGTGACGGTCGTGGCGCAGGATCTCGCGAAGAAGGAACGCCGGTGGGCCGAGCTCGATGCGCGGTTCGCCGGGCAGATCGTCGTCCGCTGGGGGAGCGCATGAGCGTCGCCCCCACGCGCCTGGTCGCGGCCCTCGATCTCGGCACCACCAGGGTGGCCGCCGTGATCGCCGAGGTGCAGGGCGACAGCCGGAGCCTGACCAGCCGGATTCTCGGCGTCGGCATGGAGAAGTGCAACGGGGTGCGCCGCGGCGTGGTGCGCGGCATCGAGGAGACCACCCGCGCCATCCAGAAGGCGATGAAGGATGCCGAGCGGATGGCCGGCGTCGAGGTGGGCTCGGTGTACTGCGGCATTGCGGGTGAGCACGTCGCGGGGCAGACCTCGACCGGGGTCGTCTCGGTCACCGGCGGCGAGATCCGCACCGGTGACGTGGCCCGGGTGAACGACGTCGCCTCGAGCGTGCCGCTCGGCAAGGATCACGAGCTGCTCCATGCCATCCCGCAGGACTACCTCGTCGACATGCAGCCGGGGATCAGCGAGCCGATCGGGATGACCGGTTCCCGCCTCGACGCGCAGGTCTATCTCGTGACGGTGCTCTCCAGCGTCCCGCAGAACCTCCGCAAGTGCGTCGAGGGGGCGGGGTACCACGTGGCGGAATTCGTGCTCGAGCCGCTGGCGGCCTCGCTGGCGGTGCTCACCCCCGACGAGCGGGAGCTGGGCTGCGCGGTGGTGGAGCTGGGTGGCGGCTCGACCAACGTGGCTATCTTCCAGGGCGGGAAGATCCGGCACACCGGGTCGCTGCTCATCTCCGGCGGGCACGTCACCAACGATATCGTGCACGGCCTGCAGGTGACCCAGCAGGACGCGGAGAAGCTCAAGGAGCGGTCGGGCGGGGCGTGGGAGGCGGTCATCCCCGACTCCGAGACGATCCAGCTCCCCGGCACGCCGGGCCAGGGCAGCCGCACCGCCCACCGCAAGGTGCTGGGCCACATCATGCGGATGCGGCTCCAGGAGACATTGGAATTCGCGCTCGACGAGATCACGCGGGCGGGGTATCACCAGCGGCTTCCCGCTGGCGTGGTGCTCACCGGCGGTGGGGCCCAGACCCCGGGGATCGTCGAGCTGGCGCGCGAGGTCTTCGCGATGCCGGTGCGGGTGGGGAAGCCGGGCCAGAACCTGGCCGGCCTCACCGACAGCGTCGAGTCGCCCCGGTCGGCGGTGGTGGCCGGCCTCGCCCTCTACGGATCGCGGCAGCTGGTGCAGGGCGCCAGCTTCGGCTCGGGCAAGCGCAGGTCGCAAGCGGTGGAAAAATGGGTGATGCCGGTACGGCAATGGCTGCAGGACTTCTTCTGATCCCCGACGGGCGAGAGGATACCCCATGATCTTCGAGTTGGAAGAGAACGGCGCACAGAACGCCCGGATGAAAGTCGTCGGTGTCGGCGGCGGGGGCGGGAACGCGGTCAACCGCATGATCGAGGAGCAGCTCCAGGGGGTCGAGTTCATCTCGGTGAACACCGACTCGCAGGCGCTGACCAACTCGAAGTCCGACGTGAAGATCCAGATCGGCCGGAAGCTGACCCGGGGCCTCGGCGCCGGGGCGCGGCCCGAGATCGGGCGGCAGGCCATCGAGGAGAACCGGGACGACGTGCTCCAGGCACTCGAGGGCGCGGACATGGTGTTCGTCACCTGCGGCATGGGCGGCGGCACCGGCACCGGCGCGGCCCCGATCATCGCGCAGATGGCGCGCGACATGGGGGCGCTGACCGTCGGGATCGTGACCAAGCCCTTCCTCTTCGAGGGGAAGAAGCGGATGCGCCAGGCGGAAATGGGGATCGCCGAGATGCGCAACTGCGTCGACACGATGATCGTGGTGCCGAACGAGCGGCTGCTCGCGGTGGTGGGGAAGGGGATCCCCTTCCAGGATTCGCTCAAGAAGGCCGATGAGGTGCTGCTCCAGGCCACCCAGGGCATCGCGAACCTGATCACCAAGACCGGCATCATCAACGTCGACTTCGCCGACGTCCGCACCATCATGCAGAACGGTGGCTCGGCCCTCATGGGCACCGGCGTGGGCCGGGGCGAGAACCGGGCGATGGAAGCGGCGCAGCAGGCGATCTCGAGCCCGCTGCTCGACAACGTCTCGATCGCCGGCGCGAACGGGGTGCTGATCAACATCACCGGTGGCGCCGACCTCACGCTGGGCGAAGCCACCACCATCAACGACATCATCCACGACGCGGTCGGGGACGAGGCCGAGATCATCTTCGGCGCTGCCACCGATCCGTCGATGCAGGGTGAGGTCCGGGTCACCGTCATCGCGACCGGCTTCGACCGGACCGCGGAGCAGCCGGTCCCGGCCCAGCCGGCCAAGCCGGCCCCGGGCGTCATCAACTTTCCCTCCGGGAAGCGAGTGACCTCGCCGCAGCCCCAACCCCAGCCGCAGGCACCGGCCCAGCCCGCCTCCCAGCCGCAGGGCCGCCGCAGCGGGCCGGGCGAGGTGCCGGAGATGGAGATCCCGACGTTCATCCGCCGGCAGATGGACTGAGCGGAGTGATGAACAGGGTCTCGGCGGTGAGCGGTTAAGTGGCGTGGAACAAGGGCTGGGTGCTCAAGAGCATGGTGCCCTTCGCGGGCTCGGTCGCGATCCTGGCCGCGGCGACGCTCTTTTCCTCGCAGGGCTGGCCCTGGCGGGTTGAACCGGTCCGCCCCGTCACCGTCCGCGAGCTCTTCTCCGAGACCCAGGACACCCTTCGCCGCGGCGAAACCCTTTCCCAGCTCTTCATCCGCCAGGGGTTCAACGGCTTCCAGATGAGCCCCTCGGCGACCGCGGGGATCTTCGAGCCGCGCCGCCTCCGCCCCGGCCTCGTCTTCAGCTTCCTCCGCCGCGACAGCGATACCGTTCCCTCGAAGGTGGTCGTTCGTCTCGGGCGCGACCAGCGGGTCTCCCTCCACCTCCTCAACGACGGCTGGTGGCCCCGGGCCGAGCCGATCGTCTGGCGGAGCGAGTCGGTGACGCTCTCCGGCCGGATCACCACTTCGCTCTACAACGCGCTCGACGACGAAGTCAGCGATTCCCTGCTGGCCCTGCCGGACCGGATCCGGCTCGCCTGGGACCTCGCCGACATCTTCGCCTGGCAGGTCGATTTCTCCCGCGACATCCGCCCCGGCGATCACTTCCGGGTGCTGGCCGAGCGGCTGGTCTCCGAGGACGGCGAGGTGCGCTACGGCCGGGTGCTGGCCGGCGACCTGGAGATCGGGGGCGAGTCCTACAACGCCTACCGCTTCGCGGGGCTCGACGGCACTTCGTCCTTCTACGATGACCAGGGGCGCTCGCTGCGGCGGGCCTTCCTGCTGGCGCCGGTCTCCTTCCGCCGGATCAGCTCCCGCTTCAACGGGGCCCGGCTGCACCCGATCCTCGGCATCGTCCGGAAGCACGAAGGCATGGACTTCGCCGCCGACGCCGGCACCCCGGTGATGGCGGCGGGCGACGGGGAAGTCACCCGGGCCGAATGGACCGGCGGGTACGGCAACCTCGTCGAGATCCGGCACACCAACGGGATCATCACCCGCTACGGCCACCTGCGCGCGTTCTCCCTCGGCATCCGCGCCGGGGCGAAGGTGAGCCAGAGCGAGGTGATCGGCTACGTCGGCTCGACCGGCCTCGCCACCGGGCCGCACCTGCACTACGAGTTCCGGGTGAACGGCATCTCGATCGATCCGCACAGCGCCGACCTCGGCAGTGGCGAGCCGGTGGCCGCCGACCGGCTCCGCGAGTTCGAGCGCGAGCGCGCCCGCCTCGATGCCCAGCTGATGTGGCCCGAGGGCCCGGTGCCGGCGCTGGCCGGCGCGTTCAACGGCCCCGCCGCCGCTCCCGCCGTCAACTGACCGGGCTCCCGGTCGCTCCTCCCCGTGGATCTCTTTCCCGCGATTGACCTCCGTGGCGGCCGGGTCGTTCGGCTGGCCCAGGGCGAGGCCGGCCGCGAAACCCGGTACCACGATGATCCCGTAGCACAGGCGGAGCAGTTCGTGGCCGCCGGCGCGCGCTGGATCCACGTGGTGGACCTCGACCGCGCCTTCGGCACCGGGGAGAACCTCGAGACCATCGGGCGGATCGCGTCGACAGTTGGAACGCGGGTGAAGATCCAGGTGGGCGGGGGGATCCGCTCGCTCGAGGCGCTCGACACGGTGCTGGCGCTGGGGGTGACCCGCGCGGTGCTGGGGACCGCGGCGGTGACCGACCCCGCTCTGGTGCCGGCCGCGATCCGGACTGCGGGGGGCGAACGGGTGGTCATCGGGCTCGACGCAAAGAAGGGGATGGTGGCGATCCGCGGCTGGGTCGAGACCACCGAGCTCCGGGTGGACCAGGTCTGCCGCCGGGTGCTGGGCGAGGGCGCGAAGACCATCGTCTATACCGACGTGGCGCGCGACGGGATGCTGACCGGCCCGGATATTGAGGGTGCGCAGGCGCTGACCGCGATGGGCGCGCAGGTGATCGCGAGCGGGGGGGTGAGTTCGCTCGACGACCTGAGGAACGTGAAAGTGGCTGGCCTCGCCGGCGCCATCGTCGGGAGGGCATTGTACGAGGGCAAGTTCACCCTGACCGAGGCGCTCGCATCAACGCAATGACCGCTGTTCACCACCGAGACGCAGCGCGCAGAGAGAACGGCGGGAGGATAGCGGCGATGTCCTCCCGTTCTTCTCTGTGTCCTGTGTGCCTCCATGGTGAAGCCGTCGAGGCGCCCGCGTGACGCTGACCCTCGTCATCCTCGCCGCCGCGGCGGCGGCGTGGTTCACCTACTGGCGCCTCGAGCAGCTCGGGAAGCGCGGCTGGATCGCCGCCCTCTGCCGGGCCATCGCCTGGGCCGCCCTCGGCGTCCTTCTCCTCGATCTCTCCTGCGCGGTGAAGCCGGGCAGCTCAGCGCGGCCCCTGGTGCTGCTCGACGGCAGCCTCTCCATGAGCGCGGCCGGCGGTCGCTGGCAGGAGGCCCGCGACTCCGCCCGCGCCTGGGGCGAGGTGCGGCTCTTCGGCGATGCCCACGCCGGCTCCGACTCGCTTCCCACCCTTGGCCGGTCGGAGCTTGGTCCCGCCATTGCCGCCGCGGCCGCGAGCGATCGCCCGGTGATCGTGGTGACCGACGGCGAGCTCGACGATGCCGGCGATCTGCCGGTGGAGGCCCTCGAGCGGGTGGCGGTGCGGCTCTTTCCTCGCACCGCTGCTCCTGATCTCGCGCTCGCCCGCGTCCGGGGCCCCGATCGCGTCACCGCCGGCGATACCGCCCGGCTCGACGCCGAGGTGCGCGCCTTCCAGAGCGGGGCGGACAGCGCCCGCGTGGAGGTGCGGCTGGAGCAGCGGGTCCTGGCCCGCCGGGCCATCCGCCTCGGCCGCGACGGCACCGGCACGGTATCGCTCGCCTTTCCCACGACCGGCCTCTCCGGCGATCTCCTGCTCAGCGTCGGGCTCAGCAACGCGAACGACCGCGAGCCCCGTGACGATGCCCAGCTCTGGCGCCTGCGGGTGACGCCGACCCCGGGCGTGGTGCTGGTCGCGAATCCCCCCGACTGGGATGCCCGCGCGCTCTTCCGGACGCTGCGCGAGGTGGGCCAGCTCCCGGTGCGGGGCTACGCCCGCTTCACGCCCGGGGGCTGGCACTCGATGGAGACCCTCAGGCCGGTCCCCGATGATGAAGTGATCCAGGCGGTCCGCCGGGCCGATGTGCTGGTGATCAAGGGCAAGGTGCCGGACGGGGCGCGCGAGTCGCGGGCCCGCGGCCGCTGGCTCTGGCCCAGCGGCGAAGGGGGCGAGACGCTCATTCCGGGTGAGTGGTACGTCTCCGCGCCGGCGACATCGCCGGTGGCGGGATCGTTCGTCGGACTTCCGGTCGACTCCTTCCCGCCGCTTTCGCAGATCACCCCCGTCGAGGCCTCGGGAGGCGAGTGGGTCGGCCTCAACGCCCAGCTCGGCCGCCGCGGCGCCGACCGGCCGGTGCTGGTGGGGGGCACCGCGCCTGGCGGGCGGAGGATCGAGACCGCGGGCGACGGGCTCTGGCGCTGGTCCTTCCGGGGCGGCACCAGCGAGCAGGCCTATCGCGCCCTGGTCGCCCAGGCGCTCTCCTGGCTCCTCGGCGCGGCCGACTCGGCTGGCGGGAAAGCCACGCCGGTGCGGCCGGTGGTGGCGAACGGCCGCCCGGTGCTCTTCGAATGGACTGGTGGAGGCATTCCGCAGCCGCTCGCCATCCAGCTGCAGGGCGCCGGTGGCACCACCCGGGACACGCTGCGCTTCGATGGCGCCGGCCGGGCGGAGCTCTGGCTGCCGCCGGGCTCTGCGCGCTACCAGCTCGACGGGGGCGGAGCCGGAACGATTGCGGTGGATACCTGGTCGGCGGAGTGGCTGCCGCGCACGGTGTCGCTCCAGGGGCGAGAGGCACCGGCGGTGAAGTCGGCGGGGTTCACCAGTTCACGCCGGTGGACCTGGTTGTTCCTGCTCGCCGTGGTGGGGCTGCTGGGCGAGTGGTTTGTCCGGCGGCGATTGGGTCTCCGATAGTCATCCCGGTTCCCCTCGCATATTTGAGAGGGAACAGGATTTGGGGATTCGACTGGATTGCTCCCCGTAAGATCTGCCCCGATCTGCAGTCTCAGGAAGGTGTGTGGTTTACTCCGAAGGCAAGTCCGCCGTTCAATCCACCAAAATCCCCAAATCCTGTTCCCTCAGCGCCTTTGCGCCCCTGCGGCAATCATTTTGATGGGGTTACATTTTCCGCCATGACTGGACGCATCGGCGACGCCCCCAAACTCTCCCTCTGGCAGAAGGTCAAGCGCATCGCGCTGACCGACGTCGGCGCCCTGGTGCGCGGGATGAACGCCGCCGACCTCGAGGCACTCGAACGCACCCTCATCGAGGCGGATTTCGGGGTCAAGGCGACGGTGGACCTGGTGCAGACCGTCGAGGATGAGGTCCGCCGCGGGCGGCTCAAGACCGAGGACGACCTCCGGAACGCCGTGATCGCGCGCCTCACCGAGATCCTCGAGGTGAAGGGCAGCGACCCGGGGAGCCTCGCGCGGGCGACCGATGGCGGGCTCACCGTGATCGTCTTCGTGGGGGTGAACGGGGTGGGGAAGACCACCTCGGTCGCCAAGCTCGCGAAGCGGCTGGTCAAGGAGGGCCGTAAGCCGCTCCTCGCCGCCGCCGACACCTGGCGGGCCGGCGCGGTGCAGCAGCTCGCCACCTGGGCCGACCGGCTCAAGGTGCCCTCGGTGCTCGGCGCCCAGGGGGGCGATCCCGCGGCCGTCGCCTTTGACGCCCTCGAGGCGGCCCCGGGGCGCGGTGCCGACACCGTGCTGGTCGATACCGCCGGCCGGCTCCACACCCAGGACAACCTGATGGACGAGCTCCGGAAGGTGGTCCGGGTCATCGCCCGGAAGCAGCCCGGCGCGCCGCATGAGACCCTCCTGGTCCTTGACGGCACGGTGGGCCAGAACGCGATCCAGCAGGGCCGGCTCTTTGCCCACGCGGTCCAGCCCACCGGGATCATCGTGACCAAGCTCGACGGCAGCGCCCGGGGCGGGGCGGTGGTGGCGCTTCGGAAGGAGCTGGGGCTGCCGATACGGTTCATCGGCCTCGGCGAGTCGGTCGAGGACCTGGAGCCGTTCGACCCGACGGCCTTTGCCGCTCGCCTGCTTGAGTAGCTCGTTCCTCGTTCCTCGTTCCTCGTTCCTCGTAACTCACCATTACGCGGGGGGCCTCGGCGGTCCCCATGGTAGGCTTCCCGCGGGAGCCTTCACTGTCCCGGCTCCAACGAGGAACGAGGAACGAGGAACGAGGAACGGCTTTTCGGAACGCGGAACGCGGAACGTCTAGTGCCGCTGCTCCGCCCCGACACCGCCGTCAAGTTTCTCAAGGGCATCGGCGAGCGCCGGGGCGAGTCGTTCGCCCGGCTCGGCATCCGCACGGCGCAGGACCTCCTCTGGCACATCCCCTTCCGCTATCTCGACGCCTCCTCGGTGACGCCCTTCGCGAAGGCGCGGGTGGGCGACGAGGTGGCCTGCGTCGGGAAGGTCATCGCCAAGCGGCTCATGCCCACCCGGAGCGGCCTCCGAATCTTCACGGCGGTGCTCCGCGACGGCAGCGGGATGCTGGAGTGCGCCTGGCCGGGCCAGGGCTTCCTCGACCGGACCATCGTGGAGGGGCAGACGCTGCTGGTGGTGGGGCAGGTGAAGTTCTATCACGGCCGCCAGCTCAATCCCACCGAGTTCATCATCCTCGCCGATGCGGGGCAGGACTCGGAGCCGGCCGTCGGGCGGGTGCTGCCGGTGTACCGCGCCACCGAGGGGCTGTCGCACAAGATGATCCGGTCGCTCATCGACCGGCATCTCGACGGGATGATCGCCTTTTCGCGCGACCCGCTCCCCGAGGTCATCCCCGCCGGCCTGGACCTGCTGCCGCTGCCGGAGGCGCTCCGGGTGGTGCATCGCCCCGCCACGGTCGAGGAGGCGGAGCGTGGCCGGCGCCGGCTCGCCTTTGACGAGCTCTTCGATCTCCAGCTGATGCTGGCGCGGGCCCGGCTGCTCGCCAAGCGGCCCCGGGCGGGGGTACGGTTCACGCTCCATCACACCTTCACCCGCCAGCTGGCCGACGCGCTCCCCTGGCCCCTCACCGGCGACCAGAAGCGCGCGATCCGCGAGATCACCAGCGACATGACCGCCGCCGAGCGGATGCACCGCCTGCTCATGGGCGACGTGGGCACCGGCAAGACCGTCGTGGCGCTCTTCGCGATGCTGCTGGCGGTGGAGAACGACCACCAGGCGGCGCTCATGGCCCCCACCGAGCTCCTGGCGGAGCAGCATTTCGCCACGCTGTCGCGGCTGCTGGAGCCGCTCGACATCCGCCCCGAGCTCCTGGTCGGCCGGCTCACCACCGCGGAGAAGGCGGCCCGGCGGAAGAAGCTGGCCTCCGGGCGGGCCCGGCTGGTGGTGGGGACCCATGCGCTCCTCGAGGACACGGTGGCCTTCCAGCGGCTCGGCCTGGTGGTGATCGACGAGCAGCACCGCTTCGGGGTGGACCAGCGGGCCCGGCTGATCGGCAAGGGGGACGCGACCGACGTGCTGCTCCTCTCCGCCACGCCGATTCCCCGCTCGCTCGCCCTTACCCGCTTCGGCGACCTCGACGTCTCCACCCTCAAGGCGAAGCCGCCGGGCCGGGGCGAGATTCGCACCGGGGTCCGCACCGAGGCGCAGCGCGCCAAGGCGCTCGAGTTCGTGCGGGCCCAGTGCCTCGCGGGGCGGCAGGCCTACATCGTCCTCCCGGTCATCGACGAGTCGGAGAAGGTCGACCTCCGCGCCGCGTCGACCATGGCGGACAAGCTCCAGGGGCTCTGGCCCGACCTCTCGGTGGGGCTGGTGCACGGGCGGCTCAAGAGCGACGAGCGGGACGAGCGGATGCGGAAGTTCCGCGCCGGCGAGATCCAGGTGCTGGTGGCCACCACGGTCATCGAGGTGGGCATCGATGTGCCCAACGCGACCGTCATGCTCATCGAGCACCCGGAGCGCTTCGGGCTGGCGCAGCTGCACCAGCTGCGGGGGCGGATCGGGCGGGGGAGCGGGGAGAGCTTCTGCATCCTGATGGCCGACGAACGGATCCCGGAGCGGCTCAAGGCCTTTGCCGCGACCACCGACGGCTTCAAGATCGCCGAGCTGGACCTCCAGGAGCGGAAGATGGGGGACCTGATCGGGGAGCGGCAGGCGGGGAGCTTCGAGCTCCGGCTGGCGCGACTCCCGGATGACCAGGACATCCTCGCGCTCACCCGCGACGTCGCGGGCGAGATCCTGGCCGAGGACCCGATGCTGGTCCGGCCCCGTCACCAGGCGCTCAAGGAGCGAGCCTTGTCGCGCTACCCTCGCGCCGTCGAGCTGTTCAGGACTGGCTGAGTCGCAGAAACGGCAACAGCAAGTCACGAAGAACACGAAGTCACGAAGGGCACGAAGCAGGAGCCGGGTGTTTCTTCGTGCAGTCTTCGTGTTCTTCGTGCCTTCGTGGTGGCAGTTTGCCGAAAGAGGAAGTGGGCCAGGAGATTGACCGGCTGATGGCCCCAGATCGCTCGCGCGCGATCGTCACCAGCCTGCCAACCCCCTGGCCCACACTTTTCCTGCCGCTTTGCCGCTTGACTGCTTTGCCGCCTAGAACCTGACCGTCCCCCGCAGCTGCGTCTCCCTCGGCGTCCAGCGGATCTCCGGATTGAACGGGATGTTGCGTGGCATCGACTTCGGCCGCGACAGCTCCCAGACGAACAGTCCCGCGGCGGCCAGCAGCGCTCCTTCGCCCCCGAACAACCAGTTCCGGGCCCGCTTGTCGCCAGCGAGCGAAGTCTGGTAGTGCCCTTCCGCCACCGGGTCGAGGTACCGGCCATTGGCGCTCTTCGGGCAGCCGTTCTGCTGCGAGAAGCAGTAGTTCTCGAGCCGCGAGAACGCCCGGTCGGCGTCGTCGTGCGCACTCGACGCCTTGAGCCCCATCCCGATCGCCGCCGCCACCAGCGCCCACTTGCCGTACTTCACCAGCGCCGGGGAGGGCGGACGAACCAGCGAGTCGCTCAGCTGCTGGGCCTGCACCGGGCTGGCGCTGACCAGGGCGAGTACGATGAGAAGCAGGTTCCGGGTTCGGAGTGCCGGGTTCCGAGTGGAACCGCTGTTCCTCGTTCCTCGTTCCTCGTTCCTCGTTGAAGGCACGCTGCAGGTTGACCCGCGATGCGGTTCCTCGGAACTTGGCACTCGGAACTCGGAACTCTCATTCCAGCACGAGGAACGAGGAACGAGGAACGAGGAACGTCTCATCGCCGCATCCTGTGCATGTCTCCCGACCCCCCCACCGCCAGGAAGCTCCCGTCGTACAGCGGCGTCACCGGGAATTCCGCCGGCCGTCCCAGCTTCACCCGCCACGCCTCGGTGCCGCTCTCCCGCTCGAATCCGTACAGCGTGCCGTCCGCGCCGCCGACCACCACCCACGGGCCGAGGAGGGACGGGGTGCCGGTTGCGGGCCACCCGGGTTCGTGAATCTGCTGGTCAACGGGGTCGCGTCCTGGAACGACGCGGTAGATCGAGCCTGCCCGGGTGACGCAATACAGCGTGTCGCCCTGTGCGGCAGGGGAGACGAGCAAGGGGGCATCGAGTCGCACGCGCCAGGCCGGGGTGAGGCTGTCCGGGGCGATGGCGATGACGGCGGAGTCGCCGGTGGACGCCACCAGGGCGTCGCCGAAGCGGATCCAGGGGGAGGTGACCGCGCCAGGGGAGCGGCGCCGGAGGATCACCTGGCCGTCGCGCATCCGGACCGCATACAGGCTGTCGTAGCTCGTCACCAGCACCACCCCGTCGCCCAGGACTGCGGGCCCCACCCGGGTCGACGGCAGCCGCTTCTTCCACGCGGCCTTCCCGGTGCCGGCATTGATCCCGATCATCACCCCCTGGCGGGTCAGCACCGCGAGCCAGCCGTCGGTGAGCGCGAGGGGCGCCTGGACGTATCCGGTCCCGGTGCTCCACACCTCCCGGCCGCTTTCCTTCCGGAGCGCCACGACCTTCCCGCCCGGCTGGTCGGTGGCCGCATAGACCACGTCGCCGTTGCCCAGCACGCCCCCCACCAGCGGCCCCGAGAGGCGCACCGCCCAGCGGGTCCGGCCGCTGGCCAGGTCGACCGCGGCCACCCGCCGGTCGCTGCCGCCCACGTAGGCGTTCACCGAGTCGGCGGCGAGCGGGGCACTCGGGCCCCGCACCGGCCGGGAGCGCCAGAGGAGGGTGAGCGGGGTGCCGGCAACCGCCACCGGCTCCTTGATGTCACCGGGCGTGAACTCGGGAATCGGGCGGTAGCCCCCGCAGGCCGCGTTGACGGTCACCATGGCCAGCGCTAGACTCCACGCCCTCCGGCGGCCAGGCCGGCCCACGCAAAGTCGATCATGACCACCGTTCGCATCGAAGCGCTCGCGCAGCACACCGACCGCACCGTCACCGTGCGGGGCTGGGTGAGTCACACCCGCTCCAGCGGCAAGATCGCCTTCGTCGTCCTGCGGGACGGCACCGGGCTGCTCCAGGGCGTGCTCAGCAAGAAAGAGGTCCCCGCCGAGGTGTGGGAGCTCTTCCCCTCGCTCACCCAGGAGACCTCCATCGCGCTGACCGGCACGGTGCGGGCCGAGCCGCGCGCCCCCGGCGGCTACGAGATGCACGTGAGCGGCCTCGAGGTGATCGGCGCCAGCGTCGATTTCCCGATCCAGCCCAAGGAACACGGGACCCAGTACCTCTTCGAGCACCGGCACCTCCACCTCCGGAGCAAGACCCAGGTCGCGATCGCGCGGGTCCGCAACGAGGTCGTCAAGGCGATCCGCGACTTCTTCTACGAGCGGAACTTCGTCCTGGTCGACACGCCGATCCTCACCGGCTCGATCGGCGAGCAGGCCGGCGAGCTGTTCGCCACCGACTACTTCGACCTCGGCAAGGCGTACCTGGCCCAGACCGGGCAGCTCTACGTCGAGGCGGCCGCGGCGGCGCTCGGCAAGGTCTACTGTTTCGGGCCCACCTTCCGGGCGGAAAAATCGAAGACGCGGCGTCATCTGACCGAGTTCTGGATGGTGGAGCCGGAGGTGGCGTGGAACGACTCGAACGACAACATGAAGCTCCAGGAAGAGTTTGTGAGCTACATCGTTGGACGGACGATCGACGCGCGCAAGGAAGAGCTCAAAGAACTGGAGCGCGACACCGCGCCCCTCGAGCGGGTCCAGGCCCCCTTCCACCGGATCAGCTACACCGACGCCGTCGCCAAGCTCAACACCCTCGGCAGCGATCTCCAGTGGGGCCACGATCTCGGTGGTGACGACGAGACCCTGCTCACGAAGCAGTACGACAAGCCGGTCTTCGTCTTCAACTACCCGAAGGGCGTCAAGGCGTTCTACATGAAGGAGAACCCGGACGACCCTCGCACGGTCCTCAACAACGACTGCCTTGCCCCCGAGGGCTACGGCGAGATCATCGGCGGCTCCCAGCGCGAGGACAACTACGACCGGCTGCTGGCGCGGATCAAGGAACAGGACCTCGACCCCGAGGCCTACCGCTGGTACCTCGACCTCCGCCGGTACGGCACCTTCGTCCACTCGGGCTTCGGTCTCGGCGTGGAACGTACCGTCGCCTGGATCTGTGGCCTGCCGCACATCAGGGAGACGATTGCCTTCCCCCGGCAGATACATCGGCTCTATCCGTAGGAAGGCGGCAGAGCGGCTAGGCGGCTAGGCGGCTAGGCGGCTAGTGGTTCCGCGAGGAACCCGGCATCCTAGCCGCTTCGCTTTGCCTCGTCCCAGAGCTCATCGAGCTTCGTCAGACCGGCGGTCGCCATATCTATCCCGCGCTCCGCCGCCAACGCTTCGATCTGCTCGAATCGAGTCTTGAACTTCTTGTTCGCACGATCTAGCGCCGATGTGGGCTGGACGTGCGCCTTGCGAGCCAGGTTGACGACCGCAAAGAGCAAGTCCCCGATCTCGTCAACGAGATCATCGGAAGGCGCGGGCGACACCGGTTCTGTCCCGCTCACGGACCCACTAGCCGCCTCGCCGCCTCGCCGCCTAGCCGCCCCCTCGCCGCCTGACCGCCTGACCGCCTTCCCGAGCTCCTCCTCCACCTCCCCCAACTCCTCCCGCACCTTCTCCAGCGGCCCCGCGGTATCGGGCCAGTCGAACCCCACCCCCGCGGCCCGCTCCTGCAGCCGGTAGGCCAGCAGCAGGCTCGGCAGGGCGGGGGGAAGGCCGTCGAGCACCCCCTGGCGCTTCTCCTTCTGCTTGAGCGAGGCCCACTTTTCCGCGGGACCGAGGTCGAAGAGATGGGGGTGACGCCGCTTCATCTTGCGCTCGAGATCCCCGGCCACCTCGTCGGCGGTGAACTCGCCCCGCTCCTCGCCCAGCACGATCTGCCAGCCCAGGTGCAGCAGCAGGTCGGCCACTTCCTCGCGGATCGCGGCGGGGTCGCCCTCGGCGATGGCGTGGTCGAGCTCGAAGACCTCCTCGACCAGGTAGGGACGGATCGTTTCGCGGGTCTGGACCCGGTCCCAGGGGCACCGCTGGCGCAGGTCCCTGACCATCGCGACAGCACGTCCAAGCGCTGAATTCTCTTGCATTTATCCTCCGTGGCCGATATCATACCCGCCGCTTGCGCATGACGTCAATTCCGCAGGAAACGGCGCGCGTCTGGGCTGACGTGGATCTCCGCGCCCTGGTCCACAACGCGCGGACCGTGGCCGAGCGCTCCGGCGCGCGGCTCCTCCCGATGGTCAAAGCCAACGGATACGGTCTCGGTGCGATGGCGGTGGCCCGGGCGCTCGATGCGCTCGACCCCTGGGGCTTCGGCGTGGCCACCCCGGACGAGGGGGCCGAGCTCCGTCAGGGCGGCATCACCCGGCCCATCGTGGTCTTCACTCCCTATCACGCCTCGCTGCTGCCCCGCTACCGGGCGCACGACCTCCGGCCGGTCATCGGCGATGCCGAGGGCCTCGCGGCGTGGACCGGGGCCGGCGCGGCGCCGTTTCACGTCGAGATCGACACCGGGATGAGTCGCTGCGGCTTTCGCTGGAACGCCGACGCGTCATGGCGTGCGCCGCTCGCGAACGCCGCGGGGTGGGAGGGGATCTTCACCCATTTCCACTCGGCCGAGCAGGATCCCGCCTCGGTGCACCGGCAGTGGCGCCGCTTCCAGCAGCTGCTCGAGGAACTCCCCCGGCGGCCTGCGCTGGTGCACGCGGCGAACAGCGCCGCCGCCCTCGCGGGAAAGACCTACGCTGCCGACCTGGTGCGCCCCGGCATTTTTCTCTATGGCGGCAACGCAGGAGCCGAGGTCGCGCGGCCGGTCGTCCGGCTCCAGGCCCGCGTCGCCGCGCTGCGGACGGTCCGCGCCGGCGACAGCGTGAGCTATGGTGCCACCTGGACCGCGCCGCGCGATACGGTCGTGGCCACAGTGGCGGCGGGGTACGCCGACGGGATCCACCGCACCCTCAGCAATGCGGGGCGGGTGGAACTCAACGGGCGGATCTACCCCATCGTGGGGCGGGTGACGATGGACTTCATCATGCTCGCCGTCGACGGGCCGGTGGCGCTGGGCGACATTGCGACCATCTACGGCGGCCAGGTATCTCTCGACGAACAGGCCCGGTCTGCCGGGACCATCTCCTACGAGCTGCTCACCAGTCTCGGCGCCCGGGTGGCCCGGCGCTACGATCCCTCCTGAGTGCCCGACCCATGAACCAGCATTTCGCGTCCCTCGTTGTCGGCCTCGCGGCCCAGGCCGAGCAGGCGATCCAGGGCCAGCTGCCCGGCGGCGTGCCCGCGGGTGTCTCCACCCGCGATGTGGCCCGGAGCCTGATCGACACCCTCGCCGCGCTGGAGCTCAAGACCCGCGGCAACCTCGAGCCCGATGAGCAGAAGCTGCTCGCGGAAGCGCTGACCCAGCTCCGCTTCCGCTTCGTGTCCACCGAGAAGCAGGCCGGGCCGGTGCAGTGAGCCGGGGGGAACGGCGGGCGGCGCTCATCGTGCTCGACGGCGTGGGGATCGGCCCCGCGCCCGACACCGACGCGTACGGTGATGCCGGCAGCAACACCCTGGGCAACCTGGCGCGCGCGGTGGGCGGCCTGTCGCTGCCCAACCTCGAGCGGCTCGGGCTGGGCCATTGCGGAGAGTTGCAGGGGGTGCGGGCGGTGGAGCGGCCGGAGGGCGCCTGTGGCGCGGCGCTGCCGCGGAGCGCGGGGAAGGACAGCACCACGGGGCACTGGGAGCTCTGCGGCCTGCACCTGGCGACCCCCTTCGCGACCTATCCCCACGGCTTTCCCGCCAGCTTCATGGCGGCGCTGGAGGAACGCACCGGCCGCGGCACCCTCGGCAACCGTCCCGCGAGCGGCACCGCGATCATCGACGAGCTGGGTCCCGAGCATGTCGCCACCGGGAAGTGGATCGTGTACACCTCGGCCGACAGCGTCTGCCAGCTGGCGGCGCACGAGGGGGTGGTGCCGCTGGCCGAGCTGTACCGCGCCTGCGAGGTCGCCCGGGAGCTGCTGGCGGGGCCGGCCACGGTCGCCCGGGTCATCGCCCGGCCGTTCACCGGGAGCCCGGGGCAGTGGAAGCGCACCGAGCGCCGCAAGGACTTCAGCGTTGTCCCCCCGGGCGACACGCTGCTCGACCGGCTGGCGGCGGCGCACATCCCGCGGCTCGGGGTGGGGAAGGTGGACGACCTCTTCGCGGGGCGGAACATCACCAGCATTCACACCCCGACCAACGGTGAGGCCTACCAGCTCATCGCCTCGGGGCTTCGGAGCATGCCGCGGGGGCTGCTCTTCGCCAACGTGATCGAGTTCGACCAGAGCTGGGGTCACAGGAACGACGTTCCGGGGTTCCACCAGGGCCTCCGCGCCCTGGACGCGGCGCTGCCGGGGCTCCTGGCCCCGGTCCGGGAGGACGATCTGGTTATTATTACCGCCGACCACGGCAACGATCCGACCACCCCGTCGACCGATCATTCCCGGGAGCGGGTGCCGGTGCTCGCCGTGGGTCCCCGGGTGCGTCCCCACCCCCTCGGTGTCCGCGAGACCTTCGCGGATGTCGGCCAGACGCTGGCGGAGTTCTTCGGGCTGGCCCCGCTTCCCGTCGGCCGGTCCTTCCTGGCGGAGATCTGGGATGGCTGACCAGTTGCGCGCTGCCGCGGTGGCGGCGCGGGCGCAGGCCTACTGCCCCTACTCGGGGTACGCGGTCGGGGCGGCCCTGGAAGCCACCGACGGGCGGGTCTTTGTGGGCTGCAACGTCGAGAACGCGTCCTACGGAGTGACGCTCTGTGCCGAGCGGTCGGCGCTCACCGCGGCGATTGCGGCCGGGGCGAGGCAGTTCCGCCGGATCGCGATCGTGGCCGGCTCGGACCCGGCGGTGGCCCCCTGCGGCGCCTGCCGCCAGATGCTGTCGGAGTTCGGGACCGAACTGGTGGTCGAGAGCTTCGGCCCGGCGGGATCGAGACGGTGGATCCTGAGCGACCTGTTGCCCGATGCCTTCGGTTCTCAGGATGTCAGGTCGGCGAAGGAGTAGGAAGCGACGCGCGCTTCAGGGCGAGCCTCGCAGGTCACAGGATTCGGGGATTCCGTTTACAGGATTTGGGGATTGAACGGCAGGATTTGGGGATGAGAGCAACTGGCTGGTCGACTCACCAGTCAATCCGCTGTTCAATCCATCAACATCCCCCAATCCTGTTCTGTAGTTACGATCGGCTGTAACGACAACGAACTGAGCGCATGAGACAACGCGTGAAGCGGCTTCACTACATCCTTCCATTCGCGGCGGTGCTGACGGGCCTCGCGTGCCAGGAGCGGCTCGCCGCACCGGCCGAGTGCCCTGAGCTCTGCCCCGGCGGGTACACGATCTACGAGGACACCCTCTTCGCCCTGCCGGGACAGGACAGCGCCGCGGTGGGCTACCTCCTCGCGGGCCAGGGCACCTCGCTTCGGGTGAGCCAGAACTTCCCGGTCAGCGAGGACCGGGCGCTCTACCGGTTCACGAGGCGGGCCGACTCGCTCACGATCAACGGGGTGGTGAAGCCCGTCAGCATCGACTCGATCGCCCTCGAGCTCTCGGTGCTCTACCGTGATACCACGGTGCACGGGCTCAAGGTGTTCCTGTATCGCCTGCCGGTCACCGTCGACAGCAGCTGGAACTTCGCCCAGGTCGATGCGGCCTTCACCCCCGGGAACCTGATCGACAGCATCGCCGTGCCCGACTCGCTCGTCACCAAGCGGCTCCGGGCGGTCTTCGTCGGCAGCGACACCAGCCGGCTCAGCATCCCCGCCGCCGACAGCGCCCGGCTGGCGGTCGGCGTGGCGATCCGCGCGAACAGCGGGACGGGGGTCCGGATCGGCGGCGCCGGCGCCGGCAGCTCGGCCCCGTCTTTCATCAACTACGTCTCGGTGGCCAACAGCGACACCAGCACGGTGGACCGGATCATCACGCCGTCGATCGTGTTCAACAATTTCGTGCAGCAGTCGCCGCCGGCGCTCGATCCCGACCTGCTCACCGTCGGCGGGGTGCCCAGTGCCCGGAGCTGGATCCGGTTCCCCTGGTCGAACCGGCTCAAGGACTCGGCCACGATCATCCGGGCGACGCTGCAGCTGATGCCCGCCGCGCCGCTCCAGGGACTCAATGGCGACACCGCCCAGGTCCTGGTCCGGCCGGTCCTCGCCGATTTCGGCGCCAAGAGCCCCGGCGTCACCACCACCGGGTTCACCACCGCCACCCCGCTGCTCCCGGGCACCACCGATACCGTGGACATCGAGGTGCGCACCCAGCTCAACACCTGGCAGGGGTCGAAGCCGGTGCCCCCCTTCATGCTGATGCAGCTCTCGCCCGAGGTCAGCTCCTTCAGCCGGTTCACGTTCGGGTCGACCCGGACCCCCGGCAAGGTCCCGCGGATCATCGTGACCTACGCGCTCAAGTTCCCGTTCGGCGAGCCCTGACGTGCGCCTTCTCAGAACGCTGGCCCTGACGGGCCTTCTCGGTTTCGCCCTGCTCGAACCGCTGGCGGCGCAGAGCTCGATGTTCGGTGTCCGCGGCCTGGGCTTCCCCGGCCGGCCCATGACGCCGCGGGCGCGGGCTACCGGCGGGAGCTTCGCGCTCTTCGACGGCGAGAGCGACTTCAATCCCGCCGCGATTGCCAGCCAGACCGCCGTGACCGCCGGCTTCGTGCTGGCCCCGACCCGCCGGCACTGGGAGAATCCCGCCGGCACCGCCAGCCTCCGGGAGACCCGCTTCCCGCTGATCTACGTTGGCGGCCCGATTCCCGGTTCCCGGCTGGGCCTGGGGATCTCGATCGGGAGCTACGCCGATCACGACTTCCGCCTCGCGTCCCGCGACACGGTGAACGTGCGGGGGGCCGACGTGGCGGTATTCGACACCCTGAGCGGCCTGGGCGGCCTCAACGAGATCCGGCTCGCCACCGGCATCATGCTCGGGCAGAAGACCGCGATCGGGGGCGGGTTCCATTTCATCACCGGCTCGAGCCGGCTCGATGCCCGGCGCCACTTCGAGGACACCACCTTCGCCTCGCTGCGGCAGACCGCGGAACTGACCTACCACGGCATCGGGATCTCCCTCGGCCTCACCCACCAGCTCACCCCGGCGATCAGGCTGGCGGCGATGGTGCGCTCCGACGCCAAGGTGAAGGTCGACCTGGACTCGAGCCGGGCCTACACCGTCGACCTCCCGTTCACCTTCGCTGGCGGCATCCAGGCGCGCGCCTCGCGCCGCCTCACCCTCGCGGCGTCGGGCACCTACAAGACCTGGTCGTCGGCCAACAGCGACTTCCTGAACCAGGGCGCGCCCGGCGCGCGCAATACCCTGGAGCTCAACGCCGGCGGCGAGTTCGTCCGCAACCTCCGCCGCCCCAGTCGCCTGCCGATCCGCCTCGGCGTCCGCTATGCCGACATTCCCTTCCCGGTGATCGAGGGGGGGAAGCCCAAGGAGTTCAGCATCTCCGCCGGCACCGGGACCCGGTTCGCCCAGGAGCGGGGCGGGGTGGACCTGACCCTGGAACAGACCTGGCGCAGCGAAGGCTCGGCCTACAAGGAGCGGGCGTTCACGCTGCTGCTGGGGCTGAGCATCAGGCCGTACGGAGACGCCCGGAGGTAGGAAATGCATGAGCGGTGAGCGGTGAGCAGTGAGCGGTGGGGGCGATGAACGGGTGGACTGGCCTCGGTGCTTTCACTCCTCGCTACTCCCGCTCACCGCTTACCGCTTACTGCTCACGTTTTTCAGCCGCTCTCCCGCTTTCCCCCTCCTCCGCCCATCTTTCCCTCCCATGAAGCGCCTCTACCTCGAGACCTACGGTTGCCAGATGAACGTCGCCGACTCCGAGCTCATGCTCGGGGCGCTGGCGCGCGATGGCTATGTCCAGGTCGAGAGCCCCGAGGGCGCCGACGTGATGCTGGTGAACACCTGCGCCGTGCGCGACAACGCCGAGCAGCGGGTGATCGGCCGGCTGGGAGAATTGCAGCAGTACAAGCAGCCGGGCGGGGTACTGGGCGTGGTGGGATGCATGGCCCAGCGGCTCGGGCCGAAGCTGCTCGAACGGGTGCCCAAGGTCGACCTGGTCGCCGGGCCCGACGCCTACCGCAACCTTGCCACCCTGGTGGCCCAGGCGTCGCAGGGCGACCGCACCGCGGACACCGAGTTCCGCAGCTGGGAGCACTACGAGGACGTGCCGGCGCGGCGGGAGGCCGGGCCCAGCGCCTTCGTGACGGTGCAGCGGGGCTGCGATTACAAGTGCACCTTCTGCATCGTCCCGTATACCCGGGGACCGGAGCGGAGCCGTACACTGGACGACGTGGTGCGGGAGGTGTCGGGCCTCGTCGCCGGCGGCACCACCGAGGTGACGCTGCTCGGCCAGACGGTCAACAGCTATCACGACGGGACGCACGATTTCGCCGCGCTCCTCCGGGCGGTCGGCGCGGTCGACGGGATCCGGCGGGTGCGCTTCACCAGTCCCTATCCGACCGATTTCACGCCGGCGGTGATCGCGGCGATGGCGGAGGTGCCGGCGGTCTGCGAGCATGTGCACCTGCCGGTGCAGAGCGGCTCCGACGCGGTGCTCAAGCGGATGCTGCGGCGCTACACCCGGGAGCAGTATCTCGGCGTGGTGGCCGAGTTGCGCGCGGCGATGCCGGCGATCACCTTCTCGACTGACATCATCGTCGGCTTCCCGGGTGAGACCGAGGCGCAGTTTGAAGAAACCTTGTCGCTGGTGGAGGCGGCCGGTTTCGACGATGCCTATACCTTCCGATACTCGGTACGGGACGGCACGCCGGCGGTGCGGCTCAAGGACCATGTGCCGGAGGAGGTCGCCGCCGAACGGCTCGAGCGGCTGATCGCCCTGGTGCGGCGGCAGGCGCGCCAGCGGCACCTGTCACGGGTCGGCCAGACCGTGGAGGTCCTGGTCGAACGGCCCGCCCGGCGGGGCGAGATGATGCTGGGCCGCACCCGCACCAATCTCATGGTGCTGCTGGACCTGCCGCCCGGCGCGGTGGGGGAATACCATCAGGTGCAGTTGACGGGTACGACCGGCTCCACCTTCACCGGAACTGTTGTCCGACCTCAACTGGCGGTGCTCGGATGAGCGCAACCGATGGTCTCAGGAACCTGATCGAGGACCACGTGGCCGAGGCGTACAGCCGGCTGGTGGCGCATTACCCGGAGTTCTGCGGCTGCGACACCTGCCGGCTCGACGTGATGGTCTACGCCCTCAACCGGCTGCCGCCCCGCTACGTCGTGGGGCTCGAGGGCACGATCGTCACCGGCATCAACCTCGACAAGGACCAGAATCGGGCGTCCATCGAGGTGGCGGTGATCGAGGGGATCCGGAAGGTGCACCTGGCGCCGCGCTGCGAGCGGCGGCGAGGCGGGTGACACCGCGTCCCGCGCCGATACTCCTCCTCACCTTCGGGGCCGGTCTCGCGACCGGCCTCGCGCGTTTTCAGGAACCGCTCGGCGTCGGCGCGGTGCTGCTGCTTGCCGCGTGGTTCGGCCGGCGCGGCGGGCTCGGGTTCGGCTCGGCGGCGGCGCTGCTGGGACTGGTGCTCGGGGCGGTGGTGCGCCAGGCGGAGGACGGGAGCTGCGCCGCGCGCTTCCCCGCGGGCACGGTGCGGGTCGAGGCGCGGCTCCTCGAACCGGTGCTTCCAGATGCCCGCCTCGCGCGGGCGGCGGTGCGCGGCCGCGGGTGCGAAGGAGAGGTGCTGACCCGCTGGCCGCGCGGGGCCACCGTCGAAGCCGGGACCCTGGCGGCGCTGGAAGGGAAGTGGCTCCCGCGGCCGGGGCCGGTGGGCAGGAGCGACGGGCTCCTGATGGTGGCCGAGTCCCAGGTGACCGGCAACGATCCTGGAGTGGCGACCCGGCTCCGCCAGTGGCTCGCCGTGACGACCCGCCGGCTCTACGGCACCCGCGCCGGCACCGTCGATGCGCTGGTGATGAACCGCCGCGGCGCGATGGACCCCGACCTGCGGGATCGCTACGGCCGCGCGGGGCTGGTGCACATTCTCTCGATCTCCGGCTTTCACGTCGGCGTGATCGTCGGCTGGATCGTGCTGCTCGCGCGCGCCGTGCACCTCACGAGGCCACGTGCCACCATGGCGGCGTCGCTGGTGGCGGTGGCCTATGTGCTCCTCCTGGCCTGGCCGGCGCCGGCCGCGCGCGCGGCACTCCTGGCACTCGTCGCCGCCCAGGCGCAGCTCCGGCAGCGGCACCCGCAGGCGATGTCGCTCCTCGCGGTCACCTGCCTGCTCGTCCTCCTCCTCGATCCGTGGGCCATCGTCGATGCCGGGGCCTGGCTCTCGGCCGGGGCGCTCACCGGGGCCCTGGTCGCCACCCGGTGGAGTGACCGGGCCCTCGGCGCCACCTGGTTCTGGCGCACCCTCTCGGGGAGCCTCGGCGCGACCCTCGCCACCGCGCCGATCACCGCCATGCTGTTCGGGACCGTCTCGCTGGTGGGGATCGGGCTCAACTTCATCGCCATTCCCCTCGCGGCGGTGGCGGTGCCGGGGGTGCTGCTGAGCCTGCTCTTCGCGCCGCTCATCCCGCCGTTCGCCGCGGCCCTGGCCGCCGGCTCGGGGGCGCTGCTCGGCCTGCTCGACCGGGTGGCCTGGTGGGGCGGCTCGTGGGAGGGCGCGGCCATCACGGTCCCGGCCGAGCCGCGGTCGGCGCTGCCCTGGGTCGTGATTCTCGGGGTCGCGCTCTGGGGCGTGGCGGGGCGGGCCACGCGCTGGGTCGCGCTCCAGCGCTGGGCACTGGCCGCGGCCGTGGCGTCGTGGTTCCTGCTCCTGGCGGGAGAGTTCCACGGCGCTGACGCCGACTCCGGGCTGACGTTACATTTTCTCGACGTCGGCCAGGGCGATGCCGCCGCGATCCACACGCCCGCCGGTCACTGGATCCTCATCGACGGGGGACCGGTGGGAGACGGGTGGGATGCGGGGCGGCGGGTGGTGGTTCCCTTCCTCGAGCGGCAGCGCGCGCCAGGCGTGGCCCTCGTCCTGTTGTCGCATGCCCACGCCGATCACCTTGGCGGGCTCGGCGCGGTGGTCGAGCGATACCCGCCCGGCGAGGTGCTCGAGCCGGCCGAGCTGGTGGCGGACCCGCTCTACGCCGGCTGGCTGGGCGAGCTCGAGGCCCGCGATGTGCCGTGGCGGGCCGGGCGGACGGGACTCCGCTTCGAGATCGACAGCGTGCGCTTCACGGTCCTTCACCCCGACAGCACCTGGCCCGGCTGGCAGGAGGATCTCAACGAGGACAGCATGATGCTGCTCCTCGAGTACCGCGGGTTCCGGGCGCTCTTCGCCGGCGATGCGGGGCTGCCCGCCGAGGCGTGGCTTCGCGGCCGGGTGGGCCGGGTCGACCTCCTCAAGGTGGGCCACCACGGCTCCCGCTCGGCGAGTGGCGCCCCCTGGCTGGCCGAGCTGGCGCCGAAGGTCGCGGTGATGTCGCTGGGCACGGGGAACCGGTACGGTCATCCCCATCGCGAGGTGCTCGAGCGGCTCCACGCCGCCGGGGTCTCGCTCTGGCGCACTGACCAGGATGGCTCGGTCCGGGTGGTGGTCGACAGCGCCGGGTTTGTGGTCGAGGGGAAGGGGCGGGTCGAGCGGTGGCGGCGGAGTGAGGGAGATGCTGTCATTCCGGGCGCCGGTGGGACCGAGGGGGAGTCTGTCATTCCGCGCGCCGGTGGGACCGAGGGGGAGTCTGTCATTCCGAGCGCAGCGAGGAATCCCTGATTCTCTGGCAGACCGAGCCGGGCGCTGGAAACATCAAGCAACCCAAGGAGAGCCGTGCTCCCGAACACCATGGTCACCACGATCGAGCGCTTCATCCTCGATCAGGAAGAGAAGTACCCCGAGGCCACCGGCGAGCTGAGCAACCTGCTCTACGACATCGCCCTCGCCGCCAAGATCATCGCCGCGAGCATCCGCCGCGCCGGGCTGGTGAACATCCTCGGCAGCGCCGGGGCCACCAATGTCCAGGGCGAGGAGCAGCAGAAGCTCGACATCTTCGCCAACCAGACCCTCACCAACGCGCTCAACCACACCGGCCGGGTGTGCGTGATGGCGTCGGAAGAGGACGAGCTGCTGATCCCGGTGCCGGACAACTACCCGGTCGGCAAGTACGTCGTCCTCTACGACCCGCTCGACGGCTCGAGCAACATCGACACCAACGGCGCGGTGGGCACGATCTTCAGCGTCTATCGCCGGGTGAGCATGGAAGGACGGGGGAGCCTCTCCGACGTGCTGCAGGCGGGATGCAAGCAGGTAGCGGCGGGGTACGTGATCTACGGCTCCAGTACCATGATGATCTACACCACCGGGCAGGGCGTGGCCGGCTTCACGCTCGATCCCTCGATCGGCGAATTCCTCCTCTCCCATCCCCGCATCGTCACGCCCCGGGTGGGGAAGTACTACAGTGTCAACGAGAGCAACTTCGCGCGCTGGCGGAAGGGCACCCAGTGGGCGGTGCGCGGCTTCCACGGCGACCGGCCGGAAGAGATCAGGGGCAAGAACAGCCGCTACATCGGGTCGCTGGTGGCCGACTTCCACCGGAACCTGCTGGCAGGGGGGGTGTTCATGTACCCGAGCGACAGCAAGAACACCAGCGGCAAGCTCCGGCTGCTCTACGAGTGCTCGCCCATGGCGTTCATCGCCGAGCAGGCGGAAGGGAGTGCCACCGACGGCTGCCGGCGGATCCTCGACATCGTCCCCACGGAACTGCACCAGCGCACGCCGCTGGTGATCGGGTCGCGGGAGGACGTGGGGTATGTCGCCGATACGCTGCACCGGATGGGGGAGGAGCAGGCATGACGTTGCCCTTCCTCGCTCCGCGTTCCGGGAATTCGTTCCTCGTTCCGCGTTCCTCGTTCCTCGTTGGTCCCGTCGCGGATCCGGGACCGACTTGTGCCGCTGAGTGGGCTCAGGGAAGTCGTTCTCCATCTCCCCCGTTCAGCACGAGGAACGAGGAACGAGGAACGAGGAACGGAAATGCCTGAGTCCAGGAAGACCGTCTACGGCCCCTCAGACTCCGCGGGCACGACCGGGCAGGAACAGCCCGGCGCCTTCCCGTTCACGCGCGGCGTCTATCCCGCCATGTACACCGGCCGGCTCTGGACCATGCGCCAGTACGCCGGCTTCGGCACCGCGGAGGAGACCAACCTCCGCTTCCGCCACCTCCTCGCCGCCGGCCAGAGCGGGCTCAGCACCGCCTTCGACCTCCCCACCCAGATGGGCTACGATTCCGACCACCCGATGGCTGAGGGCGAAGTCGGGCGCGTCGGGGTCGCGGTCGACACCGTCGAGGACCTGCACGACCTCTTCCACGAGATCCCGCTCGGGCAGGTCAGCACCTCCATGACCATCAACGCCACCGCCGCGATCCTGCTCGCGATGTACGTGGTGGTGGGGGAGGAGCAGGGGGTTGAGCGGAAGCAGCTCCAGGGGACGGTGCAGAACGACGTGCTCAAGGAGTACATCGCCCGCGGCACCTACATCTTCCCGCCGGCGCCGTCGCTCCGCCTGGCGGTCGAGCTCTTCCGCTTCGTGGCCGACGAGGGGATGAACTTCAACCCCATCTCGATCAGCGGCTACCACATGCGCGAGGCCGGTGCCACCGCGGCGCAGGAAGTCGGCTTCACGCTGGCCAACGCGATCGAGTACGTCCGGCAGGCGGTGAGCAGCGGGCTGGAGGTGAACCGCTTCGGCCCCCGGCTCTCGTTCTTCTTCGCGGCACACAACGACCTGTTCGAGGAAGCCGCGAAGTTCCGCGCCGCCCGCCGGCTCTGGGCCCGGCTCGCGCGGGAGCGCTTCAACGCCGACGACCAGACCTGCCGGCTCCGCTTCCACACCCAGACCGGCGGTGTGACCCTCCAGGCCCAGCAGCCGCTCAACAACGTGGTGCGGGTGACGGTGCAGGCGCTCGCCGCGACGCTGGGCGGCACCCAGTCGCTCCACACCAACGGCTATGACGAGGCGCTGGCCCTGCCCACCGCCGAGTCGGCGACGCTGGCGCTCCGGACCCAGCAGATTGTCGGGTACGAGAGCGGGCTCGGGACGGCGGTCGATCCGCTGGCGGGGAGCTACTACGTCGAGGCGCTCACCGACCGGATCGAGCGGGAGGCCCGCGCCCTGGTCGAGGAGGTCGACCGGCTCGGTGGCGCGGCCCGGGCCATCGATCGCGGCTACTTCCAGGAGGCGATCGCCCGGAGCGCCTGGCAGTTCCAGCAGGCGGTCGAGCGGGGCGAACAGGTCGTGGTCGGGGTCAACAAGTTCACCGACGACTCTCCCCCGCCGGCGATTGCCCGGCCCGACTATTCAGCCCTCGCCGAGCGGCAGAAGGGTCGCCTGGCGGAGGTGAAGCGCCGGCGCGACGAGACGCTCGTGCACCAGGGCCTCACTGCGGTGCGTGCCGCTGCCGAGGGCACCGCGCCGCTCATGCCGCCGATCATCGCGGCGGTCCGGGCCCGGGCCACGCTGGGAGAGATCAGCGATGCGCTGCGGGAAACCTGGGGAGTGTTCAAACCAGGCAGCTGAAGAAGCGCCCGATTCTGTCATCCCGAGCGCAGCGAGGGATCCCTGATTCTGTCTGTAGGAGATGCAGGGATTCCTCGCCGCTTCGCGGCTCGGAATGAAAGACTCCTCTCGGAACTCGGAACTTTGATCCGGGTATCTTGAAGCCTACCCCTCACCGGAGTCTTTCGTGGGTCTCCTCGACGACGTCCTCGGCCACCTGCAGCAGAACCCCGCCACCGCGCCCGCTGGCGGCGCCTCCCATGCCGATATCCTCGGTGCCATCACCCAGATGCTGGGGCACCAGGGCGGCGTCGGCGGGCTCAACGGGCTGATCCAGCTCTTCGGCCAGGCCGGCCTGGGTCACATAGTCCAGTCCTGGGTCGGCTCGGGCCAGAACCTGCCGATCTCACCGGCCCAGCTGCAGCAGGTGCTTGGGCCGGGCGTGCTGCAGGGCCTGGCGGGGAAGCTCAACCTCTCGCCCGACGTGCTCACCCAGCAGCTCTCCCACTCCCTTCCGATGGTGGTCGACAAGCTGACGCCGCAGGGCCAGGTGCCGGCGCAGGATCCGCTGGCCGCGCTCGGCGGACTCCTGGGCGGGGGCGGTGCCGGCGGCGCGGCGGACGCGCTGGGCATGCTCAAGAAGCTGCTCTAGTCGGCGATGGCCCAGGTCTTTCCCGGCCGCTGGACCGCCGAGCTCGAGGGCGATTTCGTCGTCTTCCTGATCGGGATGCGGGTGAACCGGCCCTGGAAGGTGCACAAGTGGTGGCCGGTGCTCCGGGCGATGCCCCGGATCCTCACGGAGCTCGAGGCGCATCCCGAGTGGGGCTGCCTCGCGACCGAGAACGGGCTCGGCGTCATCGTGCAGTACTGGCGGAGCTTCGACCATCTCGAGGCCTACGCCCGGAACCCCCAAGGCATCCACTGGCCGGCGTGGACCGAGTTCAACCGGGTGGTGCGCTCGTCCAGCGGCGATGTGGGGATCTGGCACGAGACCTTCCTGGTCCGTGCCGGCGAGTACGAAACGGTCTACGGATCGATGCCCCGGCGGGGGCTGGCGCGCGCGGGGCGGCATCTCGAGGTGGTGGCGGCTCGAGACGCGGCTCGCGACCGGATCGCCAGGCTGAAGGCGCCCTGAACCGCCACTCCTTCACCTTCCCATAAGCGGCGAGCAGGTGACGACGGGAGGATTCGACCCCTCTCGTCGTCGTGCGCGTTTGTGGCCCTGCTCGCGTCGCATTGGTACACCCGGGACCAATGCGGCCGCCGATATTCCCCCGTATGGGGGCGGAGGCCTCAGGCCCTTGGGCGAGCCCCTTCAGCCGACCACCTGCTCGTTGCCTTCCGACCCAGGATCAGCCCCATCGGCGGCCCCACCATGATCGCGTGCTGCAGTGTGTTCACCCAGAAGGTCCTGTCGGTGACGGGTACCGGCCGCGCGTGGCTCACCCGCAGCACGATCAGGTCCATGCACCACCAGATCGCCGGCCCCGCCGCGACGCCGAGGAGGAGCCGCCCGCGGGAGGTGCCCGCCGCGCGCGCCAGGCTCGGCACCGATCGCACCACCACCAGGAAGAGGGTGCACCAGATCGCCGCGATCAGGAAATGGGAGAGGAGGCCGAGGAAGGCGGTGGGGAGCCCGCCCTGGTAGGCTGCGCGCCCCATCCACCCGGTGGCGATCGACTGCAGCAGGGTCTCGGTACTGATCTTCTGCCGGACCGCGACCCAGAGGACCCACACATAGCTGAGATCGAGGGCACCGACGGTGAGGGTCGCGGCGAGCAGCGCGCCCAGGTCGCGCCGGGAGAGCGTCATGCGGGTGGCTTTCAGGAAGGGGGATGCCAGGGGGTGGTGCGGGGGATCAGCCGGGGGACGTTGGCGCAGTACGCATCGTACGCCGCGCCGAAGCGCTGGCGGAGCCGGGGCTCCTCGTAGAGCGGGATCATCAGGGCGTTGGCGGCGATGAAGGCCAGGGCCCACTCGAGGTGCGCCGCCGACACCAGCAGCGCCGCCTCACCCAGGACCACCAGCGCCACGCCGGTGATCATCGGGTTGCGGACGTAGCGATAGAGACCGGTGACGACCAGGTGCGTCGGCGGATCCCAGGGCGCGAGGGTGCCCTGGCCGTCGCTGGCAAAGCGGCGGAGCGATCCGGCGAACCAGGTGAGCCCGAGGGCGATGAGGATGCTCCCCGTCAGCTGCACGACCCAGCCCGCCTCGAGCCGGGCGACGGGCATCGCCCAGCCGCGCCGCCACCAGAGGAGGGCGGGAATCGCCACCGTCACGTTGAAGGGCAGGAGCAGCACCGCGAGGAGCTGACGCATCCGCGGTCGCTTTCGGGTTCGAGTCGGGTAGGGGACGAGTGAGGTCGATTGGGCTGCACCGGGGGCGGTGCGTCAGTGGTCGCTGACCTGGAGCGTTCGCCGGACGTCACGCGTCCCACGCAATCGCGAACCGTCAAACCGCAACAGCGGGACACGGAGTACACGGAGGAACGGAGAACACGGAGAACAGCTGAAACACATTTGACCTTCGTGCTCTTCGTGCCTTCGTGCGCTTCGTGGCATAGCTGTTTGCTGTTGGTGGAACAGCCACAGCAAATCACGAAGATCACGAAGGCACGAAGCGCACGAAGAACCAACTCTTCGGTTTTCTCCGTGCCTCCGTGTACTCCGTGTCCGCTGTTGCGGTTTGAAGACTAGAAAACCGTCGAGCTCAGATCCCGACCTGGACGCCGAGGTGGATGATCAGGAGGTCGGTGCGGCTCTCGACCGGATCGAGGATGATCCCGCCGCCCGGCGCCGGCTCGACACTCCCCTCGCGCAGGTACCGGGTCCGCCCGTGGCCCTGGTACCGGACGCCGCCGTCGATGTAGACCGGGTTCCGGCCGCTCGAGACCTGGAAGTCGATCCCGCCGCCGCCGTACCAGGCGAAGGTCCAGTCGTTGAAGTTGGTCGTGCTCGCGAAACTGTCGACGTTGTCGGTGCCCTTGGCGCTGGTGCGGGTGGCGAAGTTGGAGGCGCCGATCGCGGCGTGCACGTAGGGCCGGACCCGCCCGCTCGAGAGGTGGAATTCCGGGCCCACGCCGAACGAGTAGATGTCGTTGGCGGTGGTGAGGTCCACGTCGATCCCGGGGAGGCCGGGGAAGGGAATCTGCTGCGTGGTCCGCCCATACTCGAGCCATGAGAGATAGAGGCGCAGCCCCGCCCGCCGGCTCCGGTCGAGGAAGAAGGTGACGTTCCCCCCGACGCCGAACCCGGCATCCACGAAATCGGCGAACTCTCCCTGCGGCAGCCCCAGCTGGAGGTTGATTCCCGCCATGGTCTTCGGGGCCCGCTCGGGGCGGACTTCACGGTAGTTCTGGGCCTGGACGGCCGGCACGACGAGCGCGCTGGCAAGGGCGACGGCAGCGAGGACCTTCACGACGACTCCCGGTGTGGACGCGGCAAGGATAACGATGGTCTGGCTGGGGGTGAACCCGGGCTGTAGGTTACAGCTGGTCGTCGCGTTCCGAGTTCCAGGTTCCGAGTTCCCGAGTGTACGGCTGCCGCCTCGTTCCCGGCTGCCGCCGCCCCATGGACGGGGCATGACATCCCGGAGTTCCGTCCATGCTGTCCGATCGCGATCACGTCCGCCTGCCAGCGGCGAGGTCCCGACGGTCTCTCCCGGCCGTTCTCCTCGTCATTGCCATCGCCGCCGCCCAGCCTGCGTCCGCGCAGGGCGCGCGCGCCCAGCCCTTCACCCGCGGCCGGCCTCTCGCCGAGTGGGTGGCCCAGACCGAGCACTACATCCCGGAACTCCGCCGCGAGGCGGTGAAGGCGATCGCGGCGCTCGGGCCCGGCGCGGTCACCGCGGTGCCCGCGCTGGTGCGCGCCACCCGCGACGAGAACGCCGAGGTGCGCTACTGGGCCGTGGAAGGGCTCCGGAAGATCGGCGCCCCGGCCGCGCGCGAGGGCGGCCCGGCCCTCACCATCGTGCTCGCCGACGACATCCGCCCCAACCAGGAGGCGGCCCGCCGCGCCCTCGAGGCGATGGGGCCGGAGGCACTGCCCGTCGTCCTCCCCGCGCTCAAGTCGCCCGACGCGTGGGTGCGGGGGAACGCTGCCGAGGTCTCCGGCATGATCGCGGGAGGAAAAGGGGACGCGGTGAAGGCGCTCACCCCGCTCCTCAAGGACGACTCGCTCTGGGTCCGGGCCTCCGCCGCGTGGGCCATCGGGCGGGTCGGTCCGAAGGCGAAGGGAGCCGCCCGGCCGATGATCGAGGCGCTGGGCGAGGAACTCCGCCGCGATCCCAGCCTCGCGACCGCCGGCCAGCGCCTGCGGCTGGAGAACCTGGTCTACGGGCTCGGCCGGCTGGGGTCGGCGGCGAACGACGCGATCCCGCTCCTGGTCACCGTGCTCTACGATGGCAGCGATTCGCTCCGGATGCTCTCGAGCGAGGCGCTCGCCGGGGTGGGGAGCAAGTCAGCGAAGCCCCTGGCCCAGGCGGTGAAGAGCGGGCCGATGCCGGTGCGGCTCGAGGCGGCGCGCGGCCTGCGGCTGATGGGGAAGGAGGGGAAGGACGCGGTGAAGGAGCTGGTGAAGGTACTCGAGACCACCGATGAACTCGAAGGGGGGCGTGACCTCGTGATCGCCTGCGCCGACGCGCTCGGTGCGATGGGCAAATCGGCGAAGGGCGGGCTCAAGATCCTGGAAAAGCAGCGGAAGAAGAGCGTGACGCCGGATGTGGTCGCGGCGCTCGATCGGGCGATCCGGAAGATCCGGCTGGGGGCCTGACGCCGTCCACCCTCGACTATCCGTCGAGCACCTGCCGGATTTTCCGCAGCAGCGTGCTCGGGGTGTAGGGTTTCGAGAGAAACGCCACTTCCGCCTGCAGGATCCCATGGCGCACCACGGCGTCATCGGTGTAGCCGCTGGTGTAGAGCACCTTCAGGCCGGGCATCAGGGTGTGCATCTGCTCCGCCAGGGTCCGCCCGTCCATGCGGGGCATCACCACGTCCGTCACCAGGATATCGACCTCGCCGCCGTAGCGGTGCAGCAGCGCCAGGGCATCCTCCCCGTCACTCGCCTGGAGCACCCGGTAGCCATGGCGGCGGAGCGCCTGGGTCGTGAGCCGGCGAATGCTCTCTTCGTCCTCCACCACGAGCACGGTCTCGGTGCCGGCCACCGGGGCCCCCTGGGCGTGGGGCAGGGCGGATTCGGGGGACCTGAAGGTGCTCGGGAGATAGATGCGGAAGGTGGTTCCCTTACCCGTTTCGCTGTACACCTCGATCGTCCCGCCGCTCTGGCTGACGATGCCGTGGACCACTGCCAGCCCGAGGCCGGTTCCGCGTCCCTGTTCCTTGGTGGTGAAGAAGGGCTCGAAGATCCTGGCTCTCACCTCCGGAGGCATCCCGAGGCCGGTGTCGCTCAGGCTCAGGATCACGTGACGGCCCGCGCGGAGCGCCGGCCTGGTGCGCACGAACTCGGCATCGAGGTCGGCGGTGCGGGTCTCCATCGTGAGGTGGCCTCCCCTCGGCATCGCATCCCGCGCATTCACGGCCAGGTTCATGAGCACCTGGGTCCACTGTCCCGGATCCACCCGCACGGGGTCGAGCTGCGGCGCCAGGGAGGTCTCGAGCAGGACGTCTTCGCCCAGCAGGCGTCGCAGCATCTTCTCGGTGTCGGCGATGATGCCGTTGAGGTCGAGGACTCTCGGCTCGATCACCTCCTGCCGGCTGAAGGCCAGGAGCTGGCGGGTCAGGCCGGTCGCCCGTTCCGTGGCCCGCAGGATCTCCCCCATCAGCTCGAGCGACTCCGGGTTGCCTTCCACGTTCTCCTGCAGCAGCTCGCAGGAGCCGGCGATCACCGTGAGCCAGTTGTTGAAGTCGTGGGCCACGCCGCCCGCGAGGAGCCCGATCGACTCCATTTTCTGGGTCTGGCGCACCTGCTGCTCCAGCTGGCGCCGCTCGGTGATGTCCTCCGCCACACCCGCGATCCGGACCACGTCGCCCTGTTCGTTCCGGACCGGGAAGGCCTGGTCGCGCACCCAGCGCACGCTGCCGTCCGGCCGCACCACCCGGTATTCCTCGTCGTAGGCGCCCTCCGCCTGGCGGGCCATCGCGCCCCGGATGCGTTCGCGGTCGTCGGCGTGGATCGCGTCCAGCCATTGGAGGGGATTCTCCCGCAGCGTTTCGATCTTCTGGCCCCAGATCTCCTCGTAGCCGGGACTCAGGTAGATGATCTCGTGCTTGGCCACGTCGCTGAGCCAGAAGACCTCCCGGATGCTCTCCGCCAGCTGACGGAACCGGGCAATACTCTCCGACAGGGCGCTCTGGGCCGCGAGGCTCGAGGTGATGTCCTCGCTGTAGATGAGCAGCCCGCCGACGGTGCCATCCGCCGCATACCAGGGCCGTACCTCCCAGCGGAGATAGTAGGCGGCGCCGTTGTCCCGGACGAACTCGTCGGATTCCGCCCGCAGCACCTCCCCGGCAAACGCCCGGCGGTGGATGTCCCGCCAGCGCTCCGGAATTTCCGGGAAGAGGTCGTAGTGGCACTGACCCAGGATCGACGCGGGGAGCTGGAAATCTGCGAGCCAGCGGTTGCTGGCCGCGAGGTAGCGCATCTCCCGGTCGAACATGGCCAGGGCTGCCGGGGCGTGCTCGATGAAGAGCCGGAGCCGGTTCTCGCTCTCGCGGAGTGACGCCTCCGCCGCCTTCCGCTCGCTGATGTCCTGGACCGTCGCAACGCGGTAGCGGACGCTCCCGTCCTCGGCCTTGACGCTGACCAGGCCGACCTGCACCTCCAGCAGGGTGCCATCCGCGCGTCGCACCCGCCCTTCGATCTGGGAGCGTCCCACCCGGTCGGCCTCGGCGATCCCCGCTTTCACCCGGGGGTGGTCCTCTTCCGCGTAGATCGACAGGATCGGAAGGTTGGGGATCTCCTCCTGCGGGCGGCGAAGCAGGGCCGCGTAGGCGGCATTGCAGGCGAGGAGGGTTTCCTTGCCCGGCAATCCGATGGCAATGCCCCAGGAGGTGTTCTGGAACGCATCGGCCCACTGCCGTATCAGCGTTTGCGATTTCCGCTCCTCGGTCACGTCGCTCGCGCTGGCGATGAAGATCTCTCCCCCGTCCTCCGCGATGGAGCGAGTGATCTGCATCCGCACCTCGAACGGGGTGCCATCGCGCCGTCGGCCGGCGAATTCCGACACACACTGCCCCTGCTGGTCCACCGTGGCCATGCATTGGGCCGGAACGCCGGTATCCATGCAGAGCATGACCGGGGACAGCGGCAGCACATCCTGCGGCCGGTCGTATCCCCACATCCGGGCGAAGGCCGGGTTCACGTCCACGAACCGGCCCGACCTGGTGAACACCGCGTGACCGGTCGGTGAGCGCTCGATGGTGTCGCTCCGGAGGCGGACCTGGCGCTCCAGCCGCTTCCGGTCCGTGATCTCGCTGATCACGCCATGCCAGATGATGCTGCCATCGGGCTCCACCGTCGGCACCGAACGCCCCTCGAGCCACAACTCGCCCCGTGACGGATGCAGGAACCGAAACTGGTCCTCCCAGGCAGCCACGGCCCTTGCCGAGGCCTCGATACCGGAGAAGACCCTGCTCCGATCCGGTTCGGGGATGCGCCCGAAGGCTGGCGCGGCATCCCGTTCGAGGTCCGCCGGCGTCAGGCCGAACAGGGTGAGGGTAGCGGGGCTGGCGTAGGGGAAGGAGAGGCCGCCATCTGGCGCCCGGCGGAAGGTGTAGAGCATCGCAGGCGCGGCCCCGGCGATGGCATCGAGCCGCCGCTGTTCCTCGCGAACCTGCTCGCTGAGACGGGCCTCGGTCTCGACGTTCTGCAAGGTCCCGAGCCAGCGGACAATCCGACCCTCCCGGTCCCGGACCGGGCTGGAGCGCACCTCGTGCAGCAGGAACGCGCCGTCGCTGCGCAGCACGCGGGCGCGGACGGACCACTCCTGTCCCGCCGTCAGTCCCTCTGTCCGGGCTCGCGAGAACTCCCCCCGGTCATCGGGGTGCACCCGCTCCGCGAGGCGACCGCGCAGCTGGTCGAACGTCAGCCCGTGAAAGCTGAGCCCATGGCGGTTGATGAAATCGGCCCGGCCCTCGGGATCCGCGGTCCAGAGGCAGTACGGCAGCTGGTCCGCGAGCAGCCGGAAGGTGGCGTCGTCGGCGTCTGAGAGCCGAGCGCCCCGCTCGGTGATCACCTCGGACTCGGCCGGGGCAGCAGGGCGGTCCTCAGCCTCAGCCAGTCGAACGTCGCGACCCTGCCTGGGTGCGGGCATCGTTCCCTCGATCTTTGCTGGACTGGGGGCTGCGCCCCCGACGGGGTGCCAGCGATGGGCCAAGTCCAACTATCGGTCAGAGGAGCGGTGGAACTTGATGCGCCGTCAGAGAGAGGCGCTTCGAGTTGCCTCACAATAGCGCCTGGGACGTGAGAGGGCATGAGGAGTTCGCTCATGAGTCCTCGGTACAGCTGCTCGATTTTGCGGCTACCGTTCCTTGCCTCACCCAAGGCTTGAATCGCACGCACCAGCCAGCTAAGATATTGCGCCCGTTTCTCTTAGCATGCTGGAGCGTATGCCGACGTACGAGTACCGCTGCCCCGAGGGGCACGCCTTCGAGCTGTTCCAGAAGATGTCCGACAAGCCGCGCGCCAAGTGCCCGACCTGCGGCAAGATGGCGGAGCGGAAGATTTCGGCGGGGGCCGGCCTGGTCTTCAAGGGGTCCGGCTTCTACATCACCGACTACGGCAAGGACGGGAAGGGTCCGCGGAAGGAATCCGCCTCCTCGTCGTCCTCCTCCACCGAGAGCAGCAGCGCCAGCAAGGACGCCCCCGCCGAGTCGAAGGCCTCCGCACCGGCGGAGAAGGCGGAGAAGCCCAGGAAGAGCGCCGCGAAGAAGGCCAAGGAGTGAGCGAAGCCACCATCCGCGCGGAGCTCGACCGGGTCGCGGCCGCCCTGGGAGCCCCGGGCGCCGCCTTCGTCCTGGAACGCCCCCGCGACACCGGCCACGGCGACCTCTCCACCAACCTCGCCATGGTCCTCGCGAAGCAGCTCAAGACCAACCCTCGCGCGCTGGCGCAGAAGGTGGTCGAGACGCTCGCGATTCCCCCGAGCATCGTCAGCAAGACCGAGATCGCCGGGCCCGGCTTCGTCAACTTCTGGCTGGCCCAGGACGCGCTCGCTTCGCTCCTCGCCACGATCATCGACGCCGGCCCGAACTTCGGCCGCCAGGACTTCGGCGCCCGGCAGAAGGTGAACGTCGAGTTCGTCTCCGCCAATCCCACCGGGCCGCTCCACGTGGGCCACGGCCGCGGCGCGGTGATCGGCGACGGCGTCGCCTCGCTCCTCGCCTGGACCGGGCACGACGTCACCCGCGAGTTCTACATCAACGATGCCGGCGTCCAGATCGATCGCGTCCGCCAGAGTCTCTGGGAGCGGGTGCGCGAGGCGTGCGGCGTCGCCTTCTCGATTCCCGAGGGCGGCTACCAGGGCGAGTACCTGCAGGAACTCGCGGCCCAGTTCCTCAAGGACAAGCCCGAGCTCGCCGACCTCGCCCGCCGCTCCGCCGGCGAGAGCGCCGAGGCGGCCCAGGCCTACGGGCAGGGACTCGCGCTCTGCAGGACGGCCCCGCTCTTTCTCCGCCAGGAACAGGAAGATCTGCTCCGCTCCATGCGGGTGAGCTTCGATGTCTGGTCGAGCGAGCAGGCGGTGCGCGATGCCGGCAAGGTGGAGGCCGCCATCAAGCTCCTCGGCACCCGCGGGCTCACCGAGGAGAAGGACGGCGCGCTTTTCCTCAAGACCAGCCAGTACGGCGACGACAAGGACCGCGTCCTCCGCAAGAGCGACGGGTCGCTCACCTACTTCGTCCCCGACATCGCCTATCACATCGGGAAGCACGATCGCGGCTTCGAGCGGGTCATCGACGTGTGGGGCGCCGACCATCACGGCTACATCCCCCGGATGCGCGCCGCGCTGGTGGCCCTCGGCTACGGCGAGGCCTTCTTCGAGGTGGTATTGGTCCAGCTGGTGAAGGTGATGCGCGGCGGGGAAGAGGTCCGGATGTCGAAGCGGGCCGGCGACTACGTCACCCTCGCCGACCTGATCGAGTGGGTCGGGGTCGATGCCACCCGCTACTTCTTCATGATGCGGCCGGGGCAGTCTCCCTTCGTCTTCGATGTCGACCTCGCCCGCAAGCAGACCGACGAGAATCCCATCTTCTACGTGCAGATGGCGCACGCCCGGATGAGCGGCATCTTCCGGGTGGCCAACCGCGCGCCCGAGTCGGCCGGGGGCGACGTGGCGCTCGAGGCGCTGGTGGCGCCCGAGGATCTCGAGCTGCTCAAGAAGCTGGCGGTCTTCCCCGAGGTGGTCGCCAAGGCGGCCCGCACCCGGGAGCCGCACCGCGTCACCGATTACCTGGAAGACCTGGCCCGCCTCGCGCACGGCTGGTACCACAAGTGCCGGGTGCTGGGCGAGCCTCCCGCGACCGAGGCGGCCCGTCTCGCCCTCGCGCGCGCCGCCCGTATCGTCCTCGCCAACGGCCTCGGCCTCCTCGGCCTCTCGGCCCCAGACCGGATGTGACCGCATGAAGCTGCTCGTGGTGGGAAGCGTCGCGCTCGACTCGATTCACACGCCCTTCGGCGAGGTCACCGATGCGCTGGGCGGATCGGCGGTCTACTTCAGCAAGGCCGCCTCGCTCCTGACCCCGGTGCGGGTGGTGGGCGTGGTGGGCGACGACTACCCGATGGCCGAGCTCAGGAAGGTCACCGGCAAGGACGTGAGCCTCGACGGCGTGGAGAAGGCGACCGGCGAGAGCTTCCGCTGGCGCGGCAAGTACAACTACGACCTCTCCGCCCGGGAGACCCTCGAGACCCGGCTCGGCGTCTTCGCGAACTTCAACCCGAAGATCCCGCCGGCGTTCACCGATTCGCCCTTCGTCTTCCTCGGGAACATCCATCCCGACCTCCAGCTCAGCGTGCTCGACCAGGTGAAGCGCCCGCAGCTGGTGGCCTGCGACACGATGAACTACTGGATCGACATCGCCAAGGACCGGCTGATGGAGGTGCTCAAGCGGGTCAACCTCCTCATCATCAACGACGAGGAAATCCGCCAGCTCTCCGGCGACTGGAACGTGCACCGCGCCGCCCGCTGGGTGCTCGACCGCGGGCCCGAGCGGGTGGTGGTCAAGCGGGGCGAGCACGGCGCGCTGCTGGTGGAGAAGGGGCGCTCGTTCTTCTGCCCGGCGTATCCGCTGGAGGAAGTGTTCGACCCGACCGGCGCCGGCGACAGCTTCGCGGGCGGCTTCCTCGGCTACATCGCCCGCACCGGCGACACCTCGAGCGGGAGCCTCCGCCGCGGCATGGTTTACGGCGCGGCGATGGGGAGCTTCGCGGTCAGCAAGTTCAGCGTCGGCGGCTTCGAGGGCGTCACGCCCGCGGTGCTCAACGAGCGGGTGCACCGCTTCAAGGACCTGACGCACTTCGAGATTGCGGAGGCCCTCTGATGAGCGAGCGCCAGTACGCCGCCGCCGGTGTCGACCTCACCAGCGCCGACGCGGCCAAGGAGCGGATCGGCGAGCTGGTGAAGGGGACCCGGACCCCGTACTCGCTCGGGCATGTCGGCGCCTTCGGCGGGATGGTGCGGGTGCCGCCGGGGATGCGGAAGCCGGTGCTGGTGATGAGCACCGACGGCGTCGGCACCAAGGTGCTCGTGGCGTTACAGGCGGGAAGATACGATACGGTCGGCGAAGACCTGGTGAACCACAGCGTGAACGACATCCTGGTGCATGGCGCGAAGCCGCTCGCGTTCATGGACTACGTGGCGGGCGCGAAGCTCACCGTGCAGGAGATCGCCGGGATCGTGGAGGGGGTGGCGCGGGGCTGCCGGGCCCACAGCATGGCGCTCGCCGGCGGGGAAACTGCCCAGATGCCGGGACTCTACCAGCCCGGTCATTTCGACCTGGCCGGCACAATCATCGGGGTGGTGGAGGAAGAAGAGGCGCTGCACGGCGACCGCGTTCAACCGGGAGACGTGCTCCTTGCCTATGCGTCCACTGGGCTGCACACCAACGGGTACACCTTGGCCCGGCGGGTGATCTTCGACGTCATGAAGCTGCAACTTGCTGACAGGCTTGCAGATACGGGCCAGACCGTGGCCGACGCCCTGCTGGCGGTCCACCAGAGTTACAGCGCGGCGGTGATGCCGGTCATCCAGAAGCTCCATGGTATCGCACATATCACGGGCGGCGGGATCCCCGGGAATCTGGTGCGCATCTTGCCTGACCAATGCGAAGCGCTGGTGGAGGTTACGAGCTGGACCTGGCCTCCGCTGTTCCGCGTGCTGCAGGAAGCGGGGAAGGTATCGCTCGACGAAATGCGCGATGTCTTCAACCTGGGTGTCGGTCTCTTCGCGGTGCTCCCCAAGGCCGCCGTCGCCGATGCCGAGGCCGCCGCTCGCAAGGCAGGCGTCACGACCTGGGTGGCTGGCGAGATCCGCCGGGGCCCGACGGGAGTGCGCTTCACGACCTAACCACAGATTCGAGGGTCCCGATGCGCCGTTCGCTGCTCGCTCTTGCCGCCCTGGTGGCGGTCCCCGCACTCGTGTCCGCCCAGACGCCGTACACCGAGTGCAACCAGCCGCTCATCACGGCCAATCAGCAGAACATCAACATCTGTAACGCCGCCATCGACGGCGCCAACGTCTTTCATCCGGTGGCCGGCCTGCTCGTCAGCGGCGGCAACCCGGCGCTCGGCACCTTCAAGGGGCTGGGCGGGCTGGGGCACTTCTCCCTGACGGCGCGGGTCAATGCGACCCAGGTCGCGACGCCGAGCCTCACCTACGATGGCAGCAGCACCACCGTGTCGCGCCAGGACAAGGCCTACGCCCCGGCCCCGCTGATCGAGGCCGGCATCGGGCTCTTCAAGGGCATCAACGGCCTGCTCTCGATCGACGCCCTCGGCTCGGCGCAGCTGATTCCCGCCGACAAGATCGACAACTTCTCGGTCGACAAGAATGCCCGGAAGATCGGCAGCGTGGCGCTGGGCCTGGGCTACGGCGCCCGCATCGGCGTGCTGCCCGGCAAGGCGGTCATTCCGTCGGTGGTGGTGACGGTGATGCGGCGTGACATCCCGCGGCTGGGCTACGGCAGCACCAGCGGTGGCGACAACTACGCCTTCAACATCGACCTCCACGCCACCAACCTCCGGGCGATGGCCGGCTACAACCTCGGTATCGTGACGGTGGGCGCTGGCCTGGGCTACGACAAGTACACCGGCAAGGCCAACATCACCTTCGAGAACCAGAACGTCCCCGGCACGATCGCGGTGAAGACCGACCTCGACAACAGCCGGACGCTGGCGTTCGCGAACGTCTCGTTCAGTCTGGCGGTCGTGAAGCTCGGCGTCGAAGGCGGGTATCAGCTCGGCAAGGACCAGCACCTCAAGACCACGTTCACGGGGAATGATCCCAAGGACAGCCGGCTATTCGCCGGCGCGGGCCTGACGTTTTCGTTCTAGCGAAAGCGGTAAGGCGGCAAAGCGGCAAAGCGGCAAAGCGGCAGGGCGGGTAGGCGGGTAGCAGCATGGCAGGAGGCGAAAGAGCGGGGGTGGGGCGAAGGGCGTGCCGCTAGGCGATCTCACCGATCCCTTGCGGCCGCCCGAGTGCCCCGCTCCCGCTCTTTCGCTTCCTGCCACTGCGCTAAGGGTATCGCGCTGAACGGACGATACTCTGGACGATGCGTAGACCACTTCTGCTCAGCCTCGTTGCCGTCAGCCTGGGGTTTGGCCCGCTCCTGGCCCAGACCCCCGGCTGTCCCGCGGACACCACCCAGGCCGGCCGGATCTGTCAGGCCGGCGCCGACGCCCTGGTGCTCTTTCTCCCGGTCGAGGGCGCGCTGGTGGGGGGCGGGAATCCGGTCCCCGGCACCGCCGCGGCGCTGGGGCAATTCGGCCGCTTCCGGCTCTCCGGACGGATCGGGCTGGTGCAGGTGACGATTCCCGACGCCGGCTTCGATGGCGCCAATGACACGGTGCCGGCGGAGAAACGCCTGCTGGTCCCGATGCCGCGGCTCGATCTCGCCATCGGGCTCTTCGGCAAGAAGCTCCCCCTCGGCACCGCCTCGGTCGACCTGATCGGGTCGGCGGTCGTGATCCCGCTCAACGCCTCCAGCCACTACCGGATGGACCCGAATGCGCGGCGGATCCAGGACCTCGCGATCGGCCTCGGCTTCGGCTTCCGCGCGGCGATCGCGATGCCGAAGAAGCCCACGGTCTCGCTCAACGTGATGAAGCGGGACATGCCGGCGATCATCTTCGGCAACCTCGCCAAGGGCGACCAGCTCGCCGCCTCGACCTCGCTGTCGATGATCAGTGCCCGGCTGCTGTTCGGCGGGAAGCTGGGCCCGCTCGAGCTCACCGGCGGCGGCGGGATCGACATGCTCAAGGGGAAGGGGAAGGTGGCGTTCCACGACCCCGTGGCCGGCACCGACTCGACCATTGCCGTCGACCTCAGCACCTCCCGCATCAACACCCTGCTCAACGCCTCGATCAACGCCGGCCCGCTCAAGCTGTGGGGCGAAGGCGGGTTTCTGGTGGGCAAGGACGAGGGGACCGTGACCACCTTCGAGCGGATCGACCCGGCCGGCGGGCAGTTCTACGGCGGGCTTGGCGCGGCGATCGCTTTCTAGGTCCCCTGGGCTGGTCGGCTGGGCAAGTTTGTTGACTGACTAACACAGATGGACACAGATGGGTCGGGATGGCCCCGCGTTTTTCGGCCATCCGATGTTTGGTATTGATGCCTCAGGTTCTGGTCAGGATGTGATTGTGGTGAATGGATGACGGCTTGGGGGATCAGGAGAGCTTTGCGGTCATCGGTGCTGCTATGGCGGTCCACTCCCACTTGGGGGCAGGATTTCTGGAGTCGGTGTACTCTGCTGCATTGAGTTGGGAGTTACGGCGCAGGGACATTCCTCACCTGAAGGAAGTGCGCCTTCCAGTGTACTATCGTGGCCAGCAGCTGCCGGTCAGCTTTCGGATCGATTTCCTGTGCTTTGACAGCCTTATCGTGGAAGTGAAGGCCCAGGGCGTGACCGGCAGGTCCGAATTCACCCAAGTCATCAACTACCTCAAGGCCGCACACCTCAATAGAGCTCTCCTGATCAATTTCGGCGCATCCCGCCTCCAGGTTCGCAGACTGGCGCTCTGAAACTCGCACGGAGCGCATCCGGACCCATCTGTGTTCATCTGTGTTAGTCCGTTACGAAGCCTGCCTCACAACCGACGCCGCCTCCGCTCTCTCATACACCACGCCATCGGGAGCCCGGAACACCTCCCGGTAGTACCGGGACAGGTACTCCGCCAGGAAGGCGTACCGCGCAATGGGATACGCCGCCGGCTCGGTGATCCCGTCGGTGTTGATGATGAACCGGGGCGGGTGACGATCGAAATCCACCTGGAGCGAATCCCATGACCCCGCCAGGATCCGCCCGCGGGTATCCACCGCCGGGTCCCACACGCCGAAGATGTGCCCGGTCAGCGGATAGGTCGCGATGTAGCGTGACGCCGGCCGGCGGTCGGCATCGAGGTAGTAGCCGGTGTACTTGTCCCCCTGGCCCCAGACGAAGAGCCGGTCGGTCGAATCGGAGTGCTCCCGCACGTAGGTTGCGGCGGCGCCGGGCTCATCGTGCCGCGCCACGCCGACCGTGTCGACCGCGAGGAACACCACTGCGGAGGCGGCGAGCCAGGGGGTCAGGGTGGCGCGGCGCGGCAGGAGGTGCGGCGTGTTCCCGGTCCCCCGCCACCGCTCCGCGAAGCTGGGCGCCGCCAGGAGCGCCAGGATCGGCACCAGCTGCAGGAAGTAGTGATAGAGGAACTGTCCGCTCGCCGCCACGCCGATCAGCCCGCCCCCGAAGAGGAAGAGTAGACCGAGCAGCTCCGCCCGCTGCCCCCGCCACGGTCCGCCGCTCCGGCGCCCGCCAGAAGTGATTCGGCGGCGCCGAGACGGTGGGCGTCGACGAAGAACCCGCCCACACCGGGGCCAACCGCGCCAGAACGCCCACGTGCCCGGCCTGCCGTGCACCCCGTGATCCAGCACCGTCCAGTAGATCGCCTGCGTGAGGATGCCGTCGTGCCAGAGCCAGGACCCCGCGACGGGAGGAACGCTAGGCAGACCCGATCGTGAGCAGCGCGGCGTGGGCACGACGCTGACCGAGCCCCAGTCCGCGCTCGCGGTAGGCGGGCGTGAGCAGGTAGGGCTTGAGGGCGGCGATGACGATGCCCGAGGGTTGCTTGAGCAGGAAGGCGATCGCGACCAGCGCCCCCGCCAGCAGGGCTCTGGGCGCCAGCAGGGCGGCCTTCGTGAAAGGCGATCGCCACCGCGCCCATGGCCGGCAGGTTCATGAGCAGCTCGCCGTTGAAGGCGAGGTTCGGTAGTCGGCCCACGCCATGAACAGGCCGTAGAGCAGCGCGGCCCAGCAGCCGGTTTCCCGGTCGAAGAGCGTCCGGCCAATCTGGTACAGCACCGCCATCGTCGCGAGGGTCCAGAGCGCCGCCGGCATGCAGCACGTACCACTCGTCATGGCCGAACTGGAGGATCTGGGCGTAGGACGCGAAGAGGCGGGGCTTCCGCTCGACCGCATCGAGATAGGGCCGGCCCCCGTGCAGCATTTCCCGGGCGACCACGGCGTAGACCTGCTCATCGTCCAGCGCCTTGGGCGGAAGGAGCGCGGGTAACCGTGTCACCGCGAGCAAGGACGAAGAAGTCCCACTGCCGGGCCAATCCGTCGCACCCGAGGTCGCCCCGCGGGGCGCCGGCTGAGGCCAGTAGATCGTCATCGGGTGGCTTCCTCCTGACTTCCCTTCTCGGGGGCTTGGGACGGTGTAAATTCCAGCCCGTGAATCACTTCACGCGATGGGCCGGGCCCTCGAACTGGCTGGCGGGGGTGGGGCCGGGTGGCGCCCAACCCGCTGGTCGGCGCCGTCGTGTTGCAGGGCGACGAGGTCGTCGGCGAGGGTGGCGCGGTATGGCGATCTCCATGCCGGCGATGGCGCTGCGGGACGCGGGCGCGAAGGCGCAGGCGGGACGGTGGTGGTGACGCTCGAGCCGTGCAATCACACCGGGAAGCAGCCCCCTGTACCGAAGCGCTGATCGCGGCGGTGCGCTGCTGTGGTGGCCGCCGTGGCCGACCCGACCCGGTTGCCTCGGGCGGGGCGGGTACGGCTCCGGGCCGCGGGAATCGAGGTGGTGGTGCTGGGAGTGCAGGGGGAAGAAGCCGGGCGCAAGAACAAGATCTTCTTCCAGAACCTGCGGAATCCCGCCCGCCCGTTCATCGGACTCAAGCTTGCCACCACCCTCGATGCCCGGATCGCCGACCAGGCGGGGCGCTCCCGCTGGATTTCCGGCGACGAGGCTCGCGATTACGTGCACTGGCTCCGGGCCGGGTTCGATGCCATCGCGGTGGGTGCCCACACCGCGACCGTCGACGACGCCTCCCTGACGGTGCGGGGCGACTGGTGCCGCGGCGCCCCCGGTGCGCGTGGTCTTCAGCCGCGGGCGACATCTCCTCTTCGCTCAGCCTGGTGAAGAGTGCGAAGAGATTCCGACCATCCTCGTCACCGAATCGCACCGGCCCACCTCCCGGCTGGCGCAGCTGGAGGAGTCGGGGGTCGAGGTGCTGTGGGTGACGTCGCTGCCGGAGGGGCTGATGCTCCTGCGCCAGCGGGGATCAGGTCGCTGCTGGTCGAAGGGGGCGGGCGCCTGGCCGGCGCGCTTCTCAAGGGAAGGGCTGGGTCGATCGCTACTACCGGATCAGTCGCCGGTGTGGCTGGGCGACGAGGGAATTCCGGTGCAGGGCTTCCCTGGGACGTCCACTGGTGAAAGGCCGATCAGCAGCAGGTGGTCGAGCGGCGGGCGCTCGGCAGGAACTGCGCTGCTCTGGTGGATCCGGGAGCCATGTTTACCGGAATCTGGCCGACCGCGGTGGGGACGGTGCGGGCGGCCCGGCTCGGGAAGAGCGGGCTCACGCTCCGCATCGCGGCGCCGTATGCAGGCTCAAGACCGGCGAGGAAACGCTATCGCGGTCGACGGCGCCTGCCTGTTGTTCGGAGAAGAAGGGGCGCGGCTGGTTCGAGGTGCATGTCATCCGCACCTCGCTCGAGCTACCACCTTCGCCGAGTATTCCCACGGCACCGGGTGAACCTCGAGCGGGCGCTCCGGGTGGGCAGCCGGCTGGGCGGGCACCTGGTCCAGGGCCATGTCGACGGGGTGGGGACGGTGCTCCACCCGGCCAGCTCGGCGACGCCTGGCTGATCGACATCCGGGTGCCGGAGGAAGTGGCCAGGTCACGATTCCCCTCGGGTCAATCACGGTCGAGGGTGAGCCTGACGGTCAGCACCATCCCGGAGCCCGGCGTCATCCAGGTCTCCCTCTGTTCGTTGCACTACGGCGCGCGACGCTGCGCAGGGCTGCTCGAGGTGGGGGATTCAGTTCATCTCGAGGGCGATACGATCGGGGAAGTACGTCGACCTGATGCAGGAGCCGGGCTCAGTGATGCGGAGTTTCGTTCCTCGTTCCTCGTTCTCGTTCCTCGTGCGTCCGTGGGAAGCAACCTGCGGGGAACGGGAGCAGTGACGAGGAACGCGGGGCTGGAGACGAGGAACGGTCAATGACTTTCGGAACCATCGCCCAGGCCATCGAGGATCTTCAGAACGGCAAGCCCGTCATCGTCGCGATGACGAATTCCAGGAGAACGAGGGCGACCTGATCCTCGCGGCGGAGCTGATCACGCCCGAGGCGGTCAACTCGCTGATCGCCAGCGACTGGGTGCCTCGCGCTGATGCCGAACGCTGCGAGAATGGGCCTCAGCAGATGGAACAGCAGAACACCGAGGCCAACCGCACCGCCTTCACGGTCGCCATCGATGCCTCGCCCCGCTGGGGTCACCACCGGCATCTCCGCCGCCGACAGCAAGGCCATCCACGTCGCCATCAACCAGCACCGTGCCGGGCGATCTCCGCCGGCCGGGGCACATCCAGCCGGTGCGGGCCCGTCCCGGCGGGGTGCTCCAGCAGGTGGGGCACACCGAGGCGGCGGTGGACCTCGCGCGCCTTGCCGGGCTCTACCCGGCGGGCGTGATCTGCCGAAATCCTCAACGAGGACGGTTCGCCGCGCGGCCTCCCCAGCGTGAAGGAGTTCGCCCGGAAGCCTCGCTGACCTTCGTGACCATCGCCCAGCCTGGTGGCGTGCCAGCTCTCCTGAGCAGCTGGTGCACCGGAGTCATGAGCGCGGCTCCCCACCGAGTTCGGGAGTTCACGATCGTCGCCTACGGCAACGACGTCGGCGGGCGCAGCACGTCGCCATCGTGAGGGCGAGGTGGCTGGGGCGAAGAACGTGCTGGTGCGGATGCACTCGAAGTGCCTCACCGGCGACGTCTTCGGCTCCCAGCACCGCTACGACTGCGGGCCCCAGCTGCACCGGGCGATGAAGCTGGTCGCGCAGGAGGGGAAGGGCGCGATCGTCTACGCGACCCGGGCGCGGCATCGGGCTGCACAACAAGATCAAGGCCTACGCGCTGCAGGACGAGGAGACGACACGGGTGCAGGCCAACCAGCGGCTCAACCCGCGCCCGATCTCGGAACTACGGGATCGGGGCGCAGATCCTCCTCCGCGACTACAGGGCTCTCCTCGATCCGGGTGATGACCAACAATCCCCACCAAGCTCGTCAGCCTCGAGGGCTACGGGCTCGAGATCGTCGAGCGGGTGCCGCTCGAGGCCGATCCCAACGACGAGAACCGCGCCTGCCTCGACACCGAGCGCGATGCCGCTTGGCCACCTCCTGGCCCACTGAGCGGGTACCCTACCCAGGCCAGCTCGCCCGACCGGGCGCGTGGCCAATTCCTCGCTGACCAGTACAACGAGCAGGTCCACCAGGCGGCTACTCGAGGGCGCGCTCGCCTGCAAGGACGCGGGCGTCGCCGAGTCACGATCGATGTCGTGTGGCTGCCGGGCGCCTTCGAGCTGGGCGGGGCGGCATCCCATCGCCCGCCGCCGGTGGCCTACAAGTGCCATCGTGGGGCTCGTACGTGGTGCGGGGCGAGACCGCCCACTTCGACTTCGTCGCCGGCGGGCAGCGGACTCGAGGTGGCGGTGGCGGCGCGGCCTCGGTCGCCTTCGGCGTCCTCACCACCGAGACGATGGAACAGGCGCTCGCACGGGCCGGCGGCGCCGCCGACCAACAAGGGTTACGAAGCCACCGAAGCGGCGCTCAAGACCGCCGATGCGCTGGCCCAGCTCGAAGACGTCCTCGTCTGAAGACCAAGGCCCGTGCGCGGGCCCGCCAGATTCTACTCGATGGAAGTCGTACAGCACGCTCGACGAGGCCGTGACCCGGCTGGCCCGCCTCACCCGGGCCCGACCCCAACGTCTACGACGGCGCCGAGGCGCTGGCCACCTCGGTGCTCACCCGGCGGGACGACCTCGACCGCCACGCCGCCGACGCGGCGGAGAACTGGCGGCTCGGCGGATCGCCAGTTGGAGTGGAACATCCTCCGGATCGGGGTGCAGGCTGCTCAAGGGCGAGGTGCCGCCCAAGGTGGCGTCGACGAGGCGGTACAGCTGGCCCACTGGTTCGGCGGGGCCAGGGCGCCCTCGTTCTCGTCGGGCAGGTGTCCTCGACCGGGTGGCGCATTCCTGGCTCGGCGCCTGTGAACATCCTGCTGGTGAACTGCTTCTGCAGGACCGGCTCAATCCCCAGGGCGGCGGCGCCGGGTCACCTGCATGAGATCTTCGGCCGCACGGCGAGAGCAAGGCACCAGGATCCGGCTGGTCTGCTCCGGGTGGCACGGCACCGAGGCGGACCGAGGTGGACGGGATGGAGGTCCACGGAGCGGGAACCGCAATTCGGTTTCCATGCTGCTCGAAGGCGGTCCGCCGGGCGCTCGGGCGGAGCGGCCCGACGTCGTCATCGAGGACGTGAACAAGGTCCCGCTCTTCTGGCGGGGACGTCGACCGGCCCTTCGGGGTGATCGTGCCGCACCTCTTCGGCTCGACGATCTTCGGGAGGCGTCGCTCCCCTCGGCCCTCGTCTGGCTCATGGAGCGGCCGCTGCCGTGGGCCTACCGGCAGGCGGGGTGGCACGCGATCAGCGAGGAGCAGGACGGCCTGGTGGAGCGGGGGTGCCGCGGGAGCGGATCACGGTGATCTATCCCGGGATCGATGCGGGCCGCTACTTTAATCTTTCGTGCCCCGGACCGCGTATCCTTCGTTCGTCTACGTGGGGCGGCTCCACGGCGGTAAAGGGGTCGAGTTCGCGATCCGGGCGCTGGCGCTGGCCGGGAAGACCCGGCCGGTGACCTTCGCCTGCGCATTGCAGGAGCGGGGCGAGGACGGAGCCCGGCTCCAGGCGCTGACCGCCGAGCTGGGGCAGCAGGAGGCGGTGGAATTCCTCGGCTTCGTGAGCGAGGGGAGAAGGTCAGCTCTTCCGGGAGAGCTGGGCAGACGTCTTTCCGTCGCCCAAGGAAGGGTGGGGCATTACCAACGTCGAGGCGGCGGCTTGTGGCACCCCGTCGCTAGCATCCAACTAGCCCGGGGCTCGGGACTCGGTTCGTGACGGGGAAACGGGCTACCTGGTGCCCCATGGGAATGCCGAGGCGCTGGCGGGAAAATGCTCGCGCTGGCGGGGGTGCAGGGCTGGTGGCCCGGCTGGGCGGCCGGACGCAGAGGTTCGCCGAGAGCCTTTCGTGGGACCGGGCGGCGGACGACACTGAGGAAGTGGATCGAGAGTTTGATGCGGTAACCGCGTCACCACAAGAGGCGCAGAGCACCCGGAGAAGCGGGAGGCACTGGTGCGCTGTGGTGCAATCGCCGATCCTGAACCGATAGACGAAGCCTGAGGAGACACGACATGCGGACCACCATCTCCGCCCGGCACTGCGAAATTTCCGACGAACTCCGTGAACGCGCCGGCACCGTGCTCGAGCGCCTCGCCGCCCTCGTGAGCCGGCCGGTCGACGGCACCATCGTCGCCTGGGCGTCGCCGCCCAGCTCCAGACGGTCGAAATCGGGATCCACTCCAGCACCGGCGAGCTCTTCGTCGCCACCGCCGAGGAGAAGGATCACCGCACCGCCCTCGACCGGGCCGAGGACAAGGTGAAGCGCCGAGCTGGAGAAGTCCGCCGGCGCCCGCAAGCCGGCCCGCAGCACGGGACGCCGCGTTTAGCCCAGGCCTGACGCTCCGCGACCTCCTCTCCCCGGAAGGGCGACCCCCTCAAGATCGAGCCGCTCACCGGCGAGGTCAGGCCTGGACGTCCCCCTTCCGGACCTGGAGGTGGCCTCCCCGGCTGGCGCTGGCCCGGTTACGCCGGCCGGTTCATGCCCCGGCGGATCCACGTCCTGGGCGAGACCGAGATCCAGCTATCTCAACTCGCTGGAGGAGGGGGAGCGGCGGAGTCGGCTGGAGAGGGGATCCTTCGAGTTCGATCTCCCGCAGTGGTCTTCGTGACCAAGGAGCCAGGAGGTCCCCGCTGACCTCCTCGCCCTCGCCAAACGACGGGGGATCCCTGCTGCGGAGCCGGCTCAAGACGGCGGAGTTCTACCGCCAGATCAAGCCGCTCATGGAGGAGAGCTTCGCGCCGCGCACCACGCTGCACGGCTCCCTCGCCGATGTCTACGGCGTGGGGCTCCTCTTCATCGGGCAGTCGGGGATCGGCAAGAGCGAATGCGTGCTCGACCTGGTCGAGCGGGGCCTGCGGTGGCCGACGACATCGTGCAGGTGGCCCGCCGGGGCGGGACATCCTGATCGCTCGAGCCATGAGCTCGCCGCCCACCACATGGAAATCCGCGGGATCGGGCTGGTCGACATTCCCGCGATCTTCGAGGTGCGGTCGGTCCGGCAGCAGAAGCGCATCGAGGTGGTGGTCAGCTCGAGGCCTGGGAAAGGCGAAGGATGCCGATCGCACCGGGCTGCAGCAGCTGGAGACCATCCTCGATGTCACCATCCCCCGCGTCATCGTCCCTCGTCCCGGCGAGAACATCACCGTCATCTCGGAAGTGGTGGCGATGATGCATCCGCTACGCCGGGGTCGACGTCGCCGCCGCCTTCAACCAGCGTGCATCAAGAAGATGCGGGAGAGCAGGGCTCGCGATGCACGGTGGAAGACTGGGCGAGGAGCTGGGGGCATCGTCGTGGCCACGGCGGGCTGGCCCGGCGCTGGTCGACGAGGCCGAGCGGATCAGCAGACGAACCGGGGTCTTCACCGCGGTCAGCAACAGCGGCGGCGGCAAGGACGAGATCGAGGCCCGGATCCACGCGGCGTGCGGGCGGCCATCCCGCGGTGGTGTTCGTCGACATGCCGCTGGCTCCTGCTTCTTCGCCGCAATGCACCTCGCCAAGGCCGACGCCGCGGTGCGGGTGGTGACCGGCGTGAACCTCCCGATGCTGCTCGACTTCGTCTACAGCCGCCCCTGCTGCTGCCTCCCGAAGGAGGGGCCAGGCGGGCGGCGGTGAAGGGCCGACGCGATCCAGGAAGCCCTGAATGACGCTCAATGCTCTACCGGGTCGACGATCGGCTGGTCCACGGCCAGGTGGTGATCGGCTGGGGCCAGCCGCTCAACCTCGGCTTCATCGTGCTGGTCGATGACGCCGATGGCGGCAGCGAGTGGGAGCGCGATCTCTACCGGATGGGCACGCCCCCGGAGATCGAGCTCCACTTCGCCGGGCGTGGCCGCGAGGCCCGCCGCGCCCTCGCCGCACGCGGCTGGTGCGCCGAGCCCGCGAACGGGCTCCTGCTCACCGCCGGCTTGTGGCCGCGATAGCCCGGCGCTCCGCGCCGGGCCCCCGCCGGTCCCGCGGGTGAAACCTCGGCGGAATTCATCACAAGCCTTTGCACCCCCCGGCTTCCCTACGTCTATCTCACGGACGACGAGTACGCACCCCTCTGAGCCCGATGCAGGCCGCGGGGACCGTCGTGACCGCGCCAGGACCTGCCGACCCGCGCCCCCGGTGCCCACGCTCGGGGCGCTCATTTCAGTGGCCCCCGGTACCTTCGCGCTGCTCGCCGCACAGGGCACCCTCTCCGGGCATGGACACGGTGCACCTTCCCGCGGGGGAGCTCTTTTCCCGGCCGCTGATCGCCTGTGCCGGCGCCGGCGTCCGTTCTCGGTGACGTGTCGCGGGGCTGGTGGCGGGGGTGCTGCTCGAGCTCTTCCTAGCGCTCGACGTGCTGCCGGTCGGCGCCTCGCCCTATCCGACTTCGGCCCCGGCCCGTGGGAGCGGTGGCATGATTCACGGGGTATGTGGACCGAGCGGCTCGGCATCGCCGCCTTCTTCGCGCTGGCCATGGCGGTGCTGGGCGGGTGGAGTCTCGTCTGGCTCCAGCGGGCCGTGGGCAGGCTGATCCAGCAGGGCACCGCCGGGTTGGCCGCCGGGGACGCGGTGACGATCACCCGGATCAAGCACCCCGACAACCCTCGTCGCTGACCTGGTCGAAGTCTCGGTCTCACGCTGGTGGCGGTGATCGCCCGCCCAGGGCGCTGGCCCATCTCCCGACCGGGGCACTGCGGTGACCTGGTGGCGGTCGGCGCGGTCGTAGTACCGCCGCCGGCGGGCGGTGCGTTCCGCTGGCCGCACCTCTCGCCTCCGCTGGCCTGGTGGCGGCACCGGGCTCGGCCTCCTCGTGGCGGTGTCACGTGAGGACCGGCCTGCTGCGCTCGCCTCAGCTCGGTGGGGCACGGAATTACGAGCCGGATGACCGGGGTCGGCATGGGACACGCGGCCGGTACTGCTCGAGGACCTCAAGTCGGCCGACCCGGCGCGCCACGCCGAGGCGTCGGTCCGGGCGGCGGAGCTATTTCGCTCCACCCGACGTACCTGCTGGGGCTGGCGCTGGGCGCCCTGATCCAGGCCGAGTACGACCTCGTGCCGGGGGCCCAGGTCAGCCGCTTGCGGGCGGCGCTCACCAGCCCGTTGGGCGCGCTGGGCGGCCGGTGCTTCTGGGCCGGCGCGGTGCCGCGGCGATGGGGCCTGCTGCGCTCCTCGGCGTGGTCGCGGGCTACGGCGTGCTGACCCGATCGCGCTGGTGCTGGTGGACTACAACCTGATCAGGGCGCGACCGAGGTCTGGTCGCTCACCACCGGGCTCGAGTACGGGATGAAGGTGGGCCAGGCGCTGGGCGACTCCTGGCTGCCGCGCTCGATTCCGCTGGCCAGGACGCTGGCGGGGATCGCGATCGGCGTCGCGGTGCCGCTCGCCTGGGCTGGCTGCTCGACCCGCTGGACCTCCCCGCGGTCGGCATCACCCTCGCGACCCTGGTCGCGGGGCTCTATTCTCTGGGAAGCTGGGACCGCGGATCACCGCGGTGAAGTTCGGCCTGATCGCCATCGGTCTGGCCCTCCTTCTCGCGTGGGGATTGCCGCTGATCGAGCGCGAAGCGAGATCGTGAACCAGCTGGGGATGCATGCGCGGCCGGCGGCGGCGCTGGTCAAGCTGGCGAGCGGCTTCCAGTCGGAGATCGAGCTGGTGAAGGATGGCATGGCCGTGAGCAGCAAGGAAACCATCATGGGCGTCATGATGCTGCGGCCAGGTGCTGGCCAGCAGCGATGCTCGGCGAGGCCACCGGGCCCGACGAGGACGCGGCGATCCAGGCGATCGCGGCCCTGGTCGCGGGAGGATTCGGGGAGACATGAGCGGCAGCGTGCGGCGAGATCCGGGGTGTCGGCGTCGCCCGGGCCGGGGGTCGGCCGGGCGGTCATCGTCCGCACGCGCGGACGTGCCGGATGTGCCCAACCGCTTCATCACCGACCACGAGGTCGAGGGCGAGATCCGCCCGGCTGCACGCGGCGGTGCAGGACGTCGAGGCTCCTCGGCGACCTGCGCGACCCGGGTGCGGGAGCGGGCGGGGCGGGAGGAGTCGCACATCTTCGACGCCCAGATCATGCTGGCGGAGGATGCCGAGTTCCTGAAGCAGGTGGAGCAGCTCATCCGGGAGAGTTGGATGAGCGCGGAGACCGCCTACGAGTTCAAGGCGCTCGAGATCCGGAACATCTGGACCTCGTCGGGGAACGCGCTGCTGCGCGACCGGCTGGCCGATCTCTCCGCGATCACCGTCGCATGCTGCTCAAGCTGCTGGGGCGGACCCAGGACGAGGAGTTCTGGGCCACGATGACCGACGAGCAGGTGGTGATCGTGGCGCGGGGCTCTCCCAGCCACCGTGTGCAGCTCGACCGCGACCACGTGGTGGGCCTGGTGAGCAGGGAGCCCGGACCTCGCACGCAGCGATCACGGCCCACTCCCTCGGGATCCCCGCGGTGATGGGCGCGGTGGGCGCACTGGAGCACATCCGGCCCGGCACCCGGCTGCTGATCGACGGCCAGACCGGTGTGGTCATCCTGGAGCCGACCCGCGCGAGATCGAGCCGGGTCCGGGCTTGGTCTCGCGGCGGCAGAAGCTGGGTGGAGTTCGAGTCGGCGGTCACCCGAGGCGGCGGTCACCCCCGACAGGGTCGCCATCACGCTGATGGGGAACGTCGACCTGCCCGACAAGATCCCGGCGGCGAAGCACGACGCCCACGGCGTGGGACTGCTCCGCACCGAGTTCTTGCACGGTGACCGGCCGGGCCCAGCTCCCCACCGAGCAGACCGAATATTTCCGCCAGGTCAGCGACGCCTTCCCCGGGCACCCGGTGGGTACGCTCGTTCGACCTGGGTGGCGACAAGTTCCCCGCCGCCTTTCGGGCCCCCGCCCGAAGCCAATCCGTTCCTTGACTGGCGCTCGATCCGGGTCTGCCTCGATCACCCCGGATCTTCCCGTCCCCAGCTCCGGGCGGTGCTCCGCGCCGCCGCCGACCAGCCCAGATCCAGCTGATGCTGCCGCTGGTGACCCGGATCGAGGAAGTGACGGAGACCAAGGCGCTGCTGCTCGAGGAGGCGCTCAACTGGCCCGGGAAGGGTGCGGGCGGCGGCGACGGTGCCGGTGGGGGTGATGATCGAGACCCCGGCGGCGGCGCTCATGGCCGACGAGTTCGCCGTCCACAGCGCTTTCTTCAGCGTCGGGACCAACGACCTGGTGCAGTACACCCTCGCGGTGGACCGGGGGAATGCCCGGCTGGCGGAGCGGTTCACCGCCTTCCACCCGGCGGTGGTCCGCCAGCTCAAGATGATCCTCGACGCCGGGACGCGGGCGGGGATCGGCGTGAGTGTCTGCGGCGAAATGGCCTCCGGCCCGCTCGCCGTGGTGCTCCTCCTCGGCCTCGGCTACCGCACCTGAGCGTGGCCCCGCCGGCCGCTCCCGCTGCTCAAGTGGGTGGTGCGGACGATCCCGGTGGAAGTGGCGGCCGGGCGGCGTTCGCGGCGCTCGACGCCGCCGGGTCGTCCGATATCACCGACACCCTGCGCGCCGCCATGCAGGCGCACTTCGACCCCCGCATCCTGGAGGCGCTGTCGACGTTGCCGCGCCAGACCGGGGCCGCTACTTTGCGCGGGTAATTTGACGCGGTCAGCCGGCCGCACACCTCCATCCCCGACTTCCACTCCATGGCCAAGACCCATCGTCACGTCTTCACCTCGGAATCCGTCACCGAGGGGACACCCGGACAAGTTGCCGATCAGATCTCCGATGCCGTGCTCGGCGATCTCGCGAACGACGCGAAGGGCCAGGTCGCCTGTGAAACGCTGGTCACCACCGGCATGGCCATCGTGGCCGGCGAGATCACCACGTCGACCTACGTGCACGTCCCCGGCGCTGGTCCGCGAGACGATCAAGCGGATCGGGTATGTCGACGCGAATTACGGCATCGACGGGAACACCTGCGCGCGGTGCTGAGCTCGATCGACAACCAGAGCCCGGACATCGCCCAGGGCGTGGATACCGGCGGCGCCGGCGGCCGGGGATGATGTTCGGCTACGCCAGCGACGAGACCAGGAGCTGATGCCGCTGCCGATCCAGCTGGCCCACCGGCTGGCGGAGCAGCCGCCGCGGTGCGCCGGGGCGAGGGGGATGCCCACCTCGACTGGCTCCGCCCCGACAGCGAAGCCAGGTGTCGGTGGAGTACGCCGGCGACGAGCCGATCGCGGTCAAGACGGTGGTGGTCTCCACCCAGCGCGCCGCGACCGTGAAGGGCCGGGAGCTCTCCCAGAAGACGATTCGCGAGGGCGTCATCGAAGAGGTGATCAAGCCGGTGCTCGCCAAGGCGGGGCTGGAGAAGGGGACGAAGTTCCACATCAACCCGACCGGCCGCTTCGTCATCGGCGGCCCGCACGGCGACGCCGGCCTCACCGGCCGCAAGATCATCGTCGACACCTACGGCGGCATGGCCCGGCACGGCGGCGGCGCCTTCAGCGGCAAGGACCCGTCCAAGGTCGACCGCTCGGCCGCGTATGCGATGCGCTGGGTGGCGAAGAACATCATGGCCGCCAAGCTGGCGAAGCGCTGCGAGGTGCAGGTGGCCTACGCCATCGGGGTCCGCGACCCGGTGTCGGTGATGGTGCAGACCTTCGGCACCGGCAAGGTGTCCGACATGCGGCTCGAGGACGCGGTCCGGAAGGTGTTCGACCTCCCCGGGCGGCATCATCGAGGCGCTCGACCTCCGCAAGCCGATCTACTCGCCGACGGCGGCCTACGGCCGCTTCGGCCGCAAGCCGTACAAGAAGGGTTCGCTGCAGTTCTTCCACGCAGGAGTCCACCGACCGGGTGAGTGCGCTGCTGAACGCGGTGGGATGATTGAAGTCACCGTCACCCGCCTGGGCCTCGACCGGACCACCAATTCGCCGGTAGTGATCCTGCGGGAGAAGGGGGGCACCCGCGTGCCTCCCCATCTGGATCGGTCCGGCCGAGGCCAGTGCGATCGCGATGGAAATGCAGGGCATCCGGCCGCCCCGGCCGATGACCCACGACCTGCTCAAGTCGGTGATCGTGGGACTGGAGGCGCAGGTCCAGCGGATCGTGATCAGCGCCCTCAAGGACAAGACCTACTTCGCCCAGCTCTGGCTCGCCCGGGAGGAACACATGGCCAAGGTCGATGCCCGCCCCTCCGACAGCATCGCTCTCGCCCTCCGGGTCTCCGCCGCGATCTTCACCGATCCCGATCTCCTCGAGGAAGGGGCGGAGGAGGGGCACCCCGCCCGCCGATCCCTCGCTCGACGCCGAGAAGCTCAAGGCCGCCTCTGGAAAGGATGGATCCGGAGGGGGATTTCGGGAAGTTTCAGCCGTGAGAAAAGACGTTCCGCGTTCCTCGTTCCTCGTTCCTCGTGGGAAGGCGACCGGGCAACCAGTTCTGCTGTCATTCCGAGGGCGCGGCGCGCCCGGCGTCCCTGATCTTCGGGGACGGAATCAGTCGCGAGCACACCGAGGACCGAGGAGCGAGGAACGAGGAACGAGCTTTCTCGGACTTGTCCTCGCGCAACCTCTGCTTCGCCTCTCCCCTCGCCGCCCAGAAGCCGATCACCGTTTCCGGCCGCGTTCTCCGCCTCACCGCGAAGGACACCCTCGGCGTCCCCGCGGTGCGCGTCATCCTCCATCGGGTCGGCAGGGACGTGCGGGGGCCGATCGACTCGATCATGGCCGGCTCGCGGGGCGAGTTCCGTTTCCGCTTCGTGCCCGACACCGCCGCGATCTACCTGCTGAGCGCGGGGTGGCAGGGCATCCAGTACTTCTCTCCGCCGGTGCACACCGATCCGAGCGCGCCGGACACCGGCCTCGCGGTGGTGGTGTCCGATACCTCCTCGACCGCGCCGATCGATGTCCTCTCCCGCCACCTCTCGTCATCAGCAAGCCGGGGCAGACCGGGACCCGCTCGGCGCTCGAGATCATTGTCCTCGCCAACGGCGTGGAGCCACGCGGGTCGTGCGCGACGGCGCTCATCCCGCCTGGGTGGGCGGGCTGCCTCACGGGGCGCTCGGCTTCGAGTCGGGGAGCAGGGACTTCTCGGGTGACGCCGTCCAGTTCCGCAACGACAGCATCCTGCTCTTCGCGCCGATCGCGCCGGGCGAGAAGCAGGCGCGATCTTCACCTACTCGATTCCCGCGGCGAGCAGGCCGGTGAAGATCGCGGTGCCGGACACGATCGGGATGTTCAACATCCTGCTCGAGGAGTTCGGCCTGGCGGTGAAGGGCGGGGGATCGAGAGCGACAGCCAGACGATCGAGAACCGGAAGTTCCAGCAGTGGGCCGGGCCGGCGGTGGCCGGCTCGGTCATCACGATCAACCTCCCCGGGAAGGGGCTCGACCTGGATCCTGCCGCTGCTGGTGGGCGCGGTGGCGGTGGCGCTGGTGCTCATCGCCGTGAAGGTGATGCGGAACAAGCCGCTTCCGGTGACGGCACGGAAGCACCGGCGCTCGACCAGCTGGCCCAGCTTCCGATGCCCCGGTACGCCGGCAAGGGAAGCGTCGGTGCCGGCCGAGGAGTGGCAGCAGTGGGCGGAACGCGCCCGCCTGAAACGAAGTCAGCGCGCAGCTTGCGCGGACCCGTCCAAGGTCTAACTTCGGCGCCGCGTACACAATCGTTCTGCACGCGAGTCGGGACGCTCGGAAGCCGGTGTGAAGCCGGCGCGGCCCCGCCACTGTAACGGGCAAGCAGTCTCTCCGCTCAATCGCCACTGGGAAACCGAGAAGGCGGGCGGAGGCCCGAAATGGGAGACCTCTCGACTCGTGCCACCACCAACACCCTCGGGGAGGGACCGGTGGCGTCCACCAGCCTTGAAGTCCAGGCTCTTGATCGCCCACGTCCGAGGTGTCGGGACTGGGCGCTTTTGTTGGCGGCACTCGCCGCCGTCGCCCTGCTCCCCGCGCCTGCGGATCACGAGCCGCACAGCCGGCCGGACGCCTCGTCATCGTCGATGACGCGGGCGACACCGCACAGCCTGGCCGGTCCGGCACGCGGGTGGTGTCCCTCCGATCCCGCCACCACCGAGCTGATGTTCGCCATCGGCGCCGGGTCCGCTCGTGGGCCGGACCCGCTGGTGCGACTACCCCGCCCAAGCAGAGGCGGTCCCCGACGTCGGCGACGGTCTCCTCCCCAACATCGAGAAAGTTCTCGGCCAGCACCCCGGCCTGGTGCTGCTCTACCGCTCCCCCAGAACAGCGACGCGGCCCGCCGCTTCCGTGAGGCGGGCGCGGCGGTGCTCAGCTCGACTTCAATCACCTCGGCGACGTCTCCCGGCTGGCGCGGCTCCTCGGCCCGGCGGTGGGGCATGCCCGCGACGCCGACTCGCTCGCCACCGCGATGGACGCCGACCTTGCGGCGCTCCGCCGCGCCGCCGACAGCAGCGCCGCGCGCGCGGTGCTGATCTCGCGTGGGACCAGCCCCCGATGGTGATCGGGGCGGGGAGCTTCCAGAGCGAGATCCTGACGCTGGCCGGGGCCCGCAACGCCTTCGCCGACATCGCGGCGCCGTCGGCCACCGTGAGCATCGAGGCGATCGCGGCGCGGAATCCGGGGCTGATTCTCCTGAGCGATACCGGGGCGCCGGCGTTCGCGCTCCGGCCCGAGTGGAAGGTGGTGGCGGCGGTGCGCGACCGGCGCTTCGTGCACCTCACCGATCCCGCCTTCGGACGGCCGAGCCCGCGGGCCGCGGCACTGGTCCGGGCGCTGCGGGATTCGCTGGAGGCGGTCCGGTGAAGTCGCGCTGGCCCTGGCTCCTGGGCTTCTCGGTCGTCGCCATGCTCGCGGGGCTCTCGCTGGGCGCGACCCGGATCGCGCCGGGTGCGGTCTGGCTCGGGCTGTCCAATGGTGCCAGCGAGGCGTCGCCGATCATCCGGCAGCTCCGGCTGCCGCGGGTGCTGCTGGGATTCCTGGTGGGCGGCGGGCTGGCGGTGAGTGGCGCGGTGCTCCAGGCGCTGGTGCGCAACCCGCTCGCCGATCCCTTCGTCCTCGGCATCTCCGGCGGGGCCACCCTCGGGGCCGTCGCCGCGATTTCGCTCGGACTTCAGAGTCCCTGGGCCGTCCCCTTCGCCGCCTTTGCCGGCGCGCTCGGCACGCTGGTGCTGGTCTACCGGCTCAGCCTGGTGGCGGGGCGGAGGCTCGATTCCGGGGTGCTGCTCCTGGCCGGCGTGGTGGTCAGCTCGTTCGCGATGGCGCTGGTGACGGCCATCCTCATGCTGGTCGACGCCACCCGGGTGCAGAACTCCTTCCGCTGGATGCTGGGTGGCCTGTGGGCCGGTTCGTGGAGCACGGTGGGCGTGGTGGCGCTCTATGGCGCGCTCCCGCTGGTGGTACTGCTGGTCCGCGCGCGCGACCTCGATCTCCTCGCGCTCGGCGAGGAGCAGGCCCGGCATCTCGGTGCCGATCCGGAGCGGGTCAAGCGGATCGCCTATCTCGCCACCGGGTTTCTCACCGCGGTCGCCGTCGCCACCAGCGGCGCGATCGGCTTCGTCGGGCTCCTCATTCCCCACGCGGTGCGCGGGCTGTGGGGGCCACTGCACCGGCCGCTCCTGCCGTCGGTATTCCTGGCCGGCGGCGGCTTCCTGGTGCTGGCCGATGCGATTGCCCGCTCGATCGCGCCGCCGGTGGAGCTGCCGGTCGGGGTCGTGACCGCGCTCGTCGGCGTGCCGTTCTTCGCGCTCCTCCTCAAGCGGAGGCTGGCGTGATTCTCTCCGGCGACGGACTCACGGTGCGTTACCCCGGGGTGGAGCGCGCGGCGCTCGATCGGGTGCGGGTGACCCTCGCGCCGGGAGAACTGGTGGCGGTCGTCGGGCCCAACGGGAGCGGGAAGACCACGCTGCTCCGGGCGCTGGTGGGGAGCGCGGCGCTTGCCGCCGGGTCGGTGCAGGTCGAGGAGCGGCCGCTCGCCTCCTGGACTCCCCGGGCGCTGTCGCAGGTGATCGGGGTGGTGACCCAGCGCGAGGACATCCTCTTTCCGCTCACCGTGCGGGAGACGGTCGAGCTGGGCCGCTATGCCCGGCTGGGCGTGCTCGCCGATCCCGGCGCCGAGGATGCCGCCGCGGTCGACGAGGCCATGCGGCGCGCCGATGTGCTCGGCCTCGCGGCCCGTCGGACCGACACCCTCTCCGGCGGCGAGTGGCAGCGGGTGCGGATCGCGCGGGCGCTGGCCCAGCATCCCCGCGCGCTGCTCCTCGACGAGCCCACCGCGGCGCTCGACATCCGGCACGAGATGGAAGTCTTCGAGCTGGTGCGGAAGCTCGCGGGGGAGGGAATCGGCACGCTCCTCGTCACCCATCACATCAACCTCGCGGCGCGCTACGCCGACCGGCTGGTGCTGCTCGATCATGGCTCGGTCGTAGCGGAAGGCCCGCCCCGCGCGGTACTCCAGTCCGGCATCGTGTCGCAGGTCTTCGAATGGCGTGTCGCCGTCACCGACTGGTGCGACGGCGCGCCCCAGGTGGTTCCTCTCAAGCCCGGCGAATAGGCCGGGAGGATCGTCCCGTGTTCCAGCTCTGCCGCGTTCCCGCTTCCTCGCTCGCCCTTGCCGGCGTGGCGCTCGCGTTCCTCCCGGCGACGGGGGCGGCCCAGCAGGCCGGGCGCGACACCGTCGCGCTCCCCGACCTCGTGGTCACGGCGGAGCGCACTCCGACGCCGGCCGGCAAGTCGATCGCCACCACCACGGTGATCCGCGGGGAGGAGCTGGCGGCCCGGGGCATCTACTTCCTCGAGGATGCCCTCAAGGAAGTGCCGGGGGCCACGCCGGTGCCGACCGGGTCGTATGGCGGGATCTCGTCGCTGTTCCTGCGGGGCGGGGAGAGCGACTACGTGAAGGTGCTGATCGACGGCGTGGCGGTGAACCAGCCCGGCGGGGCGTTCGACTTCGGCACCCTCTCGACCGACAACATCGACCGGATCGAGGTGGTCCGCGGCCCGGTCTCGGTGCTGTACGGCTCCGATGCCGTCACCGGCGTGATCCAGGTGTTCACCAAGCCGGGCGCCAGCGGCTTCTCCGCCCACGCCCAGAGCCAGGGCGGCAGCTACGGGACCTGGACCGGCGAGGCGGGAGCGTCGGGCACGCTGGGCCGCTTCTCGTACAGCGGCAGCCTGTCGCGCTACACCAGCGATGGGATCTATCGGTTCAACAGCGGCTACCGGAGCACCGTGGGGACGGGGATGCTGCGCTGGAACCCCGATGCCGCGACCGAGCTCAGCCTCACCGCCCGGCGCGACGACCACACCCTCCACTTTCCCACCGACTTCACCGGCGCGGTGGTCGACAGCAACCAGTACTCGAGCGGGCAGGCCACCACCCTCGGCCTCGAGGCCTCGCGGCGCCTGTCACCCCGGGTCGAGGTCCGGCTCCACGCCGACTCCCGCCGGGAGCTGAGCCATGCAGTGAACGGCCCCGACAGCCCGGGGGATGTCGACTTCTTCTCCGATAACGCCGGCCGGAGCCTGCGGCGGTCGGTGTCGGCCAGCGCCGACCTGCGGCTGGCCGACGGGGTGCGGGTGATCGGCGGGGCCGACGCCGTGTTCGAGTCGCTCCTCGAGAGCGGCAGCAGCGGCGCGTTCGATACCACCCGGCACAACTATGGGCTCTTCTCCCAGGGCCTGATCGACCTGGGCGAACGGACCACGGTCAACGTCGGCACCCGGCTCGACCAGAACCAGCGGTTCGGGACCCACGTCACCGTTCGGGCCGGCGCGGCCTACCGGATCACCGGCTCGCTGCGTGCCCGCGGCTCGATCGGCACCTCGTTCAAGGAGCCCTCGCTGCGGGAGAACTACGCCCAGGGCCTCTTCGAGCGCGGAAACCCGAACCTCGATCCGGAGCAGGCGCGGAGCTGGGAAGTGGGGCTGGAGGAGACCCTGCTCGACGGCGGCCTCACCCTGGCGGCCAACTACTTCGACCAGCGCTTCCGGGACCTGATCCAGTACGACGGGGCCGCCGGCCCGACCGACCCGACCTACCAGAACGTGGCACGCGCCACCAGCCGGGGCGTCGAGGTCATGACCCGCGTCAACGCGGCGCGCGGACTCACGCTCTCGGGATCGTACACCTATCTCTTCACCCGGGTCGATGACGCCGGCTTCTCCACCGATCCGAACGATGTCTTCGTGCGGGGCCAGTCGCTCATCCGGCGCCCGAAGCACAGCGCCCGCCTCGATGCCCGGGCCCAGGTCAGCCGGCTCGCGCTGGGCGCGGGCCTCAACTACGTGGGCCGCCGGGACGACGTGGACTTCCGGGTCTTCCCCCAGGTGCGCACCGCGCTCCGGTCGTACATCACCGTCGATGCCGATGCCGCGTTCGACCTGGTGCGCCGCGGTCCGGGCCGGCCCGGTTTCGCCGCGACGGTGCGGGCGGAGAACCTGTTCGACCGGAGCTACGAGACGGTGGTCGGGTTCGCGGGACGGGGGCGGGGGGTCTTTGCGGGGGGTCGGGTGACGTGGTAGGTCGTGTCGAACCGGGATTCTGTCATTCCGAGCCGCAGAGCGGCGAGGAATCCCTGCTTTTCCTGGGAGAAAATCAGGGATCCCTCGCTACGCTCGGGATGACAGAATCCGTCGCCTCAACTCGGAACCCATGCGCATAGTCAGCCTCCTCCCCAGCGCCACCGAGATGCTCTGCGCCCTCGGCCTGGAAGACCAGCTCGTCGGGGTCACGCACGGCTGCGACTTTCCCGGCTCCATTACCCGGCTGCCGAGGGTCACCAGCACCGGCATTCCCAAGGATGCCTCCAGCGCGGAGATCGACCGGCTGGTGCGGGAGCGGCATGCGGCGGGGCTGCCGCTCTATGACCTCGACCGGCATCTCCTCCGCCAGCTGCGCCCCGACCTGCTGGTGACCCAGGGACTCTGCGACGTCTGCGCCGTGCCCGACACCGCGGCACGCGACGTGGCGGCCGGGCTCCCCGGGTGCCCCGCGGTGGTGAGCTTCGCGCCCCGCACCCTGGACGATGTCTTCGCCAACGTGATCGAACTGGGCCAGCTCACCGGCCGGGAGGCCGAGGCTGCCCGGCTGGTGGCGGGGCTGCAGGCGCGGACCGAGTCGGTTCGGAATCGCGTCGCCGGCGCGCCCCGGCTCCGGGTCACGCTGCTCGAGTGGCTCGACCCGCTCTATGCCTGTGGCCACTGGTCGCCCGAGCTGGTGACCCTCACCGGGGGGCAGGAGGGCCATGCCGCGCCGGGGGTGGCGAGCCGGGTCCTCGGGTGGGACGAGGTGTTGGCGTGGCAGCCGGAGGTGATGGTGATCGCCGGGTGCGGCCTGAGCGTGGAGGAAGTGCGGGAGCAGTTTGGCGGGCTCGCGGCCCGGCCGGGATTCCGGGAGCTGCCCTGTGCCCGGAGCGGCCGGATCGTGGCGGTCGATGGCCTGGCCTACTTCAGCCGGCCGGGTCCCCGGCTGGTGGACAGCCTGGAACTCCTGGCCCACATCCTCCATCCCGGGCGCGTCCCGGAGGCGCCGGCGCCATTCCTCGCCCTGGGAAATCCTCCCCGTCCCGTCCCGGCCTAGTCGCGGGGGTCGGGCCCCCCCATCTTTCTGCCATGCGACTCTCCCGATGGGCAATTCTCCTCGGCGCGGCCACGGCCGCCCTGGCCTGCGCGGAGGCCTCGGCCCCGCTCCCGGCGGCCGAAGAGGTGCTCCTGCTGGTGCACCGTACCACCGGCTCGCTCAGCCTGATCCGGGTCAACAACCCCACCGTCATCACGCCGATTCCCCTCGGCAGCGCCACCGCCAACCCGACGACGGTGGCGGCGTTCGACGGCTACGCGCTCGTGCCGCTGGGCGACGACGATGCGGTCGCGGTGGTGAACCTCCGGACCGCCGCGGTGGACCGCACCATCGGGCTTCCCGCCAACTCCGGCGCGACCGGGGCCGCGATCGTCGATGACTCCATCGCCTACGTCGCGAACCCCAACCGCAACAGCGTCACCCGCGTCAACTACCTGAATGGCGACACCGCCAGCGTCGCCGTCGGGCAGACGCCCCGCACGGTGGTCTTCACCCGCGGCAAGGTCTTCGTGGTGAACGCCAACCTCGACGGCGCCGGCGACCCGCTGGGGCCGAGCTGGGTCTCGGTGGTCGACCCGGTGACCAACCGGCTGGCGACCGGGATCGACTCGATCCTCCTCGCCGGTCCGGGGAAGGGCATCGCCGCCGACGTGGCGCAGGATGGCGTGCTCTACGTGATGAACGCCGGTCCCGATGACGGCACCACCGACTCGCGGCTCTCGCTGATCGATCCGGTCGGGCGCCGGGAGCTGGGCAACTTCGCGGGGTTCGGCAACAGCGCCGGCGCGGTCATCGACAACGGCAACAGGCTCCTCTACGTGAGCTCGCTGAGCCAGGGGCTGATGGTGTTCGACCTGGTGAATCGCGAAGTCACCCGCGGGGCGGGGAACGGTGTCGCCATCCCGGACAATGCCGCCGTGGCGGTGGACGGCAACGGCCGGATCTACGCGGTCGAATCGGGGACCTGTTTAGCGGGGAGCACCGGCAAGCTCCACGTGCTGCGCTCGAACCTCTCCGAGTCGCGGGTGGTGACGGTGCCGGAATGCGCGGTGGCGGTGATTGCGACCGAAGTGCCGCCGCCGTGACGATCTACGCTGTCGGAGCGCGGCAACCAGTTCTGTCATTCCGAGCCGCGGAGCGGCGAGGAACCCCTGCTTGTCCCGCAGGAAGATCAGGGATCCCTCGCTGCGCTCGGGATGACAGAACTCCGGCGCAGGCCGCGCCTCGGTTCTAAACTCGCCGTGTCCCAGGTCTCCACCCCCGCCATCATCCTCTCCACCCTCAAGTACGGCGAGTCGTCGAAGATCGTCCGGCTCGCCACTCGCGATCACGGCGTCCAGAGCGCCATCGCCAAGGGGGCGATGCGGCCGAAGAGCCGCTTCGGCGCCGCGCTCCAGGTCCTGAGTGCGGGCCAGGCGCAGCTGATTCTCTCCGAGCGGCGCGATCTCCACATCCTCACAGCCTTCGACTTTCCCGCGGTCCCGGTCGAGATCACCCGGGAGGTCGGCCGGTATGCCACCGCCACCGTCCTCGCCGAGATCACCCTGCACTTCGCGCCGGCGGAGCCGCATCCCGAGAGCTTCGAGGTCTTGAAGGAAGGGCTGCGGCGCCTCGCCGTGGTGCCGACGAGCGACCTCCCCGCCATCGCGGTGCAGGAGGTCTGGCAGCTGGTGGCCACCCTCGGCTTTGCCCCTGCGCTCGACGACTGCGTCCGCTGCGGCCGCGCCATTCCCGCCGAGGGGCCGCTCGCCTTCAGCGCGCCGGATGGCGGGGCGCTCTGCGGCGCCTGCGCCGGCGGGACCGAACACACGGTGCTGCCCCCCGATGCCCGCGCGGCGCTGGCCCTGCTGCTCTCCCCGGGCGAGACGCTCCCGACGCTCGACTGGAAGAACGCCGCCGCCCATCGCCGCCTGGCGGCCCGCTACATCCGCTATCACCTGGGCGAGGGGGCCAAGCTCCCGGCCCTGGAGTTCTGGCTCACCCAGGCCTGGGGCCCCGCGCCGGCGGCCGAACCGTGATCATCGGGACGGCGGGGCACATCGATCACGGCAAGTCGGCGCTGGTCGAGGCGCTGACCGGCGCCCGGATGGATCCCCTCGAGGAAGAGCGCCGCCGCGGCATCACCATCGACCTGCACTTCGCGCCGCTCGCACTCGAGGGTGGCCAGGTGGCCGGCGTCATCGACGTCCCGGGACACGAGGACCTGATCCGGACCATGGTGGCCGGTGCCGCCGGGATCGACCTGGTGCTCCTCATCGTGGCCGCCGACGAAGGGATCATGCCCCAGACCCGCGAGCACCTCGCCATCGTCGAGCAGCTCCGGGTGCCGGCCGGCATCCCGGTCATCACCAAGCGCGACCTGGTCGAGGACGAGTGGCTCGAGCTCCTCGAGGCCGAGCTCGCCGCCTGGCTCTCGACTTCCGCAGTGCGATTCACCCCGCCGGTCTCCACCTCCGCCACGACCGGCCTCGGCCTCGACACGCTGCGCGCCGCCATCCAGGCCCAAGTGGCTGCCACCCGCCGCCGCGATCCCAACGATCTGCTCCGACTTCCCGTAGACCGGGCACTCTCCCTCGCCGGCGTGGGGACCGTCGTGACCGGCACGGCGTGGTCGGGTTCGGTGGCGGTGGGTGACTCGGTGCGGCTCGTTCCCGGAAGAGACGAAGGCCGGGTGCGGTCCGTTGAGCACCACGGGGAAGGGGTCGGGCGAAGTATGCCGGGAGCCCGCACGGCGGTGGGACTCTCCGGGATCGAGCGGAGCCGGGTCCGCCGCGGCCAGGTGCTGGTGCGGGCCGGCGATCCCTGGCGCGAAACCACCGCCCTCGACGTGGCGCTCGAGTTGCTCCCGTCCGCGCCCCGGCCACTGCAGCATCACACGCGGGTGCGCCTCAATCTTGGCACCGACGAAGTGATGGCGCGCGTGACGCTGCAGCAGCCGGTGGCCCCTGGGGCCCGTGCCACGGTGCGGCTCTCCCTCGAGCGGCCGCTGGTGGCCCGCGGCGGCGACCGGCTCGTGCTCCGGAGCTACAGTCCGGTCACCACCATCGGCGGTGGGTGGATCGTGGACCCGGCGCCCCCGCGCGGCCGGCTGCTCTGGCCCGCGACGCTGGCGAGCCTGGAACCGGCCGAACGGCTGCGCGCGCTCGCCGAACGGCGCCTGACCGGTGTGCCCCTCGTCGAAATTCCCGTCCTGCTGGGCGTGGCGCCGGACGAGGTGCGGGCGACCCTCGATGCCAGCGGGCTGATGGAAGCTGACGGGATGGTGGTGACCAGCGGGGCAGTGGAGGCGGCGCGCGACCGCGCCCGCGCGGCGGTCGCCGACTGGCACTCCACCCACCCCGCCGAGGCTGGCATGCCGCTCGAGACGCTGCGGCACGGCCTGCTCCGCTGGGGCGCCGCGTCCGGGATTGCCCTGGCGCAGCTCACCGGGCACCGGGAGTTCATCGCTGAGGGGGGACGGATCCGGAGTGCGAGCTTCTCCCCCGTCCGGACCGCTGGCGCCGAGCTGATGGAGCGGGTGATTGCGCGTGTCGAAGAGGGGGGACTGACCCCGCCCACCGTGGCGGAGCTCGCCGCCGAGCTCAAGGCGCCGGGCGTTGCCGACGCGCTCAAGGCCGCGGCCCAGGCCGGCCGGCTGGAGGTGGTGGAGCGTGAGCGGTTCTTCAGCCGTACCGCCCTGGCCGCCTACACTGAACAGCTGCTCACCATCGGGCGGGCCGGGCCGATCACTCCGCAGGCGTTGCGGGATGCGACGGGGCTGTCCCGGAAGTTCCTCATCCCGCTGCTCGAGTGGGGCGATCGCACCGGCCTGACCATTCGCTCGGGAGACGTGAGGCAGCTCACGCCCAGGGCGCGGGCAGGGTAACCGGAGTCCGCAGTCGCTTGCGTCCGGTCGAGGGGGAGACGATTATCACCCGATCGGGCCTGGCCCAGGAGAATAGATGCGCGTTCCGTGGTGGGCAGGGTGCGTCCTCGTGCTCCTGCTCGGGGCGACGGCGGCGGCTCATGCCCAGGAGCGCCCCCCGCCACGAGTGGACCTGCACGAGAACACCCCCAATCCGTTCTTTCCCTCGACGACGATTCCGTTCGACCTGGGACCCCAACTTTGCGAGCGAGGTCATCAGCCCCTGGTCAGTCTGAAGATCTACAACGTGCTGGTGCAGGTGGTGGCCATACCGATCCTGCTCAACTCCAACGGGGAGCGCCTCGACGGGCTCCGGCTCCGCTGCGGCAGTCACGAAGCGTACTGGGATGGGAAGCTGCTCGATGGCAAGAACCGCGAACTGACACAAGGCGTCTACTACGCGCAGCTGACCGTGGATGGAGAACGCTACACACTCAAGATGATCGCCCGGCACTGACCGGGTGGGGCGGCGGGCCGGGGAATTCCCCCGGCCCGTCGTGCATTTGGCTGCCGGAGTGACTGGGGGCGGGAAGCCCGGTCCTGCCGCCGGCCGGGAGGGTGGTCCTCGCCCTGCCAACAGGGCAGATTTGACCGGTCCCGTACTTGCCCCGGTGAGGCTCGAAAGGAACCCGAGACCACCATGATCCGACCCGAACGTCTGACCATCAAGGCGCAGGAAGCCTATCGCGACGCGGCCGCCGAGGCCGCCCGGCGCGGGAATCCTGTCGCGAACGACGCCCACCTCTTCGCCGCGCTGCTCGCCCAGGACGAAGGGGTGGTGCGGCCGCTGCTCCAGAAGGCGGGGCTCAACGTCACCGCCCTCGCCGAGGAGACCGGCCGCGAGCTCGACCGCCTCCCGCGGCAGGAGGGGGGCGGCGAGCCGACCCTCTCCCGTGAACTGCACAAGATTTTCGATCGCGCCGAAGCCGAGGCCAAGAGCCTGGGCGACGCCTACATCTCCACCGAGCACCTGCTGGTGGCGCTCGCCGAGGAGAAGGGTACCACCGCCCGGCAGCTGCTGAGCGCCAATGAGGTCGACGCCAACGCGCTCCGGCAGGCGCTGGCCGACGTGCGCGGCGCGCATCGCGTCACCGACCAGTCGCCCGAGAGCCAGTACCAGGCGCTCAATCGGTTCACCCGCAACCTCACCGACCAGGCCCGGCAGGGAAAGCTCGATCCGGTCATTGGCCGGGACGAGGAAGTGCGCCGGGTGATGCAGGTGCTCTCCCGCCGCACCAAGAACAACCCGGTGCTCATCGGTGAGCCCGGCGTCGGCAAGACCGCGATCGTCGAGGGGCTGGCCCAGCGGATCGTGAACGGAGACGTCCCCGAGTCCCTCCGCAACAAGGAGATCGTCGCGCTCGACATCGGCCTGCTGCTGGCCGGGGCCAAGTACCGCGGTGAGTTCGAGGAGCGGCTCAAGTCGGTGGTGAAGGAGCTGACCCAGGCGGAGGGGCGCTACGTCGTCTTCATCGACGAGCTGCACACCCTGGTGGGTGCCGGCGCCGCCGAAGGGGCGGTGGACGCGAGCAACCTGCTCAAGCCGGCACTGGCCCGGGGCGAGCTGCACGTGGTCGGCGCCACCACCCTCGACGAGTACCGCAAGCACGTCGAGAAGGACGCCGCGCTCGAGCGGCGCTTCCAGCCGGTGATGGTGGGCGAGCCGAGCGTCACCGATACCATCGCGATCCTCCGGGGCCTCAAGGAGAAGTACGAGGTCCACCACGGCATCCGGATCACCGACAACGCGCTGGTGGCCGCCGCGACCCTCTCCGATCGCTACATCGGCGACCGCTTCCTGCCCGACAAGGCGATCGACCTGGTCGACGAGGCGGCGAGCCGCCTCCGGATGGAGATCGACTCGCTGCCGCAGGAGATCGACGAGGTGGAGCGGCGCATTCTCCAGCTCGAGATCGAGCGCCAGGCGCTGCTCAAGGAGAAGGACAAGGCCGGCGTCGAGCGGCGCACCGCAGTCGAGCAGGAGATGGCCCAGCTCAAGGAGCAGTCCTCCTCGATGAAGGCGCAGTGGCAGGCGGAGAAGCTCGCGATCCAGGAGATCCAGGGCCGCAAGCAGGAGGTTGAGGCGCTCCGCACCGAGATGGACCAGGCCACTCGCAAGGGCGACCTCCAGAAGGCGGCCGAGCTGCAGTACGGCCGGATTCCCCAGCTGGAACGGGAGATCGTCAGCAACGAGCAGCGGCTCGCCCAGATCCAGTCCAAGGCCAAGTACCTCAAGGAAGAGGTCGAGGCCGAGGATATCGCGGAGGTCGTGGCGAAGTGGACCGGGGTGCCGGTGACCAAGATGCTCGAGTCCGACCGCGAACGGCTCACCAAGCTGGAAGCCGAGCTGGGCCGCCGGGTGATCGGGCAGGAGGTCGCGGTCGAGGCGGTGTCCAATGCCGTCCGCCGGAGCCGCGCCGGGCTTTCCGACCCCAATCGCCCGACCGGCTCGTTCATCTTCCTCGGCCCGACCGGCGTCGGGAAGACCGAGACCGCCCGGGCCCTGGCCGAGTTTCTCTTCGATGACGAGCGTGCGATGGTGCGGCTCGACATGTCGGAGTACATGGAGAAGCACTCGGTAGCGCGGATGATCGGTGCGCCCCCGGGCTACATCGGCTACGACGAAGGGGGACAGCTCACCGAGGCGGTGCGCCGCCGGCCCTACAGCGTCATCCTCTTCGACGAGATCGAGAAGGCCCATCCCGATGTCTTCAACGTCCTCCTTCAGATTCTGGATGACGGGCGGCTGACCGACAGCCAGGGCAGGGTGGTGGACTTCCGGAACACGGTCATCATCATGACCTCGAACATCGGGAGCCAGCTGATTCTCGAGGCGGGGGAGCAGACCGACCCGGACGCATGGGGGATGGTCGAGGCGAAGGTGCGCGACCAGCTCCGGCTGCACTTCCGGCCCGAGTTCCTGAACCGGGTAGACGAGGTGATCGTCTTCCGGCAGCTCTCCCGGGCCGACATCGCGAGGATCGTCGAGATCCAGCTTGGCGGCCTGACGAAGCTGCTGGCCGACCGGAAGATCGGGCTCCGGGTGATGCCGGAGGCGAAGGACCTGCTGGCCCAGGAAGGGTACGATCCGGTGTTCGGCGCCCGCCCGCTCAAGCGGGTGATCCAGCGCCGGCTGCAGAACCCGATCGCGCTGGAACTCCTCGAGGGGGCCTACGCGGAGGGCGACACGGTGCGGATCGAGCGGCAGGGGAACGAGCTCCGCTTCGTGCGGGAGCAGGCCCAGCCGGAGCACGCGAGTGCCTGACACCCCGCCCAGCGCGGCGGACCGGAAGGGAATGGAAGCGGCCCTGGCGGAAGCCCGCCGGGCCGCTTCGCGTGGGGAGGTGCCGGTCGGCGCCGTCGTCATCGCCGAGGGGCGGATGCTCGGGGCCGGCCACAATGAGACCCAGGTGCGGCGCGACCCCACGGCCCACGCCGAGTGGCTGGCGCTGCACCGGGCGCTCACCGAGACCGGGAGCGACCGGCTCCCCGATGCGACGCTCTATGTGACCCTGGAGCCGTGTGCCCAGTGCGCCGGCGCCATCGTGCTCGCGAAGGTGGGCCGGGTGGTGTTCGGGGCCTGGGATCCCAAGGCGGGGATGGCGGGATCCGTAGGCGATATCCTGCGCCACCCGGCGCTCAACCACCGGCCGGAAGTGGTCCCCGGGGTCCTCGCCGACGAGTGCGGCGCGCTCCTGAAGTCATTCTTCGGCGATCGGAGGCCGATGGCCTAGCCCCGCTTGTGTTTCCCCCGGGAATCGCCATCGTCCTAGGTAGTCAGCGGTGGCCCCAGGCCGGGGACCCGCCGTATCCCGCCCGCACAATCCGGCAGAGCCTGCCAACGGAGAAAGCCATGCCCGTGGCGCGTCCTCTCCTGCTTGCCCTTGTCCTCGTGACCTCTTCGCTCTCGGCACAGGCCAAGGCCCGGGCCAGCGCGGGCGGATTCCGCCTGTTCGACCGGGTCCAGAACCAGCCCGGGTACGTGCTGACTCGCACCAACCGCGTCGACTGCGGGATCACGCCGTTCAGCTACGGCGGCATCGGTGGGGACATCTATTTCGACTGCTACTGGCCGCTCGGCACACCCAACGGGTACGTCTTCGGGGGCGGGCTCCGCGTCGCGGGGATCATTGGCCCCGAGCTGGCGGCCTGGGCCGGGGATACGGCGGGCGCGTTCTTCTTCGACTCGAAGGGCACGACCGAGCATGGGACGCTGGTCCAGGGACTCTGGTATTCCTCGGTGCCGGCCGACGCGTCACGCTGGCCCGAGATCGCCCGGGTGCCGACCATCGGGGGCGAGGTCTACCGCCCCGAACTGCGGGGCCGGAACAGCGTCTCCGACGGCGACATCTGGTACCTGATCACCGAGACCGACGTGAACCAGCTGGCGGGCCGGGCCCATCCGCTGGGCCTCGCGGTCGAGACCCGCTATCTCCAGTTCAACCGGCCCCGCGGCAACGAGGACATCCTCTATGCCGTCAACACAGTCTACAACATCTCCGCGACCAACCCGGCGGCCTACAGCGGGGTGCGGCCCGAGCTGCGCCCGACACTGCTGGCGCTGGCCGAGCGGTACCACCGCGATGTGCTCACGAAGTTCGCCGTGACCCTGCCGGCCGACGGGTACACGATCCAGCGGTACTTCACCGACATCATCACCGATGCCGACGTCGGGTCGGCCGGAGGGAACGTCGCATCGGTCGATCTCCCCCTCTCGGTGGGGTTCACCTGGGATCCCCGCTTCGCCGCCACGCTCCCGGGGTGGCGGTATGATCCGACCGATCATGGACCGCCGTTCTTCGCGGGGTCCGGCTTCTACGGCACCAAGGTGCTGCAGGCCCCGGCGGGCGGGAACGCGATCCAGCTCTTCACCAGCTACATCGGCAGCGGATTCGGGAACGACGCCGCGAACGTTGTGGCGCTCTACCGTCACCTCGACGGGTCGCCGGCGCCGGACCTGCTCTCCTGCAACCAGGGCGATCCGCTGGTGACCCACATCTGCCTGGTCTGGCCCTCCGGGCTGGACGTTCGGCAGTCGGTGTCCAGCGCCGGCGGCGATCTGGCGCCCGGGCAGAGTGCCACCTATGCCGTGGCCTACCTCTTCGCCGCCCCGTACGGCGGATGCGGGCCGGCCGCCTGCAACGTCTCCCCCGGCAATCCCCGCCGCCTGACCGATCCGGTGCTCTTTGCGGCGGGCGTGAACCCCATCGACAGCATCACCGGCTATACCGGGTTCAACGATTACGACGGCGATGGCCTGGCAGCGGGCGGCGAGGTGCGCGCGGCGCCGCGGTCGCTCCTGGGGAAGGCGCAGCTGGCCCAGGCGCTGTTCGACGAGGGCTTCCTGGTCCCGTCGGCGCCGGTGGCGCCCGAGTTCTACCTGATTCCCGGCAACAACCAGGTCACCATCCTCTGGCGGCCCTCCCTCACGGAGAGCACCGGCGATCCGTACTACGACCTGACCACCAGCCCCACGCGGACCACGCCGGGCGGCGCCCTCGCGGTGAATCCGCTCTACGACCCCAACTTCCGCCGGTTCGACGTCGAGGGATACCGGGTCTACCGCGGCCGGACCACGAATCCCTCGGAGCTGGTGCAGGTGGCCCAGTTCGACTATGCCGGAACCACGATGCTGGACTACACCGGCCGGGTGAACGAAGGGTCGGGCTGCGCGCCCGAGCTGGGCCTCCGCACCCAGTGCGGGCCGGTGTTCGATTCGCTGGTGCCGGGACAGCCCCTGGTCGCGCACCGCGTCATGGCGATCGGGCCGCGCATGATCCAGGTGCGTGACGGCGACCGGATCCGGCTGCCGGGCAATGTCACCGCCACGCTGAGGGCCGACACCGTGGGGAGCTTCGACCAGGCCACCTGCCTCTGCGACACCGGGGTGCCGTTCCTGTTTGTCGATCACGATGTGCGCAACAGCGCCGACTACTTCTATGCGGTCACCGCCTTCGACGTGAACTCGGCCCAGTCCGGTCCGGCCAGCATGGAATCGGTGCGGCTGGTGAAGCGGGTGCGCCCGACGGCCCCGGCCGTGAACCTGGCGGCCTCCACCCGGGTCAGCGTCACGCTCGAAGGGCGGGGGAAGCTGCTCGACACCGCCCTGGCCGCCCCCACCTGGGATCCAACCAGCGGCCGCTTGAGCGGGCCCTTTCCTCCTGCCAACAACTGGGCGGGGGTCCTGAGCAACCTGGCGAGTGAGCTGGTGGCGGGAGAGCACGTTGCCCGCATCCGGCTGGACAGCCTCTCCCTGGGGCAACCGGAGGGGTCGTTCTTCCCCGCACTCCCGGGGATTCCCGTGCAGCTGTACCTGACCATCGATGCCGGCGGGGTGATCTCGCACGCGACGGCGGCGATTCCTCAGAACGTGCGGGAATCCGATGGGACCGTGACCGTCTCCACCCGGGCCGCCGTTATGGAAACCGATCCCGGTGCCTCGGGCCGCTACGGCGCCCCCAGCCTGCCGGTCTTTCTCGACCTGAAGCTGGGCCTCGCGAACGTGGCCTACAGTGGTGACGCTGGGTCCGGGTTCAACGCCGAGACCGACACCGCCAACGGGTCCCGCTGGTTCGATGGCCCGTCGCCGCAGCGGAACGAGGTCGTCGCGCAACCCACCGCCGGCAATTGCCTGGCGCTCTTCTGCACTCCCCCGGCCACCTTCTCCAATGCGGGACGGCTGACGGGGGTGACCACCGTGTACCAGCCTCACTCGTACGTCACCCTGAATCGCAGCTGGCGCAACATGGGCATGACGCTGGCGGGGGCACACCGCGGGGCCGACTACAACGTGTACTGGGGCAATCAGGGCGAGATCGACTCGGTCATCGACGTCACTCACAACGTGCCGGTGCCCTTCAGCGCCGAGGCGGGCGGGACCTGGGGGATTCTCAATACCAGCGCCCAGGGACCGGGCGGGTTCGACAACCGGCCCACCGTGCTGACGCCGTATGACTGGAGTTGTGTCGAGCCGTTCCGCTCCCGGCTGACGCTTCCGCAGGCCATCTGGTTCCCCTGCACCTCGGCTGCCGCGTTCACCCTGAGCCGGCAGGCCGAGCTGGGCACCATCGCCTTTGCCTATGGCGACACCCTGGCCACCCAGGCGGTCGGGGCCCGGAATCCCGCCAACCTGTCGCCCGAGCCCGGCTTTGCGCTCTACATCGCGGGAACCATCAGCCAGTTCGGCCTCACCACGCTTCCCGCCAAGGGAACGGTCTGGACCCTGCGTGACTACGTCGGCGTCATGAAGCGCTCCGGCCTCCAGACCACGTTCCAGCTTCCCTTCGGAGGGCAGCGACCCTGGACCGCGGTGGGGACCGAGCTGGTGGTCCGGGTGTCGGCCGAGAACGGGACCCGCCTGGCGGCCAGCCGCGACCTGCGCCGGGTGCACACCGTTCCCGATCCGTACTACCTCACCAGCGACCTGGTGGAGGGAACCGGCATCCGCTTCGTGCACCTTCCCGCGTCGGCCATCGTGCGGATCTACTCCGCCGCGGGGACATTGTTGCGCGTGCTCGAGCACGATGACCCGGCCCTGACCGACAATCTCTTCTGGGACCTGCGCACCCGGAACGGCCAGCGCGTCGCGAGCGGCGTGTACTTCTACCACATCGAAGCGGGGGATGCCCGCCGGATCGGGCGGATGACGGTGGTGAATTACGCCAATTGAGGAAGGAAATGCGCCGCGTCGCCGCGACAGGTGCGCCGATCCGGTGAGCCCTCACCCGGGAGGGAGTGAGGAATGACCATCGGCCGCAGGTGGGAGCGCCGGGCGCCTCCAGGAGACGGCGCGGCCACGCGCCAGGGGTGTGTGTGCCCGCGCGAACACTGGACGCGGCCCGAAGAAACCTCGCCGCAAGGGCCGTTGCGCGAGATCGTGACGCCAGACTGCTGACAAGCGCCAGCAACGTCGCGCGCGTAACACAGCGTGGTGACTGTCGCACGACGGAAACGGACGGTGACGAATGTGTCACCGTCCGTTCTCTTTTCTGACAGGTGCGCGCGAATCGCCTAATTGAATGACGCCGTCCAGTGTCGTTGCTCACATCCGGATCGACTTGGCGCCTGTTACTGTGCCGACCGCAAGGCGGACCGGATCACCGGGCCGGTCCGTCGGGCCAGGGACAATGTCTTCAGGTGAGCGCGGCACTGCAGGACCATTCGCACGACTCCCGGCGCCACTCGCGCGCTGCTCGCCGCACCTCCATCGACAAAGCCTGATTCCCCTGTGCGGCCGCCGGCCGGGAGAGTGACCAGTCGCTCTCGAGGGGTACTCAGATGTTCACGGGTGTGAGCGTCGGGCCGATCATGTGCAGGCAACCCGACGATGGACGTTCCGAGAACTGTCGAAGGGAACCTGATGATCAGTTCCGACATGGCAACGCTCGCCAGCGAGATCGCGACCGAATACGGTGACGTGCTCTCCGAGCCGGTGGACCGCCGCCGGGCCGGGGGACCGACTCGCCTGTCGGTCACCTCGCGCGCCCCGGAGGTCCGCCGCCTGCATCTCGCGCGCGATGCCGCGCGGGTCGGCCTCCTGCTGCTCGCCGATGTCGTCGGTCTCCTGGCCCTGTGGGTGACGCTCGACGCGGCCAGCGGCGTGCCCGGCGGGGTCGAGGCTGGCTCCTTCATGCCCGCGGTCCTTCTCGGTCTCATCCTCTTCGGCTGCTATCACTCGGGAGACCGGCGCCGCCAGGCCGACAGCCTGCTCAAGGCGAGCGGGCTCGGCGCCATCATCGCGCTCTGGGCGGTCGACGCAGGCACTCCTGCCGACTGGGCGGTGGCGCTGCTGCTGCTCTGGGTCACCAGCGCGCTCACGCTGATCGTCGAGCGCCGGGTGGTGGACCTGCTGGTGCGCGCCGCCCGCCCGGGCGACAAGCAGGTGATGCGGGCCGCGGTGGTGGGTCCCACCGAGAGCGCCGCCCGCCTGATCGATCATCCCGCCTTTGCCGACATCCAGTGGTGCCGGCTCGACGCCTTCCTCGACCCCCGGCGGGCGCCCGGTGACGTCGCCGCCGCGCTGGCGCGGATCATCCGGGAGCGGGGCATCGACACCGTGATCATCACCGGCAACCTCCCCAACCACGTCTTCGAGCTGGTGCTCGACGTGGCCGGCGCCTCGGGGTGCCGGGTCTTCTCGCTGCCACGGGTGCCGCCCAGCACCACCTGTCTCCCCGAGGTCAGCTGGCGCAACGGCTTCCCGGTGGTGGAACTCACCCGGCCGAGCGTGATGGGGACCCAGTTGCTGGTGAAGCGGGTGACCGACCTGGCCGTCTCGTCCCTGGCCCTGCTGGTGGCGGCGCCGGTCATGCTCCTCGTGGCGCTGCTGGTGAAGCGGAGCTCCCCCGGCCCGGTCTTCTTCCGCCAGGCGCGGATCGGGCAGGGGGGACGGCGCTTCACGATCCTCAAGTTCCGCACGATGGTGCAGGGCGCCGACCAGCAGCGCGAGGCGCTGCTCGCCCGGAGCGTCTACAGCGACGCCCGGCTCTTCAAGATCGTCGACGATCCGCGGGTGACCCGGATCGGCGCCTTCCTGCGGCGGACCAGCCTCGACGAACTCCCCCAGCTCTTCAACGTGCTCAAGGGCGACATGTCGCTCGTCGGGCCCCGGCCGCCGCTGCCCAGCGAGGTCGAGCTCTACCAGGCGCACCACTATGCCCGCTTCGACGTGAAGCCCGGGCTGACCGGCCCGTGGCAGGTGAGCGGGCGCAACACGATCCGCGACTTCGACACCGTCATCCGGCTGGAATCGAACTACATCCGGCGCTGGAGCCTCTGGCTCGACCTCGAGCTCCTCTTCCGGACCGTGCCCGTGGTGCTCTCGGGCCGGGGCGCGCACTGACCAAGGAGATGTGACGATGCGTTCGACACTGCTCGGCCTGCCGTGCCTGATGCTCCTCGCGATGCCGGCCCGGGCGCAGTCCTCCCCGAGCGATTCCACCGCAGTGTCCCGGCCGGCGGTCGCGATGGCCACGGCCCGCGCCGACACCGCCGCGCTCCGCCCCGGCGATGTCCTGCGGCTCAAGATCTGGCGCGAGCCCGATCTCTCCGGGGACTTCGCCGTGGACGAGACCGGCACCGCGACGCTGCCGCGCCTGGGCGCCACCCCGGTGAGCGGCACGCCCGCCAACGAGCTCAAGGTCCGGCTCACCAGCGAATACCAGAAGTACCTGAACAACCCCTCGATCGAGGTGATCCCGCTCCGCCGGATCTCGATTCTCGGCGCGGTGCGGAACCCGGGGATGTACCCGGTCGACCCGTCGATCACCCTCGGCGAGGCGCCCAATATCGCCGGCGGCGCCGACCCGGCGAGCCGCCGGAACATCATCGAGCTCACGCGCAACGGGGCCACCAGCCGCTACGACCTGCGGAAGGAGCCGAACAAGGCCGCGCTGCCGCTCTCCTCCGGCGACCAGGTGTACGTGCCGGAGAAGAGCTGGTTCAGCCGGAACGCCACCTGGGTGATCGGCACCGCGATCGGTGTGGCGGGAACGACGGCGCTCATCCTGACGCGCCCCTGAGGACAATGGAGACGATGCGATGACCAGCACTCGAGTGACCACCCTGGAGCCCCACTCCCCGGTGCAGCGCGGCAAGCCCGGCGAGGAAGACGTCGTCTCGTTCGGCCTGGTGGCCGGCATGGCGCGACGGCGCTGGCTTCTCATCCTGCTGTCGGTGGTGGTGAGCGTCGGGATCGCGCTCCTCTACCTCGCGATGACCCCGCCCAGCTACGAGGCCGGGGCATCGCTGCTGGTGGAGGGGGAGAAGTACGACCTGCCCGACGTCACCAAGCGCCTCAACGACCAGAGCGACGTGAACACCCAGCTCGAGGTGCTCAAGAGCCAGGGGCTGGCCGAGCGGGTGGTGAAGGACCTGGGGCTCCGGGTGAGCACCAGGGCCTATGCCGGGCCCTCGCTCGCGGTCTCCAACAGCGTCGTCGGCAGGCTGCTGCCGGCGATCCCGCAGCCGGTGCCGCGCTCCCGGCTCCTCGCCTCGGTGGCGGTGAGCGACAGCGCCGACACCGCGACCGTCACCCTCGAGCGCCTCCCGAGCGGAGCGTACCTGGCGAGCGAGAGCCGCAACACCCGGCTGGCCGACACCGTCGCCATCGGCGCGCCGGTGACGCTCGGCGGGGTGAGCTTCACCCTGGCCCCGACCGCCGCCGACTTCAGCCGGATCAAGCTCTTCGTCGGCGACATGCCCGGGGCGCTCGACGGGCTGCAGCAGACCGTCCGGCTCTCCCGCGCCGACCGGGATGTCGACGTGCTCTGGATCCGCTATCGCACCGCCGACCCCGAGCTGGCGGCGGCGGTGCCCAACGTCTGGGCCCAGCACTATCTCGAGATGCGGGTGGCCGCGGCCCGGGCGAAGATCTCCACCGCGATCGGCTTTCTCCGCGGCCAGGCCGACACCCTCCAGCAGCAGCTGATGGCCTCGGAAGAGGCGCTGCGGGATTACCGGCAGTCGCAGGGGATCGTCGACCTCGACGCCGAGGCGGCGAGCCAGGTGGAGCAGGGGGCGCAGGTGGACACCAGGCGGATGCTGCTCGAGGCGGAGCGCACCGCGCTGCGCCGGCTGGTCTCCGAGGCCGACACCGCCAACCGGCAGACCAGCGCGCCGTCGCCCTACCGGCGGCTGGCCGGTTTCCCCACCCTCATCGCCAACGCGGCGGTGAGCGACCAGCTCCACACCCTCAACGACCTGGAGCAGCAGCGCTCCCAGCTGCTGGAGCGGCGGACCGCCCAGGATCCCGACGTGCAGGCGCTGACCCGGCGCATCAACGATGTGGACGCCGGGCTCCGGGGCCTGACCAACGCGTACCTCGAGGGCCTCAACAACCAGCTCAACTCCCTCGAGGGCTCGATCCGCTCGCAGCGGGGCCAGCTGGCGCGGATCCCCTCCAAGACGATGGACGAGGAGCGGCTCGCCCGGAAGCCGCGTCTCCTGGGCGATGTCTACTCGATGGTGCAGACCCGGCTCCAGGATGCCCGGATCGCGGAGAGCGCGGCCGATCCCGGCGTGCGGATGGTCGACACGGCGCAGGTGCCGGCGCTGCCGGTGTGGCCCCGTACCAACCTGATCCTGCTGGTGGCGATCGCGGTCGGGACGCTGGCCGGCGGCACCCTCGCCTGGCTGCGCGAAGGGATGGACGGCTCGGTGCACAGCCGCGCCGACGTGATCCGGGCGGCGAACCTGCCGCTGCTCGGGCTGATTCCCCGGATCCGGATGCTCCGCGGCAAGACCCGGCGGGATGCCCCGATCGGGCTCCTGGCCGGCGCGCCGCAGGGCATCGGCGCGCGCGCCAAGCGCAGCGACCCGCACGGCCGGGCGGTGCTGCTCGGCGGGCATGACCGCTCCGGCGCCGCGCTCGAGGCCTACGCCTGGCTGGAGACCAGCCTGGCGCTCACCCGGCCCAACGATTCCCCCCGCATGGTGGCGTTCACCAGCCCGCTCTCGCGGGAGGGCAAGACCATCAATGCCGCCAACCTGGCGCTCTCGGTGGCGCGCCGCGGCAGGAAGGTCCTGCTGATCGACGCCGACCTCCGGCGCGGGACGATCCATCACCTCTTTGGCATCGGCCAGGATCGCGGGCTCGCCGATGTGCTCGGGCGGACCGCGACCCTCGACCAGTCGATCCGGGTCCTCCCCCTCGGCGAGGGGACCGAGGTGCACGTGATGCCCTGCGGGATGGGGCACGCGCACCCCGCCGCGGCGCTCCGCTCGGAGGACATGAAGCAGCTGCTGCAGCACCTCGCCACCCGCTACGACCTGATCCTGGTCGACTCGCCGCCGGTGAACCTGGTGAGCGATCCGCTGGTGATCTCGCGGCTGGTCGACGGCGTCATCCTGGTGGCGCGCGCCGGGGTCACCGAGTCCGATGCGCTCGCCGAGGCGGCCCAGCACCTCCGGGAGGCGGGCGCGCCGGTGCTCGGCGTGCTGCTCAACGACATCGACATCAAGCGGGACTCGAGCTACGACGAGGCGTATCGCTACCTCGACGAAGCGGGTGAATACACCCGGGCGGTGCCGGCATGACCACGCGCGTCGCCCTGGTCTGTTCCGGGCTGGGGAACGTACGGCGCGGGTACGAGGCCTTCGCGCAGGGGCTCTTCGACGCCCTGAGCGAGGAGCCGTCGCTCGACGTGTGGCTCTTCAAGGGCGCGGGGGAGCGGACCAACCGGCAGATCCCGCTCCCGCACCTCCGGCGCTCCGGCTTTCCGGCGCGGCTCATCGGCGAGCTGCTCCGGCGCGGCCCCTACGTGATGGAGCAGGCCACGCTGACCCTGAGCCTCCTGCCGTACTTCCAGACGGTGCGGCCCGAGGTGGTCTACTACTGCGACCCCAGCGTGGGCCGGCTGCTCTGGCAGTGGCGGACGCTCACCCACGCCGGCTACCGGCTGATCATGCACAACGGCGGGCCCCATCCACCGCCGTTCCGCTGGGCCGACCACATCCACCAGCTCACCCCGGCCACCCTCACCGAGGCGCTCTCCGCCGGGGTGCCGGCGGAGCGGCAGACGCTGCTGCCGTGCGGGTTCTTCTTCGGGCCGCCGCCGCAGCCGATGTCGATGTACGAGCGGAGCACCCGCCGTCGGGCGCTGGGGCTGCCGGTCGACCGGCCGCTGGTGCTGAGCGTGGGGGCGCTCAACCGCGGGCACAAGCGGATGGACTACCTCGTCACCGAGGTGGCCAGCATGGGCGAGGCGCGTCCCTTCCTGGTGCTGCTGGGCGAGGAGGAGGACGAGACGCCCGCGGTCCGCGCCCTGGCCGAGCTGCTGCTAGGCTCGGACGGATTCCAGATGCGCACCGTGCCGCGGGAGCGGATGGACGACTACTACCGCGCCGCCGACGCCTTTGCGCTCGCCTCCCTCACCGAGGCCTTCGGGCTGGCCTACGTCGAGGCGCTGGCACACGGGCTCCCCACCATCGCGCACGACCAGGACGTGACCCGCTTCGTGGTGGGCCGCGAAGGGGTGCTCGCCGACCTGCGGCACCCCGGGGCGCTGGCCGCCGCGCTCCGCACGGTGCTCGAGTCGGGCGACCACGCGAGCGACCGCCTGCATCGCTACGAGGTGATGCGGGACCGGTTCGGGTGGCCCGCGCTGCTGCCGGGCTACCTGCGGATGCTCACCAACGCGCCCCGCGAGGCGGTGGCGCCGCGCGAGCTGCCGGCGGAGGTCGCCGGATGACGGCGATCCGGGACGAGCCTTCGGCGCTGAGCCGGGAGCAGGAGGAGAACCGGCTGGTCCACCGCGCGAACCATGGAGCGAAGCTGCTCACGGCTCGCGGGGTGGGTATGCGCGTGGTGAGCGTGCTCTCGAATTTCGCGCTCCTCGCGCTGGTGACCCCCGCCGACCTCGGCCTCCTCGCGGTGGTCCGCGGGCTGACCGCGCTGGCGGGGAACACCACCGATCTCGGCTTCGCGTGGGCGCTGCTCCGGCGGCCGGAGATGCCGACCCGCGACGAGTACGCCTCGCTCGCCGGGATCCAGCTCGCGATGGTGCTCGGCCTGCTGGGTGTCGCGCTGCTGGAGCCGGCCTGGGTCGCGCGGGTGGCGGCGATCGCGCCGGGGTGGCGCTGGTGGCTCCTCGCCGTGCTCGTCACCACGGTGACGGTGCCGTTCGGCACCAGCGGGAAGATCCGGATCGAACGGAACCTCGACTACCGGAAGATCGCCTTCTACGACATGTCCTCGATCCTGCTCCTGAATCTGTCGCTGCTCTTCTTCGCGGCGATCGGCAAGTTCGCGATCGGGGTGTTCCTCGCGACCGGGGGCACCATCCTGTACTCCAACCTGCTGCTCTGGTTCTGGGCCCCGGGGCCGCTCCCCTCGTTCCGTCCCTCGAAGTGGAAGACCCTGGCCGGGGAGTTCGCCGGCTTCTCCGCCGGGCACGGCTGCTACCTCCTCTTCACGTCGGCCACGCCGATTGTCGTGGCGAATCTCTTCGGGCTGTCGGTGGCCGGTCTCTGGTCGTTCGCGGTGCGGCTGGGCAACGTCCTCCAGGTGGCGTTCGAGGGCTTCCGCCGGGCCGCGGTCCCGGCCGCCGCGCTGCTGAGCCGCTCGGAGCAGGGCCTCCGCAAGCTGGCCGAGGATTCGCTGGTGAACTCGTCGCGCCTCACGGTGCCGGTGGTCGCGGCGATGTTCGCCGCGCTGCCGGCGGTGCCGCTCCTCTGGCCCCGCTGGGAGGCGGCGGTGCCGGTGGGACAGTTCTATCTCCTCGGCTTCGCGCTGGGGGGACTCGCGACGGCGAGCCTCGTCCCCGCCGCGGTGGCGAGGCGGGGCGCCTCGGTGGTGGTGGTGGAGCAGCTGGTGCCGATGGTGGTCGGGTGGGCCGGCTTCGGCCTCCTCTGGCTGCTCGGGGAGAACGCCATCGGGTATGTGATCCTCCCGATGTACCTCGCCCAGCTCGCCGCGCTCTGGCGGGTGACCTCGCCGGGCATCCGCCCGCACTGGCGGCCCGAGCTCACCCGGCTCTTCCTCGCGCTCGGGCTGGTCATCGTGCTCACCGTCACCGGCCAACTGCTCCGCTGGGAGCCGGTGGTGGTGGCGCTGGCCGCGGCGGTGGTCTTTGCGGCGGCGGCCGACATTCCCCGGCTGGTGCAGCGGGTCTGGCACGCCCGCCGGGTGCGGAGCGCCTGATGGGCCCGGCCTCGGCGTCGATGCGACTCTCCGGCGGCGGCCTGCGCGAGCGGCTCCGCGATACCCTGGTGTACCTGCTCGGGTGGCCGGCTCTGGTGCTGCAGCAGGACGTCCCGGCGTGGGACCGGTGGCGCTGGCTTCGGCGGGAGCTCCGGCCCGGGGCGCTCCGCACCCTCGATGCCGGCAGCGGCTCCGGCGCCTTTGCGATCTACGCCGCGGAGCGGGGCAACGTCGTGCTCGGCCTCTCCTTCGACGAGAGCGCCAACCAGCGGGCCGCCCGCCGGGCCTCGCTGCTCGGCGTGCGGCGGGTGGGGTTCCGCCGCGCCGATCTCCGCCAGCTCGACGAGATCGCGCCCGAGCTGGGCGGCTTCGACCAGATCATCTGCCTCGAGGTGATCGAGCACATCCTCCAGGACCAGAAGCTGCTGGTCGATCTCGCCGGCCTGCTCCGTCCCGGCGGGCGGCTGCTCATCTCCACGCCCTGGTCGGGGCACCGGCCGCTGGTGGGGGAGACCCTCTCGGACGTCGAAGACGGCGGCCACGTCCGCTGGGGCTACACCCACGAGCGGCTCGCCAGCCTGATGGAAGGGGCGGGGCTCGAGGTGATCGGGCATACCTACATGACCGGGGTGCTGGGGCAGCGGATCACCAACCTCAGTCGCCGAGTCGAACGGCTGGCGGGTTCGCAGGTGGCGTGGGCGGTGACGCTGCCGTTCCGGCTCGCGCTGCTCCTCGACCGGCCGGTGACCCGGCTGCTTCGCTATCCCTGGCTCGCGATCGCGGCGGTGGGCGTGAAGCCATGAAGATCACCGTCATTGTGCCCACCTTCCGCCGTCCCGGCAACCTGCTGCGCTGCCTCGACGCGCTCAAGCGCCAGCGGGTCCCGGCGCAGGAGGTGCTGGTCGCCATCCGCGACGATGACCCGGTCACCTGGGCCACGTTGATGGCGTGGGACCACGAGCGGCTGCCGCTCCGGCTCATCAGCGCCGGCCTGCTCGATGCCTCCGAGGCGCGGAACCGCTGCCTCGATCGCGCCACCGGCGACCTGATCGCGCTCACCGACGACGACGCCGCGCCGCGTCCCCAGTGGCTGGCGCAGATCGAGCGCCGCTTCGCCCAGGATCCCGGGCTCGGCGCGCTGGGCGGGCCCGACTGGATCGGGGGACGGGAACTGCCGCCGGAGCATCGCGCCCAGGTTGTGGGGAAGATCCAGTGGTGGGGCCGCCGGATCGGCAATCACCATCGCGGCTCGGCCATGCCGCTCCGGGTGGAGTGGCTCAAGGGCGCGAACGTCGCCTTCCGCCGCGAGGCGCTGGGCAATCGCCGCTTCGGCCACCTGCTGCGCGGCACCGGCGCGCAGTTCGGCGAGGATGTCGCCGTCTCGCTGGAGCTGGGCGCCGCCGGCTGGGTGCTGGAGTACGATCCCGATGTCGCGGTCGATCACTTCCCAGGGGAACTCCCCGGCGGGGCCGACCACCGCACCCTCGCCGACCCGGCGAGCCTGCTCGACGCGAGCCACAACGAGACCGCCGTGCTGCTCGGCTACCTGATGCCGGCGCGGCGCATCGCCTTTCTCCTCTGGGCCACCCTCGTCGGCACCCGGCTCCTGCCGGGCATCCTGATGGGGCTGTTCCTGACGCTGACCCTGCTCCGGCTCGCGCCGCTCCGCCGCTCCCGCGTGGTGCTGCGGGGGCGGCTCGAGGGATGGCGCACCTGGCGCGCCGCGCAGCCCGGGCCCACTCACGACCTGACCCGCGTGCCCGGGCGCCGCCAGCCGGCGCCGACCGCGTGAGGACCGCCTCCATGGCCACCACTGCCACCAGCTTCCGCCCCCGCGACTACTGGAGTTCGCGGGTCACCGGCGACGGCTCCCTCGCCAACGTGGGGCACGTCGCCCTGGGCGCCTACAACCAGTACGCCTATCCCCTGCGCCTCGAGGCGCTCACCCGCGCAGTCCAGGGGCTCGCGACCGCCGGCGTCCGGGTGTTCGACGGCGGGTTCGGGGAAGGGGTGTACCTCGAGTACTGGCGGCAGCACGGCGCCGGGATGGTCAGCGGGCTCGACTTCTCGCCCCGCGCTGTCGCCGCCGCTAGGGAGCGCTACCCCGACTCCCACCTGGTGCAGGGCGACCTCGCCGCGAGCGGCGACCTCGCCGGCTTCGGCCAGTACGACATCGTGACCGCCATCGACGTGCTCTACCACATCGTCGACGACGAGGCGTGGGCCCGGGCGGTGCGGAACCTGCTCGGCCTGGTGGGCCCGGGTGGCAGCTTCATCGCCTCCGACAAGTTCCCCCGCGAGGGCGCGTACCAGCCGATGAAGCACGTGCGGCGGCGCCCGCTCGCGATGTGGACCGCGGCGTTCCGGGAGCAGGGCTTCGAGATGGTGCGCCGGGTCCCGGTGTTCGTCCTGATGGACGACCCGATCACCTGCGGCAGCCATCCGTGGCTGGGCCAGCTGGCGCACCTTCAGTGGAAGGTCCTGCTCAAGCTGGTGCGGATGGCGATGGTGAACCCGGCGCTGCACCGGGCCACCGCGGCGCTGGTGGCGCACGCCCAGCTCCCCGTCGAGCGGCTGCTGCTCCGCCGGCTCTGCACCACGCCCAACCTCGAGCTCATCGTCGCCCGCCGGGCGCCGGTGCGGCTGGTGCGCTGAGGACGGCGTGTCGCGGATCTGCCTCGTCACCCACGTCGTGGTCCCCTGGGACGGCCAGGGGCGGGTCAACTACGAGCTGGCCCGCCACCTCGTGGGGCACGGTCACGAGGTGACCCTGGTGGCGAGCGAGGTGGAGCCGGGGCTGGCGCGCCACCGGCTGGTGCGCTGGCTCCGCGTTCCGGTCCCCCGCCGGCTCCCGGAGCCGCTCAAGTGGCTCTGTTTCGCGCTGCAGGTGCGCCTGCGCCTCGGGCCGCGCCAGCTCGCGCGGTTCGACATCGTGCACCTGCACGGCGCCATCGCGCCGATCCAGGCCGACGTGAACACCAGCCACTACGTCCACACCGGCATGCAGCGGGAGGGCCCGAGGCAGCTCGACCCGTGGCAGCGCGCTGTCACCGCTGTCTGTGCCTGGACCGAGCGCCGGGCCTACCGCTCGGCCCGGCGGGTGGTCGCGGTGTCGGATGGGGTGGCGGGCACCTTGCGCCGCACCGGGGTGAGCGCCCGCGGGCGACTGCGGGTGATCTACAACGGCGTCGACCCCGACGAGTTCCGTCCCCGCCTCCCGACCGACTCGCGGCCGCTCCGCGACGGGCTCGACCTCCCCGCGTCGGCGTTCCTCCTGCTGTTCGTGGGCGACGCGGTGAGCGCGAGAAAGAACCTCGATCTGGCGCTGCTGACCCTGGCGCGGCTCGACCCCCGCTTCCGGCTGGTGGTGATCGGCGAGCACCGGAGCGGCCCCTATCGCGAGATCGCCGACCAGCTCGGCGTGGGTGAGCGGACCTATTTCCTCGGGCCGCGCCGGGACGTGGCCGAGTGCCTGCGCGACGCGGACGCGCTGCTCTGCCTCTCCCACTACGAGCCGGCGTCGCTGGTGCTGCTCGAAGGGCTGGCCTCGGGGATCCCGGTCATCGCGTCGCCGGCGGTGGGCAATGCCCGGTTCATCGATCACGGGGTGAACGGCTTCCGGCTCCGCGGCACCGACGACGTCGACCGGCTCACCTGGCTGGTCGAGACTCTCGAACGCGATCCGGGGCTCGCGCTCCGGGTCGGCGCCTCGGCGCGGTCGACCGCGGTACAACTCACCTGGACCCGGATGGCGCGGCAGTACGAGGCGCTCTATCGCGAGCTGCTGGCGGAACTGGCCCGCGCCCGGTTCACCGACTTCGCGCTCGAGGGGCCCTCGGGACTCAGCTCGGCGGGAGGGCGGGCATGACCACCATCGCCGAGCCCACCGCGATCCCGGTCGAAGAGGTCCGGACCCGGGAGCCGCAGCTGCCGAGCACCCGGTACGCCACCCTGGCGATCCTCGGCTTCACGCTGTTCATGCTGCTGGTCCTTGTCGGCGGGAAACCGCACCTGGTGCGGCTCGGATATCCCGTGCTGGCGATGGCGATCGGCGTGTGGCTGTATCAGCGCGGGCCGGGCGGCTACATCATGTTCGCCTGGTGGCTCTGGCATGTGACGCCCGGCTTCCGGCGGATCGAGGATTATCTCGCCGGCGGGTACGATCCCCAGAACCCGATGTCGCTCACCCCCTTCCTGGTGAGCGCGCTGGCGGCGTTCAGCGTGGCGCGGCGCCTCCCCGAGCTCCGCCGGCTCCGGTTCATCCCCTGGGGCATCGCCGCCTCGGCGCTGATCTACGGCTACTTCGTCGGGCTCCTCAAGCTCGGCATCATGCCGGCCACCCACGCGCTCATCTCCTGGCTCATTCCCCTGGTCTTCGGGCTGTACTGCGCGGTGAACTGGCGGCGCTATCCCGAGATCGAGAGCGCGATGCGGAAGGCCTTCCTGCTCGGCAGCCTGGTGCTGGCGATCTACGGCATCAACCAGTTCCTCGCCCCGCCCGAGTGGGACAAGTACTGGATGACCAACTCCGGGATGTACTCCGTGGGACGGGCCTTCCCCTACGAGGTCCGGGTCTTCAGCCTGGTCAACGCGCCGCTCCCCTTCGCCACGATCCTGGTGGCGGGGCTCTTCCTCCAGCTGGCCGGCCGGGGCCTCAAGCGGGCGATCCCGCTGGCGCTGGGCGTGGCCGCGCTCCTCCTCAGCCTGGTGCGCTCGGTCTGGCTCGCCGGGCTGGTGGGCCTGGTGGTGTACCTGCTGGCGCTGCCCCGGCGCACCCTCCGCCCGATGGTGATCTCCACCCTGGTGGCGATCGGGGTAGTGGTGCTCGCGCCGGCGTTCCTCCCCGAGGAGATGGCGGGCCCCACCAAGCGGATCGTCACCGAGCGGCTGCTCACGTTCACGAACCTCAAGCACGACGTCAGCTACAAGGATCGCGCGAGCTTTCTCCAGAATATCAGCCAGACGGTGCTGCGCGAGCCGTTCGGCCACGGGCTCGGCTCCACCGGCGTGAGCTCCACCCTGAACGGCGGCAGCGGCGAGGGGATTCGCGACTTCGACAACGGCGTGTTCGCCGTGCTCTACTCGCTCGGGTGGGTGGCCGGCGCCATCTACCTAGCCTCGGTGCTGGCGATGGTGCTCCTGGGAATGCCGCGGCGGGAACAGCGGGATGACTACACCGCGAAGGCGGCGCGTGCGGTCGGCGTCACCAGCCTCGTCCTCGCCTTCGGCGGCAACGTCTTCGAGGGCGTCTCGGGCGCCTGCCTCTGGGGCTTCGCCGGCCTGCTGGTGGCCTCGCACCAGTGGCGGGCGATGCATGGCGACGGGCAGGAGGCCGGCACGTGAAGCTGACGGTCCTCGTCCCCACCTACCGCCGCGCCGCCGACCTGCGCCGCTGCCTCGCCGCCCTCGAGGCGCAGGAGCGCGCGCCCGACCAGGTGGTCATCGTCGCTCGGGAGGACGACCTCGACACCCGCGCCCTCCTCGCCAGCCGCTGCCCCGAGCCGCTCCGGATCCAGGTGGTGCCGGCCCGGGAGCAGGGGCAGGTCGCGGCGCTCAACGCCGGCCTCCGCGCCGCCGCCGGCGACCTCGTCGCGATCCTCGACGACGACACCGCCCCCTGGCCCGACTGGCTGCGACGCGTCGAAGAGCACTTCGCCGCCGACCCCCGGCTCGGCGGACTCGGCGGCCGCGACATGATCCGGGCCGACTGGTTCGAGCCGGTGCCGGACATCCGCCGCGTCGGCCGGATCAGCTGGTACGGCCGCTGGGTGGGCCAGGCCCACCGGGGCACCGGACCGGCCCGCGAGGTCGACCTCCTCAAGGGCTGCAACATGAGCTTCCGGCGCGACGCGATCCGGGGCCTCTGGTTCGACCCGCGGCTCAAGGGCGGAGGGGCCCAGTGGTTCAACGATGCCGCATTCTCCCTCGCCGTGAAGCGCGCCGGCTGGCGGGTGGTGTACGACCCGGCGGTACGGGTGGACCACTACCTCGGCCGGCGCCCCGAGGGCGACGGGCGCGAGTCGGAGACGCCGGATGATGTCTACGCCGTGGTCTACAACGAGACGCTGACGCTGCTCGAGTACCTCCCGCCGGTTCGGCGAGCCTTGCTGCTCGGCTTCGGCATCTCGGTCGGCAGCCGGCGCGCGCCCGGCCTGCTCCAGTGGGTCCGCTCCGCGGTGGGTGGCGGCCGCCGCGACCTGCCGTATCACGGCGCGGCCCTGCGGGCCCGGCTCGACGCCTGGCGGGAATACCGCCGGCATCCCCATGACCTCGCACGCGCGCCCGACGGGCAGGAGGCGGTGTCGCTGTGATCGCAACCCAGACGCTCCACACCCTGCAACTCGGGAAGGGCTGGTTCCCGGAGCAATCGGGCGGGCTCAACCGCTACTACCACGAGCTGCTCCGCCACCTGCCGGCCACCGGTGTCGAGGTGACCGGCCTGGTCGCCGGCTCCCACGGCGTCACCACGCAGTCGGCCGGGGTGGTGCGCGCCTTCGCGCCCAGCGAGGCGAGCCTCGCCGCGCGCTTCAGCCAGGTGCGGCACGAGGTGGCGCGGGCGCTCCGCGATCATCCCGGCAGCGTCGTGGCCAGCCACTTCGCGCTCTACGCCGCGCCCTGCATCGACCTGCTCCGCGAGCATCCGGTGGTGGTGCACTTCCATGGTCCCTGGGCCCGGGAGAGCCGTACCGAGGGCGCGGGCCGCCTCGCCACCGGGCTCAAGTACTGTCTCGAGCGGCTGGTCTACCGGCAGGGAAGCCGCTTCGTGGTGCTGTCGCACGCCTTCGGCCGGCTGCTGGCGGAAGAACATGGCGTCGATCCCGGGCGGATCGACGTCATCCCGGGGGGCGTCGATACCGCGCGCTTTGCCCCGGAGCACACCCGCGATGAAGCCCGACGGCGGCTCGACTGGCCGGGCGACCGGCCGGTCGCCCTGGTGGTGCGGCGGCTGGTGCGGCGCATGGGCCTCGAGGATCTCGTCGAGGCGGTGCGCCGGGCACGGCGCGCGGTGCCCGACCTGCTGGTGATCATCGCCGGCAGCGGGCCGCTCCGGGGGGAACTCGCCCATCGCGCCGCCGACCTGGCCGACCACGTGCGACTGGTCGGCTATCTCCCCGATGCCGATCTCCCGCTCGCCTTCCGTGCCGCCGACTTCTCCATCGTGCCGTCGGTGGCCCTCGAGGGCTTCGGGCTGATCGTCGCGGAGTCCCTCGCCGCCGGCACGCCGGTGCTGGTGACCGACGTGGGCGGCCTGCCGGAGACGCTCGCCGGCTTCGCCGAGGCATGCATCATCCGGGATCGCTCGCCGTTGGGCATGGCCGCCGCGCTGGCCGACGCGGTGCAGGGGCGGCTGCCGCTCCCGTCGGCCGATGCCTGCGTGCGGCATGCCCGGCAGCGCTTCGACTGGACCGTGATCGCCGCGCAGGTGCGCGACAGCTATATGGAGGTAGCGGGATGAAGTCCCGGATTCTCTTTGTCGACCACGTCGGTGCGCTGGGCGGCGCCGAGCTCGCGCTCCTCGATGTCGCGCGGCACTATCGCGAGACCTGCACCTTCCTGCTCTTCTCGGATGGACCGTTCCGTGAGCGGCTCACCGAGGCCGGCGTGCGGGTCGAGATCCTCCAGGGGGGCAAGGCGCTGCACGCCATCCGCCGCGAGACCCGCCTCCCCGGGCTCGGCGCCGGGGCCCAGGTCATGTCGCTCGCCTGGCAGGTGGCCCGGCGAGCCCGCCAGCACGATGTGATTCACGCCAACAGCCAGAAGGCCTTTGTCATCGCCTGCGTCGCCGGGGTGCTGGCCCGCAAGCCGGTGATCTGGGACCTCAACGACCTGCTGCTCCCCGCCCACTTCAGCCGGACCAACATCCGGGTCGACGTGCTGCTGGCGAATCATCTCGCGGTGCGGGTCATCGCCAACTCCCGCGCCAGCGCCGACGCGCTGGTGGAGCAGGGGGGCGATGGCAACAAGGTCCGGGTGGTGTACAACGGTCTCGATCCTGCGCCCTTCGATGCGGTCACCGATGCCGAGGTCGAGGCGCTCCGCCGGGAACTCCGGCTCAACGGCGCACCGCTGGTCGGGCTCTTCGGCCGGCTGGCCGAATGGAAGGGACAGCATGTCGCACTCAACGCGCTCCCCCAGCTGCCCGGCGTGCACCTGCTCCTGGTGGGCGACGCGCTCTTCGGCGAGCAGCCCTATGCCGAGAGCCTGCATCGCCAGGCGGAGCAACTCGGCATCCGGAACCGGGTGCACTTCCTGGGATTCCGGCGGGACATCCCGGCGCTCATGCGGCTGGTGAACGTGGTGGCACACACCTCCACCTCGCCCGAGCCGTTCGGCCGGGTCATCGTCGAGGGGATGCTGGCGCGCCGGCCCGTGGTCGCCACCCAGGACGGCGGGGTCCGCGAGATCATGGCCGATGGAACGTCGGGGGTGCTGGTGCCGCCGGGTGACGCCCACGCCCTGGCCCAGGCGCTGCGCGGCCTGATTGCCGATCGCGACCGCGCCGAGCGGCTCGCCGCCGCGGGCCGCGCCGTCGCCGAGGAGAAGTTCACCGTCGACGCGATGGTGCACGCGATGTCCCGCAACATGGAAGAGGTGGCGCAGGCATGAGGGTGGCGCTGGCGCACGATTACCTGGTGCAGGCCGGTGGGGCGGAACGGGTGGTGGCGGCCCTGCACCGGATCTTCCCCGAGGCGCCGATCTTCACGACGGTCGCCGACCGGTCGGTCACCGACGCGCTGCTGCCCGGTGCGGACATCCGCACCTCCTGGATGCAGCGGCTGCCCGGGCTCCGCAAGCACTTCCGCAAGTACGTCCTGCTCTATCCCGGCGCGGTCGAAAGCCTGGATCTCCGCGGCTACGACCTCATCATCAGCTCGAGCAGCGCCTTTGCGAAGGGCGTGATCCCCGGGCCCGGGGGCTTCCACATCTGCTACTGCCACACCCCCATGCGCTTCGGCTGGAATGCGGGGAGCTATGCCGAGCGGGAGGAGTGGGGTCCGGCGGTGCGGTGGCTGCTCCCGCCGGTCACCCAGCGGCTGCGGCGCTGGGACCAGCGCACCGCGTCCCGGGTGGATCTCTATGTCGCCAACTCCAGCGTGGTCGCCGGGCGGATCGAGCGCTGCTACCGCCGGCCGGCGCGGATCATCCACCCGCCGGTCGAGGTGGACCGGCTGGCGCCCTCCGCGACGCTCGAGGACTGCTACCTGGTGGTCTCGCGGCTGGTGGCCTACAAGCGGATCGACCTGGCGGTCGATGCCTTCACCCGCCTGGGCCGGCGGCTGGTGGTGATCGGCGATGGACCCGCCCGCGCCGCACTCGAGCGCCGCGCCGGACCCAGCATCGAGTTTCTCGGCCGGCAGCCCGATGCGGTGGTCGAGCGCTACCTGGGCCGGAGCCAGGGGCTGATCTTCCCCGGCGAGGAGGATTTCGGGATCGTGCCGCTGGAGGCGAATGCCGCCGGCCGGCCGGTGGTCGCCTACGAGGGCGGAGGCGCGCTCGACACCGTGATCTCCGGCAGGACCGGCGTCTACATCCCCGAGCAGTCGGTGGCCGCGCTGATGGAGGCGGTGGCCCAGTGCGACCAGACTCGCTGGGACGTGCCGGCCATGCGCCGGCATGCGGAGAGCTTCGGGGAAGGGGTGTTCCGCGAGCGGATACTCGCGCTGGTCCGGGAGGTGATGAGCAGGCGGGGCGGGGTGCTCCAGGCCAGCGCCTGAGCGCTACGGCTGGATCTCCACCAGCACCGGGCTGTCGGGCACCTGGATGTCCACCGACGAGGCCTGCAGGGACAGCGTAGGCTCCGCCGATTTCACCGGCTGATAGATGGTAAGGCGCGAGCGGCGGGGCAGCTCCACCCGGAGGCTGCGAGCCCTGACCAGCGTCTCGATCCTGGCAGACTGGTCGTAGCTGGGCACTTCCTGCCATACCGCGATGTAGAACCGCCCATCCCGCTTCTGCAACAGTATCACGTTCACCCCGGTCGTGTCGCCCACGACCCGGTAGTCCAGCGAGCCTGGGGTGAAGGTCGGCCCGGGATCCGTGAGCACGCCGATCAGGTTCTTGAGCGAGGTGTAGGCGGGTTTCTCGCTGCCGTCGGCGCGGAGCAGCCCGAAGTTCTGCTCCCGCTGCCCCTGGTCGGTGCCTTCGTCGAGGAACTCATAGAGGTAGGTGCGATCGATGCCGGCGGCGAAGTAGTCGAGGAAGAGCCGCGGCACGTAGCGGCCCATCGCCGCCTCGGACACGCCGGGATGTTCCCCGCGCCACTTCATGGCGGTGTGGTACCCGGTTTCCGTCACCACCATCGGGTGCGCACCCATCAGCGCCCGGACCTTGGTCTCGTGATCCTGGATGTTGCTGAGCGGCATGAGGCCGCCGGGGTACGGATGGATGTTGCCGAAGTCCATCCACGCCTCGAGATTCGCGACGCTCCGCGCATTGGCCGCCCGCCCGAAGCTCGGGCCGTAGACCGGAAGGTCGCGCGTGCGGGGGTCGTCCTTCACCGCGCGGTACAGCGTCTTCTGGGCGCGTTCCACCTCGCCGATCCACCCCGGGCGATTGGTGAGGTCATGCTCGTTGAGGCCTTCGAATCCCTCGATGGCGGGGAGGCCGAACTGGAGCAGCCGGCTGAAACCGTTTACGGTGCCGAGCTCTTCCCCCGCGGGCAGGCGCGCGTATAACGTGAAGCGGATGCCCGAGCGCGCCAGCTCGGTCATGCGCCCATACACCGTCTGCATCCAGCCGTCACTCGCCACCACGACGCCGGCGTCGCGCAGGTGCCGCACGCCGAGTGCCTCCAGCCTGGGCCGGGTGATGTTGGCCCATCCGGTGCCGTACGTCGTGCGAAAATAGGAGAGGTGGACGTTCAGGCCGACCGAGTTCACGAAGTCGTCGGCGCTGCGCGCCTGCGACACGGCCGGCGCCACCCGCACCGGGTGCGGGGCGCAGGCGGAGAGCAGGGAGAGCAGGGGCCACCAGCCCAGGGGAAACGACACGCGACCTCCATCGGGTGCGCTGCAGCTCCAGAACTACGCCGCTCCGTGGTCGCCCGCCGCAACGCCGATCACGTTGCGGAATGACGGCGGTCGCCGTCGGTTCGCGGTGACGTCACGGACGCAGGACGGTTGTTAGCTCGTATCATACTGGAGGAGTAGATGCGTGAATGCGTGGGGAGGCGAGGTGCTTGCGCGGCTCTCTCCCGAGCATTACCCTTGAAACGTCTGCAGGGTCACTGCCAGCAGTGGCCTCCCTTATCGGACGGGAATCTCTGGCCCGTCAGGTGAAGGCGCAGTGGGCCACGCGGCTCACTGCGCCTTTTGTCGTTCTGGTTGTCGCTCTCGGGGATTCAGTTCCCCTGCACATATATGCTCCACCTGTCGGAGCGCCTATCTTGCGAGGAACAGGAAATGACCATGACTGAACAGGCTCCCGCCCAGACCGCTGTGACCCGGGTTGTTCTTGCGGACGACCATGCGCTCTTCCGCGACGGACTCGCCACGCTTCTCGGGCGGGTCGGTGGCCTCGAGATCGTGGGCGTCGCGAGCGAGGGCCGGCAGGCGCTCGAGCTCTGCAAGGAGCTCAACCCCGACGTGCTCCTGGTCGACCTCCAGATGCCGGGCATGGACGGCCTCGATGTGCTCGATACCATGAGCCGCGAACTTCCCGGGGTGCGCACCATCGTGCTGAGCGCCTTCGACGCGGACGAGGATGTGTACCGCGCGGTGCGCGCCGGTGCCGCGGCCTACTGCCTCAAGTCCTCCTCGCCGGCCGAGCTGGCCGAGACGATCCTCGCCGTCGCCAAGGGCACCGAGAACCGGATTCCGGCGCCGCTGCTGGCCAAGCTCTCCACCTACATCCGCCGCCCCCGTCTAACCGCCCGCGAACTCGAGATCCTGCATCTCGTGGCCGGCGGCCTGAGCAACATGGAGATCGCTACCACGCTCCATATCGCCGAGGGCACGGTGAAGACCCACATCAAGAGCATCCTCGCCAAGCTCGAGGCGCGGGATCGCTCCCAGGCGATGGTCATCGGGATGAAGCGCGGGCTGGTGCGGCCGGAGTAGGATTCCCGCACCCGCAACGACGCCGCCGGCCGGGTCACCCAGTGGACCCCGGCCGGCCCCGAGGAGCGACCACCGGCTGCTCGCCGAGTCGCAAGTAATACCCCCGCAGTCGGCTTTCATCCCGCCCTCATGGTTTCTTCCTGCCCCGGCGGCTCCATTTAACACTCCCCCCTGAGTCGTACATCATCGAAGCAACCAGGACGCCATGACTTGGCCTAAAGCCATCCGGCGGTTACCTTTTCGCGCCCCGAGTCGGGGGGAAACCGCTGGACAGGTGTCCGAGTGGCTGAAGGAGCCGGTCTCGAAAACCGGTAAACCCGCAAGGGTTTCGAGGGTTCGAATCCCTCCCTGTCCGTTGCACGCTGAAGCTGGGGTGGATGTTGTCCGGATCTCGGTCCGGACGGCTCCACCCCGAGCCGTTTAAGTGGTTCGGGTTTCAGGATTTCGCCCTGCGGGGCCGATACTTCCGTCCATGGTTCCCCGGGCGGTTATGCACTCCACTCCCACCCTCGGTCAATTCCGCGGCTGCCTCCTTGGCCTCGCCCTGGGCGATGCGCTCGGGGCGGCTGTCGAGGCGTTCCCCCCGGCGGTTGCCGCCACCTGGGCAGACAGCCTTCAGGAAGGGGCTGTTCCCGGAACCGGCCCCGGAGGGTGGAGCTTCGGCCAGGTCACCGACGACACCCAGCTCACGCGCGAGTTGCTCCAGAGCATCGCGGACGAGTCCGGCTTTGCGCCGGAGGTCTTTGCCGCGCGACTGGTGTCGCTGGTGGAATCGGGCCGTCTCGTCGGCGGCGGTCCCGCCACGTTCGGGGCGGCAAAGCAGCTGGCGAGTGGTGTGCCCTGGCACGAGAGCGGGATGCCCAGTCCCTACGCCGGCAACGGTGCCGCGATGCGCGCCGGTCCCCTCGGCCTGCTGTTCCGCCACGATCCCCGCCAGCTCACCCGCATCGCCGTCGACCAGGCCCGGGTGACCCACCATGACTCCCGTGCCATAGCTGGCGCCGCCGCCATCGCGTGGGCCGTGGCCATCGCCAGCCGACCGGAGCCGATCGTGGCGCGAGGCTACCTCGAGGAGATCGCCGCCGAGGTCGACCAGATCGATCCCGGGTTCGCCCGGGCGCTGGGCCAGATGGCCGCGTGGGTCCCGCTTCCGCCCTCCGAGGCGGCGGCGTATCTCGCCGCCTCCGGCCTCGAGCCGGAGATGCGCGCCGGGTGGCAGGGGGTTTCCTCGTATGTCGTCAGCAGCGTCTGCTGGAGCCTCTACGCCTTCCTCCAGCATCCGGAGTCCTGGTGGGATGCGGTGCGGGTCGCGATCGGCGTGGGTGGTGACACCGATACCCTCGCCGCGATGACCGGGAGCATCACCGGCGCGCGGCTCGGCGCGACGGTCCTTCCCGGTCCCCTCCTGTCCCGGCTCCTCGACCGCGACGAACGGCTCCTCGATCCGCTCTCCCAGCTCGCCAGCCGCCTCCCCGCGGTGGCCAGGCGGGACGAGCCGGGAGATGACCGTTGAGTACGCCCGTGCCTGCGGGACGCGTCTCCGGTCCCATGCCTGCCTTGCCCGATCGGGGCGTGGGGCGATGGGCGATGGGCGGAGTCGCTGTCCTGGGCGTGCTGGCGTCGATCTTCGCCGGGTGGCGGGTGCAAGTCTCCCGGGAGACGATCGCCCGCGAGGATTTCAGTCGGCTCGCGAGTGCCGCGGCGCTCCGGCTCCAGGGCCGGCTCAATGCCTACGAAGAGGCGCTGCACGCCAGCGCCGGTTTCGTGATGGGCAGCGACTCGGTGTCGCGGGTGGAATGGGAGCGATTCGAGGAGACGCTCCGCGTCCCGACGCTCCTGCCCGCCGCGAGCAGCATGGCCTACGCCAAGCGGCTCAAGACCGCGGATGCGAGCCAGCTGGTGTTTCGCGTGATCGACAGCGAGCTCGCTGGTATCGACCCCGGCCACGCCGACCCGCTCCTCATGAATGGCGCGCGTGAGGCGGTGCTCAAGGCCTGCACGACGGGTGACATCGCCTCGGTGCTCTGGTATGGCCCGACCGCGGCCGAGCTGGATGTGGCGTTGCTCCGGGGCGTGTTCGAGGGGGGCCGACCGTCCTCGCCCGGATGCGGACCCGACCTGATGGGCGTGGTGTTCATCCAGCTGCACCCGGAGCAGCTGGTCCAGGCCCTGGCGCAGGACGCGGGGTCGTATGCGTCGTTCCGCTTGCTGCCCAACCAGCCTGACTGGGGGAGCATCGAGTCTGCCGGCGCCCACCAGCGCCGGCATCTCCAGGTGGAATTCGGCGGGCGCACCTGGTACCTCGCGGCGCAGAGCACCCCGGCCTTCGGCGAGCATTCCTCCGGCTCCGGGCCGCTCCTCATCGTCCTCGGCGGCCTGCTCACGACGTTGCTCGCGACGCGCCTGACCGGATCGGAGCTGCACCGGCGGCGGCTCGAGGCCACGGCCCGGCAGAGCATGGAGCGCACTCTCGCCCGGACCGAGACCGCGCTGGGGCAGACCACCGCGCGGTCCCTCGAGACCGAGCGGCGGCTGGCGAACCTGATCGACTCGGCCATGGATGCGATCCTGGGCCTCGACGAGAATGGCCGGATCGAACTGGTGAACGCCGCCGCCGAGCGGATGCTGCATGCCTGCTCGGGCGATATCGTCGGCCAGTCGCTCACCCGGTTTCTCCCGCCGCGGATGCGGGACCGCTACATCCACGCGCTCGCCGAGATCAATCATGGCGCGCAGCACCGCGTCGTGGGGCAGGACGAGGAGCTGGTCATCCTCCGGTTCGATGGAGAGGAGTTCCCCGCCGAGGCCACGCTCTCCGTCTCGGAGTCGGAGGGGCGCCGCAGTTTCGTCCTCATCGTGCGCGATCTCTCCGAACGCCGCGCCATCGAGCAGGAGCGCCATACCCTCGAGGCCCAGCTGCGGCAGAGCCAGAAGATGGAGGCGATCGGCACCCTGGCCGGCGGCATCGCCCACGACTTCAACAACCTGCTCGGCAGCATTCTCGGGAACGCCGAGATGGCGACCGAGGAGCTCCCGCCGGAGCACCAGGCCCAGGAGTTTGTCCGCGAGATCGTGCGCGCCGGCGAGCGGGCACGCGACCTGGTCCGCCGTATTCTCGGGTTCACCCGGCAGCAGGAGCAGGAGCGCAAGCCGGTGCACCTGGAGGCGACCGCGGAAGAGGTGGTGCGACTCCTCCGGGCCACGCTGCCGGCGCGCATCGATCTCGTGACCGAGGTGGCGCGCGACCTTCCCACCGTCCTCGCCGACCCCGGGCAGCTTCACCAGGTGCTGGTCAACCTGATCACCAACAGTGCGTACGCGATCGGGGAGGGAGAGGGCCGGATCCGCGTCGTGCTGCGCCGGCTGCCGGCGGGCAGCGACCCGCGGCTGCCGGAGTCGCTCGCCAGCCGGGACTGTCTCGAGTTGTCCGTCCGCGACACCGGGTCCGGGATGCCGCCCGAGGTGCTGGAGCGGATTTTCGACCCGTTCTTCACCACCAAGCCGGTCGGGAAGGGGACCGGTCTCGGGCTCTCGGTGGTGCATGGCATCGTGCAGCAGCACGAGGCCTCGATTCACGCGACCAGCACCGTCGGGGAGGGGACGATGATCCGGGTGGTGCTCCCGGCCCTCGAGGAAGAGCCGGTGACCACCCCCCGGGAAGCGGCGAAGCTACCCCGCGGGAACGGGGAGCGCGTACTCCTCGTGGATGATGAGGAAGCACTCCGTACGATGGGGGAGAAGGTCCTGCGTCGGATCGGGTATACCCCGCTGGTGGCAGGCAGCGCGGCCGAAGCGCTCGAAGTGCTGCAAAATGGGTCAGATATCGACATCCTTATTACCGACTTCAGCATGCCGGGATTGTCAGGCACGGATCTGGCCGCACGCGCTCATGCGATCCTGCCCCACTTGCCGATAGTACTGCTCACGGGATATGGTCTAGTCGCCACGCCTGACAAATTGCGCGAGTTCGGAATCCGGGCGATGCTACCGAAGCCGGTCGCAATTCGGGCACTCGCGGAGACACTGGCCACCGTAAACGGGGTACATGGCACGCATCCTGGTGGTGGACGATGACGATCAGTTCCGCCGCATGGTCCAGCGGACGCTGGAGCGCGCGGGGTACGAAGTCGAGCCCGCCGCCAATGGCAAGGAAGCGCTGGCCCGCTTCGAGGCCCGACCTCCCGACCTGGTCCTGACCGACCTGGTGATGCCGGAGAAGGAAGGTCTCGAGACCATCCTGGCCCTGCGGCAGAAATGGAAAACCCCCCGCATCATCGCGATGTCGGGGGGCGGCCGGAATCTTCCGGAAGAATATCTCGAGGCGGCCCGGGTCCTCGGCGTCGCCGCCACGCTGGAAAAGCCCTTCGCCACCAAGGACCTGCTGACGGCGGTGCGCTCGGTGCTCGAGCGGCCCTCGTCGCCGTAGCTACTGCGCCCGCGCGCCCAGGTTCCCCCGCAGCTTCGCCAGGTCCAGCAGCGGCATCCCCCCCTCGGTCGGCACCATGATGATCAGGTTGCTCGACCCCTTCATGTCGTGCAGCACCTCGAGATACTGCTTGGTGAGCGCCTCGGCGGTCAGCGTCTGGTTGAGCAGCCGCTGCTGATCGCTCTGGAGCCGCGCCACCTCGACCCGGTGACGCTCGGTCTGGATCTGCTGCTCCTGCGCGATCTTGTTGTTGATCGCCTGGACCACCTGGTCGGGGGGCTGGAGGTCGCGCAGGAAGAAGGCGGTGACCTCGGCGATCCGGAACGCCTGCCCGCCGGCGCGCGGCTGGGTGATCAGCGCGCTGTCGACCTGGGCCTGCATCGCCTGGGCGATCTCGGTGCGCTTGGCGATGTCGTTGATGGAGAACTGCACCATCCCGTCGCGGACGCCCTTGCGGATGGCGTTGTAGACGATCGAGTGGATCTGCTCCTCGGTGCCGATCTCGGTGAAGATCCGGGGGGCGTCCATCGGGTTGATCTGCCAGCGGAGCCCCGCGTCCACGGTCATCCCCATCTGCTCGCTCGAGAGGGCGGCAATCGCCTCGACCTGGTCGCCCATCTGCGGGTACTGCTCCTCGCGGGTGGAGTAGCGCTCGATCGAGGACCAGGGCGGCACCATGTGGATGCCCGGCATGAGCGGCTGGAGGTCGACCGTGCCGAAGGCGTGCTTCACGCCGACCTGCCCCGGCTCGACGACGACGACCAGGGCGCCGAGGATCAGCAGCACGGCCAGGGTGGAGAAGACCAGCGAGAAGAGCCGGAGGATACCGGCCGATCGCGGGGCACTGCTGCCTGAGCGCGCCACCATCATGAAGAACGCGATCAGGAGCAGGACACTGCCCAGGATGAGCTTGCCCATTTACCGCCCTCGGTTGGAGAAGGAATGGGGAAAAGCTAAGCCGGGCCGGGGCCGGGCGCACCACCGTTGAGGCAGGAGCCGGTTCCCGCTATGTTCCCCGGCCCGGAAACACCGGCCCGGGACAGGTGCTCGAGTGGTTGAAGAGGCACGCCTGGAAAGCGTGTAAACGGTGAAAGCCGTTTCGAGGGTTCGAATCCCTCCCTGTCCGTTGCAGCGCCTCGACCCTGGTCGAGGCGCTGCTGCTTTTTGGGGGGCAGGCGGGTGACTGCTACGGTACGACGATGTCCCGGCGATACAGCTGGCCGCCGGTGGCGCCGGCCGCCGTGAAGCGCACCTGGACCTGGGTCGTCGACTCGGTCGCTCCAGGCATCCCGCCCAGGACGTAGGACACGTGCACCAGCACGCAGGCGGGGAACGGGACACGCTGGGTGGTCAGGCTGGCATAGTACGAGGAGCCGGGGGTGCCGCCCGGGGCAGGCCCGCTCCCGGCGATCCCGGCCAGGGCATAGGTGCAGGTCGAATCGCGCACCTCGACCCAGGCGCCCGCCCCATCCAGCGGCAGGGTCTGGGAGATGATGCTGCCGTACACCTGGGCGCCGACCGTGGTCGGGGCGGGTGGGGGCGGCTGGGTGGAGGAATCCGGTCCGGGGTCCGTCCCGGCATAGCAGCCCAGGAGGGCAAGGCTCACCGCGACCAGCACTGGCGTGGAACGGCGTACCGCGAAGCGCACGGATCCTCCGGAGGAGTGATTCCAGCCGAATATGTGGATCGGTACCGGCGGCCGCAAAGGGTGGCAGGGAACCGATCAGGCCCGCCCGGCGTATCTTCCCATGGCACCGATCCCCGAGGAGCTCCCGTGCTGATCCGCCGGCCCAGTGACATTCGCGCGTCCGACATCACCAGCGAATCCTCCTACCTGAACCGGCGGGAGTTCCTGGCGGGCCTGGCCCTCTCCGGCCTGGTCCTTTCCCCCGGGGAGCGGCGGGCGCTGACGCGCATGGCGGGCCGGAACGACGACAAGCTCACGCCCTACGAGTCGGTCACCACCTACAACAATTTCTACGAGTTCGGGACCGACAAGTCGGACCCCGCCGAGAACGCGAAGAACTTCCGGACCCGCCCGTGGAAGGTGCGGATCGAGGGAGAGATCGCGAAGCCGGGGGAGTACGACTTCGATGCCCTGGTGAATCCCTACAAGGCCCAGGAGCACGTCTACCGGCACCGCTGCGTCGAGGCCTGGAGCATGGTGATTCCCTGGCTGGGCTTCCCGCTCAAGGACCTGATCGCGAAGGTGCAGCCGACCTCGAAGGCGAAGTTCGTCGAGTTCACGACGCTGTACGATCCGGCCCAGATGCCGGGCCAGAAGAGCCGGATGTTCCCCTGGCCCTATGTCGAGGGCCTCCGGATGGACGAGGCGATGCACCCGCTGACGCTGCTCGCCACCGGGCTCTACGGGAAGCCGCTGCTGGGCCAGAACGGGGCGCCGCTCCGGCTGGTGGTGCCGTGGAAGTACGGCTTCAAGGGCGGCAAGTCGATCGTCAAGATCCGCTTCGTCGAGGCCCAGCCGATGAACACCTGGCAGGCGATCGCGGCGGACGAGTACGGCTTCTACGCCAACGTGAACCCGGCGGTCGACCACCCGCGCTGGAGCCAGGCGCGGGAGCGCCGCATCGGGGAACTCTTCCGCCGGCCGACGCTGCCGTTCAACGGATATGCCGACCAGGTGGCCAGCCTGTACACCGGCATGGACCTCCGGGCCAACTACTAGGATGACCCGGGCCCGGTTCACCACCCGCGTCCTCAAGCCGCTCGCCTTCGTCGCCGCGCTGGGGCCGGCCTGCTGGCTGGTGCTCGCCGCCCTGGGCCGGTTCGACATCGGCGCCGACCCGATCAAGACGATCCAGGTGGTCACCGGGCTCGCCACGCTCATCCTGCTGCTGGTGACGCTGGCGGTGACCCCGCTCCGGAAGTACGCCCACTGGGGCGAGCTGATCCGGCTCCGCCGCATGCTGGGGCTGTACGCGTTCTTCTACGTGCTGCTCCACGCCCTGACCTACTTCGTCTTCGACCAGTCGCTCGATCCCGGGCTCATCTGGGCCGATACCGTGAAGCACCCGCGGATCGCGGTGGGATTCGTTTCCTTCCTGATGCTCATTCCGCTGGCCGTCACCTCGACCGACGGGATGATCCGGCGGCTGGGGAAGCGGTGGGGGAAGCTGCACCGGCTGGTCTACCCGGCGACGCTGCTCGGCGTGCTGCACTACCTGATGGTGCAGAAGCTCGATATCTCGAAGGGGATCATCTACGCGGTCGCCTTCATGATCCTGATGGCCCTGCGGCTGCCTGCCTGGATCACGCGCCTCGGGTCTGTCATTCCGAGCCGCGCCGCGGCGAGGAATCCCTGATTTCTCCTCAGGGTCGGCAGCTCCCTCGCGGCGCTCGGGATGACCGGGGGGTCGTTCAAGTACCCCAGTAGCCATATCGGGCCGGCCTTACTACTTTCCTGCCCGACCATGCCCTCCCGCTCGACTCTTCTCGACGACCGGGCCATTGCCCGCGCGCTCACCCGCATGGCCTCCGAATTAGTCGAACGCTGCAGCGGCACCGCCGACGTGATCCTGGTCGGCATCCAGCGTCGCGGGGTGGAGCTGGCGCAGCGGCTCGCGAAGCAGATCGAAGGCCTCGAAGGGCGCGCGATTCCCACCGGCAAGCTCGACATCACTCTCTATCGCGATGATCTCCAGGCCATCGGCCCCCGGCCGGTGATCGGGGAGACCCAGCTGCCCCCCGACCTCGACGGGCGCACGGTGGTCATCGTCGATGACGTGCTCTACACCGGCCGGACCATCCGGGCGGCGCTGGACGAGCTGGCCGACTTCGGCCGGCCGCGGCGGATCCTGCTCTGTGTCCTGGTCGACCGGGGCGGGCGGGAACTGCCGATCCAGCCCGACATCGTGGGCCTCCGGCAGACCGTCGCGAAGGGGGAACGGGTCGACGTGCAGGTGAAGGAGCTGGATGGGCAGGACATGGTCGAGCTGGTTCGCCCTTAACTGAGCAGGGAACGATGCGAGGCAGGATCCGCACGAACCGTGACCCGGTGATGACCTGATGAGCCCGGCTTCCTCCCTCGGCAAGGACCTCCTCGGCCTCGAGTACCTCACCGCCGACCAGATCCGTCTCATCCTCGACACCGCCGAGCCCTTCAAGGAAGTCAGCGAGCGGCCGATCAAGAAAACCCCGGCGCTCCGCGGCAAGACCATCGTCAACCTCTTCTTCGAAGCCAGCACCCGCACCCGGATCTCCTTCGAGTTCGCCGAGAAGCGCCTCTCCGCCGACACCGTCAACGTCGCCTCCAGCGGCAGCTCGGTCTCCAAGGGCGAGACCCTGGTCGACACCGCCCGCAACCTCGAGGCGATGCGGATCGACATGGTGGTCATCCGGCACCACTCCTCCGGCTCGGCCGACTTCCTCGCCCAGCGGATCCGCTCCAACGTGATCAACGCCGGCGACGGGACCCACGAGCACCCGACCCAGGGGCTGCTCGACCTCCTCACCCTCCGCGACCGCTTCGGGAAGATCGAGGGCCTCAAGGTCGCCATCTGCGGCGACGTGCTCCACAGCCGGGTGGCCCGGAGCAACATCTGGGGCCTCCGGAAGCTCGGCGCCGAGGTGGCGGTCTGCGGCCCGCTCTCGCTGGTGCCGCGGGACATCCAGGAGCTCGGCGTCACTCTCTTCACCCGGATCGACGACGCCATCGCCTGGGCCGATGCCCTCAACGTCCTCCGCCTGCAGCTCGAGCGGATGACCGCCGGCTTCATCCCCTCGCTGCGGGAGTACAACCGGGTCTTCGGCATCACCCGCGAGCGGCTCGTCCGCGCCAAGAAGGATCTCGTGGTGATGCACCCCGGCCCGATCAATCGCGGGGTCGAGATCGACAGCGACGTGGCCGACGGCCCCCACAGCGTGATTCTGCCCCAGGTGACCAACGGCGTGGCCATCCGCATGGCCGTGCTCTACCTGCTCGCCGGCGGGATGCCCGACTGGCAGCAACAGGGAGGTAGCGAGTGATCCGTCCGATTCTCATCCGCGGTGGCCGGGTGATCGACCCCTCCCGGCAGGCCGATGCCCCCGCGGACGTCTATCTGGTGGACGGCAAGGTCGCCGCGGTGGGCAGCAACATCACCGTCGAGGAAGGTGTCCAGGTCATCGAGGCCAGGGGCAAGGTGGTCGCCCCGGGGCTGATCGACCTGCACGTGCACCTGCGCGAGCCGGGCCAGGAGGACCTCGAGACGGTGGCCACCGGCGCGATGGCGGCGGCGGCGGGCGGCTTCACCGCGGTCTGCGCCATGCCCAACACCGACCCGGTGCTCGACAACCAGGGCGCCATCGGCTTCGTGATCAGCCAGGCCCAGAAGGCGGGGAAGGCGCGAGTCTACCCGATCGGGACGATCTCCCTGGGCCAGAAGGGCGAGCAGCTCGCCGAGATGGGTGAGCTGGTCGGGGCGGGGGCGGTGGCGGTGAGCGACGACGGGCGGCCGGTGATGTCGAGCCACATGATGCGCACCGCCCTCGAGTACGCCAAGACCTTCGGGATCCCGGTGGCCGACCACTGCGAGGACATGAGCCTCGCCAAGGGCGGGGCGATGCACGAGGGGATCGTCTCCACCCGGCTCGGGCTCAAGGGGATTCCCGCGGCCGCCGAGGAGATCCAGGTGGCGCGCGACATCATCCTCGCGGAGCTGACGGGGGGGCACGTCCACCTCTGCCACATGTCGACCCGCGGCTCGGTCTCGCTGATCCGCCGGGCCAAGGACATGGGACTCAAGGTGACGGCCGAGGCCACGCCGCATCACTTCACCCTGACCCACACGGCGTGCGAGGGCTACAACACCAACGCCAAGATGAACCCGCCGCTGCGGGAGGATCCCGACCGCGAGGCGATCCGCCAGGGCATCAAGGACGGCACCATCGACGTGATCGCCACCGATCACGCCCCCCACCACTATGACGCCAAGGAGCGGGAGTTCGACGATGCCCCCAATGGCATCCTCGGCCTCGAGACCGCCTTCGGCCTGGCGGTGAGCGAGCTGGTCCTGCCGGGGCTGGTGACCCTGCCCGAGCTGATCTACCGCATGAGCACCCACCCGGCCCGGATCTTCAACCTGCCGGGCGGCACCCTCTCGGTCGGCGCCCCCGCCGATGTGGTGATTCTCGACCCCGCCGCGACCTGGACGGTGGACCCCACCACCTTCTACTCCAAGAGCCGGAACACCCCGTTCACCGGCCGGGCCCTAACAGGCCGGGCCGACCTGACGATAGTTCGGGGCAGGGTGGTGTACGACCGGCTTTCGTAACGCCGCTGGCGAATTAGATTTGGCCCGGTGTAGCGCCACTGACCCTTCGGTCGAGGGCGGCCCCGGGCCACGAGGGATTTCCGGACATGTCCAAGTCAACTCCTGAGACCAACCCGATCGAGCGCCTCCTCCAGGACCGGGCCCAGTTCGTGAGCTGGCTCACCCGGCTCAACTCGGCGGAGGGGGTCCCGACGGTGCCCGAAGGGGTGCGGTCGCGGGTCCGGGCCGATTACGAGCGCCGGCTCGAGGCGGTCCTCCTCGAACTCCGCGGGCACACCTCGGCGCTCGAGGAACAGGTCGCGGGGCTGACGGCGCGGGCCAATGAGCTCTCCGGGAAGGAAGCCGAGCTCAAGGAACAGCTCTCCGAGGCGGAAGTCCGCCACGTGGTCGGCGAGTACGATGACGGGAAGTGGGACGGGATCCGGTCCGAGCTGACCAAGGTGATCCTCGCCCTGCGCGAGGAGATCAACAACACCGGCAACGAAGTGACCCGGCTGAACGACGTCCTGGGGACGATCCGCGCGCCGGTCCTGACCGAAGCGGCGGCCCCCGAGCCGCCGGCTCCGCCGCCCCCCGCGCCGCCTCCTCCGCCCCCGCCCGCACCGGCCCCGGCTCCTCCGCCGGTCGCCCAGACGCCGCCCCGGCCCGCCCTCAACAACTCCGGGCCCCGGCCTGCGATGCCGGAGATGATCCCGCTCTCGCCGGAGCCCCCGGAAGTGCCGGAGGCCGCCCGCCCGGCGGCCAGCGCCACCGAGCTCCCGTTCCGGGCCATCACCCCCAAGGTGGTGCCCAACAAGCCGGCCGCCGGCGCCAAGGCCGACGCCCCGGGCCGCACGCTCTGGTTCCCCAGCGGCAAGCCCAACGAGGGGGGCCAGAAGCTGGACGAGCTGGCCTTTCTCAAGTCGGTGACCGACGAAGAGGCGAGCGCCCACATGGCGCCCCCGGCTCCTGCGCCGCCCCCGCCAGCGCCCGCCCCGCCGCCCCCGGCCCCCAAGCCGCCGCGGCCGAGTGGCGGGTTCACCAAGCCGGCGACCATCGAGCCCTCGCCGGAGCCCAAGGCGCCGGCCCAGGACAAGGACCGGGCGAGCGCCGGCCAGAAGACCCTCAAGTGCGGCGAGTGCGGCACCCTCAACCGGCCGACGGAGTGGTACTGCGAGCGGTGCGGGGCGGAGCTGGCGGCTCTTTAAGAGGGAGGTCAGGCGGTCAGGCGGTCAGGCGGTCAGGCGGTCAGGCGGTCAGGAAATAATGAACCCTCCGGTGTGATGCACCGGAGGGTTTTCTGTACTCGGGCTCACTGACCGCCCGTCCGCCTGCCCGCCTCTCGTTACTTCTTCCCCGCCACCAGCTTGGCGAGGCGGCTCTTGGCCCGGCTCGCGGTGTTGCGGTGGATCAGGTTCTTCCGGCCGGCGCGGTCCAGCAGGCTGCTCGCCTCGAGGTAGGCGGCCTGGGCGTCCTTGGCGGACGCGGCGGTGCGGACCTTCTTGAGTGCGGTGCGGAGCTGGCTGCGCTGGGCGCGGTTACGCGCATTCGCGGCGCGGGACTTCCGCATCGCCTTCTTGGCGGACTTGAGACGCGGCACGGACAACCCTCGAGAAAGTGAGCTGCTGGGCCACAATGGCCCGAAGTTGCGAGCCCAAAATAGTAGGGGGGAGCCGTCACAAGGTCAAGCTCCAGACGGGTTTTCCTTCCCTGAGCCTGCCGTTAGATTGCCCCGCCGAATTGCCGGAGCGGTGTTCCTGAGCGACTTCATCCTGGCCCTGCCCATTCTGCTGTTCTCCCTGGTGGCGCATGAGTATGCCCATGCGCGCACCGCGCTTTGGCAGGGGGACGACACCGGGTACATGCTGGGCCGGGTCACGCTGAATCCCCTCCCGCACATCGACCCCTGGATGACGCTGCTGATTCCGGCCCTGCTCTGGTTCCAGAGCGGCGGCGCGTTCGTCTTCGGGGGCGCCCGGCCGGTGCCGATCACGCCCCGCAAGTTCCGCAACTTCGTCCGGGGCGACCTGATCGTCTCGTCGGCCGGGGTGGTCACGAACTTCGTCCTGGCGCTGGCCTGTGCCGCCCTGTTCGTCGGCTTCGGCGCCTTCGCCTCGTTTCTTCCGGCGGCCGGCGAAGGGCTCGCGATCCTCCAGCGGATGCTCCTGCTGGGGATCAGGCTCAACCTCTTGCTCGCGGTGTTCAACCTGATCCCGATTCCGCCGCTCGACGGGTCCCATCTCCTGTACCACGCGCTGCCCACCACCGCGGCGACGCGTTTCCGGGCGATCGGCCAGTTCGGCTTCCTGCCGCTGGTGCTGCTGATGTTCTTCGCGCCCGGCGTCCTGAACCTGCTGCTGACGCCGGCGTCGTGGGGCTTTGCCCATCTCTACAGCCTGGTCGCGCCCTTCGGGGTCGGCGAGCTGTGGGACTTCACCCGCGGATGAGCAACCCGACCGCGCCCACCACCGCCCTCGGCGCCGAGCCCGCGTTCGTCGTCCAGCTGGATGCCTTCTCGGGCCCGCTCGACCTGCTGCTGCACCTGCTGCGGGAAGAGCAGATCGACATCGCCGACATCCCGATCGCGCGGATCGCCGACCAGTTTCTCGGCGCGATCCACCAGCTCGGGCTCAACCAGGCCGCCGACTATCTCGAGATGGCGGGCCGGCTGGTGCGGCTCAAGGCCCAGATGCTCCTCCCCCGCCGCGACGGCGAGGAGGGGTGGGAAGACCCGCGGCACGAGCTGGTGCGCCGGCTGCTCGAGTACCAGCTGGTGCGGGAAGTGGCCGCCTGGCTGGAGCGGGCCACCGAGCGCCGCGCCGACCAGTATCCCCGCGGCTACCTCCCGCCGCCGCCGGAACTCCCCCCGCCGCCCCTCACGCTCGACATCCTCGAGCTGCTCATGGCGGTGGAGAAGGTCATCAGCGAGATCCCCTCGCCGGTGCTCCACCGGGTGGTGCCCCGGCCGCTCGATACCGAAGGGGCCACCCGCCGGCTCGAGGCGCTGCTCGCCGAGAAGGAAGAGTTCACCTGGCTCGAGGCCCTCGGGCCCCGGCCCACGATCGTCGACGTGCTCAGCACCCTCCTCGCGCTGCTGGAGCTGGCCAAGCGGGGGATGGTGAAGCTGGCGCAGTCCGAAGCCTTCGCCTCGTTCGTGATCCGGCGGGACACGCCGCGCGACGAGACGCCCGCGCCGGTCGCCGAGGAAGCCGATGCCCCGGTGGCGCCGTTCGCCGAGGCAGCCCCCGCTCCCGCGGTGGAGGCCGTCGCCGAACCCGCGGCCGACCTCCCGATCCCGGATCCCGTTTCGCCGGAACCTGCCGATGACGCCCCTCGCCCAGCTGATTGAAGCCGCGCTCTTCGCGGCCAACCGTCCGATCACGATCGAGGAGCTCCAGACCCTCGAGCCGGAGGCGGCCCTCGCCGACGTGCGCACCGCGCTCGACGAGCTCCGGGAGCACTATGACTTCGACGGGCACGCCGTCGAGGTGGTCGAGCTGGCGGGCGGCTACCAGATCCTGACCCGCCGCGCCTTTGCCGAGGCGATCGAGCGGGCCCAGATCGCGGTGCGCACGCCCAAGCTCACCGCCGCCGGGATGGAGACCCTCGCGGTCATCGCCTACCGGCAGCCGGTGGGCCGGGCCGAGATCGAGGAGATCCGCGGCGTCTCCGCCGGGGGCGTGCTGCGGAGCCTCCAGGAGCGTGGCCTCATCGAGGTCGTGGGCCGGAGCGAGGCGGTCGGCCGTCCGCTCCTCTACGGCACCACGCCGCTCCTGCTCGAGCTGCTCGGTCTCCGCGACCTAGCCGAGCTGCCCCGGGCCGAGGAGTTCAGCGTGGCGCTCCATACCCACAAGCCCGACGCCGCCGACAGCGCCGACGCCGCGGCCTCCGTCCCGGCCGAGTCATGAGCGAGATGCGGCTTCAGCGGGCCCTCGCCCGCGCCGGGATCGCGAGCCGCCGCGCGGCCGAGGAGCTGATCGAGCAGGGGCGGGTGAAGGTGGACGGCAAGCCCGCCACCATCGGGATGAAGGTCGATCCCGACCGCCAGCGGATCACCGTCTCCGGCAAGCCGATCCCCCGGGTCGAGCGCCGCTGGCTCGCCTTCCACAAGCCGCTTGGCGTCGTCACCACGGCCAGCGACGAGGAAGGCCGCCGCACGGTCTTCGACTTCATCAAGGATCCCTCCGGGCTGGCCTACGTCGGGCGGCTCGACGTCATGACCACGGGGCTCCTGCTCCTCACCAGCGACGGCGACGCCATCCACCGTCTCACGCATCCTCGCTACAAGATTCCCCGGAGCTACGTCGCCCTGGTGCACGGCCGGCCCAGCGCCGAGCTGGCCCAGGAGGTCAAGAAGCGGGTCTCGATCGACGGGGTGCCGGTGGTGCCCACCGCCACCCGGGTCCGTCCCGGCAAGGAGGGGCGGAGCCTCCTCGACGTGACGCTGACGGAGGGCCGGAACCGTATTGTCCGGCGCTGGTGCGAGGCCATGGGAGTGAAGGTGGAGCGGCTGGCGCGGCTCTCGTATGGTCCGGTGCGCCTGCTCGACCTCCCGGTCGGCAAGTCCCGCCCCCTCACGCCGGCGGAGGAGAAGGCGCTCTACAAGGCGATCGGGCTCGCGCCTGACCACGAGTGAGCTAAGTGCTCTGGCTCACTGATGTTGTGCGCCGCCACAGTGCTATGTTTCCTGCCGGAAGGCTGTCATCCCGAGCGAAGCGAGGGATCTAGCAGGATCTGGCTAGATCCCTCGGTCGCGCCGCGACCTCGGGATGACAGGTGAACCGCCCCTCAACTCTCCCGAGGCCATGACAGCCCGCCCCGTTCCCTCTTCCCGCACCGTCGACAGCAGCAAGGTGCAGCAGGTGGTCCAGGAAGTCGGCAAGCGCATCGTCGGGCAGGAGACGATGATCGAGCGGCTCCTGATCGGGCTCCTCTCCGGCGGGCACATTCTCCTCGAGGGCGTGCCCGGCCTGGCGAAGACGCTCGCGGTGAAGACCCTCTCCGAGATCGTCGAACTCAGCTTCTCCCGCATCCAGTTCACCCCCGATCTCCTCCCCGCCGACCTCATCGGCACGATGGTCTTCGATCCCAAGGGGCAGGAATTCCGGGTGAAGCAGGGGCCCATCTTCGCCCAGCTGGTGCTGGCCGACGAGATCAACCGCGCCCCGGCCAAGGTGCAGGCGGCGCTGCTGGAGGCGATGCAGGAACACCAGGTGACCATCGGCGGAACCAGCTTCGCGCTGGAGGAGCCCTTCCTGGTGCTGGCCACCCAGAACCCGATCGAGAACGAGGGGACCTATCCCCTCCCCGAGGCGCAGCTCGACCGGTTCATGCTGAAGGTACGGGTAGGCTACCCGACGCGGGACCAGGAAAAGGAAGTGCTGCTTCGCCGGAGCGGGATTTCCGAGGCCCCGGTGCGGCAGCTGCTCGACCCGGCGACCATCCTCGCCCTGCGCGAGACGATCAGCGCCACCTATCTCGACCAGAAGGTGGTGGACTACATCGTCGACCTGGTGCGCGCCACCCGCGATCCTTCGGTCGTCGGGCTCCAGAATCTCAAGCCGCTGGTCGCCTTCGGCGCCTCGCCCCGGGCCTCCATTGCCCTGGCGCAGGCGGCCAAGGCGCACGCCTACCTGCGCGGCCGGGGCTACGTGATTCCCGAGGACGTGCGCGCCATGGCGCTCGACGTGCTCCGGCACCGGGTGCTCCTCACCTTCGAGGCGGAGGCGGAGGAGATCGATGCGGACTCGGTGGTGACCCGGATTCTGGATGCCGTTCCGGTGCCATGAGCCGTTAGCCGTTAGCCATTAGCTCGTTCCATGCGCCAACCTGCTTCGACGCGAATGGCCGACCCCACGAATCACCAGCTAACGGCTAACAGCTAACGGCTAACGGCTTCTTCCCATGCCTCCCATCTCCCCCGAAATCCTCAAGCAGGTCAAGGGCATCGAGCTCCGCTCCCGCGGCCTCGTCACCGCCCTCTTTGGCGGGGAGTATCGCTCGGTGTTCCGGGGCCAGGGGATGGAGTTCGCCGAGGTGCGGCAGTACGAACATGGCGACGACTTCCGCGCCATCGACTGGAACGTCTCCGCCCGGCTCGGCACCCCCTACATCAAGACCTTCGTCGAGGAGCGGGAGCTCACCCTGATGCTGCTGGTGGACCAGTCGGGGTCCACCCACTTCGGGGTGCCGCGGAGCAAGTCGGCGCTCGCCATCGAGGTGGCCTCGGTGCTCGCCCTGGCCGCCGCCAATACCAACGACCGGGTGGGCGCGCTGCTCTTCTCCGACAAGGTGGAGCGGGTGATTCCGCCTGGCAAAGGACGGCGCCACGCCCTCCGGGTGATTCGCGACCTCGTCGCCTTCAAGCCCGCCGGGAAGCGCACCAACCTCGCCGCCGCGCTCCAGTACACCACCGGCCTGCTGCACCACCGGAGCATCGTGGTGGTGCTCTCCGATTTCCTCGCCGAGGGGTGGGGACAGCCGCTCCGGCAGCTCGGGGTGCGCCACGATGTCGTCGCGATTGCGGTGGAGGACCCGCGCGAGGCGACGCTCCCCGATGCCGGCTGGCTGGAGCTGGAGGATGCCGAGACCGGCGCCCGCCGGACGGTGGACACCGGGGACCGGCAGGTGCGCGGCCGGCTCCGCGCGCTGGCCGAGCGGCGGCGGGAGGAGCGGAGCCGCACCTTCACCTCCGCCGGCGTCGACCACGTCACGTTGGATACGGTGCAGGACTACGCCCCGGTGCTGCGGCGCGCCTTTGCGCAGCGGGCCAAGCGGATGAGCCGCTGATGCTGCTGGCGCTCACGCTCCTGCTGCAGCAGGTCCCGGTGCAGCCCACGGTGGGCGACACCATCTGGCTGGAGCGGGCGGTGGAAACCCCGGCCGGTGCGGAGGTGCGCGCCGCGCCCTGGTCGCCCGCCGACCCGGTGGGGCTGCTGGGCCAGCCCCGGGTCCGGAAAGAGGGAAACCGCAGCGTCGTGGCCTATCCCGCCGTCGTCTGGCGGACCGGGCGGGTGCAGGTGGAGATCCCCGGACCGATCGTGATCCGGCCCGACGGTACCACCGATTCGCTCCCGGTCGAGTCCCGCACCCTCAACATCGCCTCGGTCCTCCCTGACACCATTCCCGCCGACCGGCTGCCGGTACAGCCCGAAGCGGGGATCGTGGTGGAGCGGGTGACCACGCCTTACCCGGTGCTGGTCGCGCTGCTGATCGCGACCCTGCTGGTGGCGCCGCTGGCCTGGTGGTGGCTTCGCGCCGGGCCCCCCATGCCCGGCTTCACGCCTCCCTCGCAGGCCACGCCGATCCCGCTCGAGGAGTGGAACGAGGCGGGGGAGGTGCGCGCCGTCGCCGCGGTGGCCGCGCGGAACCTCCGGGCCGAGATCCTCCGGCACCTGCCGGGAATGCCGCAGGGGCTGGTGGCGAACCGCCTGATGCGGGTGGTGACCGAGCAGCGCCCCGCCTGGCCGGTCGACGACCTCGCTGAGGTGCTCGGCGCGCTCGAGGCAGTGCAGTACGCCAGCACCTCGGCCACCGACGTGCTGGGACTGGCGCAGCGGGCCGAGGGCCTCCGGCAGCAGCTGGAGAGCCAGCCGGCGAAGGCGGGCGCGGGCCGATGAGTGTCGCGCGTCCCTGGTTCCTGCTGCTGCTCCTGTTGCCGCTCCTCTGGTGGTGGTGGCGCCGGCGGCAGCGTCCCCCGGCCACGGGGTACAGCGATCTCCGCCTGATCAACCTGGTCAAGGAAGCCGACTGGCTGGCGCGGCTGCCGCTCGCCTGCCGGCTCCTCGCCTTCGTGGCGTGGGTGCTCGCGGCCGCCGGGCCGCGACTGGGGGGTGCGCAGGTCGAGATGAAGAAGGAGGGAATCGCGATCGTCATCGCGGTCGACATCTCGAGCTCGATGCTGGCGGAGGATTTCTCGCCCAGCAACCGGATGGAGGTGGCCAAGCAGCAGGCCACGTCGTTCATCAAGGGACGGAGCGCCGACCGGATCGGGGTGGTGGCGTTCGCGGGTGAAGCCCTCACCCAGGTGCCGATCACGGTCGACTATCCGGTGCTGGAACAGGCGGTGGCCTCGCTCCGGATCGGGATGCTGGAGGACGGCACGGCCATCGGCACCGGGCTGGCCACGGCGGTGAACCGGCTGCGCGAGGCGCCCGGTAAATCGAAGGTCATCCTGCTGCTCACCGACGGCGAGAACAACCGCGGGACGGTGGACCCCCGGACCGCGGCCGCTGCCGCGGCGGCGCTGGGGATCCGGGTCTACACCATCGGCGTGGGCACCGAGGGGGAGGCACCGGTGCCGACGGGGCGGGGGCTCAGCGGCTTCCGCTACGAGATGCTGCCGGTGAAGATCGACGAGCCGCTCCTGCGCGACATCGCGGCGACCACCGGCGGGCGGTACTTCCGCGCCAAGGACAGCGAGGCGCTGGCGAGGATCTTCCAGCAGATCGACGGCCTGGAGAAGACCCCGATCCAGGTGACCCGCTACGTGAAATACGACGAGATCGCCAAGCCGCTGGTGCTTGCGGGGCTGGTGTTCCTGGGGCTGGAGCTGCTGTTGAGTGCCACGCTGGTGGTGCGGACGCCATGACCTTCGATTCTCCCGTCCTCCTCGCCATCGCGCCGGTCATCGGTGCCGCCATCGGGGCGGTGGCGCTGCTGGCGCGCCGGCGCCGGGTCCAGCGGGCCGGGGAATGGTCGCCCGAGCTGGCGAGCCGCGCCCGGGCCAACGGGCGGTGGTCGCCCGTCCTGCTCGCGGTGGCGTCCCTGGCCGGGGCGGTGGGACTCGCGGGTCCGCGCGGGGGCCGGGCCACGGTGAAGACCGAGACCCAGGCGCTCTCGGTGGTGTTCGCGATGGACATCAGCCGCTCGATGCTGGCCGAAGACACGAAGCCGAGCCGCCTGAGCCGCGCTTCCAGCGAAGCGCGCCGGCTGGTGCAGGACCTCGGCCGCGACCGGCTCGGCCTGATCGCCTTTGCGGGGCGGAGCTACATCCTGAGCCCGCTGACCCTCGATGGCGGCGCGATCAACCTCTTCCTCGACGCCCTGTCCCCCGACATCGCCAGCCAGGGCGGCACCGGGCTCGCCTCGGCGCTGTCGCAGGGGGCGGAGCTGCTCAACGCCTCGCGCGAGGCGGGCGACCGGGTGCTGGTGGTCTTCACCGACGGCGAAACCCACGACTCGCTCCCCGACGTGCTGGCCCAGGCCCGGGCGCTTCGGGAGCAGCAGATCCGGCTGGTGCTGGTCTCGGAGGGCGGCACCAAGGGCGTCCCGATCCCGATCCGCGACAGCGCCGGCACCCTGACCGAGTACAAGACCGACGGCAATGGCGACCCGATCGAGACCCGCCGCCGCGACGACATCCTCCAGAAGGTCGCGGATGCCGGGGAAGGGGCGCTGGTGCCGGCGGAACTGCCGGATCAGGCCGGCGCGGTGCGCGACCTGCTGGCGGCCTTCCAGCGCTCGCCCATCTCGTCGTCCAGCACCCAGGACCTGCTGCCGCTGGTGTGGATCCCGGCGCTGCTGGCGGCACTCCTGTTAGGCATCCAGACCGCCACCCGGAAGACGGCCGCGCTGGTCGGGCTCGCCGCGCTGCTGCTGGTCCGCGAAGCCTCGGCCCAGCGCCCGGCGCCGGGCACCCAGGACTATGCCGCCGGCCGGGTGAAGGACGCGGCCCGGGCGATGACCAGCCGCCTCAGCGAAACCGCGAGCGACACCGCGTGGTACAACGCCGGGACGGCGCAGCTCGCGGCGGGGGACTACGCCCGGGCGCGCACCTCGCTGCTCCGGGCGGCCAAGTCGCTCGACCCCGAGCTCCGCTATCGCGCGCTCTACAACGCCGGTGTCGCCGCGCTCAAGCAGTCGGCGGCCGACAGCGCGGGGCGCGACACGCTCCTGGGCCAGGCCTCGCTCAACCTGCGCGATGCGCTCAGCCTGGTTCCCACGAGCACCCGGGCCAAGTGGAACCTGGAGCTGGCCGAGCGGCAGAAGCCGCCGCCGAGCGGGGGTGGCAACAAGAACCAGCCGCCGCCCCCTTCGGGCGGGCCCCCGCCGCCGACGCCCCAGCAGCCGCCGCCGCGTGAGGGGATGCCCAACCTGAGCCAGGCCCAGGCGGAACAGATCCTCAACTCGGTGAACCGGGAGGAGCGGGACACCCGCGAGCGCCGGCTGGGGAAGCAACGCGCCACCATGAGTGGAGTGAAGGACTGGTGATCGCCGCCGCCCTCCTCGGACTGTCGCTGCTGCTCCAGCAGCCCAAGGGGCCCAGCCTCATGGTCTCGATCGACCATGACCGGGTGGCCGTGGGAGAGATCGTCACGTTCACCGTGCGGGTCACCAGCGACCTCGCCGACCCGATCCGGGTCGACCTCCCCTCGCTGGGCGGGTTCGAGCTGGAGTCGCGCTCGGAGCGGAGCGATGTCACCGGCGGCGCCAACGGCGGCCGCACCACCGTGATCGTGTTCCAGCTCCGGGCGAACACCCCGGGCGAATGGCGGCTCGGGCCGGTGACGGTGCGGCAGGGAATCGCGATGGATCGCACCGACCCGGTCACGGTGCGCATCGAGGGGAGCGCCCCGGCGCCGGTCACCGCGAGCCTGAGCCCGCGGCTCGCGCGGCTGGTACAGCGGGCGCCGCCGCCCGCGGCGCTCGGGCAGGCGGGAATCAGCGTGGCGCTGAGCGACAGCACCGTGGTGGTGGGGGAGCAGGTGGACGTGGTGACCATCGCCTGGTTCGACCGGGAACTGCGCCAGCAGCTCCGGCGGGCGCCGACGGTGGAGTCGCCCCGGCTCGAAGGGGTGTGGAGCTACCCCCAGCCGGTGCCGGGCGGGATCGCCGCGAGCCGCCAGGTCGGCGGCCGGTGGTATGACCTCTTCGTCCTGCACCAGATCGCCTTCCCCCTCACGCCGGGGAAGGTCGCGGTCTCGCCGGCGCGGCTGCAGTACAGTGTGCCGCTCGCCTTCCAGTTCTTCAGCCAGGAAGAGCGCTACAAGCTGGAGACCCAGCCCACCGGCTTCCTCGCGCGGGCACTGCCCGATGCGGGGCGGCAGCCCGACTTCGCGGGCGCCGTGGGCCACGGGCTCGGCATCACCCAGACCGTTACGCCGGGCACGGGCCGGCAGGGCGAGGCATTCAACGCCGAGCTGGTCGTGCGCGGCGAGGGCAACGTCGCGCTCTGGCCCCAGCCGGAGGTGCTCTGGCCACGGGGCCTGCGGGTCTATCCCGGCGCCGCCGACGAGAAGGTGGAGCTCCGGGACGGGCGACTCGCCGGGAGCAAGACGTTCCGCTTCCTGCTGCTGGCGGACTCGGCGGGGACCCTCGCGCTGCCCTCGCTGGCCTACAGCTGGTACGACCCGACCACCGCGAGGTACGAGCGGGCCACCGCGCCATCGGTTTCGTTCGTGGTGGCGCCCCGCGGCGAAGGGGGCGGATCGCGGGCGGAGCCACCGCCGGTGCGGCTCGATACCCGGGTCCCCGCGGCGCTGGCATTCAGGGACCAGCTCGAGGACTGGGCCTGGTGGGCGCTGCTGGCCCTCCCGCTGGTGGTCCTCGCGATCCAGCGGCGGCCCCGTCGCGCGCCCCCGCCCCCGAAGGTGCATGCCGATCCGGGCAACTCGCTCGCCGCCGCCGAACGCCGCCTCGAGTCGGTGCTGCGGTCGCTGGTGCCGTCCTTCTCCGAGCGGGATGACGGGACACTGGTCCGGGCCCTGCGCCGCGCCGGCATCGAGACCGCCGTGGCCGAGGAATTCTCGAGGGTGCGCGACAAGCTGCGCGCGGCGCGCTTCGCCCCAGACGGGACCACCGCCACCCAGTCCCTGATCAAGGAAGTGGACGCCGCCATCGCGACGCTGGGCAACGGGACCGTGCCGGGTGCCAGGCGGTGGCGGCAGCGCGCCGGCGTGAGTGCGCTCCTGGCCCTCAGCCTGCTGCCCGCCGAAGGGCACGCCCAGGCCCCGGCGGAGCAGCTCTACGAGGCCGGCGCCTACCGGGCGGCGGCGCAGGGGTTCCGGCGCGATGCCGAGCTGATGCCCAACGTGCCCAGCAAGTGGCTCAACTTCGGCGACGCGGCCTATCGCGCGGGGCTCGATGCCCAGGCCCTCGCGGCGTGGACCCGCGCGGCCCGGCTCGCGCCGCGCGATCCCGGGATCCAGCGCGCGCTCCTGCTCCTTCCGCCGGCCGATGCCGCCGCGGCCCGCTGGCTCTGGGTCTCGCCCCTCACCCCGGAGGAACTCTGGCTGGCGGGGGCGGTGTTCTGGCTCGTCGCGTGGGGCGGGATTCTCTGGGGCCGCCGCGTCCGCGGCCGCTGGCTGGTGCTGCTCGGCGGGGGCGTCCTGCTCTTCGGCGCGAGCGTGGCCCTCAGCCGGTGGTATCACGAGCCGGTGGCGGTCGCGACCGCGAATGCCTCGCTCCGGCTCTCACCCCACGAGCTCGCTCCCGCCGTGGGGGAGGTGCCCGCCCTCGGCACCGTGCGGGTGGAGCTGGCCCGCGGCAGCTGGTACCGGGTGACGGGCACCGGCAACCAGGAAGGGTGGATGCGGGCCGAGGACCTGGAGCGCGTCACTCCCCCCTGAGGCTTATCTTTGGCGCCATGCCACGGCGCATTGCCATCCTCCCCGATGTTGTTGCCGACCAGATCGCCGCCGGCGAAGTGGTCGAGCGTCCCGCCTCCGCGGTCAAGGAACTGGTCGAGAACGCGATCGATGCCGGGGCCACCCGCGTCCGCGTTGCGGTGGAGCAGGGGGGGAAGACGCTCATCGAGGTGAGCGACGACGGCTCCGGGATGGGGCGCGAGGACGCGGTGCTCGCGCTCGACCGCCACGCCACCAGCAAGATCCGCAGTGCCGCCGACCTGGTGGGGGTGAAGAGCTTCGGCTTCCGGGGCGAGGCGCTCCCGGCCATCGCCTCGGTGTCGCGGCTCCTGATCGCGACGTCGGAGGGCGAGGCCGAGGGCACCGAGGTCGAGGTGAACGGCGGCCGGGTGGAGAAGGTGGCCACCATCGCGCGGCAGCGGGGCACGACGGTCACGGTCCGCAATCTCTTCTTCAATACGCCGGCGCGCCGGAAATTCCTGCGGTCGGCCTCGTCGGAGTCGCGCGCGACCTACGAGGCGATCGCGACGCTTGCGCTGGCGCACCCCGCCGTCGGGTTCGAGCTTTTCCTCGACGGGCGGAGCCGCCTGGTCACCACCCCGGGCCAGACGCCGGCGGAGCGCCTGGACGCGGTGTGGGGCGCCGACCTCGCGCGCACCCTGCTGCCGGTGCAGCACGCGGTGGGCGGGTTCCGGGTGAGCGGGTTCATCCAGCGTCCCTCCGATGCCCAGCCCACCGGCCGCCGCACCCAGCTCTTCATCAACGGCCGCCCTTTCCGCGACCCCTTCCTGGTGCGCGCCGCCGAGGCGGGCTATCGCTCGGCCATCCACCCGGGCGACCGGCCCTCGCTCTTTCTTCAGCTCGAGACCGCCAACGAGGACGTGGACGTGAACGTCCATCCCGCGAAGCTCGAGGTGCGTTTCCGCGACCGGATCGGGGCGGAGCGGGCGGTGGAGGAGGCGGTGCGGAGCGCGCTGTCGAAGATTGGGGCGTCGCCGATGGCGTTCTCGTCCGCGGATGACGTTCCTCGTTCCTCGTTCCTCGTTCCTCGTGGTGAGGAAGCAGGCTTCGTCGCCAACAGCCTGGATCTCAGCGAGGATTTGTTCGGCCGCGAGGCGGTTACCACCGAAGCCCTCCCGGAAGAACGAGGAACGAGGAACGAGGAACGAGGAACGGCGTTTCCCGAGGTTCTCCAGGCCCACAACACATATCTGATTTACGAAGGCCCCGACGGCCTCGTCTTCGTCGACCAGCATTCCGCCCACGAGCGGGTGCTCTACGAATCGGTCATGGCCGCGCTCAAGAGCGGGCAGGTCGAGGGGCAGCGGCTTCTCCTCCCCGCCACCATCGAGCTGGCCGACGAGGAGCTCGATGCGGTGGATGCGTATCGCGACGTGCTCACCAAGGTGGGGTTCGAGGTCGAGCCGTTCGGGGGCCGCACCGTCGCGCTGCACGCGGTGCCGTCGCCCCATCCGCGCTTCCAGGCGGAGCGCTGCTTCCGGGAGATGGTCGCCGACTTTGCCCGCGGGCGCTTCGGCGGCTGGGCCAACCGGCTGGAGCGCTTTGCCGCCACCTACGCCTGCCGCGCCGCGGTGAAGGCGGGGGAACCGCTCGCGGAGCCGGAGCGCCAGGTGCTCCTCACCCGGCTCTTCGCCTGCACCCTCCCGCCGCACGACGTGCACGGCCGGTCCACGATCGTACAGCTGCCGCGCGAGGAGCTGGAGCGTCGCTTTGGCCGGCGCTAGGACGCCCGTCCTCGTCGGACCCACCGGGATCGGGAAGACCGCCGTCGCCCACGCGCTGGCGGCGTACTGGCCCCTCGAAGTCATCTCCGCCGATTCCCGCCAGGTCTACAAGCTCCTCGACATCGGCACCGCCAAGCCGCCTCGGCGCTGGCTCCAGGCGGTGCCGCACCACGGGCTCGACCTGGTGCGCCCCGGCGAGCGCTACAGCGCCGGCCGCTTCGGGCGGCAGGCCCCGGAGTGGATTGCCGACGTGCGCACCCGCGGGAAGATGCCGGTCGTGGTGGGAGGCACCGGGCTGTACGTGAAGACGCTGGTCGACGGGCTCTTTGCCGAACCGCCGCTCGATGCCGAGCGCCGTGCCGACCTGGAACGGTGGGCCACCACCCTCGAGCCGGTGGAACTGGTGCGCTGGGCCGGCCGTCTCGATCCGGGGTTCCGGGGCGGGGGAAGGCAGCGCGCCTCCCGCGCCATCGAGGTGGCGCTCCTCACCGGTCATCCGTTGAGCTACTGGCAGGCGGCGGCGCGGAACCAGGGGGCGATCACGCCGTGGTACGTGGTGCTGACGGCGCCCCGTCCGGTGCTGCATCACCGGATCATGGTTCGGGCCGAGGAGATGGTGCGCCAGGGGATGATCGAGGAGGTGGCGGCGGTGCTCGCCGAGGGGATTCCCGCAGGCGCATCCGGGCTCGATGCCATCGGACCGCGCGAGGCGGTGGAGTACCTGCACGGCCAGCGGACCCGGGAGAGCGTGGCGGAGGCGGTGGCGATCGCGAGCCGGCAGTACGCCAAGCGGCAGGAGACCTGGTTCCGTCACCAGCTCGAGGGCGAGGTGCTGACGCTGGACGCGACCCGGCCGGCGGACGAGGTGGCGAGGGTGATCGCTGAAAAGTGGACTGGTGGGCTGGTGGGCTAGGTCGCTCTGTCACAAGGACCCATCCTGATCGCTGTCACCCTACCAGCCCACTAGCCCACCAGCCCACTGCCGACCTACTTTCCCCGCCCTATGACCGACCTCCGCACCGACCTCTCCGACGCAGCCCAGACGGGCGACACCGAGCGCCTCAAGGCGCTGCTCGACCGGAACCGCGCCTTCGTCTCCATGCCCGACAGCCAGGGGTACACGCCGCTTCACTATGCCGCCTACTTCGGGCACTACGACGCGGCGACCTACCTCCTCAGCATCGGAGCCGACAAGGGCGCCATCTCGATGGACCCGCTCCGGAGCACGCCGCTGCACGCTGCCGCATCGAGTGGCAACAAGGAGGTGGCCGGGCTGCTGATCGACGCCGGCGCCGACCCCAACGCCGAGCAGACGGGGCAGTGGACCCCGCTCCACTCCGCGGCTGCGGGCGGGCACGCCGACATCGTCACCATGCTCCTGGCCCACGGGGCCGATCCGAAGCGTCAGAGCGCCTCGGGGGCAACACCGAAGGACCTGGCGGCGGAACGGGGGCATCAGGCCTGTCTCGCCGTACTCGAACCCAGGACAAACAGCTAATGGCTAACAGCTAACAGCTAACAGCTAACGGCTAACGGCTAACGGCTTCTCATGCGCATCGGCATCACCTGCTACCCGACCTACGGCGGCTCCGGCGCCATCGCCACCGAGCTGGGACTCGCCCTGGCGCGGCGAGGGCACGAAGTCCACTTCATCAGCTACGCCTCGCCGTTCCGGCTCCGGGGCTTTGCCGAGCGGGTGTACTTCCACGAGGTCGACACCACGATCTCGCGCTATCCGCTCTTCGATCACTTCCCCTACACGCTGGCACTCGCGGCCAAGCAGTACGAGGTCTCCCTCCGGGAAGAGCTCGAGATCCTGCACGTGCACTACGCCATTCCCCATGCGACCACCGCCTGGCTGGCGCGCGAGATGCTCGGCGCGCAGCACGCGGTGAAGGTGGTGACCACCCTCCACGGGACCGACATCACCCTGGTGGGCCAGGAGAGCAGCTTCTACCAGATCACCAAGTTCTCGATCGAGAAGTCCGACGAGGTCACCGCGGTCTCGGCCTTCCTGCGGGACGAGACCTACCGCACCTTCGGGTGCGTCAACTGCAACGTGCGGGTGATCCCCAACTTCGTGAACCTGGAGGAGTATCGCCCCGACCCGACGGTCTCCCGCGAGAAGATGGGGCCCGGCAAGATCATCACCCACATCTCCAACTTCCGCGAAGTGAAGCGGGTGAAGGACGTGGTGCGGGTCTTCGCCCGGATCCGGAAGGCGATGCCCGCGACCCTGATCATGGTGGGAGACGGGCCCGAGCGGGGTGACGCCGAGCGTGAGGCCGAGCAGCTCGGGGTCTCCGAGAGCGTGCAGTTCCTCGGGCGGCTCGACCGGATCGCCTCCATTCTCCAGGCCACCGACCTCTTCCTGCTCCCGTCGCAGACCGAGTCGTTCGGGCTCGCGGCGCTCGAGGCGATGGCCTGTGGCGCGCCGGCGGTGGCCAGCCGGACCGGCGGGCTGCCGGAAGTCATCGACGACGGCATCAGCGGCATTCTCGAGCCCGCCGGGTCGGTCGAGGCGATGGGCCGCCGCTCCATCGAGCTCCTGCTCGACGCCAACCGCTACCAGGTGATGCGGGAGGCGGCGATCGCCAAGGCGCGCGAGTTCTCCGCCGACACGATCGTGCCGCAGTACGAGGCGGTCTACCAGGAGGCGCTGGCGTGATCGTCCCCGACTACCTGGCGGCCGTGGTGCAGGGCGTCGTCGAGGGTGTCACCGAGTTCCTTCCCGTCTCCTCTACCGGGCACCTCATCCTCAGCGGACACTTCCTCGGCTTCGAGGACGAGCGCGCCAAGACCTTCGATATTTTCATCCAGCTCGGCGCCATCCTGGCGGTGGTGTGGATCTACCGCCAGCGGTTTCTCGAGGTGGCCAAGACCCTCGGCCGCGAGCCGGCCAGCCGCCGGTTCGTCACCAACCTGGCGCTCGGCTTCCTCCCGGCGGCGGCGCTCGGCTTCCTGCTCCGGCACTGGATCAAGGCCCACCTGTTCACGCCGGTGACGGTGGCGTGGGCGCTCCTGGTCGGCGGAGTGGTGATCCTGCTGGTGGAGCGGTGGCAACGCCCCGACACGATCACCGACGCGCGCGACCTCCCGCCCGGCACCGCCCTCGGCATCGGATTCGCCCAGGTGCTGGCCCTCTTTCCCGGCGCCTCGCGCTCCGCGGCCACCATTCTGGGCGGCTATGTGCTGGGGCTTTCCCGAACCGCCGCGACCGAGTTTTCTTTCTTCCTCGCCGTCCCGACCCTCGCGGCCGCGGCCGGCTACGATCTCCTCAAGAGTCTCCCGAACCTGACCAGCGCCGACGTGCCCCTCTTTGCCGTGGGGTTCCTGGTGGCATTCGTGTCGGCGTTCGTCGTGGTCAAGGCGTTTCTCCGCTACGTGGCGCACCACACCTTCGCGGCATTCGCGTGGTACCGGATCGTGGTCGGGGCGGTCCTGCTCTGGCTGGCGAGTCGCGGCACCTTCACCCTTTCCTGAGCTCATGGCGGCGACCCTCTACCTGCTCGACTCGGTCACGTCCACCCAGGACCGGATCCAGCTGCTGGCGATGCAGGGCGCGCCGGCCGGCACCGCCGTGCTCGCGGCGGAGCAGACCGCGGGCCGGGGACGCCGGGGCCGGACCTGGCATGCCCCGCGGGGCGGTCTCTGGCTGAGCGTGCTCTGTCGTCCCGGCAGCCAGGCCGCGTTCGAGGTGCTGAGCCTGCGGGTCGCGCTCGCGGCCGCCGGCGTGCTGGAGCGCCATGCCGGACGGGTCGCGGTCGAGGTGAAGTGGCCCAACGACCTCATGCTCGACCGCCGCAAGCTGGGTGGGATCCTCTGCGAGGCGCACTGGCAGGAGGAGAAGGTGGCGTGGGTCGCGGTCGGCATCGGGATCAACCTCACCAACCCGGTGCCGCTGGAGCTCGAGGGCCAGGCGGTGACGCTCGAGGCCTATGCCCCCGGCCTGACCCCGGCGGCGCTCGCCCCCGACCTGGTCAGTGGCATTGTCGCCGCGAGCGAGACCGACCGGCACCTCTCCCCGCGCGAACTCCAGGACTTCACCGATCGCGACTATCTCGCCGGGCTCCCGCTGGCCGAGCCGGCCCGCGGCACCGCCGACGGCATCACCGTCGAGGGATTGCTCAAGGTGCGCCAGCAGGGCGGGGAGGTGGAGCTGGTGCGGAGCGGGACGGTGGTGGTAGCTGTTAGCCATTAGCCGTTAGCCATTAGCCATTAGCCATTAGCTATTAGCTATTGGCTATTAGCTGCTTGCTCTTGAGGCAGAAACCGTCACCTTCACTGGATCAGCTAACAGCTAACAGCTAACAGCTAACAGCCCTCAGCTCCGAGCCTCATGCTCCTCACCCTCGACGTCGGCAACACCGAAATCACCATCGGTCTCTTCTCCGGAGACCGGCTCCTGGACCATTGGCGGCTCACCACCAGCGCGGACCGCACGCCCGATGAGTGGGCCGTCGCGCTCGCGGGGATCCTGCAGCAGTCCGGGGCGGTGCCCAAGGCGATTCGCGCCAGCATCATCGCCTCGGTGGCGCCCGGTGTCACCCAGAGCCTGGCGGAGGGGCTGCGGGCCCTCACCAATGCCGTGGTCGAGGTGGTCAACGCCGATTCCGATCTCCCGATCCAGCTCGATGTCGACGAGCCCCGCACCGTTGGCGCCGACCGGATCATCAACACCCTCGCCGCCGTCGACCGCTTTCACGCCGACACCATCGTGGTCGACTTCGGCACCGCCACCACCTTCGACTGCATCACCGCCGACGGCCGCTTCATCGGCGGGGTGATCATGCCCGGCCTCCGGACCTCCGCCGACCAGCTCACCCGCCGCGCCGCCAAGCTCCCCGCCACCGAGCTGGTGCCGCCGGAACGGGCCATCGGCCGGCGGACCGAGGAGTGCATTCGCGCCGGCGTGCTCTTCGGCACCGCCGATGCGGTCGATGGCATCGTCCGCCGGATCATCGCCGAGTGGCCGACCGGCCGGACCCCCAAGGTGGTGGCGACCGGCGGGCTGGCCGGGATCATCGTGCCCCTCTCGAAGACCATCGAAGGGGCCGATCCCGACCTGACCCTGCACGGCCTCTGCCTCGCGGCCCGCCACCTCGGCCTCCTCTGGTGAGCGAGGCGGGACCCGCGGCCTCGCCGCTCCGGCAGGCGGGCTACCGGCTCTTCGGCTCCACGTTCGACTACCTCCTGCACCTCCGTCCCGCGGAGTGGCCCATCATGGCGGCCCACACCGCGCTGGGCTATTTCCTCGCGGTGGGCCTCGACGGCGCGCGCCGGGGCGAGGCGCTCGGGCCCGCGCTCGCCGGCCTCGTGATCTGGGTGCTCCTGCTCAACGGCGGAACGCTCGCGATCAACTCGGCGTTCGACGAGGACGAAGGCGACATCGGCTACCTCAAGGCCCCGCCCAAACCGCCGCGGCACCTCGCCGCCTTCTCGGTGGGATTGATGGCGCTGGGGCAGGGGCTCGCCCTGCTGCTGCCGCGGCCGTACGCGGTGGCGTACGCGATCTGCTTCGCGATGTCGCTGGTCTATTCGGTGCCGCCGGTGCGGCTCAAGGCGGTGGCGGGGCTCGACTGGATCATCAACATGCTCGGGTTCGGAACGCTGACCCCGTTCGCCGGGTATGCCGCCACCGGCCGCTGGCCCACCGAGGCACACCAGCTGGTGCTCTGGGCCTTCCTCCCCCTCTTCGCCAGCCTCTATCCCCTCACCCAGCTCTACCAGTTCGAGGAGGACTCCCGCCGGGGCGACCGAACCCTCGCCCTGATCCTGGGGATGCGCCGGAGCCTGCTGGTCGCGATCGGGGCGGCGGTGATCGCGTTCACCCTTTTTGCGCTCGCGGGCGCCGGTTCGGGGTGGACCGGGGCCAACGGGGCCTCCTGGCGGTGGGGCGGGCTCCTGCTGGCCGCTCTGGCCTGGGCCTGGGTCCTCCTGCCGTGGCTGGCCCGGTACCCCCGGATGACGCCGGACCAGCACCAGGCGGGGATGTACGCTGCCCTGGCGGCCTGGGGGGTAACCGACGTGGTGGTGATCCTTGCGTGGGGTCTTTATACTTAAGCCGCTGTCCCACCTTGTTTTGGGGAGTCTCCATGAGCACTGCGGTCCAGCCCCGTGCCGGGGCCGACCAGACTGATGTCCCCTTCGTCGTGCGGGCGTCGGTCAAGCTGGGCATCATCGAATCCATCTTCGTGCTGCTGATCGGTCTCGGCACGATCTATCTCGAGGGTTTTGCGGAGACCGCGGTCGTCGGCGCGCTGCTTCTCGTCGGCATCCTCGCGGTCACCTATCTCCCCGGCATCTGGACCCGGGCCGAGACGATCGAGGGCATCGCGGGCGCGGCGGGGATCGGCCTCGCGGCGACCTGGGTGTTCCTCCTCGTCGACGTCGCGCTGCTCCAGCCCTTCGGGCTCTACACCAATCGCTGGCTCGCCATCGGTGGCGGCAGCAACTGGTGGTACCACCCGGTGTGGTGGATGGCGGGCACTTTCCTTCCGTGGATGGGCGCGTGGCAGCTGGCGAACCAGTCGTCGAAGGGTTCGACCAATCCTGCCGTGGCGGCCATCACGTCCCTCGTCCTCACGGCGGTGTGCGCGATCGGGGCGATCTTCCTCAAGGTCCCCGGCGCGGGCTGGAATCTCGGGACGTTTGGCGTGGCAGTGCTGCCGGGCCTGGCGCTCGCGACGCTCATCTCCGTGCTGGGAGCCCGCGGGAAGTAGCCGCGGATGCGCTGGCTCGGCATCCTGTTCAGGGTGGTTGGATGGCTGCTCACGCCACTCGTGGTGTGGGCAGCTTCGCTTTGGGGTGCCTGGGCCGCGCTGCGGGTGACGGTGGGCTTCCACGATCCCCGCGCGGCGCTCTACACCACCTTCGGCGTCGCGGTGGTGACCGGGACCATCGTCCTCTACCTCTGGATGCAGCTGCTGCGCCGCTCGCCGAGACTGCGGAAGTCGCTGCACGTGACGCGGGAAGGGTTGCCGGTGATCGAGGAGCCGGCCCCCGAGGCCCCCGGTCCGGGCGCCCAGCCCGCCGCGCCGGACGCGGACCTGCCGAAGGAGAACGCCGGATGAGTGCCCTGCGAGTCGTGCCCCTGCTGCTGCTGGCTGCCTGCGCCGCGAAGCCGGAGCCGGCGCCCGCCGCGGATACCACCGCCGCCGCACCGAAGCCCGCCGATTCCCTCGTGCTCACCACGAAGCAGGGTACCGAGGTCTGGTTCACCGACAGCCGGAGTGCCAGGGATTCCACCGGGGCGCCGTGCACCGAGCGGGTCATGCAGATCCGCCGCGACGGCCAGCGGATCGCGGTGCCGCTCCTCTATACCGGCTCCACCCCGCGGCTGGTGAACGACTCGACCATCGAAGCGCCGATCTGGCTCAACTGCCGCCCGGGCAATGTCTACCAGGTCGACCTCAAGACCGGCCGGCCGGTGCGGGTGAAATGACCGGCCGGGCACTCCTCCTCGCACTCGCGCTCGGCGGCACGGCACCGCTCGCCGCCCAGGGGCCCGGCTTCCAGCTGGCCCATCTCTTCACCGATCCCGGCGCCACCAGCTATCACCTCGACTTCGCCACGCCCCTGCTGGGCCCGGTGGGCGTGTCGCCCGGGCTCATGATCGTGGATGGCGGCAAGGGATTCGGGAATCTCTGGGGCGGCGGGATCGACCTCTCGCTCTTTCATGGGGGCCGCACCGGGTTCTACGCCATCGGCGGCGTCGACGGCGGCCTGGTGACCAACGGCGGCCGGACCTTCTGGGGTTCCTGGTCGGTGGGGCTGGGCTACGAGATCTTCCCCTTCGCGGGGCTCTCCCTCGCGGCCGAAGGCCGCTTCCGGCAGATCAATCCGCGCGACTATCACGGCGTCCAGCTCGGCATCCGGCTCGGGCTCGACCGGGGGAGCAAGCGCGGCGGGGGCAGCGGCGGCGAGTCTCCCCGGCCGGCGGCGACCTACGCGCCTGGCGGCGGTGCCGGGTCATCCTCCGGCGCGAGCGCCGCTCCCGATACCGCACGGGTGCGCGAGGACCTGACCAGCTCCGGGGTCTCGAGCGATCGCGCCTCGGTGATCACCTCGGTGGTGCAGACCGCGCTCGACGTGATGGGGATGCCGTACCGCTGGGGCGACGAAGGGGAGGAGGGATTCGACTGCTCCGGGCTGATCCGCTACGCCTTCGGGAAGCAGGGGATCACCCTGCCGCGCCGGAGCCGGGAGCAGGCGCTCCAGGGCGAGGCGGTGGAGAAGACGCTCGACAGCCTCCAGCCGGGCGACATCCTCACCTTCAGCCGTGGCGGCGGCAAGACCGTGACCCACGTGGGACTCTACGTCGGGAACGGGAAGTTCATCCACAGCGCGAGCAAGGGCGTGCAGCTGAGCGTGCTGAGCCCCGATGACGTCTCGGGGCGGTGGTGGTTCAAGCGGTGGGTGGGGGCGCGGCGAGTGGTGAGGTAACGCGTTCGGGCGGAGGAGAACACCTGTCATCCCGAGCGAAGCGAGGGATCTAGCCAGGTCCGGCTAGATCCCTCGGTCGTTTCACTCCCTCGGGATGACAGCTCTCGCGGAAACTCTAGTGATTGTGCTCGTGCGGCGGTTCCGCGTTGTGGTCCATGTGCTCCATCCCCTCCATGTCATCCCCCTGGCCCATCTCCTCGAGCGAGGCCAGGTCCTTCTGGTACTCGGGGTCGGACTCGTTGATCGCGGGCCACTCCGAGGGCTTGTCCGGGGCGAAGATGCCGGTGATGTGGGCCATCGCGCCGTTGTGGAGGACCTTGCCGGTGGTGTTGTTGTAGACCGCGGTGATCCGGTACTTCCGGCCGGCCCGGAGGCGGATACCCTCGCCGCTCACGCCCGGGAGGCTCCGGCTCACGCCGGTCACGGTGCCGTCCTTCGCGGTCTCGGCCTTCACCTGGGCGATGACCTTGTTGTTGCTGAGGTCGACCAGCTTGACGCCCTGGCCGTAGTCGTGCAGATGCCCGCCATAGCCCAGCAGGCGGCCGTCCATCGGGAAGGTGAACTCCCAGCTCTTCTCCGACTTGCCGGGGGGCACGTCGTAGACGTTGCTCCCGCCGACCGTCAGGTTCACGTCCATGTAGAGGGGCAGCACCTCGACCGGGCGGGGATTGATGTTCTTCGGGCTGTACTTGAGGTCGATGGTCATGTAGATGCCATCGAGGTCCTTCTCGCCCTCGTTGTGCCACATGATGTAGAAGCCCAGGTCCATGCCGGGCTTCATCGGCACGCCGATGGTGGCGGGAATCGTCGCGTCGGCGGTTTCCGCCCCGGCGCCGAAGAGCCGCTCGGCGGCGGGGTAGAGCGCCTGCCGGCGGCTGTAGTTCACCCCGATCATGTGGTGCATCAGCTTCTTGGGCAGCTTGTTGCCGAGGGAGTCCTCGACCCCGCTGTCGAAGCCACGGAGCCATCCCTCGACCGGCCAGGTGAAGTGATAGACCGGGGTCATCGCGCCGCTCCCCATGTCCATCATGCCATGATCATCCATGTGCGGCATGGCGGGCAGGTGAAAGGGGCCCGCCTTCACGCGGACGACCTTCTTCGCGGAATCGATGGTGACCTTGACCGCGACTTCGTCGTGCGGCCGGCGCAGGAGGACCGGCGGAGCCGGGGCCGGGGCCGGCGTGGACAGCGAGGCGATGAGCAGCAGCGCGAACGACATGAACCTCTCCCAGAGGGTGTGTGCGAAGGGGCGTAATGTAGGGGGGAGGGGGCGGGAGGCGGGAGGGTGGGAGATATCTGTCATTCCGAGCGTAGCGAGGAATCCCTGATCTTTCCGCTCGGGAAGCAGGGATCCCCCGCGTCGCTCGGGATGACAGACCTCGGTCCGGGGTCAGTGGGCGTGCTGGTGCTCCCCATGGCTCGCCGAATCCGCGCTTGCCGGGGCCGACCGGCTCTTCATCCCGGTGAAGCCGCGCCGGGCCAGGAAGCGGAGATCGCGCTGGAAGGTGGTGTCGGAGGGCTCCACCTTCGGCCAGCGGCCCATCTCCGCGGGGGCGTAGATCCCGACCATGCTGCCCATGGCGCCCTTCACCAGGGTCTCGCCGGTCGGGTTGTCGTACACCGCCACGACGCGGTACTGCTTTCCGGTGCTGAGCTTGAGGCCCTCGCCGCTCACGCCGAAGAGGTGCCGCTCCATCTTCCGGACGCTGCCGTCGGCCCGCTGCACCGACTTGACCCGCGCCAGCACCTTGCCGCTCCCCACCTCCTCGAGCCGCACTTCCTTTCCGTACTGGTGCATGTGGCCCGACACGCCGAGGAGGCGGCCCTCGACCGGGACCGAGAAGGTGTAGGCCTTCTCGGAGCGGCCGGGAGGCACGTCGAACTCGTTGGCCCCGCCCACCGTCAGGTTCACGTCCATGTAGAGCGGCAGGACGTCGACGGGGCGGGGGTTCTGGTTGCGGGGCATCCACTCCATGGTCATGCGGAGCTTCACCCCCGAGAGGTTGCGGCCCAGGGTGTTGTGCCAGGCGATGTAGAGGCCGAGGTTGCTGCCCGGCGCCAGGGGAACACCGATGGTCCTGGGCAGCTGCGCCGCGCCGGTCTCCGCCCCGGCGCCCCAGAGCCGCTCGGCGGCGGGATAGATGAGCTGCCGCCGGTCGTAGTTGATCATGATCATGTGGTGCATCAGCTTCGGCGGCAGTTGCGCGCCATCCCCGCCCAGCACCTCGATCTTGAACCCGCGGAACCATCCCTCCACCGGCCAGGCGAACTTCTGGACCGGCGTATCGTGGCTCATGCTGTGGTCCTCCTCGGCGTGGGCCGACATGTCGGGGAGGTCGAAGGGGCCGGCGGTGATCACGACGGTATGCCGGCCGGAGTCGACGGCGACCTGGACCTCGGTGGCGGCCGGCATGTCCATGCCGGGCATCGGCGCCATGGTGGCCTGGAGAGCGAGGAGGAGGGGGGCGAGCATCAGGGACCTCTGAGATGGGCTATAGGACGGCGGGAATTGTAAGTGGGCGAGTAGGCTAGTGGGCTAGTGGGCCAGGAGGACTCCCTGAAGCGTAGATCCCTACTCAGACCCACCTAGCACTCTACCTTGACTTCTGCTAGCCCCAAATTAATTTCGACCCAGTCTTTAGCGGTCGAGATGGCTGACTGCTAAGTCTAACCCAAGCAACAACTTACAAACGCTGTTTTGGGAGGTTTGTCACATGGCGAGCACGAAGGCGCGGCCGAAGCTCAAGATCCAGCCGCTCGAGGACCGGGTGGTCATCATCCCGGACGATGAGGGCGAGACCATGCGGGGCGGGCTCTACATCCCGGATACCGCCAAGGAGAAGCCGACCCAGGGGGAGATCCTGGCCGTGGGCCCGGGCCGGGTGGAGAAGGGTGAGCGGGTCCCGGTCGACGTGAAGGTCGGGGACAAGGTGCTCTACGGGAAGTACAGCGGCACCAACATCACGATCGAGGGCGAAGAGGTCGTGATCCTCAAGGTGTCGGACATTCTCGCGAAGATCGGCTGAACGGAAGCTGTTAGCTGTTAGCTGTTAGCTGTTAGCTGTTAGCTACCAGCTCGGCAGACAGGTTCCACCACCGAAAGCGTACAACACAATCAGCGGCTAACAGCTAATAGCTAACAGCTAATAGCCAGTAGCCCTGCGACAGTCTCAAGGAGAGACCTCAGATGGCTGCCAAGGACCTGATGTTCAACACCGACGCCCGGGCCAAGCTCAAGAAGGGCGTGGACGCCCTGGCCGACGCGGTGAAGGTGACCCTCGGCCCCAAGGGCCGGAATGTCGTCATCGACAAGAAGTTCGGTTCGCCGACCGTCACCAAGGACGGCGTGACCGTGGCGAAGGAAGTCGAGCTCGCCGACCCGATCGAGAACATGGGCGCGCAGATGGTGAAGGAAGTCGCCACCAAGACCAGCGACCTGGCGGGTGACGGCACCACCACCGCGACCGTGCTGGCCCAGGCGATCTACCGCGAGGGCCTCAAGAACGTGACCGCCGGGGCCAACCCGATGGAGCTCAAGCGGGGCATCGACAAGGCGGTCGAGACGATCGTCGAGGAGCTCAAGAAGCTCTCGACCCCGTCGGCCGGCAAGAAGGAGATCGCGCAGGTCGGCACCATCTCGGCGAACAACGACGCCGAGATCGGCAAGCTGATCGCCGACGCGATGGAGAAGGTGGGCAAGGACGGCGTCATCACCGTCGAGGAGGCCAAGGGCCTCGAGACCACCCTCGAAACCGTCGACGGCATGCAGTTCGACCGGGGCTACCTCTCGCCCTACTTCGTGACCGATCCGGAGAAGATGGAAGCCGTCCTCGAGGACGCCTACCTCCTGATCCACGACAAGAAGATCAGCGCGATGAAGGAGCTCCTCCCGGTGCTCGAGAAGATCGCGCAGACCGGCAAGCCCCTCCTGATCATCGGCGAGGACGTCGAGGGTGAGGCGCTGGCGACCCTGGTCGTCAACAAGCTCCGTGGCACCCTGAAGGTCGCGGCCGTGAAGGCCCCGGGCTTCGGCGACCGCCGCAAGGAGATGCTGACCGACATCGCCAAGCTGACCGGCGGCACCGTGATCGCCGAGGAGCTGGGCTTCAAGCTGGACGGCACCACCCTGCAGCAGCTGGGCCGGGCCAAGCGGGTCGTGGTCGACAAGGACAACACCACGATCGTCGATGGCCGCGGCAAGAACGAGGACATCCAGGGCCGGATCGCCGAGATCAAGGTCGCGATCGACAAGTCGACCAGCGACTATGACCGCGAGAAGCTCCAGGAGCGCCTGGCCAAGCTGTCCGGTGGCGTGGCGGTGATCCATGTCGGCGCCGCGACCGAGACCGAGATGAAGGAGAAGAAGGCCCGCGTCGAGGACGCGCTGCACGCGACCCGCGCCGCGGTGGAAGAGGGCATCGTGCCGGGCGGCGGCGTGGCGCTGATCCGTGCGCAGTCCACCCTCGACCGGGTGAAGGGCACCGACGACGAGAAGATCGGCGTCGACATCGTGCGCCGCGCCCTCGAGGAGCCGATTCGCATGATCGCGCAGAACGCGGGCGCCGAGGGCTCGATCGTGGTGTCGCGGGTGAAGGAGTCGAAGGACAAGAACTTCGGCTACAACGCCGGCACCGACTCCTACGAGGACCTGGTGAAGTCGGGCGTCATCGACCCGACCAAGGTGACCCGGACCGCGCTGCAGAACGCGGCCTCGATCGCCGGCCTGCTGCTCACCACCGAGTGCGTGGTGGTGGAGCGGAAGGAAGAGAAGCCGGCCCCGGCGGCGCCGGGTGGCGGCGGCATGGGCGGGATGTACTAGATCGGCTGAACCTTACGAGGCCGCCGCAGTTGGCGGCCTCGTAAGTTCATGCCGATCTAGTATCCCGAGCGCAGCGAGGGATCCCTTCGTTGGCAGGCAGTCAGGGCCGCGCGATAAGCGCGGCCCTTCTGCTTTCCGGCGTCGGCGCGGCGGCTGAATCGGTGCGGCGTGCGGGCAGTGAAGTCGCTCCGCACGGATCGGCGCGGCGGGTGGGGGCGTTCGCTCGCGGGACCCACGGGCCACTCAGGGACAGCACGATGGACGGAATAGGGCCCTGACGTCCCGCTCCGCGAATCCCCCACTCCGCCGCGCCTCGCCTTACCTTCGCACCGCCTGACCGCCTGACCGCCTGACCGCCTGACCGCCTGACCGCCTGACCGCCTGACCGCCTGACCGCTCACCTCGCCCCCAGTCCCGCCACGTCCTTCCACTCTCCCCGGTAGAACGCCACCCGCCGATATCCCCGTCGCGCGAGCTCCTCCGCCAGCGCCCGCGCCTGGGTGCCGTCACGCCCGACCGCGATGATCCGGGCGGCGAAATCCACCGGGAGCCGGCTGTCCCCGAGGCCGCGGGCCACCTGGGGAATCTCCAGGGCGAGCGTCCCGCCGAGCCGCGGCCCCTGGACCTCCCGGGCATCGCGACCGTCGACCACGGTGACGCCTTCGACCTTCCATGCCCGGCTGAGTCCCTCGAGATCGAGCTCCAGCACGTTTCCCAGCGCCAGCCAGGTGGCCACGCCGAGCTGGTAGCGCCGCACGTTCACGAAGCCGTCGGCAAGCAGCGCCGCCGCCCCCTCCTTCGCGTCGCTGCTGTTGACCCCGTCCCCGTAGAGCACCAGCCCCCGGGTCCGGTCCATCCGGAGCATCCGGCGCGCCGTCGCGACCACCGCCTGGCCCCGGTCCGCGCTCTGGTCGGCGGAGGCCTCGAGACCATACGCCCCCGGGAGGTGACCCTCGCGATAGTCCCGGGGCCGGCGGACATCGAGCAGCAGGGCATCACCGCGCCGGAGCACGCCGCGCAGCTCTTCGGTCGACAGCTGGGGCGCGCTGCGGCCCGACTCCGGCCAGGTGCCGGCCTGGATGTCGGGGCGGGTCACGCCGCGGGAGCCGTAGTTCTCGCAGGTGACCCGCGGGTTGAACTCCTGGAACGCCCCGTTCGGGTTGGCGCGGTGAACCCAGAGATGCAGCTCGTAGTGGGCATCCAGCATGTGCGACTCGTCCCGGGCCGTGCCGGGATTGTCCCGCATCAGCACGAAGGGCTCGTCGCCGAAGCGGGGCGGACCGTCGTGCCCGGCGTTCTTCCACGCCTGCTCGAAGACCAGGTACTCGACCGCCACCAGCTGGAGCGAGTTGTCGGCCTGGGGCTCGTAGACCAGCACCTCCGGCGCGAGCCAGTTGAGCTCGGCGTCGTCACCCGAGAGCCGCCTGCCGACCGGCTGGGGGAGGTGGATGCCCACCAGCTTCGGCTGGAAGAGATGCAGGCCCATCGCCCCGAGCGAGTCGGGGAGTCCCACCATCGCGGCGTCGACGCACATGAGGGTCGGGTCGTGGATGTAGCCGTCGCGGAGGGCCTCGGTGAGGTCCTTGTACTTCTCGGTGGCCTGCCGGATCGCGTCGAGCGGCGGGGGCGGGCCCTGGGCGGCGAGCGATGCCGAGAGCGGCAGGAGAGCCACGAGGAGGCGCAGCGCGCGGGGCAGCATCGGGGGACCTCGGGAGCGGTGGCTAGAAGCGGCGAATGAGCCGGGTCGAGACCCGGTGTCCGTTGAGCTCGAGTGGGCCGGTACGGCGGCTGTACTCGTAGCGGCCCACCGCCTCGAGGGCGAAGACGTACCAGACCACGTCGAGCGACGCGCCGTAGAAGCGGTCGTCGGGAATCCGGGTCTGGCTCCAGAGCAGGGTCTCGAGCGAGGCATGCAGCTGGAGTGTGCCGCGGGGGACCCACGAGGTCGTGGCGCGGGCCGACAGCGCGCGCGCCTCGTCGCCGGCGGCCCGGCTCCGGGTCCAGTGAAGCCCCAGCGCCGAGGCGACGCGGGGCGACGGATTCACGCCGAGGTCGGCGCCGGCGCCGAGTTCGGTCCGCGTGACCCCACCGCGCTCGCGGCTCTCGCTGGTGCCCTCGAGGTCGAGGCGGGCGCCGCGGACCATCGTGTGGACGAGGAGGCGGGTCCGCACTTCGTCGAAGTTGGAGACGCCACGGTTCACCGCCACGGTCGGGTCGCCATCCTCGCGCAGGGAGCGGCTGTGGTCGATCCGCACCGGACCGCGGCTGGCCGCGAGGTGATAGTTGAGGTCGAAGGCGCGCTGGTCGGTGTCGCCGGGGGCGCTGTAGCGATAGGTGACGAGGAGCCGGTCACCCTCGAGAATGCGGCTCCCCGGTGGAAGGTCGACCCGGAGTTCCCGCCCGATCGGCGTGAGGACGTAGTCGGTGCCTTCGGCGTAGACCACGCCGGTGCCGCTCGCGCGGACGAGCACCGAGGTGTTGTCGGCGTCGAGCTGGCTGAGAAAGAAGCTCCGGGTCTGGTCGACGCTGTGCGCCTCGTCGGAGACCTGGATCGTCACCAGCCCTCCACCCGTGAAGCGGCGCCACTCCACGCCGGCGGCGATGTCGCCCTGGAGGCGCACCCGCGCCGGCGCGACGAGATCGAACCCGACGCGGGGGGTGAGGTTGCTCGAGACATCGCGCGCGCTCTGGAAGTGCCCCACGGCATGCCCCGCCGCCACCCCCGCCGAGAAGTGATGCCCCAGCGCGGTGGAGAAGCTGTAATTCCAGCTGTCGAGCTTCGAGGGCAGCCCGCGCGCGTCGATCACGCTGCGGCGGAAGAGCAGCTCGGAGGACGCGGTGCGGGCGTGCTGCAGGTGCAGGCGCTCGAACCAGTCGTCCCGCGCGTAGCGCAGCGTGCCGGTCTGGTCGGTGCGCTCGAGGCCGGTCTCGAGCCGGCTCCCCTTGCCCCAGCGGAGCTGGTGGAGGAGGCCGGCGGTCCAGGCGGTGTAGTCGTTGGCGGTGACCCGGTCGTCGAACTCGGTGCGGGTATAGCGCAGGCTCAGCTTGCTGCTGTTGCCGGTCGCGCTGAAGGTCTTGAGGCCGTATTCGGTCCGCACGTCGGCGGCCGCAGGCGTGGACTGGAGGTCGGTCAGGCTGTGCTGGGTGGTGAACCCCGCCTGCATGGGGAAGTAGGGGTTCCGCCACGTCGTGGTGACGCCGGCGCTGCTGGTGCGAAAGCGATTGTCGGCCCCGAGGCCGCCAGTGCTGCTGCCCGCCGCGCGGCTCGCGGTCATCCGCAGGCTGATGGGAGCGGCGGGGAAGAGCTCACCCGATGCCCCGAGGCCGAGCTGCCGGCCCTTGAGCGTCTCATCGGCGCCGGTGAAGCTCGATTGCCGGAACTCGGGCCGGAGCGCCACACGATACTGGAAGAACCTCGGACCCAGGAGCCGCCCGGCGAGGGGCACCTGGAACCACTCGATGAAGTCGGTGCCGGTGCGGAGGTCGCGCCCGCTCACCCGGTGCCAGCTGCCGCGGTACTCGCCCCCGAGTTCCCCGCCTGGGGCCAGCGAGACCATCCCCTGCGCCACCGCCGCACGGGTGCCGGCGAGCAGCAGCGTGCACAGGAGGAGCAGGCGGCGGATCGGCATCTCAGTCGTGCGCGCCTGCGGCGGCCGGGGCCGCGGCCGGCCTGGCGGCGGGCACGTGGCAGCGGGCGCAGTTGTCGATCGACGGCTTGAAGGCGGTGGTGCCGTCGTGGCAGCGGCCGCACGCCTTGCCCTCGGCAATGTCCTTCATGGTCACCTGGTTCGCGCCGTTGCGCGGCTCGAACAGGTTCATGTGGCACGCCTTGCAGCGATAGCGGATGCGGTGCACCCAGTGCGGATAGGTGGCCGGGGGGAGTTCCTCAGTGGTGGCGCGCGGCTTGGCGTTCGGCTGCGGCGCCACCCGGGCGAGCTGAAGGGTGCCGAGGAAATCCGGCGTGGCCCGGTCGGGCGGCATCTGCATGCGCACGTGACAGCGCTCGCACCCGGTCAGCACCGGATACGACACCCGCCCATGGCACTCGGCGCAGAACTTCCCCTGGAAGATGTCGGCCATCTGGATCTTCAGGTTGCGATAGGGGAAGAGCCGCGCATGGCACTGGGCGCAGTTGAGCCACTCGGTGTGCTTCGAGTGGGGGAAGAAGGCATCGAAGGTCGTGTCGGGCCCGGGGAAGAAGAAGTCGAACCCGAACTTGAAGGGCGCCGCGTCGGTCGGGGCGGGGTCGCCCGGGAGATTGGGGCGGGGCCGGATGATCCCGCGATCGAGCGCCGCCATCCAGTCGATGTTCCCCGCGTGGTCTCTCGGCAGGAGCTGCTTCACCGAATCGGGATTCAGGGTGAACTCGATCGGGGGCCGGTCGGCGTCGGCCCGGACCGGTGCCGCGACCGGTGCCGTGCGCGACGCGTCGGCGACCGCCGCCACCGGCCGCTTGGGCGGGGGCAGGTCGACCACGGTCGAGAGCGCCGAGCGGCACGCGGCCACGAGGGCCACCACCGCCACGACGCGCGTGACGCGCCGCCTACTTGATGTGACAGGTCTTGCAGAGATTGCTGCCACTGTTCGACACCCGGAGGAAGGGAGGGAAACTGGTGTTGTGGGGATTGTGGCAGCTGCCGCACTCGACCCGTCCCAGGTAGAGCGGCAGCACGCCACCCACCTTGCCGCCGCTCGGCGCGTTGAACGCGGGATCGGCAACGTTGTCGTAGGTGACCGAGATCGGATGATCGTTCCGGAGATCGGTGCCGAGGTTGGCAAAGAACTGCCCGCCATTGGCGGGCATGGTGTTCCCCGAGGGCACCTTGGTGGTGTCGCTGTTGGGCCGGTTGATCACCACGTCCAGCCCGATCGTCCCGTCATGACACGAGAGGCAGGCGAGCGAGACGCCCTGGGGCGACGCGGCCACCTGCATGTCGATCGTCGAGCTGTAGCTCGAGTTGTACATCTGGTAGGGCCCGGTCCCGAAGTTCCGGTTCCAGAGCGGGGCGTTCTGGGTCTGGCCGCCGTGGGGCGTGTGGCAGTAGACGCAGACCTCGTTGTAGTTCGTGAGGCCGCTCCGGCTGCTCATGTTGTGCTTGGAGCCGGCCACGTTGTCGGGGCCCGCAGCCTGGGCCGGCAGGAGGCGCGGCACCAGCGCCACGATGGCCAGCGCAGCCAGCAGGGCGCGGCACAGGGGGAACGACAGGAGACGCATGACACTCCTCCTCAGGGGGGAAACGCTCAGGACTTGTGAACCGGCTCGCTGGGGACGCTGTTGTGGCAGTTCAGGCAGAGCGCACCGCCCGCATTGCTCTGCCGGAGGAAGTACTTGATCTGCTCGGAGTGGGGCTGGTGACAGGTGGGGCATTCGACCTTGCCGTCGTAGAGCGGCAGGCCATTGACGCTGCCCCCCAGGGCCGGCTTGAACTGGCCGGGGCGCAGCGACGGGTCGTAGACCACCGAGATCGGGTGCTGGTTGCGCATGTCCTCCCGGAACCAGACCCCTTCCCAGTCGAGGCCGCCGGCGGGATTCCCGCCGCTGTGACACCCTTCGCACTCGTCGATGGTGTGGTTGGCGGGGTTCGGCCCGGTGTAGCTGTTGGGCCGGTTGGCGATGTTGTCGAGGCCCACGGTGCCGCCATGACAGGAAAGGCAGATCCGCGAGCGCTCCGAGGGAGAGCCGTCCTGGATCATGCGGGTCGAGCCGAACTCGGGCATCCGGTACGCGGCGTTCGGCCGGGGACGGTTCCAGAGCGGCTGACGGGGCGCGCCCAGCCAGGAGGCGCCTTCATGGGGCGAGTGGCAGTAGACGCAGATCTCGCCGTAGTTGCGGATCCGGCCCTGCATGTCGCTCGCTGTACTCGTCGCGGGAACGGTCAGGTTGTGGGGTGTCTCGGTGACGTGCACGCCATTGGGCCATTGCGCGCTGGCGGGCGTCGCCAGCGCGAGCAGGAGGAGGCCGGCGCGGCGGGCGAGGCGGCTCATCGCAGGTACTCGTAGACCTGGATGCGGTTGTTGAAGCGGTCCACCAGGTAGATCCGGTCCCGGGCGTCGGCCGCGATGCCGAGCGGGAGGATCTGGGTCCCCGGTCCCCGGCCGCCGGTCCCGAAGGGGAGGAGCAGCGCGCCCTCGCCGTTGAACACCTGCACGTTGCTGAAGGCGGCGTCGACGACGTAGAGGTGCCCCTCGGTGTCGACCGCCACGCCCTTGGGCCTGGCGAAGTGGCCCGGGCTGGTGCCGATCCCGCCGATCACCCGCACCAGCACGCCGGCGCGGTCGAACTGCTGCACCCGGAAGTTCATCTGGTCCGAGACGTACACCGCGCCATCGGGGCCGACCGCGACCGCCCAGGGATACTTGAACTCCCCCGGTGCGTCGCCGCGATTGTCGACCACGTCGTGGGTGCGGGGCCGCTCGTCGCCGTTCTCGCCGACGTGCACCGGGACGCTGAGGTCGGGTCCGAGCGAGGGTGAGGCGCCCTGACGGACGCCGCCTGCGGTCCTGCCGAGGCGCTGGACCAGGGTGCCGCTGCCGTCGAACACGACCACCTGGTGCTGGTAGCTGTCGACCACGTAGTAGCGCCCGGCGGTGGTATCGACCGCCACGTCGACCGGGTTGAGCAGCGTCAGGGTATCGCCAAAGGCGCGCACGAAACGGCCCAGCGAGTCGAGCACCACGACCCGGCGGGCCAGCTGGTCGGCGAGGAGGACCTGCCCGTGGATGCCGGCGCCGATGCCCATCGGCTTGGAGAGGCCGCCGGGCACGTCGAGCCCGACGAGGCGGGCTTCCTTGTGCGGCGTGTCGAAGAGCAGGAGCCCGCGGGTGAGGCCGTCGCTCACGAAGAGCCGGCCCGGGAGCGGCACCGCCACATCGAAGGGTCGCGCGATCCGGATGACCCCGCTCCGCTTGCCACCCACCAGCGAGCGGCCGATGCGGCTCCAGAACGATTCCTTCTTCCCGATGTCCGCTTCCGAGGCGATGGAGCCGACATAGCGGATCTTCGCGACCTCGGGCGGGGCGGGCCAGACCAGCGCGGCGGGGGTCACCTGCTGGGCCGCGAGCGTGGGCGCGACGAGCAGGGCCGCCGGGACGAGCCCGCGCCGGAGCGCGGGCCAGGCACGGAGTGGCAGCATGACGCGGCTTACTTGGCGACGGTGAGGGTGCCCTTCATCCCCAGCACTTCGTGGGGCGTGCACGCGAACTGGTAGGTGCCGGGGGTGAACTTGGCGTCGAGGACGAGATCGTAGGTCGAGCCCTGGGTCGTGAGGAATGGGCCCATCTTCGCCGCCCCGGCATCAACGCCTGTCGGGGTCGCCTTGAGCTCGACATTGTGAGGAGTCGTGGTAGTCTGGGTGAAGCGGATCGTGTCGCCCGGGGCCGCGGAGATGACGGCCGGGTCGAACTTGAAGGCGGTGGCGGAGACGTCGACCATCCTCACGGCGACGACCTTGCCGGCGGCGTGGGGCCGCGGCGCCGCCAGGGGAACGAGGGCAAATGCCGCGAGGGAGAGGAGATAGGGGGCGCGCATGGACGGGCTCCTGGCGAAGAATCGGGTTGGGGATCACGTGCTCGGAACAGCCTGAATTCCTTCACGCGAATGCAAACCAACCGATTCCGTCATGAATCATCCATGAAACTCCGCGTAAAGCGTTCATGACAACGATCTGTTGCAGGGGGCATTGAGCTGGCGGGATTCGAATCTGTAGCGCGGCGCTACGAATTGAAATGCGCCGTTACATGAATACCCGGGCGGGAGGAGGGGATTGGGAAAGGGAGGGTGCGTGAAGCTGACGGGGTGCGTCCGTTAGTTCACCAAGGGCACCTCGCGGAGCCTCGGCTCGCGGAACGGGTCATCCCGAGCGAGGCGAGGGATCTGCTCGGGGCGAGCAGATCCCTCGGTTGGAGCCAGCTGCCGGCGGGAGGGTGCGGTGGGGCGGATACCTGCGGGGGAGGCACCACCGCGCGACGCGGCGGTGCCCCCCGTGCAGGATCAATCGTCGTCGTGCCTGTCGTCGTCGTCGTCGCCGCCGGCGAAGCTCACCTTGGTGATCGTGCCGTTCACGCCGACGACCCAGCCGGCGTGCGGGTTCGCAAAGGCGACGGCCCAGTAGCCGGTCAGGCCGTCGATCGCGGTCCAGTGCGCGCCTTCGTCCGCGGACCAGGCGGTGCCCCCCGGTCCGGTGGCGACCACGCCCGGCCCACCGTGCCCGAGGTAGGCGATGCCGAAGACGGTGCCCACCGGCGCCAGGCCCCCGAGCGTCCAGGAGGCGCCGCCGTCCCGCGACGTGGCGATGTTCTGGAAGGGCGGGGCGCTCGGGTCGAGATCCCCGCCGGCGATGATGCCGTGCTGCCGGTCGCGGAAGGCGACGCTGAAGATGCCGGCGCTGGGCGAGCCGCGGAGCGGCGTGTCGAAGGCCCGCCAGTGCTCGCCGCCGTCGGTCGTTGCGATGACCCGGGCGGTCGAGGCGCCGCCGGTGACGAACCAGGCGTGCCGCCGGCCGTGCGTGGCGATGCAGGTGCCGCTGGACGCGAAGCCGGCCTCACCCGGGAGCGCCGGGACCACCTTGTCGCCGATGTCGGTCCAGGTGCTGCCGTTGGTGGTCCGCAGGATCGGGAAGCGCCCGTTCACCGCGTCGCTCATGGCGACCGCACTGCGCCGGTTCCAGAACGCGAAGCAATCGTAGAAGGCATCGGCGATCGGGTTCTGGAACTGGAGCTGCCAGGTCGCGCCGGCGTCGCTGGTGTGATAGATCCGCGAGTCGGTGCCGCTCCCGATCGAGAGGAGGTACGCCTCCCGTGCGCTGATCGCCTCCACGTCCCGGAACTGCAGCCCTTCCGCTCCCGGTACCACCCCGGCGCGCCAGGTGGCCCCGCCGTCGGTGGTCCTCGTGTAGGTGCCGGCCCGTCCGGCCGCCCAGACCACCCGGCTGTTCAGCGGGCTGACCGCGATGAGTCCGTTGGTCGTCCCGCTCACCTGGGGTGTGAGGGTGGGCGCGGTGAGCGTCGTGCCGTGGCGGGAGAGTGCCTCCGTCGGCGCGGGGGGCGCGGCGGAGTTGTCGGCGCACCCGGCGGCCAGGCCGGCCAGGAGGAGGAGCGGCAGGCGGTCACGCATCATGGAGCCATCCTTCGCAGAGGGTGGAGTGATCTCGCGCGGGAAGGGGCAACTCTGCAGTGCGACGGGTGAGTTGGCAAGTCACGAGGCGCGGTCGCCGCGTCGGCCGGTGCCACCGGGCCCGGTTTGCTGCTAGATTGGCCGCCGTTCACGCTGGCCCGGAACCTGCCCCCTCGGGGTGCAGAGCCCGGTTTGGCGACCTGTTGTGACCTCGGGAGGAGTCAACGTGCGGACACTGCTGTCCACTCTCAGCCTGCTGCTGCTCGTCCTCGTGGCCCGTCCGCTGGCCGCCCAGACCTCGGCGCCGGCGATTCTCGGGACCTGGCAGGCCGATCTCAAGGACGCGAAGCGGAAGGATGCGCCCCGCACCGTGATCGTGCGCTCCGACTCGAGCGCCTCCTACGGCACCGAGACGGTGCGCTGGCGGCTCAAGCCGGACAGCATCATGCTGGCGCTGGGCGGGGAATGGGTGACCTACCGGCTGCAGCTCAAGGGCGTGAAGCTGACCCTCTCGGGCGGGGACCTGACCAAGCCGGTGACCCTCACGAAAATCGGGGCACCGACCCCGCGCCCCGACAGCGTGCCCATACCGCCCGATCCCGACAAGCCCTAGTTCAGTTCGGCCGCTTCCGGGGCGGGCGCCCGCGTCAGCAGCGGGAGCGGGCCCACCGGATGGTCCTGCAGGGCCACATGCAGTTCGCCGGCGAACTCCGCCGCCTCGAGCGCGCGCCACACTTCGGCGCGCGCTTCTGCTTCGGTATTGCAGCGTTCGCTCAGGTGGGCCAGCACCACGGTCGTCAGGCCCGGGTGCACCAGCTCGGTGAGCAGCTCCGCCGCCGCGCGGTTGGAGAGATGCCCGCTGCTCGACGCGATCCGGGCCTGCACCACCGGCGGATACCCGCTGGTGCGGAGCAGGACCTCGTCGTGATTGGCCTCGATGATGACGGCGTGGGAGTCGCGCAGGAGAAAGCGCACCGCGGTGGTCAGCCGCCCGAGATCGTAGGCGATGCCGACCCGGTGGCCGCTCGCGGTGCGCACCGAGACCGCCACCGGCTCCGCGGCGTCGTGACTCACCAGGCAGGCCTCGATGTGAAAGGCGCCATGGGTGACGCCCCCCATGATGGCGAGGGGGAGGAAGCGCGCGGTGGGCATCCGGGGCTGGAGCCGCTGCCAGGTGCCGGGGGCGGTGAGGATCGGGATCCCGAGGGTGCGGGCGAGGCGGGCGGCGCCGGCGGTGTGATCGCCATGTTCGTGGGTGAGGATGATGCCGGTGACGCGGCCGAGGTCGAGGCCCACCGCCAGGGCACGCTTCCCGATTTCGCGGGCGCTGAAGCCGGCATCGACCAGCAGGATCTCGTCGCCGCACCCGATCGCGAAGGCGTTCCCCGAGGAGCCGGAGCCGAGGAGCCAGAGGTGGGTCACAGCGCGGTTGCCTTCTTCCAGGTGGCGCGGAGCGCCTCCCGCCGGGCATCGGTGAAAATGACCTCCCGCCGCGGCATCACCCGGCCGGCCACGTTGAGGAACCCCTCCTCGTTCATCACCTCGCCCTCGAGACCCCAGGCCATCGGCCGCACGTACTTGGGGACCTGGCCCCGGCCGAAGACGTTGGCGCCGGCGCCGACCACCGTGCCGGTGGCGAGCATGGTGCCGATCGCGGTCTTGGCGTGGTCGCCCACCAGGCTGCCGAGGAACTGGCGCTGGGTCCCGAACTTCTTCTCGCCCACCTGGAGCGCCACCTCGCCGTAGGTGTTCTTGAGGTTCGAGGTGGTGGTGCCGGCGCCGAGGTTGGCCCAGTGGCCGATCACGCTGTGGCCCACGAAGCCGTCGTGCGCCTTGTTGGCGTAGCCGAGGAAGACCGAGTTGGAGAGCTCGCCCCGGACGGTGCAGCGCGGCCCGATGGAGGAGTAGCGGAGCGCGTCGCCCACGATGCGGCAGCGTTCGCCGATGTAGAGCGGGCCTTCCAGCCGCGAGCCGAAGCGGACCTCGCACCCCGCCTCGACCACCACCGCGCCCTTCCGGGTATCGAACATCACCCCGGGCTCGACCATCGCGCCGCGACAGAGCACCAGCGCCGGGTCGCCGAGGACCAGGGAGCCGGTGGGAATCGGGTCGGCGGGACCGGCGCTGAAGCCGAGGCAATCGGGGACCAGGAAGCGGTCGAGCGCGGCCAGGAGGTCGAAGGTGCCGCGGAGGAGCATCCCGTCGACGTCGACGGTGTCGCCGGTGCTGGTGGGGCCTTTCCACTGCTCGCCCGGCGGCACCACCCACCCGACGGTCTCCCGGCCGTGCATGAGGCGGCGGGTATCGGGGCCGAGGGCGACGGGCGCGCCGGTGGGGGCGAACCAGCTCGCCGCCACGATCGCGGGGCCGCTGATCTCGGCGCTGGCGAGGCAGGGGGGCTCGAGGCCCTCGTGGAAGTGGGCGCTGTGCTCGCCGAGGATGGCGATGGTCTCGAGATCGAGTGCCGCCTCCCATCGCTCCCGCACCTTCCAGACGCCGGCGCGCAGCTCGGCAATCGGGCGGACGCCGGTGAAGGGCGCCCAGGCGATGCCGGGGGCGTGGGGTTCGAGGAGGTAGAGTTTCATCGTTCCTCGTTCCAGAAGCGTTCCTCGTTCCTCGTTCCTCGTTCCTCGAGGGTCGCGTCGAATCCCGCAGCTCCGCTTCGGGTGGCAGAGCAGTCAACGAGGAACAAGGAACGAGGAACGAGGAACGTCATGCCAGGTCCCGAACGTCAGCCGGGAGCTTGTCGAGAATCGCCTTGAGGTCCGCGGCCTGCCGCCGCGGCATCACGAGAATTCGCCCGTGCGCGTGCACGATCACCAGGTCCTTCACCCCGCTCACCACGATCGGGTCGCCGTCCGACCAGACCACGCAGTCCTCCGCATCGATCAGGCTCACCGGGCCGACCGCGGCGTTGCCGTGGGGATCGCGCTGGCGCACCCGGGGCAGGGCATCCCACGTCCCCACATCGTCCCAGGTGAAGCGGCCGGGCACCACCGCGATCGCGGCGCTGCGTTCCAGCAGCCCCACGTCGATCGAGACGGCGGTGACCGCGGCGAAGAACCCGGGTACGTCGCCCCGGTCGAGATGCCCGAGGTGGGGCGCGATTTCGTCGGTGTGCTGGCGGACCTCGTCGAGCAGCGTCGCGGCGGTCCAGGCGAAGAGTCCGCTGTTCCAGAGGGCACCCGACGCCATCAGGTCGAGCGCCGTCGCGGCGGTGGGCTTTTCCGCGAAGCGGGAGACGGTGCGGGCCACCTCGTCGAGCGGCTTGCCGGGCACGATGTAGCCGAACCCGGTCTCCGGGCGCGACGGCACGATGCCGACGGTGACCAGCCGCTTGTGCCGGAGCGCGGTGGAGAGCGCCTGCGAGGCGGTGTGCCGGAAGGCATCCGATTCCCGGATGGCCCAGTCGGCGTGGAGCGAGAGGACCTGCGCGGCGGGGTCACGCCGCTGCGCTTCCCAGGTGGCCCAGACCAGCGCCGGCCCGGTGGACGCGGCGCGCGGTTCGACCAGGATGTTCTCGGCGGGGAGGTCGAGCGCCACGCGGAGCCGCTCCGCCAGCGCCGGCCCGGTGACGACCAGGATCCGCTCCCGGGGGACCAGGCCATCGAGCCGCGCGACCGCCTGTTCCGCGGTGGACTGCGACCCGGCCAGCGGGAGGAGTTGCTTCGGATTCGAGGGCGTGGACAGCGGCCAGAACCGGGTGCCGGATCCGCCCGCGAGAATGACTGCCCAGATCATGTGCCTGCGTTAGAGAAGGGTCGCGAGGGTCGACGCATCCTTGCGGAGGTCGAACAGGAGGGGCCCGATGTTGGTTTCGCGGGTGGCCAGGATGAAGAGGTGGCCTTCCTGTCCGAGGGGACGGAGCACCGCCAGGCGCTCGGCGAACTCCACCACCGTGCCACCCAGGTCGTTGCATTCGGCCGCTTCGCCGAGGCGGCGCGCCCCGTTGGCGAAGGTGGCGGCGAGGGCGGCGATGGCCTCGGAGTCGAGCGCGGCGCGGCCCGCGCTGTCGATCGGGAGTCCGTCGCTGCTGAGCACCACCACGGCGTCTACGTCGGGGCGGGCCGCAAGGCCCTGGACTACGTCGCGCAGGCCGGCCATGTCGCCTCGCAGGAAGGGGGGAACTGCACCGGTCGCATAGTAGGCAATCACCCCCGCGAGATCAAGCGAAGTGACGGTGGGACTGTGGGTTGACCCGCCCCGGTGCCGCCTCTACCTTCCCCCCATGACCCGCCTCACCAGCGGCCTTGCCCTGGCCGCCTTCATCGCCGTTGCTGGTGCCTGCAGTGACCCCAACGCGCTCCAGGATTCCAGCATCACCAACGTGGTCGACACCTCGGTCACGCTCTGGTCCCTCACGCAGGGCCCACTGAACAAGCCGGTCGCCTACTCGATCATCGCCCGCAACGGCGTCCGCACCTGGGAAGTCGGGAGCGCCTTCGAGTTCGCCTTCGACGTGACGCCCGACGGGCGGCCGGTGTTCATCCCCACCGACCTGCTGGGGCTGCTGGGCACCACGTCCCTCAAGCCCGGGCTCCGGGCCACGACCGCCACCTTCGACCAGATGACCCGGGCGCCGTCCAACGGCTACACCGTGTCGGACACGATCCCGGTGGTGGTGGGCGATCGCTTCTACATCCGGACCACCGTCAGCGCCTGCTCGGTGCTGAGCGTCCCACTCTACGGCAAGATGGAAGTGACCGGGGTGGACAGCGCGGCGAAGACGGTGACCCTCAAGGTGCTCGTGGATCAGAATTGCGGGTACCGTGGCCTCAAGGAAGGCCTTCCCAAGAACTGACCGGCCGTGATCGACATCAAGCTGCTCCGGCAGGACGCCGACAAGGTTCGCTCGGCGCTCGCCCGCCGGCTCGACCCGGCATTGGATGCCACCGTGGAGCGCCTGGCGGAGCTGGACCGCCGCCGGCGCGACGCGCTCGTGCGCACCGAGGCCCTGAAGGCCCGCCGCAACGCCGCCACCGAGGAAGTCGCCCGCCGCAAGAAGGCCAAGGAGCCGGCCGACGACCTCCTCGCCGAGCTCAAGCAGTCGAGCGATGAGGTGAAGCAGCTGGACGCCGAGGTCCGCACCATCGAGGGCGACCTCGATGCGCTGCTCCTCACCGTCCCCAACCTCCCGCACCCCGATTCCCCCGATGGCGACGCGACCGCCAACAGGGTCGTGAAGCAGGTCGGTGAGCTGCCCCGGTTCCCCTGGACCCCGAAGCCCCACTGGGAGCTGGGCCAGGCGCTGGGGCTGTTCGACCTCGCGCGCGGCGCCAAGATCGCCGGCTCCGGCTTCCCGCTCTTCACCGGGGCCGGGGCGCGGCTGGTGCGGGCGCTCAAGAATTTCATGCTCGACCTGCACACCCGCGAGCATGGCTACGAGGAGATCGTGCCGCCGCTGCTGGTCAACCGGACCTCCATGACAGGCACCGGCCAGCTCCCCAAGTTCGAGGAGGAGCTGTACCTCGCCACCGCCGACGATCTTTTCCTATTGCCCACCGCCGAGGTCCCGGTCACCAACGTGTACCGGGACGACATTCTCGACGGCGCGAAGCTCCCCCTCGGGATGTGCGCCTTCACGCCCTGCTTCCGGCGGGAAGCCGGCGCCGCCGGCAAGGATACCCGCGGGCTGATCCGGGTGCACCAGTTCGACAAGGTCGAGCTGGTCCGCTACTGCCGGCCCGAGGACAGCGAGGCGGAGCACGAGAAGATGACCCGCCACGCCGAGACCGTGCTCGAGCGGCTGGAGATCCCCTATCGCCGGCTGGCGCTCGCCGCCGGCGACACCGGCTTCGCCAGCGCGCGCACCTTCGACCTCGAGGTGTGGGCGGCGGGGGTGGGCACCTGGCTCGAGGCCTCGAGCGCCAGCACCTTCACCGACTTCCAGGCCCGCCGGGCCAACATCCGCTTCCGGCGCGAGCCGGGCGGGAAGCCGGAGTTCGTGCACACGCTCAATGCCTCGGGAGTCGCCTTCCCGCGGACGATCATCGCGCTGCTGGAGAACAACCAGCAGGGGGACGGCTCGGTGACGCTGCCGAAGGCGCTGGTGCCGTATGTCGGCACCGAGCGTCTCGTGCCCGGTGCGTAAGCGGTTGCGCCGGTACGCGCCGGCGCTCGTGGTACTGCTGGTCGCCCTCCTGGCGGGACTGTCGGCCGGGTCGGGCTGGATCGTGGTGCGGCACTTCGCGGGCGACGCTTCCTCCATCAGCCGCCTCTATTCCGGCGTCTTCGCCGGCCTCAGCGACCCCAGTGAAGGGGGCGCGAACAACGCGTTGCTGCGTCTCGGCGAGCAGGTCCGGAGCCTCGGCATCCCGCTGGTGGTCACCGATCCGGAAGGGAAGGTGACTGCCGCGGCCAATCTCCCCTTCGAGGCCACCCTCGACGATCCCCGGGTCCGCGCCTACGCCGCCCGGCTCGACCGGGACAATCCGCCGGTGACGGAGCAGACCTTCGGGACGTTGCACTACGGCCCGGTGCCGGCGCAGCGGCAGCTCAAGGCGCTGGCGGTGCTCCAGGTGGCGATCCTGCTGACGATCATTGCAGTCGGGGTCTCGGCGTGGCGCACCGCCATGGCATCGCAGCGGGACCGGCTCTGGGTGGCGATGGCCCGCGAGGCGGCCCACCAGATGGGGACGCCGCTGATGAGTCTCCAGGGATGGATCGAGCAGCTCCGGTCGCGGGCGACGCCGCCGCCCCGGCTGGCCGAGCATCTCGAGGCCGATGCCGAGCGGCTGGAACGGGTGGCCCAGCGCTTCGAGCGGATCGGCCACTCCATCCGGCGCGAGCCGATCGAGGCGGGAACCCTGGCGCGGAAGGTGGCCGACTACTTCCGGCCCCGGCTCCCGACCCGGGTCAACCGGATCAACATCCGGGTGGAGTCGCCGACCACCGAGCCGGTGGTGCTGGGCGACCCGATCCTGCTGGAGTGGGCGCTCGAGTCGCTGGTGAAGAACGCGATCGATGCGCTGCAGGGGCGCCAGGGCACCATCAGCCTGCGGGTCGCGACCGAGGGCGACACCACCGCCATCCGGGTCGCGGACGACGGGCCCGGCGTGCCGGGCGAGCTCCGCCGGACGATCTTCGAGCCGGGGATCACGACCAAGACCGGCGGGTGGGGCATCGGGCTCGCGCTGGCGCGCCGCGTCGTGGAGGACTCGCACGGCGGCGAATTGATACTCGAGCAGCCCGACAGCGGTGCATCTTTCCTGATCCGGATTCCGACCCATGAGCAGTGAGCGCGCCCCCCTGATCGGCATCGACAGTCTCAATCCCGCCCAGCGGGAGGCGGTCGAGCACGTCGAGGGGCCGATGCTCGTCGTGGCGGGCGCCGGCTCCGGCAAGACCCGCGTGCTCACCATGCGGATCGCCCGGCTCATCGACCAGACCGGCGTGCCGCCCTACCGGATCTTCTCGGTCACGTTCACCAACAAGGCCGCCGGCGAAATGAAGGAGCGGGTGGGGCGCACCCTGGGCCAGGATCCTTCCGGCCTCTGGATCGGCACCTTCCACTCGCTCTCCGCCCGGCTGCTGCGGCGGGAGGCCGAGGCGCTCGGCTTCTCCCGCCAGTTCACCATCTACGACGAGGACGACCGGCTCTCGCTCATCAAGCGGCTGATGGAGCAGCAGGGGCACTCCACCAAGCTCTTCCCGCCGCGGATGATCCAGTCGCTCATCTCCGGCGCCAAGAACCGGATGCAGTCGCCCGAGCAGCTGGCCTCGAGCTCGGCGTTCGACCGGCCGGCCCAGGTGGCCGCGGCGGTCTACCAGGCCCTGGGCCCCGCGCTCAAGAGCCAGAACGCGATGGACTTCGACGACCTGATGCTCCATCCGCTGGCGCTCTTCCGGGAGCGGCCCGACCGGCTGGAGTTCTACCAGCGGCGCTTCGCCTTCCTGCTGGTCGACGAGTTCCAGGATACCAACCAGGCCCAGTACCAGCTGGTGAAGCTGCTCGGCGCGCATGGCAACGTCTGCGCGGTGGGCGACGACGACCAGTCGATCTACGGCTGGCGCGGCGCCGACGTGCGCAACATGCAGAGCTTCCGGGACGACTTCGATCCGGTCCACCTGGTGCGGCTGGAGGACAACTACCGCTCCACCCAGGTGGTGCTCGATGCCGCGAACGCGGTCATCGCGGAGAACAAGAACCGGATCGGGAAGACCCTCCGCACCCGGCGGGCCGGCGGCGAGAAGGTCACCGTCGTGGCCTCCGCCGACGAGCGGGACGAGGCCGAGTGGGTGGTGAAGGAGTTCCGCGCCCGGCATGCCAAGGGGGACTGGACCTGGCCGGAGATGGCGGTGCTCTACCGGACCAACTCCCAGTCGCGCGCGCTGGAAGAGGCGTTCCGCCGCGCCGGCGTGCCCTACCGGATCATCGGGGCGATCAGCTTCTACGACCGGCGCGAGGTGAAGGACCTGCTCGCCTACCTGCGGCTGGTGGCGAACCCGGCGGACGACGAGGCGTTCCTCCGCGCGATCACGGTGCCCAAGCGCGGGCTGGGTGAATCGGGGCTCGCCATCCTGGCGGAGTCGGCGGCCAAGTGGGGCAAGTCGCTGATCCAGGCGTCGGAGGCGGCGGAGATGGTCCAGGGGCTTCGCCCCGGCGTCCGCGAGGCGCTCCGGAAGTTCGCTTCCCTGATCCTCGACCTCCGCGAGCGGGCCGAGACCTGGACCCCGGCCCAGATCATCGAGCAGGTCATCAGCAGCATCGACTACGAGCAGGTGCTGATGGCCGAGGGGCCCGAGGGGGCGGATCGGTGGGAGAACGTGCGCGAACTCGTCGCCAGCGCCGCCGACTGGTCCGAGGTGGTGGTGCAGGACGAGGAAGATCCCGCGACCCCGCTGGAGCGGTTCCTGGCCGAGGCGGCGCTGCTCTCCGCCAACGACAAACTCCAGGGGACCGAAGCCGGCGTCACCCTCATGACGCTGCACACCGCCAAGGGTCTCGAGTGGCCGGTGGTGGCGCTCACCGGGCTGGAGGATGGATTATTCCCCCTCGCCCGGGCCGAGGAGCAGCCCGAAGGGGTCGAGGAGGAACGCCGGCTCTGCTATGTGGGTATCACCCGGGCGAAGGACAAGCTCTACATCACCTGGGCACGGGCGCGGCGGCGGGGCGGGCAGTTGATGCCGGGCCGCGCATCGCGCTTTCTCACGGCATTGCCGCCGGGCGTGATCGACGAGAAGCGGACCAGCTCGATGTGGGCGCCGGATTGGGGCGGGCAGGCGGCGAAGCGGAGTGGTTCGGGCGGCTGGGGGGGACAGGCGGACAGGCGGTCTGGCGGACAGTGGGGCCAGGGAAGCGGTCGAAGCTTCTACGACGATGATCTCGGGTCCACTGACCGCCCGACCGCCCGACCGCCTGAAGAGGTGTCCCAGGACTCCCCCCGCTACGTCAAAGGCGAGCGGGTGCGGCACCGGCGCTTCGGCGGCGGCGTGATTCAGGGACTCACCGGCACCGGGAAGGACCTCAAGGTGACCGTGAAATTCGATGACGACGAAGTGGGCGTGAAGCAGCTGCTGGTCGCCTACGCCGGCCTGGAACGGGAAATGGAGAGCGCATGAGTATCCGCCGTGAGGACGTCCTGCATGTCGCCCGGCTGGCCGAGCTGGACGTGGCCGAGGCCGACCTGCCCAAGCTGGTCGACCAGATGGGCCGCATCGTCGGCTTCGTCGAGCAGCTGAACGAAGTGCCGGCGGGCGAGCAGGCGCCGCCGTTCCTGGCCGGCCCGGCGAAGACGCCGCTCCGGCCCGACGTGGTCGACTCGGTGAAGCTGGTGCGCCCGCCGTCGGCGATCGCCCCGGAATTTTCCCAGGGCCTCTTCGCCGTGCCCCGGCTCGGCGCGATGGAGGGGGAATGAGCAGCGTCGCCAACATCGCCGAGCTGGTCGGGTCGGGGAAATCGACTGCGACCTCGGTCGCCAAGACCACCGGCGCGGCCCTCACCAAGGCCGCCGACCTCAACGCCACCCTCCACTGGACCCAGGAGATCCTGGACCAGCAGGCGGCGCGGGTGGATGGGCTCGACGCCGGCACGAAGAAGAAGCTGCCGCTGGCCGGGGTACCGATCGCGCTCAAGGACAACATCGTCACCACCGAACAGCCGACCACCTGCGCCTCGAAGATCCTCGAGGGGTACGTCTCGCCGTTCGATGCGACCGTGACCCGCAAGCTCAAGGAAGCCGGGGCGATCATCGCCTCCAAGACCAACCTCGATGAATTCGCCATGGGCTCCTCCACCGAGCACTCGGCGTGGGGCAGGGTGAAGCACCCGATGGATCCCGCCCGGGTCCCCGGCGGCTCCTCGGGGGGCTCGGCGGCGCTGGTCGCGGCGGGCGTCGTGCCCGCGGCGCTCGGCAGCGAAACCGGCGGTTCGGTGCGCCAGCCCGCCAGCTTCTGCGGCATTGTGGGAGTAAAGCCGACGTACGGGCGGGTGAGCCGCTTCGGGCTCGTCGCCTTCGGCTCCTCACTCGACCAGATCAGCGTCTTCGGGAAGACGGTGGACGACGCCGCCCGGGTGCTCAGCGTCATCAGCGGGGTCGATCGCAACGACGCGACCAGCGCCGACGAGCCGCCCCCGGCGGTCGAGGCGGCCCGTGCCGATCTCAAGGGTCTCACCTTCGGGATTCCGAAGGAGTACGTCCCCGGCGATCTCGATCCCGGCGTGAAGGCGGGGCTCGACCTCACGGCCAAGGCCATCCGCGACCTCGGCGGCACCGTGAAGGACGTGGCGCTGCCGCACACCCGCTTCGCGGTGCCCTGCTACTACATCGTGGCCCCGGCCGAGGCGGCGGCGAACCTGGCGCGCTTCGACGGCGTCCGCTACGGGCCGCGAAAGGTCGGTCCGGATGGAGACATCCGGTCGCTCTACCGCGCCACCCGCGGACAGGGATTCGGCGCGGAAGTCCGGCGCCGGATCCTGATCGGCACCTACGTGCTGAGCTCGGGGTACTACGACGCGTACTACCGGAAGGCGCAGCAGGTGCGGGCGCTGCTCGCGGACGATTTCCGGAAGGTCTTCGCGGGGGGCGTCGACTTCCTGCTCACCCCGACGACGCCAACGCCGGCCTTCAAGGCGGGGGAGAAGACCGAGGACCCGGTCGCGATGTACCTGGCCGACATCTTCACCTGTTCCATCAATCTCGCGGCGCTGCCGGCCGTGAGCATCCCGGTGGGCCGCTCCGGCGGGCTTCCGGTCGGGGCCCAGTTCGTCGGCCCGATGTTCGGAGAGTCGAAGATGCTGGGCGTCTGTGCCACGCTCGAAAAAGTCCTCGACGCGACCCGGGAGGTGCGCTGATGACCTGGGAAACCGTCATCGGGCTGGAAGTCCACGTCCAGCTCCTCACCGCCTCGAAGATGTTCTGCGGCTGCTCCACCCGGTTCGGGCAGACGCCCAACACCCAGGTCTGCCCGGTGTGCCTCGGCCTCCCCGGCGCGCTCCCGGTGCCGAACGCGCACGCCATCGAGCTCGCCACCCGCGCCGCGCTCGCGCTCGGCTGCAAGGTGCACGAGACCAGCATCTTCGCCCGGAAGAACTACTTCTATCCCGACCTGCCGAAGGGCTACCAGATCTCCCAGTTCGACCAGCCGCTGGCGACCCAGGGCGGGATCGAGATCGAGTCGCCCGAGCGGGGCAAGCTCACGATTGGGGTGACCCGGCTCCACGTCGAGGAAGACGCGGGCAAGTCGATTCATGACCGGCTCCCCGGCAAGACCGCGGTCGACCTCAACCGGGCCGGCACGCCGCTCGCCGAGATCGTGAGCGAGCCCGACATGCGGAGCCCGGGCGAGGCGCGGGCCTATCTCACCCGGCTCAAGCAGCTGCTGCTCTACTGCCAGGTGAGCGACTGCAACATGGAAGAGGGCTCGCTCCGGGTCGACGCCAACATCTCCATCCGGAAAGTCGGCGACACCCGCCTCGGCACCAAGACCGAGGTGAAGAACATGAACAGCTTCGCCAACGTCGAGCGCGCGCTCCAGGTCGAGCGTGACCGGCAGATCAAGGTGGTCGAGAGCGGCGGCCGGGTGGAGCAGGTGACCATGCTCTTCAATGCCGGCACCGGCGAAGTGCGGCCGATGCGCTCGAAGGAGGAGAGCCACGACTATCGCTACTTCCCCGATCCCGACCTGCCGCCGCTGGTGCTCACCCGGCTCTGGATCGAGCAGCAGCACGCCGGGCTGCCGGAGATGCCCGACGCCAAGCGCGACCGGTTCATGACCGTCCTCGGGCTGCCCCCCTACGACGCCGGGGTGCTCTCGGCGGAGCGGAAGATCGCCGACTACTTCGAGGCGGTGGTCCACGAGGGAGTCGAGCCCAAGGGCGCGGCCAACTGGGTGATGACCGAGGCGATGCGGAGCTACAACGAGAGCGGCGATTTCGTGGTCGACGCCCGCTGGCTCGCGGAGCTCATCAAGGCGGTGCGGGACGGCGTGGTCAGCAACCAGGCGGCGAAGCAGGTCTATGCCGCCCGGGCGAGCTATGGCCAGCTCTCGGTGACCCTGGAGCAGCGTACCAGCGGGGAGTATGCCATGTCGCCGAAGGACCTGGCGGAGAAGCTGGGCCTGCTGCAGGTGGGCGATGCCGACGCGCTGGGGGTGTGGGTCGACGAAGTGATCGCCGCGAACCCGAAGGAGATCGCCCGCTACAAGGCGGGGGAGACCAAGCTGCTCGGCTTCCTGCAGGGGCAGGTGATGAAGAAGAGCGCGGGGAAGGCGGACCCGAAGAAGGTCGGGGCCCTACTTGCTGACAAGCTGAAGTAAGACTGCGTGAGCGGTGAGCAGTAAGCGGGAGCGGGAAGAGCTCTCCTGCTGTCATCCCGAGCGAAGCGAGGGATCTAGTACGGGCAAGTAGATCCCCGGTCGCTTGCGGCCTCGGGATGACAGGGCTCCACCTTCGGCCCCGCTCACCGCTCACCGCTCACCGCTCACCGCTCACGCTGTTGTTCAGCAGTGACACCACGCTCATCGGATCCAGCGTCACCCCACCATACCGCATGATCCAGTGCAGGTGCGGGCCGGTCACCCGACCGGTCCGTCCCACCCGGCCGATGACCTGGCCCTTCTCGACCATATCCCCGGTCTTCACCAGCGCCTTGCTCAGGTGGAAGTACCCCGAGACCAGCCCCTCGCCGTGGTCGAGATAGACCACGTTGCCCGCCAGGTAGAACGGCGCCACCAGCGCCACCCGCCCGCGATTGGTCGCCACGATCGGGTCGCCCACCTTGCCGTTGAAATCGGTGCCCATGTGGCGGCTGGTGACCTTCCCGTTGTACTCCCGGCCGGTCCCGAACTCGCTCGTGATCCGGCTCTTCCGCGGCAGCGCGAATCCGTCTTCCCAGAGGCGCGCCGTCTGGTGCGCGGCCCGGCTCACCTCCCGCGCCCTGGCGACGTCCTGCTTGATGCGGACCCGTCCGGCGCTGTCCGGTTCGGCCATCTTCGGCGCCACGGTCAGCTTCTCCGAGGGATAGCCCGGCTGGGACACGCCGATCGCGGTGTGGATGGTGTCGGTACGGCCGCCGTGGGTCAGGTAGAGCAGGATGGGGAGGGAATCGCCACCCTCCACCGGCACCGGGGCGAGGGCGGTCCAGGAGATGCCGCCATTGCCGCTCTGGAAATGGAGCGGTTCCTCGGCCACCTCACCCGCCATGCCGCTCACCAGGTCGGTGAGCGTCGGGGTGACCGTGAGCCGGATCAGCATCCCGCGCGCGGGGCGGGCGGGGGTGGTCTCCAGCGCCACCTGCGAAACGGCGGAGGAGGGGAGGGAGAAGGCGAGGGCGAGAACCGCCAGGAGTTCGCGAGTGCGCAGGGCGTGGCGTCCGAGTGAGACCGGCGAAATATCGTCAGGAGCGAGCCGGCCTGTCACCTTCCGGCGTCGGTCGGTCCAGCAGCTCGGAGACCGAGCCATGCGCGTCGGCCAGCAGGCTCAGCCGGGCCCGGAGATCCCGCGCCGCATCGAGGTCGGCGGTGAGCGTGTCCGGGACGGCCGACCCGGCGTGGAGTTTGAGCAGCCCGACCCGGAGCGATTCGAGCAGCGTCACCGTTTCCCGCAGCCCCTTCGCCCAGATTTCCCGGGCCTCCTTGAGCTCCCTCGCGCCACCATCGCCATCGCGCTTCTCGCCGAAGAGCGTGTCCGGCGCCGCCTGGGCGATCAGGTCGTCGAGCTCCTCGAGCTTCCGGCGCATCGCCTGGGCCTGGGCCGAGAGATAGCGGATCTGCTCTGGCAGCTGCTTGAGCTCCTGGCGCTGGCCGCCCGGCAGGGCGCGGAAGAGGGCATCGGCCGCCTCGCCCAGCGCGACCTCGGTGGGGCGGTGGAGGGTCTGTTCCGGGGCGCTGGTTCGCTTCAGCCGCCATCCCGCCATGCGGGTGAGCAGGCGACCCACGCCGCTGGTCCAGAACTTCTCCTGCCAGGTGGCGACCCGGTCACGCGCGGGAATCTCCCGCCCCGGGATGATCGTGCCGAGGCCAGCGCCACCGACGGCCAGCAACGCGAGTCCCATCCAGCCATAGCCAAAGACCTTGAGGACCGGCGTCACGAATGGCAGGGCGAACACGCCTGCGATGGCTCCGACGAAGGCGACCCACGTGACCCGTCGGATCACCCGTCCCAGCGCGGACGGCGGCTTTCCGATCTCGAAGGCGAGTTCCTCCTGGCGCCGCTCGGCGTAGCTGCGGATCGCCAGGACGAGGTCGTTCGGGGTGTAGCCGGCCGCCAGCACCTTCCGGGTCTGCATCACCCGGGCGGTGGCATACACGCTCCAGGGCAGCACTCCCATGCTCCCGGCGAAGATGGTGATGGCGAGCACCCCCGGAAACGTTCCGACGATGGCGGCCATCAAGGCCGAAATCGCCGGAATACCCCAGAGGAGGCTCCACACCGCCAGCCCCGTGCGGGCATCGCGCCCCTTGGTCAGCCACACACGCAGTGGCGCGGGAAGTTCGCTCGGCGCTGCGGCGAGCTGGTCGAGCGCCTCGGCCAGCTGCTCGGCGGTCTGGAACCGCGCGCTGGGATAGTGCGCCAGGCAGCGATCGATCACCCGGCAGATCGCCCGGGGTGCGTGGGGAGCGGCGGTGGCGCAGTTGGGCGGTGCGCCTGCCAGGTGCTGCGCCACAAGCTCCTCGAGGGTGGTGACGGCGTAGGGGAGCTTGGCCGAGAGCGCGCACCATCCAACCACGCCCAGCGCGTAGATATCGCTTCGCCCGTCGGCGGGATCGCCCCGGGCCTGCTCCGGGCTCAGGTATGCCACCGTCCCGAGCACTCCCGACGTCTCGGTCGCGTCGAGCTGCGGCGCCGCGATGCCGAAATCGGCGATGAGCGCCCGGCGGGTGCCCGCCTCGAGCAGGATGTTGTCGGGCTTCACGTCCCGGTGCACCACCCCCTGCGAATGGGCGTAGCCCAGCGCCCACGCGACGTCGCGCAGCACCCGCGAGGCCTCGCTTGGCGTCAGCGGCCCGCCGTCGCGGATCCGCTGGCCGAGGCTCTGTCCCGGGACGTAGGCCATGACGAACCAGACCAGCCGGCCTGATTCCTCGACCGCGTGGATGGGGACGATGTTGGGGTGGGACAGCCGGGCGGCGGTGCGGGCCTCGCGGAGGAACCGCTGGCGGAACTCGGGCCGGTCGGCAAGGGCGGGGGGGAGCAGCTTGATCGCGACGGGGCGGTCGAGGGCGACATCGCGCGCCAGGTAGACGATCCCCATGCCGCCGCGTCCCAGCACCCGCTCGAGCGAGTAGCGCCCGGCGAGGACCGACTGGAGTTCGAGGAAGAGCTCGTCCGGCGCGTCGCTCATCTTCTCCCCGACTGCACACCGCCTCGGCGCGCAGGCACAGTGGTAACAGGATTACTGGATGTTAGTGGATTTGGGGATTGTACGAGTTGCAATGCCCCTGGAATCTCCAAATCCATCAAGATCCCCAAATCCTGTTCGCTCTTCGCCTCCACGGTGTTTCAGTTTCTGCCCGCGACGTCGGTTCCTTCGGTGCCCTCGCGCCCAGTCCAGGGCTTTTTCACCGCCGCCTCCGGCCAGAACTCCAGCTGCCGCTCGGGCAGGCCGAAGTGCTTCTCCGCCGTCTCCGCGATCCGCTCCCGGTCCCGCCACCCGCCCGCCAGCAGCGCTTCCCGCCGCATCCGCTTGGCGGTACGGAGCGGGGTGTCGCCCGCCGGATCGAACCGCCGCGGCTCGGCATCGGGCACCGCCAGCATCTCCATGATGTAGTCGAACGAGAGCGCGAGATGCTGCTCGACGTCGGCCGTCGGCAGGTCCCAGCGGCTCCGCTTCTCCGCCACCTCGAACGCCCGCTGCCATCCCTGGGTCTCGGTGATGTGCACCATTCCCCGGAAGAGCCGCCGGTTGGTCTTCACGCTGAAGATGGTGGGGGAGATGATCGCGTCGAGGTGGGTGTCGGCCGGGGTGTGATCGAGGAGGATCACTTCCTTGGCGGTGCGGGCGAAGGAACCGCCCAGCGGCTGCTCGAAGCGGCTCTCCCAGTAGGAGTGCCCGAACCCGGTGGTGGAACTGGTGAGGACGAGCTGGCGGGGGACGAAGTGATTGTGGGCGACGACGTCGGCGGCGAGGTGCGAGAGGTAGCCCAGGCCGAAGGCGCGCAGCGCGTCGGTCCGGGCCAGGTCGTAGATCTCCTGGCCGACATGCCAGGCATGGCAGTGGCGCCCCACCGGGGCGTACTTCTTCGCGATTGAGCTGTCGGCGGCGATGTTGCCGTACAGGAAATCGAAGGGGAAGGCGCGGAGCAGGTCGGCGACGGTCGCGGGGAGGGCGGCGAGATTCGCCAGCACCGACTCGCCGAGATAGATGTGGGTCCCCGGCGTCCACGCGAGAAGGGGATGGGGGAAGCAGAGGACGACGACCCCGACCGCCACCAGCGCGATCAGGAGCTGCGTTCTCTTCAACGCCGCCGCCCCATCCGGAGAAGCCGGCGGATCATCCCGAACCACCCGAAGCCGCTCCGGAGGGAGCGAAGGGTGACCGCCGCTTCGAGCGCGGTCTCCTCGACCTCTTCGGCGAGGACATCGTAGACCGCCTGGAGGTTCTCGAACCGCTGCTCCAGTCCGGCGCGGAGCGCGCGGGAGGTACGCACCAGCTCCTGGGTCTCGCCGCTCACGAGGGCGGCAATCCGCTCCCCCTCGCCGGAGACCGACTGCACCATCTTGAGGGCGGGTGCCAGGTCGCCCCGCAGGCCGTCCACCACGGTGGAGAGCTGGTGCATCCGCTGGAGCACCTGCCGGAGGGTGAGGACGACGGCGGCGGCAATGGCAATGAAGGACAGGGCAATGACCACCAGGGAGATGGCCATGGTCGGACCGACCCAGCTCGCGACCTCGCCTGCTTGTACGAGTAGCATATCGGGCTGCCTTCCAGACGTTCCGGGAGCCGGGCCGGCTCCACTGGTGAGACGCGCAAGATAATGCGGCGCTTGACGCCCGCACCATGCGCCCCAAGTATTCCGCATGCCTCCTCGCTTCCAGGTTACCGGTGGCCGCCGCCTCAACGGCGCGGTCCGCCCTGCCGGCAACAAGAACGCCGCGCTCCCCGCCATCGCCGCCACCCTCCTGGCCGACGGTCCCGTCGAGCTGGGCAACATCCCGCGCATCCGGGACGTGGAGACGATGCTGGCCCTCGTCGCCGATCTGGGCGCCTCGGTCGAGTGGACCGGCCCCAACACCGTCCGGATCGACGCGCGCAACGCCACCGCCAAGCCGCTCAATCCCGACCTCTGCGCCAAGATCCGCGCCTCGATCCTGCTGGCAGGGCCGCTCCTGGCCCGGTTCGGGACGGTGCAGCTCCCCCCGCCGGGGGGCGACGTCATCGGTCGCCGCCGGGTGGATACCCACTTCCTGGCCCTCGAGCAGCTCGGCGCCCAGCTCACGGTGGGCGAGAAGTTCGAGATCGAGACCCGCGGCCTCAAGGGCGCCGAGATCTTCCTCGACGAGCCGTCGGTCACGGGGACGGAGAACGCGCTGATGGCGGCGGTGTGCGCCAAGGGGCGCACCGTGCTCCGCAACGCCGCCGCCGAGCCGCACGTGCAGGACGTGGCCCGGCTGCTGGTGGCGATGGGCGCCTCGATCGAGGGGATCGGGACCAACGTCTACGTGATTGAAGGGGGCCGGCCGCTCAAGGCGTGCAGCTACGCCATCGGGCCCGATCATATCGAGATCGCCAGCTTCATCGGGCTCGCCGCCGTCACCAACGGCAACCTCCGGATCGAAGGGGTCCGGGGCGACGACCTCCGGAGCACGCTGCTGGGCTTCGAGCGGCTGGGGGTGCGGCCACGGCTCGACGGCGACCACCTCATCGTCGATGCCGACCAGGAGCGGCGGATCCGCCCCGACCTGGGCGGCCACGTCCCCAAGCTCGAGGACGGTCCCTGGCCGGCCTTTCCCGCCGACGCGATGTCGATCGCGGTGGTGACCGCGACCCAGTGCGAGGGGATGGTGCTGGTCTTCGAGAAGATGTTCGAGTCGCGGCTCTTCTTCGTCGACAAGCTGATCGGCATGGGGGCGCGGATCGTCCTGTGTGACCCGCACCGGGTGGTCATCTCCGGGCCGGCCCGGCTCCGGGGCGGGACGGTGGAATCCCCCGACATCCGCGCCGGCATGGCGATGCTGCTCGCCGCCCTCGCCGCCGAGGGGACCACCACGGTCCACAACATCGGCCAGATCGAGAGGGGCTACGAGAACATCGACGAGCGGCTCAGGAGTCTGGGCGCGGAGATCAAGAGACTCGACTAACTGCGTGAGCGGTAAGCGGTAAGCGGTAAGCGGTGAGCGGGAACTCCTCTCGACTCGCCGCTCATTCTATATGGGACGTTTTTCACCACTCACCGCTCACTGCTCACCGCTCACCTCATATCGTCCCATGACCTCCAAGCTCACGAAAACCGACGCCGAATGGCGCGCGGCGCTCAGTCCCGAGCAGTTCCGGGTCGCCCGGCAGCACGGCACCGAGCCGGCCTTTACCGGCGAGTACTGGAACTCCCACCAGTCGGGCACCTACCACTGCGTGGCCTGCGGGCAGCCCCTCTTCAGCTCCAGCGACAAGTTCGACAGCGGCACCGGGTGGCCCAGCTATACCCAGCCGGCCTCGGCGGATGCGGTGGAGACCACCACCGACCGGAGCCACGGGATGGTCCGGACCGAGGTCCACTGCGCCCGGTGCGACAGCCACCTGGGGCACGTCTTCCCCGACGGCCCTCGGCCGACGGGGCTCCGCTACTGCATCAACTCCGTGTCCCTGAGGCTCGAGCCGGATGGGAAGTAACGCGGAACGCGAAGCGCAGAACGCGGAACGGCTCGTCCGCGAGGTCCGCCTTCCCGGGGAGGTGCCGCGCTACGAGGTCCCCGGCTGGCGGGAGCAGTACGGTGTGGTGGCCGGGATTACGGGCCGAGGGGAGGGCGGGGGCCGGGGATTCGACCTGGGGCTCTGGACCGACGCCCCGGTCGGGGACGTCATGACACGCTGGCGGGCCTTCCGGCGTGCCGAGCCGGGGTTCCGGGCCACGATCCTGGGCAACCAGGTCCACAAGACCGACGTGGCCTGGCATGCCGACGGGGCAGGGTGGGTGCAGATCGAGGGGGTGGATGGGCACGCCACAGCGACCCCGGGCCTGCTGCTCACGGTGACGGTGGCGGACTGTATTCCTCTCTATCTTGTCGATCCCGTGGCTCGCGCGATTGCGCTGCTCCATAGTGGCTGGCGGGGGACGGCCGGGGGGATCCTGGAGCGCGGAGTTGAGGTTCTCGTTGACCGTGCAAAGGCACGTGTTGAGAACATCGTATTACACTGTGGTATAAGTATTTGTGGGCCGTGCTATGAAGTAGGTTCTGAAGTGATGGCCGGGTGCGGATTGCCGGCGGAAGGGGCTGGGCCATGGCACGCCGACCTGCGTGCCGTTGTGGCGGAGCGGGCCAGGAAATTGGGTCTCTCCACAATTTCCACATCACAATTCTGCTCGGCGCATGACCGGGCGATGTTCTACAGCCACCGGGCGTCGGGTGGGTCGGACGGCCGGATGGTGGCGTACCTGGGGATTCTGCCGAAGTAGCTGGTGGCCGCGCCTGGGCGAGGGTGACGGGAGCGGGCCCTCCGGCGCTGTACCTCCTCGGCGCGTCAGCGGTGCAAGAAGGGACAGGGAGCTAACGCGCCTCCGGACCCGCCCCCGTCCCTCTCGCCCTTGGGCGTCCCCCGGCGACCTTCCGCCTAGCCGCCTAGCCGCCTAGCCGCCTAGCCGCCTAGCCGCCTGACCGCCCGCTGGCCCCACTCCCGCCCGGCCTCTACTATATACCCCGCCCGGAGTTGACTCCCCGACTTCCCCCATTAGGTTATGAGCGCTGTTCCGGGAGCGCAGCGGTTGGTGAGGTGGGGGAGTTCCCCCACTTTTTCTTTTCGGGTACCTCAGTATGGGTGCCGAGCCGCTGCTCGAGGCAGTCCGCCGCATCGTCGCCGGTCTGGGGTTCGATCTCATCGAATTCCGGAAGTCCGGCCCGCCGCAGCGCCCAGCCATTCAGGTCCGCATCGACCGCCCGGACAGTCGGCCCGGGCATGGCATCACCGCCGAAGACTGTGCCAGGGTCAGCCGGGAGCTCGAGCCGATGCTCGAGGGTCCGGGGGGCATCGGCAATCGTTACACGCTCCAGGTATCCTCGCCCGGGCTCGAACGCCCGGTCCGGTTCCCGGAACACTGGCGGAAGTACGCCGGCCGGGTCGTCCGGGTCACCGCGCGGGGCCTCAAGGGGCATCCGCGAGCCGTGATCCTGGACCTCCCCGACGACGCGCATGTCCGGCTCCGGCTGCCCGATGGCAGCGAGCCGGTGGTGGCACTCGACGAGATCAAGGAAGCGTTGCTGGTGGACGAGCCGGCGGTCCAGGACCGCCACGAGCCATAGGCAGGAGACGAGGGATGTCCGGTTCCCCGGAAGTACTGACCGCAATCCGCGAGCTGACGAACACCAAGCAATTGGATCGCAGCGAGCTCATCGACCTGCTGCGTGACGGCATTCACGCTGCCCTCGCGCGCCGTTACGGGCCCAACGTCCGCTTCGAGCTCGAGTTCGACGAGCTGAAGGGGACCATCCGCATCGTCCGGCTCCGCCAGGTGGTGGAGCTGGTCGAGGATGCCAGCTCGCAGATCTCCCTCGAGGAAGCCCGCTACGAGGATCCTGACTTCGCCCTGGGCGACATGCTGGAAGAGGATGTCCCCTTCGCCGAGTTCGGCCGGCTGGCGGTGCAGGCCGCCAAGCAGCGGATCATCCAGCGGGTGCGCGAAGGCGAGCGGACCCGGATCCGCGACGAGTTCGCCAGCAAGGTGGGCGAGCTCCTCTCGGGCGAGGTGCAGCAGATCGAGCGAGGCAAGCTCGTCATCATGCTCAACAAGTTCCGCGAGGCCGAAGCGATCATTCCGTACCGGGAGCAGAATCACCGGGAGAAGTTCCACCAGGGCGATACCATCCGGGCGGTGCTCAAGCGCCTCGAGGAGACCCCCAAGGGGCCGCGCCTGATCCTCTCCCGCGCCGACCCGCTCTTCGTCAAGGCGCTCTTCAAGCTCGAGGTCCCCGAAATCCAGCAGGCGATCGTCGAGATCCGGGCCTGGGCCCGCGAAGTCGGGAGCCGCACCAAGATCGCGGTCATCTCCCGCGACGACGCCATCGACCCGGTGGGCGCCTGTGTCGGCCTCAAGGGTTCCCGCGTCCAGGCGGTGGTGAACGAGCTGGGCGGCGAGCGCATCGACATCGTCCCCTGGTCGCCCGACCCGGAGCGCTTCGCCCGGCTCGCGTTGGCCCCGGCCCGCGTCGCCAAGGTGTTCTCCGACCCGGCGAGCAAGACCATCCAGGCGGTGGTCGACGAGGACCAGCTGTCGCTCGCCATCGGGCGCAACGGCCAGAACGTGCGGCTCGCCTCCGAGCTGACCGGGTGGAAGATCGACCTCTACTCCAGCCGCGAGTGGCTCGAGCGCGGCGGCGAGGGGCCGCTCTTCGCGCCGCTCCCGCCGGAGGACGAGGCCGGGATGCAGGTGCCGCTCACCGAGCTGTCGGGGCTCACCCCCGAGCTGCTCGCGATCCTCAACGCCGCGGGCTACTCGACGCTGGCCGACGTGATCGACCTGGAGCGGGAAGACATCGAGAAGATCCCGGGGATGACCCCGGAGCGCGCGGAGCAGTTCATGGGCTTCCTGGCGGAGCTCACCACCGAGGATGGGGGCGAGGACGCCAGCAGCTGACGAAGCGATCCTGCGGCTGCTCGGCCTGGGGTTCCGGTCGGGCAACGTGGTGATCGGGGTGGACCAGGTGCGGCAGGGGTTGCTGCATGACCGGTTCGCCTGCCTGGTGGTCGCGGCGGACGCGAGTCCCCGGGCGCAGGAGAAAGTGGTACGACTGGCAGCTGGTCGCGGGGTCCCGCTCGTGGGTGGGCCCGCGGCCGAGACGATCGGGGGCCGGCTCAACCGGCCGGCGGTGATGGTCGTCGGGGTAGTGGATCGGGCGCTCGCCCGTGGCCTCGTGGATGCGGGGTCCGGCGGTGCGCACATGGAGGCCTGAGTGGTCAAGACTCGCGTGCACGACCTGGCGGCTGAATTCGGCGTCCCCGCCGAGCAGCTCATGAACATGCTCAAGGACATGAACATCTTCGTGCGGAGCCACATGTCTCCGCTCGAGGATGGGCAGGTGTCCGCCATCCGCGTGCGCTGGGAGCGCGAAAAGCGGAAGGCCGCCCAGGCCACGGAAGAGCCCGCCAAGAAGGGGAAGAAGAAGGCCGCGCCCAAGGCGGTGAAGGCCGCCGCGGCGGCCGAGCCCGAGCCGGTCAACGAGGCGGGGAAGCCGGCCAAGCGCCGCCGCACCGCCGCCGAAGTGGCCCAGGCCGAAGCGGTGGCCGAAGCCGAGCGGGTGGCCGACGCGCTCCGCGAGGAAGCGCTGAATCTCCAGAAGCCGGTCGAGAAGCGGGAGGAGCCGATGCTCCCCTCCTCGATCGAGGAGCGCGCCCGCGCCCTCTTCAAGGACCTGCCGCCGCTCCCCGCCGACACCAGCGAGGAGCCGGTCGTCGTGCCGGCACAGCCGACGGAGCGCCGTCCCGCGCCGCGCGATTCCGAGACCCTCTTCCCGTCGCGGCCCGCCGCCTCCGCGCCGCCGGCCCCGCCGTCGGCCGGTGAGACGCCGAGTGGCCCGAGTGCGCCGCCCCGCATCCCGACCCGGATTCCGCGGCCGGTCGCGCCTCCGGGCGGTGGACCGACCCCGCGCTTCAACCGGCCCACGCCGGCCTACAGCTCGAGCAATCCGGGCGGGCCGGGCCAGCGCCCCTCGTCCGGGGGTGGTCCCCGTGGGCCGGGTGGTCCGCGTGGGCCGGGCGGCCCGGGTCGCCCCAGCCAGACCGGGCGTCCCAGCGGCGCCGTGGGTCCCGCGACCGGTGAGCGTCCCAAGCAGTTCGGCCCCGACGCCGAGAAGGGCGGCGGCCGCAAGAAGGGGAAGAAGCCGCGCCGGAGCTCCGTGGACCAGGAAGCGGTGCTGGCGAACATCGAGAAGACCCTCGCCGGGATGCACCGCGGCACCGCCAAGAAGGGGGTGCGGCGCGACTCCTCGAACTACCAGGAGGCGATGGCCCGCGCGAAGGAGGAGCGCGAAGCCGAGAAGACCCGCATCCGGGTGAACGAGTTCATCTCGGTCTCCGAGCTGGCCGACCTGATGAAGGTGCCGGCCAGCCAGATCGTCCAGCTGGCGTTCAAGGGGCTGGGCCTGATGGTGACGGTGAACCAGCGGCTCGACTTCGACCAGATCGAGCTGATCGCCTCGGAGTTCGGCTTCCAGGCGATGAAGGAAGAGGAGTACGCGGCGACCACCGAGACCGCGGAGGAGTCCGACGCGAGCGACGAGGGTCACCTGCTGCCCCGGCCGCCGGTGGTGACCATCATGGGTCACGTCGACCACGGCAAGACCTCGCTGCTCGACTACATCCGCAAGGCCAACGTGGTCGCGGGCGAGTCGGGCGGGATCACCCAGCACATCGGCGCGTACCACGTGACGCTGCCGAGCGGGAAGCACATCACCTTCCTCGACACGCCGGGCCACCAGGCCTTCACCGCCATGCGCGCCCGCGGCGCGCAGGTGACCGACATCGTGGTGCTGGTGGTGTCGGCCGAGGACGCGGTGATGCCGCAGACGATCGAGGCGATCAGCCACGCCAAGAACGCCGGCGTGCCGATGATCGTCGCGATCAACAAGATCGACCTGCCCGCCGCCAACATCCAGAAGGTGAAGCAGGACCTCCTGAGCCACAACGTGGTGCTGGAGGAGTTCGGCGGCCAGGTGCTCTCGACGCCGATCTCGGCGAAGAAGGGCACCAACGTCGACCAGCTGCTGGAGCAGATCCTGCTGCAGGCCGAAATCCTCGACCTCAAGGCCAACCCCGACCGGCAGGCGTCCGGCACGGTGGTGGAAGCCACGCTCGACCCGGGGAAGGGCCCGGTCGCCACGATCCTGGTGCAGAAGGGCACGCTCAAGGTCGGCGACAACTTCATCTGCGGGAAGTTCTCCGGCCGGGTGCGCGCGCTCTTCGACGAGCGCGGCAAGAACACCAGGGAAGCGGGCCCGTCGATCCCGGTGCAGATCCTGGGCTTCGAGGGGACGCCGTCGCCGGGCGACAACTTCGTGGTGACCGCCGACGCGGTGGAAGCACGCGAGATCGCCCAGAAGCGGCAGCGGCTGGAGCGCGAGGCGCAGAACCGGCGCACCGCGCGGGGTGGCTCGCTGGAGGACATCTCCCGGGCGCTGGCGCAGGGCCAGATGGGCGCGCTGCGCCTCATCATCAAGGCCGACCAGGGCGGTCCGGCGGAAGCGCTCGCCGACGCGCTGGGCCAGCTGTCGACCGGCGAGGTCCGGGTCGACATCGTGCACCGCGGCGTGGGCTCGATCAGCGAGAGCGACATCCTGCTGGCCAAGGCGTCGGGGGCGATCATCATCGGCTTCCACGTGCGGCCCGATGCCGGCGCCCGCGCCGCCGCCGATCGCGAAGGCGTGGACGTGCGCACCTACCGCATCATCTACGAGGCGGTGGACGACGTCCGCAACGCGCTCGAGGGCCTGCTCAAGCCGGAATCGAAGGAGACGGTGCTGGGCGACGCGGTGGTCCTCCAGCTCTTCAAGGTCAGCAAGGTCGGCACCATCGCCGGCTGCCAGGTCAAGAACGGCACCATCGCCCGGACCGCGAAGGCGCGGGTCATGCGCGACGGGGTGCAGGTCTACGAGGGGATGCTGTCGAGCCTCAAGCGCTTCAAGGACGACGTGAAGGAAGTGAAGGAAGGGCTCGAGTGCGGTATCGGGATCGAGAACTACAACGATCTCAAGGTGGGCGACGTGATCGAGAGCTTCCGGATCGAGGAAGTGAAGCGGACGCTGGCGAGTTCGGCGAGCGGGAGCGGGGCCGCGTAAGGCGGCAGGGCGGCAGAGCGGCAAGGCGGCCGGAGTCGTGCCGCCGCCGTGCTGCCGCCCGCCCGCTTTGCCGCTCTGCCGCCTATGTACGCCGCCATCCAGCGCTGGGACCTGCACCTCGAGGGGTGCCTGTCGCTCAAGGACAAGCGCTCGGTGCTGCAGTCGCTCAAGGCCGAGCTCCGCCGGCGGCTCAACGTCTCGGTGGCCGAGGTGGAGCACCAGGAGCTGTGGCAGCGGGCCGGGCTGGCCTGCGCCGCGGTGGGAAGTGAACGGCGGGTGGTGGAAGAGACGCTGCGGGACGCCGACGGGATCATCGAGGCGGCCGACGGCGTCCGGATCATCGAGACGACGGTGACGGTGGCATGAAGGGAAGCAAGCGGCGGCCCGAACAGGTGGCCGAGACCATCCGGCAGATCATCGCGGAAGCGCTCCTCGGGGAGCTCCGCGACCCGCGGATCGGGTTCGTGACGGTGACCGACGTGCAGGTCACCAACGACCTCTCGGTGGCCACGGTGCGGGTCAGCATCATGGGGGACGAGGCCCAGCGGGGCCCGGCGATCGAGGGACTCCAGAGCGCGGCGGGCTTCCTCCGCTCGAAGGTCAGCAAGACCCTGTCGACCCGGGTGGTGCCGGAGCTCCGCTTCGAGCTCGACCGCGGGCTGGAGCATGCGGCCCGGATCGAGCGGATCCTGTCGGATCTCCGGCAGGAGCAAGGCGACTGACCACCGGGCCGTACGGCGCAGTGCTGGTGGACAAGCCCGCCGGGCTGACCAGCCACGACGTGGTGAGCCGGGTGCGCCGGGCCCTCAAGACCCGCGCGGTGGGGCACACCGGGACGCTGGATCCCTTCGCCACCGGGCTTTTGGTGGTGCTGGCGGGCCGGGCGACCCGGCTGGCCCGGTTCGTGGAGCAGCAGGCGAAGACGTACCTGGCGGGCGCGAGACTGGGGATTGTGACCAGTACGGACGACCTGACGGGCGAGGTGATAGAGGGCGGGCAGGCGGGAAGGCGGACGGGCGGTCAGCCATCCCGTGCCGAGGTCGAGATGGCGTTGCGGGAGTTCCTCGGGCCGCAGAAGCAGCGGCCGCCGGCCTACTCGGCCAAGAAGATCGACGGCGAACGCAGCTACGCGAAGGCCCGTCGGGGCGAGACCGTGGCGCTGGCGGATGTGGACATCGTGGTGCACGCGATCGAGCTGGTCGCCTATGACTATCCCGAGCTGGTGTTCCGGACGACGGTGAGTGCCGGCACCTATGTGCGCGCCATCGGGCGCGACCTGGGCGAGCGGCTCGGCACGGGGGCGCACCTGACCGCGCTCCGGCGCGAGGCGATCGGTGCGCTCCGGGTGGAGGACGCGGTGGCGCTGGAGCAGGTGAGCGCCGAGTCGGTCCGCCCGCCGCTGAGCGTGCTGGGCCATCTCGACCGGATCGACGTGAGCGAGGACGAGACGAAGGCGCTGGGCCATGGCAAGGCACTTCCTGACCGCCTGACCGCCTGTCCGCCTGACCGCCCGCTTGCTGCGGTCGCGCACGGAGACCGTCTCATCGCCATCGGGTACGCGAGCGAGGGCTCCTTCCGCCCCGCCGTGGTGCTGGAGCCCGCGGGATGACGGCGATTCTCCCGGCCCATCCGGAGGGCACTGTGGTCACCGTGGGCACCTTCGACGGGGTGCACCTGGGCCACATGGCGGTGCTCCGCGAGATCGCCACCCGGGCGCGGGCTGCGGGACGCAAGAGCGTGCTGGTGACCTTCGAGCCGCACCCGCTCGTGGTGGTGAACCCGCAGGCCGCGCCGCCGCTGCTGACCTCGGGTCCGGAGCGGCGCGAGGTCCTGGCGCTCACCGACCTCGACTACGTGGTGTTCCTCAAGTTCGACCGCCGGCTCGCGGACTACACGCCCGAGCGGTTCGTGCGCGAGGTGCTGGTGGGGCGCTGCGGGATGCGGGAGCTGGTCATCGGGCACGATCACGGCTTCGGCCGGGGGCGGAGCGGCGATGTCGAGACGCTCCGGCGGCTGGGCGCCACCGACGGGTTCCAGGTGGACGTGGTGCGGGCGGTGGAGCTGGGGGGTCACGCCATCAGCAGCACCGCGATCCGGCGGGCGGTGGGGGGCGGCGACCTCAAGACCGCCGCGCGGCTCCTGGGCCGGCCCTACACCCTGAGCGGGCGGGTGATCCGCGGCGCGGGGCGGGGCCGGACGATCGGGATCCCGACGATCAACGTCTCGGAGTTTCCCGACCGGAAGCTGCTCCCGCCGGACGGGGTGTATGCGGCCCGGGTGGAGTGGGCCGGGGGCCGGGCGGGGGGGATGCTCAACCAGGGCGGCAAGCCGACCTTCGGCGACACCAGCCGCACGGTGGAGGTCCACCTCTTCGGCGTGAACGAAGACCTGTACGGCCAGTGGGTACGGGTGGAGTGGGTGCAACGGCTGCGCGACGTGCGGAAGTTCGGCTCGGTCGCGGAGCTCACGACACAACTGGAACGGGACCGTGCCGCGGCCCTCGACGCGCTCGAGCGGCACGATGCCCAGATCGATCACAATCGCGCGTCCCATGCCTGAGACCAGATGGTAGTCACTTCCCTCAAGACCCGAATCGGCCTCATCGTGGCGATGGTGGCCCTGTCGGTGGCCGCCCTCGTGCCGCGGAACACCAAGATCCGCGAGCGGGGCCCCGACGGGAGCATCCGCGACACCGTGATCAAGCAGGTGCCGCTCAAGCGCGGCCTCGACCTCCAGGGCGGCATGCACCTGGGGCTCGAGCTCGACCAGTCGAAGCGGGTCTCGGCCGACCCGGCGAAGGACATCGACCTGGCGCTCACCGTGCTCCGCAAGCGGATCGACGAGTTCGGCGTGACCGAGCCGCTGGTCCAGAAGCAGGGCGACCAGCGCATCGTCGTGGAGCTGGCCGGGATCACCGATCCCGCCCGGGCCAAGGCGGTGGTGCAGAAGAGCGCCTTCCTCGAGTTCCGGATCACCGACCGGAGCGAGGCGCTCGACAAGGCACTCCCCTCGATGGACCGGGTGGTCCAGCGGCTCGGCATCCGGGCCCCGACCGGGGTCGAGGCCGCGGCGCCGAGCGCGGTGACCCAGCTGCTGCAGGGTGACACCAGCAAGAAGGCGGCGGTGGGGGACAGCGCGAAGAAGGGGGCGAAGGACTCGGCCGCCGCGCGCGACACCACCCCGGTGCAGGGCGGGGTGCTGAGCGGGCTGATCCTCACCTCGGCGACGGCGGGGTACCAGCTGAGCCCGGGCGAGTACCTGGTCGAGAAGACCGCGGTGCCGCTGGTGGACAGCCTGCTCCGCCTGCCGGACGTGGCGGCGCTCTTCCCGCGGCGCTTCGAGTTCCGCTGGTCGGCCACCGACCTGAGTGTGGGGAACAAGGCCTACGCCCAGCTCTACGTGGTCGAGGACCGGCCGATCGTGACCGGCGCGAGCCTGGTGGACGCGAAGGAAGACATCGACCCGCTCACCAGCGGCCCGATCGTCACCTTCGAGCTCGACCGCAAGGGCGCCCGCGACTTCGGCGAGGGCACCGGCCGGAACGTCGGCAACTACATGGCGATCATCCTGGACGACAAGGTCCAGGGGCGTCCCCCGGTGATCCAGGAGCGGATCGAGCGGCGGGGCCAGATCACCCTGGCGGGGAAGACCTTCCAGGAAGCCCGCGACCTGGCGCTGACGCTCCGGGCCGGCGCGCTGCCGGTGCCGCTCAAGATCGTGGAGGAGAGCCAGGTGGGCGCGAGCCTCGGGGCCGACTCGATCAAGGGCGGGATCGTGGCCGGGATCGTCGGGACGGTGCTGGTGATCCTCATCATGGTGGGGATCTACAAGAAGAGCGGCGGGCTCGCGGTGGCGGCGCTGGCCTTCTACATCCTCTTCTCGGTCGGCGCCCTGGCGATGCTGGGGGCGACGCTCACCCTCCCGGGCCTCGCGGGCCTGATCCTGTCGGTGGGCATCGCGGTGGACGCGAACGTGCTGATCTTCGAGCGGATCCGGGAGGAACTGCTCCTGGGCAAGACGGTGCGGCTCTCGATCGACGAGGGGTTCAAGCACGCGATGAACGCCATCGTCGACTCCAACGTCAGCACCGTGATGACGGCGCTCTTCCTCTTCCAGTTCGGCACCGGCCCGGTCAAGGGCTTCGCGGTCACGCTGACCATCGGCGTCATCGCCTCCATGATCACGGCGGTGTTCGTCACCCGGACCTTCTACATGCTGTGGCTGGACCGCCAGCCCTCCATGCAAACGCTGAGCATCTGACATGATCCGCTTCTTTGCCAACGCGAACTACGACTTCATCGGGGTCCGGCGCTACGCCTACATGGTGACGGGCGCGCTCTTCGCGGTCGCGTTCATCGGGCTCGCGATCTGGGGCCTCAACTACTCGATCGAGTTCACCGGCGGCACCCTGGTGCGAGTGAAAGCCGCCCAGAGCGTGGATGCCGGAAAGCTGCGCGGGGCGCTCGATGCCCAGGGGATTCACGGCGCCGAGATCCAGTCGTTCGGCGGGCCCGGGGAGTTCATCATCCGGGCGCGCACCGCCAAGACCGGCTCCGACGCCGACAACACCCAGGAAACCGCCAACGCCATCCACACGGCGCTCGACCAGGTCATCGGGGCGGGGCAGTACACCCAGCAGAAGGGTGAGGCGGTGGGGCCCAAGGTCGGCGGCGAACTCCGCACCAAGGCGCTGCTGGCGATCTTCTACAGCTTCTTCGCGGTGCTGGCCTACCTCGCCTTCCGCTTCGAGTGGCGCTTCGGCCTCGCGGCGGTGGTGGCCACGGCCCACGACATCATCCTGACGATCGGGTTCATCGCCCTGATGCGTCTCGAGGTGAGCCTCGTGGTGGTGGGCGCGGTGCTCTCGATGGTAGGGTACTCGCTCAACGACACGATCATCATCTTCGACCGGGTCCGCGAGAACCTGCACAAGTACAAGCGGGACCACTTCGCCGACATCCTCAACCGGTCGGTGAACGAGACCCTGCCGCGGAGCATCCTGACCCACGGCACCACCCTGGCGACGCTGATGTCGCTCGCCATCTTCGGCGGCGAGGTGATCCGGCCCTTCGCGCTGGTGATGTTCTTCGGCGTCTTCACCGGCACCTTCTCGTCGATCTACATCGCGAGCCCGGTGCTGATGTGGATCGAGCACAAGTGGCCCGGCGCCGATGCCCGCGGGGTGCGGACCGCGGCCCGCGCCGCCGGGGTGCCGGAGAAGCGGGAGCCCGCCGGGGCCAAGGCCTAGTCTGTCATTCCGAGCGCAGCGAGGAATCCCTGATTTTGCGTGAGAAGATCAGGGATCCCTCGCTTCGCTCGGGATGACAGAATCGCTCTTCGGCCCCATGCCCCTCGTCGACACCCACTGCCACCTCGCCTCCGACCAGTTCGCTCCGGACCTCCCCGAGGTCCTGGAGCGGGCCTGGGCCGACGGGGTGGCGCACATCGTGGTGATCGGCGAGTCCCGCCCCGCCGCCGAGCGGGCCCTGGCGCTCGCGGCCGGCGAGGCCCGGCTCTCGGTGGTGGCGGGGGTCCATCCCCACGACGCCAGCGGGTGGAACGCCGAGCTGGAGGCCTGGCTGGTCGCCACCCTGGCCGACCCCCGGGTGGTCGCCATGGGGGAGATGGGGCTCGACTACCACTACGACTACTCCCCCCGGGGCGTGCAGCAGCGGGTCTTCGAGTGCCAGCTCGAGATCGCCCGGAAGCTGGGCAAGCCGGTGGTCATCCACGCGCGCGAGGCTGACGACGACATCGCCGCCATCCTGCGCCGCTTTCCCGACGTTCCCGCCATCCTCCACAGCTTCTCCAGCGGACCGGGCCTCTTGCGGGCGGGGCTGGATCGGGGCGACTATGTCTCGTTCAGCGGGATGGTGACCTTCAAGAACTGGCGGGACGAGGCGGCGGTGCGGCTGGTGCCGGCCGATCGCCTGCTGGTGGAAACCGACGCCCCCTACCTGGCGCCGGTGCCCTACCGGGGCAAGCGGAACGAGCCGCGCTACGTCGCGGCCACGGCCGCGCGGATCGCGCAGCTCCGGGACGTTCCGCTGGACGAGCTGGTCTCGCAGACAGGAGCCAACGCCCGCCGGGTGTTCGGCCCCCGCCTTCCGGGCTGACTCGGGCCACCTTCACGGCCCATTCATGCCGGTTCCATAAGCTTTCACCCGTCTGACCCGTGGCCCAGAGCCCGGGCGGCCGTCGTTCATCCCCGCACACTTCTCCCAGGAGAAGCTCCCGTCATGTCCAGCGTGCCTTCTGATATCGAAATTGCCCAGGCTGCGAAGATGCGGCCCATCGCCGACGTGGCTGCCGAAATCGGCCTCGGTCCCGACGAGATCCTCCCCTACGGCCGCTTCAAGGCGAAGATCGCCCCGGAGGCGATCGCCAAGCGGAAGCCGACGGGCCGGCTGGTCCTCGTCACCGGCATCAACCCGACCCCCGCGGGGGAAGGGAAGTCGACCTGTACCATCGGGGTGGGCCAGGCGCTCCGGAAGCTGGGCAAGAAGGTGGTGATCGCCATCCGGGAGCCGTCGCTGGGCCCGGTCTTCGGCGTGAAGGGCGGGGCGGCGGGCGGCGGGTACGCGCAGGTGGTGCCGATGGACGAGATCAACCTGCACTTCACGGGAGATTTCCACGCCATCACCTCGGCGCACAATCTGCTCTCGGCCATGCTGGACAACCATATCCACCATGGCAACGCGCTCGGGATCGACAGCCGCCGGATTACGTGGCCCCGCACCATCGACATGAACGACCGGGCGCTCCGGAACATCATCGTCGGCATGGGCGGCCTCAACGGCGGCCCGACCCGGGAAGAGCGGTTCGTGATCGTGCCGGGGAGCGAAATCATGGCGCTCCTCTGCCTCGCGACCGACCTCCAGGACCTGGAGCAGCGGCTGGGCCGGATCATCGTGGGCCTCACCCGCGACAAGAAGCCGATCCGGGCCAGCGACCTCAAGGCCAGCGGCGCGATGACGCTGCTCCTCAAGGACGCGATGCTCCCGAACCTGGTGCAGACCCTCGAGGGCGGCCCGGTGCTGGTGCACGGCGGGCCCTTCGGCAACATCGCCCACGGCTGCAACTCGGTGGTCGCCACCAAGCTGGGGCTCTCGCTCGGGGACATCGTGCTGACCGAGGCGGGCTTCGGCGCCGACCTCGGGGCCGAGAAGTTCCTGAACATCAAGTGCCGCTTCGGCGGGCTCAATCCCGAGGCGGCGATCGTGGTCGCGACGGTGCGGGCGCTCAAGATGCACGGCGGGGTCAAGAAGGAGAACCTGGGGACCCCGGACGTGGCCGCGCTCCAGCGGGGGATGGTCAACCTCGAGGCCCACGTCAAGAACATGCAGAAGTTCGGGCTCCCGGTGGTGGTGGCGCTCAACCGGTTCCTCTCCGATACCAAGGAGGAGCAGGACGCGGTGCTCAGCGCGGCCAAGACCTGGGGCGCCCGGGCGGCACTCTCCGACGTGTGGGCCCGGGGCGGGGACGGCGGGGTCGAGGTGGCCAACGAGGTCCTCGCCATCCTGGACGAGAAGAAGAGCAACTACAAGCCGCTCTACGACGCCGCGCTCCCGATCAAGCAGAAGATCGAGACCATCGCCACCCAGATCTACGGTGCCGACGGGGTCACCTTCTCCGCCACCGCCGAGAAGGCGATCGCGCAGTGCGAGGAGATGGGGCTGGGGAATACCCCGGTGTGCATGGCCAAGACCCAGTACTCCTTCAGCGACGACGCCACCAAGCTCGGCCGCCCGAAGGGCTTCAAAATCAACGTCCGGGACGTCTATCCGTCGGCCGGCGCCGGCTTCGTCGTGGCGCTCGCGGGCGAGATCATGACGATGCCGGGCTTGTCGAAGACGCCGTCCGCGGAGGCGATCAGGGTGCATGCGGACGGAAGAATCGAAGGGCTGTTCTAGTCGTTCTGCGTTCCTCGTTCCTCGTTCCTCGTTTCTTGAGTTGAGGTCATAGCGCGGGTTGGCTCGGTCTTGCATCGAGACACGAGGCACGAGGAACGCGGAACGAGGAACGCCTCTCCAAACTCCAAGCCAAGACCGAACCATGGATATCGTCGCATCCGACGGCGCGCCGAAGGCGATCGGCCCCTACAGCCAGGCCATCATCGCCAACGGCTTCATCTACACCGCCGGGCAGATCGCCCTCAACCCCGAGACCATGGAAGTGGTGCACGGGGGCATCAAGGAACAGACCGAGCAAGTGATGAAGAACCTCAAGGCGGTGCTGGCCAAGGCCGGCTCCGACTTCTCCAAGGTGGTGAAGACCACCGTGTTCCTCGTCGACATGGCCGACTTCACCGCCATGAACGAGATCTACGGCGCCGCCTTCGGCGGCCACAAGCCGGCGCGCTCGACGGTGGCCGTGGCCGGCCTGCCGCGGAACGTGCGGGTGGAGATCGAGGTGGTCGCGACGGTCTGAGTCCCGGGGGAGTGGATCGGGCCTGGTGGTCCGGCCGGTCTTCAAAACCGCGATGGAGGCGCCTTCGGCGGCTCTGGTGGGTTCGATTCCCACACGCTCCCGCCACCTGTCACCCAGGTGGCTCCAGGCCCACGACAAAGGCCCCGGCAACCGCCGGGGCCTTTCCGTTCCGTCCTGGGCATCGCGGGGTGGTCAGGCGGGGTCGTGCCCCCACTGGCGATACTCGAAGCCCCGCACCATGCGGTCGAGGTTGGCCTCGGTCCGGGCCGACTTCCCATCGCCTGGCCGCCGGTAGAAGAACCCGCTTCGCTTGAAGTACCCGTCCCAGTCATTCTCCGCCAGCAGCCGCTGGCCGCTGGAGCAGTGCTTGATGGTGATGGCGGTGGTCCCATCGTCCGCCGTGGCAACCCGGGAGACCATGCCGCAGTGCGAGGTGGGCTCCCGGCCGCCGCCGCTGGTGCGGACCCCCTTGATCCGGGCCCACACGTCACCGGCCACGGCTTCCCCGGGTTCGATGGGGTCGCCCAGCCGCTCGACGACATCGCGCACCCGGAGCAGGTACCCCTTCTGGCAGACCGTGCCGGAGCGCGCCGTCATCTCCAGGATATGGCTGACATAGTGGGCGCAGGGGGTATTGGCCTTGTGGTAGCTGTAGGCCTGCCACCCCCACTGGTTGCCGGTATGCACGACGAAGCACTCCCGGGGCTGGATGTAGGCGTCGACCATCGCCTGGGCCTCTGCCAGCGTTCGCTTGCGGTCGTAGCTCTCACCCATGGTTCCTCCGGGCCTTCGTGGCTATCCTGATTGCCATGCCTGCTGGCCAACAATCTTGACCACGCTCCTGATCGTCAATCCCACCGCCGGCAGCGGCCGGGCCGGTCGGGTGTCCGGTGAGGCCCACGAGGCTGCCCGGCGCGCCTGGGGCCCGGTCGACCGGATCGACACGACGGCCCCGGGCGATGCGGTGGCCATCGCGGCGCGCGCCGCCGACCACGGCGCCGAGCGGATCCTGGTCCTGGGCGGCGATGGGACCCTGCACGAGGCGGTCAACGGCGTGCTCAAGGTTCCCGCCGACCGCCGTCCCCCCATCGGGATCATCCCCGCGGGCACCGGGAACGACTACGCCAAGATGTGCGGCACCGCCGGGCACTCGCCGGCGCGCGCGGTGGAGCGGCTCCGGACCGCGGCGGTGCGGCATTACGATGTGGGCGAGGCCTGGGGCGAGTACTTCATCAACTCGGTGGGGATCGGCTTCGATGCCGAGGTGGCCCGGGAGGTGAACCGGGGCAAGCTCGGCTCTGGTCTCCCCGCCTACCTCCGGGCGGTGGGCAAGGTGCTCCGGCGCTTCGAGGCGATGGAGCTCGAGGTCGAGGGAGACGGCCAGCGGTTCCACGACCGGCTCCTGCTGCTCGAAATCGGGATCGGCCCCTGTGTGGGGGGCGGGTTCCGCCTCACCCCCGGCGCCAGGCCGGACGACGGTGTGTTCGACGTGTGTGCCATCCAGCATTCTTCCGCGCTCGGAGTGTTCGTGAAGTTGCCGCTTGCCATCCTCGGCCAGCATGTGAGGCTTCGCCGCCAGGTGCGGAGCTTCCAGTGCACCCGCCTCTCGGTTGCCTCCATGAACGGTCCCCTCCACGCGCAGTTCGACGGCGAGATCCGGGAGGTGTCCGGCCGGATGGACCTCGCCTGCGTCGCGGCGGCGCTGCCGGTGCTGGTGGCCGCATGAGCCGCCGCCGTCATTTCGCGAGCGACAACTACGCCGGGGTGCACCCGGAGATTCTGCAGGCGCTGGCCGAGGCCAACAGCGGGCACGCGCCCTCGTACGGGCACGACGAATGGACCGAGCGGGCCGGCTCGGTCTTCCGGCAGCACTTCGGTCCCACCGCGCGCGCCTTCCCGGTCTTCAACGGCACTGCTGCCAATGTGCTCGGGCTCCAAGCCGTCACCCGGCCCCACCACGCGGTGATCTGCGGGGAGGGGGCTCACATCCAGGTGGACGAGTGCGGCGCGCCGGAGCGGTTCACCGGGTGCAAGCTGGTGCTCTGTCCCACCCCCGACGGCAAGCTCCGCCCGGCCGACGTGATCGCGCGGACCACCGGGGTGGGGGACGAGCACCGGGTCCAGCCCCGGGTCGTCTCGATCACCCAGTCCACCGAGCTCGGCACCGTCTACAGCGTCGCCGAGATCCGGGAGCTGGCCGAGACGGCCCATGCCAACGGGCTGCTGCTGCACATGGACGGCGCCCGCATCGCCAACGCGGCGGTGAGCCTCGGCGTCGATTTCAAGACCATGACCACGGACGCCGGTGTCGACCTGCTCTCCTTCGGCGGGACCAAGAACGGGCTGCTGGGGGCGGAAGCGGTGGTCTTCCTGCGGGAGGCCGACGGGGCCGACTTCGCGTTCATCCGGAAGCAGGGGATGCAGCTCGCCAGCAAGATGCGGTTTCTCTCCGCCCAGTTCATCGCGCTCCTCGGGGGCGATCTCTGGCGCCGCAACGCCGAGCATGCCAACCGGATGGCGCGGCTCCTGGCCGACCGGATCCGGCACGTGTCCGGGGTCACGATGACCCAGCCGGTGCAGGCCAACGGGGTGTTTGCCCGGGTGCCCCCCGCCCATATTCCGGCGTTGCAGGAGCGCGCCTTTTTCTATGTCTGGAACCCGGTGACCTCGGAGGTCCGCTGGATGATGTCGTGGGATACCACCGAGGAAGATGTGGAGCAGTTCGCCCGGGCGCTGCGGGAGGTGCTCCGGTGAGTCTCCGGCGTGCGGCGGGGTGGGCCCTCGTGGCGCTGGCGCTGGGCGGGTGGCTCGGGGCGGCGCCCGCACGGCTGGTGGCGCAGGACAGTACCGCCGCGCCGCGTGACTCCGCCCGGGTGACCCCGCCGACGCCGCTGCCGGCGCCGGGCCAGGCCCCGGTGCCGGGCGCCGACTCGGCCGGTGGCGGGAAGCCGCCGGTCACCCCGATGGGTGCGCTCTGGCGGTCGATCCTGATCCCGGGATGGGGCCAGGCGCGGCTCAACCGGAAGCTCACCGGGGCGCTCTTCATCGCGTGGGAGGGGGTCACCCTCGGGATGAGCCTCAAGACCTCGCAGGAACTCCGCTACCTGGAGCGCACCAACTCGGCGGGAAAGAGCGCCAAGCGGAAGGAACGGCAGGACTGGCTGGTCCTGATGGGCTTCAACCACCTCTTTGCCGCGGTCGAGGGCTACGTCTCGGCGCATCTCTGGGACTTCCCCCCCGATCTCGACATCGGCGTGGGGCCGCTCCCGGGCGGCGGGGTCGGGGCCCGGGTCAGCATGCCGGTCCGGTTCCCGTGAATCCCGCCCCGATCGGCATCTTCGACAGCGGCATCGGCGGGCTCACGGTGGCGCGCGCCATCTACGAGCGCCTCCCCGGAGAGTCGACCATCTACTTCGGCGACACCGCCCGCGTCCCCTACGGCCCCAAGAGTCCCGAGACGGTCCGGCGCTACAGCCGGGAGATTCTCCACTGGCTGCTGCAGCAGGGGGTGAAGATGGTCGTCATCGCCTGCAACACCAGCACGGCGCACGCGCTGGGTACGCTGCAGGCGGAGTCGCCGGTGCCGGTGCTCGGGGTGATCGAGCCGGGTGCCCGGGCCGCGGTCGCGGCGACGAAGGGGGGGCCGGTGGGGGTGATCGGCACGGCGGGGACCATCGCGTCGAACGCCTACGCCCGCGCGATCCAGTCGCTCGCGCCCGGGCTCCGGGTGGAGCAGAAGGCCTGTCCCCTCTTCGTGCCGCTGGTGGAGGAGGGGTGGTTCGACCACAAGGCGGCGGAGCTGATCGCCCAGGACTACCTGGCCCCGCTCCGCGCGGCCGCGGTCGACGTGCTGGTGCTGGGATGCACCCACTATCCCCTGCTCAAGCCGCTGCTCTCGCGGGTGATGGGGCCGGGGGTGGCGCTGATCGACAGCGGGGAGGAGACGGCCCGCGCGGTGGAGGCCACGCTCCAGGCGAAGGACCTGGCGGCCCCGCCAGGTTCACCCGTCTATCATCGCTTTGCGGTGAGCGACGACGAGCCGCGGTTCCGGGCGGTGGGGTCGCGCTTCGTGGGGAACCGGCTGGTGTCGGCCGAGGTGGTGGCGCTGGGATGACCCGCAGGGTCATCCCGAGCGCAGCGAGGGATCTACCTGAACCGGCTCCATGGCGGGGACAGTAGATCCCTCGTCGCTTTGCTCCTCGGGATGACAGCCTGCCGGCTAGGTGTACCCCCGCATCCCCTCCGCCAGGGCCCGCCCCTCCTCGTCCAGCTGGCCCACGATCCCGTCCAGGTAGGCGCCCCACTCCGCTTCGGGCTTGCCCATTCCCCGGTAGAACTCCCGCGTCGCCGCCAGGACCGACTCGAAATCGGGGACCCGGCGCATGCCCCAGAACCCCGGGTCTGTGATGTGGTTGGTGGTGTAGAACCCCATCAGCTGGCGGCCCACCAGGTCGAGGCCCCGGGGGTCGGGGGCCCGGGCGTCGAGGAGGGCCCGGGCGAACAGCAGCTTCTTCTCGAAGAACGAGGATGATTCCGGGGCGTCCTGGTGCTCATAGCTCAGGGCGAAGACCCGTTCCCAGGCGCTGTGGGCGGGCTCGATCTCCCCGAGCTTGACCAGGCTCATGGCCACGTTGAAGTGGTCCTCGGGAATGGCGCTCTCCTCGGCGACGGCCGTGAAGTACGCCAGCGCCTCGGGCCAGCGTTCCGCGAAGTAACAGGCCAGCCCGGCGTACTTTCGGGCCTCCTGCCGGGCCTCGGGGGGGAGGTCGGGGATGGCGGCCTCGAGGAGATTCAGGGCCTTTTCGGTCTGGCCGGCCCGGATCAGGGCCACGGCGTCGGCTATAGCGGGAATTGTCACGAATCTCACCAAATTGTCAGGCTGGGCTTCCCATCCTTGGGCCCTCGTAAACCTTTGACATGGAACAGATTGTTGCTGCGGGATTTACGCTGGCAGCCCCGGGGGCGCCAGCGGCCGACATCCGGGCCGGGGGCCCTCTTGACGCCATACAGTTTTGGCAGCAGAATCGTGCTTCAACAATACGGGGTTCCCTGGCGCGGCCGCGCTGTTTCCCCCGGAGCTCCGTTTCCCCACACAAGCAGGACTGGTCACGGCTGGTGCCCGCCACGGCACCTGACGATGACGCGAGTGCATGAATCGCATGGTTGCGCATCAGAGCGCCCGTCGTGGCGCACGCATGTCGCAGGTCCAGTCGAGTGCCGCTCTCTCTCCGATGTGTTGGAGTGTCCATATCCCCGCCTGAACAGCGGTGGGGAGCGTTCGTCGTGTCCGGCTCCTGAAAGGATGTGGGTCCATGCAATTTCGGCTACGGTCTTGTTTGACACTCCTGCTGGTGGCGCTGGGCGTGTCCCCGGCGCTGGCGCAGGGCACAGGGAGTATTCTCGGACGAGTGACCGACGCCGTCGGCCAGCGTCCGGTCCAGGGGGCCACGGTCACGTTCGCGGGGAAGAGCGTCGTGTCGAAGGCCGACGGCAGCTACCTGCTGAACGGCCTGGCGGCGGGCACCGACTCGCTCCGGGTGCGGATCATCGGCTACACCCCCTCCGCGAAGGAAGTCACGGTCAAGGCGGGTGAGACGGTGATGGCCGACGTGGTCCTCGAGGCCAAGGCGGTCGATCTCGCCGAGATGGTGGTGGTCGGCTACGGCGAGCAGGCGGCGGGCGACATCACCGGCGCGGTCAGCAACGTGACCCCCGAGGAGTTCAACACCGGCCGCATCATCACCCCGACCGAGCTGATCCAGAGCAAGGTGGCGGGCGTGCAGGTGGTCGAGAGCAACGAGCCGGGCGGCGGGACCTCGATCCGGATCCGCGGCTCGACCTCGATCGGCGCGAACAACGAGCCGCTGATCGTGGTGGACGGCGTGCCGCTGGGCGGCGGGCAGGGCACCGGCTCCGGCGTCACCACCGGCCGCGACGCGCTGAATTTCATCAACCCGAACGATATCGCCAGCATCACCGTGCTGCGGGACGCCTCCGCGGCGGCGATCTACGGCACCAACGCCGCCAACGGCGTCGTGATCATCACGACCAAGCGGGGCGGCACCGGCTCGCCCTCGTTCGAGTACACCGGCTCGATCTCCTCCTCGGTGATCACCCGCCGGCCGAGCATGCTGAACGCCTCGCAGTTCCGGACCCTGGTCCAGCAGTATGACGCCGACCACGGGACCACCCAGGCCAACCAGCTGCTCACCAGCAACACCAACTGGTTCGACCAGGTGGACCGCAGCGGCTTCGGCCAGGACCACACCCTGGCGTTCTCCGGGGCGGGCGGGAACATGGACTACCGCTTCTCGCTGAACTACCTGAACCAGAAGGGCATCATCCAGGCGACCCAGGCGCAGCGGGTCACCCTCGGCGCCAACTACAACCAGCGCCTGCTGAACGACGCGTTCCACCTCAAGGTCAACTTCCGCGGCTCGCGCCAGGCGGACGACTTCACCCCGGGCGGCGTGCTCTCCAACGCGGCCCAGATGGGCCCGACCCAGCCGGTGAAGGACCCGACCTCGGTGACCGGCTTCTACAACTGGCCCGGCAACCAGCTGACCTCGGCCGACAACCCGGTCGAGATCCTGCGGCTCTCGAAGGACGAGGCCACCAGCTACCGCGGCGTCGGCGGGATCCAGACCCAGTACAACCTGCCGTTCCTCCAGGGCCTCGACGCCAACCTGAACATCGGCTTCGACGGGACCAAGGGCGAGCGGACCTTCTTCGACCCGAGCGTGATCCATCCGCAGTCGAAGACCGGCACCGATGGCCGCTATCAGCGGAACACCATCACCGAAGTGAACACCGTGGTCGACGGCTTCCTGCACTACGCCGTGCCGCGGGACGTCGGGCCGGGCCTGCTGGACGTGACCGGCGGCTACTCCTACTCGAAGTCGCACGGCGAATTCCCCACCGTGACCGCGACCGGCCTGTCGACCGACCTGCTCGGCACCGACGGCATTCCGGCGGCGGACTTCGTGAGCACCACCCAGAACGTGCAGAACAGCAAGCTGATCTCGTTCTTCGGCCGGGTGAACTACAACGTCAAGGACCGCTACCTCGCGGCCCTGAGCGTCCGGCACGACGGTTCCAGCCGCTTCGGGCCCGGCAACCAGTGGGGCACCTTCCCGTCGGTCGCGCTGGCCTGGCGCCTCTCGGAGGAGTCGTTCCTCAAGGGCATCCCGGCGCTCAGCGACCTGAAGCTCCGCGCCACCTGGGCCAAGACCGGCAACCAGTCGTTCGGGAACTACCTCTGGGCGACCAGCTTCCAGTCGGGTGACGGCCAGGTGCAGTACTTCTTCGGCGACACCGCCTTCAACACCATCCGCCCGAACGCGGTCGACCCGAACATCAAGTGGGAGGCCACCCGGAGCTACAACATCGGCCTCGACTTCGGCTTCAAGAACCAGCGCTTCAGCGGCGCGATCGACTGGTACGACAAGCGCACCACCGACCTGCTCTTCGCGGTGGACGCGCCGGCCCCGGCGCTGGGCGACCTGGTGCTGACCAACATCGGCACCATGCGCAACCAGGGCATCGAAATGAGCCTGAGCGCGAAGATCCTCGAGGCGGGCCAGAAGGGGCTCAGCTGGACCACCGACTGGACCTTCTCGAGCAACCGGAACCGCCTGCTCAGCATCAACCCGAACGGCTCGTACGGCTTCCAGATCCTGACCGGCGGCATCGCCGGCGGCGTCGGCAGCCGGATCCAGGTGCTCCAGGCCGGGTACCCGATCAACTCGTTCTTCGTGTACCACCACATCCGCGACGCCAACGGCAAGCCGGTCTACGCGGACCGCAACAACGACGGCCAGATCACCGACATCGATCTCTACCAGGACCGCAACAACGACGGCCTGATCACCCAGGCCGACAAGCGCCCCTTCCACGATCCGGCGCCCAAGACCGTCCTGGGTCACTCGTCGTACCTGAGCTACAACAAGTTCGACCTCGGGTTCACCGTGCGGGCCTACCTCGGGAACTACGTCTACAACAACGTGGCCTCGAACCTGGGCACGCTGGCCGAACTCTCGCGGGGGTCGCCGTACAACCTGCACACCTCGGTGCTCGACACGAAGTTCGCCACGCCGCAGTACTTCTCGGACTACTACGTCCAGAAGGCGTCGTTCCTGCGGCTCGACAACCTGACCCTGGGGTACACCTTCAACCTCGGCGGGCGGTCGGCGCGGGCCTACGGCACGGTGCAGAACGTGTTCACCATCACCGGGTACAAGGGTGTTGACCCGTCGGCCGGCATCAACGGCATCGACAACAACATCTATCCCCGGTCGCGGACGTACTCGACGGGCCTGAGCCTGCGCTTCTAGCCCTCAACTACCCAGGATACGACACATGAAGCGTCTCATTCGCAGTTCGCTCACCGTCGCCTCCCTGCTCGTGGGGCTCGGGCTGAGCGCGTGCACCGACCCGACCGAGGAGCCGAGCAGCACGGTCACGGAGGGCAACGTCTTCAAGGATGCGCGCTCCTATCGCGCCTTCCTCGCGAAGATCTACGCCGGCCTGGCCGTCAGCGGCCAGCAGGGTCCCGCCGGCAACCCGGACCTGGTGAACCTGGACGAAGGGTTCTCCCAGTACCTCCGGCTCTACTGGGAGCACCAGGAACTCCCCACCGATGAAGCCATCATCGCCTGGGGCGACCAGGGTCTCCCGGAGATGAACACCCAGGGCTGGAGCGCCGGCAACGGGTTCGTCAGCACCATGTACTCCCGGGCATTCTACCAGGTGGCGCTGGCCAACGAGTTCCTCCGCCAGACCAGCGACGGCAAGCTCTCCGAGCGCGGCGTCAGCAACGCCCTCAAGGCCGATATCCAGGTCTTCCGGGCCGAGGCGCGCTTCCTCCGGGCGCTGAGCTACTGGCACCTGCTGGACCTCTACGGCCCGGTGCCGGTGGTGACGGAGCCGATCGTGGCGCCGCCCAAGCAGAACACCCGGCAGGAAGTGTATGACTTCGTCGTGGGCGAGCTGACCGCCATCCAGGCCGATCTCCCGGCCGCGACCGGCGCCGGCACCTACGGCCGGGCGACCAAGGAAGCCGCGGCGATGCTGCTCGCCAAGGTGTACCTGAACGCCGAGGTCTACACCGGGACGGCGCACTACGGCGACGTGATCACCGCGCTGACGCCGGTGCTCAACGGGCCGTTCTCGCTCGACCCGAACTACAATCACCTCTTCCGGGCCGACAACAACACCTCCCCGGAGATCATCTTCCCGATCATCCAGGACGGCATCCGCACCCGCACCTGGGGCGGCATGACGTTCATCGTGCACGCCTCCTGCGGTGGCAGCATGGCCAACGCCAGCTACGGGATCGACGGCTGCTGGTGGGGCACCCGGGTGCGCCCCGAGGCCTACGCCAAGTTCGGCGCCGACCCGCGCGGCTCGTTCTTCTACACCGCCGGCCAGGCGAACAACATCGCCAGCATCTCGAACTTCACCGACGGCGTGGCCGCGCCCAAGTTCAGCAACAAGACCGCCGCCGGCGCCGACGGGTCGAACTCGACCCACGTCGACACCGACTTCCCGATGTTCCGCCTGGGCGATGCGTACCTGATGTACGCCGAGGCGGTGGTGCGGGGCGGGGGCGGCAGCCGGCCCACGGCGCTGGGCTACATCAACGCCCTGCGGCAGCGGGCCTATGGCAACGCCACCGGCAACATCGTGGACGCCACCATGACCCTGCCGTTCATCCTCGATGAGCGGACCCGCGAGCTCCTGTGGGAAGGCCATCGCCGGACCGACCTGGTGCGCTTCGGCCTCTTCACCGGGAACGGCTACATCTGGCAGTGGAAGGGCGGGCTCCAGCCGGGCTCCTCGACCGACGGGCACCTGAACCTGTACCCGATTCCGGCCGGGCAGCTGTCGGCCAACTCGAACCTGCAGCAGAACCCGGGCTACTAAGGCCGGGTTGACGGACCTGTCTCAGGCCGCCGCGTCTCCGGGAGCATCCGGGGGCGCGGCGGTGCTCCAACGGAACCACCCCCACCCGCGGTACATGCCCGTGCGACGTCTCCTCCTGGGCGCCCTGCTCACGGTCCCCGTGCTCCTCGCCTGCGGCTCCGGCGCCACCGAGTCGTCCGGTTCCAATCCCGGCGACACCCGGCCCACCCTGCCGCAGACCTATCGTCCCACCGGCCGGATGGCGGCGGGCGACGTGGCGGTGCACCTCTTCGACTGGAAGTGGACCGACATTGCCACCGAGTGCGAAAATGTGCTGGGCCCGGCGGGGTTCGCGGCGGTGCAGGTGTCGCCCCCCAACGAGCACAGCATCACCCCGAGCCACGACTGGAGCGAGCGCTACCAGCCGGTGAGCTACTCCCTGGGCCGGAGCCGCTCGGGGACGGAGGCGGAGTTCACCGACATGGTGACCCGCTGCAAGGCGGTGGGGGTGGGGATCATCGTGGACGCGGTGATCAACCACATGACCAACTTCCCGAGCCCGGGGGTGGGCAGCAACGGCACCGCCTACACCAAGTACAGCTATCCCGGGCTCTACACCCAGGCGGATTTCCATCCCGCCTGCGCCATCACGAACTACCAGAACGCCGCCAACGTGCAGGACTGCGAGCTCTTCTCGCTCCCCGACCTGAACACGAAGAGCAACAAGGTCCGGAACACCATCGCCGACTACCTGGTCGCGCTGGCCCGGATCGGCGTGGCCGGGTACCGGATCGACGCCGCCAAGCACATCCAGCAGGTGGACCTCGACTCGATCTTCACCCGGGTGAACACCACCCTGGTCGGGGAGGGGCGCCCGATCCCCTACGTATACCTGGAGGTGGTGGGCGGGAACGGCGAGGCGGTGACGCCCCGCTCCTATTTCGGCGAGGGCTATGCCTCCGGCGGCGCCGCCGACATCACCGAGTTCACCTTCACCGGGGTGGGTGACAAGTTCACCAACCTGGGGGGGCAGCACATCTCCCAGCTCAACCCCAACGGCCCGCCCGGGAACCAGTTCTCCGAGTCGGCCTGGGGGCTTCTGCCGAGCGACAAGGCGCTGGTGTTCCTCCAGAACCACGACACCCAGCACAGCTGCGGCCTGGGCTACAAGAACGGCGACACCTTCCGCCTGGCCAACGTCTGGATGCTGGCCCAGCCCTACGGCTACCCGCTGATCCTCTCGAGCTTCGCCTTCGACTGCCCGGGCGGCAACTCCAACGGGCCGCCCTCCGACGGGAACGGCAACACCAACAACCTGGTTTGCGCCGACAGCCTCGAGGTGGCGGTGATCGGGAAGTGGGTCTGCGAGCACCGCGATGCGTCGATCCGGACGATGGTGGGCTTCCGGAAGGTCGTGGCCGGGACCGCGATCACCAGCTGGTGGGACAACGGGGCCAACGCCATCGCCTTTGCGCGGGGCACCAAGGGGTGGGTCGCGATCAACCGCGAGGCCACCGCGGTGGCGCTCAACACCGCGACCGGGCTGGCCCCGGGCACCTACTGCGACCGGATCACCGGGGGCGTGAGCGGCGCTGCCTGCGCCGGCACCTCCATCGTGGTCGACGGCACCGGCACGGTGCAGTTCAGCCTGCCCGCCATGACCGCCGTCGCCATCGACATCACCACCAAGCTCTGAGTGCCGGCCCGAGGGGCGCCGGAACCTCCATGCGCACACCCACGACCAGCCACGCCCTCCGCGTGACACTCGCGACCTGCCTGCTCGGCGCGCCGGGCCTCGCCCGCGCCCAGGCGCTCGCCCCCGACACCTCCTGGGTGCGGCGGGCCGCGCTCTACGAGGTCTTCGTGCAGGACTTCTCCCAGGCGGGGAACTTCCGCGGGGTGCAGGAGGGACTGCACCGGATCAGGGACGCCGGCGCCAACGTGATCTGGCTGATGCCGGTGCACCCGATCGGGGTCGCGGGCCGGAAGGGGGAGCTGGGGTCGCCCTACGCGGCGAAGGACTTCAAGGCCATCAACCCGAGCTACGGGACCGCCGCCGACCTCAAGGCGCTGGTGCAGGCGGCCCACGCCGAGTCGCTCAAGGTGATCCTCGACTGGGTGCCGGACCACACCTCGCCCGACCACCCGTGGGTGAAGGAGCATCCCGACTGGTACTTCCGCGATGCCAAGGGGCAGCCCAGCGTCCCGCGGGACGAGAGCGGGAAGCTGACCGACTGGACCGATGTGCGGCAGCTCGACTACGGCAGCGCCGACCTCCGGAAGGCGATGACCGAGACGATGCAGTGGTGGCTCCGGGAGTACGACCTCGACGGCTTCCGGGTGGACGTGGCGGGGTTCGTCCCCCACGCCTACTGGCGGGAGGCGCTCCCGGCGCTCCGGGCCAGCGTGAAGCGGCCGATCCTGCTGCTGGCGGAGTGGGGCACCCACGAGATGCACCGGTCGGGGTTCGACCTGAGCTACAGCTGGGACTCGTACAAGCGCCTCAAGGGCGTCTGGCAGGGCGACTCGGCCGCGGCCTGGGTCCGGAACGAGGTCGCCGACCTCGACTCGATGCCGAAGGGCGGGATGCGGCTCCGGTTCACCACCAATCACGACGAGACCGCCTGGGACAAGACCCCGGTCGCGATCTTCGGCAAGGGAGCCGGGGCCCGCGCGGCGTACGTCGCCGCGGCCCTCATGCCCGGCCGGCCGCTCCTCTACAACGGCCAGGAAGTCGAGAGCCCGCAGCAGCTGCCGCTCTTCTCCCGGATGCTGGTCGAGTGGAACCAGCCCGGCGCCGACTCGGCACGGGCGTTCTACCAGCGGGTGCTCCGGCTGAGCCGCACCCAGCCGGCGCTCCGTACCCCGGACCTCGCGCTGGTGCAGACCACCAGGCCCAAGGATGTCATCGCCTACCGGCGCGGTGACGTGGTGGTGCTGGTGAACCCGCGGGACCAGGCGGTGCGCTTCACGGTGAAGGGGGTGAAGCTGGCGGGGCTCCGCGACCTGCTGGGCGGGATGCCGGTGCCGGGGAACAGCGTGACCCTCCCGGCCCACGGGGTGCTGGTGCTCGGCAAGGGCAAGCGCTGATGCTGGGGCTGGCCCTCACGCTGGCGGCGCTCGCGGCGGTGCCGGCGCCGGCCAGGGGCGAGCTCCCGCGACGGCTCTCCTTCGACCCGGGATGGCGCTTCGTCCTCGGCGACTCGAGCGGGGCGGAACGGATGGGGTACAACGACCGCGGCTGGCGCCGGCTCGACCTCCCGCACGACTGGAGCATCGAAGGGGTGCCGGAGGAGTCGGCCCCCGGAGGCGGGCGCTTCGGCTATTTCCCCGCGGGGATCGGCTGGTACCGGAAGAGCTTCCGGCTCCCCGCGGGGGCGAAGGGCCGGGAGGTGTGGGTCGAGTTCGACGGCGTCTACATGAACAGCGACGTCTGGCTCAACGGCGTCCACCTCGGCACGCGCCCCTACGGCTACATCAGCTTCCGCTACGACCTCACCCCCCACCTCCGCGCCGGCGAGAACGTCATCGCCGTCCGGGTCGACAACTCCCGGCAGCCCAACTCCCGCTGGTACAGCGGCAGCGGGATCTACCGCCACACCTGGCTCACGATCGTCGACCCGCTCCACGTCGCGCCGGAGGGGGTCTGGATTTCCGCGCCCACGGTGGCGCCGGGCCGAGCCGTGGTGGAAGTGCGCACCACGCTCAGCAATCATGGCCGGGGCGGGGAGACGGTCGTGCGACAGGTGATGCTCGACCAGGCGGGGAAGGAAGTGGCGCGAGCCGACACGTCGCTCGTGCTGGCGGCCGGGGACATCGAGCTCGCGCAGCGCCTCTCGCTGGCGGCGCCGGAGCGCTGGTCGCTCGACCATCCCTACCGCTACCGGATGCGAACCCTGCTGCTTCGCGGTGGCCGCGCGGTCGACTCGGTGGCGACCTGGTTCGGGCTCCGGACCATCGCCTACGATGCCGACCATGGGTTCGCGCTCAACGGAGTGCCGGTCAAGATGCGGGGGGTGAACCTGCATCACGAAGCCGGAGGGCTGGGGGCCGCGGTGCCGGAGCAGGTGTGGGAGAGCCGGCTCCTCCAGCTCAAGGCGATGGGGGTGAACGCGATCCGCACCTCCCACAACCCGCCCGCACCCGAGTTCCTGGCGCTCTGCGACAGCCTCGGCTTCCTGGTGATGGCGGAGGCCTTCGACGAGTGGACCATCGGCAAGGTGCCCGGCGGGTACCACAACTACTTCGAGGAATGGTCGGAGCGGGACGTTACCGACTTCGTCCGGCGCGACCGCAATCATCCGTCGATCGTCCTCTGGAGCGCGGGGAACGAGATCGGGGAGCAGAGCCAGCCCAATGGGGCGGCGGTACTCAAGCGGCTGATCGGCATCTTCCACCGGGAGGATCCCACCCGGCCGGTGACTACCGGGAACGACCAGATCGTCGCTGACGGCGGGGGGACCACCCTCGAGTTCCTGAACGCGCTCGACATCGTGGGCTACAACTACGTCGACCGGTGGCACGAGCGCCGTGAGCTGATGGCGGAGCAGGACCGGCACGATCACCCGAACTGGAAGATGATCGGCACCGAGAGCGGGACGATCTTCCAGAGCTTCGACGAGCAGTACTCGCTGGGCGACGATCCCGCCGTGGTGCGGCCCAACTACACCTCCGGGATGATCCAGGCGGAGCGGCTCTGGAAATGGATTACGCTGCGGGACTACTTCAGCGGCAACTTCATGTGGACCGGGATCGACTATCTCGGTGAGGCCACCTGGCCGTTCAAGGGCTTCGCGTCCGGGGCGCTCGACATCATCGGCCAGCCGAAGGATGCCTTCTACCTGTACCAGAGCCTGTGGAGCGAGCAGCCGGTCCTGCATCTCTTCCCCCACTGGAACTGGCCCGGACGAGCGGGGCAGGTGATCCCGGTGCTGGCCTACAGCAACTGCAACAGCGTCGAGCTGTTCCTGAACGGGAAGTCGCTGGGGGAGAAGCGGCTGGAGTTCCCGGCCCAGGGCACCTCGGGGGGATGGAACAGCTACGCCGAGCCGGTGGTGCGGGCCACGACGGCGGACCTGCACCTCTCGTGGGATGTGCCGTACGAACCGGGGACGCTGGTGGCGGTGGGCAAGCGCCGGGACGGCACGGTGGCGTGCCGCGACTCGGTCACCACCGCCGGCGCGCCGGCCGCCCTCCGGCTGGTCGCGGAGCGGAGCACGATCACCGATGGTGATGGCGACGTGGCCCTGGTGACGATCGAGGTGGTGGACGCCAAGGGGACGGTGGTCCCCACCGCCCGCGACCCGGTGGCGCTGACGGTGACCGGCGGGACGGTGCTCGTCATGGACAACGCCGATCTCCAGGACCACGACCCCTACCGGGTGACTACCCGGCGCGCCTTCAACGGACGGGCGCTGGCGGTGATTCGGGCGGCGGGACCGGGAACGCTCCGGGTGCAGGCGAGCGCGCCGGGCGTGGCCGGGGCGACGCTGGACCTCATGGTCGAGCGGGGCGTGCGGATACCGGGGATTCCAGGAGGAGATCGATGATGGAAGAGCAGGGATCCCTCGTCGCCCGCGCGCTGCGCGGTCTCCTCGGGATGACAGAACTCCGCGCCGGACGTCTGTGGCGCCGAGTCACTCTGTCATTCCGAGCGCAGCGAGGAATCCCTGATTTTCTCAAGACAATCCTCATCGTAGCGCTCCTCGCACCTCTGCCGCGTAAGCTCCCCGCCCAGACCCGCTGGGCCGGCGAGGACGAGGTCCTCTACCACATCTTCGTCCGCAGCTTCCGCGACAGCAACGGCGACCGCCAGGGCGATCTGGCCGGGATCGCGCAGAGTCTCCCGTACCTCAAGCGGCTGGGCGTGACGTCGCTCCTGCTCACCCCGGTGAACCCGTCGCCCCACTATCACAACTATTTCGCCACCAGCTTCGAGGGCGTCGATCCCGCCTTCGGCGACAGCGGCTCGTTCACCCGCCTGGTGCGCGCGGTGCACGCTGCCGGGCTCCGGATCTACCTCGACGAGGAGATCCAGTACGTCACTCCGGAGCACCCCTGGTGGCGGGAGACGATCGGACACCCCGGGTCACCCTACGCGAACTACATCCTGTACAAGGACTCGACCCGCACCGAGCCGGAGCCGGCGTTCTTCGGGATGCTGGAACTGCCGATCTGGAGCGGCGGGAAGGTCGGCATCGCCAACGTGAACCTGCTGGAGCCGGCGGTGCGGGACTACTTCGCCCGGCTCTTCGCCACGCTGGCCGACCCGAATCACGACGGCCGGTTCGAGGACGGGGTCGATGGCTTCCGGATCGACCACATGATGGACGACCTGGACCAGAAGGGGAAACTCACCCACCTCTTCGAGCGCTTCTGGGCCCCGGTCTTCGCGGCGGCGAAGGCGGTGAACCCGAAGGTGAAGATCATCGCCGAGCAGTTCGACTGGGGCTATGGCGACGACTTCCTGACCCGCGGCGGGGCCGACATGGTCTTCGGGTTCCCGATCCGCGGGGCGATCGTCAGTGGCCGGGCGAGCGACCTGGTCACCGCTCTCCGCGGCACGATGGAGAAGACCCCGGCCGGCAAGGGGCAGGTGATCTTCCTCGAGAACCACGACACCGACCGGGCGGCCTCGCTGACCGACGACCCGCGGATGCTGCGGCTCGCCGCGGCGCTGATGCTGGTCCTCAAGGGTACCCCGTCGATCTACTATGGGCAGGAACTGGGGATGCGGGGGAAGCAGAACAAGAAGTGGGGCAACGATGCCAACGACATCCCGGTCCGCGAGGCGTTCGAGTGGCACCGGCGCCTCGGCGGCGCCGGCGAGGCGCTCTGGTATCGGGAGACCGGGGAGTGGTGGACCAACCGCTACGCCCGGGACGATGACGGCGTCTCGGAGGAGGAGGAGGCGAAGGCGCCAGGCTCGCTGCTCGCCTGGTACACCCGGCTGATCCACTTCCGGCTGGGCCGCCCCGAGCTGCGCGAGGGCGACCAGCAGGTGCTCGAGGTGAGCGCCCCCGACATGGTCGCCATCCTGCGGAGCACCCCCGCCGCCGCGAGCCTGGTCCTGGTGAACCTCGGCGAGACCGCGCAGTGCGTCGCCCGGCCCGCGGGGCTGCCGGCGTCCCTGGCAGGACGTCTCAGGAATCTCCTTGCCGAAGGCGGGGGAGCAGCGCGGGCGCCGGGATGCCTGCGGGTGGAGCAGCATACCGTGGCGGTCTACAGCCGATGAGCCGCCGTGCCGGCCCGGCGTGCCTGCTGCTCCTCCTCGCCTGCGCGAGTGGAGCGACCGACTCGAGCGGAAGCAACCCGCCGGCGCACGTCCTCGTCGGTGCCGACGTTTCGGCGCTGGAGCGGATCGAGCAGGCGGGGGGAGTCTTCAAGCACGGGAACACCCCCGGCGATGCGCTGGCCATCCTGCGGCAGGCCGGTGCAGGTCTCTTCCGGCTCCGCATCTTCGTGCAGCCCGACGGGTCCGAGGTGCAGGTCAACGACCTCGCCTACACCCTCCGCATGGCGTCGCGGGTCAAGGCCACAGGAGCGCAACTTCTCCTGGACCTGCACTACTCCGACACCTGGGCCGATCCGGGCCACCAGTCGACGCCGGCGGGATGGGACACCGTCAGCATCGACACCCTCGAGCGCCAGGTGGAGGACTATTCCGCGAGCGTGATGACCGCGCTTCGCGACCAGGGAACGCTGCCGAGGATTGTGCAGGTCGGCAACGAGATCGACGGCGGGATGCTCTGGCCGCTCGGGCGGGTGGGTGGCGCCTACGACACCCCGGTACAGTGGGGCCGGCTGGCCCGGCTCCTCAAGGCCGGGATCCGCGGGGTGAAGAGCGTCGTGACCCCGGCCGATTCGGTGCGCATCATGCTGCACTTCTCCGGCGGGGGGAGCACGGCCGGCACCGCGTGGTTCATGGACCACCTCCGTGCCGAGCGGGTGGACTTCGACATCCTGGGGCTGAGCTACTACCCCTGGTGGCACGGCACCCTCGCCGAACTCAAGGCCAACCTCAATACCGTGGCCAGTGGCTATTCGATTCCCGTGATGGTGGTCGAGACCCAGTATCCCTGGCGGGTCGGGGGATGGGAGAACGGCATCACGCACCCTGACGCGATGCACTGGCCCGTGACTTCCGCCGGCCAGGCTGCGTTCCTCGACGATGTGCTCAAGACCGTCGCCACGGTACAGGGTGGGCGCGGCCTCGGCGTGGTGTGGTGGTATCCCGAGTCGATCGCAGTGAACAACCTCTTCGTCTACGGCGGTGGCTCGCTGGCCCTCTTCGGGCCCGGGGGCGACGCCCTGCCGGCGGTGGGGATTCTCAGCGTATGGGGCGACCCTCAATGACCCGCACTCCCGCAGTGCCCCTCCTCGCCCTGACGCTCTTGCTGGCGGCATTCCTGGCTCCGCCCGCCGCGGCACAGCGCCCGTCTGCGGAAGGGGTTGCCGATCGCGCCGTGGTACTCGACAAGGCCGGCGTGGTGCGCTGGAAGGACGATGGAAGCGAGGTCCGGCTCTTCGGCGCGAACTACGTGGTCCACACCGCCTCCGACTATCGCGCCGCCGGCTATCTCCACGCCGACCGGAAGCAGATGATCGTCGAGGACATGGCCCAGTTCGCCCGGATGGGGTGGGATGCGGCCCGTCTGACGTTCTGGGGCGACTGGGAGGCCGCGGACTCGCTCGGCAACCTGATCGACAACGATCATCTCGACCTGCTCGACTGGATGATCGCGAAGGGGAAGGAGCGGGGGATCTACTTCCTCTTCTCCCCGATCCAGCTCTACAACGCCAAGTGGCCCGATGCGCTCGAGGACACCACCGCGCCCGGGTTCGGCCGCCGCTATCCGCGGGAGAAGATGGGCACCGACCCCGCCGCGATCCGGGCCCAGGTGAACTATCTCCAGCAGATCCTGCGGCACGTGAACCGCTACACCGGGGTGGCGCTCAAGGACGAGCCGTCGATCATCTTCATCGAGTTGGTGAACGAGCCGGTGCATCACCCCGAGGATGAGACCGGGTCCATCCGCTATATCAACACCTTGACCGATGCGGTGCGGAGCACCGGCTGCGGCAAGCTCATCTTCTACAACGTGAGCCAGGATTTCCGGATCGGTCCGGCCATCCGGAAGTCGAAGGCGCAGGGCGTGACGTTCGGATGGTATCCCACCGGGCTCAACTCGGGGCACGAGCTGGTAGGCAACTACCTGCGCGGAGTGGACGACTACCCCGACATGCGCCGTCCCGAGCTCAAGGGCATGCCGCGCATCGTCTACGAGTTCGACAGCCCCGATACCCGCAACGGGACCATGTACCCGGCGATGGCTCGGAGCTTCCGGAGCGTCGGGGCCCAGATGGCGCTGATGTTCGCCTACGACATGCAGGCGACCGCGTCCCGCAACCTCGGCTGGCAGACCCACTACCTGAGCCTGGCCTACACGCCGCGGAAGGCGGTGAGTGCGATCATCGCTGCCGAAGCGATGCGGCGGCTGCCTGCCGGCACGATGTGGGGGAAGTACCCGGCGAACACCCGGTTCGGTGATTTCCGGCTCGATCCGGAGCACAACCTGGGCGAGCTGGTGGCGAGCGATGCCTACATGCACGCCGGCAGCACGATCACGCCCCCGAAAGATCCGGCCGCCCTCACGCGGATCGTCGGCTACGGCTCGTCACCGCTGGTGAGTTACGAGGGGGAAGGGGTCTATTTCCTCGACCGGGTCGCCGCGGGCATGTGGCGCCTCGAGGTCTATCCCGATGCGGTGCCGGTGCGCGACCCATTCGAGCCGCCCAGCCCCGACAAGGTCGTTACCCGCGCGATCGCGCGGAGCTGGCCGATGACGGTGCGGCTTCCCGGGCTGGGCACCGAGTTCCACGTTCTTCCGGTGGCACACGGAGGGGAGAAGCTCCAGGCCAAGGCTGGCACCTTCCCGGTCCGCCCCGGGGTCTACCTGCTCAGCGCCACGGCGAATCCACCGGAGCTGCCGACGCAGGCGGGTCGGTTGGGGATCGGCGAGTACCACGCGCCGCCCCTCGACTCGCTGCCGGAGTCGGTCGAGCCGCTCACGCCCCCCGCAGTGGTCGCCGGAAAGCCCGCCGAGCTCCGGGTGCGCATTGCGGAGAGCGCCACGGCCGATTCGGCGCTGCTCTTCATCCGGCGCACCGCCGGCGACTGGTACCACCGCCACTGGCTCAGCCGTCAGTCCGGTTACACCTACGCCGCCACGATCCCGCCCGACCAGCTCCGGCCCGGCCCCTACGAGTTCGTGGTGATCCGGTATGCCGGCGGCGCGGCGACGACGTTTCCCGCCGGCGTCTCCGGGACCCCGTGGACCTGGAACTATGCCGCGCCGGAGAGCTGGCCGCTGGCGGTGGTCGACAGTGCCACGCCGATCACCCTGGTCGCGCCGGAGCGGGACGCCGGCTCGCTCACCTTCAGCCGGATCGGCGACGCCGGCCGGCGGGGGCTCTTCTCCCTCGGCTACTCCGGGGCGACCGGCCGCCCGGCGCTCCGCCTCGAGCTGCCGCCGGGAGAGGATCGCCGCCCGTTGCCCGACTACACCGCCTCACTGGTGGTGCGCGAGCGGGTCGCGGCCCGGGGCGCCACCCTCGGCAGCGGGGCGCGGATCCGCTTCGTCGCGCGCGGGCTCCGGCCCGGCGTGACGCTGCACCTCTCGCTCATGGAAGACGACGGGACCACCTGGACCGCCCCGGTGAAGCTCGATCCGGTCTGGCGCGAGATCACCATGCCCCTCTCCGCCTTCCAGGCGGGGCGCGGGGTGCTGCTGCCGCAGGGGTTTCCGGGACAGTGGAACTACTGGGTGGAGCCGGCGGAGGGGCGGGGCGGGAGCGGTGACGGCCTGCGGGTGCCGCACCTCGAGCGGGTGCAGCTCTCGCTCCGCGGCGACGAGCGGGGTGAAGGGGCCGACTACGGCTTCGAGCTCGAGTCGGTCACCCTTCTTCCCTGAGGTTCAGTTCCGCAGCTCGGCGGTGCTGCTGAACATCTGCGCCGCGATGGTCATGTCGATGATCTCGCCGGGCTGGAGCTGGAAGACGCCCGAGCGATAGGAGCCGCCGGCGGAATTGGCGGCGCTGAGGTCGACCGACTGGCCGCCCACGAAGGTCGGGGGGATGGTGAACTTGGATTGCATCCCCGGGTGGACCGTCCCGATGCGGAAGGTGTTCCCCGGCCCGGAAATGGTGATCACCACCGGCAGGGCGTTGTTGTTGGTCACGTAGAGATAGACCGGGACATCGATCGGCCGGACCGCGGCGGAGTTGTTCCCGTGCATGCAGGCGGAGCCGCTCGCCCCGGCGGCGAGCAGCATGGCGACGAGGCGGAGCTTCATGCGCGGCCTTTCCGGGCCAGGAGGAGCATCGCCGCCCCGAAGACCAGGAGCACGATGCCCCAGATCAGGTTCACGTTGATGCCGAGGGAGCGGTCGTAGATCGACGCGTCGGAGACCGCCCCGTAGATGGTCAGCATGGCGCCGAAGAGGCCGAACATCAGGCCGATGGGAAGCCGGAGATCGAGCGTCATGATGGGTTACCAGAAGATGATGTTGAGGACCAGGGTCAGCCCCAGGACCACCGCGCCCAGCGTGCCGGGCCGCTCGTACCAGGCCTTCCCGGTCTCGGTGATCCGGGGCGTGAGCGAATGGACCAGCCCCTTGAGCTCCTCGTCGGAGCGGGTCCGGGCGGTGACGAGCGAGATCACGATGGTGGCGAGGAAGCAGGAACTCCACGCCACGATGGCGGTCCAGAAGTTCTGGGCCATCTCGCTCGGGTAGGTCTGGAGGGTGGCGCCGAGGAACGCGCCCTTGAGCCCCGGTTCGGCCCCGGCGGGGAGCGTGAGGCCGTGGTGCGCCGCCGCGGCCAGGGTGCCGATCAGGAGCCCGAAGAAGGCGCCGTGCCCGGTGGCGCGCCGCCAGAACATCCCCAGCAGGAAGGTGGCGAACAGCGGTGCGTTCACGAAGGCGAACACCAGCTGCAGCATGTCCATGATGTTGTTGAACCGCGTCGTGGCATAGGCGGCCAGGACGCTGAAGGCGATGCCGAAGACGGTCGCCGCGTGGCCCATGTGCAGGTAGTGCTTGTCGGGGGCGCCGGGCCGGATGTACGACTGGTAGATGTCGTAGGTCCAGACCGCATTGAAGGCGGTGACATTCCCCGCCATGCCCGACATGAACGAGGCCATGAGCGCGGTGAGGCCCAGGCCCAGGAGCCCGGACGGCAGGTAGTGCCCCAGCAGCACCGGGACGGCCAGGTTGTAGTTGGGCGTGCCGTCCGCGCCGATCGGCAGGAAGCCGCCCCGGCTCTGGTGCAGCGCGATGGCGATCATCCCCGGCACGATGACCAGGGCGGGGAAGAGCATCTTGGGGATCGCGGCGAGGAGCGGGGTCCGGCGGGCGGCGGTCATCGATTCGGCGGCCATGGCGCGCTGCACCACCAGGAAGTCGGTGCACCAGTAGCCGAACGAGAGCACGAAGCCGAGGCCCATCGCCATGCCGAACCACTCGACGCCCATCGGGTTGCTACTGGCGGAGCCGAGATGCTGCCAGGTGTCGGTCCAGGCGCCGGGCGCGTACCCCGCCTTGGTGGCGACCGGGACCAGCTTCTCGGTCAGGCCGCTCCACCCGCCGGCGTCCTTGAGGCCGAGGAGCACCAGGGGGAGGAAGCCGAGGACGATCAGGAAGAACTGGAGCACCTCGTTGTAGATCGCCGAGGTGAGGCCGCCGAGGAAGATGTAGGCCAGCACGATGAGCGCCGAGAGCACCACGCTGGTGTGGAAACTCCAGCCGAGCACCAGCTCCAGCAGCTTGGCCAGGGCGTACATCGAGATGCCGGAGGAGAAGACCGTCATCACCGCGAAGGTGATCGCGTTGAAGGCGCGGGTCTTCTCGTCGAAGCGGAGCCGGAGATACTCCGGGACCGAGCGGGCCTTGGAGCCGTAGTAGAACGGCATCATGAACACGCCGACGAAGACCATCGCCGGGATGGCGCCCACCCAGTAGAAGTGGCTGGTCATCATCCCGTACTTGGCGCCCGAGGCGGCCATGCCGATCACTTCCTGCGCGCCGAGGTTCGCCGACAGAAAGGCGAGGCCGGCGATCCAGGTGGGAATCGACCGGCCCGACAGGAAGAAGTCCTCGCTGCTCTTGACGTTGCGGCGGAGCACCCAGCCGATGCCAAGAACAAAGGCGAAGTAGACCAGCAGGATGGCGTAGTCGATCGCGCCGAGATGGATCTGTTCCACGGTCGCGCTTTCTGGTGAGGGTCATGCAAGGTCGGGAATGCCGGGGTTCCCCGCAAGAGGCTGCTGGCTGGGGACGCCGGGGCACCGTACCTTCTCCCCCGCGCCGGTGGCTGGCCGGCTCACGACTCGTGCGAGATGAGGTCCTGATGCACCCGATGGCGAGGCCGCGGTTCCTGATGGCGGCGATGCTCCTCTGGCCCACCCTGGCGGCGGCCCAGCTCACGGTCTCCTCTCCCGATGGCCGGACCCACGTGCGGGTCGAGCTCTCGACCGACGGGCAGCTCGGCTGGTCGCTCACCCGCGACCAGCGGGTCCTCTTCCTCCCCTCGGCGCTGGGGCTGGCCTTCCGGGACGGGCCGCCCCTCACCACCGGCCTTCGCATCACCGACTCGAGCCGCACCAGCCATGACAGCTGGTGGACCCAGCCCTGGGGCGAGGTGGCCCGGGTGCGGGAGCACTACAACGAACTGGCCGTGGGGGTGACGGGGCAGGGCGGGCGGCGGATGACGCTCCGCATCCGTGCCTTCGACGACGGGATCGGGTTCCGCTACGAGCTGCCGGAGCAGCCCGGCCTCGGTGACTTCGAGATCACGAATGAGTCGACCGAGTTCGCCCTGGCCGACAATGCCAGGGCCTGGTTCATCCCCTCCGATCGCCCTCGGATGGACCGCTCCGAGATGCTCTACAGCTCGGGGCCGGTGAGCCTGCTCCAGCATGTGCAGACCCCGCTGACCCTCGAGTTCACCGACCGGAAGACGGTGGCGGTCATCCACGAGGCCAACCTCGCTGACTACGCCAGGATGAACCTCAGGGGTGGGTGCATCGAGTGCCGGACGCTCACCGCCGAGCTGGCGGAAATGGGGGATGGCACCAAGGTGCGCGGGAAGACCCCGTTCGTGACCCCCTGGCGCACGGTGCAGCTCGCCGACGACGTGACCAAGCTGGCCCCCTCGCTCCTCGGCCTCAACCTCAACCCGCCCAACCAGCTCGCCAGCACCGACTGGATTCACCCGATGAAGTACGTCGGCATCTGGTGGGGGATGCACCTCGGCAAGATGAGCTGGGCCTCGGGTCCCCAGCATGGCGCCACGACCGAACGCACGAAGGAGTACATCGACTTCGCCGCGGCGAACGGGTTCGGCGGGGTGCTGGTGGAGGGATGGAACGTCGGGTGGGACGGCGACTGGATCAAGAACCGCGACGCTTTCTCGTTCACCAGGCCCTATCCCGATTACGACCTTCCCGGCCTCGCCGCGTACGCGAAGCAGAAAAACGTCCGGCTCATCGTCCACAACGAGACCTCGGGCGGGATCGAGAACTACGAGCGGCAGCTCGACTCGGCCTATACCCTCTACCGGTCCCTCGGGCTCGACGCCCTCAAGACCGGGTACGTCACCGACACCATCTCCCACGGCGATTCCCACTGGTCGCAGCGGATGGTGCGGCACTACCGGAAGATCATCGAGGCGGCGGCGAAGTACGGGATCATGCTCGACGTGCACGAGCCGCTGCACGACACCGGAGAGCGGCGCACCTATCCCAACATGATGTCGCGCGAGGGCTCCCGCGGGCAGGAGTACAACGCCTGGAGCGGCGACGGCGGCAACCCGCCGGAGCACGAGACGATCCTCTTCTTTACCCGGCTCCTCGCCGGGCCGATGGATTTTACCCCCGGCATCTTCGATATTCTGCGCGACAAGAGCCTGGGCCAGAAGCAGCGCCCCGACCAGCCGCGGGTGCGCACCACCCTGGCCAAGCAGCTGGCGCTGTACGTGGTGCTCTACTCGCCACTCCAGATGGCCGCCGATCTGCCGGAGAACTACGCCAACCAGCCCGCCTTCCAGTTCATCAGGGATGTGGCGGTCGACTGGGACACCACCCGGGTCCTCTCGGCCAGGATCGGCGACTACGTCGCGGTGGCCCGCCGGGAGCGGAACGGCAAGACCTGGTTCCTTGGCGCCATCACCGACGAGGAGCCCCGCACCCTCGACCTCCCGCTCGACTTCCTCCCGAAGGGGAAGGCGTACGTCGCCGAGATCTATGCCGACGGACCGGGAGCCAACTGGCTGGACAACCCGCTGCCGCTCACGATGTCCCGCCGCACCGTGACCTCCGCGACCCGTCTCCGGGTGGCGCTGGCCCCGGGCGGTGGCCAGGCGATCCGTATCCGCCCCGCACCCTGAACCCGCATCATGACCGCACTGGATGAACTGAAGGGTCTGCAGAACCTCGCCCGCGCGATGGGCGTGCTGACCGAGTATACCGACGGGCTCAACCAGCCTGTCACCGTCGGTCCGGAGACGCTGCTCCGCGTCTGCGCCTCGCTGGGCGCGCCCCTGGTCCGGGCCACCGATGCCCCGGAGGCCCAGCGCGCCTGGCATGCGATGAAGCAGGCGGAGCTGCTGCCGCCGGTGCTGGTGGCCTGGAATGGCGTGCTCCGGCTGCCCGCCACCTTCGGGGGCAGCCCGGTCGCGGCGTCGCTCCACCTGGAGCAGGGGGGCACCCTCGCCTTCGAGCGCGACGGCGCCGAACTCCGTCCCATCGGCCCGCTGCCGCTGGGCTATCACCGCCTCGAGGTGGAGGCGGGAGGGCGGCTCGCCACCGCCACCGTGATCGCGTCGCCGGTCGAGTCGTGGCGCCGCCCGGGCAGCCACCGGAGCTGGGGTGTGGGCACCGAGCTGGCCGCGCTCCGCTCCCGGCGGAGCCGCTGCGTGGGAGACCTGCGGGATCTCGAGATGCTCTGCCAGTGGGTGGGTCGCCAGGGGGGCGACCTCGTCACCGCCCTCCCGCTCCTGCCCACGTTCAACACCGAGTACCCCGAGCCGAGCCCCTATTCGCCGGTGAGCCGGCTCTTCTGGTCGGAGCTGATCCTCGACCTCGGTGAACACCACCGGCCGGTGGGGGCGGTGGGGAGCCTCAACGTGGAAGCGGCCGACGCCGAAGTGCGTGCCGCGCTGGCCGCGATGCCCGATCCCGCCGCGGCCGACCTGGACGAGGAACTGGTCCACTACGCCCGGTTCCGCGCGGCGCAGCGCAAGCTGGGTCGCAACTGGCGGGTGTGGCCGGTGCAGGCCCGGGGCGGCATCCTGAGCCCCGACCAGATCGACACCGACGAGGAGCGTTTCCACCTCAAGGCCCAGCTGCTGCTGCGCCACCAGCTGCAGGAGCTGCGTGGCCGACTCGAGCAGGGCAGTGTGCGGCTGGGCCTCGACCTGGCGGTGGGCGTGCATCCCGACGGCTTCGATCCGTGGAGCCGGCAGTCGCTGTTCGCGGGCCGGATGTCGGTGGGGGCGCCGCCCGATGGCGGTTTCCCGAGCGGGCAGGACTGGGGCTTCGCGCCGGTGCTGCCGGAGGCGTCCCGGCGGGAGGGGCACCGCTACATCGCCGGCTCCATCGCCCACCAGGCGAGCCTCGCGGGGGTGCTCCGGATCGACCACATCATGGCCTGGACCCGGCTCTACTGGATTCCCCACGGCATGAATCTCGACCAGGGCACCTACGTCAGCTACCCTGCCGACGAGCTCTTCGCCATCCTGGTGCTGGAGTCGCACCGCAACCGCTGCGAAGTGATGGGCGAGAACCTCGGCACGGTCCCGAAGGACATCGACGAGGCGCTGCCCCGGCACCGGATCTGGGGGATGTACCTCGCCCAGTTCGCGGCGTCGGACACCCGCGGGATCACGCCACCCACCCCGGCCGACGTGGCGCTGGTGGGGACCCACGATACGCCGCCCTTCGCGGGGTGGCTCACCGGGACCGACATCGGCGACCGGGTGCGCTACAAGCTGCTGGCCGAATCGAAGCTGGAGATGGTGAAGGAGGAGCGGGTGGCGGCGATCGCGCGGCTGGCGACGTATCTCGGCGCCTCGCCCGACGATCCGTACCAGTTCCTGGCGAAGCTGCTCGACTGGCTGGGCCGCTCGGCCAGCCCGCTGGTCATTCCCTGGCTCGAGGATCTCTGGCTCGAGGACATCGGCGTGAACCTGCCGGGCACGCCCACGTCGGTCCGGCCCAACTGGCAGCGCCCGATGCGGCACCTGCTCGAAGAGATTGCTGACCACCCGGGTGTGGCGGACCTCGTCCGCCGGCTGGCCGCGGCCCGCCATCACCCGGCACCGGCCGACTCCCTGGCCCACTCCTGAGACCACGCATGGCCACTATCGCCGCCACCGCAGGGACCGCCGTCCGTCCCAAGCCGCGACTCTCGTTCTGGGAAATCTGGAACATGAGTTTCGGCTTCCTGGGCATCCAGATCGGGTTCGCGCTCCAGAACGCCAACGTGAGCCGGATCTTCGAGACCCTCGGCGCCAAGGTCGAGGACATCCCGATCCTCTGGATCGCGGCCCCGGTCACCGGGCTTATCGTCCAGCCGGTCGTCGGCTACCTGAGCGACCGGACCTGGGGGAGGCTGGGTCGGCGCCGGCCCTACTTCCTGATCGGGGCGGTGCTCGCCTCGCTGGCGCTCTTCGCGATGCCCAACTCGCCGGCCCTCTGGGTCGCGGCCGGGCTCCTCTGGATGATGGACGCCTCGATCAACATCTCGATGGAGCCGTTCCGCGCCTTCGTGGGCGACAACCTCCCCTCGGCGCAGCGCACCACCGGGTTCGCGATGCAGAGTTTCCTGATCGGCACCGGCGCCGTCACGGCGAGCATCCTGCCGTGGCTGCTCACCACCCGCTTCGGGGTGAGCAACGAGGCGCCGGAGCACCAGATCCCCCAGTCGGTGCGGCTCTCGTTCTATCTCGGCGCCGCCACCTTCATCGCGGCGGTGCTCTGGACGGTGTTCCGCTCGAAGGAGTATTCGCCCGACGAGATGGCGGCCTTCGACGAGAACCAGGCGCGCGAGGGCACGCTCCCGGAACGGCGCACGCGTGAGGCCTTCGCGGCGAATGGCGGACGGCAGATGCAGCTCGGCGGGATCCTGCTGGTCATCGGTGCGGTGCTGTCGGCCTGGCTCTACTCCCAGCAGATCTTCCAGGTGATGATCCTCTCCGGCGGCCTCGCGGTGGTGGGGCTGCTGCTGATCCTGAGCGGGACGCTCCAGAAGAGCGGGAAGTACGAGAACGGCTTCGTCACCATCCTGAACGACTTCCAGGACATGCCCCACACCATGAAGCAGCTGGCGTGGGTGCAGTTCTTCTCCTGGTTCGCGCTGTTCGCGATGTGGATCTACACCACCCCCGCGGTCACCAGCTACCTCTATCACACCACCGACACGAGCTCGGCTCTCTACAACGAGGGGGCCAACTGGGTCGGGGTCGGGTTCGGGGCGTACAACGGGGTCGCGGCGATCGTCGCGTTCCTGATCCCGGTGCTGGCGGAGCGGACCAACCGGAAGATCGCGCACGCCATCTGCCTCGTCTTCGGGGCGCTGGGGCTGCTCTCGGTCTTCCTGCTGCCCGACCCGAAGTGGCTGCTGGGCTCGATGGTCGGGGTGGGGGTGGCCTGGGCCAGCATCCTGGCCATGCCGTACGCCATCCTCACCGGCTCGCTTCCGCCGTCGAAGATGGGGTACTACATGGGGGTCTTCAATTTCTTCATCGTGATCCCGCAGATCGTCGCCGCCGCGCTGCTCGGCTTCCTGGTGAAGCGGTTCTTCGGGGGCGAGGCGATCTACGCGCTCGCGATCGGCGGGTGCTCCCTGGTCCTGGCGGCGCTGCTGACCCTCCGGGTCGAGGACAAGGACGACACGAAACAGGAATCGACATGGCATCCCGGTTTCCCGCATACCTCGGTCTGATCGCGGCGGCGGGGCTCGCCTGCGGGCGTCCCCCTGCCGAGCCGCCGAAGAAGGTCGCCGCCACTCCGTATGCCACGCCGGCCGCGGCCGCGGCGTGGTGGAACGGCGCGACCATCTACTTCCTCCTGACCGATCGCTTCCAGAACGGGGACCCGGCCAACGACACGGCGCTGGGCCGCACCCACGACGGCGCGCTGCTCCGCAACTTCGAGGGCGGGGACCTCGCGGGGCTGCTGCAGCGGATCGAGAGCGGCTACTTCGACAGCCTCGGTGTCAGCGCGCTCTGGCTGACCCCGTTCGTGGAGCAGATCCACGGCTCGGTGGACGAGGGCACCGGCAAGACCTACGGCTTTCACGGCTACTGGGCCAGGGACTGGACCCGGGTCGACCCGGCGTTGGGCACGAAGGCGCAGGTCCGCGCGGTGGTCGAGGCGGCGCACCGTCACGGGATGAAGGTGCTGATGGATGCGGTGATCAACCATCCTGGACCGGTCACGCCCGAGGACCCGGCCTGGCCGGCGGGGTGGGTGCGGACCACGCCGCAGTGCAAGTACGACGCCTACATGAGCACCACCGAGTGCACCCTGGTGCCCACGCTGCCCGATGTGCGCACCGATACCGACTCGGAGGTGGAGCTGCCGGACTGGCTCAGGGCGAAGTGGACCGACGAGGGCCGGCTCGGCCAGGAGGTGGGCGCGCTCGACGCCTTCTTCAAGCGTACCGGGTATCCCCGCGCGCCCCGGTTCTACATCATCAGCTGGCTCACCAACTGGGTGCGGGAGTGCGGGTTCGACGGCTACCGGGTGGATACCGCGAAGCACTTCGGGCCGTCGGTGAGCTCCGAGATCCGGGAGGAGGCCGACCGGGCCTGGGCCGACTTCAAGGCCGCGCACCCGGGTGAGGTGCGTGACAGCCTCCCGTTCTACATGGTCGGGGAGGTCTACGGCTGGGGCGAAGGGTCGGGGCGCGACTTCGACTTCGGCGACCGGAAGGTGGACTTCTTCGCCGCCGGGTACGACGCCCTGATCAACTTCGGGTTCAAGGCCGAGGCGCGGGGCGATCTCGACAGCCTCTATACCCGCTACGCCGCGTCGCTCCACGGGGGGCCGCTCAATGGCGTCTCGCTGCTCAACTACGCCAGCTCCCACGACGACGGCGGGCCCCTCGATCCCGACCGCTCCGACCCCCTCGGCACCGGCACGAAGCTCCTGCTCGCGCCGGGCACGGCCCAGATCTACTACGGCGACGAAGTCGCCCGCTCCCTCAAGATCCGCGGCACCGCCGGCGACGCGACCCTCCGGGGAATGATGCCCTGGGATTCGATGGCCAGGCCGGCGGCCCGGGCGGTGCTGGAGCACTGGCGGAAGCTCGGTCTCTTCCGCCGGGCCCATCCCGCGATCGGGGCGGGGGAGCACCGGCTGCTCCAGGCAAAGCCGTACGTGTTCAGCCGGGTGCTCGGCAGCGACCGGGTGGTGGTGGCGCTGGATCAGCCGGTGGGGAAGAAGGCGATTCCGGTGGGGGACGTGTTCCCGGAGGGGACCGAGGTCGTCGATGCGTACTCCGGCACGTCCGGCACGGTCACGGGCGGTCGGGTCATGCTGAGCACGAAATTCACTGTCGTACTCCTGGCAGCTCGATGAGCCAAACTGCCACCACGAAGACACGAAGCACACGAAGGCTGCACGAAGAACAGCATGAAGGTGCCGGCGCCATCCAACTTCGTGCTCTTCGTGCCTTCGTGCTCTTCGTGGATGGCTTTTGCGGTACTTGAGGTCACGTCAGAATTCGGCGAATGCCCTTGATCAGCTGATCGACATTGAAATTGATCAACAGGCCACAAGGAATTCCGGTGAGCCGAAGGTAGGTTAGCAGCTGCGAGGTGTGGATCGACTGGAGTTGCTCGACCGACTTGATCTCGACAACCACGAGCTCCTCCACGACGAGATCGATGCTGTAGGCACGCTCAAGGCGAACTCCCCTGTATTCCAGGTTCACTGGTACCTGCGTGCTGACCTTCAAGCCCCGAAGCTCCAACTCTCGGCACAAGCACCGCTGGTAGGCCGACTCCAGTAAGCCGGGGCCCAGTGTCCTATGGACCTCGATCGCGCCTCCGATCGTCACTGCGACGATCCCGTTTGCGGGATGCTCAACCAGCATGGGTCTCCTCGGCTGAGTTCAACGTAAGCCGAGTGCGCGCCTCCATAGGCGCTGAATGTTGTTTGGCCTGAGCCTTCTCACGCAGAGGTTCGACCTGTGACCTTGTCTGCCGTGCCTACCGTCAGCCCCGCGGCCAGCGCCGTCCGCAAGGTCACCCTCCGCCTCATCCCGTTCCTCTTCCTCCTCTACCTCCTCAACTTCCTCGACCGCGTCAACGTCGGCTTCGCGGCCCTCTCCATGAACCGCGACCTCGGCTATGGCCCCGCGGTCTACGGGCTGGGCGCCGGGATCTTCTTCATCGGCTACTGCCTCTTCGAGGTGCCGAGCAACCTGGTGCTGTACCGCACCGGGGCCCGGATCTGGATCGCCCGGATCATGGTGACCTGGGGCATCGTGGCCGCCCTGATGATGCTGGTGAAGTCCCCGCTCAGCTTCTACGGCTTCCGCTTTCTCCTCGGCGTGGCCGAGGCGGGGTTCTTCCCGGGCATCATCTACTACCTGACCTGGTGGTACCCCGCGCGGGAGCGGGCCCGGGCCTACGCCTGGTTCCTTGCCGCCATCCCCATCTGCGGCGTCATCGGCGGGCCGATCTCCGGGGCGCTCCTCGGCCTCGACGGGGCGATGGGCCTCACCGGCTGGCAATGGCTCTTCCTGCTCGAGGGGATTCCCTCGATTCTCGTGGGGCTCCTGGTCCTCAAGTTCCTGCCGGATCGCCCCAGCGACGCCCGCTGGCTCACCGCCCTCGAACAGGAGGCCCTCGAGCGCGAGCTCGCCGCCGAGCGGGAGGCGCACCACGAATCGCATGCGGCCAGCCTCCAGGTGGCGCTCCGGAAGCCGATCGTCTGGGTGCTCGGGCTGGTCTACTTCTCGCTCATCGTGGCGGTCTACGGCTTCGCGCTCTGGCTGCCGCAGCTGATCAAGGCGGCGGGGGAGTTCACCAACGTCGAGGTGGGATGGCTCACGGCGGTGCCCTACGCCGTCGCGGCGGTGGGGATGGTCCTCATTGGCCGCCACTCCGATCTCACCGGGGAGCGGCACATGCACCTCACCATCCCTGCGCTGGTCGGGGCCTGCGGCTTTCTCCTGGTGAGCACCGCCGAGGGGACGGGGTGGCTGGTGGCGGCGCTCTGCCTGGCGGCGTTCGGGGTGCTGGGGTGGCTGGGGCCCTTCTGGGCGCTGCCCACCGCGTTCCTCAAGGGCGAGGCCGCGGCGGGTGGGGTGGCGCTGATCAACTCGATGGGAGCCTTCGGCGGGTTTGTGGGACCCTACCTGCTGGGGAAGCTCAAGGAATCGAGCGGCAACTTCGTCTCCGGTCTGATTCTCCTCGCCGCCAGCATGCTGGTCGGCGTGGCGGTCACCTTGCTGCTCCGCCGGCGATCGCGGTAGGTCAAACCGCCACCACGAAGACACGAAGAGCACGAAGGTCGCACGAAGAACACCAGCGAGTGTTTCTTCTTCGTGTCTTCGTGCCCTTCGTGTTCTTCGTGATAAGCAGTTGCTGTTACGGTCTCAACCACACCACCGCACTCCGCGCCGGCACCTTCAACGCCACGATCGACCCCGGCACCGTCGCCAGTGCCACCCGCCACGCCCCATCCCCAGGCAGCGTCACCGCCCGGGGCTGCTCCGAGGTGTTGAACGCCACCACCGCCGACTGGTCACCCAGCGTCCGCCGGTACACCAGCACCCCAGTGGAATCGTCTGCCGCCAGCCACTCCATCGCGCCGTCCACGAACAGCTGCAGGTGCTCCTTCCGGAGCGCCACGACCGACTTATAGAAACGGAGCAGGGCGGTGTCGGGGGTGACGACGTCCCGGTGTCGCGAGCGCCCGAAGGGGTGCACCACCTCGTCCTCGTACCTGAGGTCGCTCCACACCACCGGCTTCCGCTCGTCCGGGTCGTCCGCGCCCCACATCCCCACCTCGTCGCCGTTCCAGATGTGCGGCGCGCCGATCCCGGTAAACTGCTGCACCAGGATCAGCTTCATCGAGCCCCGGGACCGCTCGTCAGGCCGGTCGACCCGGTAGGTCGAGTCCTCCCGCGGGTTCGCGTGGTACTTGAACGGCCCGGGATTGTAGATCGAGGTCCCGAAGCGCGGCGTGTCGTGACTGGCCGTCAGGTTCATCTGCACCCGCTGGAACTCGGGCCTGATCCCCGTGCCCAGCCCGTCGTAGGCCGCGCGATACTGCGCCGGCGGCAGCGCCGGCTCTGCCCCAGCCAGCGCCCGCCGGGTGGGTGCGAACCACTGGTAGTGCATCACCGCGTCGAACACGTCGCCCTGCATCCACGGGGCCGGGTCGTACATCCGGTCGGGCCACTGCTCCCACCAGATTTCCCCCACCAGGTACGCCTCGGGATTGAGTGAGCGCACATAGCGCCGGTACTCCCGCCAGAAGCCCAGCGGCACCATTTCCGCCACGTCCAGCCGGAACCCGTCGACCCCATCGGCCGGATTGCCGTCCTGGTTCGGGTCCATCCATCGCCGGGTCACCGCGAAGACGTGCTGCTTCACCCCATCGACCAGGTTCCCCTCGATCGCACCCTTCTCCTGGCCTGCCGGGCGCCCGACCTTCTTCCACTCCGGCAGCCACGGCACACCCGCCCAGCCGCGATAGGCGAACTCGTTCGTGTCCCGCGTCGCGGGGTCGTCGAACCGCTCGATGGTGTACCAGTCGGCGTACTTCGACTTCGCCTGGTTCTTGAGGATGTCCTGCCAGGCCCAGAACTGCGTCCCGGTGTGGTTCCAGGAGTAGTCGATGATGATCCGCATCCCCCGGCGGTGCACCTCCTGCACCAGCTTGAGGAAGAGGCTGTCGGCGGCGCTCCACTTCCAGGTGGCCGGGTTGCCCGGATCCTCCTGCGCCAGCAGCGCCTCGTCCCCGCGGGGATCGGGCCCGAAGTTGCGGTCGATGTGGTGGTAGTTCCGCGCGTCGTACTTGTGGAGCGAGGGGGCGTCGTTGATCGGGTTCAGGAAGATCGCGGTGGCGCCCAGCGACTGGATGTAATCGAGCCGGTCGAGCACTCCCTGGAGGTCGCCGCCGTACCGGCGATACTGGATCGCGGTGTAGAACTCCATCCTGTTCGCCGTGGCCCATGGGTCCTGGCGGTACCAGTCGGCGCCCCACGGCGTGACCTTCCATCCCGGCGGCGCCGGCGTGGCGGTGAACCCCTCGATGTCATGCGCGGTGGGGTCGTTCGAGCGATCGCCGTTGCGGAACCGCTCGACCATGATCTGGTACCAGATTGCGTCGGCGGCCCAGCGCGGGGCCGGGAGCGTCGCCGCCGCCCGCGGCGCCTCGGTGCGCTCACCGCTCCCCTGGCAGGACGCGAGGATCCCCGCCAGCACCACCACGCAGCTACCGGTCAGTCCAGGACGCACGGCGTCTACCTCCGGCCAAAGAGAAAGAAGAGCGGATCGGCGAGCCTCGCCCGCCAGGGGGCCTCGTTGTGGCTCGCGCCAGGATACACCCGCATCTCGAAGTCCCGCCCCTCGACCAGCCCCTGGCCCAGCATCCACTCGCGCACCGCCCGGTGGGGCGGGGCATAGAGCGAATCGAGGCCGACGGTGCCGTAGTCGAACCAGTAGCGGGTGTGGCGCGGCAACTTGCGGCCCGCGGCGATGTCCTTGAGGATGTACGGCGTCGAGTCCGCCGGCGCGGCCAGCGGATCGGGCGAGGTCATCGCGCGCTGCCACGCCTCCGACCAGACGAAATGGGTCGAAAGGCAGCCGCAGGCGCCGAAGACCTTCGGGTGGTGGCTCACCAGGTAGAACGACACCAGCCCACCCATCGAGGAGCCCATCACCATCGTGTTCTGGGGCCCGGTGCGGGTGCGAAACTCCCGGTTCACCCGCGGCAGCACCTCCTCGATCAGGAACCGGGCGTAGGCCGGCGCGCCCTGCCAGGGGGAATACTCCTGGAACCGGTTGGCCGAATTCCACACTCCCACCACGATCATCGGCGGCACGCCGCCGCTCCCGATCAGGTCGCTCAGCGTCTCGTCGACGCCCCACTCCACCCCGCCGAAGGCGGTGGTGCTGTCGAAGAGATTCTGGCCGTCCATCATGTAGAGCACCGGATAGCGGCTGGTGGAGCTGTCGTACCCGGGCGGCAGCCAGATGTCGATGTTGCGGGGCAGGTCGAGGTGGCGGGACCGCACCGCCGGCCAGTGCACCAGCCGCCCCGTCTCCTGGGCCGAGACCGGTCCCGCCCCGGCAGCCGCCCCAAGCAGCATGCCCACCACGCCCAGCAGTGTTCCTGCGCGACCAGGCCTCATGCGGATGCGCTCCCCTCGAATCGGAACTGGCACAGCTCGGCGCCGGCGGCGCTCACGATGGCGTAGCGGTACCCGTCGAACCAGGCGCCGGGATTCACGTACAGCTTCCCCGGCTCCCCGTCCACCGCGGGTCGGTGGGTGTGTCCCATCGCCAGCAGGCCCAGCGCCGGCTCCTCCTGCAGTGTGTTCCTGGCCCAGCCGGCCTGGTGCGCCGCCGCCGTGCGAATCTCGGTCTCGGTCCGCTCCCGGTCTCCCAGCACCCCGCTCAGGTGGTCGATGAGCCAGAAGCCCACGTCCGGGTGAATCGCGTGGAAGAGCCCGATCGTCACCCGGTTCCGGGTGAGCCGCTGCAGCAGGCGGCCCGACCAGTGGCTTTCCGTGATCCCGTCGCCGTGGATGACCGCCGCCGACCGGCCGTTCAGCTCGAAGCGCCCGACCAGCGGCTCGAACTCGATCCCGAAATCCTCGCCCCAGAAGTCGCCGCCCCAGCGGTCGTGATTGCCCCCTACCAGCAGGATCGGCACCTTCCTGCGGAGCGTGGCCAGCGCCGCCACCACCGCCAGGTTCCGCCGCGGCACCGCCCGCCGGTAGCTGAACCAGAACTCGAAGAGATCGCCGGTGACGACCAGTCCGTCCCCCAGCGTGGGGACGGTCTCCAGGAATGCCAGAAACGCCCGCTCGGTCTCGGGGGATCCCCGACCGAGATGGGCGTCTCCGACCAGGACGGCGCGCTGGCAGATCACGGAGCGAAGATACGGGCGAACCGGGGCCAAGCGGAATACCTTTCGGGGGTCCTGTTCCCCGTTCCCCGAGCCCCTCTTTCCGGTGCCCTCTGTGCCACCCGTCCCCGCGGAAACCGTCACCACCCACCGGGTCAACTACTCCGAGACCGACCAGATGGGGGTGGTCTACCACGCCCGCCACGTGGTCTGGCTCGACATTGCCCGCACCGAGCACCTGCGCCACGCCGGCTACAGCTACCGGGAGCTGGAGGAGCAGGGGCTGCGGCTGGTGGTGACCGACTTGTCCGTCCGCTACATCGCGGCGGCCCGCTACGACGACCAGGTCACCCTGCGCTGCCGGGTCAAGGAGGCCCGCTCGCGGCGAGTGATCTTCACCTACCGCCTCGAGGTGGGGTCCACCCACATCGCCGACGCCGAGACCACCCTCATGTGCCTCGACCAGCAGCACCGCCTGAGCCGTCTTCCCGCGGCGGTCGTCGCCGCCCTCGACCCGGGAGCGGCCGCGTGAGGCGCCCCGTCCTCCTGCTCTTGGGGCTGGTCCTCCTCGCCGCCCGCCCGGTCGCGGCCCAGAGCGAGGCCAACGTCGAGATCCTCGCCTCCATGCTCGCCGCCGAGGACAGCCGCGCCTTCGACGAGGGGATCCTGCGCGCCGCGCTGAATCATCCCGACAGCACGGTCCGGAGCGCCGCGGTCCTCTCGGCGGGGCGGCTCCGCGACGCGCGCGCGCTGCCGCTCCTCCTGCCGCGACTGCGCGATCCCGATTCCCTGGTGCAGACCAGCACCGCCTTTGCGCTCGGCATCCTGGGTGACACCGGCGCCGTCGCGCCGCTGATCGCCCGGGCGCGCGACCCCTCGAAGCTCGCCGGGATCACGATTCTCGAGATCATCACCGCCGTCGCGCGCCTCGGCGGCGAGCAGTCGCCCGGGTTCCTCCGTGACGTGATGCAGGGCTCGCTCTATGCCGCCCGGGACGACGCCCCCTATCTCGCCCGCCGGGCGGCGCTCGAGTCGTGGCGCCTCGGCAAGCGCGCCCCGGTCGACGCCCTCCTCTCGCTGCTCGACGACCAGAAGGAGGACACCCGCTTCGCCGCGGTCTACTCCCTCGGGCGGGTGCGTTCGAAGGCGGCGGCACCCCGGCTGATCGCCGCCCTCTCCGACCGCACCTCGCCGCCGGTGCGGGGCGCCGCGGCCCGGGCCCTGACCCGCGCCCTCGCCGATTCGGCCGGGCTCAGCCCCGAGTCGGTCGTCGACGTGCTGCTCCGGACCCTCAACGATGCCGATGCGGTGGTGCGGGTCCAGGGGCTCCGGAGCCTCGCGACCTTCAAGAGCGACCGGGCCATCGCCAAGGTGCTGCCGCTGCTGGAGGATCCCTCCAGCAACGTGCAGGTACAGGCCGCCGACGCCCTCGGCGACATGCCCGGCACCGCCGCGGTCGCTGAGCTCTCCCGGATCGCCACCGCCACCAAGGGGAGTTTCGCCCGGCGGCGGAGCGCCCTGCTGTCGCTGGCGAAGCTCGATACCGTCGCCTTTGCCGCCGCCGCGCCGGGGTACGAGTCGAGCGGCGACTGGCGCGAGCGGGCCGCCGCCGCCGAGGGCTGGAGCAGGGTGCCGTCGCAGCGGGGCCGCCTGCTCGACGATCGAGACGCCCGCGTCGTCGGCACCGCGCTCAATGCCTGGGGCACCGCCGTCACCGGCGCCGATCCGGCGCTGGTCGCCGCCGCCCGCCGCCTCCTCGCCAGCAAGGATGCCGGGGTGCGCACCGTCGCGGGGGAGATCGTGGGCCGGGCCGCCGACCTCAAGGACATTCCCGCCCTGGTCGCCTCGGTGAAGGCCGCGCGCAGCGATTCCTTTCCCGATGCCATCGAGTCGGCGCTCGGCGCGCTGCTGGCCATCCGCGCGGCGTCACCCGAGGCCGCCACCTCCGTCGACCGGGACGCCCTGGCCGCGCTCCCCGTGCCCCAGGACTACCAGGTGCGCCGCTGGGCCGAGGACAACTGGCCCGCCGCCACCCGGTCCTGGGGACCGGCCTTTCCTCTCCGCACCAATCGTAGCCTCGAGGACTACCGCCAGATCGTGCGGAGCTACCTCATCGGCCAGCTGCCCAATCGGTACCCCAAGGTGAAGGTCGAGATCGAACAGCTCGGCACGATGGAGCTGGAGCTGTTCGGCCCCGAGGCTCCGCTCACAGTGGCCAATTTCCTGACCCTGGTGGACCGGCACTACTTCGACGGGCTCCGCTTCCACCGGGTGGTGCCTGCCTTCGTGGTCCAGACCGGCGACCCGCGCGGGGACGGCTATGGGGGCCCGGGTGGTGCGATTCGCGACGAAATCAACCGGCGGCGCTACGGCTCCTTCGTGCTGGGCATGGCCCTGAGCGGCCCCGACACCGGCGGGAGCCAGTGGTTCATCACCCTCGCCCCCCAGCCCCACTTGGACGGGGGCTACACTGTGTTCGGGCAGGTGAGCGACGGCGTCCCCGTGTTACTCCGTATCACCCAGGGTGACATGATCCGCACGATCCGTCGCTGATGCCGCGCTTCCGTCTCCTCCTCGCCGGCGCCCTCCTGCTCGGCGGGCTCGCCGGGCCCTCCCGCGCGGCCGCGCAGTTCTTCCAGGGCGACGAGAACAAGATCCAGTACCGCCGGCTCGACTGGCAGGTCCTCAAGGGCCCGCGGGTCGATGTCTACTACTACCCGGAGGAGAAGGACCTTGCGCCGGTGGCGCTCGCCTACGCCGAGGAGACCTACGATGTCCTCTCGGTGAAGTTCGGGCACACCGTCAGCAACCGGGTGCCGCTCATCGTCTATGCCTCGCATAGCGACTTCGAGCAGACCAACATCCTCCCGTTCACCCCGCCCGAGGGGCTGCTCGGCGTTACCGACTATCTCAAGCGCCGCGTCACGCTCCCCTTCCGCGGCAACCTGGCGGAGTTCCGGCACACGCTCCGCCACGAGATGGTCCACGTCTTCCAGATCAGCCTCCTCTTCGACCGCTACCTCCGCTCCCCCCGTGCCGCCCAGGTCCCGCTGCCGCTCTGGTGGACCGAGGGACTCGCGGAGCTCTGGTCGGCGGGGGAGGACGCGCGGGACGAGATGATCCTGCGGGACGTGGTGCTCAGCGGCCGGCTCCCGCGGCTCCGGGACCTGGAGTACGTGAGCGGCGGCATCGTCTACCCGCTCGGCGGCCGGATCCATCGCTGGCTGGCCGATACCTACGGCGACTGGCGGGTGGCCCAGTTCTACCACGAGCTCTGGCGCTACGACAGCTTCAACCAGGCCATCGCGGCCACCTACGGGAAGTCGATCGACCAGCTCAACGAGGAGTACCAGGTCGCGATGCGCCGGGCCTATTTCCCGGTGGTGAGTGACCGGAATTCCCTCGCGGCCAGCGCCCAGCTGATCTCCCGCGCCGCGATCAAGCCGGTCTTCGCCGCCAACGACACCACCGGTGGCGACGCGATCTTCGCCGCGGCGGGCAATGGCTTCGTGACCCTCACCCGCCGGCCGCTCGACGGGAGCCGCGGGCCGGACGCCGTGGTCCGGTCGGGACGGAGCTCCAGCTTCGAGAACCTGCACGCCTTCGATTCCCGGGTCGACGCCTCCCGCCCGGGGCTGCTCCTGCTCAGCACCAAGTACCAGGAGCGGGACGCGCTGATCATCTTCGACCGCGACCAGCGGAAGGTGCGGGGACGTTACCAGTTCCCCAGCCTGGTCTCGATTCTCTCGCCGGTATGGGGGCCCGACGGTAAGACGGTGATCTTCAGCGGCCTGGCCGAGAGCGGCGTCTCCGACCTCTACCAGCTGAGCCTCCCCGACGGCCACCTCGAGAAGCTCACCGACGACAACTACCAGGACCTCGATCCCAGCCTGAGTCCCGATGGCACCCGCATCGTCTTCGCCTCCGACCGCACGTCGGGCGGTCTCGAGGATGCGGTCAACCTCTTCATCATGGATCTCGGCACCCGCGCCATCCGCCAGCTGACCTACGGCGCGTGGGTGGACGAGACGCCCCGCTGGGCCGCGGCCGACACGATTCTCTTCAGCTCCAGCCGCGACGGCGTGCTCAACGCCTTCTCGGTGGATACCCTCGGGAAGGGCAGGCGGGAGAGCTCGGCCTGGACCGGGGCGTTCGATGCGGCGCCGGTGCCGGGCCGCGATGCGATCCTGGTGGGCGGGTTCCAGGATCTCGGGCTCGCGGTCTATCTCTATCCCGGCGACACCGTGGCCCGGAAGGACACCTTCGACCTGGCGGGCATGCTGCCGCCCCACAGCGAGTGGGCCTGGCCCCAGGGCACCACCGGCGACGTCGCCGCCGCGAAATCCCAGCCCTACAACCGGAAGTACACCGTCGATTTCGCCGCCGGCGAGTTCGTCTACGCGCCGCGCATCGGCACGGGGCAGGGCGCCACCGTGCTGATCAGCGACCTGCTGAGCGACAACCTCTTCTACGTCAACCTCACCACCTACCAGGGCCGGCAGTTCCGCTCCCTGTTCGAGAACATCAGCATCCTCGGGCTCTACCTGAACCAGACCCGGCGGCTCAACTGGGGCGTCGGGGCCTTCCGCTTCAAGGGGAACCAGTACGCCGGCGACTTCACCGTCGCCTATACCGAGAATACCGCGGGCGTCTTCGGGCTGGTGCGCTATCCCCTCTCCCGCTTCGCGCGGATCGAGGGGCAGGCCACCTTCCAGCATTCCGATCGCTTCGACTTCACGCTTCCGGTCGCCGATCCCCGCCGGAAGGGGTGGCTCGCCTCACAGTACGTCTCCTACGTCCACGACAACTCGCTCTGGACGTCGGCGGGGCCCATCGACGGCCACCGGCTCTCGCTGACTACCGGCATCGGCTCCGACTTCAGCAATGCCCGGTTCGACAGCTACACCGCCATCGCCGATGCGCGGCAGTACTTCCGGCTCGGCAAGCGGAGCGCCGTCGCGCTGCGCGGGGTGGGCTTCTACAGCGGCGGCGACCGCCCCGAGCGGATCAACATCGGTGGCACCCTCGGCATCCGCGGCTATCCCAATTACGGGTACATCATTGGCTCGCAGGCGTGGATGCTGAATGGCGAGCTTCGCTTCCCGCTGCTCGACTATCTCACCTTCGGCCTCCCGGTCGGGGCCATCCGCTTCCCCGAATTCCAGGGGGCCTTCTTCGTCGATGCGGGCAAGACCTGGTTCTCCGGGGAGCGTCGTGCCCTCCTGGGGAGCTATGGCGTTAGCTTTCGGTGGCCACTGGTGCCGGGGCTGGTGCTCCGGCTCGACTGGGGGCGACGTTTCAGCGACAACCATTTCGCCGGGTACGCCCTCACCGACGAGCAGCAACGGCGGAGCTTCGTGCAATTCTTCTTCGGCTATAACTACTGATGCTGCAACGGTTTCGCCTTGACCGGCGGGTGGGGGCGGTCTATCTTGGCCTAGTGCTGGCCGGATGCCACTCGAGCCCGCCGGTTCTTCTGCCGGCCGGTCTCACCGCCGCCGATTCAGCGCAGGTGGCCGGGTGGGTCGCAGCGACGACGCCGAAGGGCGGGGCGCTGCACCGCTTCGGATGGCACTTCCAGGACGAGCAGGCCGACAAGGGCGGGCGGGGTGCGGCCCGGGTGGCGGCGCCCGATACCCTCCGGTTCGACTTCGCCGGCTCGCTCGGGATCGGGAAGGGCTCGGCGATGGTGGTACGCGATGCGCCGGTGTGGGTGGTGCCGGAGCGCTCGGTGGAAGACCTGGTGCCGAGTTTCCCGCTCCTCTGGGCCATGATCGGGGTGGCGATGCCCCCCAAGCCGGGCGACCGGCTCTCCGGCCTCGAGCAGGGCGACCGCACCGCCTGGCGCTATGCCAACGGCGCGGACACGGTGGAGTATCTCCGGGTCGCCGGCAACCCGGTGGCGTTCTCGAGTGAAGTGCGACACGCTGGCAAGGTGGTGGGGCGGACCCGGATCACGCTCCGGCCCGATGGCAGCCTGGTCAAGGCGGAGCTGCTGGTCCCGAGTGCCCCGGCCAAACTGGAGATTACGTATTCCGCGACGGCGCCTGCCCCGACTTTCCCGCCTGATACCTGGGCTCGCCCTCAGCCTTAGCACTCTGAGCCTGGTCGGCTGTCTCTACAAGTTCACCGGCGGCGGGTTTCCCCCGGCGATCAAGACGGTGGCGATCCTGCCCTTCGACAACCTGACCTCCGAGCCCACGCTCACCCAGGAAGTCTCGGACTCGGTGCGGGCGGCGGTGCAGGGCCGGCTCGGGCTCCGGCAGGCCGGCGAGGCGTCGGCCGACGCGATCGTGCGCGGCTCGATCAGCCGCTACGATCCGGACGTGCCGGTGGCGTTCAACGGGAATGGCAACGGCGGGCCGGTGACCGTGAACCGCCGGCTGGTGCAGCTCACCGTCTCGGTGGAGATCCTCGACCGGGACGGGAAGGCGATCTGGCAGCGGCAGGGCATGACGCTGGAAGGCGATTACCAGCCTGGCTCGGAGACCGAGCAGCGGGCCCGGGGACGAGCCCTGAGCAAGCTGGTGACCAACATCGTGGATGGAGCGCAGTCACAATGGTGACGCCCTGGGCCAGGTCGCGACGCGGGAGCAGCACGACCGGATGCCTCGTGTCGCTGGTGATCTTTGCCGCGCTCGTGTACTACGGGATCCACCTGGGCCAGCCCTGGCTGCGCTACTACCAGCTGGTGGACGAGATGCGGGTCTCCGCCCGGCTCGCCCCGACCCTGAGCGACGGCGTGATCCGCCGCCGGCTGGAGCAGAAGGCCGACGAACTGGGCCTCCCGCCCGAGTCGAAGAAGTTCCAGATCACCCGCTCCGGGAAGCCCCGCCGCATCACCATCACCACGATGTACAGCGAGACGGTGAACGCGTTCCTGCTGAACTACACCTTCCACTTCGCTCCTGAGACGGAAGAACCGCTGTAGCCGTCGCATGCCCTTCGACTCCGCCACAAAAATCCGGTCCCGTCACGATGCCGCGGCCTGGCGCGAGGCCCAGCCCGGCATCGTCGTGTTCACCAACGGCGTCTTCGACCTGGTGCACCCCGGGCACGTCGCGCTGCTGGAGGCGGCCCGGAACGAGGGCGACGTGCTCATCGTGGGGCTCAACTCCGACGCGTCGGCCCGGCGCCTCGGCAAGGGCGAGGACCGTCCGGTGGTGCCGGAGGCGGCGCGGGCCCGGGTGATCGCCGGGTTCGAGGCGGTGGACTGCGTGGTGCTGTTCGGCGAGGATACCCCCTTCGAGCTGATCCATGCGCTCGAGCCCGATGTCCTGGTGAAGGGGGGCGACTACACCCGCGCCACCACCATCGGGGCCGACATCGTCGAGGCGCGGGGCGGGCGGGTCAAGCACATCGAGCTGGTCGACGGTTTCTCTACCACCAACATCGTGGAGCGTCTGCGTGGCACGTCCTGATGGCCGCACCCCCGCCGAGCTGCGCCCCGTGGTCCTGGAGCGCAAGGTGAATCCCTACGCCGAAGGGTCGTGCCTGATCCGGATGGGCGGCACCCTGGTGCACTGCACCGCCTCCGTCGAGCAGGGCGCCCCCGGCTGGAAGAAGGGCACCGGCGAGGGGTGGGTGACGGCCGAGTACGCCATGCTCCCCCGCGCCACCCTGGAGCGCACCGACCGCGAGCGCCGCGGCCCCGGCGGCCGCACCCAGGAGATCCAGCGGCTCATCGGCCGCTCCCTCCGGGCCGCGATGAAGACGATGGCGTTCGGTGAGTGGACCATCAAGGTCGACTGCGACGTCCTCCAGGCCGATGGTGGGACCCGGACCGCCAGCATCACCGGCGGCTGTGTCGCGCTGGCCGATGCCTGCGCCTGGCTCGCGCGGCGCACCGGCATCGAGAGTCCCTTCGGCCAGCTGGTGGCCGCCGTCTCGGTGGGGATCATCGACGGCGAGCCGCGGCTCGACCTGGCCTACCTGGAAGACAAGGACGCCGGCGTCGACGCCAACATCGTCATGCTCCATCCCGACCGCTTCGTCGAGGTGCAGGGCACCGGCGAGCACGGCACCTTCTCCCGGGAGGAGCTCGACCGGCTGCTGGAACTCGCCGGCGACGGCATCGGCCAGCTCTTCGCGAAGCAGCAGGCGGCGCTGGCCCAGTGAAGCTGCTCTTCGCCACCCGCAGCTCGGGGAAGCAGGTGGAGGTGCGGCGCATCCTCGAGGCCGCAGGCCACGAGGTGGTGTTCCCCGATGAGGCGGGGGTGCCCGAGACCACGATCGAGGACACCCTCGAGGTGCACGACAGCTTCGAGACCAACGCCCGCGTGAAGGCCGAGTACTTCCAGAGGAAGACCGGGCTCCCCACCGTCGCCGATGACTCCGGCCTCGAGGTGTTTTCCCTCGGCGGCCAGCCGGGGGTCCGGTCCAAGCGCTGGGCCAACGCCAGCGGTACCCCCCACCAGGTCGACCAGGCCAACAACGCCGAGCTGCTGCGCCGCCTCGCGGGCGCGCCGGAGAGCCGGCGCCGGGCCCGCTATCGCTGCGTCCTGGTCTTCCTCCGGTCGGCCGGCGCGTTGCCCGAGGTGTTCGAAGGGGTGGTGGGGGGACGCATCCTCGATGCGGCCCGGGGTGACGGCGGCTTCGGTTACGATCCGCTCTTCTACTGCGACGCCCTGGAGAAGACCTTCGGCGAGGCGTCGGGGGAAGAGAAGGACCGGGTGAGCCACCGGGGGCTCGCCCTCGAGAAACTGATTCCGAGGCTCGCGCATCCATGAGACGATTCTCGGCCCTGCTGCTCCTGCTGGCGGCGTGTGACAGCGGCGGGCAGGGCGGCCCGGCGCAGTTCCAGCGGTTCAATCCCGGCCCGGCCCCGGCCGAGCTGGCCCAGGGGGAGCGGCTGTTCAACACCTACTGCACCTCCTGCCACGGCTTCTACGGCAAGGGTGAAGGCCTGGGCCCGGCGCTGCTCGACACCCTCTACCTGGCGCCCCGCCTGGCCGACGCGTCGATCGAGCAGGCGATCCTCAACGGCGTGCCCCAGACCCACTGGCACTTCGGGGCCATGCCCAAGGTGGCCCGGGTGGGCCCGCCCGAAATCCAGCAGGTGATTCCCTACGTGCGCTGGCTCCAGGCCCGCGCCGCCGAAGACCCCAACGTGCGGAAGTCCGGATCATGATGCGACGGATGGCCATCGCGCTCCTGAGTCTCGTCACCGGGATCGTGGCGCTCTACCTCCATCTCTACAAGCTCGGCATCGTGGGGAACCTGCAGTGCAGCACCGGCGGCTGCGAGCGGGCGATGTTCAGCCCCTGGGGCTGGTTCTTCGGGGTGGACGTGGCCCTGATCGGCGTGATCGGCTACACCCTCCTCCTCATCACCAGCCTGGTCAGCATCCAGCCCCGCTTCCAGGGGGAGCGGTGGCCGGTGGCCCTGCTGCTGGGGCTCGCGGTCATCGGCTTCGTCTTCACCCTGCGGCTCAAGTACGGCGAGTTCCTCGTGCTCCGTACCTTCTGCCCCTGGTGCGCCATTTCCGCGGTCGCGATCACGATCATCACCATTCTCAGTACGCTCGAGTACCGCGCCCTGCGGCGTTCGTCGTAGGGCCGGAGTGGAGCTTCGGGCCGGGCGGGGTTATTCTCGTACCGGCTTGGCGGGGTGTGGCGCAGTCCGGTAGCGCGCCTGCTTTGGGAGCAGGAGGTCCCGGGTTCGAATCCCGGCGCCCCGATTTCGCTGGTCTCGATTGCTTCGCGGTACCCTTCCACTACCTAACAACCGGCTGCATTTTCCTTCCTGCCTCTCGCGGCGCCTTCGCGTCGCAGCGTTTCACTTCACAACTGATCGGTCGCGCATGTCTCTCTCCTCCCGTCAGATCATCGGGGCCGGCGTCCTGCTCTGCCTCGCCACGCACGCGCCCATCCTGTACGCGCAGGCCCCGTCCTGTCCCGAGTCCGGCCCCGGCTCCACCCTCCAGCTGACTGGCGGGCTCCGGCAGCTCCCGGTTGACCGGATCAGCGACCTGCTGGCGCTCGAGCCCGGGGTCAACGCCCGGGACGACGGCGACCTCGATGTCCGCGGCGCCGGGCCCGATGCGCTCGGGTTCTACCTCGACGGCGTGCCGGTCACGCCCGGCCACCGCCGGGCCTCCGCGCTGCTTGGAGGGAGCTACTTCGGGGCGCGGGGGAGCGGGCTCGGCCTCGGCACCAACGGGTTTGATCACCTGCGACTGACCCGCGGGGTCGGCGCCGCCGAGCTCGGCGGGGGACGGGGCGGCGTGGTGGAGATTGCCTCCGACGGGGCCTGCGCGCCGGCGCGCCCGGTCACGGCGGGCTTCGCGACCGACGCGATCTTCGGCAAGAGCAACGGCCTCGGCTTCAACCGGTTCACCCTCGATGGCGCCGGAAACGTCGGGCATCTTCGCCTGCGGGGGGCGGTGGTCGCGGAGGGGCTCGAGTCGGTCCGGCTCGGACAGGACCAGAATGGCAGCCCCATCTACGTCGCGAACGGCATCGACACGACGGTGACCTTCACCCGCGGTGGCCAGACCGTCACCGAGGATGTGCTCCGGTTCCGGGCCTCGGATGGTATCCGGATTCCCCGGAGCGCCAATGGCTCCTACACCCTGAACGGGCGGCTCGGCTACGAGCTGGGTGGCGGGCACGAGCTGGCGGTGTCGGTCTTTGCGAGCCAGCGGCAGGAGCGGCAGTTCGACTACGAGGATCTCTACAACAGTGCCCAGACCTTCGCCGACCGGGCCTGGACCCGGGGGATCACCGGCAGCTGGCACGGGGCGCTGCGGCGCTCCGGGCCGCTGCAGCTCCGCGGCGAGGCCTATCTCTCGTACCAGGCGGACCGGCTGGTCAACAGCCCGCTCACGGCGGCGGAAGAGCGCGATTCGCGCGATCCCTTCGGCGGATTTCTCCTCTCGCCCCTCGCGGTGCGGTTCGACTTCGACAACTTTGCCGTGAACGACGAGCTGGTGCGGAACTTCCGCACCAACACCGGCCGGCGTTCCCCCTACGACCTGAACAACACCTCGCAGTACCAGCTCATCGACCAGTATCGCAACAATGCCTACGGCCTCAGCGCCTTCTCCGAAGCCGGCGGGCCGGTGGGCCTGCTGACCCTCTCGCGGGAGAACCGGCTGGTCGGGAAGGGCGTCCTCGATGCCACCAGCGGGGCGCTCGGCCTTCGGGTGGGCGGCGAGTTCACCCGCTACGACGTGAACTTCTACGAGAGCCTGCTGACCTCGCAGGCCAACAGCAACGCCTACGTGGAATCACCCAAGAGCCTGGCGCTCTTCGCCGACGGGACCTATCGCGTCGACCAGCTCCGGGTGGATGCCGGGGTGCGCCTGGATCACTTCTCCTCCGGCGCCTCCCGGCCGGACTTCCCCCGCATCTCCTCCGCGCCCGGTTTCGATCCGGCCAACCCGACCGCCGGGTTCGTTGCCGACAAGGGTCACAGCCGGGTGAGCCCGCGGGTGCGCGCCACCTTCGAGGCGATGCCGGCCCTGACCGTGACCGGGGGGATCGGCACGGTGGCCCAGCAGCCCGATTTCGCCGACATCTACGCGGGCATCAATACCGATCTCTCCACGACCCTGACCACCCAGCGCTACGGCACCGATCTCGACTACGAGCACGCCACGATCTACGACATCGGGGGGCGCTATCGCCCGCGGCAGGGGTGGACCGTCGATGCCACCATCTCGCACCGGGAAGACAAGGACCTCGTGGCACTCCGCACCATCTCCGAGTTCGACCCGGCCCGGGGCGCCACCTCTGACATTGCCCGCCTCGTGAACGCGGGGAGTACCAAGGCCACGGCGCTCGAGGCCCGGCTGCACCGGGAGTTCGGTGCCCGGGGCGAGGCGTGGGTGGGCTACACCTACACCGACACCAAGCTCACCGGCGCGGTCACCACGAGCGCCGGCAGCCGTCCCCACGTGCTCCAGGCGGCACTTCTCTACCGCACCGCACCGGACAGCCGGCTCCTCGCGGGCATCCTGGCGAACACCGGCGTCTATGGTGCGGTCCGGGTCGGGTCGGGGACCGCGTATACCCGGTGCCCGCCGGCAACACCGGAGAACAGCGGCGTCCTGTCCGGGGAGACCTGTGCCAACGGCGGCTCGGTCGGGGACTACAACAGCTTCCGGCTCCCCGCGCTCAAGCTGGTGGACCTCCGCGTGACCCGGAGCTTCGCCTTCGGCCGGACCACGCTCACCGCCTTTGCCGATGCCCGGAACCTGCTCAACAGCCGGACCATCACCCGCGTCTTCGCCCAGACCGGCAAGACCTCCAATCCGGCCGAGCGGGATGCGCTCAAGGCGGGCAGCATCGCCGAGTTCGCCAACGAGGCGTCGGCCAATGGCGTGCTCCAGGGCGATGGCAGCATCGACCTGACCTTCGGCGGCGCCGCGGATCCGCGGGGCGGATGCGGCGCCTGGACCCGGGGCGGCGTGGTGTCGGTCCCCAACTGCATCTACCTGATCGGGGCGGAGGAGCGCTTCGGCAACGGCGATCACCTGTTCACCGTCGCGGAGCAGGGGCGGGCCTTCGAGGCCTACTACAACGTGAACCGGGGCCTGCAGAACTTCACAGGCCCCGGTCGACGGGTGCGGCTCGGGCTGGAAATCGGGCTCTGACCGCTAGACGTTCACGTCCGGGGAGGCCACCGCGCCTTCCCGGGCGCGTCCCAGCGGCACCGGCTGGGCCGGCACCGGGGTCTCGGTGCTCCGCAGGTAGGCCAGCGGGTCGTGCATGATGGAGCCTTCCGGCAGCCATTCGTAGAGCGGTCCGAGGTCGCGCCGGATGCGGGCCTGGTAGAAGCCCGGCAGCTCGGTGGTCTCTCCCTCCATGAACGCCCGCACGTCGCGGTCGTTGTCGATCAGGCCGCGCAGGTTGGTGTGGTACTTGATCCGGCCGAAGCCCTCCGACGAGATCGCCCGCACGAAATTCATCCAGCGCGGAATCGCCGCCGGCGTCGCCCCGAAGCGCCGCCCGATCATCTTCCAGGTGAACGAGTACTTGGTGACGTCGAGCAGCCCGTCATACAGCTCCGGCCAGGTGTAGTTGAGCGGCCGGATGTTCATCGCGTGGTTGTTGTTCAGGAAATGGAACGGGAAGGGCAGCACCCGTCCCGCCCGCTGGTAATCGAGGTTGATCGGGGCGGCGCGGCCGAACGCGGTGTTGAGCGAGTAGGCCGGGAAGGCGCCCGGGGTCATGTCGAGGAACCGCTTGGTCAGCTCGAAGGGCTCCGGTCCCGAGTCGCAGTCCAGCCCCAGCACGAAGTTGGTCTGCACGTACGGGACGTACCGCAGGATCATGTTGATGTGATCCGAGACCTTCTTGACCTTCTCCATCCCCACGTCGCGGGTCTTCGCCTTGTTGCCCAGCGAGTACCACGACTCGATGCCCGGGAGAATCGCCTGGAAGCCGTTGTGCCGGAGCCGCTTGAGGTGCGGCTCCGAGAGGAGCGCCAGGCTGCTCTCGGCGATGTGCCGCATCGAGCCCGGCGGTACCGCTTCCTCGATCGCGTTCATGTAATCGTCGAAGCGCACCCCGAAATTGGGGTCGTGCCACCCGACGATCGGGTTCTTCATCTTGGTGAGCAGGAACTTGAGGTCCGACTTGAGGCCGTCGAAGCTGAGCGGCTGGTAGTCGACCGTCGAGTCGATGCAGAAGCTGCAGGTATAGGGGCAGCCGAGGCTGCCGATCATCGGAACGAACTTGACCGTGGGCGCCTTCTTGAGGGTCGCGCTGATGAACTTCCAGCGCTCCTCGAGGCCGGGAAGCTCCCGCGGCTGCTGGCTGGCCTGGAGCATCCGCCCGAGCGGGCGGTGCTGGCCGCACTCGGCCAGGACCTCGTCCACGATGGTCCGGTCGGTGAACCCGAGGACGTAGTCGAAGTACTTCCGGGCATCCTCGGGGTAGCAGCGGGCGTGCGGGCCACCCAGCACCGTGATGGCGCCGCGGCGGCGGAACATGTTGCTGAACGCGTAGGCGACCAGCGCCGCCTCGGTGAAGGCCCCGATGAAGAGCACGTCCAGGTCGGGGAACTCGCTCAGCAGGTCCTCCACGCCGGTGTAGCAGACGTAGTGAACCTCGTGGCCCGCTTCCTCGCACCAGACGCCGAGGACCTGGGGCATGATGCTCGCCAGGTTGGCGTTCATGATCCGCCCGTACAAGCCGGGCTGGGGGCGCTTCGCAACGAGGTCGAGGATGCCGATCTTGAGACGGCGCATGCGGGGTCCTGGTTCAGGAAAGGGACCCGGGCGCGCGGCGCTCGAGTCCCAGAGGACGGCCGGAGGAGCGACTGGCAGGAAGGCGATTCGGGCCGCCGGGTGCCAGGCCTCGGACAGAGGCAATGTACGGAAGGAACGTGAGACAGGAGGTGGTGCTCGCCTCGATGGTTAACCCTATACTCCGGGCCGGGATGGCGCAAGAAGGGAAGTGCGTTCCGAGGCCCTCTGATACAGATTCCGGGTGTCCTGGATCACCCCCGCGCGAAACCCGCGTTTCACCCCGGCGTAGGGCGCCCCGTGCATGGGCTCTGAAATCCTGACGTACCTGCGTCTCGGCCTGCACCACATCGCCGATCTCCGGGGCTACGACCACATCCTGTTCATCACCGCGCTCACCATCGCCTATGCCCCCGGCGAGTGGCGGCGCCTGCTGTGGCTGGTGACCGCCTTCACCCTGGGACATTCGGTGACCCTGGCGCTCGCCACCCTCGACCTGGTCCGGGCGCCGGCGGGGCTGGTGGAGATCGGGATCGCCCTCACCATCGTGATCTCGGCGCTGCTCGCCCTGCTGCTCGCATGGCGGCAGCATGGGGGGCCGGTACAGGGGCAGGGGCTCCGCTACGGGATGGCGGCGGCGTTCGGCCTCATTCACGGACTGGGATTCTCGGCCTTCCTCCGGAGCCTCCTCGGGGCCGAGGAGTCGATCGCGCTGCCGCTCCTGTCCTTCAATGTCGGGCTCGAAGTGGGGCAGCTCCTGATCGTCGCGGTGGTCCTCCTGCTCGGCGCGGCGGCCGAGCGCCTGTTCCGGATCCCCCGCCGCGGCTGGGTCATGGCGCTCTCCGTCCTGATCGCGGTCGCTGGGCTGGGCCTCCTGGCCCAGCGGCTGTAAACCACTCTTCACGTCCCGGTCATCATGCCCGCCTAGATTGGGCGGCGCCCATTTGTTCACTCTTTTCGGGGACTACTCGATGGCGTCTACTTCCCGTTCTATCCTGACCTTCGGCGTCCTGCTCGGCGCCCTGGCCTGGAGCCGCCCCGCGGCGGCCCAGCAGTGGCTCAATGCCGAGCCCAACCCCAAGACCAACAAGTCCACCTTCCGGGCGATCGATGAGTTCCCCGATCCGAACGACTACCGGAATGCCTCCGGGGCCCCGGGGAACAAGTACTGGCAGCAGCAGGTGGACTACGCCATCAAGGCGACCCTCGACACCACGACCCATACCATCAGCGGGTCGGAGCGGATCACCTACCACAACAACTCGCCCGACAAGCTCGAGTATCTCTGGTTCCAGCTCGACCAGAACATCGATGACCCGTCGGTGAGCCGCAGCATCAAGGACGCCCCGGCGCTCCCCGCGACGCTCTCGCCCCAGGCCCGGCGCTTCCTGCTGCCGGAACCCTTCGACGGCGGCCACAAGATCACCAGGGTGCAGCTGGTCTCCACCCGCGCGGGCAAGGTGGTCAAGACCGACGCTCCCTACGTGATCAACGGCACCGTGATGAAGGTGCTGCTCGCGGCCCCGCTGGCCTCGGGGAGCCGCCAGGTGCTGGAGATCGACTGGCACTTCATCGTCCCGGAGAACAGCCGGAACGGGCGGGGGGTCCGGGAGCAGGTCAAGGATGGCTGGCTCTACGAGATCGCGCAGTGGTATCCCCGCGCCTCGGTGTACGATGACGTGAACGGCTGGCAGACCGACCAGTTCTACGGCCAGGGCGAGTTCTACCTCGAGTTCGGCACCTTCGACGTCGAGCTCACCGTGCCGCGCAACCATATCGTCGGCTCCACCGGCATGCTCCAGAACCCGCTCCAGGTGCTCACCGCCACCCAGCGGCAGCGCCTTGCCAAGGCCCTCGCGGGTGACACCCCGACGTTCATTGTCAGCAAGGACGAGGTTGGTACCCCCGGAAGCCGTCCCGCCGGGACCGGTCCGCTGACCTGGAAGTTCCACGCCGACAGCGTCCGCGACTTCGCCTGGGTCTCCTCCAAGGCGTACGTCTGGGACGCGGCCGGGTTCAAGTACCGCCCCACCAGCCGCACCATCGCGCTGCACTCGCTCTATCCGAAGGAAGCGATGCCGCTCTGGGACAGCCTCTCCACCAAGGCGATTGCCCAGACGATGAAGACCTACGGCCGCCTGGCGTTCGAGTACCCCTATCCGCAGGCCACCAACGTGCACGGTCCGGTCTTCGGGATGGAGTACCCGATGATCGCCTTCTGCGGTGCGCGCCCGGCCGAGGACGGGAGCTACAGCGCCGGGCTCGCGCGCGCGCTGATCTCGGTGACCGTCCACGAGGTGGGCCACAACTGGTTCCCGATGATCGTCGCGTCGGATGAGCGGAAGTGGACCTGGATGGACGAGGGGCTCAACAGCTTCCTGCAGTACTACGCCGAGAAGGACTGGGATCCCGCCTATCCCAGCCAGCGCGGCCCGGGGAAGAACCTGATCCCCTACATGAAGGACCCCGACCAGGTCCCGCTGATGACCGAGTCGGACTACATCCACCGCCAGTTCGGCAACAACGGCTACAGCAAGCCGGCCGCCGGCCTGGTGCTGCTGCGGGAGCAGGTGCTGGGCCCCGAGCTCTTCGACCAGGCCTTCGGCAGCTACTCCAAGCGCTGGATGTTCAAGCACCCCCAGCCGGCCGACTTCTTCCGCTCGATCGACGATGGCGCGGGCGAGCTGCTCAACTGGTACTGGCGCGGCTGGTTCTACTCGACCTACGCCAACGACCAGGCCATCGGCAACGTCGAGACCGTGCGGGCCGATTCGATCGTGGGCGACAACAGCCGGGGCAAGAACTACGTCCGCATCAAGGTCGAGAACAAGGGCGGGCTGCTCATGCCCATCCAGATGGAAGTCACCTTCGATGACGGCAGCACCCAGAAGATCAAGCTGGGGGCCGATGTCTGGCGCCGGAACGAGCTCAGCTTCACCTACGGCTTCTTCACCGACAAGAACGTGACCAAGGTGGTCCTCGATCCCGATGAGGTGCTCGTCGACGTGAACAAGGACAACAACACCTGGACGAAGGCGCCGCCGGCGGCATCGTGATTCACCTTGTGATGCTGGGGTTGAGCTTGGGGACGGTCGTTCCGCGTTCCGCGTTCCGCGTTCTGCGAGACCCGGGGTACGGGCATGGGGCTGCGTCCCCAGGCGCCGGCCTCGTCACGCGAAACGCGGAACGCGGAACGCGGAACGCTGTTGCCGTGCACGACACCCACGTCTCCTACACCCGCATGGTCATCGAGGGTGGGACGGTCGCCTGCCGCATCCGCCTCTTCCGCGACGACCTGGAAAAGGCGCTCCGCCAGTTCAGCGGCAAGGCCAGTCTCACTCTCTCGGCCGAGGCCCGGGCCGATTCGTTGTTCGGGGCCTACGTCGCGAAGACGCTCACGCTGGAGGTCGATGGCAGGCGCATCGCCCTCCGCGTGAGCGGCTCCGGCCTCGAGCGCGATCCCTCGGCCCAGGAAGTCGTCTGGTACGTGCTGGAAGGGGAGAGTCCGGCCAACCCGAAGAAGCTGGGGCTGCTCAACGGCGTGATGTTCGAGATGTTCCGCGATCAGCAGAACCTGGTGCAGCTGCTCCGGGAGCCGGGGGGCGTGCGGAAAACGATGTACTTCGTGAGCTCGGACCCCTCGGCGCAGACCGTGACGTTCTAGGGTCGGCTGCGCCGGAAGTGGGGCGGTGCAGGCAGAGGCTTGTTGGAGGAAGGCGAGGAGGGCTGGGGAGCTGCAGTGCCGTGCCGCGAAGCGATCTTTCCGATCCCGTGCGGCCGAGCACTTCAGCTCCCCAGCCCTCCTCGCCTTACGACCTGACGACTCAACCGACTGACCGCCTCTACTTCACCCACCCCGGCCGGCCATAGCGCGACGGATCGAACAGCTCCTCCGGCAGGGCAGGATCCCCCTTCACGTCCGCGTACTCTTCCATCGTCACCAGCTTCCCACCAACGAAGAACTTCACCTCGATCGAGATCCACCCCTTGCCCAGCGGCTGGTATTTGTTGAACTGGGTCTCGACCAGCGACTTCTGGGCGTTCGGGGCGGTCTCGAGGCTCCGCACGAACAGGAGCCGCTCCTTGTCGATCCAGAACTGCTTCGTCGTGGTATCCCCCTTGGCCGCGCCGACCACGTAGACCGGCCGGCCCTGCCAGGTATCCTCCCGGAGCTGCGCAAGGTCGAATCCCAGCCCCTTGAGCCGCTGGATCGTCTTCTCCGCCGGGTCGGCGTAGACATCGAAGCCCAGCACCATCAGGGGATGCACGAAGGCCTGTGACGCCTTGAGGGTGCCCCCGCCGAACTGGTAGATCGAGTCGTTGCGGAAGAGGATCGTCTTCCCGCTGTCGACCGGCGCGATATCGATCCGGAGCATCCCCGGAATCCGGGCGGCCTCGTACCAGGTCTCCGTGGTGTTCTTGCGGTAGTCGGTGGTGGTCTGGACGAAGCTCAGGGTGGTGTACCACTTCCCCTGGTACTTGTCGTGCATCGCCCGGAGCAGCGCCTCACCGTCGGTGGGAGCGGGGGCGGGCGGGGTCGAAGCCACGGGGATCAGGAGCGACAGGAGCAGCGAAAGCACTGGACCTCCGGTTGGTTGTGGTGCGCAACAGGTGCCGGCCGATACGGGTGCCCGCGCGCGACGGTTTCCCGGGCCGCCGGAGGTATCCTCGGCGGGTGACAAACCCGGCGTCTCCGGCCATCTTTCTGGCCGGCTGTCCCGGGCGCCCGTAGCTCAGCTGGATAGAGCATCTGCCTTCTAAGCAGAGGGTCGCAGGTTCGAGTCCTGCCGGGCGCGCTCCTGTGCTCTCCGTCGAACGGCAATTCCGCGTGCTTTCCCCAACCGTCCGTCACGTCCCGCCGCGCCGCCATGCGATGTGACCGCATCTGGCGGGACGTCCGCCTCGCGACCATGGCCCCCGGCCGCGCCGGGCTGGGCGTCATCGAGCGCGCTGTCCTGGCCTGCCGGGACGGGCGCATCGTGTACGCCGGCCCCGCCGCCGATGCGCCCGCCGGCCTCGACGCGCCGGACATCATCCCCGGCGAAGGCCGCTGGGTCACCCCCGGCCTGATCGACTGCCACACCCACATCGTCTACGGCGGCGATCGCGCGCACGAGTTCGAGCTGCGGCTCGCCGGCGCGAGCTACGAGGAGATCGCCCGGCAGGGCGGGGGCATCCTCTCGACCGTCCGCGCCACCCGCGCCACCAGCCGCGGCGACCTGGTCGCCTCCGCGCTCCCGCGCCTCGACGCGCTCATGGCCGAGGGCGTCACCACCATCGAGATCAAGTCGGGATACGGGCTCGATCTCGAGACCGAGATGCGCCAGCTTCGGGCCGCCCGCGACCTGGCCCGGGTGCGCCGCGTCGACGTGCTGACCACCTTCCTGGGTGCGCACGCGCTCCCCGCTGAATATGCCGACGATCGCGAGAGCTATGTGGACCTCGTGGCCGGCGAGATGATGCGGGAGATCGCCCGCGAAGGCCTGGCCGATGCCGTCGATGCCTTCGGGGAGCGGATCGCCTTCTCCCCCGCCGAGGTCGAACGGGTCTTCGCCTCCGCCCGGGCCGAAGGACTGCTGGTCAAGCTCCACGCCGACCAGCTCTCCAACCAGCACGGCGCCGCCCTGGCTGCCAAGTACGAGGCGCTCTCCGCCGACCATCTCGAGTACACCGATGCTGACGGGGTGACCGCCATGGCCGCGGCCGGCACCGTCGCGGTGCTCCTCCCCGGCGCATTCTACTTCATCCGGGAGAAGCAGCGCCCGCCGGTCGACCTCCTCCGTCGGTACCGGGTGCCGATGGCGGTCGCCACCGATTGCAACCCCGGCAGCTCGCCGCTGACCTCGCTCCTGCTCGCCATGAACATGGCCGCGACCCAGTTCCGCTTCACGGTCGACGAGTGCCTCCTCGGCGTGACCCGCGAGGCGGCCCGTGCCCTCGGGCGGGTCCACGAGGTGGGCACCCTCGAGGCGGGGAAGCGCTGTGACCTCGCCATCTGGGACATCGAGCGGCCGTCGGAGCTGGTCTACCGCATCGGCTTCAATCCCCTGCACGAGCGGGTCTACGAGGGCGCATGACTTCTCTGCTCGAACCCGGCAACGTGACCCTGGCCCAGTGGGCCGCCATCTACGCCGGCGCGCCGGTGGCGCTGCCCGAGACCGCCCTCGCGGCCGTCGAACGGGCGGCCCGCACCGTCGACGAGATCGTCGCGCGGGGCGAGCCGGTCTACGGCATCAACACCGGGTTCGGCAAGCTGGCGAGCGTGCGGATCGCGCGGGAAGATCTCGCCATTCTGCAGCGGAACATCGTCCTTTCCCACGCCGCCGGGGTGGGCGACCCGATGCCGGTGCCGGTCGCCCGGCTCATGCTGGCGCTCAAGCTCGCGAGCCTGGGGCAGGGAGCCTCGGGGGTGCGGCCCGCCACCATCCGGATGCTGGAGCAGCTGCTCGCGACCGGGCTCACGCCGGTGGTGCCGGCCCAGGGCTCGGTCGGCGCCAGTGGCGATCTTGCCCCCCTCGCCCACATGACCGCGGCGATGCTCGGTGTGGGTGAGTTCTTTGTCGACGGGCGCCGGGTGCCGGCCGCCGATGCGCTGGCCCAGGCCGGGCTCACTCCCCTCGAGCTCGGCCCCAAGGAAGGGCTCGCCCTGCTCAACGGGACCCAGTTCTCCACCGCCTACGCCCTCGCGGCCCTCTTCGAGACCGAGCGGCTCTTCCGGAGCGCGCTGGTCACCGGTGCACTCACGACCGACGCGGCCCGCGGCTCCGACGCGCCCTTCGACCCGCGGATTCACCAGCTGCGGAAGCACCGCGGCCAGGCCGAGACCGCCGAAGCGCTGCGCCGCCTGATGCAGGGGAGCGCGATTCGCGCCTCCCACCTCGTGGGCGACGACCGGGTGCAGGATCCCTACTGCCTCCGCTGCCAGCCGCAGGTGATGGGCGCGGTGCTCGACCTCCTGCGCCAGGCGGCGACCACGCTGGCCACCGAGGCCAACGGGGTCTCCGACAACCCGCTGATCTTCCCCGACACCGGCGAGTCGCTCTCCGGCGGGAATTTTCACGCCGAGCCGGTGGCCTTTGCCGCCGACATGATCGCCCTCGCCCTCGCCGAGATCGGGTCGCTCGCCGAGCGACGTATCGCCATGCTGGTCGACCCGGTGCTCTCGAGTCTTCCCGCCTTCCTGACGCCCAAGCCGGGACTCAACTCCGGGTTCATGATTCCACAGGTCACTGCTGCCGCCCTGGTCGCCGAGAACAAGACCCGGGCCGTGCCGGCGAGTGTCGATTCGATCCCGACCTCGGCCAACCAGGAAGATCACGTCTCGATGGCGGCGCATGGCGCCCGCCGGCTCCTGCCGATGGCGGAGAATGTCGCCGCGGTGCTCGGCATCGAGCTGCTGGCCGCGGCCCAGGGGTGCGACTTCCGGGCGCCGCTCCGCTCCAGCGAGCCGCTGGAGCGGGTGCGCGCCGCGGTGCGCCGCGATGTTCCCCACCTCGACGACGACCGCTATCTGCACCCCGACATCCAGCTCGCCACGTTCCTGGTGCGGAGCGGCCGCCTGATCGAGGCGGCCGGCCCCGGCCTTCTCCCGACGCTCTTCTCCCGCTCATGACCGCCACCACACCGAGGAGCGACGCCCGGGGCATCCGCGCGCCGCGCGGCACCACGCTCTCCGCCAGGAGCTGGCTGACCGAGGCGCCGCTCCGGATGCTGATGAACAACCTCGATCCCGACGTCGCCGAGCGGCCCCAGGACCTGGTGGTCTACGGCGGCATCGGCCGGGCGGCGCGTGACTGGGCCAGCTTCGACCAGATCGTCGCTACGCTCAAGCGCCTCAACGCCGACGAGACCCTGCTCATCCAGTCGGGCAAGCCGGTCGGGGTCTTCCGGACCCACGCCGACGCGCCCCGCGTGCTCCTCGCCAACTCCAACCTGGTGCCGCGCTGGGCCACCTGGGAGCATTTCAACGAGCTCGACCGCAAGGGCCTGATGATGTACGGCCAGATGACGGCGGGCTCGTGGATCTACATCGGGAGCCAGGGGATCGTGCAGGGCACCTACGAGACCTTCGCCGAGATGGGCCGCAAGCACTTTGGCGGCAACCTCGCCGGCCGCTGGGTGCTCACGGCGGGGCTCGGGGGCATGGGCGGCGCCCAGCCGCTCGCCGCCACCATGGCCGGTGCGAGCTGCCTCGCCATCGAGTGCCAGGCGTCCCGCATCGCCATGCGGCTTCGCACCCGGTATCTCGATGTCGAGGCCAGCACCCTGGACGAGGCGCTCGCCATCCTCGATCGGGCCAAGGCGGAGAAGAAGGCGATCTCCGTCGGTCTCTTGGGGAACGCCGCCGAGATTCTTCCCGACATGGTCCGCCGCGGCATCCGTCCCGATGCCGTCACCGACCAGACCTCGGCCCACGATCCGGTCAACGGCTACCTGCCGATCGGCTGGACGGTGGAGCAGTGGGAGGAGCGCCGGAAGACCGACCCGCAGGGTGTCGCGCGCGCCGCCCGCGCCTCGATGGCGAAGCACGTCGAGGCCATGCTCGCGTGGCACGACCAGGGCATCCCGACGTTCGACTACGGCAACAACATCCGCCAGATGGCGAAGGAAGAAGGGGTCGCGCGCGCCTTTGACTTCCCCGGCTTTGTCCCCGCCTACATCCGGCCCCTCTTCTGCCGCGGGGTCGGGCCGTTCCGGTGGGTGGCGCTCTCCGGCGACCCCGAGGACATCTGGAAGACCGACGAGAAGGTGAAGTCGCTTCTCCCCCACGACCGGCACCTGCATCGCTGGCTCGACATGGCCCGCGAGCGGATTGCCTTCCAGGGGCTTCCCGCCCGCATATGCTGGGTGGGGCTCGGCGACCGGCACCGCCTCGGGCTCGCCTTCAACGAGATGGTGGCGAAGGGGGAGGTGAAGGCGCCGATCGTGATCGGCCGCGACCACCTCGATTCCGGCTCGGTCGCCTCACCCAACCGAGAGACCGAGGCGATGCGCGACGGCTCGGACGCGGTCTCCGACTGGCCCCTGCTCAACGCGCTGCTCAACACCGCCAGCGGCGCCACCTGGGTCTCACTCCACCACGGTGGCGGGGTCGGGATGGGATTTTCGCAGCATGCCGGTGTGGTGATCGTCTGCGACGGAACCGCGGAAGCGGCGCGGCGGGTCGAGCGGGTGCTCTGGAACGACCCGGCGACCGGCGTCATGCGTCACGCCGATGCCGGCTACGACGAGGCGATCGCCTGCGCGAAAGAGAAGGGCCTGGATCTGCCCGGCATTCTCTGACCGCCCGACGCCCGACCGGCTGACCTGATGCTCCTCGCCGCCCGGCTTCCCCGCACCCAGGACCTGCGGGAACTCCTCGCGCTTGCCCTCCCCGTCATCGCGGTGCAACTCGGGATGATGGCGATGGGCGTGGTCGACACCATCATGGTCGGCCATCTCTCGCCCACGGCGCTCGCCGCCGTGGCGCTGGGGAACGTCTACTTCTTCGGCGCGGCGATCTTCGGGATGGGGACCCTCATGGCCCTCGACCCGGTGGTCGCCCAGGCGGTCGGGGCGGGGGACACCGAGGGCGTCGCCCGCGGGGTCCAGCGCGGGATGGTACTCGCGCTGTTGCTGGTGCTCCCCACCGCCGTCATCCTCTGGCCCGCTCCCGCCGTGCTCGGGTGGCTGCACCAGCCCCCCGATGTCGCGCCGCTCGCCGGCGCCTACGCCCGCGTCAGCATCCCCGGCACCCTCGGGTTCTTCGCCTTCATCGTGCTGCGCCAGAGCCTCCAGGCGCTGGGGCGCATGCGCGAAATCCTGGTCACCATCCTGGTCGCCAACCTGGTGAACGCCGGCCTGAACTGGTTCCTCATCTTCGGGCACGGTGGCTTCCCCGCGATGGGGGCCGTCGGCTCTGCTTGGGCCAGCACCATCGCGCGCCTGTTCATGGCGGTGGTGCTGCTGGGACTGGCCTGGCCCCGCCTCCGCCAGATGGTGCTGCCGCTCCGGCGCGCGGCACTCGATGGCGCGCCGCTGATGCGCATGCTCCGGCTCGGCGCCCCGATCGGAGCGCAGCAGCAACTGGAGTACGGTGTCTTCGGCGTGGTGGGCCTGCTGATGGGGAGCCTCGGCACCACGATGGTGGCGGGGCACCAGGTCGCCCTCAACCTGGCGTCGATCACGTTCATGGTTCCGCTCGGCATCTCCAGTGCCGCCGCGGTCGTCGTCGGCCGAGCGGTCGGCCGGAGCGACGCGGAGGCGGCGTGGGAGTCGGCCCAGGCGGCGCTGCTCGTCGCTATCGCCTTCATGGGCGCCACGGCCATCGGCTTCCTCGCCCTGCCCGGGCCGCTCGCGCGGATCTACACCCTCGATCCCGCCGTCCTCACGATCGCCGGCCTGCTGATTCCACTCGCCGGAGTCTTCCAGGTCTTCGATGGTATCCAGGTTACCAGTATCGGGATCCTGCGCGGCCTCGGCGATACCCGGACACCGATGATCATCGGCATCCTCGGCTTCTGGCTGGTCGGCCTGCCCGTGTCATTGCTGCTGGCTTTTCACTTCGGCCAGGGACCCGCCGGCCTCTGGTGGGGACTGGTGCTCGGGCTCATCTTCGTCGCGGCCCTGCTGCTCCTGCGGGTACGCTGGAAGCTCCGGCAGCCCCTGAGCCGCGTGATCATCGACCACAGTTCCGAATACCCTGTGCATACGCTGGGATGATCGCATGATGACGACATTACGCGGAACGCGGAACGCGGAACGCGGCCGAGAGCCTTCGGGAGCGCGCACCCCTCGGGGCGGAACGATCTGAATGCCGGCCTTCCGATCTGTCATCTTCGACTGCGACTCCACCCTCTCGGCCATCGAAGGCATCGAGGAGCTTGCCCGCGACCACAAGGCCGAGGTCCAGCGCCTCACCACGCTCGCGATGCAGGGCACGGTGTCGCTCGAGTCGGTCTATGGCCAGCGCCTCGAGCTCATTCAGCCGAACCGCGCGGCCGTCGAGCGGATCGGCCGGATGTACATCGACCAGATGGTCCCGGGGGCAGGGGAGGTGGTGCGGGGTCTGATGGCGGCGGGCGTGCGGGTCTTCGTCCTCTCCGGCGGGCTTCTCCCTGCCGTGCGCGCCATCGCCCTCCATCTCGGCGTGCCGGACCAGCACATCGGTGCGGTGGACCTGCGCTTCGACCAGCGGGGCAACTACGCCGGGTTCGATGACACCTCCGTCCTGGCACGGTCGAACGGCAAGCGGCGGTGGATCGAATCCCGCGCCGACATCGTCCGGCCCTCGCTCATGGTGGGCGATGGCGCCACCGACCTCGAGGCCCGGCCCGTGGTCGATCGCTTCGCCGCCTTTACCGGCGTGGCCCGGCGCGAGCCGGTGGTGGCCGCCGCCGATTTCGTGGTGCCCGGCCCGGGCCTCCACGCCATCCTCGATCTTGCCCTCCACGGCCGCCTGACCTGACGGAGCGGCCAAAAACCCGAGTCACCAACTCCCCGCTCACTGCTCACCGCTCACCGTTCACGTTTTCCGCTCTCCCGCTTTCCCGCTCTCCCGCTTCTATATTCCTCCCCCGTACCCCCTCACAGAGCAGAGCGCATGGCACCCTTTGGTCGCTTCTTCCTGCCCGGCCCGACGGAAGTCCTCCCCGAGATCCTCGCCGCCCAGACCCGCCCCATGATCGGCCATCGCGGCAAGTCGATGGAGCAGCTGATCGCCGAAATGATGCCGGGCCTGAAGCGGATCTTCCGGACCACCCGGCCGGTCTACATCTCCTCGTCGTCGGCCACCGGCCTGATGGAGGCGGCGATCCGCAACTGCGGCGGGAAGCGGGTGCTCTCCCTGGTGAATGGCGCCTTCAGCGAGCGTTTCTTCAAGATCGCGCAGGCCAACGGCGCCGATGCCACCGCCCTCGAGGTGCCGCTGGGGCAGGTGCATCTCCCCGAGCAGGTCGCCGCGGCGCTCGAGCATGGCCGCTATGACGCCGTGACCGTGGTGCACTCGGAGACCTCCACCGGGGCGCTCAATCCCATCGCCGAACTCGCGAAGGTGGTGCATGCGGCGGGGGACGTGCTCCTCCTCGTCGACAGCGTCACCGGCGTCGCCGGTGCCCAGGTCGAGACCGACGCCTGGGACCTCGACTTCGTCCTCACCGGCTCGCAGAAGGCCCTCGCGATTCCTCCCGGCCTCGCGCTCGGTGTCGCCCATCCGCGCGCGATCGACCGGGCGAAGAAGACCCCCAATCGCGGCACCTATTTCGACCTGGTGGAGTTCGAGAGCTACATCGTCAAGAACCAGACCCCCAACACGCCGGCGCTGTCGCTGATGTACGCGCTCTTCGCGCAGGTGGCCCGGATCGACGCCGAGGGGATCGAGCAGCGCTGGGCCCGGCACACCGCCATGGCGGAGCGCACCTGGCAGTGGGCCGCGGGCATGCGGGGCCGCGGGATCGAGATCGACGTGCTCGCCCCGCAGGGCTATCGCTCCCCGACCGTGACTTGCCTGACCATGCCCAAGGGCCGCAAGGGCTCCGAGGTGAATGACGCCATGAAGGCGAAGGGCTTCACCATCTCCGCCGGCTACGGTTCACTCAAGGACTCCACCATTCGCATCGGGCACATGGGCGACCATACCGTCGCCGAACTCGATACCCTTCTCGCCGCGCTGGAAGAGGTTCTCGCCGCATGAGCTACCGTGTCCTGGTCGCCGACAAGATTGCCCGCGAAGGGCTGACCCCGCTCACGACCGACTCGCGCTTCACCCTGGTCGAGAAGCCCGGCCTCAAGGGCGAGGAGCTGGCTGCCGCCATCGCCGAGGCCGATGCGGTGCTGGTGCGGAGCGCCACGAAGATCACCCGTGACGCCCTGGCCCGCGCCGAACGCCTCAAGGTGATCGGCCGCGCCGGCGTTGGGGTCGACACCATCGACGTCGACGCTGCCACCGAGAAGGGCGTGGCGGTGATGAACGCCCCCGCCGGCAATACCGTCTCCGCCGCGGAGCTGGCGCTCGCCCTGCTGCTCTCCCTGATCCGGAAGGTGCCGGCCGCGGACCGCTCCATGCGGGAAGGGAAGTGGGACCGGTCGAGCTTCAGCGGCACCGAGCTCTATCGCAAGACGCTCGGCCTCATCGGTGCCGGGCGCATCGGCGGGGAAGTGGCCCGCCGCGCGCGCGCCTTCGGGATGCGGGTGCTGGCCTACGATCCCTATCTCAGCGCCGAGGCGGCGAAGGGCATGGGCATCGAGCTGGCGACGCTCGACACCGTGCTCCGCGAGGCCGATGCCATCTCCCTCCACGTTCCCCTGACCGACAGCACCCGCGGCATTCTCGGGCCGGCCCAGCTCGACCTGCTCAAGCCCACCGCCGTGATCGTCAATGCCGCCCGCGGCGGCCTGGTCGACGAGGCCGCCCTCATCACGCGGCTCAAGGAAGGGAAGCTCGCCGGCGCCGCCTTCGACGTCTTCGAGCAGGAGCCGCTCCCGGCCGACCACCCCCTCCGTGCAGTGCCGAACGTCGTGCTGACCCCGCACCTCGGTGCCTCGACCGAGGAGGCCCAGCTCAACGTCGCCATCGAGATCGCCGAGGCGGTGAAGCTGGCGCTGCTGGAGGGTGACTTCGCCGGCGCGGTCAATGCGCCGCTCGTCGGGGGTGACCGGCTCAAGCGTCTCCGGCCGCTGCTCGACCTCGCCACCCGGCTCGGCCGCCTGGCCGCGGCACTCGCCGACGGCCCGATCACCGCGGCCGAAGTGCGCTACGCCGGCGACGGCGACGACTTCCTCCGCCCCATCACCTCGGCGGCGGTCATCGGGCTGCTGGAGGGCGCCATCGGTGCGCCGGCGGTGAACGTCGTCAACGCGCTCCACCTCGCCCGCCAGCGCGGGATCCAGGTCGAGCGCACCCGCGCCGACGCCGCCCCCGACTACGCCAACCTCATCGAGGTCCGGATCCAGGCGGGGGCCACCCAGACCCGTGCGGCCGGAACGCTGCTGGGCGAAGGTCACCCGCGCCTGGTGCGCATCGGCGATTTCCAGGTCGATGTCTCGCCCCGCGGCCGTCTCGTCGTCCTCCGCAATCGCGACGTCCCCGGTGTCATCGGCCGGGTGGGGACCCTGCTGGGCAACGCCGGAATCAACATCGCCGGCTACCACCAGGCCCGCGTCGCCGCCGGCGGTGACGCCCTGGCCGCGATCAGCGTCGACGCCGCGCTCCCCCAGGCGGTGCTCGATGCCCTCCGTGCCCTGCCTGAAGTCCGGTCTGCCGCCACGCTGGACCTCGGCGACTGAGCGACCTCAACGGCGCCCCGTTCCGGGGCGTAACAAGTTGACAACCCGAGCGGCGGACTGGAGTTTAGGTCCGCCGGTTTGGTCTCGCTCGCCGCTCCCCTCGACCCTGGATACTCGACTTCCATGCTTCTCCTCAGTCTGACGCTGCTGCTGCAGCAGCCGCCGCAGCAGCCGCCCGCGCCCCAGGCCCCGTCTCCCATCGCCAAGGTGGTCATCTCGCCCGCGATCCGGAGCCTCACCGCCGGTGACACCCTGCGGCTCTCGGCCCAGGCGCTCGACTCCGCCGGCCGCGCCGTCCCCGGCGCCAACATCCGCTTCGTCGGGAGCGGCGGCCGCTTCGAGGGCCGGGTCGACACCACCGGCCTGGTCTACGCCGGCTCGACCGGCACCCTCGGCGTCACCGCGATCGCGGTGGTCCCCGGCACCCGGCCGGTGTTCGAGCGTACCGACATCCGGATGCTCCCCGGCCCCAGCGCGAAGCTGACCGTCGATCCCGACAAGGCGAAGCTGGTCGTGGGCCAGACCCTGCTGCTCTCGGCCCAGAGCTTCTCGGCGGTGGGCGATCCGCGTTCGGACGCGCCCCGTTGGCGCAGCTCGGCGTCCCGTGTGGCCTCGGTGTCGCAGGACGGCCTGGTGACGGCGATTGCCCCCGGCAAGGCGACCATCACCGCCAAGGTCGAAGGGGCGGAGAAGAGCATCACCGTCGACATCCTCCCCAACACCCTCTCGTCGCTCGAGATCACCCCGGGCAGCGCCAGCGCCAAGCAGGGCGACGTGGTGCAGTTCCAGGTGGTCGCGCGCGATCGCGCCGGCCGGAAGCTCGACGGCATCGCGCCGGCCTGGAGCATGATCGGCAAGGGCGAGATCGGGCAGGATGGCGCCTTCGTCGGCTATGAGGCGGGGAAGTACGTCGTTACCGCCACCATCGGGAACCGCTCGGCCAGCGCGGTGGTGAACCTCGACTGGCGCAACGTGCGCCGTCCCGCCACGGTGGTCGGCCGGGTCGGACGCTCCCAGTTCAGCACCGAGGAAGTCTGGCTCCACCCGAACGGGAAGGTGGCCTACCTCGGCACCGGTGGCGGTGGCGACCGCATGTATGCCATCGACATCAGCGACCCGGCCAACCCCGTGATCACCGATTCGCTGATGGCCAACACCCGGCGCATCAACGACATCATGACCACGCCGGACGGGAAGTACCTGGTGCACACCCGCGAGGGCGCCTCCGACCGCAAGAACGGGATTGTCATCGCCTCGCTCGAGGATCCGCTCCATCCCAAGAAGATCGCCGAGTACACCGAGGGCCTCACCGGCGGCGTGCACTCGACTTTCATTTATTCGCAGCCCAAGTACGGCACCCACATCTACCTGACCAATGACGGCACCGGCTACATGCACGTCATTGACATCAACGACCCGTATCACCCGAAGGAAGTCGCCCGCTGGACCACCCGCCCCGACCAGATCGGGAACGCGCTCCACGATATCGACGTGCAGGACGGCCTCGCCTACCTGAGCTACTGGAACGAGGGCCTGGTCATCGTCGACATCGGCAACGGGGTCAAGGGCGGCAGCCCCAGCAACCCGCAGCTCGTCAGCCAGTACAAGTACGACCTCAACACCCTCTACCGGGATGTCGAGGCCGTGGGTGGCCCGGGCTTCATCCGCGGCACCCACACCGCCTGGCGCCACGGCAAGTACGTCTTCATTGCCGATGAGGTCTTCCCGGCCGGCCCGGTGAAGGGCGCCAAGGACGCCTCCGCCTTCCGCGCCTATGGCCGCCTCCAGGCCATCGACGTGAGCGACATTGCCCACCCGAAGTCGGTGGCGTGGTACGAACCGGAGCATGGCGGGGTGCACAACGTCTGGGTGGCCGGCGACACCCTCTACATGGGTGCCTACAACGCCGGCTTCCGCGCCTTCGACATTTCCGGGGAGCTGCGCGGCGACCTTCGCGCCCAGGGGCGCGAGATGGTCCACGTCAACACCGCCGACATGACCGGCCACGTGCAGAACTCGGCCATGACCTGGGGCGTGGTGGTGCGGGACGGCCTGGCCTACGTGAATGACGACAACAACGGGCTCTGGATCATCCGGATGGAGCCGCGCCGGGAGCAGCTGACACCGTAAGGTCAGGCGGTCAGGCAGTCGGGCGGTCAGCAGAAAGAACGAGGGGCGGGCCTCCGCGATGGGAGCCCGCCCCTTGTTGATTCACTGACCGCCTGTCCGCCTGACCGCCTGTCCGCCTATCTTTCCGTCACCGAGCTCGGCACCGACTCGAGCAGGATCTCCACCGCCAGCGCCTCGGCGAGCGGCTCGCCCGCGTCGAGCTTCCGGTCGAACGCCTCGAGCGTCTCTTCCGCCGCCCAGTAGAGCAGCCGGCAGGCCGTGAGATCGGCCGGGTGATCATCGCCCATCTCGTGGGCCGCTTCGCGCATCGATTCCTGTTCCACCAGCAGCCGGGCCATCAGCGCCAGGTCCCGGCAGCGCGCCTCGGACACCGCCGCATCGCGGTACCCGCGCGGACCCTTGTCCTGCGCCAGGTTGAGGTCGCGGAGCGCCGCCTGCTGCAGCAGCGCCAGCATCGTGAACCGGCGGGAGTGCGCCCGGCGCACTTCGTCCCGCTGCGCGGTCAGGGCGGAGTGAATCAGTTCCTGGAGGCCCGGGTGACCCACGACATCGTGGGGCATGTGCTGCCAGAGGCCCGGCACCGGCCGGCCCAGCTGGCCCCGTACCATCTCCTGTACCGCGAAGACGGTGTCGCCGGTCATCGTCGCGTAGCGCCAGCAGGCGCGGCCCAGGGAGCCTTCGCGGCTCCAGAGCGAGCGGAGATACTCGTGACGCTGCGGGTCGTTCGGGACGGCCGGCCTCATGATGCCTCGATCAGGTGAATGCGGACCACGTGCCGCTGATGTCGATTCGTGGGTGAGAATTGCAGCAACCATGCCGCATCGAATCGGCTTGAGGGCGGTGCTCCAAGTGCCTGATTGGCAATAAGTTGGACCCTGTGGCCGAAGCTGGGTCGGCAGGATGTGCCCGGGGCCGGGGGGCACGGCCGTCGAAAACTGCCTGACCCTCCTCACTGCGCGATCATTTCACCTTGAGGGCCGTCGATGGCCGCTCCGAGCGGAGAGCCGGTACTGTCGGTTGTCATTCCGGTCTACAACGAGGCGGCCACGGTCGAGCGGCTGCTCGATCGGGTCCGGGCGGTGCCGGTCGACAAGGAGATCATCCTGGTCGACGATTGCTCCACCGATGGCACCGGCGCCGTGCTCGAGCGCCTCGCCCGGGAGCACGGCTACCGCGTCCTCAGCCACCAGGTGAATCAGGGGAAGGGCGCCGCGCTGCGCACCGGATTCACCGCCGCCCAGGGTCGCTTCGTGGTGGTCCAGGACGCCGATCTCGAGTACGATCCCGCCGAGTACCCCCGGCTCCTCGTGCCACTGCTCGACGGCCGGGCCGACGTGGTCTACGGCAGCCGCTTCGCCGGGGGCGAGTCCCACCGGGTGCTGCATTTCTGGCACTACACCATGAACCGGTTCCTGACGTTCGTGAGTAACGCCTTTTCGAACCTCTACCTGACCGACATGGAGACCTGCTACAAGGTGTTCCGGCGGGAGATCCTGCAGCGGATCCCGGTGGAGGAGAACCGCTTCGGGTTCGAGCCCGAGATCACCGCCAAGGTGGCCGCGCTCGGGTGCCGGGTCTACGAGGTGTCGATCAGTTACGAGGGCCGCACCTATTCCGCCGGCAAGAAGATCGGCTGGGTGGACGGGGTGCGCGCGCTCTGGTGCATTCTCAAGTACAACACCTGGGGCCGGATCGCGCCCTTGGAGCCTCCCCGATGACCAACACGATGACCGCCCCGAGCCAGCTCGCCACCATCCGGGCCCAGTTTCCCGCGCTCGACCGCCGGCACAACGGCCACCCCGTCGCCTACTTCGACGGCCCCGGTGGCACCCAGGTGCCGCGGATCGTCGCCGAAGCGATCAACGACTACCTCTATCACCACAACGCCAATACCCACTGGGTCTACCCCACCAGCGTCGAGACCGACGCCGCCATTCACGGCGCACGCGCGGCCCTCGCCGATTTCCTGAATGCCGGCGCCGATGAAGTCGCCTTCGGCGCGAACATGACCACCCTCACCTTCCACCTGGCCCGCGCCCTGGGCCGCCAGTGGGGACCGGGAGACGAGGTGATCATCACCGAGCTCGATCACCACGCCAACGTCGCCCCGTGGGAAGCGGTGGCGAAGGAGCGGGGCATCACCCTCAAGGTGGTGCCCTTCAGCCTGGAGAGCTTCGAGCTCGACTGGAAGGCGTTTGACGCGGCACTGAGTTCCCGGACCCGGCTCGTCGCCATCGGGGCCGCGTCCAATGCGCTCGGCACCATCACCGATGTCGCCCGCGCCGCCGCCGCCGCGAAGGCGGCGGGTGCGCTCTCGTTTGTCGATGCGGTGCACTACGCGGCCCACGGCGGGGTCGACGTCCAGCGGATCGGCTGCGATTTCCTGGCCTGCTCGCCCTACAAGTTCTACGGCCCCCATATCGGGGTGCTCTACGGCAGGAAGGCGCGCATCGAGGCGCTCGATGTGCCCAAGCTCCGGCCCGCGCCGGAGACCTCACCGGAGCGGCTGGAGACCGGAACGCAGAACCACGAGGGAATGGTGGGAGCTGGGGCCGCGGTGGAGTTCATCGCCTCACTGGGGCAGGGTGCCACCCGGAAGGAACGCCTTGCCACCGCGGGGAAGTGGCTCCACGACGAGGGACAGGCGCTGGTCGAGCGCATGTGGGAAGGACTGGGCGCCATCAAGGGCGTCCGCCGCTACGGCCCGCCGCCGACGCGTCCGCGCACGCCCACCCTGGTCTTCACGGTGAAGGGATTCACCTCCGAGGAGGTCGCCCGGCGCCTGGTCGCCGACGGCGTCTTCGTCTCCAATGGCGATTTCTACGCCCAGACGGTCATCGAGCGCCTCGGCCTGGCTGACGAAGGCGTGGTCCGGGCCGGCTGTGCCTGCTACACCAGTGCGGACGAAGTGGACCGGCTCCTCGGAGGCGTCGAGAGGATTGCGGCGGGCCGCTAGCCGATCTTCTGGTCGACCAGGGCGAGGATCGCGCCTTCCCGCGCCTCGGCCCTGGCGATCATCTGCTCGCCTTCTTTGACCATCGCCGTGGCCGAGCCCCTGTCCGCCAGCCCGCTCAGGTTGATCCGCACGTTGAGCCAGGCCCCCCGAATCGCCGCCCGCACGCAGAGCACGCCGACGCCCGCATCCGAGACCGAGGCGGGATTGCCGGACCGGGCCATCGCGTCCAGCAGGTCGAAGCTCTCCGACGCCACCTGCATCACCCGGAACGGGACGGCGATCGCCCCCTGGTTGGCCTGATCGAGTGCCGCCTTGCGGGCGGCCTTCTCCTCCGCCGTCCCTTTCGGCATGCCCAGCGCCGCCATCACCTTGTTGAAGGCGTGGGTGTCCTCGTCCATGAGCCGGAGCAGTTCGTCCTTGAGCCGCTGCCCGCGCTCCGCCCAGCCGGAAAACTCCTCCCAGCGGTCATCCCACCCCGGTTTGTGGGAGGAGAGGTTCGCCACCATCGTGCCCAGCGCCGCGCCCAGGCTGCCCAGCAGGGCGGCGACGGATCCACCGCCCGGGGCAGGGCTCTCGCTCGCGGTCTCGTCGGCAAAGGCGGCCACGGTCATCCCGGCGAGCGGGCGGTCGCCCGCCTTGCGGAGCTGGTACTCGATGATCCGCTCCTCCGGCTTGAACGGCGCGAGCTCGTCGAGCCCCAGCGTCTTCACCGCGATCTTGATCAGCTCCGCCTCGGAGACGCCGGTGGAGCGCTGCTGCTTGCGGAGGAAGTAGCGGCCGGCATCGAGCAGGGCGGAGAGCGGGATCAGCCCGACCAGCTCCGAGCCGGTGACCCGGACACCGCGGGCTTCGGCCTTCCGGCAGACCTCGTCGAAGGCGACATGCAGCGGGGTCGTCCGGATATCCACCAGGTTCATCGACACCTGGGCAATCCCGTACTCCGCGATGTACCACCCGATCGCCTTCACCGCCTTGAGGGTGCCGGGAATCATCACCGGGTTGCCGGCGGCGTCGGTCACCACCTTGCCGGTGATGGGGTTCCCCTCCCGCTTCGGCCGCCCGACTTCCCGCACGTCGAAGGCGATCGCGTTGGCCCGCCGGGTGGAGGTGGTGTTCAGGTTGACGTTGTAGGCGATGAGGAAGTCCCGGGCACCGATCACGGTGGCGCCGCTCTTCGCATTGAAGGTCGCGGGGCCGAAGTCGGGCTTCCACTCCGGCCGCTTCATCTTCTCCGCGAAACCCTCGTATTCGCCGGCCCGGATGACCGAGAGGTTCTTCCGGGCGGGATTGGCCTGGGCGGCCTCGTAGAGGTAGACGGGGATGCCCAGCTCCCGGCCCACCCGCTCAGCCAGGCGGCGGGACAGCTCGGCGGTCTCCTCGAGGGTGATCCCGGCCAGGGGAATGAGGGGGCAGACGTCGGTGGCCCCCATCCGGGGGTGCTCGCCGGTGTGGCCCCGCATGTCGATAAGCTCGGCGGCCGTCTTGATGGCCCGGAAGGCGGCCTCGAGGACCGGCTCCGGGGCGCCGGCGAAGGTCACCACGGTCCGGTTGGTGGCCACGCCGCGGTCGACGTGGAGCAGGGCGGCCCCCTCGACCCCGGCGACCTGGTCGGTAATGCGGCGGATCAGGTCGGGATCGCGCCCCTCGCTGAAGTTGGGGACGCACTCTATAAGGCGAGTCATGGCAGGGGTGGTTGGGAGGAGGGGAAGGTAATCGTTCCTCGTTCCTCGTTCCTCGTGCCTCGTGGACTCGTGTCTTGGAAATGGGACGGAATGAGCTCAGGCTCCGCGGGCGTCCCGGGAATGGGGCAGGTCCCACGAGGAACGAGTGCACGAGGAACGCGGAACGTCTCTTGGAGGGTCTTGCGTATCTGGCGTGCGCGTGGTACAATCCCGCCCCCGCAGAATTCCCGTATGCCAAGGGATGGAGTTGCAGGGCAGGGAAAAGAGCAGGGAAGTTTGCTCGGCCCTTGACGATGCGGGTTTTGCTGAGTATGATTTGAGGCTCTCACAAAACATCGTGATTTGAGCTGCCGCA
>JAXLXZ010000002.1:0-157500 GCA_046327735.1 Gemmatimonadales bacterium | reverse complement strand
CGTAGCGAAAGCGAGTCTGAATAGGGCGACTTCGTACGTGGAAGAGCCAGACCCGAAGCCGTGGCGATCTACCCTTGAGCAGGTTGAAGCCGCCGTAACGGGCGGTGGAGGACCGAACTGATGTGGGTTGAAAACCCGCTCGGATGACTTGAGGGTAGGGGTGAAAGGCCAATCAAGCTCGGGGATAGCTGGTTCTCCGCGAAATATATTTTGGTATAGCCTCGGAAATGGAGCCCATGGGAGGTAGAGCACTGGATGGGTCCGGGACGTGAATAACGTTACCTCCCCCAACCAAACTCGAATGCCCATGGAGATACTGCCCGGGAGGCAGTCGCTGTGCACTTGTGCACAGCGGCGAGAGAAAGAACCCAGAACGTCGGCTAAGGTCCCGGAGTGGTGGCTCAGTGTAGCAAAGGATGTGATCTTGCTGTGACGGCTGGGAGGTTGGCTTAAAGCAGCCATTCCTTTAAAGAGTGCGTAATAGCTCACCAGTCAAGCGAGGTCGCGCCGATAATGGTCAGGGCTTGACACCACCGAAGCCACGTCTTCTACGCACATGTGGGAGGCGGCGGAGCGTTCCCACAGCGATGAAGCCGGGGCGGAAGCCTTCCGGTGGAGCGGTGGGAAGCGAGAATGCCGGATTAAGTACGCGAAAACCAGTGAAAACCTTGGTCACCGTAAGCCTAAGGGTTCTGAGCCATGGCAATCAGCTCAGGGTCGGTCAGTCCTAAGTCGAGGCCGAGGAAGGCGTAGACGATGGGAAACAGGTCAACATTCCCGTACCAACGGTTGGCCGTTACGAGTTCGAGAGGGACGCAGGGAGCAAGACCGCCGGCCGGTGGGTGTTGGATTATCCGCTGTAAATTACAAGGTAGACGTTATGCCCCGTAGGCAAATCCGCGGGGTTGATCGAGGTGGCGATGCCGAGAAGGGACCGCAAGGTTCCGCAAAGGGCGATCGACGCGCTGCCAAGAAAAGCTTCGCGAGCTAAGGACAATTGTTGACCGTACCGTAATCCGACACAGGTAGGCGAGGCGAGCAGCCTCAGGTGCTCAAAGTGATTTACGGAGAAGGAACTCGGCAAAATGACCCCGTAACTTCGGGATAAGGGGTACCCTCGCAAGAGGCCGCGAAATCGTCTCCAGCGACTGTTTAGCAAAAACACAGGTGTCTGCTAAGGCATTTTTCCAAGCCGACGTATAGACACTGACGCCTGCCCGGTGCCGGAAGGTTAAGGCAAGTGGTCAGCCGCAAGGTGAAGCCATGAACCGAAGCCGGTAAACGGCGGCCGCTTCTATAACGGTCCTAAGGTAGCGAAATTCCTTGTCGGGTAAGTTCCGACCTGCACGAATGGCGTAACGACTTGAGAGCTGTCTCCTCCGTAAGCTCGGCGAAATAGCAGCATCGGTAGAGATTTCGATTTCCCGCGACAGGACAAAAAGACCCCATGCACCTTTACTACAACCTGTCATTGATCGTCGGTATAAGCTGCGTAGCATAGGTGGGAGCCGTTGATCTCCGGGTTTCGGCGCGGAAGGCAACAGTGAAATGCACCACCCTTCTTTTACTAACGATCTCGCACAGGCGGCAACACCGCCGGGGACCGTGACTGGTGGGTAGTTTGACTGGGGCGGTCGCCTCCCCAAAGAGTACCGGAGGCGCGCGATGGTACCCTCGGTGCGGTCGGTAATCGCACGTCGAGTGTATAAGCAAGGGTGCCTGACTGCAGGCCCGACGGGGCGAGCAGGGACGAGATCGGCTTAAGTGATCCGGTGATCCCGTGTGGACGGAATTCATCGCTCATCGGATAAAAGGTACGCTGGGGATAACAGGCTTATCGCGCCCGAGAGTTCACATCGACGGCGCGGTTTGGCACCTCGATGTCGGCTTGTCACATCCTGGGGCTGGAGAAGGTCCCAAGGGTCCGGCTGTTCGCCGGTTAAAGTGGCACATGAGCTGGGTTCAGAACGTCGTGAGACAGTTCGGTCTGTATCCGTCGTGGGCGTGGGAGCGTTGAGGGACGTCGTCTCTAGTACGAGAGGACCGAGACGAAGTGACCGCTCGTGTACGGGCTGTCCCGCCAGGGGCAGCGCCCGGTAGCGATGTCACGCGGAGATAACCGCTGAAAGCATCTAAGTGGGAAACTCTTCCCAAGATGAACGCTCCTGGAGCTTAAGCTCCCTAAAGGGCCCTGGAAGACTACCAGGTTGATAGGCGGCAGGTGTACGGGGAGTGATCCCTTTAGCCGAGCCGTACTAATCGCCCGTGCAGTTTGATCTCTCCCAATTTCTTTACTACGGGGATTCCCAAAACACATCCGTTCCTTCGGTTGCCTTCTCTGCCGCGGCCCAACCGCGACCAGAATTGGCTGACGACTAGCGCGCAGGGGCCACACCCGGTCCCATTCCGAACCCGGCAGTTAAGACCTGCAGCGCCGATGGTACTACGCTCGAGAGGGCGTGGGAGAGTAGGCCGTCGCCAGCCACCCCCTCAGGCCCAGCTTTCCTCGGAAGGCTGGGCCTTTGGTTTTCCCCCGACCGCCTCCCGCCCGACCCCCGACACCCTAAATTGTCAGCATGCCCGACCCGCGCCGCACCGGTCACATCGCCCTCGCCGGCGCCCCCAACGTGGGAAAGTCGTCCCTCCTCAACCGGATCCTCGGGGCCCACCTCGCCATCGTGAGCCCCAAGGCCCAGTCGACGAGGCTCCCCGTCACCGGCCTGCATACCGACGCCGAGACCCAGTACATCTTCCACGACCTGCCCGGCCTCCTGGATCCCGAGTACCTCCTCCACAGCCGCATGCTCACGGCCGCCCAGGATGCCCTCCGGCGCGTGGATGTCATCGTCCAACTCCATTCCGCAGCCGAGGCGCCGGCGCCCGACTTCTGGCCCATGACCGGCCTTCCCGCCGCTCTGCCGGTTCCGCTGCTCCGGGTCTACACCAAGGTCGACCTGGTGCGCGCCGAGGCCCGCGCCGCCATCCGGGACGGCCTCCTGGTCTCCGCCACCACCGGCGACGGCATCCCCGAGCTCCTCGCCGCGATCCGGCCCCAGCTGCCGGAGGGTGAGTTCGAGTTCGACCCCGACGACATCGGCACCCAACCCCTCCGATTCTTTGCCACCGAATACGTCCGGGAGGCCGCCTTCGAACACCTCCAGGACGAGGTGCCGTACGGGGTTGCGGCCGAGGTGGAGGAGTTCCGCGAGCACACGAGTCCCGTGTACATTCGTGTGACGCTGCTGGTCGAGCGTGACTCCCAGAAGGGCATCGTCATCGGGCGTGGCGGCCGTACCCTCAAGGCCATCGGGCAGCAGGCGCGGCAACGCCTCGAAGCCCTGCTGGGGGCGCCGGTCTATCTCGATTGCTGGGTCAAGGTGTCACCCAACTGGCGGCGAGATCCCGGCGCCCTGAGCCGCCTCGGGTTCGCTCCCGGTTCCAACTGATTCTTCCATTCAGGAGCTAGCTGCCATGCCGCTGAGCCAGGAACTTCTCGACATCCTCGTCTGCCCCAAGTGCAAGGGTCCCCTGGAATACCGCCAGAACCCCGAGGCGCTCAACTGCAACGCCTGCCGGCTGAGCTACAAGGTCGAGGACGGCATCCCGATCATGCTGATCGACGAGGCGAAGCCCCTTTGAGTGATCTCCTTGCCGCTGCCCGTGCCGAGGCGATCCGCCTCCAGCACGATTATGTCGGCACCGAGCATCTGTTCCTCGCGCTGCTCCAGCGCGACGATCCTTCCGTCCGGACCATCCTCACCGCCTTCGACTCGACCCCCGAGGCGCTCCGCGAGCGCCTCGAGAAGCGGAGCCCCCAGGGGCGCGGGGCCCCCGAGTCTGCCGAGGCGCTGACGGTCCGCAGCGGCGCCAAGCGGGCGCTCGACGCCGCCCGCAACGCCGCATCCGGCGCCGAGCCCGGGTCCGAGCACCTGCTGCCCGCGCTCCTCTCCGATGGCAAGGGTGTCGTGGCGGCGAGCCTCGGCGACCTTGGCATTCCGGTCGCCAAGGTCCGCGAGGCGCTGGGTCTCCCCGCCGCCGAGAAGCCGGTCGAGAAGCCCGCAGACCGGCCGGCGGCGGAGGAGCGGCGGGAGCGCCCGCCCCGACCCGAGAAGCAGGCCCAGCCCCAGCCACCCGCGGCGGAGAAGACCGAGAAGGTGGAGAAGGCCGAGCGGCCGGAGCGCCCGCCGCGTCAGGAACGGGGCGAACGGCCGGAGCGGGGTGACCGCAAGGAGCGGCAGGAGCCGCGGGGCGAGCGGCGCGACCGCCCTGAACGTCCCGAGCGGCAGGAGCGTGGGGAGCGCGGCGAACGGGGGGAACGCCAGGAGCGCGGTCGTGAGCGCCGCGAGATCCTGGGTACCGAGCCGGCCGCCGCGGCCAGCGCACCGCCCCGGATTGCCCCGGTGCACGAGCCCTTCCTGACCTGGAAGAAGATCCCGCTGCTCGCCATCCCCGCGAGCTGCTACTTCGCGTGGGGCGGGGACTTTCCCGACTGGCTCCGGTTCGTGACCGCCTGCCTCGCGGTCCTTCCGCTGGCCGGCTACATGGGCGAGGCCACCGAGCATATCGCGGCCCGGACCGGCCCCACCCTGGGCGGCTTCCTCAACGCGACCTTCGGCAACGCGGCCGAGCTGATCATCGCGATCGTGGCGCTGCAGGCCGGCCTCGTCGACCTGGTGAAGGCCTCGATCACCGGCAGCATCCTTGGCAACCTGCTGCTGATTCTCGGCCTCTCCCTGATCGCCGCCGGGATGGACAAGCCGATCGTGCGGTTCAGCCGCACCACCGCCGGCATGAGCGCCGGGATGATGGCGCTGGCCGTGACCGGCCTGATCTTCCCGGCGCTCTTCCATGGCCTCCACAGCGGCGAGAACGCCACGGTCGTCGAGCTGCACCTCTCGGAGGCGGTGGCGGTGGTCCTGGCGCTGACTTATGTCGCGTCGCTGCTCTTCTCGCTCAAGACCCACAAGCCGGTGCTGAGTGCCGATGCCCATCCGACCGAGGGGCCGGCCTGGAGCATGGCCGCCTCGATCGGGGTGCTGGCGCTCGCGACCGTGGGCGTGGCCGTGGAGTCGGAGATCCTGGTGCACGCGGTGGAGGGGCTCACCGCCAACAGCAGCTGGGTTTCGGAGACGTTCCTCGGACTGATCGTGATCCCCATCATCGGCAACGCGGCGGAGCACGCCACCGCGGTGGTGGTCGCCCGGAAGGGCAAGGTCGACCTGGCGCTCCAGATCGCGATGGGGTCGAGTGCCCAGGTGGCGCTGCTGGTGGCGCCGCTTCTGGTGTTCATCGGCGCCTTCATGGGTCCGAGCCCCGCGGGGCACTACATGAACCTCGTGTTCAGCCCCATCGAGGTGGTGGCGGTCGGCCTGTCGACCCTGCTCACCGCCATCGTGACCCTGGACGGGGAGTCGCACTGGTTCGAGGGGGTGCAGCTGCTGGCCCTTTATGCCATGGTGGCGGTGGCCGTGTTCTTCATCTGAAGCCCGGGGAAGGGGCGACCCCGATTTGACAGCGTCGATGGGTCGGCCTAAGTTGGTACATCTGAACCTCTTACGCTTCGGATCGGAGCCCTGACTGCGGACCCGCCCGACAGTTCTCTATCACGCCCCACCGGGGCGCCCGGTGCCTGCATTGGTGCGGCAGTGGGCGGAGGCTCGGGACTTTCCGCTGTTGATCCTGCCTGACGCGGACGAGGTGCATTCGATCGTGCTGCGCGGCTTCCCCGCGTTCCTCTTCGTGGATTTCGACGGGACCGGCGAAGCGGGCGTGGAACTGGTGCGGACCCTGAAGCGCGACCCGTTCACCGCGATCGTTCCGGCGGTGATCCTCTCGACCCGGCACGATCCGGCCGAGGTGGAGGGGTGGTTCGCCGCCGGGGCCGACGAAGTGGTGAGCGGGATGTTCTCCCCGGCGGAGCAGCGGGCCCGGATCGACGCGATCCAGACGCGGACCGAGCGGGATGTGTCGGTGCATCCCTCGACCCGGCTCCCGGGGACGACCGAGATCGAGCGCGCCATCCGCCGCAATCTCGAGAGCGGCGAGGACTTCGCGGTCTGCTACGCGGACCTCGATCACTTCAAGGAATTCAACGACCGCTACAGCTACTACGACGGCGACCGGGTGATCTACATCCTCTCCCGGATCCTGCACGACGTGGTAAAGGGGCTGCTGGGCGTGTCGGGCTTCGTGGGGCACATCGGCGGTGACGACTTCATCTTCGTCATCCCCTTTGCCGATGTTAACGAGGTCTGCACCGAGATCATTTCGGTGTTCGACACCCTGGTGCCGCTGCAGTACAACGACCAGGACCGGCGGGCGGGTTACTTCTTCGGCAAGGACCGCCGCGGCCAGCTGCACCGGGTGCCCCTGATGACGCTGTCGATCGGGATCGTGACCAACCGCAGCCGGAAGTTCACCCATCCCGCGCAGGTGAGCGAACTCGCGACCGAGATGAAAAGCTACGCCAAGACCTTGCCTGGCTCGGTATTCGTCGTGGACCGGCGGCAGCAGTCCGATTCGGACGAGCCGGCCGGCCCGGGCCGTTAGGGGGACGCCATGAACGTCACGTGCCCATCCTGCGCTACGATCTATCGCGTGGATCCCGCCAAGGTCCCGGAAGCGGGCGTGCGGGCTCGCTGCAAGATCTGCGCGGCGATCTTCCCCGTCACCCGCATGCCGGCCGCCGGCGTCGATGCCGAGGTGACCGTCAAGCGGCCGGTGGTCGAGCCGCTCGCGCCCCGTCCCGAGAGCGAGCCCACGATCAAGCGGCCGGCGGTGATCCCGCCGTCCCAGGTGGCCGATCCCGACGCGACGGTGCGGCGGCCGGCGTTCACCATGGAGCCCGAGGCGCCGCCCGCTGCCGCGGCCGCCGCGGCGGCGCCTGACCCCGAGGCGACCGAGCCCCGGGTCCCGGCGTTCGATCCCGAGGCGACCGCGCCGCGCCCCGCCGCGACGCCGGCGGATTTCGCCCCGAAGTTCGAGGGCGGGGTCGATGTCACGGCCAAGCGTCAGTCGATTCCCCCGGATCTCGACGAGACCGCCCGCCGGCCGCAGATCGACCCGCTCGCCGGGGCGGCTGCAGCGGCGCGCCCGGCCTCGCCGCTGCCGCCGCCGCTGGCCCGGCCCACCAACGCGCCGCCCCCGGCGGTGCCCACCGCGGGCCGTCCCACCGCGCCGCGGCAGTTCCCGCCGCCCGCTGGTGCGCCTCCCCGCGGTCCGCTGATGCCGCCGCCGGCGGTCCGCTCGACCGCCGCCGCGCCGCCGGCACCGGCCGGCCCCCCGGCGCTGACGCCACCGATTCCGCCCAAGCCCCAGGCGCCCCCGACGGCCGCCGCGGCGCCGACCCCGGCCGCGCCGGTGCGTCCCGCGGCGCCGGGCCGGCCGGTCAACCCGTTCCTCAGCCAGGATCCGTCCCAGAAGGCGCGCCGCCTGGCGCGGGCGCTGATCAGCGACCTGGCGGTGTACTACCCCGACCGGCGCAAGGAAGGCCTCGCCCAGGGAACCCTCAAGCAGCTCTTCCAGGAAGAGATCCAGAAGAGCTGGGAGGAGTTCACCGAGCAGGTGGGGAAGGAACTCGCCGAGTCGACGACCTACTTCAACGACGCCCTCAACGAGATCCTCGCCGGCGGGCAGAAGGTGTTCTAGGCGTCTGCCAGCGGCGGCCGGGATAGAAGCCTTTAGCCGTTAGCCATTAGCCTGGTCCGAGAGGGATCAGCTAACGGCTAACGGCTAATGGCTACTGGCCCCTCGGGCTTCCCACTCGTCTATCTTTCCCCCTCACACTCAACTCAGGCCAGGCCATGAAGTCCATCATCGAAACTCTCGACGACCTCGATCAGCGTGTCACCCAGATCCGAGGGTTTCTTTGACCTCCCTGCCAAGCAGGCTCGGCTCGCCGAGCTGGAAAAGCGGCAGGAAGACCCCGCCTTCTGGTCCCGGGCGGCCGAGGCCCAGGTCGTGGTACGGGAACTCAAGGCGCTGAGGGCCTGGACCGTGCCCGAAGCGGACATCACCCGCCGGCTCGGTGATGCCCGTGCGATGGTCGAGTTGCTGGAGGCGGAGCCCGATGCCGAGCTCACCGCCGAGCTGGAGGGCGAGGTCACCAAGCTGAGCCAGGCGGTCGAGACCTTCGAGCTGCAGACCATGCTCCAGGGGCCCGATGACGCGGGCGACTGCATCGTCACCATTCACCCCGGCGCCGGCGGCACCGAGTCGCAGGACTGGGCCGAGATGCTCCTGCGCATGTACGTGCGGTGGGGGGAGCGGCGCGGCTTCGAGGTGACCATCCTCGACCGGGTGGACGGCGAGGAGGCGGGGATCAAGTCGGCGTCCATCGAGATCAAGGGGCGCTACGCCTTCGGGTTCCTCAAGGCGGAGAAGGGGGTCCACCGGCTGGTGCGGATCTCCCCCTTCGATTCCCAGGCGCGGCGGCACACGTCGTTCGCCTCGGTGTTCGTGTATCCCGATATCGACGACACGATCGAGATCGATCTCCGGGACGAGGATATCAAGATGGACGTGTACCGCGCCTCGGGCGCCGGCGGCCAGCACGTCAACAAGACCTCCTCGGCGGTGCGGCTCACCCACATCCCGACCGGGCTTGTGGTGGCCTGCCAGCAGGAGCGAAGCCAGGGGAAGAACAAGGCGACGGCGTACAAGATGCTCCGGGCCGCGCTGTACCAGAAGAAGCTGGAAGAGCAGGAGGCCGAGAAGGCCAAGCTGGAGGCGACCAAGACCGACAATAGCTGGGGCAACCAGATCCGGTCGTACGTCTTCCAGCCCTACACGATGGTGAATGACCATCGGACCGAGGTGAAGGTGAGCGACGTGCAGCGGATCATGGATGGCGACCTCGACGAGCTCATCGAGGCGTACCTCAAGCGCTTCGGGGGCAAGGCCGCGTGAGCCAGGACGAACTGAGCCAGCCGGAACGGCACCGGCGCGAGAAGCTGGCCGCGATCCGGGCCCTCGGCGTCGAACCGTTCGCCTACACCTTCGAACGGACCCACACCGCCCAGCAGGCGCTCGAGCTCTACCGCGATGAGCACGGCGAGCAGGGGCCGTCCGTGGCGGTGGCGGGGCGGATCCAGGCGTGGCGGCCCAAGGGCAAGGTGGTGTTCGGCCACATCGAGGACCTGGGTGGGCGGATCCAGGTGTATCTCAAGGCCGACGATCTCGGTGGCGCCTTCGAGGTCATCAAGCTGCTCGACCTCGACGATCACATCGGGGTGCGCGGGCACCTGATGAAGACCCGCTCCGGCGAGATCACCGTGAAGGGCACCGAAGTGGTGCTGCTTTCCAAGTCGGTGAAGCCGCTCCCGCGGCCCAAGGTCGAGATCCTGGAGGATGGCACCGAGAAGACCTACGGCGGCGTCGCCGACCCGGAGTTCATCTACCGCCAGCGCTACGCCGACCTCGCGGTGCACCGCGAGGTGCGGGAGCGTTTCCGTCTGCGCTCGCGGCTCACCACCCGGATTCGGGCCTTCCTCGATGCGCGCGGATTCCTGGAGGTGGAGACGCCGGTGCTGCAGCCGCTCTACGGCGGCGCCTCGGCCCGGCCGTTCGTCACCCACCACAACGCGCTCGACATGCCGCTCTACCTCCGCATCGCGGACGAGCTGTATCTCAAGCGGCTGGTGGTCGGCGGGCTCGAGCGGGTCTACGAGATCGGGCACGATTTCCGGAACGAAGGCATGGACCGGACCCACAACCCGGAATTCACCATGCTGGAGCTGTACCAGGCATACGCCGACTACGGCGACATGATGGCCCTGGCCGAGGCGCTCTTCGTCGACCTGGTGAAGGAGGCGACGGGTGGCGGCCTCACGATTGTCCGCGACGGCGTTACGCTCGACTTCACGCCTCCCTTCCGCCGGGTGTCGTTCGTCGACGGGATCACCGCCGGCAGTGGGGTCGACGTGCTGAGCGCCAGCGAGGACGAGATGCGGGCCCGCCTGGTGCGCGCCGGGCTGCCGCGCGACGAGGTGAAGGTCTTCACCGGGGGGAAGTTGCTCGACGAGATGTTCGGCGCCTTCCTCGAGCCGGCGCTGGTCCAGCCGACGTTCGTGATCGACTACCCCAAGCCGATCTCGCCGCTGGCCAAGGCCCACCGGGCCAACCCGGTCCTCACGGAGCGGTTCGAGCTGTTCGTGCAGGGGAAGGAGCTTGCGAACGCCTTCAGCGAGCTCAACGACCCCGACGACCAGCGGGCCCGCTTCGAGGACCAGGTCCGGCAGCGCACCGCCGGCAACGACGAGGCCCAGCCGTATGACGCCGACTACATCCGCGCGCTCGAATACGGCATGCCCCCCACCGGGGGGATGGGCATCGGCATCGACCGGCTGATGATGCTCCTGCTGGGGCAGCCCTCGATCCGGGACGTGCTGCTCTTTCCCGCCATGCGGCCGGAGGACTGATGCCAGGCCGGGGCGGGGCCGGGATCTTCGAGATGCTGCGTCCCGGCAACTCGCTGGAGCGTGAGCTCGCCGGCCGGTACCTGCGGAGCCGGCGCGCCTCGGGACGGCTGTCGCTGATCTCCTGGATCGCGATGGCGGGCGTGGCGATCGGCGTGGCGGCGCTCATCGTGGTGCTGGGCGTGATGAACGGCCTCCGCAACGACCTGCGGGAACGCATCCTGGTCGCCAATCCCCACCTGCGGATCCTGACCTACGGCAACGGGCTCCGGCTCGATGACTGGCGCAAGATCGTCGAGACGGTGAAGGAGGATTCGGAGGTCGTCGCGGCCGCCCCGGAAGTGCTCAGCCAGTCGGTGATCTCCGCCGGCGCCGACTATGCCGAAGGGGTGAACGTCCTCGGCTTCGATCCCGATACCGGCAACGCCGCGGTCACCACCCTGCCACAATCCATCACCCACGGCGATCTCCGCTTCCAGACCACCCGCGACGACGTCGATGGCGGCATCATCCTCGGCAACCGCCTGGCCGAGCGACTCACCGTTTATCCGGGGGACCGGATCACGCTCACGCCGGCCAAGCCGCCGGAAGTGAATCGCGCCCTGGGGGTCGGGGTGCCGCGCTACTGGACCTTCGAGGTGACCGGCACGTTCTCCACCGGGATGTTCCTCTACGACAACCAGTTCGTAGTGCTCGACCGGTCGGTGGCCCAGCGCTTCAGCGGCCTGGGCGACGCGGTGAGCGGCATCGAGGTACGGCTCAAGGATCCGTGGAAGGCGCCGGAGGTCGGCAAGCGGATCGAGGCGAAGCTGGGCTATCCCTATCGCGCCCTCGACTGGCAGCAGCAGAACAGCACGCTGTTCAGCGCGCTCAAGCTCGAGAAAGTGGCGATGGGCCTCATTATCTTCTTCATCATGGTGGTCGCCGCTTTCAACATCGTCGGCACGCTGACGATGGTCGTCGCGGAGAAGACTCGCGAAATCGGAATCCTGAAGGCGATGGGGCTCCGCCGCGGCGCGATTGCCCGGGTGTTCCTGGCGCAGGGCGCGATCATCGGCCTGACCGGCACGCTCACCGGGCTGGTCACCGGGCTGGCGATCTCGTTCGCGGTGGACGCGGGCAAGCTCATCCGGATCGATCCCAGCGTCTACTTCATCGATCACCTCCCCGTGAAGATCGAAGGGTGGGATGTGCTCATCGTGGTGGTCGGGAGCCTCCTGCTCGCGATCGCCGCCACGATTCCCCCGTCACGAAGCGCGTCCCGGCTGGAGCCGGTGGACGCGATCCGCTACGAGTGAGCGCGATGCTCGTGGCCCGGGCGGTCCGGAAGACCTACCAGGGGGGCGACGGTCGCCCGCTCGAGATCCTCTCGGGCGTCGACCTGGAGGTCGGGCGGGGGGAGTTCGTCGCCATCGTGGGCGAGAGCGGCGCCGGGAAGAGCACGCTGCTCCATCTCCTCGGGGCCCTGGACCGGCCCACCGCCGGCGCCATCTCGCTCGACGGGCAGGACTTCTCGTCGGCCTCGGAAGCGGCGCTGGATGAGCTCCGCAACCGCCGGATCGGGTTCGTGTTCCAGTTCCACCACCTGCTGCGCGACTTCTCGGCGCTCGAGAACGTCATGATGCCACTCCGGATCGGGGGGCAGGATGTGCCGAAGGCCCGGGAGCGGGCCGAGTCGCTGCTCCGGGCGGTGGGCCTGGGGGAGCGACTGGCGCACCGGCCCCAGCAGCTCTCCGGGGGCGAGCAGCAGCGGGTGGCGGTGGCGCGGGCGCTGGCCAACGACCCCAGGGTGGTGCTCGCCGACGAGCCCTCCGGCAACCTGGACCTGGGGCAGGCGGAGCGCCTGCACGACCTGCTCGCGACACTGGCGCGGGACTACGAGACCGCCCTGGTGGTGGTGACCCACAACCGCCAGCTGGCGGCGCGGGCCGACCGGGTGCTGGTGATGGAGGGCGGACGGCTGCATCCCGCCCAGCAGGTCGAGGTCGGGGGCTGACGGGGTAATGCAATGGCTGGCATGAAACGCTGCGACAACTGCCACGAACGCGACGCGGTGGTCGAACTGACCCAGGTCGCCGACGACAAGAAGGTGGAACTCCATCTCTGCGAGAAGTGCGCGGCGGAGAAGGGGATCAGCACTTCGGCCAGCCTGACCACGATCCCGGTCGGCGGGATCGTCGCGGCGCTCGGGAAGGGGGGCCAGGCCGCGGCCGCGCTCCCGAGCTTCACCCAGACCGGCACCTGCGCCGGGTGCGGGGCGTCGCTGGAGGACTTCCGGGAAACCGGGCGGCTCGGCTGCGCCGAGTGCTACCGGAGCTTCGAGGGGCCGCTCCGGGACCTGCTCCGGCGGCTCCATGGCGCCAGCCGGCACCTGGGGGAGCGCTATGTCACCCCCGGGGCCCAGCCGCTTGAGGAGCTGGCCTCGCGGGCCCAGCTCCGGGAGCGCCTCAAGCACGCGGTCGAGAGCGAGCGGTTCGAGCTGGCGGCGGAGCTGCGGGACCGGCTCCGGGCGCTGGAGGAGGGCCGGGGATGATCGACCTGAGCCTGCTTCCCGACGGCGGGATGGCCTGGCTGGACGCCAGCGGCCCGGGGAGCCCCATGGTGCTCTCCACCCGGATCCGGCTGGCCCGGAACCTGGCCGACCGGCAGTTCAGCCCCCGGAGCACCCTGGCCGACCGGGAGGCGGTCCTCCGGGACGTGCTCGCGGCGGGGCGGGAGACCGTCTCCCTCCAGAGCGCGCTGGTGTTCCGGCTGGACCAGCTGGAACGGACCGACCGGCAGCTGCTCCATGAGCGGCACCTGGTCAGCAAGGAACTGGCGGGGCTGGACGAAAAAGGGGTGGTCAAGCCGGGGGCGGCCCTGCTGGTACAGGACCGGGTTGGGGTGATGCTCAACGAGGAGGATCACCTGCGGCTTCAGGGGCTTCGGTCGGGCTTCGACCTGGAGGCCGCGTACCAGCAGGTCGACCGGCTGGACAGTGAACTGGGGCAACGACTTCCGTTCGCATTTCACCCTGAGTTCGGTTACCTTACCTCGTGTCCGACCAATGTAGGGACCGGGCTTCGGGCATCGGTGCTGATTCACCTCCCGGGGCTGGTCCTGACCAAGGAAATCTCCAAGGTTCTTCAGGGCCTTGGCCAGGTCGGGCTCACATCACGCGGGCTGTATGGCGAAGGCAGTGACTTCGCCGGGAATTTCTTCCAGCTGTCGAACCAGACCACGCTGGGGAAGTCCGAGCAGGAGTTGCTGGACCATCTCGGCAAGATGGTACGCCAGGTCATCGAGTACGAGGAGCAGGCTCGTGAGGTGCTGCTCCGGGACGTCCCGACCATCGTCGAGGACAAGGTCTGGCGAGCGTACGGACTGCTCAGACACGCCCGCACCCTCTCCTTCGACGAAACGATCGCGCTGCTCTCGGGTGTCCGGCTCGGTGTCGGGCTTGGCCTGATCGACCGGGTGGGGTTTTACGTGCTGAACAAGCTCCTGGTGTACACCCAGCCGGCGCACCTCGCGGTGCTCGAGGGGGTTCGCCCGGATGATGCGGATCTCAATGTTCGCCGCGCGCGCTATGTGCGCACGCTGCTGGAAGACGAAGCTGGCCGGCGAGGGTAAGCCACGATGAACGGCTACAACTTTACTGATCGGGTGCGGAAGGTCCTGCAGATGGCCCGCGAAGAGGCGGCCCGGCTGCACCACGAGTACGTGGGGACCGAGCACATCCTGCTGGGGCTGATCCGCGAAGGCGAGGGGGTGGCTGCGGCGGTGCTGCAGAACCTCAACGTCGATCTCGAGGAGATTCAGCAGAAGATCGAAGAAACAGTCAAGAAGGGGAAAGCGGCCGCGGCGACGGGGCCGGATCTCCCCTATACCTCCCGCGCCAAGAAGGTCCTCGAGCTCGCGATGACCGAGGCCCGGGAACTCAACCACAGCTACGTGGGCACCGAGCACCTGCTCCTCGGCCTCCTCCGCGAGGAGAAGGGGATCGCGGCGCAGGTCCTCACCGATGCCGGCGTGAACCTGGAGCAGAGCCGCGCGGAGACGCTGCGGCTCCTCGGGAGCGACATGCCGCAGGCCCAGGCCTCGGCCAGTTCGCCGGCCCCGGCCCAGGCGCCCAAGTCGGAAAAGAAGTCCAAGACCCCCGCGCTCGATCACTTCTGCCGCGACCTGACCCAGCTCGCCGCCGAGGGACAGCTCGACCCGACCATCGGGCGGGCCAAGGAGATCGAGCGGGTCATGGAGATCCTCGCCCGCCGCAAGAAGAACAACCCGGTGCTCATCGGCGAGCCGGGCGTGGGCAAGACCGCGATCGTGGAGGGGCTCGCCCTCATGATCGCGAACGGGCTCTGCCCCGACGTGCTCAAGGATCACCGGGTGCTGTCGCTCGACATGGCGGCGGTCATCGCGGGTACCAAGTACCGCGGCCAGTTCGAGGAGCGGCTCAAGGCGGTGATGAACGAGATCGCGCAGAACAAGCAGATCATCCTGTTCATCGACGAGCTCCACACCCTGGTGGGTGCGGGCGCGGCCGAGGGCGCGATCGACGCCTCCAACATGCTGAAGCCGGCGCTCGCCCGGGGCGAGCTCCAGTGCGTGGGCGCCTCGACCCTCAACGAGTACCGCAAGTACATCGAGAAGGACGGCGCGCTCGAGCGGCGCTTCCAGACCGTCATGGTCGACCCGCCCAGCATCGATGAGACGATCGAGATCCTGAAGGGGCTCCGCAAGAAGTACGAGGAGCACCACCGGGTGGTCATCCCCGACGAGACCCTGGCCGATGCGGCCAAGCTCTCGGAGCGCTACATCACCGACCGGTTCCTGCCGGATAAGGCCATCGACGTGATCGACGAGGCCGGCGCGCGGGCGCGGCTCGCCTCGCAGGTGCCGCCGGCCGAGGTGGCGAACCTCAAGGCCGAGCTCGAGAAGGTCAACCTGGACAAGGAAGACGCCGTCCGGGACCAGAACTTCGAGCGGGCGGCCGCGCTGCGCGACAAGGAGCGCGACCTCCAGAACCAGATCCGGCTCAAGCAGGAAGAGTGGGAGAAGGAGCGGCAGACCCGCCGCCCCATCATCACCGAAGAGGACATCGCCTTCATCGTGTCGCGGTGGACCGGGATCCCGGTCACCCGGCTGCAGGAGGCGGAGGCGGCGCGGCTCCTCCGGATGGAGGACGAGCTGCACCAGAGCGTCGTGGGCCAGGACGAGGCCATCAAGGCCATCTCCCGCGCCATCCGCCGCTCGCGCGCGGGCCTCAAGGACCCGAAGCACCCGATCGGCTCGTTCATCTTCTCCGGCCCCACCGGCGTCGGGAAGACCGAGCTGGCGCGGGCGCTGGCCAAGTTCCTCTTCGCCGACCCCTCGGCCCTGATCCAGGTCGACATGTCGGAGTACATGGAGAAGTTCTCGGTGAGCCGCCTGATCGGCGCGCCCCCGGGCTACGTGGGCTACGAGGACAGCGGCACGCTCACCAAGGCGATCCGCCGCAAGCCCTACTCGGTTGTCCTGCTCGACGAGATCGAGAAGGCGCACCCGGATGTCTTCAACATCCTGCTGCAGGTGCTCGATGAGGGTCACCTCACCGACAACTACGGCCGGCTGATCGACTTCAAGAACACCGTCGTGATCATGACGTCGAACGTGGGTGCCCGCGACATCATGCAGGGGAAGACGCTGGGCTTCCACGGCCAGGACTTCAAGGCCAGCTTCGACAAGATGCAGGAGAAGATCAAGGACGAGATCCAGAAGGTCTTCAATCCCGAGTTCCTGAACCGGGTGGACGACCTGATCGTGTTCCATCCGCTGGCGAAGGAACACATCTCGCAGATCGTCAACATCCTGGTCCGGGAAGTCCAGAAGCGGGTGGGGGACGAGACCATCAAGCTCACCCCGGCGGCCACCGAGTTCCTGGTGGACCACGGCTACGACCAGAACTACGGCGCCCGGCCCCTCAAGCGGGCGATCCAGAAGTACATCGAGGACCCGCTCAGCGAGAAGATCCTCCTCGGCGAATTCAGCCGCACGGACGAGATCGAAGTGGACGTCGCTCCCGATGGCGACAAGCTGAGCTTCCGCGCCCTGAGCGGTTCCAAGGCCTGACCCTGCCACCATGCCGGCGACCCCTCGGGGGTCGCCGGCATCTTTTCCCGCATGCCCCGCTTGCGCCCATTCGCGCTTCTCCCGCTCCTGCTCGCGCTGGGTCCTGCCGCTCTCGCGGCGCAGGACCAGGCCCAGCCCCCCCAGCTCCCGGTGCTCGACAGCATCGCCGTCACCGGGAACAACCGGCTCACCGTGCAGCAGGTCATCGGGAGCAGCGGCCTCCTCCTGGGGACACCGACGGGGTACCGCGATATCCAGCGGGCCATCGCGGCGCTCTTCAAGACCGGCCAGTTCGATGACGTGGCCGTCCGGCAGTCGGGGGACTCCACCGGCAAGACCGTCCTGATCTTCGACGTGAAGGAACGGCCGATGCTGGCCCGCTGGGCGCTCAAGGGCAACGAGCTGCTCGCGTCCCGGACCCTCAAGGAAAAGATCAAGCTGAGCGACGGCCGGCCGATCGACCGGGCCGCGGTGGAGCGGGGCCGGGCCTCGATCGACTCGATCTACAAGGCGCGGGGCTACTACGCCGCCCAGGTGCGCACCATCGAGACCCAGCCGGCCCCGGGACAGGTCGGCATCGTCTACGACATCACCGAGGGTGGCCGTGTCGCCATCAGCCAGGTGGTGGTCGACGGGAACGAGAAGTTCAGCGACAAGACCCTCGTCAAGCACATGGCCACCAAGCCGGAGGGGTTCTTCTGGTGGCAGAACGGCAAGTACGAGGACGAGAAGCTGCAGCAGGACCTGCGGGAGAAGCTGCCGAACTGGTACGGGAGCGCCGGCTACATCGACTTCCAGGTGACCAGCGACTCGATCGAGGTCGACTCCACCCGCGGGAAGGCGATCCTCCACGTGGCGGTGGAGGAAGGGCAGTCCTACAAGATCGGCGGCTTCCAGATCACCGGGAACCGCCGCTTCAGCACCGAAGACCTGATGGCGCTCTACCCCTTCGGCCTCGACGGCGGGAAGGGCCAGCCGTTCAACAGCACCGAGTGGTCGAGCGCCACCGAGAACATCACCACGCTCTACAGCAACAACGGCTACATCTACGCCCAGGTCCAGCCGGAGGAGACCCGCCGCACCGGTCCCGGCGGCGAGCCGCTGATCGACCTGCGCTGGACCATCCGCGAGGGCCAGCCGGCCACGATCAACAAGATCAACATCGTCGGCAACGACGTCACCCATGAACGGGTGGTCCGTGAGGCGATCGTGCTGGCGCCGGGCGAGCTCTTCAACCGCGACCGGCTGATCCAGAGTTATCGCAACATCGCCAACCTGGGCTTCTTCCAGCAGCCGATGACGCCGCCGGACGTGAAGACCATCGAGAACGGGGTCGACGTCGACATCACCTTCCGGGTGGAGGAGCGGCGCACCGGCAACATCAACTTCGGCGCCTCGCTGGGGCAGGGCACCGGTCTGGGCGGCTTCCTCGGCCTCGAGGAACCGAACCTGTTCGGCCGGGGCAAGCGCGGCAAGCTGCTCTGGCAGTTCGGCCGGAACATCAACGACTTCACCCTCAGCTACACCGACCCCGCCATCCGGGAGACCCGGACCTCGGGCACGATCACGCTCTTCAACAGCCGCCAGCGGTTCACCGTGGGTGACCTGGGCCGCCGCCGCCAGATCGGCGGCAGCGTGCAGCTCGGCTTCCCCTTCATGGGGTCGCGCTTCACCCGGGTGTTCGGCTCGTACGGCCTGCAGCAGATCAAGTTCACCGGCGGTTCCTCGGATCTCCGGGCGCGCTACAGCTGCTCCAACTGCACCCGCTCGACGCTGGGCGGGAGCATCGTCCGGGACACCCGGTTCGGCCTGCCGTTCGCGACCGGCGGCGCGATGACCAGCGTCTCCTTCGAGGACAACGGCGGCTTCCTGGGCGGCACCGGCAACTACCGGAAGATCGACCTCGAGTCGCGCTACTACGCCCCCCTCGGCACCATGGGCGGGAACGAGCAGCTGGGGAGCGGCGTCCAGTTCGTGCTCGGCCTGACCGCCAAGAGCGGGTTCATCTTCGGGGATGCCGGGCCGTTCTTCACCGAGCTCTACTCCCTGGGCGGCACCCAGTTCGGCATTCCGCTCCGCGGCTACGACGAATTTTCGATTACCCCGAACGGGTTCGACCCGAGCGCCGGCGGCAGCTCGGCGGCGAGCCCCGACGCCTTCGGCAAGGCCTACGCGGCGTTCACCGTCGAGGCCGGCGCCCGGGTGAGCCAGTCGCTCTACTTCAGCACCTTCCTCGACGCCGGCAACGTCTACCGCTCGGCCTCGCAGTACGACCCGAGCCGGCTCTTCCGCGGCGCCGGGTTCGGCGTCGCCGTGCTCTCACCGCTCGGCCCGATCGGGATCGATCTTGGCTACGGCTTCGACCGGGTCACCCGGCTGGGCAAGCCCGATCCGGGCTGGAAGCTCCACTTCAAGCTGGGCAACTTCTTCTAGGCCGCCCGGCATCACCACCATCAGGGAGTACTCGATGTCCTTGCGCTCGTTTGGCCGGTGTCTCGCGGTGCTGGCGCTGCTGGCCCTGCCGGCCACCCTTGCGGCGCAGCAGGGGTCCAAGATCGCCTACATCAACTCGCGCACGGTGCTGCTGGCCACGCCCGGCTACGCGCAGGCCGAGTCGACCTACAACAAGGAATTCGCCGGCTTCCGGGCCGAGGTCGAAGGGCTGCAGAACTCGCTCGACTCGATGGCCGCCGATTTCGAGCAGAAGTCGGTGATGCTCTCGGCCACCGCCAAGAACGCGAAGCGGAAGGAACTGGAAGACCGTCGCCAGAAGCTCGAGGCCCGGACCCAGGAGCTGCGGGACAAGGCGGCCCAGCGGGAACAGGACCTGGTCGCGCCGATCCGCGGGAAGGTGAACGACGCGATCGAGGCGATCCGCGCCGACGGCAACTATGCCATGATCTTCGACGTGGGGGCCAACGACGGCCTCATCGTCACGGCCGACAAGTCGCTCGATCTCACCCAGAAAGTGATCGACAAGGTCAAGGCCAAGCCCTGACGACCGCGGCCTCCGCCCCAGCCTTCACCGCCGCCCAGCTCGCCGGCCTCCTCGGGGGCCGGCTCGAGGGCGATGGGGCGGTGGTCCTCCGCCGGCTGGCCCCGCTCGACCGGGCCGGGCCGGACGCCCTCAGCTTCGTGCTCGCTGCCTCCTATCTCGGCGCCTGCCGCGCTTCGTCGGCTGGCGCCGTGCTCGTTTCGCCCGCGCTCGCCGGCGAAGCCTCCGGGCCGCGGGCGACGATCGTGGTGGACCGGCCGGAGGATGCGCTCGACCGGGCCGCGGCGCTCCTGTACCCGGAGCGACCGAGGGCGACCGGGGTCGACCCGACCGCGCGGATCGCGCCCGGCGCCACCATCGGCCGCGAGGTGTGCATCGGCCCCTACGCGGTGGTGGGGGACGCCCGCCTGGGCGACCGGGTGGTGCTCGAAGCGGGGGCGTGGGTGGGCGACGACGCGGTGCTGGGGGATGACTGTGCGCTCGGTCCGCACGCGGTAGTCTATCCCGGGAGCCGGCTGGGCAACCGCGTGACGCTCAAGGCCGGGGCCGTGGTGGGCGGGCCGGGTTTCCGTTTCCGTTCGACCGCGGAGGGCCCGCGGAGGGTGCCGCATGTCGGCGCCTGCATTCTCGAGGACGATGTCGAGATCGGCTCGGGGAGCTGCGTCGACCGGGGCTCGTTCGGCGACACGGTGATCGGCGCGGGCAGCAAGATCGACAACCTGGTGCAGGTGGCGCACAACGTCCGCATGGGCAGGCGCTGCCTGGTCGCGGGCACGACCGGAATCGCGGGCAGCGCCGAGTTCGGCGACGACGTGGTGATCGCGGGGGGCGTGGGCGTCGCCGACCATGTGGTGGTGGGTGACCGCGCGGTCCTGACGGCCAAGTCGGTGGTGATCGGCCCGGTCGAGCCCGGCGAGGTGGTGTCGGGGTACCCGGCCCGCCCGCACCGGACCTTCCTTCGCGCCCAGGCGGCGCTCTACCGGCTGAGCCGTGACCCGAAGGACGATCGCGCGGCCGGCTGAGCTCGAGGGCATCGGGCTCCACAGCGGCGTGCCGGTGCGGCTCAGGATGGAGCCTGGGTCACCGGGAACCGGAGTTCGCTTCGAGCGCAGCGACCTGAGCGGCCGCATGATCGCCGCCGAGCTGGACGCGGTGGGGCATACCGAGCGCCGCACCGCGCTCCGGAGCGGGGCCGAGCGGATCGACACGGTGGAGCACCTGCTGGCGGCGGTGCATGCCGCGGAGATTCACGACCTGCGGCTGGTCCTGGATGGTCCCGAGGTGCCGATCCTGGACGGGTCGTTCGCGCCGTTCACGGCGGCCATCACGGGAGCGGGGGTTGCCGACCAGCCCGGCGTCCGGCGCCACGCCTGGCTGGCGCAGCGGCTGGAGGTCGCCGAGGGCGACGCGCGCTACCTCGTGGAGCCGGATGAGCGCTTCCGGGTCGCGGTGGCCCTGGTGTACGATGCCCCGGTGATCGGCCATCAGCGCGTGGCGTGCGAGATCGACCCGGTGACGTTCGCCCGGGAGATCGCGCCGGCCCGGACCTTCGGGTTTCTGGAGGAGGTCGAGCCGCTCCAGGCGCGGGGGCTCCTCGCGGGGGCCAGTAGCGCGTGCGCGATCGTGCTCGCCCCGGAGCGGGTGCTCAACACCACGCTCCGGTGGCCCGATGAATTCGCCCGGCACAAGGTGGGCGACCTGGTGGGCGACCTCGCGCTCCTCGGCGCGACCCTCCACCTGAAGGTGTCGGCCGAACGGCCCAGTCACCGAGGGAACCTCACCTGCGCGCGCGCGATTGCGCGCGCCGCCCGTTTCACGGAGGCCTGATGGACGCGCAGAAGATCCTGGAACTGCTGCCGCACCGCTATCCGTTCCTGCTGGTCGACCGGGTGCTGGAGGTGCAGGGTACCCAGAAGATCGTCGGGCTCAAGAACGTCACGTTCAACGAGCCGTTCTTCCAGGGCCACTTTCCCGGCCACCCGGTGATGCCGGGGGTGCTCATCGTCGAGGCGATGGCCCAGACCGGCGGCCTCCTGCTGATGGACCAGATCCCCGATCGCGACAAGAAGGTGGTCTACTTCATGGGGATCGACGGGGTGAAGTTCCGGAAGCCCGTGCTCCCCGGCGACCAGCTCCGCATGGAGGTGGAGATGCTCCAGTTCCGGGGCAAGATCGCCAAGATGAAGGGCACCGCCTACGTCGACGGGAAGGTCGCCTGTGAGGCGGAGATGCTCGCGGGGGTGGTCGACAAGTGAGCGCCGTCATCCACGCCACGGCGGTGGTGGACCCGGAGGCGCAGCTCGGCGCCGACGTGGAGATCGGGCCGTACTGCGTGCTCGGTCCCCGGGTCGAGGTCGGCGATGGCTGCCGGCTCGGGCCCCACGTCGTGCTGGAGCAGAACGTCCGGCTCGGGCGCGAGGTGGCGATCGGCGCCGGCAGCGTGCTGGGCAGCGATCCGCAGGACCTCAAGTACCGGGGCGAGGAGACCTGGGTCGAGATCGGCGACCGCACCGTGATCCGGGAGCACAGCACGGTGAACCGGGGCAGCGCCGCCAGCGGCCTCACGAGTGTCGGCGCCGACTGCTTCCTGATGACCTACGTGCACGTGGCGCACGACTGCCGGATCGGGGCGGGCGTCACGATCGCGAACTCGACCCAGCTCTCGGGACACGTCACCATCGAGGACCGCGCCACGCTCAGCGGACTCATCGCCATCCACCAGTTCGTCACCATCGGGACCTTCGCCTTCGTGGGCGGCGCGTCGCGGGTTCCCCAGGACATCCCGCCGTACGTGAAGGCGGTCGGCAACCCGATCGAGCTCTTCGGCCTCAATTCCGTGGGGCTCCAGCGGGCCGGCTTCTCGCCAGCCCTGATGGCGGCGCTCAAGCGGAGCTACCGGCTGCTTTTCAATTCCGAGCTGCCGCGCCCCGAGGCGATCGCCGCGCTCGCGCCCGAGGCGGCGGAGCACGCCGAGGTGCGCCGGCTCATCGCGTTCGTGAGCCAGGCGCGGCGGGGTGTGCCGGCATGACCCGCCCGCTGCCCGTCGGCGTGATCGGGGTCGGTGCCCTCGGCTGGCATCACGCCCGCCATCTCGCGGCCATGCCCGGCGCCGAGCTGGTGGGGATCTACGACATCCGTCCGGAGCGGGCGCGGGAGGTGGCCGCGGCGGTCGGGACGGTGGCCTGCCGGACCCGCGAGGAACTGCTCCGGCGGGTGCGCGCGGTCTCGGTGGCGGTCCCGACGCCGGTGCACGCCGAGGTCGGGCTGGCGGCGCTCGAGGCCGGTGTGTCGGTGCTGATGGAGAAGCCGATGGCCACGTCCCTCGCCGAAGCCGACACCCTGCTGGCCGCGGCGGAGCGGCACGACGTGCTGCTCCAGGTGGGGCACATCGAGCGCTTCAACCGGGCGCTGCGGGCCGCGGCGCCGTTCCTCGACCAGCCGCGCTTCATCGAGGGCGAACGGCTCGCCCCGTTCCAGCCGCGGGGCACCGACGTTCCGGTGGTGCTCGACCTCATGATTCACGACCTCGACCTTATCCTGCACCTGACCGGCGGGCTGCAGGCGAGCGACGTGCGCGCCAGCGGCGCCTCGGTGCTCTCGGATCATCTCGACGTGGCGAGCGCCCGGGTGGAGTTCGCCTCCGGCGCGGTGGCCCAGGTGACCGCCTCGCGCATCGCGCGGGAGCGGGTGCGCCGGCTCCGGATCTACCAGGCCGAAGGGTATCTCGAGCTCGACCTCGCGAGCGGGAAGGGGGAGTTCCTCCGGCTCCGTCACGGGTGGGCGCCGGGACAGGACGCGAGTCTCGAGGATGTGGCGGAACGGATCCCCCTCGAGGCGCCGGCCGCCGACGCCCTCGGGCTCGAGCTCGCCAGCTTCGTGCACGCGGTGCGGGGCGAGCAGGAGGCGGTGGTGAGCGGCGGCGAGGGCCGGGCGGCGCTGGAACTCGCGCTCATGGTGACCGAGGCCATCCGGGAAGCCTCGCTGGCGTCGCCCTCGGACCCGTGACCGCGCGGGATGGCCGGGCCATCCTGGTCTCGGCTGGCGAGCCCTCGGGCGATCTCCACGGCGCCCCGGTGGTCGCCGCCCTCCGCCAGCGGTTTCCCGGCGTCCCCATCGAAGGCTGCGGCGGTCCGCGCATGGCCGCGATGGGCCTCGACGTACAGGTGGGGATCGACCGCCTCTCCGCGATGGGCTTCCTCGAGGTGGTCCGCTCGGTGCCGCGCCATGCCGCGCTCCTTGGCAGGCTGCGGAGGGCCGCCCGGTCGGGCCGCTACCGCTGCGCGATCCTGATCGACTATCCCGGATTTCACCTTCGTCTCGGCGCCGTCCTCCGGGAGGCCGGTGTACCGGTCCTCCAGTATGTGGCCCCCCAGCTCTGGGCCTGGCGCCCCGGCCGCGCTCCCGCCCTCAGGAAGGCCGTCAGCGGCCTGGCCGTCATTCTCCCCTTCGAAACCGAGTTCTTCGCGGCACGGGGCATTCCCGCGCGATTCGTCGGGCATCCCCTGCTGGACCGGGTGCGCCCCGGACCGCAGGCGGCGTGGGATGCCCTTGGCCTGCCCCCACATACGCGGGTTTTGGGTATCTTTCCCGGCAGCCGAACCGGGGAAATTGCCCGGAACTGGCCCCTCTTCCGGGATGTGGCCCGGCGGATGCTGGAGGGGGGCCACTGCGACGCGGTGCTGGTGGCCGGTACGGCCACAGGGTCGTACCCCGATCCGGGCCCGATCCGGGTGGTCGTCGAGGCGCCGGAGCAGGTGATGGCCGCCGCGACCGCGGTGCTGGTGAAGTCGGGCACCACGACGCTCGAAGCGGCGCTGGCCGGCACCCCGATGGTGGTGGCGTATCGCACCAGCTGGTCGACCTACGCGATTGCGCGGCGGCTCATGCAGGTCGACCGGATCAGCCTGGTGAACCTGGTGGCTGGCCGGGATGTGGTCCCCGAGTTCTGGCATCGCCCCCTCTCCGCCAGTGAGATGGGTGATGCCCTTGCACCGCTCCTTGATGGGAGTTCGAGCGCCGCGAAGGCCCAGCGGGAGGGGCTGGCCGGCGTGCGGGAGCGCCTCGGTACCCCGGGCGCGGCCGCGCGGGTCGTCGAGCTGGCGGAGGAACTGCTGGCGTGAGGCGCCTGCTCCGCTGGCTTGCCGCGTGGCTCGGCCCGCTGCTGGTCCGCACCCTCGCGTGGACCTGGCGGATCGAGGTGGTGGCGCCGGAGCACTGGGCGGCGCTGGAGCGCTCGCGGCGGGCCTACGTGCTGCTGAGCTGGCACGAGGCGCTGCTCCCGGTGCTCTGGCACCATCGCCGCCGCGGGATCGCCGCACTCGTCAGCGAGGCGCGGGACGGGCAGTATCTCGCGCGGCTCGCCGGGCTCCTCGGCTACCAGCTGATTCCGGGGTCGAGCACCCGGGGCGGCGTGAAGGCGCTCAAGGCCGCGATCCGTGCGCTCGAGGCGGGGACGCCGGTGGGGCTCACCCCCGACGGGCCGCGGGGGCCGCGCCGGGTGGTGAAGCCGGGCGTGGTGGCCGCCGCGGGGCGGGGCGGCGCGCTGATTCTCCCGGTCCACGCGGAATCGCGGCCCGCCTGGCGGGCGCGCTCGTGGGACCGGTTCCTGGTGCCGCCCCCGTTCGCGCGGGTGCGGCTGGCGTATGGTGAGCCGTTCGCGGTGGAATGGCAGCGGGACGGGCGCGAGGCCGGCGTCGCCCGGGTGACCCGTGAACTCGAGGCCGCCACGAGACGCGCCGCATGGCCCGACGTCGCAGCGACACCCACCGGCTGATCCGGTGGCTCTGGACCAGCCGGCGCTTCGATGCCCGGCTGGCCCGGACCGCGCTCCTCCCGGTCTCCGCCCTCTGGTGGGGCTGGATGCGGGGCCGGCGCATGGCCTACCGGCGCGGCTGGATCCCGGCGCACGACCTGCCGCTGCCCTCGGTGGCGGTGGGGAACCTGACGGTCGGCGGCTCGGGGAAGACCCCGATCGCGATGTGGATCGCGAAGCACTACGCCGCCCGCGGGCTGGTCCCGGGCATTCTCCTGCGGGGCTACGGCGGCGGCGACGAGGCGAAGGTGCATGCCCGGAACCTTCCGGCCGCCCACGTGGTTGCCGATCCCGACCGGGTGGCCGGGGCGGAGCGGGCCCTCGCCCGCGGCGCGACCGTGCTGGTACTGGATGACGCCTTCCAGCGGCTCGACCTCCGGCCCGACCTCACCGTGCTGGTGGTGAGTGCCGAGACGACGAGGGCGGTCCACTGGCTGCTGCCGGCGGGGCCCTTCCGGGAAGGGTGGGAGGCGCTGGAGCGGGCCGACGCCGTGATCGTCACCCGCAAGCGGGCCACCCGGGAGAGCGCCGAGGCGCTCGCGGCCTCACTGAAGGCGCGGGTGCGCGGGCCCGTGGCGATCGCCCATCTCGGGCTGGCCCGGCTCGAAGGACTGGTGTCGGGGACGCGGGTCGAGCCGGGTGCGCTTGCGGGCCGCCGGGTGGTGGCCGCCAGCGCGATCGCCGACCCGGAAGGATTCGTCGCCCAGACCAAGGCCACCGGGGCCCAGGTCCAGGTGGCGACCTGGAAGGATCATCACGAGTACCGCCAGGAGGATGTCGCCTGGCTGGCCCATGCCGCCCGGCGGGCCGACCATGTGGTCGTCACCGAGAAGGACGCGGTGAAGCTCCGAGACCAGTGGCCGGCGGATGCCCCCGAGCCGCTCGTGGCCGTGCTGGACCTCACGTGGGAAGCAGGCGGCGAGGAGATCGCCGTGGCGCTCGACGCGGTCGTCACACCGCCCGAACGCCTGTAACGTCTAACGGAGAAGTTATGACTTCGACCAGTCCGCGCCCCAGCCAGACCGTCATCCGGCCCGACAAGGACCATTTTCTCGAGGCGGAGAATCCCTTCGAGGAGATGATGTCCCGCTTCGACGTGGCGGCCAAGCGGCTGGGCCTCGAGCCGGGGCTCTACAAGATCCTCCGCACGCCCGAGAAGCAGATCACCGTGGCCGTGCCGGTCCGCCTCGACAATGGCGAGGTGGAGGTCTACACCGGCTACCGGGTCATCTACAACACCTCGCGGGGGCCGGCCAAGGGCGGCATCCGCTTCGACATGCAGGTCACCCAGGAGGAAGTGAAGGCGCTGGCCGCCTGGATGACCTGGAAGTGCGCCGTGGTGAACCTCCCCTTCGGCGGCGCCAAGGGCGGGGTGATCTGCGATCCCTCGGTGATGTCCAACGGCGAGATCGAGCGGCTCACCCGCCGCTACACCTCCGGGATCATCGAGACGCTGGGCCCCGACAGCGACGTCCCCGCGCCCGACGTGAACACCAATGAGCGGGTCATGGCCTGGGTGATGGACACCTACTCCATGCACAAGCGGCACACCGTCACCGCGGTGGTCACCGGCAAGCCGATCGAGATGGGCGGCTCCCTCGGGCGGCGGGAAGCCACCGGCCGGGGCTGCATGTTCGTCACCCGCGAGGCACTCAAGCGCCTCAAGATGCCGGTGAAGGGCACCCGGGTGGCGGTCCAGGGCTTCGGCAACGTCGGCTCGGTGGCCGCCGACCTGATGAGCAAGCAGGGGATGACCATCGTCGCGGTGAGCGACAAGTCGGGCGGCATCTACAACCCGAAGGGGCTCGACCTCGCCGACGTCTTCGCCCACGTGAAGAGCAAGAAGTTCCTCAACGAGTACAAGAACGCCCAGTCGATCAGCAACGACGAGCTGCTGACCCTCGACTGCGACGTGCTGGTGCCGGCGGCGCTCGAGAACGTGATCCACGACGAGAACGCCGCCCAGATCAAGGCCAAGATCATCTGCGAGGGCGCCAACGGCCCCACCACCGCGGCCGCCGACGCCGTCCTGCAGTCGAAGGGCATCTTCGTCATCCCCGACATCCTGGCCAACGCTGGCGGCGTGACCGTCAGCTACTTCGAGTGGGTCCAGGACCGGGGCGGGTATTTCTGGGACGAGGAGACCGTCAACAACCGGCTGGAGCGGATCATGGTGAACTCGTTCGACGAGGTCGCCGCCATGACCGACAAGAACGGCGTGAGCACCCGAATCGGCGCCTACATGCTGGCGATCGAGCGGGTCGCCGCGGTGCACCGCCTGCGGGGGATGTACGCATAAGGCGGTCAGGCGGACAGGCGGTCAGGCGGTCGGTGCCTCCGGTACCGGCCGCCTCTCCGTTTGGCGGTGAAGCTCACCCTCCTGGCGGTGGGGAAGCTGCGCCCCGCCTTCCGGGACGCGGCCGACGAGTATCTTGCCCGGCTCCGGCGATATGGACCCGCCGAGGAGGTCGAGGTCCGGGAAGCGGGGAAGTCGCCCAGCGCGGCGGAATCGCTCAAGCAGGAGGGCTCCCGGCTGGGGGAGAAACTCCCCGCCGGCGCGCTCGTCATCGCGCTGGACCGCGAGGGCGATGCCTGGAGCAGCGAGACGCTGGCCACCAGGCTGGGGCGCTGGCGGGACGAGGGACGTCACCTCGCCTTCCTGGTCGGCGGCTCCCACGGCCTGAGTCCCGAGCTGGCCCGCGGTGCGCAGCACCGCTGGAGCCTCGGCGCGATCACGCTGCCGCACGAACTCGCCCGGGTGGTGGTGTACGAGCAGCTCTACCGGGCGTGGACGATCATCCGGGGTGAGCCGTACCACAAATAGCCGGAAGCTATTAGCTGTTCGCTATTGGCTGTTCCTTGTGAAGTCAGACGGGCGGTGGCGGTCCATTGTGTGGCTAACAGCTAACGGCTAACAGCTCTCATGGCAGAGTGGTTCGAGGAATGGTTCGGCGAGGAGTACCTCCACCTCTATCCCCACCGGAACGAGGCGGACGCCGAGCGGGTGGTCGGCCTGCTCACCCGGGTGCTGCCCTGGCAGGCGGGATGGCGGGTGCTCGACGTGGCCTGTGGGGCGGGCCGCCATCTCGCCGCCCTCGAGCGGGCCGGCGCGGTGCCCTTCGGCTTCGACCTGTCGGCGGCGCTGCTGCGGCGCGCGGCCGGTTGCACCGCCCGGCCCCTGGTGCGCGCCGACATGCGGGCGCTCCCCTTCCGCGGCGGGGCGGTCGACCTCACCGTGAATCTCTTCACCAGCTTCGGTTACTTTGCGGCGGACGAGGAACACCACGATGCCCTGGGCCAGATGCTGGCGACGGTGCGCCCGGGGGGCTGGTTCGTGATCGATTTCCTGAACGCCGAACAGGTGAAGAGCTCGCTCGTGCCCCACGAAACGTCCCGTCTTGGCGGCGTGACCGCCGAGGTGCATCGCCGGATCAGCGCCGACGGCCGCTTCGTCGAGAAGACCATCCGCCTTCCCGACGGCCGGAGCTTCCAGGAGCGGGTCCGCCTCCTCGGGCCCGACGACCTGGAGGGGATGCTGGTCGCCCACGGCGCCACGATTCGGGGCCGCTACGGCGATTACGGGGGCGGGCCGCTGGGGCAGGGCCCGCGCACCATCCTCGCCGCCCGGGTGCCGGGATGAGTCTCCGCATCGTCACCACGCCGCTTGCCGCACCGCTCGCCTGGCCCGAGCCGCGGGTCGGGGGCGTCGATCCCGCACTCCTCGACGCGTTCGTGGCGGCCGACGGGATTGAGCGGGTGCGGGATCGGCTCCGTGATCCCTCGACCCTGGTGATCACCACCGGGCAGCAGCCCGGGCTCCTGACCGGTCCCCTCTACACCATCCACAAGGCGCTCTCCGCCGCCGCGCTGGCGCGGCTCTGCGAGGCACGCTGGCGCCGCCCCGTGGTCCCGGTCTTCTGGGCGGCCGGCGGCGATCACGATTTTGCCGAGGGGAATCACGCCAGCTGGATCGGGGCCGACGGCGACACCGTCACGATGACCCTGCGCGAGCGCGCCCCGGATGCGCCCCTCACGCCGCTCTACCGCGAGCCGGTGGGTCCCGAGATCCTCCCGGTGCTGGAGCGGCTGGAGCAGGACCTGGCCCAGACGCCGTTCGGCGGCGACGTGGTGACCCTCTTCCGCCGCTGGTACCGTCCCGAGGCGAACCTCGCCGACGCCTGTGCCCACGTGATCGCGGAACTGCTCGCGCCCTACGGCATCCTGGTCTTCGACGCGACCCATCCCGCGGTGAAGCGCGCCCAGATGCCGCTGCTCCTCAAGGCGCTGGAACGCTGTACCGCCCTCGACCGGGCGCTCGAGGAACGGCACCGCCAGCTCACCGGCCAGGGGAAGGACCCTGGCGTGACCGTCGGCGACGGCGCGACGCTGGTCATGTTCGAGGGCAGGGAAGGCCGGGACCGGCTGGTGGGGCGCTCCCCCGGGTTCCAGGCCCGGCGGAGCCAGGAGCAGCTCTCCCTCGCCGAGGTGGAGCGCTACGCGGCGCAGGAGCCGGGACGCTTCTCTCCCAACGTGCTGCTCCGGCCCGCCATCGAAAGCGCGTTGCTGCCGACGGTGGCCTACCTCGCCGGCCCGGGCGAGCTCCGCTACCTCGCGCTCGCCGAGGCCATCTACCCGCTGCTCGACATCCCCCGGCAGCGCCCGCTGCCGCGCTGGTCCGGGGTGATGGTCGATGCCCGGGTCGACCGGGTGCTGGAGAAGTACCAGGCCACACTCGACGAGCTCATGACGCCGGGCCAGCGGCTGGAGGCGCGGGTGATTCGCGACCAGCTCCCCGGCGAGGCTCGCACCGCGCTCGACCGCCTCCGCGCGACCATCGCCGGGGAGTACGACGCCCTGGCCCGGGCCGCGGCCGCGATCGATCCCACCATCGAGAAGCCGATCCGGAACCTCGCCTCCCGCGCCGCATCCGATACCGAGGACGCCGAAAAGAAGCTGGTGAACCACCTCAAGAAGCGGCAGGAAGTCGAAACCCGGCAGATCGGCCGGGCCCGCGAGCTGGTATTCCCCCTCGGCAAGCCGCAGGAGCGGGTCCACACCATCGCCCCCTGGCTGGCGCGCTACGGACCGTCGCTGCTCGGGGAGCTCGAGGCCGCCATGCGCGACTGGTATCGCACGGGCCTTGAAGGGGCCCCCGGACCCTCGTAGACTCGATCCATGGCCTTCATCGGTCTCCTCCTCCTCGTGGCGCTGATGATCCCGATCCTCGGGATCGTGATCGACTCGCCCATCGGCCGCGCCATCGCCCGGCGGATGGAAGGGCCGGAGCAGGTGCCGTCCAGCGTCACCGATCTCGCCCGCAAGGTCGAGGCGCTCGAGGGCGAGGTGGACGACCTCCAGCGCAACGTGCAGCTCCTCCAGGAGGAGAACCAGTTCCTCCAGCGGCTCCTCGAGGAGCATCCCCGCACCTCGCTGCCGCGGCCGCCCCAGCCCTGAGCACCCCTTCGGAGTCGACCGGCTCCGCCGGCGGGACCAACTCGCCACCTCCCCAGCGCGGCTCCCACTCCGTGCTGGTCGCGGCCGGCATCTTCCTGAGCCGCATCTTCGGTCTCGTACGGCAGCGGGTCCTGGCCTATTACCTCGGTCTTGGGGGCGCGGCCGATGCCCTGACCGCCGCCATCCGGATCCCCAACCTCCTCCAGAACCTGTTGGGCGAGGGAGTGCTCTCCGCCTCCTTCATCCCGGTCTACGCCCGGCTCCGGGCCGAAGGGCGGGACGAGGAAGCGGAGCACGTGGCGGGCGCGGTCTTCGGGCTCATGGCCTTTGCGGCCTCGGTCATCGTACTCGCCGGGGTTGCCGGGGCGGCTCCGCTGACCGACCTGATCGCCGGCGGGTTCGAGGGCGAAAAGCGCGAACTGACCATTCGCCTGGTACGGCTCCTCTTTCCCGGTGCCGGGCTCCTGGCGCTCTCCGCCTGGTGTCTCGGCATCCTCAACAGCCACCGGCGGTTTTTCCTGTCGTATGCCGCGCCGGTGGTCTGGAACGTGGCGATCATCGCGACGGTGCTCGTCGCGCCTTCCCGCCACGACATGAACGGCGCCGCGCTCGCGGCGGCCCTCGGTGCCGTGCTCGGCAGCGGGCTCCAGTTCCTCGTTCAGCTGCCCCGGGTCCTCACCCTCGTTCGCCACTTTCGCCCGACCATCGACACCCGGTCGCCGCATGTGCGCACCGTGCTCGGCAACTTCGGGCCGGTCTTCGTCAGCCGGGGCGTCGTGCAGCTCAGCGCCTTCATCGACACGATCATCGCCAGCTACCTCGGTGAGGGCCCGGTCGCCGCGATCAACGCCGCCCAGACGCTCTACACCCTGCCCGTGAGCCTGTTCGGCATGTCGGTGAGCGCCGCCGAACTCCCCGCGATGTCGAGCGCCACCGGTAGCGATAGCGAGATTGCCGCCGCTCTCCGCGCCCGGCTGGCGCCCGCCCTCCGCCGCATCGCCTACTTCGTGGTGCCCTCCGCCGCCGCCTTCCTCGCCTTCGGTGGTGTCATCGCGGGCGCGCTCTTCCAGACCGGCAAGTTCACCGCCGAGGACAGCCGCTTCGTCTGGGCGATCCTCGCCGGCTCGGCGGTCGGGCTTCTGGCAGCGACGCTGGGCCGGCTCTACAGCTCCGCCTACTACGCGCTCCGCGACACCCGCACGCCGCTCCGTTTCGCCGTCCTCCGCGTCGTGCTGACGACCGTCCTCGGCTATCTCTGCGCGCTTCCCCTGCCGCACCTGCTGGGCGTCGACCAGCGCTGGGGCGCGGCGGGGCTGACGGCCTCGGCCGGGATCGCGGGGTGGGTGGAATACCTGCTGCTGATGCGCGGGCTGCGGCGCCGGATCGATGCCCCGGCGGTGCCGGCCGGGTACCTCGCCCGGCTCTGGGGCGCGTCGCTCCTCGGCGCGGCGCTCGGATTCGGCGCCTGGTATCTCACTCCCGCGATGCATCCGGTGCTTCGCGCGGTCGTCGTCCTCGGGCCCTACGGTGTCACCTATCTCGGGACCACGCTCGCGCTCGGGCTCCCCGAAGCCACCAGCCTGGTCCGCCGGCTGCGACGCTGACCGGATTTGACCGCCTCCTTACGTTCCAGCCATGGCGGACACCCTTCCTGAGCCCCTGCAGCGCAAGCTGGACACCCTTCCGGACGCCCCTGGCGTCTATCTCTGGAAGGATGCCCAGGGGAATGTGCTGTACGTCGGGAAGGCCAAGCGGCTCAAGAGCCGGGTGCGGAGCTACTTCGCGGCCGACGCGAACAGCACGATCAAGGGGATCTACCTCCAGCGCCACATCGCCGACGTCGAGACCATCGTCGTCACCAGCGAGTCGCAGTCGCTGCTCCTCGAGAACAACCTGATCAAGGAGTACCAGCCGAGGTTCAACGTCCGGCTCAAGGACGACAAGAGCTACCCCTCCATCGCGGTGACCCTGGGTGAGCCGTTCCCCCGGGTGCTGGTCACCCGCCGGCGCGACCTTCCCGGCGCCCGCTACTTCGGCCCCTACACCGACGTCGCCCTCCTCCGGAAGACGCTCGCGATCGTGCGCCGCCTCTACACCGTGCGGAGCTGCCACGACGACCTCCCCAGCGACCGTCGGGAGCGTCCCTGCCTCGACTACTACATCGGCCGCTGCAAGGCGCCCTGCGTGCTCTGGCAGGCGCAGGACGAATACCGGCTGATGATCGGCGAGGTGGTCGACTTTCTCGAAGGCCGGACGGTCGACGTGCGGGGCAAGGTGCGCGAGGCGATGCTCGCCGCGAGCGAGCGGCAGGACTACGAGCGCGCCGGCCTCCTGCGCGACCAGCTCAAGTGGCTGGAGCAGGTGGAGACGCCGGCCGGCATCGAGGTCCTCGGCACCGGTGATGCCGACGTGATTGGCTATGCCCGCGACGGCGACGATGCCGTGGGCGTCTTCCTGCGGATCCGTGACGGGCGGGTGGTGGCGCGGGAGCACGCCTTCCTCGAGAACCTCGCCGAGGAGAGCGATGAGCGGATCCTCGAGTTCCTGCTGCTGCGGTCCTACGTGCCGATGGAGGGGCGGGTGCGGCGACTCATTCTCCCGTTCCCGCCCGCCGACGTGGACCTGCTCCAGGAGATCCTGCCCGAGACCGAGTGGAATGTCCCCCAGCGGGGCACCGCCAGGCGCTGGCTCGATCTCGCCGACCAGAACGCCCGCCACCTGATGGAGAGTCTCCGTATCGAGTCGTTCGAGACCGACGAGCGGGCCGGCGACCCGGTCTACGCCCTCGGCCGCGACCTGGGGCTCAACGTGGTGCCGCGGAGCATGATCTGCATCGACATCTCCACCAACCAGGGGCGCGACACCGTGGGGTCGCTGGTCTGGTTCGAGGCGGGCCGGCCGCGGAAGAGCGAGTACCGGAAGTTCAAGATCAAGGGCGAGGGCCAGCAGGACGACTTCGCCGCGGTGCACGAGGTGCTGACCCGCTATCTCACCCGCCGGCGGGAAGAGCAGAAGCCGCTGCCGGACCTCATCGTCATCGACGGCGGCAAGGGCCAGCTGAGCGCCGCGGTCGATGCCGCCACCGCGCTCGGCGTGACCGAGGTGCCGATCATCAGCCTCGCCAAGAAGGAGGAGGAGGTCTTCCTGCCGGGGCGAAGCGAGAGCATCCGGTTGCCCCGGCGGAGCCCCTCGCTCCGGCTGCTGCAGCGGATCCGGGACGAGACCCACCGCTTCGGCGTCGCCTACAACCGGAAGCGACGCACCCAGCGGACCATCACCAGCGCCCTCCTCGACATCCCCGGCGTCGGCCCCAACCGCCGGCGGGTCCTGCTCGATCGCTTCGGGAGCCTGGCCGGGGTGAAGACCGCCACTGCGGCGGAGATCTCGAGCCTCCCCGGCTTCTCGAAGAAGCTGGCGGAGAAGATCCTCGGAATTCTGTCCGAGAAGTAGCGCTCCCTGCGCGTCCAGAACAGCAATCACGAAGGTCACGAAGCCACGAAGGTCACGAAGAGGGCACATTCTGCTGCTTCGTGCCCTTCGTGACTTCGTGCTCTTCGTGAATTGCTGTTTCTGTTCTCTTTCCCGGCCGGAGCCTTATCTTTGAGATCATGTCCCGCGCGTTTGTCCGCGAAGATCGCGAAGAGCCCCCCGAACGCTACGAGCTTCCCTCCCGGGACGATCCGGCCTATCCTGATGCCGCCGCATGGGCCCTTCTCGAGGGCGCCAATCGCGGGGATTCCCTGGGCGCCGAGCGGGCCACCGGCCACCGCTGGGGTGATCCCGCCCTCAAGCCCAACGTCGAGCGGATCCTCGCCCATGCGCGCCAGAAGGGCGACGACCGGCTGGAACAACTCGCCGAGCGCTACCTGAACGCCATTCGCTGAGTTCCACGCACTCGGAACTCGGAACCCGGAACTCGGAACTCCCATGGATTGGCAGCTCGAATGCTCCGCCTGCGGCAACCAGCGCGGCCCCGACGGTGTGCCCACCGTCTGTGACCGCTGCGGACAGCCCTGGCTGGTGCGCTATCCCGATCGTCCGCTCCCGAGCCTGACTGCCCGGGCGGAGGTGCGCCGGGGGCAGGGGATGTGGCGCTTCCGTCCCTTTCTCCCGCTCGCGCCCGCCGAGCAGCCCGTGACGCTCGGTGAGGGCGATACCCCGCTCCTCGCGACCCCGCGGCTCGGGGAACGGGTCGGCATCGCCGACCTGTGGGTCAAGGACGAGGCGGCCAACCCGACCGGCTCCTTCAAGTCGCGGGGGTTGAGCGCGGCGATCACCCGGGCCGTCGCCGCCGGCGTGACCTCGTTCGTCATTCCCACCGCCGGCAACGCCGGGGTCGCGGCCTCCGCCTATGCCGCGCGCGCCGGCCTGACGGTCCGCGTCTATGCCCCGAAGACCACGCCCCGCGCCATCCTCGCGCAGATCGTTACCTTCGGCGGTGAGCTGATCCTGCTCGACGGGCATATCGGGGACTGCGGCAAGGCCGCGCGCGCGTGGGCGGCGGAGTCCGGGGCGATGGACCTCTCGACCCTGCGCGAACCCTACCGGATCGAGGGCAAGAAGACCCTCGGCCTCGAGCTCGCGATGCAGTCCGGCTGGACGCTGCCGCAGGCGATCATCTATCCCACCGGCGGCGGTACCGGCCTGATCGGGATGTGGAAGGCGTTCGCCGAGCTCCGGGATGCGGGCTGGGTCACCGATCCGCCGCCCCGGATGTACACGGTGCAGTCGTCGGGGTGCGCCCCGATCGTGAAGGCCTTCGAGGCTGGCGCGGAAAAGGCCGAGCCGTGGCCCGACCCCTGGACCAGCGCCAGCGGGCTCCGGGTCCCCGGACCCCTCGGCGACCGGCTGATTCTCCGGGCGCTCAAGGAGAGTGGCGGCGGCGCGGTCGCCATCCCCGATGCCACCCTGGAGCAGGATACCCGGGAGGGTTCCCGGGTCGAGGGAATCGACTTCTCTCCCGAAGGAGGCGCCGCCCTGTCCGCCGTCCGGGTGCTGCGGGAGCGGGGCCAGCTCCGGGAGACCGACCGGGTGATCGTCTTCAATACCGGGGCCGGCTGGCTCTACCGGGAACCGGGGGAATTGCTCCCGGCCTGAACCGCGGGCGATATTTGGCGCCGATGACTGGTGGCCGTTTCGCGATTCTCGACCCCGCCGCGGGGATGAGCGGCGACATGCTCCTCGGCGCCCTGCTCGATGCCGGCGCGCCGCCGGAGTGGCTCAGCTCGCTTCCCGCGCGCCTGGGCCTTCCCGGGCTTCGGGTCGTGATCTCCCGGGTGCAGCGGAGCAGCATCGCCGCCACGAAGGTCGATGTCACCTTCCCGGATGGCGGCACCGAAGGGCCGAGCCGCCCCTGGGTCGAGCCGCACCAGCACGGCGAGGGCAGCCACGCGCATCACCACCACGGCGGGCACCACGACGCGCATGGGCACCATCACCTCCACGACCTGGTCCGGCAGGTCGAGCACGCGGCGCTGAGCCCGGCGGTGAAGCAGCGGGCCATCCGCGCCTTCACGCTGCTCTGCGAGGAGGAGGGGAAGATCCATGGCCTCGCGGCTGACGCGGTCGCGCTGCATGACGTCGGCGCCGCGGACGCGATCGTCGACATCGTGGGCGGGATCGAAGGGTTCGAGGTGCTGGGGATTGACCAGGTCTACGCCCGGCCGGTCGCGCTGGGGAGCGGATGGGTGACGACCTCGCACGGCGTCGTCTCGGTGCCTGCGCCTGTGACCACCCGGCTCCTCGCCGGCGTGGAGATCGGCCCGAACGGCCCCGTAACTGGCGAGGCGACGACGCCCACCGGCGCGGTGCTGCTCAAGGTGCTGAGCGCGGGGACGCCGCCATCGCACTGGCGCGCCGTGAGCACCGGCTGGGGCGCGGGCACCCGTGATCCAGCGCACTATCCGAACGCCCTCCGTTTGATCCTCGCCGAGGGCGTGCGCGAGGCGGGCCAGGTGGTGACACTGTCCTCCGATCTGGACGACCTGAGCCCCGAGTATGTCGACCCGCTGCGCGAGGCGCTGGTGGCCGCGGGCGCCCTGGATGTGCAGCTCTGGGGCACCCAGATGAAGAAAGGCCGCCCCGGCTATCGCGTGGAGGTGATCTGTGACCCGCAGGTGGCGGACCGGGTCACCGAGGCATTCTTCCTGCATTCCACCACCGGGGGAGTGCGCCGAAGCGCCGCCGAACGCGTCACCTTACCGCGACGGATGCTGGCGATTCCCGCGGGGGACGGCACCACGGTGCAGGTGAAGGTGCTGGAGACGCCCGGTGGGCCACGGGTGAAAGCGGAGTTCGAGGAGGTGCGCGCCGCCGCCGCCCGCATGGGCCGGCCGGCGCTCGACGTGGCGCGGGAAATCGAAAGCCGGGCTCGTGCGCTGGTGGCGAGTAGCGCCGCCGGGGCTTCACAACCACTGAAGGAGCAGGGATGACCAAGGGACTGACGGGGGCGATGATCCTGGCGCTGGCGGCGGCGCCGCTGGTGGCGCAGCAGCCGAACGGGGTGCAGAGCCGCGTCGCGGCGGCGCTCGACACCAAGATGCAGCAGCCCGACTGCAAGCTCGATGGCGGGGACTTCCGCGTGAGCAGCGGCAAGACCTACCTCAAGACCGGCATCGAGGGCAGCGGCGACCCCATCAACAAGATCAACGCCCTCAAGAACGGCGTCCGGGTCATCACCGAGGCGATCACCACCGCGGGCCAGGCCAAGAGCTCGGCCGCGTGGTATTACCTCGGCCGGCTCTACATCCAGCAGGGCGATATCGCCGGGGCGGACAGCGCCTTCACCAAGGCGGAGCAGTTCGCGCCCGGCTGCAAGGACGACATCAAGAAGTACCGCTATCGCGCCTGGGCCGCGCTGGTCAACCAGGGCCAGACCTTCCGTCAGGCCAAGCAGAGCGACTCGGCGATGGTGATGTTCCGCGCCGCCAACCAGGTCGACCCGAGCCTGCCGCTCGCGCCGGTGTTCATGGCCGACATCTTCAACGACCTGGGCCAGACCGACAGCGCCATCTACTACTTCGGGAAGGGCGCGGCGAGCGACACCAAGGATGCCAACATGGTGAAGGCGCGCGACCAGGCCGCCTTCAACTACGGCGTTCTCCTGCTGCAGAACAACCGCGCCAAGGAAGCCGTCCCGGCCCTGCAGCGCTACCGCATGCTCCAGCCCGATGATGTCTCCGGCAAGAAGGCGCTCTCCCAGGCCTTCCGCGCCGCTGGGATGGTCGACAGCGCCCAGGTCCTCGAGAAGGAACTGATCGCCGGCGCCGGGCAGGCCGGGGGCGCCGCCACCGGCGAGGTGTCCGAGGATGATCTCCAGGATATCGCCGTCAAGCAGTTCAACGACAAGAACTACAAGGACGCCGCGGGCACCTTCGAGAAGGTGATCACCCAGAATCCCTGGAACCGCGACGCCGTCTTCAATCTCGCCAACGCGTACCTGGCGCTCTCCGACGGGGCCAGCCTCGCCACCACCGCGGAGAAGCTGATCGCCATCGAGCCGCTCTCGGAATACGATCACAGCCTCCGGATCAACGGCTACAAGCTGGCCAAGAACACCGATGGCATCTACAAGTCCGTCGTGGCCCACGAGGCGCTGCTGGTGAATGTCGAGGTGACCAGCTTCAAGCCCGCCGGTGACGGCGCCACCTTCGAAGCCAAGCTCACCGGCCGCGAGGCGCGGGACGAGAACAACAAGATCATCGCCCCCAAGGCCCAGGCCATCGTCGTGGAGTTCCTCGGCCAGGGCGGGACCGTGGTCGCCAGCAGCGACGCCACCATTCCTGCCCTCAAGGCGGGCGAGACCGCCCCGCTCTCGGTGGCCGGGAAGGGCGCCGGCATCCGCGCCTGGCGGTACCACGTCAAGTAGGACGACACACCCGGCAGGAGCACGGTGCTCCTGCCGGGTTGACAACGGAAGCGGCGGCCCGGCACATTACGCCCTCGCTGCGGGCGTAATTCAGTTGGTAGAATGCCAGCTTCCCAAGCTGGACGTCGCCGGTTCGAGTCCGGTCGCCCGCTCTCTCCCCCACGCCCTCGCGTTCCCGCGGGGGCGTAGGCCATCCAGCAGCAGCCCGGCAGGACTGTCCCAGGGCTGGAACGGGTGGACCATCAGGGCGTCACCCCGACCGGCCGCCAGCGCCGGACCCCGTTGGATCGCCTCGCGAGTTTCTCTAGTAAGTTGTTGCTGTGAAAATACTTGCAGTGCCAGGTGCCGTCCCGGATTCCGGGCCGCACCCGCCGGTCACCGTGGGCCCGCTCCTTGCCCCTCTCGGCGCCGGTCAAGTCGGTCACCAACCATTCTCTGGAGTCATGGGATGAAGACGCTGCTCCGTTCTGCCGTTGCCCTCGCGCTCGTGGCCCTCTGTGCTGCCGCTCCGGCCAGCGCGCAGGGCGTGCCTGAGGGTGCGACCAAGGACATGGTTGCCAAGGGCAACGAGATCTTCCACAAGGCGGGCCTCTGCTACGCCTGCCATGGCCAGGACGCCAAGGGCCTCGTCGGCCCCAACCTGACCGACGACGTCTGGATCCACAGCAAGGGCAGCTTTCCCGAACTGATCGCCCAGATCACCAAGGGCGTGACGAAGGAAGAGTCGAAGAGCGGCGTCCCGATGCCGGCGAAGGGTGGCTCGACCATCACCGACGACGACGTCAAGGCGGTGGCGGCCTATGTCTGGAGCCTGAGTCACAAGTAACCCGAAACTGCACCGATCCGGAACGCCGGCCCCCGAGGCCGGCGTTTTGGTACCGCAGGGCGCGGTTACTATCCGCCATTCGGGCGGTCACACTCCCGGCCTTACATGAAGCTCTAAAGTACTGCAGCAGAACGACTTGCTGAGTTTTCCACGGTAACTGGCACAGCTGTTGCCCCTTGCAGGGCAGACGAAGCCGACGGGGCCAGAGAGCCCCATTACTGACTGGAGCCGGTATGTCGAACAAGGGCTTTACCCTGATCGAGTTGCTGATCGTGGTCGTGATCATCGGCATTCTCGCCGCGATCGCGATCCCGAAGTTTGCCAACTCCAAGGAGAAGGCGATTCTCGCGGGGATGAAGAGCGACCTCCGCAACATCGTCACCGCCCAGGAAGGCTTCTACTTCGACAACAGCGACTACGCCGGTGGCGTCACCAACGGGCCCCCGGTCAACGCGACTGGCGGCGCAGGCCGGATTCCCTTCCGCCCCTCGGCGGGCAGCGTGCTGGCCTTCTCCAACGTCACCAATACCGGCTACACCGTCACCGTCACGAATCCTGCCCTCACCGGCGGCATCACCACCTGCGGCGTGTACATCGGCCAGGCGGCCAACAGCCCGAACGCGGCGGTGACCCAGGAGGGCGCGCCGGCCTGCTGGTAGAGGCGGCAAGGCGGCAAAGCGGCAGGGCGGCACCACAGGGCGAACTCCGGCGGGTTCGCCCTCGGTATTTCCGGGTGGATCAGTTGCCGCCTTGCCGCCTTGCCGCCTTGCCGCTTTACCGCCTCCGTGCCCCGTTTCTCGCCCCCCCGCCTTATCTTCCCCCCCGCCATGATCCGCGTAACCGCCGTCGCTCCCGAGTCTCTCGGTGCCGAGCTGGGCCTCGTGCCCGGGGCCGAACTGCTGTCCATCAACGGGCGGGAGATCGAGGACTTTCTCGACTGGGAGTTCCTCACCGCCGACGAGGAATTCCTCCTCCACGTGCGCCAGCCCGGCGGCGAGGAGATCGAGTACGATGTCGAGCGGCCCGAGGGGCTGCCGATGGGGGTGGCCGTCGAGCCGGTCCGGATCCGCCGCTGCGCCAATCGCTGCGACTTCTGCTTCGTCGACGGGCTGCCCCAGGGCCTCCGGGAGACGCTCTACATCCGGGACGACGATTACCGGCTCTCGTTCAAGTACGGCAACTTCGCCACGCTCACCAACCTGAAGCCGAGAGACGTCGAGCGGATCATCGAGTATCGCCTCTCGCCGCTGTATGTCTCGGTGCACGCGACCGACCCGGTGGTCCGCCGCTGGCTGCTGCGCAACCCGCTCGCGCCCGACATTCTCGAGCAGCTCCGGCTCTTTGCCAGCCACGGCATCGTCTTCCACACCCAGATCGTCTTCTCCCCGGGCGTCAACGACGGCGCGGTGCTGGACCAGACGCTGAGCGATCTCTACGCCTTCGGCCCCGCGGTGCTCAACGTCTCGGCCGTCCCGGTGGGGCTCACCACCTTCAGCAAGCATCACCTGGTGCGGGAGCCGACCGCCGAGGAGTGCCGCGATGCCATCGGGCGGATCGAGCGGTGGTCGGAACGGGCCCGGGCCGAACGGGGCATCACCTGGGCCTTCGGCGCCGATGAGCTCTATCTGCGCGCCGGGCTCCCGCTCCCGCCGGCGGAGCGCTACGACGGCTTCGACCAGGTGGAGAACGGGGTCGGCTCGGTGCGCTGGCTGGAGCAGCGGATCCAGGAGGGGGCGTCCACCCTGGCCGACTGGCGGGGGCGGCGGATCGGCGTGCTCACCGGCCAGTCGATGGCGGGCCTCATGCCCCAGGTGCTCGGCCCGCTCGAGGCGCTGACCCAGGCCCGCTTCGAGCTCATCCCGCTGGTGAATCCGCTCTTCGGGGCCTCGGTCACCTGCGCCGGCCTGCTCCCCGGCGCCGCCTTCCGTGAGGCCCTCGCCAACCGGCACGACCTCGATCTCGCCCTGATCCCGGGCGAGAGCCTCAACGAGGACCAGCTGTTCATGGACGACCTCACCCTCGACGCGCTCTGCCAGGCGTCGCCGGTGGAGGTGCGTCCCTCCTATTGCTTCATCGACGCTCTCGACACCCCGGCTGCCCAGTGAGTCGTCCTACCGTTGCCATCGTCGGCCGACCCAACGTCGGCAAGTCCACGCTGTTCAACCGCATCCTCGGCGGCCGCGACGCGATCGTCTCGGACCAGGCCGGCACCACCCGGGACCGCCACTTCGGCGAGGCCGACTGGGGCGGGCGCAAGTTCTGGCTGGTCGATACCGGCGGCCTCATGCCCGGCTCCACCGACTCGATGGACGTGGCGGTCCGGGAGCAGGTGGCCCTCGCGGTCGAACAGTCCCAGCTGGTGGTCTTCGTGGTGGACGGGAAGGAGGGGCTCAATCCGGTCGACCGGGAAATCGCGGCCCAGCTCCGCAGGTCCAAGCGCCCCGTGCTCCTCGCGGTCAACAAGCTCGATGACTACCCCAACACCACGGCGCATCACGCCTTCTGGGAGCTTGGCCTCGATGACCCGCTGCCGCTCTCGGCCTCGGTCGGGAAGGCGAGTGGCGATCTCCTCGACGCGATCGTGGCGCACCTCCCGCCCCGCGAGGAGGCCGAGGGGGATGACGCCATCCAGGTGGCGGTGGTCGGCCGCCCCAATGCCGGGAAGTCGAGCCTGATCAACCGGCTGCTGGGAGAGAACCGGCTGGTCGTGTCCCCGGAGCCAGGGACCACCCGGGACGCCATCGACACCCCCTTGCGGTATAAGGGGAAAACGCTCAACTTCATAGATACAGCGGGTTTACGGCGCAGAGCTAAAGTACAAGATGATGTGGAGTTCTACTCCACCCTGCGAACCCACCGCGCCATCGAGCAGGCGGACGTCTGCGTCCTGGTGGTGGACGCCGCGAACGGGATGCACGCGCAGGACCTCCGGATCGCGACCGAGTCGTGGGAGCGCGGGGCCGGACTCATCATCGCCGTGAACAAGTGGGACCTGATCGAGGAGAAGGACGCCAACACCGCCAAGCGGGGGCAGGATTCGCTGGTGGAGAAGGCCCCGTTCCTCCGGTATGTGCCCTTCGTCTACATGTCGGCGCTCACCGGGCAGCGGGTCACCCGGATCCAGGACCTCATTCTCGAGGTGGCGGAGGCGCGGGACCGCCGGGTGCAGACCAGCGAAGTGAACCGGGTGCTCGAGGAACTGATCGCCCGCAACGCGCCGCCGCAGCAGCAGGGCGACGAAGTGAAGCTGCTCTACGCCTCACAGATCGGGACCCGGCCGCCGACGATCGCCATCGTCAGCAACCGGCCCGATGACGTGCCCGAGGCGTACCAGCGCTACCTGCATCACGGGTTCCGGAGCGCCTGGGCATTCGAGGGCGCGCCGCTCAGGCTCAAGTTCACCGGTCGGGGAGCATCCCAGCATGATCGACGCGACGATGGCCGGCGGGTGCGGGGGAGCTGACCCGGCGGGCACGCCCGTCGCCGCATGAGCACCGCCTGGGTCTGGCTCCTCGCCAGCTATCTCCTCGGCGCGATCCCCACGAGCTATCTCGTGGGGCGCCTCTTCAAGGGGATCGACCTGCGGGAGCATGGCAGCCGGAACCTCGGCGCCACCAATCTGTATCGCACGCTCGGCTGGCGGTACGCGATCCCGGTCGGGCTGTTCGACGTCGCCAAGGGCGCGGTACCGGTGCTGGTGTTCGGTCCGCGGGGCCCGGAGGTGCCGTACTTCCCGATCTGGTGCGGGCTCCTCGCGGTGCTGGGCCACGTGTACTCGGTCTTCGTGCGGTTCAAGGGTGGCAAGGGTGTCGCCACCGCGGCCGGGATGGTCATCGGCCTGGCGCCGCTCGCGTTCCCGGTGGTGCTCATCGCCTGGGGGCTGATCGTCTGGCTGACGGGGTACGTCTCGGTCGGCTCCATCGCGGCGGCGGTGCTCTTCCCGGTGGCCGACTACCTGCTGCATCCGGCGCGGCGCGGTCCGGTGACGCTGGTGATCGACCTGGCGCTGGCCGGGTTCATCATCTGGAAGCACCGGGCGAACATCCAGCGGCTGCTGGCCGGCACCGAGAACCGCTTCGGCACCCGCGGCCGGAAGACTCAGGCGCCGCCGGCATGAGTGTCGTCGGCGTGCTGGGCGCCGGAAGCTGGGGCACCACCCTGGCCGACCTGCTGGCGCGGCGGGGCCACGAGGTGCGGCTCTGGGCCTACGAGCCCGAGGTGGTGGCGGGGATCAACGAGCGGCACGAGAACCCGGTGTTCCTGCCGCGCTGTCCGCTGGCGCCGTCGCTGCGCGCCACCGGCGATCCGCTGGCGGCGGTGCAGGGGGCCGGCGTGGTGCTGATGGTGACGCCGAGCCATGTGCTGCGGGCGGTGGTGGCGCAGGCGCGGCCGGCGATCGCGCCGGACGCGGTGATCGTCAGCGCCACGAAGGGGATCGAGCCGTCCTCGCTCAAGGTGATGTCGGCGGTGCTGACCGAGGAACTCCCCGGTTCGCCGGTGGTCGCCCTGTCGGGGCCGAGCTTCGCGCTCGAGGTCTACCAGGGACAGCCCACTGCGGTGGTGGCCGCCTCCGAGCACGAGGCCGCGGCGCGGGACGTGCAGGGTGTGTTTGCCACCCCGCGCTTCCGGGTCTACTCCCACAATGACGTGATCGGGGTGGAACTGGCGGGCGCGCTCAAGAACGTGATCGCGATTGCCGCGGGGATTCTCGAGGGGCTGGGCCTGGGCAACAACCCGCGCGCCGCGCTGATCACCCGCGGGCTGGCCGAGATGACCCGGCTGGGTGTAGCGATGGGCGCGAACCCGCTGACGTTCGCGGGGCTCGCGGGGATGGGCGACCTGATTCTCACCACCACCGGCGCCCTGAGCCGCAACCGCACCCTCGGGGTGGCGCTGGCGCAGGGGCAGACGCTGGAGGAGTACATCGCCACCCACCGCACCGTGGCGGAGGGCGTCAACACCGCGCAGGCCGCGCTGGCGCTGGCGCGGCAGGTCGGGACCGAGCTCCCGATCTGCGCCCAGGTGGCCGCGATTCTTTTTGAAGGAAAGCCGCCGCAGCAGGCGGTGGGGGATCTGATGGAACGTACGCTCAAGTCGGAACAGTGGCGGTGACCATGGCGCGCCCGGTCCAGGAGTTCTTCTCCATCGGCGAGGTCTGCGCGCTCACCGACCTCAAGCCGCACGTGCTCCGGTACTGGGAAAGCCAGTTCCGGTTCCTCAACCCGGCGAAGAACCGGTCGGGGAACCGCGTGTACAAGAGCCGCGAAGTCGAGCTCATCATGCTCGTCAAGCATCTCCTGTACACCGAGAAGTACACCATCGAGGGCGCCCGCCAGCGCATCGAGCACTACCGCCGGACCGGCGAGCTGCGCGGCTCCGCCCGCATCGCCATGGAGCGCGAGACCCTGCGCGAACTCCGCGAGACCATCGAGGACATCGTGCTCATCCTGGACGGCAAGGTCCCGCCGCCCCGGCCCGAGCCGCCGACCGAGTGACCGCTCCCGCATCCCGGGGGCGGTATCTTCCTGCCTGACCCATGAACATTCTTGTTTCCAACGACGACGGGATTCTGGCGCCCGGCCTGGCCCTGCTGGCGGAAGTCTGCCAGTCGGTGGGACAGGTGACGGTGATCGCCCCCGATCGCGAGCAGAGCGGGACCTCCCACAGCCTCACCATGCACCGGCCGCTGCGGCCCGCGCGGCGCCCCGACGGCAGCTTCCAGGTCGACGGGACGCCGACGGACTGCGTGCTGCTGGCGCTCGGCACCCTGATGCCGGAGCGCCCCGACTTCGTCTTCTCCGGGGTGAACCACGGCCCCAACATGGGGGAGGACGTGCTCTACTCCGGCACCGTCGCCGCCGCCATGGAGGGGGTGAGTCTCGGTGTCCCCGCAGTGGCGATCTCCTTTGCCGGGCCGGCGAGTGACCTTGCCGCGCTGCAGAGCTACCGGGAGATCCTGACCGGGCTGGTGCGCCGGATCGTGACGGCGGAGAACTTCCCCGCCAAGACGATCCTCAACATCAACCTCCCGCCCGGCGGCGCGCCCACCGTGAAGGGCGTGAAGGTCACGGCGCTCGGCAGCCGCTACTTCAGCGAGTCGCTCACCCGGATGAAGGACCCCTGGGGCCGGGAGATCTTCTGGATCGGCGGCGGCGAAATCCACTGGACCGGCGGGGCCGAGTCCGATCATCATGCCGTGGCGGAGGGCTACATCTCGATCACGCCGCTGCACATGGACCTCACCGATTACAAGCTGATCGAAACCGTGAGGCAATGGTCGCTCGAGGGCTGAACGAGAGCGACGGATACGGCGGCTACCGCCAGCAGCTCGTGAGTGAGCTGCAGGCGAAGGGCATCCGCGACCTCGCGGTGCTCCGTGCCGTCGCGCGGGTCCCCCGGCACCTCTTTGTCCCCGAGAGCGTGCGGCACCGCGCGTACGAGGACTCGGCGCTGCCCATCGGGGGCGGGCAGACCATCTCCCAGCCCTGGGTCCAGGCTCGTTCGCTGGAACTCGCGAAGCTCACCGGGCGGGAACGGGTCCTCGAGGTGGGCACCGGCTCCGGCTACCAGACGGCGCTCCTGAGCCTGCTTGTGGACCAGGTCTTCTCGATCGAACGGCTCGCGCCGCTGGCCCAGTCGGCCCGGGCCGCGCTCGAGGCCGCCGGCATCCGCAACGTCAGCATCATGGTGGGCGACGGCACGCTGGGATGGCGGCCCTACGCGCCCTATGATGCGATCATCGTCGCGGCGGCCTCTCCCGATGTTCCCCAGCCCCTGGTGGAGCAGCTCGCGCCCGGGGGCCGCCTCATTCTCCCGATCGGCGACCGCAACAGCCAGACCCTGACCCTGGTCACCCGCACGCCCGAGGGTGTGCAGGTGGCCCCGGTCAGCGACGTGCGCTTCGTGCCGCTGCTCGGCCAGTTCGGCTTTGCCCCGGATCCCCAGGGTTGAAATGGAATTGCTCAAGGACTTCGTCGACCTCTTCCTGCACCTCGACCGCCACCTGAGCGACCTGATCGCCCAGTACGGGACGTGGACGTACGCCATCCTCTTCCTGATCATCTTCTGCGAGACCGGGCTGGTGGTCACGCCCTTCCTGCCCGGGGACTCGCTCATCTTCGCCGCCGGGACGTTCGCCGGGATGGGCTCGTACCACCCGGGCATCCTGTTCCTCCTGCTGTTCTCCGCCTCGGTGCTGGGCGACAGTACCAACTACTGGGTGGGACGGTACATCGGGCCCCGGGCCTTCAGCGGGAACTTCCGGTTCCTCAAGCGCGAATACCTGGACAAGACCCGGGATTTCTACACCAGGCATGGGGCCCAGACGGTCATCGTGGCGCGGTTCCTCCCCATCATCCGGACCTTCGCCCCGTTCGTGGCGGGGGTTGGGGAGATGCCCTACGCCCGGTTTGTCTCGATGAGCCTTATTGGCAGCGCTGCCTGGGTGGGGCTCTTCGTCGGGGCGGGGTACTTCTTCGGCAACCTCCCGGTGGTCCGCCAGAACTTCAGCCTGGTGGTCATGGCGATCATCGCGATCTCCCTGCTCCCGATGGCCATTGAGATCCTCAAGGCCTGGCTGGCGAAGCGTTCGGCTGGGTGATGCTCCGGTACCTGGTGAGCGGGGTGGTGCAGGGGGTGGGGTTCCGCTACTTCGTGCTGCGCCAGGCAGAACGGCTGGGAGTCCGCGGCTGGGTCAGGAACCTGCCTGATGGGCGGGTGGAGGTCGTCGCCGGGGGAGATCCGGATGTCCTCTCCGAGCTGGAGAAGGCACTCTGGGCCGGGCCGAGCCGCTCCCGTGTCACGGATGTTGAAAAATCAGAGATTTTGGATGAGGTGACTCATCCTAAGAGCTTTGAAATCAAGTAGCTGTCCACTCAACATCGAGCGCATTCTAGGGGCCAATGAGCGACATTTCCCAGCGAATTCGGCAGACTCTTCGTGCCATTCCTGACTATCCCAAGCCCGGGATCGTCTTCCAGGACATCACTCCGGTCATCCAGAACGGCGTGCTCTTCCGGCAGGTCCGGGAGGCGCTTGCCGAGCCGTTCCGGGAGTCGGGGATCACCCATGTCGTGGGGATCGAAGCCCGCGGGTTCATCTTCGCCGCGCCGGTGGCCGTGACCCTCGGGGCCGGGTTCATCCCGCTCCGGAAGCCGGGGAAGCTCCCCTGGAAGACGGTGCGGCATGAGTACGAGCTGGAGTACGGGATCGACTCCCTCGAGGCGCATGCCGACGCGGTCCCCCCTGGCGGGAAGATCCTGATCGTTGACGACGTGCTGGCAACCGGGGGGACTGCCTGGGCGGCAGCCGAGCTGGTGCGGCGCCTGAATGGGACGGTGGTGGGGTGGTCCTTCCTGCTCTCGATCACGGGGCTCAAGGGTGAGCGCCGGCTGACCGGCGCGCCGGTGCATACCGTCGTCCCTCTCTGATCCCCGACTTGTCCTGGCGGATTTAGCCGTCCGCCAGGATCTCCACATCGGCCGGCGCGAGGACCACGTCCCCATGCCCGGGGATGTCCACGGTGACCCGCTCCACCAGCGGGTCGCCGGGGGCGCGCCGGCTCCGGGCCGCTTCCACAATGAGGCCGGTCTTGCCCCGGACCCGGGGAACTCCGGAATTCAGGACCCGCACCTGAGAGCCCGGTACGCACTCGTTGAACGTCGCCATGGGACCGCCTTGCGCTCGTGTTGACTAGAGTGTACTGTCACCAGTGTCAACTTGCAATGACACTTCGACGGGGCCCCCGTGCTGACTCTCTCCGCCCCTCCAGCCGCAGCCGCGCAATTCCCAGCGATCCGCCCGCGACGCCGCCGGCGGACTGCCGCATTGCGGGCCCTGGTGCGGGAACACCGGCTGTCCGCCGACCAGTTCATCCAGCCCTTCTTCCTGTGCCACGGCACCGGCGTCCGGAAGCCCATCGGCTCCATGCCGGGGGTGGCCCAGATCTCGGTCGACCAGGTGCTCGACCAGGAACTCGACCGGATGGTCCAGGCCGGGATCAGGAGCGTCATCCTTTTCGGCATTCCCGCCAGCAAGGACGCCGTCGGGTCGGAGAATTTCGATCCTGACGGGATTGTGCAGCAGGGCATCCGGCACATCAAGAGCCGGTATCCCGATCTCTGCGTGATGACCGACCTCTGCTGCTGCGAATACACCAGCCATGGGCACTGCGGCATCCTCAAGGGCGAGTCGGTCGACAACGACGCGACCCTCGAGATCCTCGGCCGGGCGGCCCAGACCCACGCCGCCGCCGGGGCGGACATCGTCGCGCCCAGCGGCATGATGGATGGCATGGTGGGCGCGATTCGCTCCGCCCTCGATGCCGACGGTCACGAGGACTGCGCCATCCTGAGCTACGCGGTCAAGTATGCCAGCGCCTTCTATGGTCCCTTCCGAGAGGCCGCGGAGAGCACCCCGGCGTTCGGCGACCGGCGCCAGTACCAGATGGATCCCGCCAATGCCCGCGAGGCCCTGGTCGAGGCCCGGCTCGATGACGCCGAAGGCGCCGACCTCCTGATGGTCAAGCCGGCCCTCGCCTATCTCGACATCATCAGCGCGGTGCGCGGCGCCTCCGACCTGCCGCTGGTGGCCTACAGCGTCAGCGGCGAGTACGCCATGGTGAAGGCCGCCGCGGAGCGGGGCTGGATCGACGAGCGCCGCGTGGTGCTCGAGTCGCTCCTCGCCATGCGGCGGGCCGGCGCCGATGCCATCATCACCTATCACGCGGTGCAGGCGGCGGGGTGGCTCGCCGAGGGGGGCGCATGACCGATGTGGCAGCACGGACCCCGGCCGCGTCGCACACCCGGCGGTCCGAGGCGCTCTTCGCCGAAGCCCAGCGGGTGCTCCCCGGCGGGGTGAACAGCCCGGTGCGCGCGTTCCGGGGCGTGGGTGGGACTCCCCGGTTCATCGAGCGGGGCGAAGGGCCGTGGATGGTCGATGTCGACGGCAACCGCTATCTCGACCTGGTGCTCTCCTGGGGCCCGCTGATCCTGGGCCATGCCCACCCGGAAATCGTCGCCGCGATCGTGGCGGCGGCCGGCCGCGGCACCAGCTACGGTGCCCCCTGTGAGGCGGAGGTCCGCCTCGCCGAGCGCGTGATCGCCACGTTCCCGTCGGTGGAGATGGTGCGGTTCGTCAGCTCCGGCACCGAAGCGACGATGAGCGCGCTCCGGCTGGCCCGGGCCGCCACCGGCCGCAACGTGATCCTCAAGTTCGACGGCTGCTACCACGGGCATGCCGATCCGCTGCTCGCCTCCGCCGGGTCCGGCGTGGCGACCCTGGGGCTCCCCGATTCGCCCGGAGTCACGCCCGCGACCGTCGCCGACACCCTCGTGGTCGGCTACAACGATCTCGCCGCGGTGGAGCAGGCCTTCGCCGCGCGGGGCGACACCATCGCCGCCGTGATTGTCGAGCCGGTCGCCGGCAACATGGGGTGCGTGCCCCCCGGCCCCGGGTTCCTCGAGGGGCTGCGGGCCGTTACCTCCCGCTACGGCGCGCTGCTGATCTTCGACGAGGTGATGACTGGCTGGCGGGTGCATCCGCGGGGAGCCCAGGCGCTCTATGGGATCACCCCCGACCTGACCTGCATGGGGAAGGTGATCGGCGGCGGACTCCCCGCGGCCGGCTACGGCGGCCGCGCCGACCTGATGAGCCGCATCGCCCCATCAGGACCGGTCTATCAGGCGGGCACCCTCTCAGGCAATCCGCTGGCGATGGCCGCGGGGCTGGCCACGCTCGAGGTGCTCGACCGTCCCGGCCTCTGGGACAAGGCGGAGGAATGGGCCGAACGGGCTGCGCGGAGCCTTGCGCGGATCGCGGCGGAGCAGGGGGTCCCCCTGGTGATCAACCGGGTGGGCACCATGCTGACCCCGTTCTTCACCGCCGATCCGGTGACCGACTACGCCACCGCCAAGCGGGCCAGCCGGGACGCGTACAAGACGTTCTTCCACGCCATGCTTGCCAATGGGGTGTATCTGGCCCCGTCGGCATTCGAGGCGGCCTTCACTTCGGTGCTGCACGGACCGGCGGAACTGGCCCACTGGGAAGCCGCCGCCGAGCGCGCGCTGCGGCGCGTGCGGGAGGGGTAGTCCATGGCCCAGATTGCCATCATCGGGGCCGGCGTCGCCGGGCTCACCGCCGCGCTGTCGCTCAAGCGCCGCGGCCACGAGGTCACGCTCTTCGAGGCGTCAGAGCGCGCCGGCGGCGTGATCCGCTCGTTCCGCCAGGGCGGGTTCCTCGCCGACTTCGGTCCCAACTCGATGCTCGCCCCGCCGCCACTCGTCGGGATCATGCTCCGGGAACTCGATCTCGAGCGCCAGCGGGTGGATTGCTCCCCCGCGGCGATGCGGCGCTACGTGGTGCGGCGCGGGCGCGCCGTGGCCGTCCCGACGTCGGCGGGCGCCTTCCTCACCACGCCGCTCTTCTCCGCCCGCGCCAAGCTGCGGGTGCTCTGCGATCCCTTCTCCCGGGTGCGTCCCCCCAACGGCGAGGAGAGCCTCGCCGGCCTGGTGCGCCGCCGGCTGGGCCAGGAGATGGTGGACTACGGCCTCAACCCGATGATCGCCGGCATCTACGCCGGTGACCCGGAACGGCTCTCCTCGGCGCACGCGGTCACCACCCTCAGCGCGCTGGAGACCCGCTACGGCTCGCTGATCGGCGGGATGGCGAAGATGATGCGCGAGCGCCGCCGGGAGATGGGCAAGCCGGAGGGGAAGCTGTTCACCTTCCGCGACGGGATGCAGGCGGTGCCCGACGGGATGACCCGGGCGCTGGGGCGGACGATCCTCTACCGCACCCGGGTGGAGCGCCTCTCGCCCACCAGCGAAGGATGGCTGCTGCACGCCACCGGCCCCGCCGGCGCGATCGTGCGGACCTACGATGCGGTGATCTGTGCCGTGCCCAGTCATGCCGCCGCCCAGATCGATTTCCGGGGTGAACAGGTCGAGGACTGGAAGGCGCTGGCCGAGATCCAGTACAACCCGGTGGCGGTGGTCGTGAGCGGGTACGCGCGCGATGCCGTGCGCCATCCGCTCGACGGCTTCGGGGTGCTCGTGCCCGGCGTCGAGAAACTGAATACCCTCGGGACCCTCTTTTCCTCGAGTCTCTTCACGGAGCGGGCGCCGGAGGGCTTCGTCACCCTCACCACCTTCGTGGGTGGCGCCCGGCAGCCGGAGCTCGCCCTCGCCGGCGAGTCCCAGATCACCGGCGCCGTGCAGCGCGACCTGGTCCAGTTCCTCGGCGTGCAGGCGGAGCCGGTCTTCCGGATGACCCAGGTGTGGCCGCGGGCCATCCCCCAGTACAACCTGGGCTACGGCAGCTACAAGGAACGGATGGACCGGATCGAGCGGGGCAACCCCGGGCTCTATCTCGCGGGGAGCTACCGCAACGGCGTCGCGGTCGGTGAGGTGATGACCTCGGGGGCGCTCGCGGCCGACGCGGCCGGCGTGGTGAGCGTGCCCGCGCTCGCGGGACGGGCGGGATGAGCTCCGGGCTGTCGCTCCTCAAGCCGGCCAGCGATCGTCCGGTGCGGCCCGGCCGGGCGGAGCGTGCCTGGGAGGAGACCCTGGTCAAGGGCCGGGATCTGCTGCGCGCGAAGGCGCGCTCCTTCCACCTGGCCACCGCGATGCTCCCCGCCGAGCTGCGCGATGACATCGCGGTGGTGTACGCCTTCTGCCGCACCGCCGACGATCTCGCCGACGAATCGGAGCATCCCGCCGACGCCCGCAACGCCCTCCTCCGGCTCGACGCCGAGCTGGCCGGCCGCCGGCCGCAGGGGAAATTGGTCACCGCGCTGGCCCGGGTCGCGGAGCGGCACGCGTTCACGCTCGAGCACGCCCGGGTGTTGCTGGACGGGGTGCGTACCGACCTCGACGTGGTGCGGATCGCCGACGACGAGGCGCTGCTCCAGTACTGCTATCGCGTCGCGTCCACCGTGGGCCTGATGATCAGCCGCGTCCTCGGGGTGCGCGATCCCGAGGCCGAACCGTTCGCGGTGGATCTCGGCCTCGCGATGCAGCTCACCAACATCGTGCGCGATGTCCGCGAGGACGTCGCCCGCAACCGGGTCTACCTCCCGTGCACCCGGCTCCGTGCCCACGGCATCACCCCGGAGCAGCTCTGCCGGTTCGCGGTCGACCGGGAACCGGTGCGGCAGGTCTGTCTCGAGCTGCTCACTCTCGCCGACCGGCACTACCGGAGCGCGGCACGGGGCCTCACCTTCATCCCGTTCCGGGCCCGCTTCGGCATCGCGGTCGCGTCGCGGGTCTACGCTTCGATCGGCTGGCGCACCCGCCGCCTGCGGCATCATCCCCTCGATGGACGCATGATCGTTCCCCGCACCGAAAAGCTCTGGCGCATCGGCGAGTCGGCGGTGGTGACCGTCGCCAGCGCCTTTGCCCGCCCCGGCATGCACGATCCCGCGCTCCAGGTGGCACTCCATGCCGCCCCTGACCTCCTTCGCGCCCGGGGCTGAGTCGCCCCCGGCGCGGGCGCTCCCGCTCCGGGAGACCGTGGCCTGCCTCAACTGCGGCTCGGCGGAGGCGCTCCCCGTCACCGCCAGCCGGGTGCAGATGGCGGACGACCCGGAGCGCTTCACCTGGCAGCAGTGCCGGGCCTGCGGGCTGGTATACCTGAGCCCGCGCGTGAGCGAGGCGGCGATCGGGCGCTACTACGAGGATTACCTCCCGCATCGCGGCTCCGCGGCCTGGGGCCGCTGGGCTCCGCTGGTGGACGTCGGACAGCGGGGCACCGACAAGGCCCGGCTCAAGACGGTGCAGCGGGTGCTGCCGCTCGGGCCGGGACGCACCCTGCTGGATGTGGGGTGCGGGCGACCGACCTTCCTCCGGCTGGCGCAGCGGGGCACCGGGGCCAGGGCCATCGGGCTCGACTTCGATGCCAGCGGCTGGGAGCATGATCCGGGTGAATGGGCCGGGCTCGAGCTCCACGCCGGGGTGCTGGACGATGTCGCGCTCAGCGTGCCGCCGGATGTCATCACGCTCTGGCATGTGCTGGAGCACCTGTATGCGCCGGTTGAGTCGCTCCGGCAGCTGCGTCAGCTCGCGAAGCCCGGGACCCGGCTGATCATCGAGGTGCCGGATCACGCGGGACTCACCCGCCGCCTGCAGGGTTCCTGCTGGGCCGGGTATCACACGCCGCGGCACACCGCGGTCTATACCCCGGCCACGCTCCGGGCGGTGCTCGAGCGGGCCGGGTGGCGCGTCGAACGGCAGTATCAGTGGGGCACGCTGGACCCATACGTGCTCTGGTGGCTGGGCCAGCAGGAGCGTCGCCAGCGGAGCCTGAGTGGCTCGCTCGAGTCGCGCTTCCTGCCGTTCCTTGCGGGCAAGATCCTCAGTACACCCATCGTCCTGGCGGAGCGGTTCGTGCCGCTGGGCTTCCAGACGGCGATCGCCACGATCTGACCGTCCCATGTGGGGGCGTTGTGTCGCAAGCGTTTCCGTTTTCGGCCATTGTCGGGCAGGAAGAGATGAAGCTGGCGCTGCTGATCGCCGCGGTGGATCCCGGCATCGGTGGCGTGATGGTCTTCGGCGACCGGGGCACCGGCAAGTCGACGGCGGTGCGGGGCATGCCCGGGGTGCTCCCGGCGATGGCGGTGGTTTCCGGGTGCCGCTACGGCTGTGATCCCCACGCCAACGGCGCCCGCTGCACCGAGTGCCACGCCCGCGAGACGGCGGGCGAAAAGCTCAAGACGAAGAAGGTCGGGGTGCCGGTCGTCGACCTTCCGCTCGGCGCCACCGAGGATCGGCTGGTGGGCGCGCTCGATCTCGAGCGGGCGCTGACGCTGGGCGAGAAGCAGTTCGAGCCGGGCCTCCTGGCCCGGGCCCACCGGGGCTTCCTGTACGTCGACGAGGTCAATCTCCTCGAGGATCACCTGGTCGACCTGCTGCTCGATGTCGCGGCCAGCGGGGTCAACGTGGTGGAGCGGGAAGGGCTGAGCCTGCGGCACCCCGCGCGGTTCGTGCTGGTCGGGAGCGGCAACCCGGAGGAAGGCGATCTCCGGCCCCAGCTGCTCGACCGCTTCGGCCTGTCGGTCGAGGTGAAGACGCCCACCGAGATCGGCGAGCGGATGGAAGTCATCCGCCGGCGCGATGCCTTCGACCGGGATCCCGGCGCCTTTACCGAGGCGTGGGACGGGAAGGACGCGAAGGTGCGCAAGCAGATCGAGCACGCCCGCGCCCATCTCGACAAGACCGGCGTGCCCGATGCGACGCTTCAGAAGGCCACCGAACTGTGTCTCAAGCTCGGGACCGACGGGCTCCGGGGTGAGCTTACCCTGATCCGCGCCGCCCGCGCGGCGGCGGCGCTGGAACGGGCGAAGGTGGCGACCACCGTGCACCTCCGGAAGGTGGCGCCGCTGGCCCTGCGCCACCGCCTCCGCCGCAACCCGCTCGATGACGCGTCCTCGACGGTGCGGGTGGAGCGCGCAGTGGACGAGGTCCTCGGTCCGGCATGATTACCCGGGCGCTCACGCTCCTGGCACTCGATCCGGTTCGCCTGGGCGGCGCGGTTCTCCGCGGCCCGGCCGGGCCGGTGCGTGACGCGCTGCTCACCCGCTTCGACGCCCTGCTTCCCCCGGCGATGGTCCGCCGGCGGGTCCCCCCCGGCATCACGACCGACCGGCTCCTCGGCGGACTCGACCTCACCCAGACACTCGCCCTCGGACGCCCGGTGCTGGAGCCCGGCCTGCTGGAGACCGCCCGCCAGGGCGTGCTGCTGCTCCCCATGGCTGAGCGGGTCCAGCCCTTCGTGAGCGCGGCCCTCCTGGCGGCGCTGGATGGGGACGCGGGACAATCGGCGGTCTGCCTCCTGGCGCTGGACGAGAGTACCCCCGACGAGCCCGGGGTCGCCTCCGCGCTGCGGGAACGGCTCGCGCTCGATTGCCTGATCCCGGCGACGGTGGAACCGTGGCCCGAGCTTGACGCCGAGGATCTCGAGGCCGCGCGCGCGCGGCTCCCTCGGGTGACGGTCTCGCTTCCGGCCTTCGAGGCGCTGAGTCGCGCCGCGCTGGCGCTCGGTGTCGGGTCGAGCCGCGCGGAAGTGCTGGCGCTCCGGCTGGCGGTGGCGCATGCGGCGCTGGAACGGCGTCAGGAGGTTGCCGACGCCGACCTGATTGCCGCGGTGGAACTGGTGCTGGTGCCACGCGCGACCCGCCTTCCTGCGCCGCCAGAGCCGCCCCCGGAGGAAGAAGAGCCCGCGCCGCCGCCGCCCGAGTCGGGAGAGAACGAGCAGAGCGCCCCGTCGGACCAGCCGCTCGCGGACCGGGTGTTGTCCGCGGTGCAGGCGTCGCTGCCGGCCGAACTCCTCGCCCAGCTGGGCGGCGGCAAGGCCGGCAAGGGGAGCGGCAAGGGCGCGCGGGTGGCGCGGGTGCTGACCCACGGGCGACGGGTGGGCACGCGGACAGGCGATCCCCGGCGCGGGCGGCTGGACGTGGTGGAAACCCTGCGCGCCGCCGCCCCCTGGCAGCGGCTCCGCACCCGGCGCGGCAGTGCGCTCGCCGTGCGGCGGGACGACTTCCGCCTGCAGCGGCTGATGCACCGCACCGGCACGACGGTGATCTTCGCGGTCGATGCGTCCGGTTCGTCGGCGCTGCACCGGCTCAATGAAGCGAAGGGAGCGGTGGAGCTGCTGCTGGCGGAGAGCTACGTGCGTCGTGACCGGGTGGCGCTGATCAGCTTCCGGGGCAGGAAGGCGGAGATCATGCTGCCGCCGACCCGGTCCCTGGCGCGGGCCCGGCGCACCCTCGCGGGACTGCCTGGCGGCGGCGGCACCCCGGTGGCCTCCGCGCTGGTGGCGGCCGACCAGCTCGCCCAGCAGATCGCCCGGGAACGGGAGGGCGGGGCCGCGCTGCTGGTGCTGCTCACCGATGGCCGGGCCAACGTCTCGCTCGATGGGAGTGGCGGACGCCCGAAGGCGGAGGAGGACGCGCTCACGACCGCCAAGGCGATCCGGCTGAGCGGGCTGCCGGCGCTGCTGCTCGACACCGCGCCGAGGCCGGCACCGTTCGCGCGGCAGCTGGCGGAGGCGCTGGGCGCGCAGTACCTGCCGCTGCCGGTCGCCGATGCCCAGCGGATGTCGGCGGCGGTGCAGGGGATGACCCGCGCGCTGCAGGAGGTGCGATGAGCGCCGGGAACTCCCGGAGCCGCTGGAACTCCGCCTTCCAGGCGCTGGCCCTGGTGGTGGGCTTCTGGTGGCTCGCGACCGGGCTCCTGCTCGGCCTGCCGCGCACGCCGGCCGCACTCCAGGCGGCCTCGGTCGTGGCGTCGCTCATCGGCGGGTCCGGCATCGCGCTGGCAGTCCTGTACCGGCAGGACACCTCGCCGCGGGCCGCGTGGATCGGGTTCCTGGCCGGGGCCACGCTGTGGGGGTGGACCCAGGCGGCGCTGTACGGCGGGTGGCTGGTGGGACCGGGGGCGCCCAGCGGCGCGCTTCCCAGCGGCGACCGGGTCGCGCTGGTGATGACCGCACTCAGGGCCACGGCGTGGAGCGAGGCGGCGACGGCGGGTGTTTTGATCCTGACGGCGATCCTCGCGGTGGGCGCGGCCAACCGGATGCCGTTCTGGACGGTGCTGCTCTTCTGGAGCGCGCACCAGGCGGCGCGGCTGAATGTGCTGTTCGGCGTGGCCAACTCGGGAAGCGAGTTTCTTCCGCCGCACCTGGCCTTTCTCAAGCAGTTCTTCGGTCCCGCGATCAACAGTCCGCTGCTGCCGGTGACGGTAGCGGTGTGGGTGATGGTGACGGTGCTGCTTGTCAGGCGGGCGTGGCGTTCGCCGGACCTGTACGTGCGCCATTCGGGGCTGACACTTGGGGTGCTGTCAGGGCTGGCCGCACTGGAGCATGTTCTGCTCGGAATCCCTGCTTCATTGCCTTTGTGGAACCTTTTTGTCCACCAACCAAAATAGAAGCTTAAGTAGTTGACATTACGGTGCTTACGAAATCGTAATCGGTGGCTTTGTATTCGCGATTGTCATGTTCTATTGACAAAATGCTTCGTCAACGTGACCTTACACACCGTTCTACCCTGCCATCCCCCGGTTCAGGCCTCCGTTCTTCCAAGGAGCCGACCTTGTTAGCCACCGCGATTGTGATCGATCAGCCGGAGCAGCTCACGCTCCGCCGCTTGGCGTTGAATGCGCCGAGCCCCGCTGACGTGGTGGTGGACGTGGAGTGGACCGGGATCAGTACCGGCACCGAGCGGCTCCTCTATTCCGGCCGGATGCCGCCGTTCCCCGGACTCGGGTATCCCCTGGTCCCGGGCTATGAAACGGTGGGGCGGGTGGTCGAAGCGGGCGCGGAGTCGGGGCGCCGGATCGGCGAGCGGGTGTTCGTCGCAGGAGCCCGGTGTTTCGAGGGTGCGCGCGGACTCTTCGGCGGGGCGGCGGAGCGGCTGGTGGTGCCGGGTGCGAAGGCGCTGCCGCTCGCGGAGCCGGTGGGGCAGGAAGGGGTGCTCCTCGCGCTCGCGGCCACGGCCTACCACGCGGCGTGGGGCGCCGGTGGCAGCGCTCCCGACCTGATCGTGGGGCACGGTGCGCTGGGCCGGTTGCTCGCGCGGCTCGCGACGGTGCTCGAGCCGGCCCGGCCGGTGACGGTCTGGGAGACCAATCCGGCGCGCCAGGGAGGCGCCCTCGGATACCGGGTGATCGACCCGGCCCAGGATGAGCGCCGCGACTACCGGACCATCGTCGACATGAGCGGCGACGATGCCCTGGTCGACCAGCTGATCGGACGGCTCGCCCCGGGTGGGGAGCTGGTACTCGCAGGGTTCTACCACCATCCGATCCGCTTCGAGTTCGTCCCCGCCTTCCTCCGGGAAGCGCGGATCCGGGTGGCGGCGGAGTGGAAGCCCGCCGATCTCGCGAAGGTGACGGAGATGGTGAACACCGGTGCGCTGCCGCTCGACGGCATCATCACGCACCGGGTGGAAGCAGGGCAGGCGGCCGAAGCCTACACCACCGCCTTTGGTGATCCGAGCTGCGTCAAGATGATCCTCGACTGGAGTCACACAGCATGATCGCACCCTCCTGCGGGAACGGCTCTGCCCAGAGCCCGATTCAGCTGATGCACTCCAGGCTTCGTGACGAAGCCGCCGCCCCGGACGCTGCCCCGGAGACCGCCCCGGTCACCAAGACGACTCAAATCATCGCGATTTACGGCAAGGGCGGCATCGGGAAGAGCTTCACCCTCGCCAACCTCTCCTACATGATGGCGCAGCAGGGGCGGAAGGTCCTCCTCATCGGCTGCGATCCCAAGAGCGATACGACTTCGCTGCTGTTCGGCGGCAAGGCCTGCCCCACGATCATCGAAGTCTCCTCGAAGAAGAAGCTGGCTGGCGAGGCAGTGGCCATCGGCGATGTCTGCTTCAAGCGTGACGGCGTCTTCGCGATGGAGCTGGGTGGTCCCGAGGTCGGCCGCGGGTGCGGCGGCCGGGGAATCATCCACGGGTTCGAGACCCTGGAGAAGCTGGGCTTCCACGAGTGGGGCTTCGACTTCGTCCTGCTCGACTTCCTGGGTGACGTGGTGTGCGGCGGCTTCGGCCTCCCGATCGCCCGCGACATGTGTCAGAAGGTGATCGTGGTCGGCTCGAACGATCTCCAGTCGCTCTATGTCGCGAACAACGTCTGCTCGGCGGTGGAGTACTTCCGCAAGCTCGGCGGCAACGTCGGCGTAGCCGGCATGGTCGTCAACAAGGACGACGGCACCGGCGAGGCGCACGCCTTTGCGACGGCGGCCGGCATTCCGGTGCTCGCCGCGATTCCGGCGCACGAGGACATCCGCCGCAAGAGCGCCAACTACGAGATCATCGGCCGGCCCGGCACCCAGTGGGCCCCGCTCTTCGAGACCCTCGCCACCAACGTCGCCGAGGCGCCCCCGCAGCGGCCGACCCCGCTGTCGCAGGACGCGCTCCTCGGGCTGTTCAGCGGCGACACGGTGGGACGGGACGTGGTGCTCCAGCCGGCGACCATGGAAGACATGTGCGGCAAGGCAGAGATCCGCCGCGAATCACTGGAAGTCGTCTACGACACGGTATGAGCTGTGACTGACGAAATCGGCCTGGCAACCCGGGAAGTGGGCTATGACGGCGCGGTGAGCGCCGGGGGGACCGATGCCCCCGCCACCGAGCGGAGCCTGCCGGTCCTCGAGGCGACCGCGGCCCAGGGATGCCACGCCGGCGCCGCGACGATGCGGGCCGCGGCCGAGGCGGCGGGGAAGTCCGAGGTGCTGGCCCAGTACGCGAAGGACTACCCGAAGGGTCCGCACGACCAGCCGCAGTCGATGTGCCCCGCGTTCGGCTCGCTCCGGGTGGGCCTCCGCATGCGGCGCACGGCCACGATCCTCTCCGGCTCGGCCTGCTGCGTCTACGGCCTGACCTTCACCAGCCACTTCTACGGAGCGCGGCGCACGGTGGGCTACGTGCCCTTCAACTCCGAGACGCTGGTGACCGGGAAGCTGTTCGAGGACATCCGCGACGCGGTGTACCAGACCGCCGACCCCGCGCTCTACGACGCGATCGTGGTGACCAACCTCTGCGTGCCGACCGCCTCCGGCGTGCCGCTCCAGCTCCTGCCCAAGGAGATCAACGGCGTCCGGATCATCGGCATCGACGTCCCCGGCTTCGGGGTGCCGACCCACGCGGAAGCGAAGGACGTCCTGGCGGGCGCCATGCTCCGCTACGCGCGGCTCGAGGCCGAGCATGGGCCGGTGCAGGCGCCCCGCGGCGGGATCGCCACCAAGCCGACCGTGACGCTGCTGGGCGAGATGTTCCCCGCCGACCCGGTGGGGATCGGGATGCTGCTCGAGCCGCTGGGGCTCGCGGCCGGCCCGACGGTCCCGACGCGCGAGTGGCGCGACCTGTACGGCGCGCTCGACTGCGCGATGGTCGCGGCGATTCACCCGTTCTACATCGCCTCGATCCGCGAGTTCGAGGCCGCCGGCCGGACCATCGTCGGCTCCGGCCCGGTGGGGGTCGACGGCACCGAGGCCTGGCTCCAGGCGGTGGGCGAGGGGTGCGGCACCGGCCAGAAGGCGATCGACGAGGCCAAGAACCGCTTCCTCCCGGCCATCCGCGCGGGACTCGAGAAGCATCCGGTGAAGGCGCGGATCACCCTCTCCGGCTATGAAGGCTCGGAGCTGCTGGTGGCCCGGCTGCTGGTGGAAAGTGGCGCCGACGTCCGGTACGTCGGGACCGCCTGCCCCCGGACCCCGTGGAGCGCCGCCGACCGGGAGTGGCTCGAGGCGAAGGGCGTGCGGGTGCAGTATCGCGCCTCGCTGGAGCAGGACCTGGCCGCGATCGACGAGTTCCAGCCCGAGCTGGCCATCGGCACCACCCCGGTGGTCCAGGCGGCGAAGGAGCGGGCGATTCCGGCGCTCTACTTCACCAACCTGATCTCGGCCCGGCCGCTGTTCGGCCCCGCCGGCGCCGGCTCGCTGGCCCAGGTGGTGAACGGCGCGCTCCGGAACACCGAGCGGTTCGACGCGATGCGGGAGTTCTTCGCCGGCGTCGGCACCGGGGCGACGAGCGGGGTCTGGGAAGACACGCCGGTGGATCACCCGGAGTTCCGCGAGCACTATCGCCGGCACCTGCAGAAGAAGGCGCGGCAGGCGAAGGCGGAGGAGATGATCTGATGCTCGTGCTCGATCACGATCGCGCGGGCGGCTACTGGGGCGCGGTGTACGTGTTCACCGCGGTGAAGGGGCTGCAGGTGGTGATCGACGGCCCGGTGGGCTGCGAGAACCTCCCCGTCACGTCGGTGCTCCACTACACCGACGGGCTCCCGCCGCATGAACTGCCGATCGTGGTGACCGGGCTGGGCGAAGAGGAGCTGGGGCAGAAGGGCACCGAGGACAGCATGAAGCGGGCGCACCGCACCCTCGATCCCGAACTCCCCTCGGTGGTGGTCACCGGGAGCATCGCCGAGATGATCGGCGGCGGGGTGACTCCAGAGGGCACCAACCTCCAGCGCTTCCTCCCGCGGACGATCGACGAGGACCAGTGGCAGGCGGCCAACCGCGCGATGTACTGGCTCTGGACCGAGTACGGGCTCAAGCGGGGCGTGCGTCCCGACCCGAAGCCCCGTCCGGAGGGCGCCAAGCCGCGGGTGAACATCATCGGCCCGGCGTACGGCACCTTCAACATGCCGTCCGATCTCGCCGAGATCCGCCGGCTGGTCGAGGGGATCGGGGCGGAAGTGAACCTGGTCTTCCCGCTCGGGTCGCACCTGGCGCAGGTGCCGCGGCTGGTGGATGCCGACGTGAACGTGGTGATGTATCGGGAGTTCGGCCGGATGCTGTGTGAGGCGCTCGAGATGCCCTATCTCCAGGCGCCGATCGGGCTCCACTCGACCACCAAGTTCCTGCGCACGCTGGGCGAGCTGCTGGGTCTCGACCCCGAACCGTTCATCGAGCGGGAGAAGCACACGACGATCAAGCCGCTCTGGGATCTCTGGCGGAGCGTGACGCAGGACTTCTTCGGGACGGCAAGCTTCGGGATCGTGGCGAGCGAGACCTACACCCGCGGCATCCGCAATTTCCTGGAAGATGAGCTGGGGCTGCCGTGCGCCTTTGCGGTCGCGCGGAAGCCGGGTGCCAAGACCGACAATGAGTCGGTGCGCCAGGCGATCAAGGAGAAGGGGCCGGTGGTGGTCTTCGGGAGCTACAACGAGCGGATGTACCTGGCCGAAGTCGGCAGCAAGTCGGCGTACATCCCGGCCTCGTTCCCGGGCGCGATCATCCGCCGCCACACCGGGACGCCGTTCATGGGGTACGCCGGCGCGACCTACCTGCTCCAGGAAGTCTGCAACGGGCTCTTCGACGCGCTGTTCCACATCCTGCCGCTGGGGCCGGACATGGACAAGGTCGACGCCACCCCGGCGCGGGCGACGGTGAGCCTCCCGTGGAGCCAGGAGGCCAGCGCGCTCCTCGATGAGCTGGTGGAGCACCAGCCGGTGCTGGTGCGGATCTCCGCGGCGAAGCGGCTCCGCGACCAGGCGGAACGGGAAGCGCGGACCCGGGGCGAGGACGTGGTGACGGTGGCGCACCTCGAGGCCGGCCGGTCGCCGGCGGGGGTGCGCTAGGCGAGGCCCTGGTCCCGGATCGCGCCGAGGATGAGCTCGGCGGCGAGGTCGGGACGGTCCTCGTGGAGGAGATGGCCGCCAGGCACGACCCGCACGTCGGCGCGGGGGATGGTGGCGGCGATCCGGCGGAGGTGGCGGAGGGGGATCCAATGATCCTCGCGACCGGCCACCAGCAGGGCGGGACAGGGAAGCCGCGGCAGCGCGGCGAGCAGCCCGTCGAGCGACCAGCTGGACATCATGGTGAGCACGTCATGGCAATGCTGCTCCGAACGGAAGAACTCCTGGTAGAGCCGCCGGCGGGCGAGGTCGAGCCCGGTGCCGGTGGACCGGAGCAGCGAATCGACGATCGCCTCCCGCGTCGCGAGCGTGGCCGCGCTCCGCGCCATCAGGCGGGTGGTCGCGATCCGGTGGACCAGCGGGGCCAGTAGCCAGCGATAGGCGACGGGGGGCGGTACCAGCGCCGGGTTGAAGCCCACCACGAGGGAAGGACGGCAGGCGGGGCCGAGCGCGAGCTCGAGGAGCACCGCGGCGCCGGCGGAGTGGCCCACCAGGATGGCGGGCGACTGGCCGAGGACCTGGAGCAGCGCCGCGAGCGCGAGGGCCATGCCGGGCAGGGTGAGCTGGTCGTCGCGGGCCCCTTCGGTGAGGCCATGGCCGGGCAGGTCGGGGGCGATGACGGTGCAGTGCTCCGCGAGCAGCGGGAGGACGCCGCCCCAGCTGAAGCTGGCGGCCCCGGTGCCGTGGACCAGGAGCAGGGCAGGACCGCGGCCGGCGAGCTGGACATGCCAGCGGAGGCCGCCGGCGGAGACGAAACGGCTTGTCCCCGCATTGGGCCAGCGGGACTGGAGTTCGGCCCAGGTGGGCGCAGTCATGAGGTGGTGTTCACGAGTGTTCGGCCGTTGGCGGGACCGGGACGGCCACCCCAGCCGCGGGGGCGTTGCGCGGTAGTCCTACTCACTCCCTAGGAGGGGTGTATGCCTGATCAAAATGGCGGGCTGACGGACGAGGAGGCAAGAGCTTTCCACAGCTACTTCCTGCTCGGGTTCATCGGGTTCACTGGGGTCGCGATCGTGGCGCATTTCCTGGCCTGGCAGTGGAGACCGTGGCTCTGACCACCTCCCAACCCTCAACCTGAGGCGGACCGATGTACAAGATCTGGAAGGGTGCGGATCCTCAGCTGGTTCTGCACGGGTTGTTCTTCGCCCTCGGCGTTCTCTCGATCCTGCTCCACATGTTCGCGTTCAGCGCGGTGGGGTATCCGAAGACGACGAAGGCCAAGTACAACCCGCCCGTTGCCACGGCGCCGTAACGGCGACCTAGACGGAGGAGCATGGGCCCGGGCACTCGGGCTGGCCGACGAGGACCGGCCCATGCCCCCTCGCTGAACCCCTTTTCGATGAGGACCGAGTATGTACCGCATCTGGAAGCTGGTTGATCCCCGGAGGGCGCTGTTCGCGTTGTACGCCTTCCTGGGCCTGCTGGCCGTGGTCATTCACCTGATTCTGTTGAGCTCCAACCGGTTCAACTGGATCGAGAATGGCACGCTGACGGCAGACAAGGCTCCGGTGGGAGCCACCAAGGCACCCGCGGCGGCCGAGATGGCGCCGCTGCCGCCGAACCGGTAACCGCGAGTTCTGGGAGAGGTGGCGGCGGCGCGGGCAGTCCTGCCGAGCCGCTGCCCCCACCCAACCGGGCGCACGCCCGCGTGCGAGCTGATCTCACGCCGCTGGGGAGAACCTGACTGATGGCGATGCTCACCTTCGAACGCAAATACCGAGTCCGCGGTGGAACGCTGGTCGGCGGCGATCTGTTCGATTTCTGGGTCGGCCCGTTCTACGTGGGTTTCTTCGGTGTTTCCACAATCTTCTTCACGGTCCTGGGCGTGGTCCTGATTCTCTGGGGCGCGGCCATGGGACCCACCTGGAACCTCTGGCGGATCAACATCGCGCCGCCGGACCTCAAGTACGGGCTGGGCTTTGCGCCGCTGGCGCACGGCGGGCTCTGGCAGCTCATCACGATGTGCGCCATCGGCGCCTTCGTGTCGTGGGCGCTGCGCCAGGCCGAAATCGCCCGCAAGCTCGGGATGGGCATGCATGTGCCGTGGGCCTTCAGCGCGGCCGTGTTCGCCTACATCACGCTGGTGGTCATCCGGCCGGTGCTCATGGGGGCCTGGGGCTACGGCTTCCCCTACGGGATCTTCAGTCACCTCGACTGGGTCTCCAACACCGGCTATCAGTACCTGCACTTCCATTACAACCCCGCGCACATGATCGCGGTGACGTTCTTCTTCACCAACTGCCTGGCCCTGGCCGCGCACGGCTCGATGATCCTCTCGGTGACCAACCCGAAGAAGGGCGAGCCGGTGAAGCTGAGCGAGCACGAGAACGTGTTCTTCCGCGACCTGCTCGGGTACTCGATCGGCGCCATCGGCATCCACCGCCTGGGCACCTTCCTGGCGATGAGTGCGGCGATCTGGAGCGCCATCTGCATTGTGATTTCGGGTCCGCTGTGGACCCGGGGCTGGCCGGAATGGTGGTCCTGGTGGCTCAACCTGCCGATCTGGAAGTGAGGCGCGCCGGCCATGCTTGAATACCAGAATATCTTCAGCCGCGTCCAGGTCCGGACGATCCCCGATCCGGGCCTGCCGATCGACGAGTCGACCGGCGAACGCTACGGCAAGGGCGGATTCTTCTACTGGTTCGGGAAGATCGGTGATGCCCAGGTCGGGCCGATCTACCTGGGCTGGAGCGGCATCCTCTCGCTGCTCTTCGGGTTCATGGCGATCGAGATCATCGGCCTCCAGTTCCTGCGGATGGTGAACTGGAGCCCGATCCAGTTCGTTCGCCAGCTCCCCTGGCTCACCCTCGAGCCGCCGCCGCCCCAGTACGGGCTCGGGATGCCGCCGCTCAACCAGGGCGGGTGGTACCTGATCGCCGGCGGGCTCCTGACCGTCTCGATCCTCCTCTGGTGGATCCGGACCTACCGCCGGGCCCGGGCACTCGGGCTGGGGACCCACCTCGCGTGGGCCTTCGCCTCGGCGATCTTCCTCTACTCCACCTTCTTCTTCCAGCCGCTGCTGGTGGGCAGCTGGAGCGAGATGGTGCCGTTCGGGATCTTCGCCCACCTGGACTGGACCGCGGCGTTCTCGATCCGCTACGGCAACCTCTACTACAACCCGTTCCACGCCCTCTCGATCGCCTTCCTCTACGGCTCGGCGGTGCTCTTCGCCATGCACGGGGCGACGATCCTGGCCGGCAGCCGGGTGCAGGCGGAGCGGGAAATCGAGCAGATCACCGACCGCGGCACCGGCGCCGAGCGCACCGCGCTCTTCTGGCGGTGGTGCATGGGCTGGAACGCCACGATGGAGTCGATCCATCGCTGGGCCTGGTGGTTCGCGGTGCTGACCACGCTGACCGGCGGCATCGGGATCCTGCTCACCGGGACGGTGGTCGACAACTGGTACCTCTGGGGCGTGAAGCACGGGCTGGTCGCCGACTACCCGGCGCAGAACCAGGTCTCGCAGGCTGACCTCGAGAAGCTCCGGGGCCAGTATGCCGGGACCCAGCCGGACAGCTTCCCGCGCTACCTCAAGGCGGCGCCGCCGCCGGTCATTTCCGCCGCCGACCTCTATGCCGGCATCACCGGTGAGGCCGGGCGGGTGGCGACCCAGGCGATCCAGTTCGAGGTGGGCAGCGCAGCCATCCTCCCCGAGTCGAAGGCCCAGCTGGTCGAGATCGGGAAGGTGCTCACCGACCACAAGACGCTGAAGCTCGCCGTCGAGGGGCACACGGACGGTACCGGAGTCGCCGACAGCAACCAGGTGCTCTCCGAGCGCCGGGCCGCCGCGGTCCGCGACTACCTGGTCGCCAACTACGGCGTGGCCGCCGATCGGCTCACCGCCGCCGGCTACGGAGCATCCAGGCCCGTGGCTCCCAACGACACTCCTGAGGGACGCGCGCAGAACCGGCGCGTTGAACTGGTGAAGCCATGAACACCGTGACCAGGAGCTTCGGGCGCTCGACCCGCCTGCTCGCCGCGGCCGCCGTGATCCTCACGGGCACGGGCTGCGAGATCGGCCCGAAGGACAGCGTGCAGACGGGATACCGCGGGACCGGCATGGAAGACGTGTACGACCGGTCCGACCTGGCGAAGCGGGCGGCGGCGGTTGCGGAGCACATTCCCGCGCCGCTGCCCCCGGCCCCCGGGCCGGACGGCTCACCGTCGCCCTACAAGAACGTCCAGGTCCTCACGGACGTGAGCCCCGCCGAATTCACCCGGACCATGCTCGCGATGAGCACCTGGGTGGCCGGCACCGGCAACTGCGGCTACTGCCACAACCTGGCCGCGCCGTGGGACGACACCCTGGCCAACGGCAAGCCGATCTACACCAAGATCGTCGCCCGCCGGATGCTGCAGATGGTGCGGGACATCAACGCGAACTACTCGGGGCACGTCGTCAACACCGGCGTGACCTGCTACACCTGCCACCTCGGCAAGCCGCTCCCCAACGGGCTCTGGTTCTACAACAATCCCAACCAGGTCGAGCGCTACTTCCTCGACCGGGAAGGGGTCCGCGTCCAGACGCACGTGGTCGAGGCGAGCAACGATAATCGCTCGTCGGTGAAGCAGACCGAGTACACCTACGGCGTCATGAACCGGATCAGCACCAGCCTCGGCGTGGCCTGCAATCACTGCCACAACTCCCGCGCGTTCTGGTCCTGGGAACAGGCGCCGCCGCAGCGCGTGAAGGCCCTCCTGGGCGCCCAGATGGCGCGGCACCTGAACAAGGAATACCTGGCGCCGCTCGAGCCGGTCTTCCCGGCCAGCCGCAAGGGGCCGATGGGCGACTCGCCCAAGCTCCAGTGCCTCACCTGCCACAACGGGGCCTACAAGCCGCTCTACGCCTACCCGATGGCGAAGGACTATCCCGCCCTCTGGGGTCGCACGGACTGGAATGGCGTGCCGTTCCCGACCGCGCCGGGCGCCGCACCGGCAGCGGCGAGTGGTACCACCGGTACGGCGGCTGTGGTTCCGGCCGCGGCACCGGCAGCTGGCGAAAAGGGGACCGGGGCCATGGGTGGCCAGGGTCCCGCAGGGAAGGACACCGTGAAGGCGGGCAAGCAGTAGCAGTCCCGGTCCCCAGCCCTCACAAGAGAACGCCCCCGGAGTTTCCGGGGGCGCTTTCTTTTGCGGGTCAGCTCATGGGCCCGGTCCTGTCGGGTCTGCGCGCTGCGGCGTCAGCGGGAATCGGGCCGGGCGAAGAGCTGCTCGAAGGAGGCGACCTGAGTGGGGCCGAACGAGTTCACCGCGACGTGCATTCCGGTGGAGGGATCGTCGAAGGTGATCCGGCCGTCCTGCCAGCGGGTGAGGGCGAAGGGCGTGGCCGGGTCGATATGGGCCACGTTGCGCTTGTGGGCGGCGCCCCGCAGCGTCCCGAAGATGAAGCCGTTCTGGTTCTGCTCCAGCTTCGCGACCAGCCTCCCGGACTGGGCGTCGTACACCTCCAACGAATCGGCGTTCAGGGCGGCAAAGCGGAGCGAACGCTCCTCCACGGCAATGGAGAGCGGCTCGCTCGACCGACCGAGGCCGAGATACTTCGCCCCGAGGGCGAGCGCAAAGGCGAGCGTGATGATCGTCCCGGCGGCGATCAGGGGGCCCTTGGGGACGTCGCCCGACTTCTCTTCATACTCGACGATGGGGCGGGTCATGACGTCACCACGCTCGGCTGGCCGAAAGCGGCCGTGAGCTCGACCGGGCGGGCCTCGTCCAGGGTGACCGGGGCGGTCGCGTCAGCCACCTGGTGAAGCAGGGCCGCCACGCTATCGGTGTCCGTCAGCCCCCGCAGCATCGGCTCGGGATAGCGGAGCCGCCAGGGCCGGACATGCGGCCACAGCGCCACGAACCCGAGGCGATCGGGGGGGCGGATGCCGAGGGAGATCTGCCCGGTCCCGTCCTTGAAGCGGCGGGCCCAGGCGGAGTCGATCAGGCGGAACGGGATGTTGATCGTGATGGGGAGGACCAGCCCGGCCTTGATGACCACCCGCCGGTCGGTGATCGCATACACCGTATTCCGGGCGGTGAACCAGGCATAGAGCATCCCGGCGCCGAGCACGACCCCGGCCAGCAGCACCTGGGTGGCCAGGGGCACCAGGATCTGGGCTGCGCCGAGACCCTGGCGCAGCGCGCCCACCAGCCCGTAGAGGATGATGAGCGCGAAATAGGTTGCCAGGGCCCGCAGGTGGAGCGCGTGACGTGCGAGAGGCTGCCACGCCGGCGCCCCCTGCCACACGAGATGCTCTCCCGGTGGCAGGGGATGGCCCACACCGCGAATCCAGGTCCGATCGTCCGTCATAGATACGGTTCGGCTCGCTTGGGCGTGGCGTAGAGATGGCCGCCGGCGTAGTACGCGCAGATCTTGTCCTCTTCCAGCAGGGTGATCTGCATCGGGCTCTTGGTCCGCGGCACATCGCGGAACTGGGCGGCGGTGATCGCCTTGACGAGCACGTGGTCGGTCTTGGTCAGGCCGAAGTTGGGCCACTGCACGTACATCACCGGCAGGAGGACGATCTGGTCGGACCCGGCGAGGTTCACCTCATAGTACCGGACCTGCGGTTCCGACTGGTCGATCCACACGTCCACGATGGTGCCGGCGATCTGGCCGTCGCACGCCTTCACCTTGAGTCCGCGAGGATTCGGGTCCTTCTCCTCGAGGCAGAAGGTGGGCGCGAAGCGGAGGGGGATCACCTTGGGGCCACCGTGAATGGTGTGGTCGGGGTGGTCCGGGCGATCGGCGTAGGTCGCCGGGCCGACGCCATCCACCATGGGATTCCCGGTCGGCACGAAGGGGGATCCGCGCGAGCCGTCGAGCGGCTTGAGGGCTGGGGTGCTCACCGCTGCCTCTCCTTCCCATCCTGGGCGATGTAGGTCTTCTTGGAAGGCGGCACCGGGAAGCCCTGCACGGGCTGGCCGTTGTCACCCTCGAGGGGATAGCCCTCGCGCTTGTCTTCCTTCCGCAGGTAGTAGACCAGCCCGAAGAAGAAGAGCCAGAAGGCGTAGAGCGTGATCTGTGCTCCGTCCAGATGCTCCATGGTACGTTCTCCCTGCAGAAGGTGAACTGCTCAGGCCGGCAGGTCGGCCAGTCCCAGTGGGGACTGGCTCCCGGGGGCCGCAACGATGCGATTCGGCGCCACCAGCGGGCCGAGCGCGATCAACGTGGCGAACAACGCCGCGATTTCCAGGTGGTACACGACACTGTAGGGCACCGAGGCGGCCATGAGCCCCTCGCCCAGCGCGCCCCGCGAGACCAGGCCCGCAAGCCAGTCGCGGATCACGCCTGACAGGGCGAGCGCGACCCCCTCGGCGGTGGCGAAGACCGCGCCCCAGGCCCCCAGCGCAATCCCGTGCTGCCGCTCGTCCCGCAGCCCCATCGCGGCGCTGAGGGTCCCGACGCCGAACATCCCCTCGCCCAGCCCGATGAGCGCCGTGCCGGTGCGGAAGAGCAGGGACGACTCCAGCGGGGAAGCGAAGATGACCGCGGCAAAGGCGAGGATCCCGACCAGCGCCCCGTAGGCCGCGATCCGGATCGGGTCCCACCCGCGCTCCAGCAGCTTGGCGGCGAGCCAGAAGGCGACGATCGCGCCGGCCGCCATGATCCCGGTCAGGCCGGTGGTCTGGCCCACGCTCAGGTGCAGGATCTCCCCGCCGTACGGTTCCAGGAGTACGTCCTGCATGTTGAAGGCGAAGAAGCCCAGGCCCACCGCCACCAGGAGCCGGACCGCCCGGCCACCCTCGGTGAAGACGCCCCAGGCCTCGCGGAAGATCGGGCGCCGCTCGTCCTTCCGGTACGGCACCGTGCCCCGGACCCGGGCTTCCTGCTTCCAGAGGCAGACGGTGTTGAGCACCATCGTGACCACCGCCGCGCCCTGGATCACTTCGATGAGCCGGATCGGGGAATACTCCCGGAGCAGCATCCCGAGCAGGAAGGCGCTCAGCACCGTGCCCATGAGCAGGGTCAGATACATCATCGCGACGACCCGGGGCCGGCGGCCGTCGGGGGCGATGTCGCTCGCGAGCGCCAGGCCCGCGGTCTGGGTGGTGTGCGCACCCGCGCCCACCAGGAAGAAGGCCAGGGCCGAGCCGACGTACCCCACCCACTTGATGTGGGTCGTGGCGTCGGGGGAGAGCGTGAGCAGGGCGAACGGCATGATCGCGAGCCCGCCGAACTGCATCAGGGTCCCGAACCAGATGAACGGCACCCGCCGCCAGCCGAGGACGCAGCGATAGGTGTCGGAACGGAACCCGATGAGGGCGCGGAAGGGCGCGATGAGGAGCGGGATCGCCACCCCGATCGCGACGATCGTGGCCGGCACCCCCAGCTCCAGGATCATGACCCGGTTGAGGGTGCCCACGAACAGCGTCTGCACCATGCCCACGCTGAGCTGGAACAGGCTCAGCCGCCAGAGCCGGGAGAGGGGCAGGTCGGGCGTCGCCACATCCGCGAAGGGCATGTAGCGGAGCCCGAGCTTCCCCCAGGTCTGGAGCACCGCGCCGCTCAGCCGCCGAAGCATCGTCGTCCTCCTACCAGACCGGTTCCAGCCGGACGTTGGTCGGCAGCGTGTGCCGCTTGACCGGCAGGAAGTAGAGCCGCAGGAAGGTCACGGCGTTGGACAGCTTGAGACCGAAATCCCGCAGCTTCGAGCCGTTCGCCTTGGCATTCTGCTCGATCGCGACGGTATTCTGGTACATCTTCTCGAGCAGGGCCCAGAACCTCGGGTTGTCGACGTCGATCGTGTGCGGGAAGACCTGCCCGCTGATCTCGTTCGTCAGGCGGATGACCTTCCGGTCGAAGTCGTTCACGTCGAAGCCGAGCCGCTGGAAGAACCCGGTCCGCAGGTGGTCGCGCACGTACATGGTCGCGAACACCGCGAGCAGGAAGAACCGGATCCAGTACTTGTTCACCCCTTCGAGCAGGTGGGGATTGGCCCGCATCAGCACGGCGAACGCCTCGCCATGGCGGAACTCGTCCTGGCACCAGTTCTCGAACCACTTGAAGATCGGGTGGAACCGGTACTCCGGGTGCTTCTCCAGCTGCCGGTAGATCGTGATGTACCGGGCGTAGCCGATCTTCTCCGACAGGTAGGTCGCGTAGTAGATGTACTTGGGCTTGAAGTAGGTGTACTTCTTCGCCTTCGTCAGGAACGAGAGGTCCACCTGCACCCGGAAATCGGCCAGGGTGTGGTTGATGAACCCCGCATGCCGGCCCTCGTCGCGGCTCATGAACCCGAAGAGCTCGCGCACATCCGGGTTGGTCACCCGCTTCTTCACTTCCGCATACAGGATGCAGCCGGAGAACTCGGCCGTCACCGAGCTCACCAGGAAGTCGACGAACGCCTGCCGCAGGTCCTCCGGCCAGGTGCTGAAGTCGGCCTCGAATTCGGCGTTCCGCTTGAAATGGTCCCGATTCGGGTCGGAACGGAATTCGGCGATGAGCTCGTCCCACTGCTGCCGGAGGGGCTCGATGTTCAGCCGGTCGAGCTCGGCGAAATCGGTGGTATAGAACCGCGGGTTGAGCGCCGTCTCCTGCTGCGCCGCCCGGGTCGTCTCGTTGATCGGTGCCTGTGTCTGCGCCGGATACATGTCAGCCTTCGAACCCCACGTCGTAGAGGTCGGTGATCTGGGTCGTGCCCAGGAGCCGGACCAGGATCCGGCGGGGGAGACTCACCTGCGTCACGGTTGCCTCGGTATTCACGGTCCGGACCTCGCCCAGCGCGATCCGGTTCGGGGCGTTGTGCACCAGCACCTCGTCGCCCGGCTCCACCAGCACGCCGTCGAGGTTGGCGTGGGCGTGGAAGTGCTCCTGCGTCGCCTCCAGGTCGAGCTGGCAGGGGACGGTGAACGACTTGCGCGCGGTGAACCACCCGACCAGGCCCAGCACCGCGACGGCACTCAGGATGATGATGGTCATGCGATCTTCCTCAGCTCGACGGCCTGCGAGGTGTAGAAGCCCTGCTGGACCCGCTCGGTCTGCGCGAACGCCCAGCCCGCCAGCGCCGGCTCGGCGGCGAGCGCCTTCCGGAGCACCGTTTCGGCGATCGGCTCGATCCGGGGCGCCCGGTTGCCGCGGGGGAAGAGCGACCCGACCGCGTGCATCGCGGCGAGCAGGCTGGTCCGCGGGGCGAAGGTGAAGACCATGCTCCGGGTGGTGCGCACTGCCAGCCGGCGGAGCACCGACACCATGTCCGGCGCCTCGTAGTGGATCACCGAGTCCATCGCGATGACATGATCGAAAGTGCCCAGCTGCTCGTCCAGCATGTCGCCGGCGAGGAACGTCACCGTGCCGGCCAGCCCCGGGGGCAAGCGCTCGGCGGCGAGCTTGGTGAGCGTGGGCGAGAGGTCGACCGCGGTCACCTGCGCTCCCCGGCGGGCCAGCTCCACCGCCGCCGCCCCGGTGCCACAGCCGGCATCGAGCACCCGGCGGCCGGTAAGGTCGTCTGGCAGCCAGGAGAGCAGGGTGCTCCGCATCTGGTTCCGGCCGGCCCGCACCGTCGCGCGGATCCGCCCCACCGGGGCATTGGAGGTGAGCCGTGCCCAGGTCTCCGCCGCGGTGCGGTCGAAGTATTCCTCCAGCCAGGCCCGGCGGGCCTGGTAGCTCGTACCCGAGATGACGCTGCCCATCAGTCGAACCCCAGCAGGTCGAAGATCTCGCGGTCCTTGAGCGACTGCGGCGCGATCGGCTCGGTGCCGTCGAGCAGCCGCTGGGCCAGCGCCAGGTACTCCTGCTTGACCGCCTCGAGCTCGGGGCTGCTCTCCATCTCGAAGAGGGTGCACTTCTTGAGGCGGCTCCGGCGCACCACGTCGAGATCGGGGAAGTGGGCCAGGATGTTGAGCCCCACCCGCTCGGTGTAGCGCATGACCTGGTCGGTCGCGGCGCTCCGGTTCACCACCACGCCGCCCAGCCGCACGTTGTAGTTCTTGGCCTTCGCGCTGATTGCCTGGACGATCCGGTTCATCGCGAAGACCGAGTCGAAATCGTTGGCGGTGACGATGATCCCGCGGTCGGCATGCTGGAGCGGAGCGGCGAACCCGCCGCACACCACGTCGCCCAGGACGTCGAAGATCACCACGTCACTGTCCTCGAGGAGATGGTGCTCCTTCAGCAGCTTGACAGTCTGCCCCACGACGTAGCCGCCGCACCCGGTGCCCGCCGGCGGGCCCCCCGCCTCCACGCACATCACCCCGTGATAGCCCTCGAAGACGAAGTCCTCGGTGCGGAGCTCCTCGGGGTGGAAATCGACGCTCTCGAGCACGTCGATCACCGTCGGCACCATCCGGCGCGTCAGGGTGAAGGTCGAGTCGTGCTTCGGGTCGCACCCGATCTGGATGACCCGCTTGCCGAGATGGGCGAAGGCCGCCGAGAGGTTGGAGGAGGTTGTCGATTTTCCGATCCCTCCCTTCCCGTATACGGCGAGGACGAGGGCGTTCCCGATCTTCTGGCTCCCGTCCATGTGGACCTGGAGGCTCCCTTCGCCGTCGCCGGGCAGCGACCCGACGACCGGGAGGGACTTCTTCTGCGGATGAATCGCGGTCATGCGACAGACTCCGTGAGGACCCCTTCGAGGCGGTCGTCGAGTTCGTCGCTCGCGCGCCGGAGGGCGTCGAGCGTAGCGGCGTCTGGCTGCCAGTAGCCGCGATCGTTGGCTTCAAGGAGCCGCTGCGCCATGCCGGCCGCGGCGGTAGGGTTGAGACGGGCGAGGCGTTCCCGCATCGCCTTGTCGAGCACGAAGGTCTGGGTCACTTCGGTATAAACCCACTGCGGGATCTGGCCACCGGTGGCCGACCACCCGAACGTCGTGGTCACGTGGCCGGCCAGGTTCCGCACCCCTTCATACCCGTACTGCAACTGCGCTTCGTACCACTTCGGGTTGAGCAGGCGGGTCCGGGTCTCGAGCGCCACCTGCTCCTCGAGGGTACGGATCTTCCCCGAGGGGCCGGTGTGGTCGCCGACGTACACCGCCGGCTGGCCGCCCCGTCCCCGCGCGATCACCCGGTTCATCCCGCCGAGCGACTCGACGTACTGGTCGATGTCGGTGGTGCCGAGCTCGATCGAGTCGAGGTTCTGGAACGACACCGCCGCCCCCGAGAGCACCCGCTGCATCAGCGCCGCCTGTGCCGCGGGGCGGCCGTTGGTCCCGTAGCCGAACGACTTCCGCCGCACGAACTGCTCGGCCAGCTCGTCCTCGTCGGTCCAGCGCCCGGCGTCGATCAGCAGGTTCACGTTGGAGCCGTACGCCCCATCGGCGTTGCCGAACACCCGGAGGGCCGCCGTCTCGAGATCGACGCCGAACTCCTGCATGTGGGCCAGGGCATGCTTGCGGATGAAGTTCCGCTCCGCCGGCTCGTCGGCCTTCGCCGCGAGCAGCGCCGCCTCCGCCAGCAGGCGGACCTGCAGCGGCAGGAGGTCGCGGAAGATCCCGGAGACCGTGATCGCCACGTCGACCCGGGGACGGCCGAGCTGCTCGAGCGGGACCAGGCGGGCACCGCAGAGCCGGCCGACCGCGTCGAAGCGGGGCACCGCGCCGATCAGCGCGAGCGCCGTGGCCAGCGGGGTGCCCTCCGACTTCATGTTGTCGGTGCCCCAGAGCACCATGGCCACCGTCTCGGGGAGATCGTGCCCGCTCGCGAGGTGCCGGTCGAGAAGCTGGCCCGCCCGGACCCGGCCTTCCCGGAGCGCGTGCCCGCTGGGGACCTTGTAGGGATCGAAGCCGTAGAGGTTGCGGCCGGTCGGCAGGACCGCCGGGGTCCGGAGGAGGTCGCCGCCCGGGGCAGGGGCGATGAACTTGCCGTCCAGCGCCCGGATGATGCCGGGGATCTCGGTATCGGTGGCGAGGTGCCCCGCGATCCGGGCCAGCTCGTCGATCAGCCGGTCGCTCTCGGGCGAGCCGAGCCCGGCCCGGCGCAGCACGCCGTGGCCGCCGCGGGCGCCATGCTCGGCCACCGCCTGGACGGCGAGCCGCATCACGCCCAGGATCTCCTCGTCACTCCTGCCGCTGGCCTTGAACAGCTCGGCCACCGGCGCCAGCTCGAGCTCGGGACGACCCGCCTGCGCGATGGCGAGGAGGATCTCTCCCTGTTCGGCCGGCGACATCGGCTCACCCACCACGTGAAGGCCCACCGGGATCAGCGCGTACTCCAGTTCAAGCAGTTTCTCACGCACCCGGCCGACCTGCTCATCCACATTCTCAAGGGTCCACGCCGGCTCCGCGGCGGTGAGGTCGAGCAGTGCCGCCTCGGCCTGCACCTCGCTCGCGCGCGCCAGCCGCTCTTCAAGTGAATTCCCGGCGGCGTTCGAGTATCGCTCGAGGGTGCTCTTGAGCTCCGCGAGCTTGCGATAGAGACCGGCGTTCGCCACCGCGGGGGTCAGGTACGACACCAGCGTGGCCGCCCCGCGCCGCTTCGCCAGCGTCCCCTCCGAGGAGTTGTTCGAGGCGTAGAGATAGACGTTCGGCAGGTCGCTGATCAGCCGGTCGGGCCAGCACTGCTCCCCCAGGCCCACCTGCTTGCCGGGCATGAACTCGAGCGCGCCGTGGGTCCCGAAGTGGAGCGCCACGTCCGCGCCGAAATCCTCCCGCAGCCAGCGATAGAACGCCGAGAAGGCGTGGGTCGGGGAGAAGTTCCCCTCGAACAGGAGCCGCATCGGGTCGCCCTCCCACCCGAAGGCGGGCTGGACTCCCACGAACACGTTGCCGAACTGCTGCCCCAGCACGAAGAGAGATGCCCCGTCGGTCAGCTGCTTGCCCGGGGCGGGGCCCCAGGTGCGCTCGATGTCCTTGAGATGGCGCTCCCGCCGCACATGGTCGTCGGTGCGGATCCGGGTAAAAACGTTGGCCGGCGCCCCGAAGGTGGTCGCGTTGCCTTCCACGATCGCCGCGCGCAGGGCCTCCGCGCTCTCCGGCAGCTCCACGCGGTACCCCTGCTCCTTGAGCGACGCGAGCACCCGCTGGAGCGAGGGGAAGACCGCGAGGTAGGCCGCGCTCCCCGTGTTCCCGGCGTTGGGCGGGAAGTTGAAGAGGACGATCGCGACCTTCCGCTCCGACCGGGGCCGCTTGCGGAGCCGCACCAGCTTCGACACCCGCCGCGCCAGCAGCTCCACCCGGTCGGCGACCGGCTCGCTCGAGGCCGCCTTGCCCGGCTCGGCCGAGCCCTTGCCGCCGTACACCAGCGGGCCGGTGGCGCCGTCGATCTCGGGAATCGCGACCTGCAGTGTTGCTTGAAGGGGGTTGAGACCCCGCGCATCCCGCTCCCACTCCGCCACCGTCTGGAATTCCAGCGCCTGCAGCGAGAGGTAGGGCACTCCCAGCCGCGCGAGAATGGCCTGGGCGGCCTCCGCGTCGTTGTAGGCCGGCCCGCCGACCAGCGAGAACCCGGTCAGGGAGATGAGCGCCTCGATCCGGGCCTCGCCCTTCGAGTCCAGGAAGTAGCGTTCGATCGCCGGACGGGCATCGAGACCGGAGGCGAAGGCGGTGATGACCCGCAGCCCCTGGGCGTCGAGCGCCCGGATGACCGCATCGTAGTGTGCGGTGTTGGCGGCCAGCAGGTACGAACGCCCGACCAGGACGCCCACCGTGCCGTTCGCCCCCTTCTTCGGCAGGGCCGAGAGCTCTTCCCGGATGCCGCGATGGTCCAGGTCGGGGTGATAGACCCCGACCTCGGGATACGATTCCGGGTCGGCCGGCGGCACCGTTCCGCGCAGCCCCTCGCGCGGACCGGCCGCATAGCGGTCGATGTGGAGCCGGATCAGGTTGGCGATGTTCTGCTCCGTCCCGCCCAGCCAGTACTGCAGCGAGAGGAAGTAGATCCGGAGGTCCTGCGCCGTACCGGGGAGGAACTTGAGCAGCTTGGGCAGGGTGCGGATCACCGCCATCTGCCGCTCGCCGGTGGTCTTTCCTGCCTTGCGCTCGCCCTTGAGCTTCTTGAGAAGGGAGATCGGGCTCCAGGCGCTCCGGGTCCCGTCTTCCGCCATGCTGAAGCGGCCCAGCCGCGAGAGCTGCACCAGCTCGGTGGCGCAGAGGACGCTGAGGATGGAGTCGTAGCCCGCCGCATGGGCCCGCAGCGTGGGCAGGATCTCCCGCACCATCTCGTCCTGGAAGACCTGGGTCACCATCACCATGTGGGCGGCGGCGAGGTCGTCCCGGCAGCGCTGCGCCGCGGCGGGGTCCTCGAGCCAGTCGGCCGCGATGTGGAGCCGGAGGTCGAGGCTCGGCAGGTCGCGCGCGAGGGCCGCCCGGGCGCGCTCGAACGCCTCGGCCAGATGCGCGTTCAGCGTCACCAGGACGAAGCGGAGCACCGGCAGCTCTCCCGACGCGCGACGCTTAGCGGCCATAGTGTGCCTTGGCCTCGTAGAGCGTCGCGAGCGCGATCTGGGAGATGCCCCGTTCGCTGGCGTAGCGCTCGGTGTTGCGGCGTGCTTTCCCGCGCACGAAGAAGGGGATCTTCTTCAGCTCGTTCTCCGCCTCGGGGAGCCACACCGGAACCGTCGCCACCATCGGGAGGGAGGCCTCGCCCTCGTCCGCCGCCGCTTCCACCGATTCCGCCATCGTGACGGGAGGCGCTTCCACCACCGCGGTGGCGACGGCGCCTTCGCCGGTCTCGGCCGGGCGGGCCGCGCCATGCCCGAGATGGCTCGGCGCGTCGTTGAACTCGAGATCCTCGCGGAACATCGCCAGCAGGTGCTCCTCCAGGCCCATCATCAGGGGATGGACCCAGGAGTCGAAGATCACGTTGGCGCCTTCCGGGCCCATCTGCGGCGAGTAACGCGCCGGGAAGTCCTGCACGTGCACCGGGGCGGAGATCACCGCGCAGGGCACCCCCAGCCGCTTGGCGATGTGCCGCTCCATCTGGGTGCCCAGCACCAGCTCGGGCGTGGCCTCGGCGATCGCCTTCTCCACGTCGAGATAGTCGTCGGTGACCAGCGCGGTGAGCCCGAGCTTTTCCGCCTCGGCCCGCACATCGCGAGCGCGCTCCCGGCTGTAGGTGCCGAGACCCACCACCTTGAAGCCCAGTTCCTCGCTCGCCACTCGCGCCGCGGCGATCGCGTGGGTGCCGTCGCCGAAGACGAAGACCCGCTTCCCGGTGAGATAGGTCGAGTCGACCGACCGGGAATACCAGGAGGCCCGCGCGTTCACCTTCGCCACCGCGGCGTCGGGATCGAGGCCGGCCAGGGTCGCCACTTCCCGCACGAAGTCGCGCGTGGCGCCCAGGCCGATCGGGACGACCTTGGTGAACGGCTGCTGATAGGCCCGCTTGAGCCAGTCGGCGGTGCTCTGCGCAATCTCGGGATAGAGCACCACGTTGAAGTCGGCCTCACCCAGCCGGGCCAGATCGGCGGCCGAGGCGCCGAGCGGAGCCACCACCCGCACCTCGACCCCGAACAGTTCGAGCAGGCGGCGCACCTCGGTCACGTCATCGCGGTGCCGGAAGCCGAGGGCGGTCGCGCCCAGCAGGTTGCAGCTCGGCGCCCGGTCACCGCGCGCGGGTCGGGGCGTCCCCGGGGCGGGGGCCCGCGGACCGGCGAGGGCGCGGACGATCTGGTAGAGCGTCTCCGACGCGCCCCAGTTCTCCCGCCGCTGGTACGCGGGCAGCTCGAGCGGCACCACCGGAATCGGAAGGTTCACCGCCTTGGCGAGGCCGCCCGGATCATCCTGGATCAGCTCGGCGGTGCAGGAGGCACCCACCAGCATCGCTGCCGGCTGGTACCGCTCGTGGGCCTCGCGGACCGCCCGCTTGAACAGGTCGGCGGTGTCGCCACCCAGGTCGCGGGCCTGGAAGGTGGTATAGGTGACCGGTGGCCGCTTCGCGTGCCGCTCGATCATCGTGAACAGCAGGTCGGCGTAGGTGTCGCCCTGGGGGGCGTGCAGCACGTAGTGCACGTCGGTGAGCGCGGTCGCGATGCGCATCGCGCCCACGTGCGGGGGGCCCTCGTAGGTCCACACGCTGAGTTGCATGCCTTACACCGTCAGCATCGCCCGGCGCAGCAGCGGCCGGGCAAAGAGTTCGGCCAGGTCGCCGGCCTGGTCATAGCCGTGCACCGGGGAGAAGACCAGCTCGATCGACCACTTGGTGGCCATCCCCTCCGCCTCGAGCGGGTTGGCCAGTCCCAGCCCGCAGACCACCAGGTCGGGGCGCTCCACCCGGCAGCGGTCGAGCTGGCGGTCGACATCCTGGCCTTCGCTCAGCTGCACCATCGGCGGGAGCATCCCCAGCTCGTCGGCCAGCAGGTCGCGATGCAGGTAGGGAGTGCCGACTTCGACCAGGGTCATGTCGAGTTCGGTGGCCAGGAAGCGCGCCAGCGGCAGCTCCAGCTGGGAATCGGGGAAGAACATCACCCGCTTGCCCCCGAGCACCTTGCGGTAGCGGTCGAGCGCCACGCGGGCGCGGCTCACCGCCGGAAGGCAGACCTTGCGAAGCTGTTCCGAGGGAATCCGCCAGGCATCGGCCGCCGCCTGCAGCCAGCGGGTGGTGCCCGCCACGCCGAAGGGGAACGGCGCCTTGAGCCGGGTCGCGCCCCGGTCGTTCAGCAGCTTGGCGGTGTCGGAGAGGAACGGCTGCGCCAGCAGGAACCGGGTCGAGGGGCCGATCGCCGGCAGCGCCTGCGCCCGCCGGGGCGGGAAGAACTGCACCGGCAGCCCGAGCTCGGCGAAGAGCCGGGCAAACTGGTCCTCGACGATGTCGGGGAGCGTCCCCACGACCAGCAGCGTCGGGTCGGCGCCCTCGGTCGCCTCGGGCATCTCCGGGACCAGGGATGCGAGGCAGGCATCTTCACCCTGGGTGAAGGTCGTCTCGATCCCGCTGCCGCTGTAATGGAGGATCCGCACCCGGTTGGCGAACTGGCGGGAGAGCCGCTGCGAGGCCCGGCCGAGGTCGAGCTTGATCACCTCGGAGGGACAGGAACCGACCAGGAAGAGCGTCTTGATGTCGGGCCGGCGCTCCAGCAGCGTCGTGACCACCCGGTCCAACTCCTCGTTCGCGTCGGCGAGCCCAGCCAGATCGCGGTCGTCGATGATGGCGGTCGCGAAGCGCGGCTCGGCAAAGATCATCACCCCCGCGGCCGACTGCAGCAGGTGGGCGCAGGTGCGGGATCCCACAACGAGGAAGAACGCGTCCTGCAGCTTGCGGTGCAGCCAGACGATTCCGGTCAGCCCGCAGAAGACCTCCCGCTGGCCCCGCTCGCGGATGACGGGCAGGCCCGCACTCGCGGGAGCGCAGGGGGCGGGGGCGGAGAGCACGCCGGTCATGCGATTGCCTCGATCCGGGCCGCCGATTCCTCCCGGCGGGCCATGCGCAGCTTGCGAAGGAACTGGGCCGCGTTGATCACATACGCCACGTAGGCGGAGAGCGCGAGCAGCATCAGGGGCGTGGGCCCCAGCGCGCCGCGCCCGAGCGCCACGAGATACGCGGTATGGAGGAAAAGGACGAGCATGCTGAACACGTCCTCCCAGAAGAAAGCCGGGGCAAAGAGGTACCGGCCGAACACGACCTTCTCCCAGATGCTGCCGGTGATCATGATGGTGTAGAGCGCGCACGTCTTGATGACCACGGACATGGTCGCGACCTGATACCCCGCGCCGGTCAGCAGGTACCGGAGCACGAGGAGCAGGCTCACGGCGAAGACCAGGAACTGGACAGGCGCGAGGATCCCCTGGACGAGGGTCCAGGGCGTGGCGTCCCGGCGGCGGCGCTGGTCAGGGGTGTAGACCCGGGCCACGGATCGGCGCGCCGGTCCTTCCTCTATAACTGGGGCCTCGGCCAGCTCGGGCATGAAAGCGTCCCTGGCAGGGCGGGGTGAGACGGGGAGAACGCCCCCCAACCTACGCCCGGGGTAGCCGACCGTCAAGCACTCTTGACGTCATGGTACATTGACACCACTTTGGGGTCGTCCAGCGAACCCACTGGCTTGACGCCGGGCTTGGGCAGGGGACATTCAGGTGTCCCGCCGCTCCTCATCCGCCCAGACGTTTCGCCGGTTCCTCCGTCCCGGAGACCTCGTGCCTGACTCCCGCCCTGGGGGCAGTAGCACCCACACGCTCGCCGGCTCAGCGCCCTCGTATCGCGACGCCAAGCCCGACCTGCCTGTCGTCCGCCCCGCCGAACCGGCGGCGGCGGTCCCCGCCTTCCGTGGCAGCCCGGTGCGCGAGCTGATGGAGCGACTTCGGCGCTCGAACAACGGGGAGTGCGAGCACTTCGTGCGGGACCTCATCTCCCTTGGCGCCAGCCCCGACCAGGTCATGCTCGATCTGTTTACCCCGGCGGCGCGGCACTTCGGCCAGATGTGGGAGACCGACGAGTGCAGCTTCGTCGACGTGACCGTGGCGGTGGCCCGGCTGCAGCAGCTGGTGCACGTCGCGAGCGAGGCGATGCGACTCTCCCCCGGCCCCCGGCCGGCGCTCGGACGGGTGCTGCTCGCCTGGACCCCGGGGGAGCAGCACTCCCTCGGGCTCACGATGGTGGCGGAGTACCTCCGGCGGGACGGCTGGGAACTGGTGGTCGCCCCGGCGCACTCCGATTCGAGTCACCTGATCGAATTCGCCCGGAGCGAGTGGTTCGATGTCATCGCCCTGTCGGCTGCGGGGGAGAAGCAGGTGGTCAAGCTCCGTCGCCTGGTGCAGGATCTCCGACGGGCTTCGAAGAATCGTGAACTCAAGGTCATGGTCGGCGGGAGCCTGTTCGACTGCCGCCCGGACCTGGTGAAGCGGGTGGACGCCGACGGCTACGCCCCGGATGCGCCGAGCGCGGCCCGTCTGGCGGCCCAGCTGCTGTAGGTGTCACGCAAGTTTGACAGAGGTTGACAGTGGGGACCGTAGAGGGCTAACTTTTTCTACATGAAAGAGTTAGCGAAAACATTCGACGCCAAGGTCGGCGCGGTGAACGAGTCAACGGGTCACGCCGTGACCTCCATACTGACTGCTGCGAGTGATATCGCGCTGGTGCTTGATGAGGCCGGCGTCATTCGCGACGTCACCCTCGGTCAGTCGGACCAGCCGATCGAGGAATCGCGCGGCTGGCTGGGGCATGGCTGGGCGGACACCGTCACCCCCGAGAGCCGGCCCAAGATCCAGGACATGCTGCGTGAGGCAGCGGCTGACGGGGTCTCACGCCGCCGCCAGGTCAATCATCTCTCCGCGACCGGGAACGACATCCCGATCGCCTACACCACCGTCAGGCTCAAGGGCGAGAAGCAGCTGGTCGCGATCGGTCGCGACCTCAGTTCGGTCTCGGCACTGCAGCAGCGGCTGGTCGAGGCACAGCAGTCCCTCGAGCGGGACTACTGGCGCATGCGGCACATCGAGACCCGCTACCGCCTGCTGTTCCAGGTCTCCTCGGAAGCGGTGCTGGTCGTGGACGCCGCCACCCAGAAGGTGGTGGAGGCCAATCCCGCCGCGGCGGTGCTCTTCGACAGCTCGGCCAAGAAGCTGGTGGGCCGGCCGTTCCCCTTCGAGATGGACCGCAGCGCCGAGGGCGCGGTGCAGGACCTGCTGGCCACGGTGCGGGCTCACGGCCGGGGCGACGACCTGACGGTGCGGCTGGGGCAGAGCGGGCAGCCCTGCGTGCTCTCGATCTCGCTTGTCAGGCAGGACACCCAGTCGCTCTTCCTGGTGCGGGTCCTGCCGCAGGGCCACCAGGAGATCGGGGCCGGCGGCGAGCAGATGCTGCGCGCCAGCCGCCTGGTGCAGGCGATCCCGGATGCCTTCGTCGCGGCTGATGACGAGGGCCGGGTGCTCTCCGCCAACCGCGCCTTCCTCGACCTCGTGGAGATGCCCACCGAGGACCAGGTGCGGGGCCAGCCGCTGAGCCGCTGGATCGGGCGCCCCGGCGCCGACCTCGGCCTCATGCTGGCGACCATGCGGGAGCATGGCGTGGTCCGGCTCTTCGGCACCGCGCTCCGCGGGGAGCTGGGGTCGTCCAGTGAAGTCGAGGTATCCGGTGTGGTGCTCCCCGATGTGAACAACGGGGTCCAGGGGCTGCTGATCCGCGATGTCGGCCGCCGGATCGCGCTGGGACCGCGAGGCGCGCGGGACCTCACCCGGGCCGTGGAACAACTGACCGCCCTGGTGGGCCGGGTGTCGCTCAAGAACCTGGTGCGGGACACCGCCGACCTGGTGGAGCGGCACTTCATCGAGGCGGCTCTCGAGATGACCGACGACAACCGGACCTCCGCGTCCGAAGTCCTCGGGGTGAGCCGGCAGAGCCTCTATGTGAAGCTCCGCCGATACAACATGGCCCCGACCCCGGAGCAGGGCTCGACCAAGGCGACCCGGACCAAGGCGCGGAAGAAGAAGCGGTAGGCCATCCCCGGGCCGAAGTGCTGGCCCGGGAAGCGTTTTTCCCTTACCGTCAATTTTGCTTGACAGTCCTGCCAGTCAGCGACACTTTACATGCGACGCCCCGGCGGATGCACCCCCGGGCGGTGCTTGAGCTCTTCAAGCCGGTCACCTGGTTCCCGCCGATGTGGGCCTTCACCTGCGGCGTGGTCTCCAGCGGCCAGAGCCTCCGGGAGCACTGGACCCTCGTGCCGCTCGGCATCGCCCTGACCGGCCCGCTCGTCTGCGGGACCAGCCAGGCGGTGAACGACTGGTTCGACCGGCATGTCGACGCGATCAACGAACCCAACCGTCCGATTCCTTCCGGCCGGATCCCCGGCTCCTGGGGACTGACCCTCGCGGTCATCGGGACGCTCGCCTCGCTCGCCGTCGGCCTGCTGCTCGGGGTTGCCGCCCTGGTCGTGACCGCGATCGCGCTGGTCTTTGCCTGGGCCTACAGCGCGCCGCCCTTCCGGCTCAAGCAGAACGGGTGGTGGGGCAACCTGGCGGTGGGGTGCACCTATGAAGGGCTGGCCTGGGTCACCGGCGCCGCCCTGATGCTGGGGGGATCGGTGCCCTCGACCCCGATCCTGCTCGCGGCCCTGATGTACAGTCTCGGCGCCCATGGGATCATGACGCTCAACGACTTCAAGTCCCTCGATGGCGATCTCCGGATGGGCATCGCGTCGCTGCCGGCGCAGCTCGGCCCCGAGCGGGCCGCGCGGCTCGCCTGCGTGGTGATGCTGGTGCCCCAGATCCTCGTGGTCGCGGGCCTCGGGTTCCGCGGCAACTGGCTCCAGGCCGTGCTGGTGGCCGGGGTGGTGCTGGCGCAGCTCCCGCTGATGCGGCGGCTGCTCGGGCGCCCCCGCGAACTCGCGCCCTGGTACAACGCCACCGGGATTTCGCTCTATGTGCTGGGCATGATGATCACCGCCACGGCGCTGCGTGCCGGGGGTGGCCGGTGAACGCCGCGCCGCGGCTCGGCTGGGGCGGGGTGGTCCGCCTCGGGCTGGTGCAGGCCTCGATCGGCTCGGTGGTCGTGCTCATGACCTCGACGCTCAACCGGGTCATGATCGTCGAGCTCGGCCTGGCCGCCGCGGTGCCTGGCGCCCTCGTGGCGCTCCACTTCGCCATCCAGTTCCTCTTCCGCCCGAAGATGGGGCACGATTCCGACACGGTCGCCCGGCGCACCGGCGTCATCCTCCTCGGGATGGGGCTGCTGGCGCTCTCCGGCACCGGCGCCGCCGCCTCGCTCTCGCTGCTCGCCTCGGCCCGCGTGCCGGGGCTGGTCGCGGCCACGCTCGCCTTTGCCGGCATCGGGGTCGGGGTGAGCGCGGCGGGGACGCCGCTGCTCGCCCTGCTGGCCGACCGGGTGGCGCCGGAGCGGCGCGCCCGCGCCGCCGGCATCGTCTGGCTCATGATGATCGCCGGCTTCGTGCTCACCACGGTGATCACCAGCCAGCTGCTCACGCCCTTCTCGCTCCAGCGCCTGACGATCATCACCGCCGGCGTCGGCCTGACGGCCTGCGTCGTCGCGTGGCTGGCGCTCCGCGGGCTGGAAGCGGGGACCGCCGCGGTGCGGGTGCTGCCCCGGGAAGAGACCGCGTTCCGCACCGCGCTCGAGCGGGCCTGGCGGGAGCCGTCGGTGCGCCGGTTTGCCGGGTTCGTCTTTGCCGCGATGCTGGGCTACAGCGCGCAGGACCTGATCCTCGAGCCGTTCGCCGGCGCCGTCTTCGGGCTCTCGCCCGCGGCCTCGACCCAGGTCAGCAGCATGCACCAGGGCGGGATGCTCCTCGGGATGATCGTCGCAGCGCTCCTCGCCGCCCGGCTGGGCGGTCTGAGCCGGTGGGCCGCGGCGGGATGCGCCGCCTCCACGGTCGCCTTCGTGCTGCTCGCGCTCACGCCGCAGCTGGGCCAGGTGGCGTTCCTCAAGGGTGCGGTGGTGCTCCTGGGCCTGGCCAACGGCGCCTTCGCGATCGGTGCGGTCGGCAGCATGATGGTCGAGGCCACCGGTGAGCACGCCGGCCTCCGCATGGGCATCTTCGGCGCCGCGCAGGCGGTGGCCTACGCGATCGGCGGCTTCCTCGGCGCGGCGGGCAGCGATGTGGCCCGGGCCGCCCTCGGCTCAGCCTCCGGCGGCTACACCGCGGTGTTCCTCGCCGAGGCGGTGCTCTTCGGGGTGGCGGCGCTGCTTGTGGCGACCGACCGCCGCTCGGTGGCCCGCCCGGAACTCGCATCGGCCGAGCAGGGGAACACCCTGCTCGCGGCCCTCCGGTAGCGCATGGCGACCTTCGCGCTTCCCGTCCTCGAGTCGCCGGCGCTCCCGGCGGCGCGGCACCGCGATCTCTGCACCGATTGCGGGGTGTCGCGGAGCAGCCGGGCGGATCGCTGCGGGCACGCCTGCCAGTTCATTCATCCGCGCTACGACGAGCTGGAACACCAGGTGCACGGCCGGAGCCGGGGTACCGACCTCGACGGCTCGCTCTTCGGCGTCTACCGCGGGATGCTGCGGGGACGGCTGGCCCCGGCGCTGGACGGCGCACAGTGGACTGGGATCACCACCCGGATCGGCGAACGGCTGCTGGAAACCGGCGCGGTCGACGCGGTGCTGGCAACGGCGGCCGACCCGGAGGACCGCTGGCGTCCGCGCCCGGTCCTCGTCCGCGACCCAGCGGGGATGCGGGAGACCCGGGGCATGAAAATGGGCTTCTCCCCGGTGCTGGCGCTGCTCGACGAGGTGGCTCGGCTCGGGCTCCGGCGCATCGCGGTGATCGGGATTCCCTGCCAGGTGCACGCGCTCCGGGCCCTCGAGGCCGAACTCGGTCTGGAGCGGCTCTACGTGATCGGCACGCCCTGCAGCGACAACACCACCACCGAGCGGTTCCACGAGTTCCTGGCCCGGCTCACCGATCATCCCGAGCGGGTCACCTACTGCGAGTTCCGGCCCGACTTCCACGTCGAGCTCCGTTTCGAGAACGGCGAGGAGCGGCGGGTCCCGTTCATCCAGCTGCCGATCGCCGACCTGCCGCCCGACTTCCTGCCGCTCACCTGCCGCAGCTGCTACGACTACAGCAACAGCCTCGCGGACCTCACCGTGGGCTACATGGCGGGGCAGGGCGACCAGTGGCTGGTGATCCGCAATGCCCGCGGCGAGGAGCTGGTGGAGCTGCTGGGTCGCGAGCTGGTGAGCGGCCCGGTGAGCTCGCGGGGCTCGCGCAGCGGCGCGGTGCGGACCTTTCTGGGCGGGCTCCTCCGGATCGCCGACGGGCTCCCGGTGCGGCGCGCGCCGCGCTGGCTCAAGCCGGTCATCGCCTGGGCGATGCCGCGCTTCGGCCCGAAGGGGCTGGAGTTCGCCCGCGCGCGGGTCGAGATGAAGCACCTGGAAGGCATCGTCACTCTGCGGCGCCATCGGCCCCGGCGGGTGGGCCGGATGGTACCGCCATTCGCCTGGCAGACCGCGGCCCGCTACGGCCTCGAAGGGGGATCCCGATGAGCCTCGAATCGTTCGACGTCGTGGTCGTGGGCGGAGGACCGGCGGGCTCCACCGCGGCGTGGGATCTCGCGCGGCTGGGGCACCGGGTGCTGCTGCTCGACCGGGCCGGCCGGGTGAAGCCCTGCGGCGGCGCGGTGCCCCCGCAGCTGCTGGAGGAGTTCGACGTCCCCGAGTCGCTGCTGGTGAACCGGGTGGATACCGCCCGGATGATCTCGCCCCGGGGCCGCGCGGTGGACATCCCGATCGAGCGCGGCTTCGTCGGCATGGTCGACCGGGAGGTCTACGACGAGTGGCTCCGGGTCCGGGCGGCGGAGGCCGGCGCCGAGCGGCGCACCGGGACCTTCACCCGGCTCGGGCGGGACCGCGACGGCACCGCGCTGGTGCACTACACCGTGGGCTCGTCCCGCAGCGGCGAACCGGCGACGGTGCGGGCCCGGATGGTGGTCGGCGCCGACGGCGCCCTCTCCGCGGTGGCGCGGCAGGCGATCCCGGGCGCGGACCAGGCCCGCTACGTCTTCGCCTATCACGAGATCATCCGCTCGCCGGCCGCGACTCAGCAGTACTTCGCGCCGGCGCGGTGCGACGTCTTCTACGACGGCCGCTACTCGCCCGACTTCTACTCCTGGATCTTCCCGCACGGGGACACCACCAGCATCGGCACCGGGAGCATGCAGAAGGGGTTCGACCTGCGCGGCTCGGTGGCGGAGCTCCGGGCCCACGCCGGGCTCGACAGCTGCGCGACGATCCGGCGCGAGGGCGCCCCGATCCCGCTGGCGCCGCTCCCCCGGTGGGACAACGGGCGGGACGTGATCCTGGCGGGCGACGCCTCCGGCGTCGTGGCGCCGGCCTCGGGCGAGGGGATCTACTACGCGATGACCGGCGGGCGGCTGGCGGCCGACGCGGTGGACCTGGCGCTGACCCGCGGCGATGGCCGCGCGCTGGCGACGGCGCGGCGCCGGTTCCACCGCTCGCACGGCTCGGTGTTCTTCGTGCTGAACATGATGCAGCGCTTCTGGTATCGCACCGACGGCCGGCGCGAGCGGTTCGTGGCGATCTGCCGCGACCGGGACGTGCAGCGGCTGACGTTCGAGGGCTACATGTACAAGAAGCTGGTGCGGCAGGACCCGGTGGCCCACGCCCGCATCTTCTTCAAGAACATCGGCCACCTGAGTGGCCTGGTACCCGTCTGATGGCGACCGCGCTGGCTGAACGCCCCGGAAAGGCCGCACCGGAGCCAAGCCTCAAGGAGTTCACGGCCCACTGTCTTCCGGTCATCGAGCGCCGCCTGGCGCAGGCGCTCGAGGGACTCGTCACGCCGGCTCCCGCGATGGTCGCCGCGCTGCACGACGCGGTGGACCCCAACGGGCACCAGGCCCATCGCTGGCGGCCGCTGATCGTGATGGCCGCCGCCGACGCCTGCGGCGCCACACCCGAGGCGGGCCTCGATGCCGGGGTCGCGATCGAGCTGACCCACACGGCGTCGCTGATGCTCGACGACCTCCCGTGCATGGACAACACCGCGCTCCGGCGCGGGCGTCCCGCCACCCACGCCCAGGTCGGGTCCTCCGGCGCGATCCTCGCCGCGGTGGGCCTGATGGGGCGGGCGGCGGAGATGCTGGGCCGGTCGCCGGTGGGCGCGGGGATGCTCGCCGCCGAGTGGGGAGACGCGATCGGGCTCGCGGGGATGTCAGGCGGGCAGGTGATGGATCTCGAGGGCGGCCGGGAACAGCGCCTGCGGGGCGCGGCCCGGCGGCTGCACCGCCGGAAGACCACTGCGCTGGCGCGGTTCGCCGCGCGGGCCGGCGGGATCGTGGCCGGCGCGCCGACGGCGCTGATCGACGCGCTCGGCCGTTTCGGCGATCACCTCGGCTGGGCCTACCAGGTGCGCGACGACGTCGCGGACCGGGTCGAGGACCGGCTGCAGGATCGCCTGCTGGCGATGGAACAGGTGGCGGTGCGGCGCGCCCGGCTGGTGCACCAGGCGGAGCGGTCGCTGACGGGGCTCGAGTGGCCCCGGCCGCAGAGTATGGAGGCGCTGCTTTCGGCGGCCCGCCGGATCGCCGGCGTGCCCACCACGGCCCTCAGGGCGAGGTAGACGGTCGTCCCATGCTGATCTCGATCGCGCTCGATTTCCGGCGGGCAGCCATCAAGACCCGCGAGCGGTTCCACCTGAAGGACGAACAGGTGGAGCGGCTGATTCATGCCCCTCGCTCCAACCTCGTGCGGGAGCTCGCGCTGGTGAGCACCTGCAACCGGCTGGAGCTCTACGCCTGGTCCGGTGCCCAGGACCCCGCCGAGGAAGAGGTGGCGTACCAGGAGCTGGCCGACCGCTGGACCGACTTCGACCCCGAGCGGGCCCGCGAGCTCGACACCCTCGCGCTCCGGCGGGGCGGGCAGGACGCCGCCCGGCACCTCATGCGGGTGGCCGCGGGGCTGGAGTCGATGGTGCTGGGCGACGTGCAGATCATCGGCCAGGTCCGGCGGGCCTATCGCCAGGCCGATGCCGGCGGCGCGGTGGGCACCGGGCTCCACCGGCTCTTCAGCGTCGCGCTCCGCGCGGCCAAGCGGGTGCAGCACGAGACCGGCCTCATCGGCGGGAAGCACTCGGTGGGCACCGAGGCCGCGGCGCTCGCGGCCCGGCGGCATGGCCCGCTCCAGAAGCGCCGCTGCGTCGTGATCGGCTGCGGCAAGACCGGCGAGCGGGCGGCGCGCCACCTGGTGAAGCTTGGCGCCGCGGACCTGGTGCTCATCAACCGGAGCCCGGAGCGGGCCGAGCAGCTGGCCAAGGAACTCTGGGGCCGCGCCGCCAAGTGGGACAGCCTCCACCGCGAGCTCGCGCGGGCCGACGTCGCCATCGTCGCCACCAGCGCCGACCAGCCGCCGGTGCGGGCCAGCTCGCTCCGCTTCTGCCGCGAGATGGCGGGCACCCGGGAGCACCAGCTCCTGGTGCTCGACCTGTCGCTGCCGCGGAACGTCGAGCCCGAGGTGGCTGGTCTGCCCGGCCTCACCCTCGTCGATCTCGATACCCTGCATCCCCGCCTCGAGGAGGCGGAGGCGCTCCGCAAGGCGTCGGTGCCCGATGCCGAGGCGATCGTGGAGCACGAGCTGGCCGAGCTGATGGCCTGGATCCGGGCGGAAGCGGCGCGGGAAGCGCTCCGGCCCTTGCGGGAGGCGCTCGATGAGGTCTGCCGCCGGGAGCTGGCCTACGCCGGCGCCCGCGCCGGCACCGATCTGGACCACACCGCCGAACGGATCGTGGCGAAGCTGATGGCCCGTCCCATGACGATTCTCCGCGGCGCCACCGAGCGTGGGGAGTCGGTCGACAGCGTCTCCGCGACGCTGCGTGAACTGTTCGGATTGCCGGCCGCCGAGCTGCGCGAGGCCGTGCCCCTGCCCATGGAGGTCGAATGAGCACCCAGCCCCTGCGGGTCGGAACCCGGGGCAGCGCCCTGGCCCGGTGGCAGACCGGCCGCGTCTGTCAAGCGCTGGAGGCCGGCGGCGTGGCGACCGACACGATCGAGATCCACACCAGCGGCGATCTCGCGCCGGAAGTCCCGATCGCGCGGCTCAACGACCCCGCGCTCTTCACCCGCCAGCTCGACGAGGCGATGCTCGACCGCCGGATCGACCTCGCGGTGCACTCGCTCAAGGACCTGCCCACCGCGCTGCCCGCCGGGATCGTGCTGGCCGCGGTGAGCGCCCGGGAAGATGCCCGCGACGCGCTCGTGACCCGCGACGGCCGGGGCTGGTCGGAGCTCGCGCCCGGCTCGGTCATCGCGACCAGCAGCCTGCGCCGCCGCGCGCAGATCCGGCGCGCCCGTCCCGATCTCGAGGTGGTGGAGACCCGCGGGAACGTCGATACCCGGCTGGCCAAGCTCGACCGCAATCCTGATCTCGCCGCGACGATGCTCGCGGTGGCCGGCCTGGTACGCCTCGGGCTGGGGCACCGGATCAGCGAGCGCCTGCCGATCACGCTGATGCTGCCGGCGCCGGGGCAGGCGGCCCTCGCCATCACCGCCCGCGAGGGCGACACCGCGGCCATCGAGGCGGCGCAGCGCGCCGTACACAACGAGAACGCCGCCCTCGCCGTCGCGGCGGAGCGGGCGCTGCTCAGCCAGCTCGAGGGCGGGTGCGAGGTGCCGGTGGGCGCCTTTGCCGAGGTGATCGATCCCGCCTCGCTGGGCCAGCGTCCCGGCCCCCGGGTCATCCGGCTCCGCGCGCGGGTGGTGTCGCTCGATGGTCGCCAGAGCGTCGAGGGCCACCTGGCCGAGCCGGTCGGCAAGCTCGAGCAGGCCGAGGCGCTGGGCCGGGCGCTGGCCCTGCGGCTGGTGGCGGACGGCGCCGGCCGGATTCTCGAGGAGCTTCGCAGCACGCCCGGTGCGGAGCCGGCGCGATGATGCCGGGTTCCGTCGTCCTGACCGGCGCCACCGGTTCGCTGGCCGGATTGCCCGAGCTGCTGCAGGGGCTCGGGCTCTCGGTCGATGCGACGCCCCTGGTGACCTTCGCGCCCGCCCTGGACCTCGGCCCGCTCGACGAGGCACTCCGGCACATCGCCCGCTTCGCCGCGATCGTGGTGACGTCGCCCCGCACCGCCGAGGTGCTGGTCGAGCGCGCCACCGCGCTGCAGATCGATCTCCGCGGCGCGCCGACGGTGTGGACCGGGTCGGGAAGCGCCCGGCTGCTGCAGCGCTACTTCCCGCGGGTCGAGGTGCCGGCGTATGCCACGGCCGGCCCGGCGAGCCTCGCGGTGACCATCGCGAACGCGCTCCTGGCCGCGAACGTCGGCAGCCCGGTGCTCTTTCCCTGCGGCGAGCTCCACCGGGAAGAGCTGCCGGTCCGGCTCCGGGCCTCGGGGCGGCGGGTGGAGCAGGTGATCTGCTACCGCACCGTCTCCGCCGGTCTCGAGGCGGCGAGCGCCGCCCTCGACCGGGCCGACATCATCGTCGCCACCAGCCCCACTGTGGCGCAGCTGCTGGCGCGGGCCCGGAAGGCCGACACCCGCGCCGCCCTGGTGACCATCGGCCCCACCACGGCCGAAGCGGCGGCCGCCGCCGGCTGGACACCCGATGCCATTGCCGAGCGCCCGACCGACGCCGCCGTCGCGCGCGCCATCCAATCTCTCTCGCTGAGCCACTCATGAGCGTCGCCGTGACGGCCGATCTCTTTCTCCGTGCCTGCCTCGGCGAATCGGTCGAGCGTCCCCCCGTCTGGATGATGCGCCAGGCGGGCCGCTACCTCCCCGAGTACCGCGCCGTCCGGCAGAAGGCCGACTTCCTCACGATGGTGCACACCCCCGAGCTTGCCACCGAGGTCACGGTGCAGCCGGTGGACATTCTCGGCGTCGACGCCGCCATCATCTTCTCCGACATCCTGGTCGTGCCGCACGCGATGGGCATGGACCTCTCGGTGGACGAGGGCGTGGGACCGCGGTTCGCCGATCCGGTGCGCACCGACGCCGACCTCAAGCGGCTGGTCGATCCCCTGGCCGAGGGCCGGCTCGACCACATGTTCGATGCGCTCCGGATGACCCGGCGCGCCCTCGACGGCCGGGTCCCGCTCATCGGCTTTGCGGGCGCCCCGTGGACCCTCGCGTCCTACATGATCGAGGGGCAGGGGACCAAGAACTTCTCGGTCGCGAAGAAGATGCTGGCCGCGGAACCCGCGCGGGCGCATGCCCTGCTCGACACGCTCGCCGATGCGGTGGGACGCTTCCTGGTCGCCCAGGTCGCGGCCGGCGCCCAGGCGGTGCAGATCTTCGACTCCTGGGCCGGTGCGCTCGGCCCCGACGACTTCCGCACCTTCGACCTGCCGTACCTCGCCAAGGCGGCGAAGATCGCGCGCACCGCCGGGGTGCCGGTGATCGTCTTCACCCCGGGCGCCGGCTGGGCGCTCGAGGAGATCGCCGAGGCCACCGACGCCGACGTGATCGGTATCGACTGGCACACCGGCGCCGGGGAGGCACGCGCCCGGCTGGGCCGGAGCCAGGCGCTGCAGGGCAATCTCGACCCGACCTGGCTCTATGCCGAGCCCGCCGAGATCCGCCGCCGCACCCGCACGATGCTCGCCGCCTTCAGCGGTGGTCCCCACATCGCCAACCTGGGGCACGGTATCCTTCCCGACGTCCCGGTCGCCCACGCGCAGGCCTTCATCGACGCCGTCCAGGAGTGGACCGCATGATCACCGCCCCTCCGCGCTTCGCCGACACCGCCGCGCGCTGGATCGCCGAGGTCCATGACGCGATCACCGCCTTCTTCGAGGAGGCGGACGGGGTCGCGCGCTTCACCGAGGACCGGTGGGAGCGGCCCGGGGGCGGGGGCGGGGTGTCGCGGGTGATGGTGAATGGCGCGGTGTTCGAGAAGGCCGGCGTGAACCGGTCGGTGGTCTCCGGGATCCTGGAGCCGGGCATGGCGGCGCGGCTGGCGCTCGCCGCGACGCCGCCCGCCGGAGCGCGGTTCTTCGCGACCGGGGTGAGCATGGTGGCGCACCCGCGGAGCCCGCACGTCCCGACGGTCCACCTCAACGTGCGCTACTTCGAGATCAGCGGTCCCGACGGCGAGGTGGTGGATCACTGGTTCGGCGGCGGTACCGACCTCACGCCGACCTGGCCCGCGCTGGAGGATGCCACCCATTTCCATCGCGTCCTGCGCCGGGTGTGCGAGCAGTACGGGCCGGAGCTGTATCCCCGCTACAAGCGCTGGTGTGACGAGTATTTCCGCAACACCCACCGGGACAACGAGGCCCGGGGCGTGGGCGGTGTCTTCTTCGATCACCTGCGGGAAGGGGAAGCGGGACTGAGCTTCGAGGCGCTGCACCGCTTCGTCAACGCGATTGGGCGGGTGCTGCCCGAGGCGTACGGCTCCATCGTGGCCAGGCGGCGCGAGCAGCCGTGGGGCGAGCGCGAGCGGGCCCTCCAGACCTTCCGCCGGGGCCGCTATGCCGAGTTCAACCTCCTCCACGACCGCGGCACCTCCTTTGGCCTCCAGAGCGGTGCCCGCGCGGAAAGCGTGCTGATGAGCCTGCCCCCGGTGGCCACGTGGGACTACGCCCCGGTGTTCGCGCCGGGATCCGAAGAGGCCAAGCTGATGGACATGTTGAAGCCTCGGGATTGGACCTGACCGACTCCCGGATGGCTTGACACATTTCATTCCGGGGGCCATCTCTAAGATGGCCCATGGATGATACTTCGCTGCATCCGCCGTTCGGCAAGGCGGATCTGACCAACTGCGAGCGCGAACTCATACACCTCCCCGCGTCGGTTCAACCGCACGGGGCGCTGTTGGTATTACATCCCGCCAGACTGCAGGTCCTCCAGGCCACCCTGAACGCCGCCGAGATTCTCGGCCCGTGGGGTCGGTCCCCCATCGGCATGACCATCGAGTCGCTCGATCCGGTTCTCGGTGAGCGGCTGCGTACCCTGATCCAGAACGACGAGCTGGGCGCCCCGATGCCTGTGGTCGCGCGGATCGGGGAAGGCGACCAGGCCCGGACCCTCGAAGGGATGGTGCATCGCCTGCCGACCGAGGGCATCGCCCTGGAACTGGAGCCGAGCCATGGCTTCCCGGAAGGCTCGCCCCAATCGCCTGCGGACTTTTCCCGGATCCTGGCCGCCGGCATCGAGGCGGTGAGCACCGCCCCCAACGTGCAGGTGCTCTACCAGGAAACGGTGCGGGTGATGCGGGAGCTGGGCGGATACGACCGGGTGATGGTCTACAAGTTCGACCGGGATGGTCACGGCGAGATCGTGGGCGAATCCAAGCGTGACGACCTCGAGCCCTTTCTCGGACTGCACTATCCCAGCTCCGACATTCCCCAGCGGGCCCGCGAGCTCTACCTTCGCACCCGGGTCCGGGTCCTGGTGGACGTCGGCTACGAACCGGCGGCGGTCTTCCCCCGGCTCTCGCCGATCACCGGGGGCGACATCGACATGTCGATGTGCTACCTGCGGAGCATGTCGCCGCTGCATCTCCAGTATCTGTCGAACATGGGGGTGCGGGCGACCCTGGTGGCGTCGCTCACCCGGGGCGAACAGCTCTGGGGCTTGATCGCCTGCCATCACTATTCCCCCCACAATGTGCCGTACGAGGTGCGCGCCGCCTGCGGTATCCTCGCCGAGATGGTCTCGACCCGGCTTTCGGCGCTCGAGAACATGGCGCTGGCGCAGACCGAGATGCTGGTGCGGCGGCTCGAGCAGACCATCGTCGAGGCGCTGGCCACCACCGGCGACTGGCGCACCGCGCTCTTCGCCGCACCCAAGGCGCTGCTCCAGGCGGTCGACGCGACCGGCGCGGCCCTGGTGCACGAGGGCGAACTGCTCTCGACCGGCGAGGTGCCCTCCTCGCAGGACATCCGCGAGATCTCGGAGTGGCTGGCGGAGCAGTTTCCCCGGGAACCGGTCGTGGTCACGAGCGCGGTGCCGCGGCTGGCGGAGCAGTTTGCCCACCTCGCACCGGCGACGGGCTTGCTCGCCATCACGTTGTCGGGGCGCCCGCGGGACTACCTGATCTGGTTCCGGCGGGAACAGGTGCAGACGCTGCGCTGGGCCGGTGACCCCCGGAAACCCTTCGACCTGGCCGATCCGAATCACCTGTCGCCCCGGCGCTCCTTCGCGGTGTGGACCGAGATGACCCGCGGCACCTCGAAGCCGTGGACCGAGCCGGAGGTGGCGACGGCGCGGGCGATCCGCAGATCGCTGGTGGACATGGTGCAGCAGGTGCAGGCGGTGCGGGTGTTGATCGCCCAGGACCAGTTCCAGCGAGTCTGCCAGGTGATCGAGGTCGCGCCCGAGCCGACGGTGGTGGTGAGCGCGAACGGCCAGCTGCTGGTGGTGAACCACGCGTTCCGCGACCTGCTCGGGAAGGTGCCCATTTCGCTGGCCTCGGTCGAAGACCTCATGGCGTTCTTCGGCAACAGCGAGGAAGCGGCCGGGATGATGTCGGCGCTCCGGGCCGACCGGCGGGCGTGGGGCGGGGAACTGACGATCAGGGTCCCGGGCCAGACGGCGATCCCGATCGCCATCCGGGCGGAGCCGGTGCCGGGCGAGTCGGGCCATGACCTGGGCTACGTGCTCTTCGTGGCGGACCAGCGGGCCCGGCGGGACGTGGAAGCGACCCGCCGGCGGGTGAACGACGTGCTGCTCGAGGCCCAGCGGCGCTCGCGGGAGACGCCGCTGGTCGATGCCGCGACCGCGCAGGGCTTCGGGGAGATGATCGACGCGATCCTGTCCAACGCCCGCCGCGCGCTGACCGATATCGCGGGAACGCCGGGGAACGCGCCGCCCTCGGCCATGGCCAGCGTGGAAGCGCTCACCCGCCGCGCCACCGCGCTGGCCCTCCAGCTCGAGGGCTATGCCGCCGTTCGGCGGCGGCTGGGCTAGTCCGCGGCGCTAGGCCGCGATCTTCTCGAGGCCGGCGAAGAGCCGGGTGTTCGCCTCGAACCCTCCGATTGCCTCCGCCACAATCCGGTCGGACCGCTCAGGCGACGGCGCCAGCGCGTCGAGCGCGGCACGGTAGCGGTGCTTGAAGGCATCGAGATCGCCGAGGTCGGGGAACTCGTAGAACTCGACCCCGTGGCTCCCCGCCAGGCTGTAGGACTCCGAGACGATCTTCTTGAGGATCTGCCCGCCGGAGAGGTCGCCGAGATAGCGGACATAGGCGTGCGCGACGAGCAGGGCGGGGTCGCGCTGGGCGGCGGCGTGGATCCGCTCGACATAGGCCTGGGTCTCGGGGAGGATCGGAATCGAGGCCCAGGCGGGCCCTCCGAGCCGCTCCAGGTCACGGATCAGCGCGCTCGAGCGCCCCAGCCCCGGATGGTGAAAGGGCGCAACCTCGGCCTCCCCCTGGTGCCGGGTCATCTCCTCCTCGAGGGCCTGGTAGACCGGCAGCAGGTTCCGAAGCAGGGCCACGTAGGTGGGCTGGTCGAGGGTCTTGGTGAGCAGGCGACGCATGATTCCGCTCCGCTCGGCCTCGGTGTGGTTCTGCTTGGTTTCCTGCCTGAGGCGGTGGGCCAGGGAGAGGGTCACGGACTGCTCCGGGTGCGGGTAATTCGTAGTAGGGAAGTCGGTATTATACATAACCCCAGTGCATATCGCGACTTGCCGACTTCGTGCAGGTGACGTCATATTACTAGGCTAGGTCGGTTGTCGGAAGCCGGTCGTCCATGCCTCTGGCCCCCGTAGCTCAGCTGGATAGAGCAGCGGTTTCCTAAACCGTTGGTCGGACGTTCGAATCGTCTCGGGGGCACTTCAGACGCAACTGCAGGTCAAGGCCCCTAAATCATTGTCTATCAGGAACTAGGAATGACGGCAACTGTGGCAGCTTCGAGCAAGTCCTCAACTCATTCGACCGGCACATCTCAGCCCTCCGGGCTCTCCGAATGGCTCAAGAAGCCGGAGAACCGGTGGATTGCTGGCGGCGTTGCCGTGGCGCTGGTGGCGGCTTCGGTCTGGTTCGTCACGATGAGCGGGAAGCGGAAGGATGAGTTCGCGAGCCGGGCGCTGGATGAGGCGCGGGCCGCAGGCGAGGCGGGGAACCTGCCGCTGGCGGCGAGTGAATTCCAGAAGGTGATCACCACCTACAGCGGCACCGCCGCTGCCCAGGAGGCGGTCATCAACCTCAACCAGGTCCGGCTGATCAACGGCCAGCAGGAGCTCGCCGCGGTCAACCTGCAGGACTTCATCAAGTCCAACCCGATGCCCCAGTTCAAGGGGCCGGCGTACGGCCTGCTGGGCCGGGCCTACGAGAACTCGAAGCGTCCCGGGGAAGCGGCGACCGCGTACGAGAACGCCGCCCGTGAGGCCGAGCACGACTACCTGAAGGCAGACCTGCTGCTGGATGCCGGGCGGGCCTGGGCCAATGCCGGCGAGAAGGACAAGGCGATCGCGGCCTACCGGAAGGTCATCAAGGACTACGCTGAGACCGCCTCGAAGGTCGAGGCACAGGTCCGGCTGGCGGAGCTGACTGCCGGGGCGATGTAAGCCGGCTCGACAATCCTTAGGTATGCCAGAGCCCTCGGCGCGAGCCGGGGGCTTCTCATTTTCACTGGTACCTCGACCACGAATCAGCACTTTGCTCGGGTCAACGACAGTGATGCTTATGTCGTATAATATGTATTATGTTAAGTAGTTATGTGGGGAACTGTGGGAAACTGGATGCCCTGCCGCAGGATTGTGGGATAACTGGATTCTGGAGAACCGCTTGGAGGCTGGCCTCTGTCCCTCAGAGAGTGCCCGTGAAGACCTGGCGGCCCTCGCCGGCGAGCCAGACGTTCGTGGCGAGACCGTCTGACAGTGTCGCGCCGATGTGGAGAACCTTCCCTCCCCGCGTCAGGATCTGGACCGGGAGCTTGGCGCGGCCGGTATGCGCCAGGAGGACCGCGGCGGCGACCGCGCCGGTTCCGCACGCCAGGGTCTCGCCCTCGACTCCACGCTCAAAGGTGCGCATCGGCACCGGCCGGCCGTTCTCCGGATGGGCGACGAAATTGACGTTGGCGCCGGCTGGTCCAAGGGCCGGGTCGGACCGGAGCGCCCGGCCCCGGTCCATGAGGTCCGGCGCCTCGAAGTCGTCGACCTCCAGTACCAGGTGAGGCACCCCGACCGTGGCCAGGAACCCGCACGACTCGCCGGCCCGGAGATGGGCCCCGGTCGCCCTGGGCGGCAGCTGGAAATCGGGGAGGTTGAGCTCGGACTCGGTCTCGCCGGCGCGCACCCTGGTCGGGAAGGTCCCGGCCCGGGTCACGAGCTGCATACCCTCCCCCGGGACCATTCCCAGCCGGGTGGCCAGGCGGGTGCTGCAGAGGGCCGCATTCCCGCACATGTCGGCCCGCGAGCCGTCGCAATTCCAGAAGTCCATCCTGACCCGGGTGCCGCCTTCCGGGGTGAGGACCACGAGACCGTCGGCACCGATCCCATGGCGCCGGTCACAGAGCTCGACAATGTCCTGGGTCGTGATCCGCTCGGCCGGGATCTCCCGGCCGTCGAACATCACGAAGTCGTTCCCGGAGCCGGTCATCTTGTAGAACCGGGCGCCCCGGAGCGCGGCCGAGGGCATGGCTAGAGCTTCCCGACCAGGGCGCGAAGCCGGAGCCACCAGACCATCCAGATCGCTTCCCGGACGATCTTCTTGCTCATCTTGGAGCTGCCCTCGACCCGGTCGTGGAAGATGATCGGGACTTCCTTGAGGGTGAATCCGAGCTTCCAGGCCCGGAAGCTCATCTCGATCTGGAAGGCGTAGCCGTTCGACTTGACCCGGGTGAGGTCAATGGCCGCCAGCACCGAGCGCCGGAAGCACTTGAAGCCGCCGGTCGAGTCGGTCAGCGGAAGGCCGGTGATGACCCGGGCGTAGAAGTTGGCCCCGAGGCTCAGGAGGAGCCGGGAGATGGGCCAGTTGATGACGTTGACCCCGGTGGCGTAGCGGGAGCCCAGCACCAGGTCGGCGTCCTCCACCGCCTTCAGGAACGACGGGATGAAGGTCGGGTCGTGGGAGAAGTCGGCGTCCATCTCGAAGATGGCCTGGTAGTCCCGCTCGAGCGCCCAGGCGAACCCTGCCAGGTAGGCCCGCCCCAGCCCCTGCTTGGCCGGGCGATGCAGGACGTGCACCCGCGGATTGTCCTTCGCCATGGCGTCGGCCAGCTGGCCGGTGCCGTCGGGCGAGTTGTCGTCGACCACCAGCACGTCGAGCCGGGGATCCTGGGCGAGGACCACCGGGGCGATCTGCGGGAGGTTGATCGCCTCGTTGTAGGTCGGGATGATCACGACCGCCCGCTGGATGGGCGGCCGCTCAGGCACGGGCACGCTCCCGCCAGCCGAGGCCGAGCGCGACCAGCGTGGTGAGGAGCACGATCACCCACGTGGCGGTGGTGACCATCTTCGACTGGGCCACGATTGCGGGCCGGTACATCAGGGAGACCTGGTGGGTCCCGGCCTGCGGCAGCGGGACCCCGATGAGGGCATGGTTCACACGGATCGTGGATGCCGCCTGGCCGTCGATGGTCGCGGTCCAGGAGGGATGGTAGGTCCGGCTCACCAGCAGCATGGCCGGGCCGGTGCTGGTTGCCTCGATGGTGAGGCTGTCGGCCCCGTCCGTGACCAGCTTGGCGGTCCCGGTGCCTCCACCAGACCCGATCGCGGGGACCGGCGCGTCGACCAGGGCGGTCTTCGCGACATCGAACGCGGGGTCCCAGAGCCGGTCGAGGCGCTTCACGGAATCGGCCTCGACCTCGACATTGGGGACCACGGTGGCGGCACCCAGCGCTAACGAATCGCGATAGACGGTGACCTGATCGTTCAGAATCTTGCCCAGGGGTTGGACGCCGGTGAGGTGGAAAACCGTTGGCAGGATGAGGATCCGGGCAGACAGCGACCGGAGCGCGGGGCTGGCAACGAAGGCCTCCCAGTACGTCCGCGCATCTCCCCCATCGCGAAGATCCCTTCGGGTGAGCTGGTCATACCAGCGTAGCTGGTTGCTGTGATAGCCAAAGACTTCTTCCACCCGGAAGGTCGCGAGGTACCCGCCATCCGGGCCGCCGCCATTGAAGATCTGGCCGCTCGGGAACGCCACGACCCGTTCGCCCGCCGGTAGCTTCGCGTTGAGGTCCTGAATCAGCTGATCCTCGGGAAAGAGCTGGTCGTACGGCGCCACCTGGATGTACGGCGTATCCACCCGCAGCAGGTCCACCGCGGTGACTCCCGCGAGGACCCCCACGGTTCCCATCACCCCCAGCATCCCCCGCTGCCACGCCACCAGCGCGCCGGCGGCGAGCCCGCACCAGAGCGCGCTCAGAATCCCGCCTAACACAATGGCCTGGGCGTTGGCGTCGAAGGCCTGGAACCGGGGCGACGCTCCCCAGATGGCATTCCACGGTCCCAGCGCCGAGGCGCCCGCCCCTTGCACCGCGATGGCGAGGAGGAGTGACAGCCCGCCGAAGACGGCGAGGGTGCGGACCGCCGTCTTCGTTTCCTTGGCTTCGCGCGCGGCGAAGATCCGTTCCAGCAGCAGCACCGCCAGGATCGTGAGCGCCGTCAGCGCGATGAACGTCGCGAGGCTCGGCGCCCGGAACCGCTTGAGTCCCGGGATGGTGGCGAACATCAGCCGGAACGCCGGCGTGGTGTTCCCCAGGGCGTACAGGAGCGCCACCCCGGCCATGAGGCCCAGCCCGATGCGGCGCCGGTCGCCCTTCAGCGCCAGCAGCCCGGCGATCCCGAGCGCGAAGACCACCACCCCGCCGTACTCGGAGTTGTGCTTGAGCGGGTTGCGGCCCCAGTAGGTCTCGTTGGCGCCGGAGAAGTCCGGCACCACGAAGTTCACCACTTCCTCGGGGTTGAGCGCGTAGCTCGAGGCGATCTCGTAGGTGAGCCCGGCGCCGGCACGCGGGGAGACATCCTTGAGGTACTTGTACATCGGCAGCAGGACGATGAGCGCCACGCCGAGCGCGATCGCCAGGCTCAGCACCCCGCCCCCGAGCCGGAGCCCGAGGAGCTTCGTGCCTTCCTGCCGCCGGTTGAACACCGCCACCAGCGCGTACAGGCCGAGCGCGACCCAGGCGTAGAACGAGAGCTGCGGGTGTGCCGTCAGCAGCAGGCCCGCCGCTGCCCCGAACCAGATCCATTTCACCCAGCTGGGCCGGTCGAGCGCCGACACGAGCAGCCCCAGCGCCGCGGGAAAGAGGGTGATGACATACATCTTCCCGTCCTGCCCGCCCAGCACCAGGCTCACCAGGTTGGCGGAGAGCAGCCACGCCACGCCGGCGAAGAGCGCCACCGGCCTGGAGGCGCCGTAGGCCCGGGCGCAGCCGTACATCGCGAAGCCGGCGAGGAAGACGTGCAGGATCAGCTTCCACGCGAGCGCCGGCACCAGCGGCAGCAGCATGTGGAGGATGAAGGCCGGCGGGTACAGGATGTCGCCGCTCCCCGCCTCGATGGTCGGGACGCCGCCATAGAGATACGGATTCCAGAGCGGGAGCCGGCCGAGCTGGTGGAACTGCTCGACGAAGAAGCTCCGCATCATCACCCCGGCCGCGATCGTGTCATTGCCGATCAGCATCGAGCCGGCGGGCGAGAAGATGTACCTCCGGAAGACCACCAGGGTGAGCAGCGCGAACACGACTGCCGGCACCCACTTGGGGAGCGAGCGGTCCTGGGGCCGGGAATCGTCGGGTGCGGTCATGGCGTCCGGGGCGTGCGCCGCATCGCGGGAAGAAATGGCAGCGCAGCGCCGAGTTCAGTGATGGTGAGCAGGACCCGGGTGGCGATCGCGAGGGCGGTCGCCGCCTGGGCGCCCACCGTCGGGGTGAGCAGGAACGTGAAGGCCAGCTCCCGGGTGCCGATGCCCCCCGGCGAGAAGGCCGCAATCAGCCCAACAAGGTAGCTGGTGGTGAACACCGCTGTCGCCAGCGACCAGCTGACCTGGGCCGCCGGGATCAGGCCCCGGATCAGGCAGAGGAACGCGAGCCCGTAGGCCGCCCACCCCACGACGTTGGCCAGCAGGCCGGTCAGCAGCGCTCCCACCGGCACCGGCTCGATCCCCGAAATGGCCTTGGGCAGCCAGCGCCGAAACATGGCGAGCAGCGACGGCACTGCAAAGACGACCAGCCCGCCGAGGGCCAGCACGGCAATGACCGCGAGCGCGATCCGGGGGGAGGGGTCGAGGGTGGTCATCGCCTGCGGGGCGAGGAACGCCACCAGCAGCAGGCCGCTGGCCAGCGAGAGCGCCTGCAGCAGGAACGCCGCCGCCACGGCGGCGCCCGGGGCCACCCCCGCCCGTTCCGCCAGCAACGCGGCGCCCGCGATCGCCCAGACCTTGCCGGGGAGGTACTTCCCGAGGTTGCTGACCATCGTGATCCTGACGGCGTCGAGGTAGCCGAGCCGCTGCTTCATCGCGAGCACCACCCGGCGCCATCCTTCGACGAGCACGGCATAGGAACTCCACACAATCAGGAGCGCGAGCACCAGCCAGACGGGGCTCACCTGCCATGTGACCGGGACATTCTGCGCGGCGTCCCATTCCCGCGAGAGCCGCCGGACCGCGATCACGATGACCACCAGGGCCAGGAGCAGCTGGGCCCAGCGCCAGAAGGAGCGGCGGTCAGCCATGGGCGGGCCAGGGGTGCAGGTTCCCGGTACCGGTCGGGGCGATGAGCTTCACCTCCCAGGTGCCGGGACGGTCGCTGACCAGCTCGATGGCGCCGCCTTGCGGCCGCCGCCGGCCGCGCAGCCCGCGCCGGGCGGCACGCCACTCGACGATGTCGGAGAGGGGGGCGAGCCAGGGGCCGCGCGAGGCCAGCTGCTGCACCAGCGTCGCAAAGGCGTCGAGTGCGCCGGGAAACCCGAGTGGGGCGCTGACATTGGGATGCCAGAGGCCGACCCAGAGCCCCTGGGCCTCGCGCACCTGGTCGGCGAGCGTGAGGGCATCCCGCACCCACGCAGCCGGATCCTCTTCCCCCCGGTACTTGCTGTGGGTGCGGTCCATCCAGGTGAGCGGCGCCTCCACCAGCCGGAGCGCGCGCGACTCCGCTTCATTCCACAGAGGCGCCACCTCGGCCAGTCCCAGGCGAAAGGCGTTGCGGTCGGCAAAGCCGAGCGTTGCGTCGTAGCCGAAACCGGCGGCTTCGGCGTGCCGGAGGGTGCTGCCGGGATCGAGCCGGAGAAAGTGCTGGCGCACACCTCGGGGCGGCTTGCCAGTCACGCGGGCGACGCGGTCACGCTCGGCGGCCATCAGCGCTGCGTCATCCCGGGTGTCGAAACTCCCGTGCAGACCGATCTCGTGACCGGCGGCAAGCATCTGCCCCACCAGCGACCTGGCGGCCGGCCCCTCGAGCGCGTAGGTGATATCGCCGCGGCGCCAGCCGGCCGCACTCGGCTCCCCCGAGAGGACGAACCAGGTCGACCGCACACCCGCGGCGCGTTCGAGCTCGAGAATCCGCTCGAGGCTCTTCCGTACCGGTCCGCTCGCGAGCGCGGCGAGGCTTGAGCCCACGGCGCTCAGTGCCCTGCCCACGTCACCCTTCTTCAGCAACTCGACGACGCGAAGCCCGGCAAAGAGGGGCCAGCCACTCACGATATCGAGATCGTGGGTGACGGCCGCGGCCCAGCGTGCACTTCCCGGCCAGGGGCCGAGCCGGTAGACCGGCACGGTGTCGGCGGAGGCGGCAACGGCGGCCGCGAACTCCTCCGCCAGCGCGTGCATGGGGAGCGAACGCTCGAGGCCGGTGGCGACCAGCGGGTTGACCGACGCCGGGACCCGTCCGTGCCTGTCCCAGGAGGTGGTGCGCTGCTCGATCGCGCCGCCGGCTACATCCACCACCCGCTGGAGCACGGCGGGATGAATCCGCACCTCGCGCTTTCCCGGCGTGAAGCTGGCGGGCTGGCTCCCGTCATCCACCCGGACCTCGATGGCGCCGCTCTCCCGGTCGGCCGCGGGAAGAATGCGCGCGAGGTCGACCAGCAGCTCGAAGGCCCAGCGTTCAGCCGCGGTGGATTGCCCGGCGAGGTCAGGATGGATCACGACCAGCCGGGAGGTGGGGTCAGCACCCGGAGGGTGCGCGCGGGCTGGCCGGCCACGATATGGAGGGGTTCGACGTCGCTGGTCACCACGCTGTTGGCGCCAACGATCGCCCCCCGCCCGATGGTGACACCCGGGAGAATGACCGCTCCCGCCCCGATCCAGACGTCCGGCTCGATCACGATCGGGCCGGTCTTCTCGGGGGCGAACGGCCGGATCAGCGAGTTGTTGGGATGAGAGGTGGTGACCAGGGTGACCCGGGGCGCCATACTGACCCGGTCGCCGATGGTGATGAGGCCGCGGCTCTTGAGCTCTTCGGCGATGATGATGTCGTCGGCGATGTAGACATCCCGGCCGATGGCGAACCCGCACCAGCGCAGCAGCTGGACCCGCCAGCCCGGGAAGAAGGCATTCCGGGCCCAGCGCTTGAACACCTTCTTGCGCAGCCGATAGAAGAAGTCCATGCCTGCCTACCCGAGGTAGCGGAAGAGCGCGGAGCCCATCCGGGCGAGGGGCCGCGGCAGCCGGCTCCAGACCTTCGCCGCCAGTGCCAGCGTCCCGGTGTCGCGGCGGGCCTGGTTGAGGCCTCCCGCTGACGGGAAGTAATCATAGACCAGGGGCACGGTGGTGGAACCCCAGCGGAGCTTGAACTCGGCGAGACTCGCCTGCTCCGGCGCCGTCCGGCCGAGATCGAGGATCACGTTGGCGGCCACGGCGGCCCGGAGCCCGGCCCAGAGCAGGACGTGGGTTGGGCGGTAGTCCTTGATGAGGTCCGGGTCCGACGCACTGAAGGCGTAGATCCAGTCGCGCGGCCCCTTGTACATCACGAACCCGGCGGCGATCCGCCCGTCGGGGATCTTCGCGAGATAGAGATCGACCAGGCCCTGCTGCTGGAGGCCGCGCAGGAGCTCGGTGAACATCTTCCGCGGCGGTGCCGGGACCCCGTGCCCCTGCTGGACCCCCTCCTCGAGCTTCGCCATCTCCAGCCAGTCAGCCTCGCTGGAGCCCATCACCACCTGGACCCCGGCCTTCTCGCCTTTCCGGATCCGCTGCTGCACACTGGTGCGGTCGAGCCGCTTCCACACCGCCTGCTCGCCTCCCTCGGGAGAAATCCGGTACGTCGTGTACCGCTCCGAACGCTGGAAGCCCGGCGCCGGCGCGAAGCCGGGACCCAGTGCCTTGATCTCGAGGCGCCGCGCCCCCCGCTCCGCGACCAGCCCTTTCGCCCGCTCCAGTACCGCGTGCACCGCCGCCTCGTCGCTGCCGATGGGGCCGGCGATGAAGCTGAAGGGATAGCTCACCAGCCGCTTCCCGCCCGTAAGCGTCGGGACCTCGGCGAGGGCGAGGGCCGCCGCGAGTCCCCCATCTCCCTCGGCCGTGAGCCACTGTGCGGTAGCGAAGACAGCGCGCCAGCCCGGTGATCCACCGGGCATCGTGGTAGAAGTTCCCCTGGCTGGCGGCGAGCGCCTGCCACCCGGCGGGTTCTTCAGTGGCGAGCTGGACGGTGTACGGCGGCATCGAAGAGCGAGAGAAAGGTGTCGACCGCGGTATCGAGGGCGTAGGTGGTCCGGACGCGGGCGGCGCCCTGCTCCGTCAGGCGCTCGCGGAGCGCGGGATCCTGGAGCAGACGGCCCAGCCGTTCGGCCAGCGCGGCGGTGTCGCCGTCGGGGGTGATGAGTCCGGTCACGCCGTCTTCCACCACCTCCGGAATCCCGCCCGCCGGGGTGCCGACGACTGCGGAGCCGGCGAGCAGTGCCTCGACCAGCACCAGCCCGAGCCCTTCAGCCTGGCCCCGGCTCGGCAGCACGGTAATCGCCGCGGCGCCATACTCCGCCGGCATCTGCGCCTGGGTCACGAAGGGCGCGATGCTCGCCACGCCGCCGAGGGCGCGGCTCGCGATCTGGGCGGCGAGCTGATCGCGGGCGGGACCGGCGCCGAGGATCCGGAGTTCGCAGGCCACGCCCCGGTCGCGGAGCAGTCCCACCGCCTCGATCAGGATATCGACACCCTTGGCCTGGACCAGGTTGCCGGCGAAGAGCACCCGGGGCGGCACCGCCTTCGGCGCCCGCCGCCCGCTCTCGAAGTGCGCGAGGTCCACCGGCATCGGGGTGACCGCCACGGCGCCAGCCGCGAGGCCCAGCTGCCGCTCGATATCCCGCGCCAGGAAGCGGGAGGCGGCGGTCCAGGTCGCCACCCGCGCCACGGACCTGGCCATGCGCCGGACCACCCCGCCCCGCTCCAGCATCCGCACATCGCTGCCATGGCTGGTGACCACCAGCGGCACACCCGCTCCGGTGGCGAGCCATCCCGCGGGCAGCCACCAGTGGGCGTGCAGCACCTCGGGCTCGGCGGCTTTCGTCAGGCGCCGGATCGCGCGCCGGAAGGCCAGGAAGTACGCCGGGAGTACCAGCGCCTGGGGCGCGACCATGAGTCGTCCCACCCTCGCCTCGCCCTTGTAGCCTACCTGCTCCAGCCCCTCGGGCGCGTAGCGGAACCGCTCCACCCGCACTCCCTGCTCCTCCTCCCGCTCGGCCGCGCCCCGGACATGCGGCGCCAGGACGGTCACGTCGTGCCCGCGCTGCTGATAGCCCAGGGCGAGCTTCCGGATATACGCGCCGGCAGGGTCGCCCGGGAACCGGGGATAGTTGTGGGCGGCGACCAGGATGCGCATCCGGTGAGGATCCGGCGCGGGATCAGTCGGCGGGCGGCACCTGCCGCCGGGCGATGTCGCGGAGCTCCTCGCGAAGCCCGGCGATCATCTCCCCGATGAAGCCGAAGCCGAAGAGGGCGATGCCGGAGATGACCATCGTCTCCACCAGGTTCAGGAAGGGCCGGAAGCCGATCCCGTACCCGAAGCGCATGATCAGGGCGATGACCCCGACCACGAAGCCGATGCTGAACAGGATCGCGCCCGCCACCCCGAAGAAGAGCAGCGGCTTGCGGCCGAAGCGGAGCTGGAACCAGACGGAGAGCAGGTCGAGCACGCCGATCGGAATCCGGCGCCAGGTGAACTTCGACACGCCGGCCACCCGGGGATACAGCGGCACCGGGCGGCTGGTGAGGCGGAACCCGTCGGCGGCGGCGACGACCACCATGTAGCGGTGCCAGTCGGGGCGCAGCGGATGGCCCAGCTGCACCTCGCGCCGGTAGGCCTTCACCGAGTTGAGATCGGAGACGTTGAGCCCGAAGAGGAAGCGGCAGAGCCGGTTGTAGATCCCGGAGACGAACGCCTTCTCGTACTTCCCCTGCTTGGTCCCGGTGACGATGTCGGCCTCGCCCGCGAGGATCGGGTCCACCAGCGTCGGCACATCCTGGGGATGGTACTGGAGGTCGGCGGGATAGAAGACGAAGATGTCGCCCCGGGCCACCGCGCCCGCGGAGGTCAGGGCGTCGGCGATGCCGCGCTGGCGGCGATGGGTGACCACCCGCAGGAAGTCGTACTTCCCCTGGAGCTCGCGGAGCACGTCGGCCGAACGATCCCTCGAGCCGTCGTTGACGATCACGACCTCGAAGGAAAATGTCCTGCCGCCGAGGTGCTCGCCGCAGAGCTTCACGAACTCAGGCAGGTTCTCCGCCTCGTCCTTGGCCGGCACGAGGAGGCTCACGTCCACCGGGCGCTCCGGGCTCATACCCGCTTCCGCATCCGGGCGGGCAGGATGCCGAGCTGGTCGCGGTATTTGGCCACGGTGCGCCGGGCGATCTTGATCCCCTGCTCCTGGAAGAGGTGCACGATCTGCTGGTCGGTCAGCGGGTTCGACGCCGACTCCTCGCCCACCATCTTCTGGAGCTTGGCGCGGATGGAGCGGGCGCTGGCGTCCTCGCCGCTGGCGGTGGAGAGGGCGCTCGAGAAGAAGAACTTGAGGGGCAGCACGCCGCGGGGCGTCTGGACGAACTTCTCGTTCGTCACCCGGCTCACCGTCGACTCGTGCATGTTGATCACCTCGGCCACCTCACGGAGCGTGAGCGGCTTGAGGTACTCGATGCCCTTCTCGAAGAACTCGCGCTGCCGGTCGACGATGAAGTTCATCACCTTGAGCATGGTCTGGCGCCGCTGCTCGATCGCCTGGATGAGCCAGTTGGCGCTGTTCATCCGGGAGGCGATGAACTCGCGATGCTCGGGGGTGAACTTCTTCTTGTCGCGGGCGAGGGCCTGGTAGCTGCGGGAGAGCCGGAGCCGCGGCACGCCGGTGTCGTTGAGGAAGACCCGGTACTGGCCGTCGACCTTGTCGACCACCAGGTCGGGGATGACGTAGCCGTCGCCGCCGCTCGAGTACTTGAGGCCGGGCTTGGGATCGAGCCGGGCGAGCTGGTCGGCCGCCGACTGCACCGCCGAGGGTTCCACCCCGAAGCGGCGGCCGAGGTCGTTCCACCGGTGGGCGATGAGGTCGGGGAACGCCTCCTTCACCAGCCGGTAGGTGAGGGTCTCGGTCTCCTTGCGCTCCTCGAGCTGGATCAGGAGGCACTCGCGGAGGTCGCGCGCCGCCACGCCGGCGGGATCGAGCCGCTGGAGGATCTTGAGCATCTCCTCCACTTCGGCCAGCGTGAAGTACGGGATCGCGGGCTTGGCCGGGACCGGTGCGGGCGCGGGAACCGGCTCGGGAACTGGCGCCGCCGGGGTCGCCGCCGCGGGCGTCGGCTGCTCCAGGGTCCGCTCGATCGACTGCTCCGGCGAGAGGAACGCGCTCGCGGAGTAGCCGCCCCCGCCCTCCTCCTCGTTCTCCCCGAACTCCCGTTCCTCCTCGTCGAGGTCGTCGCCGGAAGGCTCCGCGGGCATCCGGCGTGCCACATGGCCATCGAGGAGCTCGTTGACCTGCTTGAGCACCTCCTCGGTGGTGGCGGCGAGGTACCCATCCTCCTTGATGTTGCCAAGGAACTCCTCGGAGAGGAGCTGCTGACGCGGGGTGAGGTGCATCAGCATCAGCTGTTCGCGGAGATGGTCGATCAGGTCGGCCGACTCGACCGTGACCGGCTCGGTGTACTCCTTCTCCTCGTACTCCTCCCGCGCGCCGCCGGTGACCTCGAACCCGTTGAGCAGGATCTCTTCCCAGTCGGTCTCGTTCTCCTCCTTGACCTTCTCCTTCTCCTCTTCCTTCGTGGGCGTCTGGTCGCCCTGGGTCACGTCCTCTTCCTCGGGCTCGACCATCTCGAGGAAGGGATTGGTGAGGAGCTCCTGCTTGAGGTGCTGCTGCAGGTCCATCATGGGCATGTACAGCATGTCCATGGCCTGGTAGAGCCGCGGATTGATCCGCAGGTCCTGCCGCATCGACGTGTGCTGCGAGAGCCCGGTTCTCATGCGACCTGTTCCAGGCGCGCGCGGAGGCGCGCCGTCAGCGTGGGACCGAGGTAGAGCTGGGCGACCCGGTCGTCGAACACCAGGTCACGCACCGGCCCCGAGACCTGCACCTTGCCCTCGAACATGATGTAGGCGCGATCGACGATATCCAGCGTCTGCTCCACATTGTGGTCGGTGATGAGCACCCCGATCCCGCGGTGCCGGAGCCCCGCGACGATGGTCTGGATGTCGTGCACGGCAATCGGGTCGACGCCGGCGAAGGGCTCGTCCAGCAGCATGAACTTGGGCCGGGTCACCAGCGCCCGGGTGATCTCCAGCCGGCGGCGCTCGCCGCCCGAGAGCGAGTAGGCCTTGCTCTTCCGCAGGTGCTTGATGGACAGCTCGTCGAGCAGCGACTCCAGCCGGTCCTTCCGCTCCTGCCGGGAGAGGTCGAGCGTCTCCAGGATCGCGAGGATGTTCTCCTCGACGCTCAGCTTGCGGAACACGCTGGGCTCCTGCGCCAGGTACCCGATCCCCTTCCGCGCGCGGCGGTACATCGGCGCGTTGGTCAGGTCCTCGCCGTCGAGCGTGACCTTGCCCTTGTCGGGGCGGATGAGCCCGGTGATCAGGTAGAAGGTCGTGGTCTTGCCGGCGCCGTTGGGGCCCAGCAGCCCGACGATCTCCCCCTGCTGCACGTGCACCCCGACGTCGTCGACCACCTTCCGGCGCTTGAAGCTCTTCTCGAGGCCGCTCCCCTCGAGCACGCTGCCGCCGGCGACGGGGCCGGCCACCGGCTGCGAGAGACTCGCGCGGCGCCGCATCCCCTGGATGCCGGCGTCGAGCAGCCGGGCCCGCACGCTGGTGCGGTCGCCCCGCGCCTCGTCCCACCACGGGCCGGTGGCCCGGACCCGGGTCCACTCCTCACCGAGGCTGGGAGCGATCCACCCCTCGTCCGCGAGCCGCGGCAGGACCGAGCGGGTCAGGTTCTCGTGCACCTCGTCGCTGCTGAGCTCGGGGCCTTCCTCGCCGGCCTCGGTCCGCGCGGTCAGGACCGTCTCCCGGTAACTGGCACCGAGGGTCGCGAGGTTCACGCTGCCGTCGAGCCCCGCCTCGCGCACGATGGCCGCGAGCGCCAGCGGCACCGAGGGATCTCGTTCCGGGAGGCGGTCGAGCCAGTCGCTCACCGGCCCCTCCGCGCGGGCTTCGGCTTGGTGGAGTCGGGTGGCGCGGCGACCGGCAGCGGCTCCAGGTAGAGCCCGTCCACCTGGCCGTGAATGTCCACCCGCTCGACGCCCCGCTGTCCCGCCGGCTTCATCGTCACCGCAATGCGTTCTCCCCGGGAGTAGTTGATCGAGGGCAGCCCGCCGGGCACCTTCGACTCGGCCACGCGATAGTAGGAGCGGGCCGACCCCGCCGCCTCGAGCCGCGTCAGCCGGGTACGCTGCGTCCCGGCCGAGTCCCACTGGGCAAAGCTGGCGACCACCGTGTCGCCCGACATCCAGTCGCGCTCCCGGGGGAGGCTGTCCACCTTCGGCGCCTTCCCCTTCGCCGTGCTGTCCACCCGGACCCGGACGTTGGTGTCGGGCTTCCCGCCCACCCAGGCGTGCTGGAAGGAGCGGATCTGCTGGAGCTTCTGCCCCGGGGTGTCGAAGGCGACGCTGTCGCCCCGGATCTCATAATCGGACGCCAGGGCCTTGGGCCTGATGCTGTCGCCCCAGGCGAGGGTCTGGGCCAGGGCCCGGCTCTCGAGGTCGAGGCCGATGGTGTCGGCCACGAGGTCCACCTGGCTGCTGATGGCGTGCCCGTTGCCCAGCGCCTTCACGTAGTCGACCTCGCGCTGCTTGAGCGTCAGCTCGATCCGCCGGCCCGTCAGGGTGAACGAGTCACGCCCGAGCCCGCGCATCTCCGGCTTCCCGATCAGCACGCCGAGGTTGCCGGGCCCGCTGTCGAGCAGCAGCGAATCGCCCTTCGCGGCGAAGTCGCTGCGGTTGATGGTGACCTTGCCGCCGGCCCAGGTCCGGTCGTTGCCCTTGATCCGCACCCGGTCGCCCACGATCACGTACGGCTCGCCCCGCTGCCCCGCCGAGTCGGTGGTGACCGACTTGATGGTCGGCCGGCCGATGGCGTAGATCTCCGCCGTGTCGCGCACCCCCGCGATCGCGCGGTAGTAGTCGAGCGAGGGGCCGATGAGCGTGGAGCCGTTCTGCAGGTTCTCGGTCACCACGTGACCCCGGGCCTCCCAGCGCTCCCCGTTACGGAAGTAGGTCCCCCGGTCGGCATCCATCGTGATCAGCGAGTCGCGATACTTGACCGACCCGATGAAGTAGACCGTGCCGGTCCGCTGCAGGGAGATCAGGCTGTCGCTCGACATGTGGATCGAGGTGCCGGCACAGCTCAGTTCCACGCCGCCGCCGGCGTAGTAGTTGGTGTCGCCGGCCACGACCTCCTGGCTCCCCATGTGGCCGATGTGATCGACCGAGAAGCTGCAGGTCTTCTCCTTCGGCACCGGCTTCGCCGCCGGCTGCCGTGCGGGCGGCCGGGCGGGCACCTTCGCCGGCGGCTTGACCGGCACCTGGGCCACCGCGGTCCCCGCAGAGCCGAGGAGCAACACCACTGCGACCGCGCGTCTCATGGCTGCTGCTGGCCCGGGAGCAGGAACCCGCCGCCGCCGTTCTGGCCCGGGACTTCCCGGCCCTTCGGCTGGCTGGCCCGCACGTTGGCGAACTCCGGATCGGAGACGAAGGCGTTGCCGGTCAGGTGCTGGCCCGGGTCGCCCGGCTTGTCGAAGGTGAACGGTGTCTCCGAGGAGATCTCGTGCTTGCGCGAGTCGTAACGGAGCTCCTCGGTCAGGAGCTTCTTCCCGTCCGGCGTGGTGCCCACCACATGGCCCCACGCATCCATCGACCCCTCCCGCATCTGGTAGAGGCCGGAGTCGCCCACCACCGTCGAGCGCTCCACGCCGCTCACGTCGAAGAAGGTGACCTTCACCTTCTTGAGCCGCGCAAGCTGGGTGGTCTCGTAGACATAGGCGGTGTCGGCAATCACCCGCGTACGCCGGACCCCGTCGGAGGTCAGGTTGAACTCCATTTTCTCGAGGATCTGGTCGGCGGAATCGGCGGCGGTGGCGGTCTGGGTAGGACGTACCCCGTCGTCGCGACAGGCGACGACGAGCGCCAGCACCCCGAGTCCCGCCAGCAGCCGTCCGATCACGACACTTCCCCCCGGTCCTGGAGATAGGTCTGCACCGCCTGGTCCCAGCGGCCCTGCGCCTTGAAGAGCTGCTCGATCACTTCCCGCACCGCCCCCTCGCCGCCCCGCGCCACCGTGGTGTAGGCGGCCAGCGCCTTCACCTCCGGCACTGCATTCGCCACCGCGATGGGCAGCCCGACCCGCCGGAGCACCGGGATGTCGGCGAGGTCATCGCCCACGAACGCCACTTCCTCCCAGCCGAGGCCGAGGCGGAGCAGCATCTCGGTCATCCCCGGGACCTTGCGGGCGCCGCGGTCCTGGATCAGCTCGTCGATGTGGAGCTCGGTGGCCCGGAGCACCGTCGCGTCGGAATAGCGCCCGCTGATCCACGCGAGGGTGAGTCCCATCCGCTTCGCGAGCCCCATCGCGAGCCCGTCCTGGATGTCGTACTGCTTGAACTCCACCCGCTGGTCGTTCACCAGGCCGAGGTAGATGGCGTTATTCGTCACGACGCCGTCGACGTCGAGCCCGAGAAGCTTGATCCGGCCCGCAATGGCGGGATAGATCATGCGGGACCCCGGCCTGGCGCGGCGGCGAGCCCCGCGCGCGCGGCCTGCCAGACTTCGAGGGTGCGCCGCATCAGCTCCTCCAGCTGGGCCAGCGGCCACTGCGTGGCGCCGTCGCTCAGCGCCCGCTCCGGCGCCGGGTGCGTCTCCAGGAAGAAGCCGTCGGCGCCGGCTGCGGCCGCCGCGGCGAGCAGGGCCGGGACCTGGTCGCGGAGGCCACCGCTGGCGCCGCCCGGGCCCTGCCCCGGCTGCTGCACCGCGTGGGTCGCGTCGAAGATGACCGGCACCCCGGTGGCACGCTTGAGCCGCCCGAAGTTCCGCATGTCGACGATCAGGTCGCCGTACCCGAAGCTGGTGCCGCGTTCGGTGACGGCGATGTCCCGGCTCCCGCCGCTCCGCACCTTCTCCACCGCGCCGGTCATCGCCTCGGCGGCCACCCACTGCCCCTTCTTGAGGTTCACCGGCAACCCGGTGGCGCCCACGGCCACCAGGAGGTCGGTCTGGCGGCAGAGAAAGGCCGGGACCTGGAGCGCATCGACCACCTGCGCGGCGGCCGCGGCCTGGGCCGGCTCATGCACATCGGTCAGCACCGGCAGCCCGAAGTCCCGTTTCACCCGCGCCAGCGCCGCGAGTCCCGCCTCGAGGCCCGGGCCGCGTGGGGCGTCGAGCCGGGCGCGATTGGCCTTGTCGAACGAGGCCTTGAAGCAGACCGGGATCCCGAGGGTGACCTGGAGCCGCGCGAGCGTCTCGGCCACCCGGGGCAGCACCTCCCCGTCCTCGACCACGCAGGGGCCGGCCACCAGGAAGGGGGCACTGCCGAAGGACCACATCGGTCAGTGCGCGGTACCGACCAGCGGGGCCGCGGGCGCCTGGGGGCGCTGGTGCCGCGTGAGCGCCGCGCCCACGAAGGCCGCGAAGAGCGGATGCGGCCGGTTGGGGCGGGACTTGAGCTCGGGGTGGAACTGGCAGCCGAGGAACCAGGGGTGATCGGGCAGCTCCACCATCTCGACCAGGCCGCCATCGGGGGACTGGCCCGAGAGCCGGAGCCCATGCTCGGCCAGGACGTCGCGATAGGCGTTGTTCACTTCCCAGCGATGCCGGTGCCGCTCGCTGATCTGCTGGGTGCCGTAGGCCTGCGCGGCGCGGGAGCCGTTGCGGAGCCGGGCGGCGTAGGCCCCAAGCCGCATGGTCCCGCCCATGTCCTTCACCTCGCGCTGGTTCGCCATGATGGCGATGACCGGCGACTCGCACTCCGGCTCGAACTCGGTGCTGGTGGTGTCGCTCATGCCGCAGACGTGGCGGGCGAACTCGATGACCGCGATCTGGAGCCCGAGACAGATGCCGAAGAACGGCAGCTGGTTCTCGCGGGCCCACTGGATCGCCTGGATCATCCCCTCGATGCCCCGGATGCCGAACCCGCCCGGCACCAGCAGCCCGTCCATCCCGCCGAGGAGGCGGCCGGCGGCGGCCTGGTCGGTGAACTCGTCGCTGGAGAGCCAGTGCACCTCGACGCCGGCGTCGTTGGCGATGCCGCCGTGGATCAGCGCCTCGCCCACCGACTTGTAGGCATCGTGCAGGTCGGTGTACTTCCCGACCACCGCGATCTTCACCTTGTGCTTCGGGTGCAGGACCTTCTCGACCAGCGCCTTCCAGGCGGTCAGGTCGGGCTCCTTCGTCTCCAGCCGGAGGCGCTCGCACACCACCCGGTCGAAGCCCTGCTCCCGGAACCGGATCGGGATCTCGTAGATCGAGGCCACGTCGGGGCTCTCGATGACGCACTCGAAGTCGACGTTGCAGAAGCCGGCGATCTTGCGCTTGATCTCCGGGCTGATCGGCTGCTCGCTCCGGCAGATCAGGATGTCCGGCTGGATACCGATCTGCATCAGGTCGCGCACCGAGTGCTGGGTCGGCTTGGTCTTGAGCTCGCCGGCGGCGGCGATGTACGGCACCAGCGTCAGGTGCATGAAGAGCGCGTTGTCGCGCCCGACCTCCTGGCGGAACTGCCGGATCGCCTCGAGGAACGGGAGCGACTCGATGTCGCCGACCGTGCCGCCGATCTCGGTGATCACCACGTCGTGGCCCGGCGCGGTCCGCTTGATGGCGTTCTTGATCTCGTCGGTGATGTGGGGAATCACCTGCACGGTGCTGCCGAGGTATTCGCCCCGGCGCTCCTTGCTGATCACGGTCGAGTAGATCCGGCCGGTGGTGATGTTGTTCTGCTGGGTGAGGGAGCGGTCGATGAACCGTTCGTAGTGTCCGAGGTCGAGGTCGGTCTCGGCGCCGTCATCGGTGACGTAGACCTCGCCGTGCTGGAACGGCGACATGGTGCCCGGGTCCACGTTGATGTACGGATCGAACTTCTGCATCGTGACCGACAGCCCCCGTTCCACCAGCAGCCGGCCGAGTGACGCCGCCGCGATGCCCTTGCCGAGGGACGACACCACGCCGCCCGTGACGAAGATGTACTTGGTGGTTGAGGTGCCTTTGGTCATTGCATTGCCTCCTGGGCAAACCAGTGTGCTTCCGCGCGACGCAGGTCCTCGGCGGTATCGACGCCGGGCTGCGCGGGATTCGTGAGCCGGGCCACCCCGACCGTCATGCCATAGTGCAGCGCCCGGAGCTGCTCCAGCTTCTCGGCCTCCTCGGCCGGGGCGGGAGGCAGCCGGGTCCACTGCGAGAGGGCCGCACGCTGGAAGGCGTAGACCCCGAGATGCTGCCAGTACAGGTCGCCGGCGGGCGCCTTGCCGCCATCGCGCCGGAACGGGATCGGCGCGCGGGAAAAGTAGAGCGCCCGCCCCGCCGCATCGGCCACCACCTTCACCCGAGCGGGATCCTCCGCCGCGTCCGCCTCGAGCGGCGCCGCCGCGGTCCCGATGTCATCGCCCGACGCGACCCGGGCCAGCGCCCCTTCGAGGGCCGCCCGGGGGAGGAATGGCTCATCCCCCTGGATGTTCACCACCACGTCGTGGGTCGCGTACTCCGGCCGGGCGGCCACCTCCGCCACCCGGTCGGTGCCGGAGACATGCTCCCGGGTCATCACGGCGGAGACACCCGAGAGCTCGGCCACCCGGGCGACCATCGTGGAATCGGTCGCCACCACCAGGTCATGCACCAGGCCAAGCCGGCGCACACGCTGAATTACCCGGGTCACCAAGGGCTCTCCGGCCAGGAGCTGAAGCGGTTTGTGAGGGAGGCGAGTCGAACCGAGTCGGGCCGGGATGACGCCGAGGACGCGCATCACCGAAGCTAACAAAGCGGCGCGGCCGTGTCAAAACTCATGCCGCGAGAGGAGGGGAAAGGATCGTAGACGCTATAGCTTGATTGGTCAAGGGGTTAGGCAACGGCCTGGGAACGGCTTGCCCGGTGCTCTGCGGCCAGCCGCAGGAAGTTCTGGAGCAGCCCCTTCCCGCTCTCCGTGGCGATGCTCTCGGGGTGGAACTGCACCCCGAAAATGGGGTGAATCCGGTGGCGGAGGGCCATGATTTCCTGGGCCCGGGGGCGATCCATCGACCAGGCGGTGATCTCCAGTTCGGCCGGGAAGTCGGTTGCCGATACCACCAGCGAGTGGTACCGCATCACCCGCAGGGGGTTGGCCACCCCGGCAAAGAGGTCGGTCCCGAGGTGGGTGACCTCGGTGGTCTTGCCGTGCATCAGGCGGCCGGCGCGCACCACCGTTCCCCCGAACGCTTCCCCGATTCCCTGGTGGCCCAGGCACACGCCGAGGAGCGGGACCTGCCCGGCCGACGCCTGGATGAGCGGGATGGAGATCCCCGCATCGCAGGGCTCCCCCGGGCCGGGAGAGATCACGATCGCCTCGGGCTGGAGCGCCAGCGCACCCTCGACCGTCAGGGCATCGTTCCGGTAGACCACCGGATCGGCCCCGAGCTCGCCCAGGTACTGGACCAGGTTGTAGGTGAAGCTGTCGTAGTTGTCGAGGACGAGGATCATGCAGCCCGGGAGGTGGAGGGAGCCTCCCGGAGTCTAGTCGTCAGGAAAGGAACTGCAACCGCGATCAGCGCGGCTTGGGAGCCGGTGTGGGGGCCGACGCAGGCGCCGGCGGCTCGGGGAGTGCCGGCTTGCCCCCGGCGCTGGACGCGGCACGCCCGCGACCTCCAGCAGCCTGTCCCTTCGCCGCCTCGAGCTGGACCTGCGCCTGCTCCAGCTCGCGAGCGACCATCCGCTGGATCGAGTCCTTGAACATCGGGCCGAGCTTCGCGATGGAGTCGCGTTCCGCGGGACTGAGGGCGCTGACCTCCTCCAGGGCGTTCAGCCGGGCCTCATCGGCCTTCATCCGGTCGACCATCGCGCGCATGACCGCGCGGACCGAGTCGGCGCTGTGCTGGACCTTCTTGCGCTGGGCGGCGGGAAGGCTGCCGGCGGAGTCCTCCAGCTCGGCGGAGCGATCCTTGAGGGCGTCGATCGAGTCGCCTCGGGCGTCGACCCGGCTCTCCAACTCGCCGCGGATCGAATCGGTTCGCGCGGCCATCCGGTCGCTGGCCTGCTCGTCGCTCGAGGAGACACTGATGCCGTGCCCGTTGATCCGGATGTGGGTGGCGCGGAGATCGGCGACGGCCTTGGCGGGAAGGAGAAGCGGGAAGGTATCGGTGCTATTCTTGATGACCACCACCCCGAACGGCTCGAGCCCCGCCACCGGCCCTCCGGTGGACTCGCAGCGGAAGGTGGTGTGGTCGCCGATATTATCGACATTGTCGAGTGCCAGCTGGCACTGCCCGAGGCGTTCCGGGCGCACCGAATCGGCCAGCTTGATCAGCACCCGGACCCCCGACACCCGCTCCGGATCGTCCCGGGTGAACTCGACCTGGGAGACGCTGCCGAGCTTCTGGTTGTCGATCCGGAAGGGCACGACCCCCATCACCGGAATCGGGATCGGGTCGGTGCTGTTGATGGTATCGATGACCTTGCCCCGGGCCTTCCGGAAGCCGGTAATGCCCAGCATGCCCACGGCAAAGATGCCGAGGGCGCCGGCGATGATCTTGATCCAGTAGTTACGCATGGTCCCTGCTCCGAATCCGGGTCTGCCCCCGCGGCGACTGGTGTTTCACTTAGAGACGGTATCCCGGCTTTCTGGGTTTCAACCCCGACGCGCGAGGAGCGCGGATGATCGAGGTCGAGAATCTTACGAAGGTCTACGGCGCTCTGACAGCCGTCCGGGACCTTTCGTTCCAGGTCCAGGCCGGGGAGATCCTGGGGCTGGTGGGGCCAAATGGGGCCGGCAAGACCACCACCCTGCGGAGCCTGTCGGGGATCATCCCCCCGACCAGCGGCCGGATCCGGGTGGCCGGGCATGACCTGGCCACCCAGGCCCTCGAGGCCAAGGCCCAGCTGGCGTTCATCCCGGATGAGCCGCAGCTCTTCGAGTACCTCACGGTCACGGAGCACCTGCACTTCGTCGCCCGGCTCTACCAGCAGCCGGCGGCGATCGAGCGGATCGGCCCGCTGCTCGAGGAACTGGAGCTGGCGGGCAAGCAGGATGCGCTGGCGCACGAGCTCTCCCGCGGGATGAAGCAGAAGCTGGCGATCGCCTGCGGGCTGATCCACGAGCCCCGGGTCCTGATGCTGGACGAGCCGCTGACGGGGCTCGACCCGGTCGGGATCCGGCGGATGAAGCGGACCATCGCGGCGCGGGCCCAGGCCGGCGCCGCGGTGGTGCTGAGCTCGCACCTGCTGCAGCTGGTCGAGGAGCTCTGCACCCGGGTGCTCATCATGCAGGGCGGGCGGCGGGTGGCGCACGGCAGCGTGAGCGAGATCGTGCGGGAGCGGCCCGAGCTGTCCGGCCAGGGGCTGGAAGAGATCTTCCTCACCCTCACCGGCTTCGGCGAGCCGCGGGGCTGAGCGGTTGCGGCCCATCGTCCACGCGGGATTCTACCTCCTGGCCCGGAGCCTCAAGAACCGGGCTCGGCGGCTGGCGAGCCGGCTGCGGCAGCCGCGGTATGTGCTCGCCCTGCTGGTCGGCATCGGGTACTTCACCCTGGTCCTCTGGGGTCAGCGGGCCCAGAACGGTCCCCCGCTCGCCATCCCGGTGATGCAGGTGACGGGGACGCTGCTCCTCGCGATCCTGGCGACCAAGTGGTGGCTCTTCGGCGCCGACCGGCTGGCGCTGGCCTTCTCCCCGGCGGAGATCCAGTTCCTGTTCCCGGCGCCGGTCAGCCGCGCCGGCCTCCTGGGCTACAAGCTGCTCCGGGCCCAGCTCCTGATCATGGTGAACGTGGTCCTCTGGCTGCTGCTGCTCAACCGCGGCTGGAGTCGCGCGCTGCCGCTGCCGGTGCACGGCCTCACCATCTGGCTCATGTTCACCACCCTGTTCCTGCACCGACTGGGGGTCGCGCTCACCCGCGACTCGCTCACCGAGCATGGCCGGGCCGGACTCCGCCGGCACTGGCCCGCGGTGGCCGGACTGGCCGGGCTGGTGCTGGTCGTCGTCTTCACGGTGCAGCACTTCGAGCTGCCGCCCGAGGGTCCGCCCCTCAGCGACCTGTCCGCCTTCCTCGAGACGCCGCCGCTGGCGTGGGTGCTGTATCCCTTCCGGCTTCCATTGCTGCCCCTGTCGGCGCCTTCGCTGGCGGCGTGGTTCCCGCTGTTCCTGGTGGCGCTCGGCGTGGGTGCCCTGCACCTCTGGTGGGTGATCCGCGCCGATCGCGCTTTCGAGGAAGCCTCGATCGAGGCCAGCGCCCGGCGGGCGGAACTGCTCGACCGGTGGCGCACCCAGGGGATCCGCGGCCGGGCCCCGGCCCGCCGCGCATGGCGCTGGGGCCGGCTGGCCCCCCAGGGTCATCCCGTCGGGGCGATCATCTGGAAGAACCTGACCCGCCTCCTCCGCACGGCGAGTCCGGGCATCGCCGGCATCATCGGGCTGCTCCTCGCCGGGATCGTCGGCTTCGCGGTGCTCGAGGGGGACGAGCATCTCGAGATCATGGTCATGATCGGGACGATGGCGTTCGGCTGGATGGCGGTGCTGATCGTCTTCGGGCCGCAGTGGGTGCGGAACGACCTGCGGGGGGAACTGGACCATATCCAGCAGTTGCGCACCTGGCCGCTGAGCGGCCGGGCCCTGATGGCGGGCCAGGTCGCCTCGTCGACCGTAGTGCTCACCGCCACGCAGGCCCTCCTGTCGGTGGTGGGGCTGGTGGCGGTCAGCCAGACGCGACAGCAGACCATTCCGCTCCTGACCATCGCCGGGCTCTATGTCCCGGCGCTCCTGGCGCTGTCGGGGCTCAACCTGGTGGCGCTCTCGATCCAGAACGCGGGCGCGCTGCTCTTTCCCTCCTGGGTGCGCACCGAGATCCGCCCCGCGGGGATCGAGGCGATGGGCCAGCACCTGCTGACCGCCGGGATCTCTCTCCTGCTGCTCCTGCTTGGCGCCGCCGGGCCGCTGGCACTCGGTGGTGCAGCGGCGTGGCTCGGGTGGGAGTCGCTGGGCTGGTGGAGCCTGCTGCCGGGGCTCCTGCTCGCGACGGTGGGGTTTGCGCTGGAGGGCTTCCTGCTGCTCGACTGGATGGGCGACCGGTTCGAGGCGCTCGACGTCACGCCGGCGGAGTAGGCGGCGAGAGCCGCACGAAGCGAAGCGCGAGCGTCGGCAGGACCAGCAGGCTGAGGATGGTTGAGGTAGCGAGCCCGCCCAGGATCACGATCGCCATCGGCCCCTCGATTTCCCGTCCCGGATCTCCACTCCCCAAGGCGAGCGGCAGCAGCGCGAGGCCCGTGACCGTCGCGGTCATGAGGATCGGGCCGAGCCGCTCGCTCGCCCCGAGAAGCGCCGTGGCGCGGGTCCACAGCCGTCCCTCCGACACGACCAGGTGCTCGTAGTGTGAAATCAGCATCACGGCGTTCCGCGTCGCGATGCCGAAGAGAGTCACGAACCCCACCAGCGAGCCGAGGGAGAGGGTCCGGTCGGAGAGGGCGACGGCCACCACCCCACCCACCAGCGCGAAGGGCAGGTTCGCCACCACCAGCAGGAGGCGGCCCGGTTCGGCAAAGGCGAGCCAGAGGAGCAGGAGAATGACCGCGCCCGCGAGCAGGCTGTGGAGCAGCAGTTCCCGCGTGGCCTCCCGCTGGGCCGTAGCGGTTCCCGCCAGCTCCACGTGGACCCCGGGCGGCAGCGTCCCCGGGGCCCGGAGGCGCGCCTCCAGCGCGGCGGCATAGTCGACGACGCTCCGCCCCGAGGTGTTGGCGGTGACGGTCTGCACCCGCCGGGCATTCTGGTGCGCGATCAGGAACCGCCCGCGGGTACGGTGCACGTCGGCGACCCGGCCCAGCGTGGTGAGTCGCCCGTCGGCCGACCAGAGAGGCAGCTGCCCGAGGTCTTCGGGACGGGCCCGGGCCTCGGGGGCGAGCGCCACGACCACGTCGGTGGCGCGGTTGCCCTCGAAGGTCTGGCCCGCGCGCACGCCCTGGGTGGCTATCTCGATGGTCCGGAGCACGTCATCGGGGGCGAGCCCGGCCCGGGCCACCGCGTCCTGCCGGAGCCGGATGCTGGCGCCCGGCACCACCGGCGGCGCCTCGTACTGCACGTCGATGCCACCCGGGACCTCCCGCGCGATGGTGGCGATGGTGCGGGCGGCGGCGTCGAGGGTGTCGAGATCTTCCCCATACACCCGGACCACCACCTGGGCGGTCGACCCGGTGAGCGTCTCCTCGATCCGCTCGGCCAGGAACCCGCGGATGGCGAAACTCACCCCCGGGAAGCCCCGCAGGTTGGCGCGCAGCGAATCCTCCACCGAGCGGCCCGCTTCGCCTTCCAGCGGCTGCAGCTCCACCTCGATCTCGCTGTAGTGCGTCCCCCAGGTGTCCTCGGAGAGCTCCGCCCGGCCGGCGCGCTGGCCCACGGCCAGGACCCGTGGATCCTTCGCGATGGCCCGGGCCACCATGCGCCCGAGCCGGACCGACTCCTCCAGCGACGCGCCGGGCACCGCCGCCATGTGGACGACATAGTGGCCCTCGCGGAACTCCGGCAGGAAGGTGCTCTCGAACGCCGGCAGCACCAGCGCCGCACCCGCGCAGAGCGCCACTGTCGCGGCCAGGACCGCGCCGGGCCGGTCGACGACGGTGCCGAGCAGCGCCTCGAAGGCGTGCCGGGCCCGCCGGAGGATGAACGACTCGTGACTGGTGCGCTCGCGCGGCGCGAGCAGCAGGAGGGCGAGCGCGGGCGTGACCAGCAGCGCCACCACCAGGGAGGCGAGCGTCGCGAGGATGTAGGCGATCGCGAGCGGCTGGAAGAGCGCCCCCTGGACCCCGCTCATCGTCAGCACCGGCGCGAAGACCAGCGCGACCACGAACGTGGCGTAGACGACGCTGTGGCGCACCTCGAGCGAGGCGTCCAGCACCACTGCCGCGACCGGGCGGGGCGCGGGGCTGGCGCGATTCTGCCGCAACCGCCGGGCGATGTTCTCCACGTCGATGATGGCGTCGTCGACCACCTCGCCCAGCGCGATCGCGAGCCCGCCGAGCGTCAGGGTGTTGAGGCTGAAGCCGAAGCGGTCGAGGACAATGATCGCGGAGAGCAGCGACAGCGGGATCGCCGTGAGCGAGATGGCGGCGGCCCGCAGGTCGAAGAGGAAGAGCAGCAGGATGACCGCAACCAGCACCGCGCCGACCAGGAGCGCGACGGTGATGTTCCGGATCGCCACATCGATGAAGGAGGCGGGCCGGAAGATGTCGGGATGGAGCGTGAGCTGCTCGCTCGCGAAGGTGGGTGCGAGGTCATGGAGCACCTCCTCCACCGCGCCCGCGACTTCCTTGGTGTTGCTGCCGAGTTGTCCCGAGACGACGACCACGATCCCGGGGCCGCCGTTGATGGTCCCATCGCCGAAACGGGTGGCGGCGCCTTCCTGCACCCGGGCCACATCGGCAAGGCGCAGGACGCTGCCGGGCCCGGCCCGCACCACCGCCCGGCCGAGCGCCTCGGGGGTCAGGGCCTGGCCCTCGGTGGTGAGCACGATCCGCTGGTTGGGATCATCGATGACGCCCGCGCCCCGCAGTCCGGTCGCGCGGCTGGCGGCGTCGTAGACCTCGGGGATGCCGAGGCCATAGCGCCGGAGCGCGGCGGGCTTCACCAGCACCTGCAGCTGGCGCACGTCGCCCCCGAACACCGCGACCTTGCTGACCCCCGGCGTGGCGAGGAGCCTCGGCTTGAGCACCCAGTCGACGAAGGTGCGCTGCTCCATCGGGGTGCGGGCGGCCGAGGTGATGCCGAGCATCAGTACGGTGCTGGACGACGACGTCAGCGGGGTGAGGACCGGCGCGGGCACCGACGATGGCAGCCGCCCCGGGATCTCCGCCAGCCGCTCGGCGATGAGCTGACGGGCCTGCCGGAGGTCGGTGCCCTCCTTGAGGACGGCGGTGATGACCGAGAGGCCCTGGATGGACTGGGAGCGGAGCGCGGCGAGGCCGTTCACGCCGTTGACCGCGTCCTCGATCGGCTTGGTGACGAGGACCTCGACCTGTTCCGGCGAGAAGCCGGGTGCCTCGGTCTGGATGGAGACCTGCGGTGGCGCGAACTCGGGAAAGACGTCCAGCTTGGCGCGTGCGACGATCAGGAGGCCGTAGGCCACCAGCGTCACTGCGAGCCCGGTGACGATACCGGGCCGGTGCACCGCGAAGCGAACGAGCCAGGTCAGCACTACTCGCCGACCTCTTCACCCACGACGATCCGGGCGCGGAACTCCTCCGAGAGCAGCTGGCCGGCGCCCCGGGTCACCACCGCGTCTCCGGCCTGGAACCCGTCGGTGACGAGCCAGCCCCCGGGCACCGGGTGCTCAGTGGGCACCCGGACGCGGACGTAGCGCCCCTCCTCGCGCACCTGGTAGGCCCAGGCAAGCGCATCCCACTGCACCACCGCCGCCGAGGGGATCACGACGCCGCGCTGGGGCCGCGGGTCGGCCAGCCAGCCGGAGACCGTGGCCCCGGGGCGCATGCCCTTCCAGCCACCACCGACGCGGTAGAGAAAGGCGGGCTGGTGCGTGACGGGGTCGGCTTCGGGAGCGGGCCCCACCAGCGCGCCTCGCACCCGGGCGCGCGTGCCTGACGAGAATTCCATGGCGCCGGGCGGGTCGGGGAGGTCATCGGCCCACGCGACCTGCACCAGGGGCGCGTCGTAACGCGAGATCTCGAGGAGCTCCTGCCCCGCCTGCACCAGCTCCCCCGGTTGGGCGAGGACCCGCGAAACGGTGCCGCCCCGCCCGACCAGCACCGGCCGGGCATCGGCGATTACGGCGAGACTCTCTCCCGCTTCCACCCGGGCGCCGAAGCGGGGCCAGGCTGCGCCTTCGAGCGGGGCCAGCCGGCCCGAGACCCCTGCCCTGACGAACGAGGTGGCTTCCGGATCGGCGACGATCGTGGCGGGCAGCTCGGTCTCGGCGCCGCGGGTGCTCGCCTTGAGCGCGACCGTCTCCAGCCCGATCCGCGCCACGGTGGCGGAATCGAGGGACACGCCGGCTTCGCCGTCCTTCGCGACCACGTGTGACGGCTCCGCGCCCTGTGCGGCGGCGGCGTCACCACCCGGCTTGCCCCCGCGGCACGCGACGAGGCCAAGCAGCAGGGCCGGCGCCCGGCGCCAATGCCAGAATTTCACGGCTCCCCCTCACGGGGCCATGCCCCGTCGGCTTCGAGTCCCCACGCCCCAGTACTCAGGTCCAGCTCGAGCCTGGCCGCCGCGTCACGGAAATTCCCGGCGCGTACCAGCGCAACCGCACGTTCCTGCTCACGCCGCGCGAGGAGGACGTCGAGCCAGCCGGTCTCTCCCCGGCGCCACGCCGCCTCGACCAGCGCGACGCGCCGGGCACTGGCGCTGGCGAGCGAATCCAGGGTGACCCGCTCCCCCGCGATCCTCCCACAGGTCGCCAGCGCCTGGTCCAGCGCACTCAGGACCGTCTCCTGCGCCTGCTCCAGCCGCGCGCCAGCCACGGCGCGGCGCGCCTCGGCCTCGGCAATCGGGCCGCGGTTGCGGTTGAGAAGCAGCGCCGGCAGCCCAGCGCCGAGGGTGAACTTGCCGGTGCCCTGGTCGAAGAAGAGTCCCGGCCCGAGCGCGAGATCGGGGCTCGCGTTCGCCACCTCGATCCGGAGCTCGCCCTCGGCCACCTGGTACTCGGCGGCGGCGCGCCGCACGCTCCAGCTGCGGGTGAGGGCGAGTCGCTGCAGTGCCTCGCGATCGCCGGGGAGTGGGCCGCAGCCCTCCCACGACCTGTTCGCGACCGGCACGCCGACCGCCGACCCGGGGAGGCCGATCGTGGCGCGCAGGTCGGCCAGCGCGCGGGCCGCGTCGCGTACGGCGGCCTGCTCGTCGGCCAGGGCCGCGAGCGCCTCACCTTCCATCCGGGCGAGCTCGGCGCGGGTCGTGCCGCCGGCATCGTAGCGGGCGCGTGCCAGCGCCGCGATCGAATCGGCGAGCAGCCGTTCCTCGGCCGCGCTGGCAGCGCCCTCCTCGGCCGTGCGGAACGCGAGGGTGGCGCGGTAGACCTCCCCGGCCTGGCGCCACTCCCCTTCCCGCACGCCTGCGCGGGTCGCCAGCGCCGCCGCCCGGGCCCGGCCCACCCGGGCTCCGCGCTTGCCGCCGAGCTCCACCGTGAAAGCGGTGGCGATCGCCAGGCCCCAGCGGGAATCCGCCTGCGGGTTGCTGAAGGCGTATTCGGCGTCGGTGGAGAGGCCCGGCTGGGGGCGCTCACCCGCCGTGATCACGGCGGCGTCGGCGGCACGGATCTCCGCCAGCCGCACCGTGCGATCGGTCCGAAGCCAGGTTGCGGCGAGAGCCAGGGCTCGCGGGGTCCACGCACCCGCAGGGACTGCCACCTGCAGGGTGTCGAACCAGGCGCGCAGCCCCGGGTCCTCGAGGGAGCGGGTGTTGTAGCGCGGGAGCAGGGCGTCGCTCGCGACCGGAGCGGCCTGATAGGTCGCACACCCGGCCACCAGTCCGGCCGTCAGCCCGACGAGACTGGTCCGCAGGCGGAGCATCACTCAGCCGCGGGGATGGTATTGCCGGTGAACCGAGCGCAGGTATTCGCGATCGACATGGGTGTAGATCTGGGTGGTGGAGAGATCGGCATGGCCGAGCATCTCCTGCACCGCCCGGAGGTCGGCGCCGCCTTCGAGGAGATGGGTGGCGAAGCTATGGCGCAAGGTGTGGGTTGTCACGCGCCGGGTAATCCCGGCCTCCTTCGCCCGCTTCTTGACCACGCCCCACGCGCCGACCCGGGAGAGCGGTTCGCCCCGCGCATTGAGGAGCACCCGCTCCCTCGACTTGCCCCGGTCGAGCTCGGGCCGAAGCTGGTGGAGGTAGACCGACACGGCGCCGATCACCTTGCGGCCGATGGGGACCAGGCGCTCCTTGGAGCCCTTCCCGAGCACCCGCACCAACCCTTCGGACAGCAGGAGGTCGTTGATGGTGAGGCCGCAGAGCTCGCTGACCCGAAGCCCCGCGCCATAGGCCAGCTCCAGCAGCGCCCGGTCCCGCCACGCGAGGGGCTCGTCGACCTTCGGGGCGGCGAGCAGCGACTCCACGTCGGTGACCGAGAGGGTGTCCGGCAGCTTCCGGCCCTTGCGGGGCATCTCCAGGCGGTCGCTCGGGTCGGCCTGCACCCGCCCCTCCGCCAGGAGAAAGCCGTAGTAGGTGCGAATCGCGCTCACCTGCCGCCGGATGGTCGCGGCGGAGAGTCCCAGGTCCTTGAGCGCATAGATGAACTCGCGGAGATGCTTCCGGGTCACCCCGCCCGGCGACGACACGCCCTGCTGCCCGACAAAGGCGACGAAGCGGGCGAGGTCACGGCGGTAGTTCTCGATCGTGTTGCGGCTGTGACCCGCCTCGAGTCCCAGGTAGTCCTGGAACAGCTCGATGAGGAAGGTCCGTTGCAGTGCCTGGCGCGCCGCCTCGGTGCCGCTCATGGCGGGGTGACCCGCTGTCGCGCCTCGGCCAGGTCCTCGGGGGTGAGACTCAGCAGTGTCGCCGCCCGGCGAAGGAGGCCCTCCTCGTGGCGGCTCAGCGTGCCATCACTCACCGTGATCTGGTAGAGCCGTCCCATCAGGGCGAGGCGCTGGTCGCGGCTGAAGCGGTCGGAGACCAGCGTGGCCATCTCCGCGGTCTGGAGCGGCGCCGGCTGGGAGGGGGCCGCGTCGACCTCCTCCAGCCGCCAGCAGTCGCGCAGGTGCGCCGCGATGAGGTCGCGCTCCTCCCGGCTGATGCCCCGGTCGGCGCGGGCGAGCTCGTAGAGCAGCGTCGCGGCGGCGGAGGCGGCGGGATCGGGCCCCTCCACGGCCGGAGCCTCCTCGCCCGTGTCGCCGAGGGCACGGTGAATCGCCCGCAGGAGCCGGTCCCGCCGCGGCGGCCGTGCCCGGCGCTTCCGCCAGATCACGATGGCGACGACCACCGCGAAGATCCCCGCGACGATGGCCAGGGTGCGGTTGAGCTGGCCCAGGAAGTGGCTGATCGACTCCCACTGGGCGCCGAGCCGGGTCCCCACCCACACCAGGAAGCCGTACCAGACCAGGGTGGCGGCGGTGATCGGGATGAGCGCGCTCGCGACCGGGAGGTTCACCAGCCCGGCGAAGGGTGCCACCACCGCGCGGAACCCCGGCAGCAGCCGTCCGAGGAACAGCCCCGCGATCCCGAAGCGGAGGTACTCCCGCTCCAGCGCGACGATGGCGTCGGCCGGCAGCAGCTGGCGGCCCAGCCGGCTCCGGCGGAAGGGCTTCTGGTACTTGCGGGAGAGGAGGTAGACCACCACGGTCCCCGCGAGATTCGCCGTGCAGGCGATGGCCCAGATGGCGACGGCCGTCACCCGGCCGTGCTGGGTGAGGAAACCGCCCAGCGCCACCGCGAGGTCGGAGGGCGTGGGGGGAAAGACGTTCTCGAGGAGGGTGGTGCCACCGATGACTGCGTAGATCGTCCCGGAGGAGAGCTCCAGGAGCCAGGCGACCAGCCGTTCCATTACGCCGGCCCGATGGTCGCCACCGCCATCACCGCCATCCCTTCGCCCCGGCCGATGAACCCCATCCCCTCGTTGGTCTTCGCCTTGAGGCCGATGGCGCTCGCGGGAATGCCGCAGGCGCCGCCGAGGCAGGCGGCCATCTGGTCGAAGTACTTGCCGAGCTTGGGGCGCTCGGCGATCACCGTGATGTCGGCCTGGAGTGGCACGTAGCCGGCCTCGCGCATCCGCCCCACCGCCTCGCGGAGCAGCGCGATCGAGTTGGCGCCCTTGAAGCGGAGGTCGGTGTCGGGATAGAGTTTCCCGATATCGCCCATCGCCGCGGCGCCCAGCAGCGCGTCGGTCAGCGCGTGGGCGATGGCGTCGCCGTCGGAGTGCCCGTCGAGACCCTGGTCGAAGGGGACCGTCACGCCGCCGAGGATGAGGGGCCGGCCGGGCGCGAGCCGGTGCGAGTCGTAGCCGATGCCGATGCGGATGGACATGATGCCAATGTGGGGCCCGGGGGCCCCACGGCAAGGAGGGAGCTCAGGCGGCGACGGTCGCCGCGGCCGGTTCGATAATGGAGTAGTCCTGCCGGCGCCGGCGGGGGACGAAGCCCGCGTCGGTGATGTTGCGCTCGATCTGCTCGATGGTGGTCCGGAAGGTGGTGCCCGCCGCCGAGACGACGTTCTCCTCCATCATCAGGCTTCCGTAGTCGTTGGCGCCGAACCGGAGGGCCACCTGCCCCACCTTGTGCCCCATGGTCACCCAGGACGACTGGAGGCTCGGCACCTTGTCGAGCACCAGCCGGGCGATCGCGAGGCTGCGGAGGTAGGTGACGGCGTCGGTCTTCTTGAAGTGGGACATCTCCGGCGTCCCCTCCGGCTGGAGGGGCCAGCAGATGAACGCGGTGAACCCGCCGGTCCGCCGCTGCACCGCCCGGATCCGGAGGAGGTGCTCGATCCGGTCCTCCGGGGTCTCGCCCATCCCGTACATCATGGTCACCGACGTGCGCATCCCCTGGCGGTGCGCTTCCTCCTGCACCCCGAGCCACTCATCGGTCTGCGCCTTCTTGGGTGCCACCCGCTGCCGGATCCGGTCGACCAGGATCTCGCCGCCGCCACCGGGGATGCTGTCGAGTCCCGCAGCGCGGAGCTGGCGGATCACCTCGGGGACCTCCATCCGGAACCGCTCCGCGAAGAACACCACCTCCGACGGCGAGAAGCCGTGGATGTGAATCCGGTGGTTCGCCTTGATGTAGCGCAGCAGGTCGAGGTACCACTCGAACGGGATGTAGGGATTGTGCCCGCCCTGGAAGAGGATCTGGACCCCGCCGATCTCCTTGCACTCGTCGATCTTCTTCCCGATCTCCTCGAACGACAGGACGTACCCTTCGCCGTGCTTCGGCCGGCGGTAGAAGGCGCAGAAGCCGCAGTCCGCCACGCAGACGTTGGTGTAGTTGATGTTCCGGTCGATGATGTAGGTGACCGTCGGGTCGGGATGCAGCCGCCAGCGCACCTTGTCGGCCAGCTCACCCAGCTCGAGGAGGCTGGCGCGCTGGTAGAGCTCGAGGTAGTCGCGGAACTCGCCGGAGGTGCGGTCGATGGTGTCCATGCTGGAGCCGTTAGCTGTTAGCCGTTAGCTGTTAGCAGGTTCGGTGCGCCTTCAGGCGGCACTGATGAAGCTGAGACTTCCGTCGGGCACCAGGCCGTCCTGGGTGAGCCGGCGGAAGAAATCGGTCAGCCCCGCCAGGTGCCGGTAGCTGAAGCCGTAGTCGAGGTCGTTGTAGTACGACCGGCAGACCCCCCGCTCGATCCCGGTCGTCGCCCAGGCCTGGTCGGCCAGCAGGTCGAGATGGGCGAGCCCCCAGGCCCGCGACTCCAGCAGCTTCGCGTGCACCGCGCGGACCGCCTGCTGGTCGGCACTGCGGCGCGCGGCCCAGACCGCAAAGACGAACGGCAACCCGGTCCAGTCGTGCCAGGCGCTGCCGAGGTCGACCTGGTAGGGGTACAGCTTCCGCCCCGCCAGCAGCAGCGCCGAGTCGCCGATGACGAGCACCGCATCGTGGGGGTAGCCGGCCAGGGCATCGAGGTCCGCGGGCTCCGCCCGCACCGTGGCATAGCGCGGGGTCACCTTCCAGCGATGCCGGAAGAGCAGCTCGAGCAGCAGGATCGAGGTCTTGGACGACGAGGTCCGCAGCACCGTGGCGCCCTGGAGCTCCTGCACCGGCTTCCGGGAAAACAGCATCACGCTGTGCACCGGACCATCGCAGCTGATCGCCAGCTCGGGCAGCAGGTGGTAGGCGGCCGCATCGCGGGCGTACTCGACCGCCGAGATCACGCTGAGATCGAGCTCGCCCGCGGCGAGCAGGTCGTTGAGGTCGCTCGCCGTGCCGGTGACGATCTCGGCCGGCACCGAGACCAGCCCCCGGTCGATGGCGCCGTAGACCGGGTAGCCGTTGATCCAGGGAAGCCGGCCGAGCCTCATGCGGCGTGCACCACCGGGGCGGAGGCGCCCCGCCCCGAGTCGGGATCGGGCTCGAAGTCGTCGAACGATTCGCGCACCGGCTGGTAGAGGCTGTTGCGCTCCACCGGCCGCTTCCCCGCCCCGCGGATGAGCTGCACCAGGTCCATGTACTGCATGTGCATCTCGGTGCGGGCGCCGGCCTCGTGATACACCCGCTCGTAGACCACCGTCCCCTCCACGTCGTCGCAGCCGAAGCTGAGCGCGATCTGGGAGAGGAACGGCGTGACCATCGGCCAGTGGGTCTTCACGTGGGGAATGTTGTCGAGGAAGAGCCGCCCCACGGCGATGTTCTTGAGATCCTCGAAGCCGGTAGTGGCGGTGCCCACCCGCCCCAGCTCTTCCCCGAGTTCGTTGTTGTCGGGGTGATACGCGAGCGGGATATAGGTCAGGAAGCCCTTCGTCTCATCCTGCAGGCCGCGGAGCGCGGTCAGGTGCTCGATCCGGTCCTGGGCGGTCTCGACGTGGCCGTAGAGCATGGTGCAGTTGCTCGGGATGCCGAGCTGGTGGGCCTCGCGATGCACCGCGAGCCACTCCTGTCCCGTCAGCTTCCGTTCGGCGATGGTGGCGCGAACGGCGGTGCTGAAGACCTCGGCCCCGCCGCCGGGAAGGCTGGTGAGTCCGGCCTCCTTCATGGCGATGAGCACCTCGCGGGTGCTGGTCTTCTCCACCCGCGCGAGGTGGGCGATCTCCACCGCGGTCAGCGCCTTGATGTGGACCTGGGGAAACCGCTCCTTGAGGCCCCGCATCATGTCGGTGTAGTACGAGAGCGGAAGCTTGGGATGGAGCCCGCCCACGATGTGGAACTCGCGGGTCGGCCCGTTCCGCGCCGCCTCGGCCTCGTGGAAGACTTCCTCGAGCGAGCGGGTGTAGGCCCCCTCTTCCTTCGGCATGCGCGCAAAGGAGCAGAACACGCAGGTGTTCCGCAGCACGCAGACGTTGGTGGGGTTGATGTGCTGGTTGGCGGAGAAGAAGACCCGGTCGCCGTTGGCCCGCTGGTTGGCATAGTCGGCGATCCGGCCCAGACCGACGATGTCATTGGTCGCGTACAGCGACAGGGCGTCCGCCGCGCTCAGGCGCTCGGCGGAGAGGACCTTCTCGGCGATGGGACGGAGGGCGGGATCGGTGAGGCGGCCCGGGTCCAGCTCGAGTGGCATCGTATCTCCATCAGGGGAAGCGGCTTACCTCCCCCAATCTAGCCCCGGACTCGCGGGCGATGCCACCCCGGCGGTTGTTCAACCTCAGGGGGTTGGAAGAAGGTCGTAAGTCGAGATGAAGTTGCCGTCGGTATCCCGGTACCAGACGGAGTGCAGCCGGCTCCGAGCGCGGTCCACGACCAGGAGGCTCTTCCAGCACCACTGGGGGTCGCAGGTGGGCGTGCCGGTGACCGGCGCGGGCAACTCCCCGACGAGGTCCAGATCCTGGTCGTAGACCAGCACCGACGGGTGTCCTCCGCGGATCACCTCCACGTAGGCCAGGGGCCGGACCGGGTCAATGGCCAGGCCCAGTCCCTGGTCGGCGGGAAGGTGAACACCGCCCAGCACCTCGCCGGTCGCGGCGCGAACGACGAGGAGTGAATCCGCCGTCGGGTTACGCGCCCCACCGAGGAAGAAGATCCGATCCCCATCGCCGGAGAACCCCGCAGCCTGGGCAAAGGGGAAGCCGGCTCCCAGCGTGTAGGCGGTGTCGCCGGTGGACATCCTGAAGACCGGGACCCCGGGCGCTGCAAAGTTGACGCTGTAGGTGGCGACGTCGCCGCGCGGGGAGAGGAAGACGTTCCACGAACCCTCGGCCCGCAGTCCGATTCCCCCGCCCTGCGGGACGAAGTCCGGGAAGATCCAGGAGGACCCCCGGCGCACGTTGGCCGAATGGGCGCTGGTGATCAGCCAGACCGAATCCTGGAACTGGACCGACTGCCGGATGAACTGGCTATTGATGAACGTCGGAACGGTGTCGAAGAAGGCCGGGACCGGGCCGTAGCGCCACCGCTGCACCGACGACCGCAGCGAATCCAGGGCGAGGAATTCATTGGGCGTACGGGTGGGACTGAGGCCGTAGCGGGGCGGCACCTTCACGCCGGGAAGCGGCGCGACCAGCATGGTGTTGAGGTCCAGTTCCTGGATCCCGAAATCCAGCGTGGACCCTTCCCCGAGCACTACCGGTGTGCTCCCGCGCCAGGCGGTCACCAGTTCTCCCACGAAGCCCGGGATGGCGAGGTGAGACTCCCGGAACCCCGCCCGCTCCACCTGTCCTACCCGGTAGCGGGAGCCGTTCCGCACCAGATCGATCGCGATCGTGCCGCTGGGTCCCAGCGGGAGCACCGCGGCGACGACCGAGTCGGACACCCGTCTGACGGCGAGCGTTTCGGCGCCAGCCAGCAGCCGCGGCAGCGAGCGGCTGCCGAGATCGTGCGAGGTCAGCAGCACCTCACCCCCGCTCCACTGCACCGCCGGCGAGATCGCGACCTGGGGGACGGTCGGGGGCCCGCTCGGGTCGCTGCAGGCGAGGAGCAGGACCAGGCACCAGGGCAGCCGACGCACAGTCGTCATCATGGGGCCGCCATGGAGTCGGTGAGCTGTAAATCGCGCCCGCTCCACTGCACCCGGGGCGAGACGCTGACCTCGAGCGCGACCGGAGGCTCGCTCGGATCACTGCACCCGAGGAACGCTCCCAGGGCCAGACAGGCGGCGCGGCGTAGAGCGGGAGAAGGACCTGGCATTGCCAGCTGGCGAGGGTTCGCACCTAACATGGGCCGGAAATCGCCCCTCCGCAACGTTGCCTCAAAAGGCTTCCGTCGCCCCGATGCTCAGTCCCGATTCCCCGAAGCTCGTCAGGGTGAAATCGGCCCGAAGATTCAGCGGGTCGTCGGGATTGACGTTGAACCGGAGCCCCGCCCCGTAGGTGTACTTGAGCTTGTCGAACAGCGCCGTCCCCCCGGTGCCGTACACACTCCCCGCCGACCCGAACACGACGTAGCCGAACCGCCCCTTCAGGTGCCCGCGGTAGTCGGCCTGCGCGATCATCTCGTGGCGGTCGCGGAACCGGCCGAGGTACACCCCACGCGCGAGAAACGCACTGCTGAAGTCCGAGAGCCGCGCCATCGACTGGACCGGCACCTCCGCACCGTTCCACTCGCCGTAGAGCTGCAGTGCGATCACGTCCCGCGCGTGCCGCACCGGGAGGTAGGTCCGCGCATCGAGGGCGAACTGGTCGTAGTCGAAGTCACTGCCCAGCCATCCCGCCTGGTGCAGGTAGTCGACCATCAGGTAGCGGCCGCGGGTCGGCGTCGTGGTGGAGTTGCGGTTGTCGTACTGCGCGCTCCAGCCAATGCCGGAGCTCTTGCCACCGGTCCCGCCCGGCAGCCCGGCGGGAATCTGCGACGGGAACTGCCAGGAGACATCGAAGAACGATTCCAGCCGGTAATGCGGCCCCGTCGAGAAGGCGCCGTGCACCCGCCGGAGCGCCTTCCCCTCGAGGGTGAGGTAACGATGCTTCATCAGGTTGGAGTCGGCCTGTTCGGTGTGCGGACCGACACCGTAGTAAAACAGCGGGAAATACCCGGCGCTCACCCGGCCCCAGAGCCACCACTGGTTCTGCCGGGTGTAGAGGCTGTTCTCCAGGAAGGTGAGCCACTGCCCCTTGGTCGTGTACGCGAGGTTGGCCGCCAGGTAGCTCGGCCGCGTGCCGGGATCGGTGCGGGCCGCCGGCACCTTGAACTGGATCCCTCCCGCGACCCCGAACTGGATCTTCGTCTGCGGGGTGTAGGTGATGTAGGGGAGCCCGGTGAGCTTGGTCCGGTACGCCTTCGGGGCAACGCTGTCACCCGCCGGCTCCTGCGCGGCGAGTGTCATGACGAGGCCTGCGGTCAGACCGACCGGGAGGACCAGGAAGCGCATCCTCAACGTCCCCCTCCCACCGAGCCCTCGAGGCCCGGGCCCATGTCGATCGACGGCGCGAACGCCGGCGCGCGGCGGTGCTTCGTCGCCTGCTCGTAGGCGTAGGCGAAGCCGAGCAGCCTGGCTTCGCTCCAGGCCCGCCCGAAGAACGACAGCCCCACCGGCAGGCCATGTTCGAAGCCGGCTGGCACCGTGATGTGCGGATACCCCGCCACCGCCGCCGGCGTGGTGACCGAGCCGGTGAAGTGATCGCCGTTGACCAGGTCGATGGGCCAGGCCGGATTGCCGGTCGGTGCCACCAGCGCATCGAGCTTGTACTTCGTCATGACCGCGTCGATCCCCTGCGTCCGGGTGAGCAGCCGGCACTTCGCCAGGGCGGCGAGATAGGCCTTCTCGGTGAGCGGCCCTTTCGCCTCCGCGAGGAGCATCGTCTCCTGTCCGAAGAAGGGCATCACCCGCGCCTTCTCCCGCTCGTTGAACGCGATGACGTCCTTGAGCGACTTCATCGGCGAGGTGGGGCCGCGCGCCGCGAAGTAGGCGTTCAGGTCGGCCTTGAACTCGTAGAGCAGGACCTGGAATTCGGCGTCATCGTACTCGCCGGTGTGCGGGAGGTCGGTGGGATCGACGATGACCGCCCCCAGCTGCCGCAGCACATCCAGCGCCTCGGCGAAGATCCGGTCGGTGCCGTCGTGGTAGCCGGTGAAGTGCTTCCGGGTGACGCCAAGCCGCACCCCTTGCAGCGCGTCGGGGTTGAGGGCCTTCAGGTAGTCGACGTTCCCCTTCGGAATCCCTGCCGTGGCCGCATCGGCAGGGTCGGGTCCGGCGATCGCCGACAGGAGCGCCGCCGCGTCGGCGACGGTCCGGGTCATCGGCCCCGCGGTATCCTGGGTGTGGGAGATGGGAATGATGCCGGTCCGGCTCACCAGTCCCACCGTCGGCTTGAGTCCCACGAGGCAGGAGATCGAGGCCGGGCAGGTGATCGACCCGTCGGTCTCGGTGCCGATCCCGGCCGCGGCATAGCTGGACGCAATGGCGCCCCCGGTGCCCGAGCTGGACCCGCAGGGGGTGCGATCGAGCGCATACGGGTTCTTCCCCTGGCCACCCCGGCTGCACCAGCCGCTGGAGGAGTGGCTGGAGCGGAAGTTGGCCCACTCGCTCATGCTGGTCTTGGCCAGCAGGATGGCGCCCGCTTCCCGGAGCCGGGCGGCCAGCGCCGCGTCCTTCGGCGCCCGGCTCCCCTCCAGCGCCAGCGACCCCGCCGAGGTGGACATCCGGTCGCCGGTGTCGACGTTGTCCTTGAGGACTACCGGGATCCCATGGAGCGGTCCCCGGAGCTTCCCTTCCTTCCGCTCCCGGTCGAGCCCCTCCGCGATCTGGGCTGCGTCGGGGTTCAGCTCCAGGACGTGGCGCAGGGTCGGCCCGCTCCGGTCCAGGTCCCGGACCCGGATCGTGTACAGGGCGACCAGGTCGGCGGCCGACCAGCGGCCCTCGCTCATCCCTTTCTGGAGGTCGGCGATGCCCAGCTCCTCCAGCTCGAATGCCTCGGGCCGCGGAGCCACAGCCCGCGGCGGCTCGCTGACCGGGATCCGGTCTGCCCGCCCTTTCTGAGACAGGGTACCGGCGCCGACCGCCACCGCCCCAGCGGCGGCGAGGAATTCACGACGCGAGACTTCCTGCGAACTGGGACGGCTCATTCGGGATTCTCCAGTGGTTTCCAGACGAAGCGTTGGAGCAATGGACTGTGGGGCGGTGCAAGCTATCTTATTACAAAACAACAGTATACATGACTGCATATAATCTGATTTCTAGGCCTTGCAAGAAAACTGCATAATCGTGTGCGGCGCGGCACGGCGCTGGCGAGATCCGGGCAACAATGTGATGTTTTAGGTTCTTCTCAGACTACAAGCTACATCGGGGGCGCTTTGTACCGGATTCGGCTCCACTCGGGCGAACAGGCCGTGTTCAAGACCGTCGAGGAATTGGCGGCCGCGGTCTCGTCTGGGGTAGTGAGCCCGACCGCCGAGGTCTTCCACAAGGCGGCCAACCGGTGGCTCCCGATCAACACCCACCCGGACTACCGGGCCCTTGTCACCGGCAAGCGCCCCGCCCTCCCTGACAGCGCGCCCGCGGAGCCCTCGACCCAGCGCCACACCCCCGAGACCAGGAAGTCGGACGCCGCCGACCTGAGCGGCCTGGAGCTCCTGCCAGCCCAGCCCGAACCACTGGCTCCGGCCGCCGTTTCCACGCCACCGTCGGGGCCGGCGGTTGTCCCCGCCACCATCCCCATGGCCGGGATTCCGTTGACCGGTCCGGTGACGCCCAGCGGGCCGCAGCCGGCCGTGGACCTGATCGACCTGACCGCCCAGTCGGAGCAGGAGACCCTCCCCGCCCTGGCGCCGATGGCCGACCAGCGCCGCCAGCCGATCGCGCTGGTGGCGATCCTGGCCGGCGCCATCGTCACGGCGGCAGCCATGGCGGCGGACCTCATGAGCTCGCCGGCCCGGCCCGCGCCCGCACCGGTCGCGAGCCGCACCGCCTCCGACTCGATTCTCGCCGCCACGGCGGCGCTGGACACGGCGATCGGCCGGCCGGCTCACCCCCCTGCCGGCCCCGGGCCGGTCGCCAGCACGGCTGGCGGGAAGCCGCCGGTGTCCCCGACCGCCCCGAAGCAGGCCACCGTGGCCCGCCCGCGGGTCGATACCGTGCCGGTGACGTTCCCGGCGCCTTCCAAGCCCCTCGCTGGGCGCCCGGCCGTGCCGGCCGCCGGGGCGGCGGCGCAACCGGGCGCCAAGACCACCTCCCGTCTGGGCAGTTCGGTCAGCAAGACGCCCTCGTACTACGAGGCGTATGCCGACGCCCGGGCCGAGATGGACGAGTCGCTCGCCTACGTCGATTTCAAGCGGGTGTTCAGCCCCGCGCGCTTCTCGACCGCCGATAGCATCCGCGCCGCGCGGCGCATGGTCGCGGCCGCCGGCAACATCCTGCGGGTATATCGCGGGCGCGAGGTCCAGCTGGAGCAGACCTACCGTGCGGGTGAGGGCGACCGTGGCTCGCTTCGGGAATCGTTCGAGGTCTCGGAGGCGTCCCGCTCCCTGCTGGCCGATGTCGACAGCCTCTTCGCCATCCTGGTGGCCCAGGAAGGCGAGGTGCGCTTCAAGGACAACATGATGCAGTTCCAGAACCCCTCGGCCGCACTGGCATACAACCGGGTGCGCCGGGAAATCCTCCAGACCCTTTCCTACCTGGGTGACCCCGCCGAGGCGGCCGATCACGTGACGATGCCGCGATTGCTTCGGGGTTTGGGATCCGATCGGCCTCCGCCGGCCCGGTAGCCTCCTCCCCCACGCTTTCCGGTCGCAGTATACTCTTGCCCATGATGCGCATCCTGCTCGCCTCGGGCGAGGAGGCCGTGTACCGCACGGTCGATGAACTGGCGCTTGGCATCAGCAGCGGCACGGTCACACCGACAGCCCGCTTCTACGATGCCCCGGCGCGGGACTGGCGCAGCATCGACGCCCACCCCGACTATCACCAGGCGCTCGCCAAGGCGGCGCTCCTCGTCCCGGTCGACGCGCTCGACCCCCTGCCGCTCAAGGGCGGCGAGCGCGACGGCGGCGCGGGGCACCAGATCGTGCAGATGTTCTCGGTGAGCGCCGCGGAGCTGGCGGCGAAGCGACGCCCGGCCTGGATCCTCCCGGCGCTCGCCGGGATCGCGGCCATCGTCATGGTGGGGAGCGTGTTCACCGTGCTGCGCGAGCGGGGCGACGCCCCCGGCCGCGCCGCGGTCGATTCTCCCGCACCCCCGACCCGGGTATCAAGCACGGCCACGCGAAGCACGCCCAGCCCCGCGACCATGGAGGCGATGCGCCTCGCCCCGGTGAACCTGAATGCCCACCAGGTATACGCGATGGAAGCGGCGGGCCGGCGGCTGGGCGATACCGCGCTGGCGCTGGGCCTCGTGGGCCTGCTCCAGCCCGTCAAGCTCACTTCGCCTGACAGTGTGCGGCGCACCCGGGCGCGCCTCATCCTCCTGCGGGACCTGATCGAGCATTACCGCGCCAGCCAGCGCAACGCGGCGGTGGCGTACCGGGACTCCGCCACCATGCTCGCGCGTACCGGATTCTGGTCGCGGGTGGACCAGCAGGAGTGGAAGGTCTTTGCCTCCAGCATGGAGCCGGCGGACGACGCATCCGCCGCCGACTCGGTGCTCGGCGCGCTGGAACGGGTCTACACCCTGCTCGCCGAGCCGGAGGCGAGTTACCGGACCGCGAACGGCCGGCTCGCCTTCCGGGACTCGACCCGGGGCGCGGAATACGAGCGACTCCGGACCTGGCTGTCGCAGTACGAGCTCTCTGGCGACTCCGCCGGCCAGCCGCCCCACTCCGCGCTCGGCGTCCTGCGCCGGGCCATCAGCAGCAGCACCTCCGCCATCCTCCAGTAGCGCGCCCTAGCCCAGGTCGGCCTCGGCGATGATCGTGCCCGGCTCGCGCTGGGCCTTGCGGCCGGTGCGCTCCATCGGCTTCTCCAGCTCGGCGGTGTGCTGGTGCAGGATCCGGCAGAAGTCCGCCGCCCGCTCGGCCAGTTCCCGCGCCGCCGCCTTGAGGGCCGCGCTCTCCCGCACCAGCCGCACGTTGGTCTCCATGTCCTCCGCATCCCAGCCCCGCGAGTGCGCGATGAAGGGGAACTGGGGGAAGACGAAGCCGAGCTCGGCCCAGAATGTCAGCATCTGGCCCGCGACCGCCTGCACGTTGTCCTGCCCGCCGGTGACGATGAACGCCGCGACCTTGCGGTGAATCAGCGCGCGATTGTGGATCGTGATCTGGTTCTGGATGCAGTTGAGCCGTTCCGCCATCCGGTGGTAGAGACTCGAGGCGGTGCCCCAACGGATCGGCGTGGCCAGCAGGACCACGTCGCCCCACTGCACCAGGCCTTCGTAGACCGCGGTGAGCTGGTCGCCGGGATCCCGCTCGGTGATGGCACAGGGCCAGGTGCAGGCGTGGGCGGCCTTGGAGTAGTTCCCCTCGCAGGCGCGGAAGGCGAGGTCGCGGAGCCGCACCAGCCGGGTCTCCGTCCCCAGTGAGGCGGCGTGGGCCAGCGCTTCCTCCAGGAGGAGCTCGGAGGTGGACGGCCGGGGATTCACCTCGTCCATGCCGGTGGTGGAGATGCCGAGCACCCGCGGCGGCGCCCCGGCGGGACGGGGCGTCAGGACCGTGAGGGGATGGGGCTCGTGCTTGACCAGCCGGCGCGGGCTCGCCGGGTCACTGTCCACCCACACCCCATCGGCCCGCTCTTCCACGGTGAACACCGGCACCGCCTCATGCTCGTAGCCCGGCGGGCCCTTTCCGGTGACCACGCTGTATTCCCATGCGTGCCAGGGGCACATGACGTACTCGCCCCGCACCTGGCCTTCACAGAGCGGCCCGCCCCGGTGATTGCAGCGGTTCCCGATCGCGCGGAAGCGGCCCTCGTGATGCAGGATCGCGATCTGCTGGCGTTCGACCTTGAGCGCGAATGGCACCCGCGCGAGCAACTCGTCACGGGTGCCAAGGCGGTGCCATGTCGGCATGCGGGACCTCGGTTGGCCTGCGGGAAGGGTTCAGGCCGCCGAGATCCCGGTGCTGCCGCGAGCGCCGTGACCGCTACGGCACGGTGACGGTCACGCGGGCGGAGCTCGAGGTGCGGTCCTGGTCGGTGACGGTCACCATGATGCTCCAGGTGCCCGCCGAGGGGAAGGTAACGGCCACCTGGGACCAGGAGGAGTATCCACCGATGGCGCGGGTGACATCGTTGATGGCCCAGGCCACCGTCAGGCCACTCAGCGGCAGGTCATCGGTGCTGCGGGCGGCGCTGAAGGTGCAGGTCCGGCCCACGCAGGCGCCGACCTGCTGCAGCGCCGCCACCGGTGCCCGGTTGAGGATCACCACCGTCGAGCTGGCGGTGACGCCACTGGGATGGGTGGCCCGGAGGGTGAACGTGCCGGTCTGGGTGCCGGCGGTGTAGGTCAGGCCGTCCGCACCGATGGTGCCCCCGGCCACCGCGCTCCAGGGAATCGTGGCGAGCGGAAGCGTCTGCCCCTGGTCGGAGCGGAGGGTTGCGGCGAAGCGGCGCTGGCCGCCGCGGTAGATGGTGTCGACGCCAGGGGTGAGCGCCAGGCTGGTGGCCTTGAGAATGCCGGCCTGCGCCGTCGCCGTGATCCCGAGCTTCGCGCCGGTCACCGTGACTGTCGCGCTCGCGGAGCCCGCGGCGAAGAGGCCGGTGCTCCCGATGCTGCCCCCGGATGAGCTCGACCAGGTGAGCCCGCTGGCGGTGCGGGTGACCCCGTCGCTGAAGCTCTCCTGGGCGGAGAACTGCTGGGTGGTCCCGGCCCAGAGGGTGCTGCTGGCCGGGGTGATCGTGAGGCGGGTGAGCCGCACGATGCCCAGCGTGGCGGTGGCGCTCAGGCTGCCGGCCCGCGCGGTGACGACAACGGACGACGCGGTGTTCCCTGCGGCGAACCTGCCAGCGCTGCTGATGGTCCCACCCGCAGCCGAGCTCCACGTCACCGTGGCCGCCGGGCGAGTGAACCCGTCGGCGAACCGCTCGGTGGCGGCCAGCGGAAGCGAGTCACCGGCCCTGACCGTGGCGCTGGCGGGCGACAGCACAAGGGCGACCGGCGCGGTCACGCTCACCTGGGCCGTCGCGCTCAGGGGCGAGCGCGCCGCGGTGATCGTCACCGTCCCCGCAGTGGCCGGCGCGGTGAACACGCCCGCCGCCGTGATGCTGCCGGCGGTGGCGCTGAGCGTCACGCCGGTCGCTGCCCGCAGCGTCCCGTCGGAGAGCCGCTCCTGCACGGTGAAGGCCTGGGTCGCGCCGCTTCGCAGGGCGGCGCTCGCCGGCGAGAGGACCAAGGCGGTGACGGTCGGGGTGGGCGCCGTCGCCACCTCACCTACGAAGAGGAGCCGATTGGCGGTGCCGCCCCGCACCGAGTCGACCGCGCTTGCGGTCGCCCGGGCGACCAGGCTCGCCTTGATGTCGGCCGGGGTGGCCCGCGGGGTCCGCGCCAGCAGCAGCGCGACCGCGCCGGTGACGTGGGGCGCGGCCATCGAGGTGCCGCTCATGGTGAGGTAACCACTGGTGGTGCGGCCATCGGCCGACAGCACCGAGACCCCGGGCGCGAAGAGCGTGACGCAGGAGCCCCAGTTGGAGAAGGACGCGGGGACATCGCGCGCCCCCGGCGAGAGGCTGAGATTGGAGATGCTGGACGCCGCCACCGTAATCGCCGCGGGTACCCGCGCAGGACTGGTGGTACAGGCGTCGCCGTTGTCGTTCCCGGCGGCGACCACGACCGTGATTCCGGCCCGGACCGCCGCATTCACGGCATCGTCGATCGCCTGGCTGGGCTGCCCCACCGGCGTGCCGAGGGAGAGGTTGATCACCGCCGGGGGCGGGCTCGCCTGCGCCGCCCGGGCGCTCAGGAGGGCGTTCACCGCCTGCGCCAGCACCAGCGAGCTCCCCGAGCCGTTGCAGTCGAGCACCCGGTAGGCGATCAGGGTGGCGCCGGTCGCGACCCCCACGGTCGCACCCGCCGCCGTGCCCGCCACATGGGTCCCGTGCCCGTGGCAGTCATCGGAGGTGCCGCCGTACCCGCTCCATCCGGCGCCCACCCGGCCGCCGAACTCCTGGTGCACCCCATGAATCCCGGTATCGAAGATGATGACCTGGGTGCCCTGCCCCGCGCCGCTCATCGGGACATAGCGGGCATCGAGCGGGAGGGCCCGCTGGTCCACCCGGTCGATGTTCCAGGGGGAGCCCACCGCGTGGATCGGGATCTCCGCCTCGATGTAGGCGATGTCGGGATCGGCGGCGAGCTTCGCCGCCTGGGCCCGGGTCATCCGGGCGATCATGCCGCCCACACCGGCGTGGGGCGACTTGGGGGTGAGGTCGACGACCCCTTCCGCCCCGGCGTCGCGGAGGAGCGCGGGCTTCCGGCTCAGGGCGGCGAGGTCGGCACTGCGCCACCGCACGTAGTAGGGCCGCACCGAGTCCTGGGAGGACGGTGCTGCCGGGGTGGGACCGAGGTTGTTGGTGGGAGAGTCGCCGCAACCGGCAACGAAGAGCGCCGCCGCCACGAGGGCGGCCAGCCGAGGCATCCGATGCATGTCCAGCTCCCGGAGAGGGATGATACGCGGGGCGGACCGCCCGCCCCGCCCGCCGCTCCGGATTCTGACCGGATACGGACATGGCGATGCGAGGACGACTATCGGCTGGGAACGGCGGAACTTGAGGGGATTGGCCGGCGCTGCCATCCCGAGCGAAGCGAGGGATCTACTATCCCGGCTCCGTGGCCGGGAAAGTAGATCCCTCGTCGCGTGCGCTCCTCGGGATGACAGCCCTCTGGAGGAGTTACGGCTGGAAGGCCTTCACCGCCAGGGTCACGTTGTGTCCCCCGAACCCGAAGGAGTTCGAGAGCGCCACATCGACCTTCCGCTCGATGGCGGTGTTGGGCACGCTGTACAGGTCGCACTCCGGATCGGGGGTGGCCTGGTTGATCGTGGGCGGGACCTTGCCGGTACCGACCACGAAGAGCGAGGCGATGAACTCGAGCGCCCCGGCGCCGCCCAGCAGGTGGCCGGTCATCGACTTGGTGCTCGCGAAAATGAGCTTCTTCGCGTGCTCGCCGAACACCGACTTCACCGCGCGGGTCTCGGCGACATCGCCCTGGGGGGTCGAGGTGCCGTGGGCGTTGATATAGCCTACGTCGGCCTTGCTGATGTTGCCATCCTCGAGGCACATGACGATGGCGCGGGCGGCGCCGTTGCCGTCGTCCGGGGGTGAGGTGATGTGGTGCGCGTCGCCGCTCATGCCGTAGCCGATCACTTCGCCGAGGATCTTCGCCCCGCGCTTCTGGGCGTGCTCCAGGCTTTCCATCACCACCACCGCACCACCGTCACCGAGCACGAAGCCGTCGCGGTCCTTGTCGAAGGGCCGGCTGGCGAGCTCGGGCGCGTCGTTGCGGCGGGAGAGCGCCTTCATGTTGTCGAAGGCGGCGACGGTGAGCCCGGTGATCGCGGCCTCGGCCCCGCCCGCCACCATCGCGGAGGCGCTGCCGTGCCTGATCATCTTGTAGCACTCGCCGATCGCGTGGGCCGAGGAGGCACAGGCCGACACGGTGGCGAAGTTGGGCCCCTTGAGCCCGTACCGGATGGAGACCAGTCCGGCCGCGATATCGGGGATGTACATCGGGACGAAGAACGGGGAGACCCGCTCCGGCCCCTTGGTGATGTAGGCGGCGCAGTTGTCCTCGTAGGTCTGCATGCCGCCGATGCCGCTCCCGATCACGACCCCGGTCCGCTCCGGCTCGGGGAACTTCCCCTCGAGCCCCGCCTGGGTGACGGCCTGGTGGGCCGCCCCGAGCGCGAACTGGGCGAACAGGTCGTAGCGCCGGGCCTCTTTCCGGTCCATGTACTGGAGCGGATCGAACCCCTTCACCTCGCAGGCGAAGCGGACGCCCAGCCGGGCGGGGTCGAACTTGGTGATGGGCCCCGCGCCCGACTTGCCGGCGAGCAGCCCCTCCCAGGTCGACTGGACATCGGGGCCGATCGGCGTGACCAGCCCCGTCCCGGTGATGACGACGCGATGAGGCAAGCGTTACTTCCCGAGCTTCTCGTGGAGATACTTGAGCGCGTCGCCGACGGTCCGGAGCTTCTCCGCCTCTTCGTCCGGGATGTCGATGTCGAACTCCTTCTCGAACGCCATGACCAGCTCGACGGTGTCGAGGCTGTCCGCGCCGAGATCTTCCATGAAGCTCGCCTCGTTCGTGAGCTTCTCACGCTCCACGCCGAGCTCCTCGACGATGATGTCCTTGACGCGGTCTTCGACGTTACTCATGACGTTCCTCGAAAGGGGAAGGTGAAATCGCGTGCCGGGGATCAGATGGCGAGTCCGCCATCGACCACCAGCACCTGTCCGGTAATGTAGCCCGCCAGATCCGACGCCAGAAAGAGCACGGTGCCCGCGACTTCCTCGGGCCGCCCGAACCGCCCGACCGAGATGCCGCCCAACATGGCCGTGCGCGCTTCGGCGGGCAAGGCGCTGGTCATGTCGGTATCGATGAACCCCGGGGCAATGGCATTCACCAGGATGTTCCGGCTGCCATACTCCTTGGCCACCGACTTGGTAAAACCGATCAGGCCGGCCTTGCTTGCCGCGTAATTGGCCTGGCCCTTGTTGCCGCTGATCCCGACCACGCTGGCCACATTGATGATCCGGCCGCGCCGGCGCTTCATCATGCCCTTGAGCACCGCCCGGGTGGTGTTGAACGCCCCGGTGAGGTTGGCCTGCAGCACCTCGGACCACTCCGCCTCGGTCATGCGGAGGAGGAGGTTGTCACGGGTGATCCCGGCGTTGTTCACCAGGATATCCACCGGGCCCAGGGTCTTTTCGGTTTCGGCGATGGCCTGCTCCACCTGGGCGAAGGTGCCCACATCGGCGGCCACGCCCAGGGCGCGCTCGCCCAGTTCGGCGGCGGCGGCCTTCGCCTTGTCGGCGTCCCGGCCCACCAGCGCGACCTTGGCGCCGGCGGCGTAGAGCGCGCCGGCCACCGCGCGGCCGATGCCGCGGGTTCCGCCGGTGACGAAGGCGGTCTGGCCAGAGAGGTCGATGGTGGAAGCCATGGGGCTGTTAGCTGTTAGCTCTTAGCTGTTGGCCGACAGGAACTTCTCGACTTCGTCAGCGGTCCCGAGCGTCAGGGACGCGGCACCAGGCACACACTTCTTCAGCAGGCCGCTGAGCACGTTGCCCGGCCCGACCTCGATGAACGTCGCGCCCGGCACCAGGGCCGCCGCGCGCTGCATGCACTCGACCCAGCGCACCGGCGCCGTCAGCTGCTCCGCCAGGAGCCGCTTCGCCTCGGCCGAGCCGGTCACCGGGGTGGCGGTGGCGTTGGCCACGATCGGCACCCGGGGCTCGTGCCAGCTGGAGCGGGCCAGCGCCTCGGTCAGTCCGGCCACGGCCGGCTGCATCAGCGGCGAATGGAACGCGCCGCTCACCTTGAGCCCGATCACCCGCTTGGCCCCGCGCGCCTTGCACCCCTCCCCGGCCCGCTCCACCGCGGCGGGATCGCCGGAGAGCACCGTCTGGTCGGGGGCATTGAGGTTCGCGGCCACCGCCACCTCGCTCGCGGTGCTGGCCTCGCGGCAGGCGGCCTCGACGTCGCCGGTGGCCAGGCCCAGCACGGCGGCCATGGCGCCGGGCCGGGCGGTGCCGGCCTGGTACATCAGCTCGCCCCGGCGGCGCACCAGGGCCGCTGCGTCGGCCGCGGTCAGTGCCCCGGCGGCGACATAGGCGCTGTACTCGCCCAGGCTGTGCCCGGCGGCGGCCTGCATCCCGGCCGCGAGTTTCTCGCCCACCACCGCCCAGACCGCGGCGCTGTGCGCCAGGATCGCGGGCTGGGTGTTGTGGGTCAGCGTGAGCTCGGCCTCGGGGCCTTCCCACATGATCTTCGAGAGCGCCACGCCCAGCGCGTCATCGATGCGCTGGAAGGTCTCCCGCGCCGCGGGGAATCGCTCGGCGAGATCCTTCCCCATCCCAACCTTCTGGGCGCCCTGTCCCGGGCAGAGAATGACGCTTACCACCGGATCACCGCCGCGCCCCAGGTGAACCCGGCGCCGAAGGCGACGAGGAGCACCACCTTCCCGGGGGTCAGGATGCCGCGCTGGGCCGCGTCGGCCAGCGCCATCGGGATCGAGGCCGCGGAGGTGTTGCCGAACTTGTCGACGGTCACCACCACCTTCTCCTCGGGGATCCCGGCATGCCGGGCGGTGGCATCGATGATCCGGATGTTGGCCTGGTGCGGCACCAGCAGGTCGATGTCCTTCGCCTCGATCCCGGCGCGCTTGAGCGCTTCGTCGCAGGCCTCGGCCATCTCCAGCACCGCGTGCTTGAAGACCTCGCGGCCCGCCATCTTCATGAAGTGGGTGCGCTCGCGCACCACCTTGTCGCTGATGGGATCGGCGGTGCCACCGCTCGGGACATAGAGCAGCGGCGCCAGCCGGCCATCGGACTTGATGAAGGTCGAGAGGATCCCGCGCTTGCCGCCGCTGGTGGCCGAGACGATGACGGCGCCGACCCCATCCCCGAACAGGATGGCGGTGGAGCGATCCTGCATGTCGGTGATGTTGCTCAGCTTCTCGCCGCCGACCACGAGGATGTGCTTCGCCTGCCCCGAGCCGATCAGGCTCTCGCCCACGGTGAGGCCGTAGATGAACCCGGAGCAGGCGGCCGACAGGTCGAAGGCCGCGGCCTTCTCCGCCCCGAGCAGCGCCTGCAGATAACACGCCGTCGAGGGAAGAATCCGGTCCGGCGTGGCAGTGGCGATGATGATCGCGTCGAGGTCGGCGGCGGTGATGCCGGCCTGCTGCATCGCCTGCTCGGCCGCGGCCTTGGCCATCGTGGCAACGGTCTCGTTGGCCCCGGCCCAGCGCCGTTCCCTGATCCCGGTCCGCTCGACGATCCACTGGTCGGTGGTCTCGAGCCGGGCCTCGAAATCCTTGTTGGTGATCACCGAGGCGGGGAGGTACACGCCCAGCCCGGTGATGGCCGCGACGGGGCGCTGCATCAGCTCCGCGACTCCGCTTCCCGCCGGGCGAACTTCTCGCCGATGTGGGCGCTCAGCTTGTGCGCGACGGCGATGTTGGCGAGCCGGATCGCGTTCTTGAAGGCGTTGGGCGAGCTCGAGCCGTGGGCCATGATGGTGACTCCCTTCACGCCCAGGAGCGGCGCGCCGCCATACTCGGCATAGTCGAGGTGGCGGAACACCTTCTGGATCTCGGGGGTGGCGAGCACCGTCGGGGCTTCCTTCTTGACCAGCCGGACGATCAGGCGGCCCACCGACTCGTAGAACTTGAGGACGATGTTCCCCACGAAGCCGTCGCAGACCACGATATCGAGATTGCCGAACCGGGGGTGGCCGACGACGATGTCGCGGCCCTCCACGTTGCCGACGTAGTTGATGCCGGGCGCCTGCTTGAGGATCTCGTGGGCTTCCTTGGCGGCGGCGTTCCCCTTCTCGTCTTCCTCGCCGACGTTGAGGAGCCCGACCTTGGGATTGGGCCGCCCCCACACGTCCTGCAGGTAGATGGTGCCGAGCCAGGCGAAGCCGAGGAGCTCCCGCGGGGAGCAGTCGACGGTGGCGCCGGCATCGAGCACCAGCACCGGCTGGTCGATCGCGGGAAAGAGGGCGCCCACGGTGGCGCGCTCGACGCCCTCGTGGAGGCCGAGGAGCAGGGTGCTGGCGACCAGCACCGCCCCGGTATTCCCGGCGGAGACGAACGCATCGGAGGTGCCGGCCTTCTGCAGGCCGAGGCCCACCGCGAGGCTCGAGCCGGGCTTCTTCCGGACGGCCGCGAGGGGCTTTTCGTCCATGCCGACGACTTCAGGGGCGTGATGAATCTCGAGGCGGGAGCGATCGACCCCGGGATGGCGGGCCAGCTCAGCCTCGATAGCGTCCTGACGGCCGACGAGCTGCACGATGAAGCCGGGCGGCAGCTCCGTCAGGGCCTGGACCGCTCCCTCAATTTCCGCCTGCGGGGCGTGGTCGCCCCCCATGGCGTCGAGAGCGATGCGGATCACGCTCAGGCGTCCTCGACCTCAACCATCTTCTTGCCGCGATAGTACCCGCAGGTGGGGCACACCCGGTGCGGCAACTTGGGCGAGCTGCACCGGGGGCACCCCTGATGCGCGATGACCTCGGCCTTGTGGTGGCCGCGGCGGAGCCGCTTGCGGGACTTGGAGAGTTTGCGCTTCGGGACGGCCATTGCTGCCTCGGTCAGGTTCGGCCGGATGCCCCGCACCCGCAGGGCCCGGCGTTCAGATCCGCTCCGCACCGGGGACAGAGCCCGGCACAGTCCTCTTTGCAGAGGGGATACGCGGACACGGCGAGCGCGACTTCCTCACGCACCGCCGGGCGGACATCCACGCGGGTAACGGGCGCCGGCAGGGGATACACGGAGGGATCGTCCGCGTTGTCCGGGCTGGCGCTGAACAGCACCTCGACGTCCGCGTCGAGGGGATAGCTGAGATCGGTCAGACAGCGACGGCAGGAACCCTTGAAGCGACCCTGAACGTGCGCATGCCAGAAGTACTCCTGGTCGCCGGTGCGAGAGAGCTTTCCCCGGACGGTGACCGGCCCTTCCAACTCCAGGCTCAGCCCTTCGAAGACCGGGTCACTGGCTTCGAGCTGACCCTCGGTTTCCACGGGACCCCGGTTGAGGTCCCGAACATCGACCAGAAGCATAGCCCTAAAACCTAGTCGGGACAACGACTTGGGTCAAGGTAACAGCCGTTCCGCGTTCCGCGTTCCTCGTTCCGCGCTGGTCCCCCTCCGGCTGCCCCCTGAGGCTAGCCCCAGAGCCCCGCCAGCTCCGACTCAGTGAAGAAGAAAGCCACCTCCCGACGGGCGTTTTCGACGCTGTCGGAGCCATGGACCGCGTTCTTCCCCTTGGACTCGGCGTAGAGCTTCCGGATGGTGCCGGCCGCGGCCTCGGCGGGGTCGGTGGCCCCGATGACGGTCCGGAAGTGGGCCACGGCATCCTCCCGCTCCAGGGCCATCGGGAAGACCGGGCCGCTGGTCATGAAGGCGCAGAGGTCCTTGTAGAACGGCCGTTCCTTGTGCACCTCGTAGAACGCCGCCGCCTGGGCCTGGGTGAGCCGGGTGAGCCGGCCGGCCCGGAGGACGAAGCCCTCCTTCTGGAGGTGCGCGATGATGAGGCCCGCCTTGCCGCTTTCGATCGCGTCAGGCTTCAGCATTCCCAGCGTCAGGATCTTTGCCACGGTTTCCCCTTTGTGTTCCACGTTTCGTTCCTCGTTCCTCGTTCCTCGTATCTGAGGCCCAGATCACGCCGGGAATCGGCGGAATCTCACCCTGAGAAACGAGGAACGAGGAACGCGGAGCGATTACTTCAGTTTCGCCTTAAGAAGAGCAACGACGTCGATCGGCCGCTTCATCACCGCGATACTGGCCGCTTCGAACGCCGCGATCTTCTCCGCCGCGGTGCCCGAGCTGCCCGAGATGATCGCGCCGGCGTGGCCCATGCGGCGGCCCGGCGGCGCGGTCTGGCCCGCGATGAAGCCGACGACCGGCTTCTTCACGTACTGCTTGACGAATTCCGCGGCGTTCTGCTCGTCGGTGCCGCCGATCTCGCCCATCATGACGATCGCATCGGTCTCGGGATCGTCCTGGAAGGCGCGGAGGCAGTCGATGAACGAGGTGCCGTTGAGCGGGTCGCCGCCGATGCCGACGCAGGTGCTCTGGCCGATCTTGTTCCGGGTGAGGTGGTTCACCACCTCGTAGGTCAGGGTGCCGCTGCGTGACACCAGCCCGACCCGGCCCGGCAGGCAGATGTTGCCCGGGATGATGCCGATCTTGGTCTGGCCCGGCGTGATCAGGCCGGGGCAGTTGGGACCGATGAGCCGGGCCCCCCGCTCGCGCACGTAGGGCAGCACCCGGGTCATGTCCATCACCGGCACACCCTCGGTGATGCAGACGACCAGCTTGAGGCCGGCGTCGACCGCCTCGAAGATGGCACCCGCGGCGCCCACCGGCGGCACGTAGATCACCGAGGCGTCGGCCCCGGTGGCGGCGACGGCATCGGCCACGGTGTTGAAGACCGGGACCTTCCCCTCGAAGGTCTGGCCACCCTTCCCCGGGGTCACGCCTGCGACCACCTGGGTGCCGTACTCCAGCATCTGCTTCGCGTGGAACGAGCCGTCGCGCCCGGTAATCCCCTGCACCAGGAGCTTCGTCTTCTTGTCGGCGAAGATGCTCACGCGGCCTCCTTCACGAGCGCGACGACCTTCTGCACCGCCTCGTCCATGTCGGAGAGTGCCTGCATGCCGGCGGCATTCAGGATCCGGATCGCCTCGGCCTCGTTGGTGCCGGTCAGGCGGATGACGATCGGGACATTCACCTTGAAGGTCTTCGTGGCGGTGACGATGCCGTTGGCCACGTCGTCGGTCCGGGTGATGCCGCCGAAAATGTTGAAGAGGATCGCCTTGACGGCCGGATCGCTGGTGATGATGCGGAGGGCGTTGACGACCTTCTCGGGGTTGCTGCTGCCGCCGATGTCGAGGAAGTTGGCCGGCTCGCCGCCGTAGTACTTCACCAGGTCCATCGTGGCCATCGCGAGGCCGGCGCCGTTCACGCAGCAGCCGACGTTGCCGTTGAGCTTGATGAACGTGAGGTTGGCGCGGCGGGCCTGCACCTCGCTCGGCTCCTCGGCGGTCTCGTCGCGGAGCTGGGCCAGGTCGGGCCGGCGGTCGAGCTCGTTGTCATCGACCGAGACCTTCGCGTCGAGGGCCAGCACCCGGCCATCCGGGGTGGTCACCAGCGGATTGATCTCGGCGAGGGAGCAGCCGTTGGCCACGAAGACCTGGTAGAGCTGTTCCATGATCTTCGCCGCGGCGCGGGCCTTGGCGACGTCGTTGTACAGGAAGAAGGCGAGCCCCATCGCCTGGTGCGGGAGGAGCCCGTAGCGGGGGTCCACCGGGAGCCGGCGGATCTTGTCGGGCGTCTTGGCCGCGACTTCCTCGATGTCGATGCCGCCCGCGGGACTCACCATGAACACCGGGCGCTGGGAGGCGCGGTCCATGATCAGGCCGACATAGGCCTCGCTGGCGATCTCGGCGGCGGGCACGACCAGCACCTTGTGCACCACCAGTCCCTTGATCTGCATGCCCAGGATCCGCTCGGCCGCCTCGGCGGCCTCCTGCGGGGACTTGGCGAGCTTCACTCCACCCGCCTTGCCGCGTCCACCGGCATGCACCTGCGCCTTCACTACGACTGTGCCGCCGACCCGCCGGGCGATCGATTCGGCCTCGGAGGGAGTCGATGCGACGTCGCCGTCGGGCATCGGAATCCCGGCCGCGCGGAAGAGCACGCGACCCTGGTACTCGTGCAGGTTCACACTGACCTCGGGATTAGAGCAGCGCCGCCGGGATCCACCACTGGCTGGCAGGTCGGCAAAAACGCGGCGGGAAGGTAAGGCGAGGGGTAAACGAAAGCAAGGCGTGAACTTAGGGGGCTCGCAGTGTCCGCTTCAGACCCTCCCAGGCCCGGCCAAAGCCTTCGAGATCGCCCCGCCGGAGCGCGTTGTCGGCATCCTCCAGGTAGCGGCGGGCCTCGAAGATCCGGGTGCCGCGTTCGCCAGCCGAAATCACCGGCGCGTTGAGGCCGAGGAGGTTCTGCCAGGCCTCTTCCAGGTCATGCCCCGCCCCCCGCCGGTCGGCGATGGCGAGACTGACCCAGAGGACCACCGGATCGAGCCCGTCGCGCTGGGCAAACCAGACCTGGGAGGCGCCCAGCCCCAGCGTCGAGGGCCAGTAGCTGACCGGCCCGGGCTCGAGCCGGGCCCCGGACTTCTCCACCGAATCCTTGAGCTGCTGGTAGGTGGGGAACTTGGTCCAGCGGGTCTGGAGCACCGAGGCCACCGGGAGAGTGGCGAGGGTGTCGAGCCGGAGGATGGCGAGCGACTCCCAGCCATCGGTCATGCGCGCCTGGAGAATGGCCGAGACGGCGCGGTCCTTCTCGTACGGCACGACGGCTTCGACGCCGGTGGTGTCGCTCTTCCAGCGCCCCTCCTCGATGGGGCCGATCGCCCCGATCTCGTCGGTGTGGCCCACCAGCTTGCCGAGGCCCCAGTGGGGCTGCTGCATCACCCGGGCCTGCACGGCCACCAGCTCGGCGGGATAGGCCAGTGCCCGCACCACCTCGGCGGGCATCGCCGAGGCCGGCTGGATCAGCTGGTCGAACAGCCCCTGCCACTGCTTGGCGAGCTCACTCCCGCTGTGCCGCAGGTAGATGCTGGTCTTCCCGCTTTCGGCGGACACCACGCCCACGAAGCCGGCGTGGAGCGACCCGAGAGACCGTTCCCGCCACACCAGCCGGGTCGACCCGGGGAAGGTCGAGCTGGCGAGGTACCCGTCGACCAGCCAGACCAGTTCGCCGCCGATGAAGCGCGGCACCGGCACACCCCACACGGCAAAGGGGGCGAGAGTCTCCAGCCGTTCGGAGGGATCCAGCTTCCAGAAGGCGCGTTCGGCCGGGCTGCCAGGGCCGAGGAGGCTCCCCGTCTGGAGCGCCCATGCCAGCGCGAGCCGCCGCAGTCCCTTGCCGACCGGCACACCGTTCGCTGCGGTGTCGATGATCGCGGCCTGGCGGCCGGGCCAGGAGGCGTGCTGGCTCAACCGGAGCGACGGCGGGCCCGAGGGGGTCCGCAGGCTGTCGGCCTCGTGGAAGACGATCGGGAAGCCGGAGGTGCTGACCTGGTCGTCGAGCAGCACGGTGAGCCCCGCGCCGGCGGCACCCTGATCGCGGAGCACCAGCCAGGCGGGCCGGGGGCGGCGTCCCACCATGATCACGGAGCGGTCGGCATTGACCGGGCGGCCGCTGTCGCTGCCGGCGGTGGTGGCGGTCAGTGCGAGCTGCTGGGTCCAGATGCCGAGCGGCCGGGGGGCATCGGGAATCGCTTCGCGCAGGGCGAAGGTCGAGTCGCGCACCCCGATCATCCCGTAGGCGAGCTGGTCGAGCCCGCGGCGGGTCATGGCATCGAGCGGCGAGGAGCGGCCGCCGACGATGAGGGCCGGGATGATGTAGTGCCCGATGAGGGAACTCAGGACCAGCAGGCCCCAGACCGCGAGCAGCATCGCATGCCGGCCCCGCAGCGCCCACCACAGCGAGACCACCGCGGCCGCGAGGGCCGCGCCGGTGAGCAGCTCCGCCACCCGGTGGTGGAAGTCGAAGAGCCCGTCGTGCAGGGTCCCCTTCACCCCGGCCACGAACTCGAACGGCTCCAGCAGGTAGCCCCAGGCGAGCCCCAGCGCGACCAGCACCAGCAGGCCGCCAAGATGGAGGCGGGCGTGATCGTTGATGGCGGGGCGGCGGTCCTGCCAGCGAATCGCCCCGATGATGGCGTAGAGGATGGCCGCGCCCCCCGCGGCCAGGAGGGTCAACACCAGCAGGTAGTGGTGCAGGAGCCGCCAGAGGGGGAGCCGGGTGACGTAGAAGGTGAGGTCCCGGCCCAGCACCGGGTCGGTGGCGCCGTACGCCTTGCCGCTCCAGGCGAGCACGGTCGCGGGGGCCCAGTCACCGGCGCCCCGGCCGGCGATGACCCCGAGGAGCAGCCCGCCGGCCACGCTGATCCAGACCAGGACCTGCATGTTGATCGCCTCGCGGATCTCGATGTTCGCGAGGCGGCGATTGATCTGGACCGACCCGATGGCGCGGTAGACCAGCAGCAGGTGGCCGATGAACCAGGCGCAGGCGAAGAGAATCCCGGTGGCCTCGAGCCCGAAGGTGAGGAGCGCCCAGCCGGTGACCGCCTCGGCCGCGGCGGGCGAGAGCTGCTCGGCCCACCACCGGTCCGCAAACACGCCCGCGGTCCATCGGCCCGCGAAGAGCAGGACGACGACCGCGAGAATGATGATGGCCAGCCGGCGGGTGCGGGGGGACATGAACTCTAAACTACCACGTTCCGCGTTCCGCGTTCCGCGTAGTGCACTGTGATTCCTACCTGACGGTGGGCACGGCCTGCTGGCGCTCCAACCAACCCATCACTTCGGCCTGATAGGCATCCAGCGAGGCCTGGTCGGTGGCCTCGAAGCGGAGCACCAGGATCGGCTGGGTATTGGAGGCCCGGACCAGGCCCCACCCCCTGGCGAAGGTCATCCGCACGCCGTCGATGGTGTTGACCGGGTAGCGGGTGGCGAAGTGCTTCGCGGCCTTCTGCACGAGGTCGAACTTCCGGGCCTCGTCACAGTCGTAGCGCAGTTCCGGCGTCGCGAAGGTGGGCGGGAGGTCCGCGAGGGTGCGGGCCAGCCCCCCCTGCTCCGCCGAGACGATCTCGAGCAGCCGGGCGGCGGCAAAGAGGGCGTCATCGAAGCCATACCAGTCGCCCGCGAAGAACATGTGGCCGCTCATCTCGCCGGCGAGCACCGCGCTGGTCTCCTTCATCCGTGCCTTGATGAGGGAGTGGCCCGTCTTCCACATCTCCGGCTTTGCCCCGGCCTTGCTCAGCGCCTCGGGCAGCACCTCGGAGCACTTCACGTCGAAGATCACGGTGACCCCGGGCCCGAAGCGCCGCACCGCGTCCCGGCCATAGAGCACCAGCAGCTGGTCGCCGAAGATCACGGTACCCCGCTCATCCACCGCACCGATCCGGTCGGCGTCGCCGTCAAAGGCGATTCCGAGTTCGGCGTTCTCCCGCCGCACCGCGGCCTGGAGGTCGCGGAGATTCTCGACCACGGTGGGGTCGGGATGATGATTCGGGAAGGTCCCATCCGATTCGCAGAAGAGCGGCACCACCTCGGCACCCAGCGCCTCGAGAGTGGAAACCGCGATCAGGCTGCCGACCCCGTTGCCGCAGTCGACCACCACCTTCACCGGCCGGTGGAGCTTGTGCCGCTCGACGATCGCGTCCCGGTAGCGGCCCAGGATCGAGCCATCGGCCGACTGCCGCCCGCTGCCGCTCTTCCAGGTCTCGAGGGAGATGATCTCGTAGAGCCGCTGCACATCCTCGCCGTGAATCGAGTCGCCGGCGAGGACCATCTTGAAGCCGTTGAATTCGGGGGGATTGTGGGAGCCGGTGACCTGGAGGCCGCCGTCGGTCTCGAGCGCCTTGACGGCGAAATACAGCGCCGGGGTGGGCATCTGGCCGACATCGATGGCGGTCGCGCCGCTCTCGACGATCCCCTCCCGCACCGCGGCGGCGAGGTCATTCCCCGAGGGGCGGTTGTCGCGGCCGACGGCGATGACGGGAGCCCGGCCGAGGCGTTCCCAGCCGAGGGTGGCAAAGGCACGCCCGAGGGCGCGCGCAAACGCGGGGGTCAGCTCCGAGCCGACCAGCCCGCGGACGTCATACTGACGGAAGATGGAGCGAGGGACGTTCATGGTGGGTAGTTCCGAGTTCCGAGTTCCGAGTTCCGAGGGATACCACTGTGGTGTGGCGCCTGAAACCCGGAACTCGGGGTGGAACTAAACAGCCCCTGTTCTGCGGAAGCAACTGGGATCAGTTGCCCGCGGCGGTCTCCGTACTGCTGACGGGAAGGGACTTGGCGGAATTGTCGGTGAGCTCGAGCGCCTTGGTGGGCCAGACGCCGAGCACCAGGATCCCCACCACCGCGAGCACCACGGCGGCAGCCGCGGTGTGGCGGAGCCGGGTGTCGTGGAAGACCAGCGGGGCCCGGGCGGGGCGCATGTACATCGCCATGATGACCGGCAGATAGTAGCCCGCGGAGATCACGCTGGTCACCACGATGATCACCGACAGCGTGGTATGCTGCGAGGCCACCAGCGAGGAGATAATGTACCACTTCCCCATGAAGCCGATGGTGCCGGGGAAGCCCAGGAGCGAGAGCATCACGACGCTCAGCGCCAGCGCCAGCCAGGGGCGCTGGCCGGCCAGGCCGGAGATCTCCGCGAGGGTCACCTCCCGCTCGCCGTCGCGCCCGATGGCGGCGAGCAGCGCAAAGGCGGCGATGCTGGTGATCCCGTAGCCCAGCAGGTAGAACGTCATGGCGGAGATGCCCAGCGGCGTGCCGGAGACCAGCGACGCCACCAGGTAGCCCGCGTGCGCCACCGAGCTGTACGCCAGCATCCGCTTGAGGGACTTCTGGGCCACCGCCACCAGGTTGCCGAGCACCATCGACGCGACGGCGATCCCGGTGAGCACCGGCTGCCAGGTGTCGATCGAAGTCTGGAAGCAGGTGAAGAGCACCCGGGCGAGGGCCACGAACCCGGCGGTCTTCACCGCCGTGGCCATGAAGCCGGTGACCGGCGTGGGCGCGCCGTCGTAGGTGTCGGGGGCCCACATGTGGAACGGCACCGCGGCGATCTTGAACCCGAAGCCCACCAGCAGGAGCCCCAGCCCCAGCTTGGCCATCAGCGAGAGATCGCCGAGCGAATACTGCCCCGCGATCAGCTGGAGGTTGGTGCTGCCGCTGGCCCCGTACGTGAGGGCGATGCCGTACAGCAGGAACCCGGACGCGAACGAGCCCATCAGGAAGTACTTGAGCCCCGCCTCGGCCGAGAAGGTGCTGCCGCGGTTGTAGGCGGCGAGCACGTAGATCGAGACCGACATCGTCTCGAGGCCGAGGAAGAGGATGATCAGGTCCTGGGCGTTCACCATGAAGAGCATGCCGAGGACCGCGAGGAGCAGGAGTACGTAATACTCCGGCGCCACCAGCCGCTCCCGCTCGAGATACCCGAGGGAGCAGAGCACCGCGCCGG
>JAXLXZ010000019.1:0-72158 GCA_046327735.1 Gemmatimonadales bacterium | reverse complement strand
CACCAGCCCCGCAAGCACCAGCGGCTTGGCGATCTCGTCGTATTTCACGTAGCGGGTCACCTGGATCGGGGTCTTCTCCAGCCCGTCGATCTGCTGGAAGATCCTCGCCAGCGCCTCGCTGTCCTTGGCGCGGAAGTACCGCCCGCCGGTGGTCGCCGCGATGTCGCGCAGGAGCGGCTCGTCGATCTTCACCGGGAGCATCTCGTAGCGGAAGCCGCTGAGCCCCCGCCCCGTCGGCACCGGTGCCTCCCCCTCGGTGCCCACGCCGATGGTGTAGACCCGGATTCCCAGCGCCGCCGCGGCAGCGGCCGCGGTCCGGGGGTCCACCGTCCCACGGTTGTTCTCGCCGTCGGTGAGCAGCAGGATGACCTTCGACTTACCGGGCGCCTCGCGCAGCCGGTTCACCGCCGTGGCCAGCCCGGTGCCGATGGCCGTGCCGTCCTCCAGCATCCCGATCCGGAGCGAGGCCACCGCCTGTTCCAGCACCGGATAGTCGACCGTGATCGGCACCTGGGTGAGGGCTTCACCCGCGAACGCCACCACCCCGATCCGGTCGGCGCTCCGTCCCTTGATGAACGACGTGGCCTGCTGCTTGGCCACCTCCATCCGGTTGCTGGGCGAGAAATCCTCCGCCAGCATCGAGCTCGAGATGTCGACCGCGATGACGATCGCGATTCCCTCCTTCTTCATCTCGACCTGCGCACCTCCCAGTCGCGGCCCGGCGGCCGCCAGCACCCACGCCAAGAAGGCGAGGAGCCGGCAGGCGAGCGGCAGCCGCGCAAGCCAGTCGGCTTCCTTGACCAGGTTGATCAGGCGGAGATCGCTGTACCCCGTGGCCGGGGGACGCTGCCGCCGGCGCCACCACCACCAGAGGAGCGGCAACAGGAGCAGCAGCAGGAACCAGGGACGCGCGACACTCATCGGCCCGCGCCCGCCTTCGCCGGCTGGCTCTCCAGCTGCTGCCGGAGGCCCTCGGCCCGCTGGGCCAGCCCCAGCACGTCGGTGGCCGAGGTGCTGGCGTACTGCACTGCCTCGAGCGCGCCGAGCACCTCAGCGAGGTCGTCGACCGGCCAGGCGGGGCGCTGCTCGGTCACCACCCGCATCAGGCGGTTCGCCACCAGCCCCTGCGGCATTCCCGGCAGGTGCCGGAGGATCTCGGCACGGAGGTTCCGCGCCGCCACCGCGGCGACGGCGCGCACCTCCCCCGCCTCATTCCACTCCTCGAGCGGGATCGGCGTGGCCTGCGAGGGAGGCGTGAAGCCGGGCATGGGGGGCCCGGCGCGAAGCCACCACCAGGCCAGCGGCGCCACCAGCAGGGTCGCGATCAGCAGCGCGACCAGCACCGGGTAAGGCGTGGTCACCCGCTCCACCACGATCCCCGCTTCGGGCTGTACCGGCAGCCGGTCGGCGGGGATGGTGTCGGGGAGGACCGAGGCGATGTTGAGGGTGCGGGACTCGGCCGGGAGCGAATCGGTGGTGCCGTCGGGCCGGATCACGATCGGCCCGGGGATCTCCACCTGGACCCGCCCGGTCCGCCAGACGACGGCGGGATAGGCCACGACGCTGCGGTTTCCCTCTTTCCGGACCCGGGGCTGGCCCAGCAGCCCCACCGGGTCGGCGGGCGACCAGGGCGCGGCGCGCACCTCCGCACCGGCCGGGGTTTCCACCGCCCGCTCCAGCCAGATGGTGTCGCCCACCGTGGGCGGCACCGGGACCTGCTGCAGCAGGAGCGCGAGCGCCAGCAGCATCAGCGGCTCATCCGCTTGGCCCGCTGCGCAAAGGCACGCCGCAGCACCGGGGCGTAGTCCTGCACCGTGTCGAGCGTGACGTGGTCGACGCCGGCGGAGGTGAAGGTGCGGCTCCGCTCCTCCCGCCGCCGCTCGGCCAGCGCGCGGAGCCGGCCGCGCACCTGCCGGTCCCCGGTATCCACCGTCCGGCGGGCGCCGGTCTCGGCATCCTCGAGTTCCAGCCAGCCGGCATCGGGGAGCGTCGCCTCGCGCGGGTCCTCAACCGCGATCGCGACGACATCGTGCCGCACCCCGAGCTGCCGGAGCGGCTGCCCCCACCCCTCGGCGAGGAAATCGGAGAGCACCACCACGATGCTCCGGTGGTGCAGCAGGCCGGTGGTGTACTGGAGCGCGGCGGCGAGGTTGGTGCGCTTCCCGGCGGGCTTGAAGGCGACGAGGTCGCGAATCACGCGGAGGGCGTGGCGCCGTCCTTTGCCAGGCGGAATCACCCGCTCCACCTTGTCGGAGAAGAGCAGCGCGCCCACCCGGTCGTTGGTATTGGCGGCGGCCAGGGCAAGCACCGAGGCCACCTCGATGGCGAGCGCCGACTTGCTCCGCGGCACCCCGAAGTGGGTGGACCCCGACTGGTCCACCAGCAGCATCAGGGTGAGCTCCCGCTCCTCGACGAAGGTCTTGATGTAGGGGGTGCCGAGCCGGGCGGAGACGTTCCAGTCGATGGCGCGGAAGTCGTCGCCATGTTCGTACTGCCGCACCTCGGCGAACTCCATCCCCTGGCCCCGGAACACCGAGCGATACTCCCCGCCAAAGAGGGCGGTGACGAGGCCGCGGGAGCGGAGCTCGATGCCCTTGACCTGCTTGAGGATTTCGGGGGAGATGGGAGGCATGGGAAGAAGCCGTTAGCCGTTAGCTGTTAGCCGTTAGCTGGTGATTCGTGGGGTCGGCCATTCGCGTCGAAGCAGGTTGGCGCATGGAACGAGCTAATGGCTAACGGCTAACGGCTCATGGCACCGGAACGGCATCCAGAATCCGGGTCACCACCGAGTCCGCATCGATCTCCTCCGCCTCCGCCTCGAAGGTGAGGAGCACCCGGTGCCGGAGCACGTCGAGCGCCATGGCGCGCACGTCCTCGGGAATCACGTAGCCCCGGCCGCGCAGGTAGGCGTGCGCCTTGGCCGCCTGCGCCAGGGCAATGGAGGCCCGGGGCGAGGCGCCGAAGGCGACCAGCGGCTTGAGATTCTGGAGCCCGACGACCGAAGGATCGCGGGTGGCGCGCACCAGGTCGACGATGTAGTCCACCACCTTCTGGTCGAGATAGGTGGCGCTGATCGTCTCGCGCAGGGCGAGGATGGTCGCCGGGTCGAGCAGCTGCCGCACCGGGGCCTCGGAAATCCCGCTCCGGCGAAGCAGCACTTCCTTTTCCTGGTCCCGCGTCGGGTAGCCTACCCGTACCTTCAGCATGAACCGGTCGAGCTGCGCCTCGGGGAGGGGATAGGTCCCCTCGTTCTCGATCGGGTTCTGGGTGGCCAGCACCAGGAAGGGCTCCTCCAGCGCGAAGCTGGTTCCGCCGATGGTCACCTGGTGTTCCTGCATCGCCTCCAGCAGCGCCGCCTGCACCTTGGCCGGGGCGCGGTTGATCTCGTCGGCCAGCACCAGCTGGGCGAAGATGGGCCCCTGCTTCACCCGGAATTCCTGCCCCTTGGGATCGAAGACCATCGTGCCGATGAGGTCGGCGGGGAGGAGATCGGGGGTGAACTGGATGCGGGAGAAGCTGAGTTCGACGATCTCGGAGAGGGTCTTCACCGCGAGCGTCTTCGCCAGGCCGGGCACGCCCTCGAGGAGAATGTGCCCGCCGGAGAGGAGCCCGATCAGGAGCCGCTCGATCATCGTCTCCTGCCCGACGATGCGCTTGCCGACTTCCTGGACCACCTGCTGCACCTTGCTGCTGTCGACGGTGCGGGAAGAGGGAACGGGGCGGGCTGTCATGGCCTCGGGAGAGTTGAGGGGCGGTTCACCTGTCATCCCGAGGTCGCGGCGCGACCGAGGGATCTAGCCAGATCCTGCTAGATCCCTCGCTTCGCTCGGGATGACAGCCTTCCGGCAGGAAACATAGCACTGTGGCGGCGCACAACATCAGTGAGCCAGAGCACTTAGCTCACTCGTGGTCAGGCGCGAGCCCGATCGCCTTGTAGAGCGCCTTCTCCTCCGCCGGCGTGAGGGGGCGGGACTTGCCGACCGGGAGGTCGAGCAGGCGCACCGGACCATACGAGAGCCGCGCCAGCCGCTCCACCTTCACTCCCATGGCCTCGCACCAGCGCCGGACAATACGGTTCCGGCCCTCCGTCAGCGTCACGTCGAGGAGGCTCCGCCCCTCCTTGCCGGGACGGACCCGGGTGGCGGTGGGCACCACCGGCACCCCGTCGATCGAGACCCGCTTCTTGACCTCCTGGGCCAGCTCGGCGCTGGGCCGGCCGTGCACCAGGGCGACGTAGCTCCGGGGAATCTTGTAGCGAGGATGCGTGAGACGGTGGATGGCGTCGCCGTCGCTGGTGAGGAGCAGGAGCCCCGTGGTCATGACGTCGAGCCGCCCGACGTAGGCCAGCCCGGAGGGATCCTTGATGAAGTCGAAGACCGTGCGGCGGCCTTCCTCGTCGCTGGCCGTGGTGACGACGCCAAGCGGCTTGTGGAAGGCGAGCCAGCGGCGCTCGACCCGGGGGATCGGCTTGCCGGAGACGGTGATCCGCTGGCGGTCGGGATCGACCTTCATCCCGATGGTGGCGGGCTTGCCGTCCACCTTCACCCGCCCCTGCTCGATCAGCTCCTCGGCCGCGCGGCGGCTCGCGATCCCGGCGCGGGCGAGGGCCCGCTGAAGCCGCATCTCGCTCATGACTCGGCCGGGACGGAGGCCGCGGCGTCGGCGCTGTCGGCGGCGTCGGGCTTGTGGGTATGGAGCGCCACGCTGAACTCCTCGGCCCGGGGCAGCTCGGCTAGGTCGCGGAGACCGAGCAGCTCGAGCAGGAGCGGCGTGGTGCCGTAGAGGAGCGGACGGCCGACCGCCTCGCTCCGGCCCACGACCTCGATGAGGCCACGCTCCTGGAGGCTCCGCAGCACGCCCCCGGCGGAGACGCCGCGGATCTCCTCGATCTCGGCCCGGCCCACCGGCTGCCGGTAGGCGATGACCGCGAGGGTCTCCATCCCGGCGGCGGTGAGCTTGGGCGTGCGCACCGCGATCTGGGCCCGCTCGATCGCCTCGGCAAAGGCGCGGCGGGTCAGGATCTGGTAGCCGCCCGCCAGCTCGACCACCTCGACGGCGTGCCCGTCGAAGTCATAGTGCTCCCGGAGCTCGTCGAGCGCGGTGCGCACGTCGGCGAGGGCCGCCTCCGGCTCGAGGGTCTGGAGCTCCTCGATCGTGATCGGACGGTTGGCCGCGAAGAGCGCGGCTTCAATCAGCTGGGCGAGGGGCGTCATCGGCAGGTTCCGGCGAAACGGGATCCGGGATCGGGAGGTCGGCCGCGGGTTCGGCGACGGCCTCCACCGCGGGAGCGGGGGCTGCCTCGGCGAACGGCGCCACCGGGGCATCGGCTTCCTCGGCGACCGGCGCGGGCGTCTCGTCGCGCGGCGTGTCCCGCCGGATCACGAACGAGGCGAAGGCTTCGGACTGCGCCAGCTTCACCATCCCCCGCTTGGCCAGCTCCAGCAGCGCGAGGAGGGTGCTGAGCACGTCGACGATCGTGGGCCGGGGCCCGAGGGCCTCGAGCCAGGTGAACTCTTCCTTCTCGGCGAGCAGCGCCTCGAGCCGGCGGGTGGCCCCTTCGGTATCGAGCGGCCGGGGCACCACCCGGTGGAGCACCGGCGAGGGGATCTCGCTGATGACCTTCTCCACCGCCATGAGCAGCTCGAGGATGTCGAGCGTGAGGGGCGGCGGGGGGAGTTCCGGCGGCGGCGGGAGGTAGCCGCGGGGATACTGGTCGGCGCGGCGCTCGGTGGCCCGCTCCAGCCAGGCGGCCACTTCCCGCACCAGCTGGTACTCGAGCAGCCGGCGCACCAGCTCGTGCCGCGGGTCTTCCCACCCCTCCTCGCCGTCGCGGCGGGGGAGGAGCATCTGGGCCTTGAGCCGCACCAGGCGGCCCGCCATCTCGAGATAGTCGGCGGCCTGGTTGAGCCCGAGCTGGTGGATCGCGCCGAGAAACTGGTCGGCGATCCGCGCGATCGGGATGTCGGCGATGTCGATCTGCTCTTCCCGCAGCAGGTGCAGCAGCAGGTCGAGCGGGCCCGAGAAGGCATCCAGCTGGACGACGAACGCGGGCTCGGCGCCGAGGGCGGTGGTGGGCGCGGTCGGGTTGCTCATCCGCGGGTGAAGTCCCACAGCTCGCCGACCCCGAAGGGCGCGACCAGGCTGTAGAGATGGGCAAAGCCCCACGACGCCGGCGTCAGCAGCAGGTTCAGGACGCCGGGCGCGAAGAACATCAGCAGCACCAGCGGCAGGAAGCCGAACTGGCCGATCGCCCGGAAACGCGTCGCCGCGGTGGTGGGCAGCGCGTGGTACAGGAGATGGGACCCGTCGAGCGGCGGAATCGGGATCAGGTTGAACACCGCGAGCAAGAGGTTGAGCCTGATCCCCAGCAGGAGCATCCGCTGGAGGATCGCGAGCCCTTCGCCGGCCGCCGGAAGAAACGAGGCGAAGGCGCCGAAGCCGACGAACAGGGCGGCACAGGCCAGCGCCAGGACGAAGTTCGTGACCACCCCGGCCGACGAGACGATCAGGTCGCCCCGGACGAAGTTGCGGAACTTGCGGGGCGTGATCGGCACCGGCCGGGCGCCCCCGAAGACGAACGCGCCGCCGCTCTGGAACCAGAGCAGGGCCGGAATCAGCAGCGTCATCCAGGGGTCGATGTGCGGGAGGGGATTCAGCGTGACCCGGCCCAGCATGTACCCGGTGTCGTCCCCCTGCCAAAGCGCGGTGCGCGCATGGGCATACTCATGCGCCACCAGGGAGAACAGCAGAATGGGCAGGGCCAGGATGAAGTCGCTCAGGAACACCGCTCCGGCAATTCGGCGGGGCAATCTAACGGCAGGCTCAGGGAAGGAAAACCCGTCTGGAGCTTGACCTTGTGACGGCTCCCCCCTACTATTTTGGGCTCGCAACTTCGGGCCATTGTGGCCCAGCAGCTCACTTTCTCGAGGGTTGTCCGTGCCGCGTCTCAAGTCCGCCAAGAAGGCGATGCGGAAGTCCCGCGCCGCGAATGCGCGTAACCGCGCCCAGCGCAGCCAGCTCCGCACCGCACTCAAGAAGGTCCGCACCGCCGCGTCCGCCAAGGACGCCCAGGCCGCCTACCTCGAGGCGAGCAGCCTGCTGGACCGCGCCGGCCGGAAGAACCTGATCCACCGCAACACCGCGAGCCGGGCCAAGAGCCGCCTCGCCAAGCTGGTGGCGGGGAAGAAGTAACGAGAGGCGGGCAGGCGGACGGGCGGTCAGTGAGCCCGAGTACAGAAAACCCTCCGGTGCATCACACCGGAGGGTTCATTATTTCCTGACCGCCTGACCGCCTGACCGCCTGACCGCCTGACCGCCTGACCTCCCTCTTAAAGAGCCGCCAGCTCCGCCCCGCACCGCTCGCAGTACCACTCCGTCGGCCGGTTGAGGGTGCCGCACTCGCCGCACTTGAGGGTCTTCTGGCCGGCGCTCGCCCGGTCCTTGTCCTGGGCCGGCGCCTTGGGCTCCGGCGAGGGCTCGATGGTCGCCGGCTTGGTGAACCCGCCACTCGGCCGCGGCGGCTTGGGGGCCGGGGGCGGCGGGGCGGGCGCTGGCGGGGGCGGCGCAGGAGCCGGGGGCGCCATGTGGGCGCTCGCCTCTTCGTCGGTCACCGACTTGAGAAAGGCCAGCTCGTCCAGCTTCTGGCCCCCCTCGTTGGGCTTGCCGCTGGGGAACCAGAGCGTGCGGCCCGGGGCGTCGGCCTTGGCGCCGGCGGCCGGCTTGTTGGGCACCACCTTGGGGGTGATGGCCCGGAACGGGAGCTCGGTGGCGCTGGCCGCCGGGCGGGCGGCCTCCGGCACTTCCGGGGGCTCCGGCGAGAGCGGGATCATCTCCGGCATCGCAGGCCGGGGCCCGGAGTTGTTGAGGGCGGGCCGGGGCGGCGTCTGGGCGACCGGCGGAGGAGCCGGAGCCGGCGGGGGCGGAGGAGGCGGCGCGGGGGGCGGCGGAGCCGGCGGCTCGGGGGCCGCCGCTTCGGTCAGGACCGGCGCGCGGATCGTCCCCAGGACGTCGTTCAGCCGGGTCACTTCGTTGCCGGTGTTGTTGATCTCCTCGCGCAGGGCGAGGATCACCTTGGTCAGCTCTGACCGGATCCCGTCCCACTTCCCGTCATCGTACTCGCCGACCACGTGGCGGACTTCCGCCTCGGAGAGCTGTTCCTTGAGCTCGGCTTCCTTCCCGGAGAGCTCATTGGCCCGCGCCGTCAGCCCCGCGACCTGTTCCTCGAGCGCCGAGGTGTGCCCGCGGAGTTCGAGGAGGACCGCCTCGAGCCGGCGCTCGTAATCGGCCCGGACCCGCGACCGCACCCCTTCGGGCACCGTCGGGACCCCCTCCGCCGAGTTGAGCCGGGTGAGCCAGCTCACGAACTGGGCCCGGTCCTGGAGGAGGCGCTCGATCGGGTTGGTCTCAGGAGTTGACTTGGACATGTCCGGAAATCCCTCGTGGCCCGGGGCCGCCCTCGACCGAAGGGTCAGTGGCGCTACACCGGGCCAAATCTAATTCGCCAGCGGCGTTACGAAAGCCGGTCGTACACCACCCTGCCCCGAACTATCGTCAGGTCGGCCCGGCCTGTTAGGGCCCGGCCGGTGAACGGGGTGTTCCGGCTCTTGGAGTAGAAGGTGGTGGGGTCCACCGTCCAGGTCGCGGCGGGGTCGAGAATCACCACATCGGCGGGGGCGCCGACCGAGAGGGTGCCGCCCGGCAGGTTGAAGATCCGGGCCGGGTGGGTGCTCATGCGGTAGATCAGCTCGGGCAGGGTCACCAGCCCCGGCAGGACCAGCTCGCTCACCGCCAGGCCGAAGGCGGTCTCGAGGCCGAGGATGCCATTGGGGGCATCGTCGAACTCCCGCTCCTTGGCGTCATAGTGGTGGGGGGCGTGATCGGTGGCGATCACGTCGATGGTGCCGTCCTTGATGCCCTGGCGGATCGCCTCGCGGTCGGGATCCTCCCGCAGCGGCGGGTTCATCTTGGCGTTGGTGTTGTAGCCCTCGCACGCCGTGTGGGTCAGGGTGAAGTGATGCGGCGTGGCCTCGGCCGTCACCTTGAGTCCCATGTCCTTGGCCCGGCGGATCAGCGAGACCGAGCCGCGGGTCGACATGTGGCAGAGGTGGACGTGCCCCCCCGTCAGCTCCGCGAGGATGATGTCGCGCGCCACCTGGATCTCCTCGGCGGCCGCGGGAATCCCCTTGAGCCCGAGCCGGGTGGAGACGATCCCCTCGTGCATCGCCCCGCCCTTGGCGAGGCTCATGTCCTCGCAGTGGTCGGCCACCGGGATCCCGAAGGTCTTGGCGTACTCGAGGGCGGTGCGCATCATGTGGCTCGACATCACCGGCCGCCCGTCGTCGCTCACCGCCACCGCCCCCGCCCCGACCAGCTCACCCATCTCGGCGAGCTGCTCGCCCTTCTGGCCCAGGGAGATCGTCCCGATCGGGTAGACTCGCGCCTTCCCCGCCTTCTGGGCCTGGCTGATCACGAAGCCGATGGCGCCCTGGTTGTCGAGCACCGGGTCGGTGTTGGGCATGGCGCAGACCGCGGTGAAGCCGCCCGCCGCCGCCGCCATCGCGCCGGTGGCCACCGTCTCGAGGTCCTCCTGGCCCGGCTCGCGCAGGTGCACGTGCAGGTCGATCAGCCCCGGGGCGACCACCTTGCCCCTGGCCTCGATGACCTGGACACCTTCCTCGACGGTGATGTTGCTGCCCACCGCGGCGACCTTGCCGTCCACCAGATAGACGTCCGCGGGGGCATCGGCCTGCCGGGAGGGGTCGATCACCCGGCCACCGCGGATGAGAATCGGACGGATCACTCGCTACCTCCCTGTTGCTGCCAGTCGGGCATCCCGCCGGCGAGCAGGTAGAGCACGGCCATGCGGATGGCCACGCCGTTGGTCACCTGGGGCAGAATCACGCTGTGGGGGCCGTCGGCCACGTCGCTGTCGATCTCGACCCCGCGATTGATCGGGCCGGGGTGCATCACCACGAGATCCTTCTTGGCGCGGACGAGCCGCTCGCGGGTGATGCCGAAGACCCGGTTGTACTCCCGCAGCGAGGGGATGAAGCCGGCGGTCATCCGCTCGAGCTGCAGGCGGAGGACGTTGAGGGCATCGGCCCAGGCGATGGCGTCGTCGATCCGGGTGAAGAGAGTGACGCCGAGCTCCTGGATGTCCCGCGGCACCAGCGAGAGCGGGCCGCAGACCGCCACCTCGGCGCCGAGCTTCCGGAGGCCCCAGATGTTGCTCCGGGCCACCCGGCTGTGGAGCACGTCGCCGCAGATGGCGACCTTGAGGCCCTCGATCTTCCCGAAGCGGTCGCGGAGGGTGAGGAGGTCGAGCAGCCCCTGGGTCGGGTGCTCGTGGGTCCCGTCGCCGGCGTTGATCACGTTGGAGCGGATCCGCTGGGCGAGGAAGTCGGCCGAGCCGGAGGAGTGGTGCCGGATGACCACCATGTCGATCCGCATCGCCTCGAGGTTGCGGGCGGTGTCGACCAGGGTCTCGCCCTTGGAGACCGAGCTGCCGCTGGAGGCGACGTTGACGGTGTCGGCGGAGAGGCGCTTCTCGGCGAACTCGAAGGAGATCCGGGTGCGGGTGCTGGCTTCGAAGAAGAGGTTGACGATGGTCTTGCCGCGGAGCGCCGGGGTTTTCTTGATCGGCCGCTCGCTGACTTCCTTGAAGGGCTCGGCGGTGTCGAGGATGAGACGGATCTGGTCGGCGGTGAGGTACTCGAGGCCGAGGAGGTCCTTGCCGAGGGAGGAAGCCGGGCTCATCAGGTCATCACCGGGTCACGGTTCGTGCGGATCCTGCCTCGCATCGTTCCCTGCTCAGTTAAGGGCGAACCAGCTCGACCATGTCCTGCCCATCCAGCTCCTTCACCTGCACGTCGACCCGTTCCCCCTTCGCGACGGTCTGCCGGAGGCCCACGATGTCGGGCTGGATCGGCAGTTCCCGCCCGCCCCGGTCGACCAGGACACAGAGCAGGATCCGCCGCGGCCGGCCGAAGTCGGCCAGCTCGTCCAGCGCCGCCCGGATGGTCCGGCCGGTGTAGAGCACGTCATCGACGATGACCACCGTGCGCCCGTCGAGGTCGGGGGGCAGCTGGGTCTCCCCGATCACCGGCCGGGGGCCGATGGCCTGGAGATCATCGCGATAGAGAGTGATGTCGAGCTTGCCGGTGGGAATCGCGCGCCCTTCGAGGCCTTCGATCTGCTTCGCGAGCCGCTGCGCCAGCTCCACCCCGCGACGCTGGATGCCGACCAGGATCACGTCGGCGGTGCCGCTGCAGCGTTCGACTAATTCGGAGGCCATGCGGGTGAGCGCGCGGGCAATGGCCCGGTCGTCGAGAAGAGTCGAGCGGGAGGGCATGGTCGGGCAGGAAAGTAGTAAGGCCGGCCCGATATGGCTACTGGGGTACTTGAACGACCCCCCGGTCATCCCGAGCGCCGCGAGGGAGCTGCCGACCCTGAGGAGAAATCAGGGATTCCTCGCCGCGGCGCGGCTCGGAATGACAGACCCGAGGCGCGTGATCCAGGCAGGCAGCCGCAGGGCCATCAGGATCATGAAGGCGACCGCGTAGATGATCCCCTTCGAGATATCGAGCTTCTGCACCATCAGGTAGTGCAGCACGCCGAGCAGCGTCGCCGGGTAGACCAGCCGGTGCAGCTTCCCCCACCGCTTCCCCAGCCGCCGGATCATCCCGTCGGTCGAGGTGACGGCCAGCGGAATGAGCATCAGGAAGGAAACGAATCCCACCGCGATCCGCGGGTGCTTCACGGTATCGGCCCAGATGAGCCCGGGATCGAGCGACTGGTCGAAGACGAAGTAGGTCAGGGCGTGGAGCAGCACGTAGAAGAACGCGTACAGCCCCAGCATGCGGCGGAGCCGGATCAGCTCGCCCCAGTGGGCGTACTTCCGGAGCGGGGTCACCGCCAGCGTCACCAGCAGCAGGATGAGCGTGGCGAGCCCGGTGACCACCTGGATCGTCTTGATCGGGTCGGCGCCGATGTCGAACCGGCCCAGGGCGGCGAGCACCAGCCAGCAGGCCGGCCCCAGCGCGGCGACGAAGGCGAGCGGCTTGAGGACGCGGGTGGTGAACCGGGCCCGGGTCATCCTAGTAGTTGGCCCGGAGGTCCATGCCGGTGTACAGGCTGGCCACCTGGTCGGCATATCCGTTGAACGGCAGCGTCGGCCGGCGGAAGAGTTCCCCGATGCGGCGCTCCCGCGCCTGGCTCCAGCGCGGGTGGTCGACCGCCGGGTTCACGTTGGCGTAGAAGCCGTACTCGTCCGCCGCGATCGCCTGCCAGGTGTTCATCGGCTGGGCCTCGACGAAGCGGATCTTGACGATCGACTTGCCGCCCTTGAAGCCGTACTTCCACGGCACCACCAGCCGGAGCGGCGCCCCGTTCTGGCCCAGCAGCGGCTTCCCGTAGAGCCCGGTGGCGAGCAGCGTCAGCGGGTGCATCGCCTCGTCCATCCGGAGGCCCTCGACATAGGGCCAGGGGAACATCCGGCTCTTCTGGCCCGGCATCTGGGCCGGATCGTACAGCGTCGTGAACTCGACGAACTTCGCCTTCGAGGTCGGCTGCACCTTCGCGATCAGGTCCTTGAGCGGGAAGCCCAGCCAGGGAATCACCATGCTCCAGGCCTCGACGCAGCGGTGCCGGTAGACGTGCTCCTGGGCCTTGTAGGGATTCACCAGGGCATCGAAGTCGTACTCCCCCGGCTTCGCGATCTCTCCCTCGATCCGCACCTTCCACGGGCGGGTCCGGAAGTTCTTCGCGTTCTCGGCGGGGTCCGACTTGTCGGTCCCGAACTCGTAGAAATTGTTGTAGGTGGTGACCGACTCGTAGGGCGTGAGCTTGTCGTCGTTCCGGCCCGCCATGCGCGTCAGCGCCCGCCGCTCCCCGGGGGAAAGGACCAGGCCGGAGAGGGCCAGGCCCGCCAGGAACTCCCGCCGGTTCAGGTAGGAGGATTCGCTGGTGATGTCGGACGCGCGAATGTCACTGGGCCGGCGGATCAGCACGGGAGCTCCTCGGGGATCGGTGCCATGGGAAGATACGCCGGGCGGGCCTGATCGGTTCCCTGCCACCCTTTGCGGCCGCCGGTACCGATCCACATATTCGGCTGGAATCACTCCTCCGGGGGACCCGTGCGCTTCGCGGTACGCCGTTCCACGCCAGTGCTGGTCGCGGTGAGCCTTGCCCTCCTGGGCTGCTATGCCGGGACGGACCCCGGACCGGATTCCTCCTCCCAGCCGCCCCCACCCGCCCCGACCACGGTCGGCGCCCAGGTGTACGGCAGCATCATCTCCCAGACCCTGCCGCTGGATGGGGCGGGCGCCTGGGTCGAGGTGCGCGATTCGACCTGCACCTATGCCCTGGCCGGGATCGCCGGGAGCGGGCCTGCCCCGGGCGGCACCCCCGGCTCCTCGTACTATGCCAGCCTGACCACCCAGCGTGTCCCGTTCCCCGCCTGCGTGCTGGTGCACGTGTCCTACGTCCTGGGCGGGATGCCTGGAGCGACCGAGTCGACGACCCAGGTCCAGGTGCGCTTCACGGCGGCCGGCGCCACCGGCGGCCAGCTGTATCGCCGGGACATCGTCGTACCGTAGCAGTCACCCGCCTGCCCCCCAAAAAGCAGCAGCGCCTCGACCAGGGTCGAGGCGCTGCAACGGACAGGGAGGGATTCGAACCCTCGAAACGGCTTTCACCGTTTACACGCTTTCCAGGCGTGCCTCTTCAACCACTCGAGCACCTGTCCCGGGCCGGTGTTTCCGGGCCGGGGAACATAGCGGGAACCGGCTCCTGCCTCAACGGTGGTGCGCCCGGCCCCGGCCCGGCTTAGCTTTTCCCCATTCCTTCTCCAACCGAGGGCGGTAAATGGGCAAGCTCATCCTGGGCAGTGTCCTGCTCCTGATCGCGTTCTTCATGATGGTGGCGCGCTCAGGCAGCAGTGCCCCGCGATCGGCCGGTATCCTCCGGCTCTTCTCGCTGGTCTTCTCCACCCTGGCCGTGCTGCTGATCCTCGGCGCCCTGGTCGTCGTCGTCGAGCCGGGGCAGGTCGGCGTGAAGCACGCCTTCGGCACGGTCGACCTCCAGCCGCTCATGCCGGGCATCCACATGGTGCCGCCCTGGTCCTCGATCGAGCGCTACTCCACCCGCGAGGAGCAGTACCCGCAGATGGGCGACCAGGTCGAGGCGATTGCCGCCCTCTCGAGCGAGCAGATGGGGATGACCGTGGACGCGGGGCTCCGCTGGCAGATCAACCCGATGGACGCCCCCCGGATCTTCACCGAGATCGGCACCGAGGAGCAGATCCACTCGATCGTCTACAACGCCATCCGCAAGGGCGTCCGCGACGGGATGGTGCAGTTCTCCATCAACGACATCGCCAAGCGCACCGAGATCGCCCAGGCGATGCAGGCCCAGGTCGACAGCGCGCTGATCACCCAGCCGCGCGCCGGCGGGCAGGCGTTCCGGATCGCCGAGGTCACCGCCTTCTTCCTGCGCGACCTCCAGCCCCCCGACCAGGTGGTCCAGGCGATCAACAACAAGATCGCGCAGGAGCAGCAGATCCAGACCGAGCGTCACCGGGTCGAGGTGGCGCGGCTCCAGAGCGATCAGCAGCGGCTGCTCAACCAGACGCTGACCGCCGAGGCGCTCACCAAGCAGTATCTCGAGGTGCTGCACGACATGAAGGGGTCGAGCAACCTGATCATCATGGTGCCGACCGAGGGGGGGATGCCGCTGCTGGACCTGGCGAAGCTGCGGGGGAACCTGGGCGCGCGGGCGCAGTAGCTACGGCGACGAGGGCCGCTCGAGCACCGAGCGCACCGCCGTCAGCAGGTCCTTGGTGGCGAAGGGCTTTTCCAGCGTGGCGGCGACGCCGAGGACCCGGGCCGCCTCGAGATATTCTTCCGGAAGATTCCGGCCGCCCCCCGACATCGCGATGATGCGGGGGGTTTTCCATTTCTGCCGCAGGGCCAGGATGGTCTCGAGACCTTCCTTCTCCGGCATCACCAGGTCGGTCAGGACCAGGTCGGGAGGTCGGGCCTCGAAGCGGGCCAGCGCTTCCTTGCCATTGGCGGCGGGCTCGACTTCGTACCCCGCGCGCTCCAGCGTCCGCTGGACCATGCGGCGGAACTGATCGTCATCGTCCACCACCAGGATGCGTGCCATGTACCCCGTTTACGGTGGCCAGTGTCTCCGCGAGTGCCCGAATTGCGACCGGCTTCGGTAGCATCGCCCGGATTCCGAACTCGCGCAATTTGTCAGGCGTGGCGACTAGACCATATCCCGTGAGCAGTACTATCGGCAAGTGGGGCAGGATCGCATGAGCGCGTGCGGCCAGATCCGTGCCTGACAATCCCGGCATGCTGAAGTCGGTAATAAGGATGTCGATATCTGACCCATTTTGCAGCACTTCGAGCGCTTCGGCCGCGCTGCCTGCCACCAGCGGGGTATACCCGATCCGACGCAGGACCTTCTCCCCCATCGTACGGAGTGCTTCCTCATCATCCACGAGGAGTACGCGCTCCCCGTTCCCGCGGGGTAGCTTCGCCGCTTCCCGGGGGGTGGTCACCGGCTCTTCCTCGAGGGCCGGGAGCACCACCCGGATCATCGTCCCCTCCCCGACGGTGCTGGTCGCGTGAATCGAGGCCTCGTGCTGCTGCACGATGCCATGCACCACCGAGAGCCCGAGACCGGTCCCCTTCCCGACCGGCTTGGTGGTGAAGAACGGGTCGAAAATCCGCTCCAGCACCTCGGGCGGCATCCCGGACCCGGTGTCGCGGACGGACAACTCGAGACAGTCCCGGCTGGCGAGCGACTCCGGCAGCCGCGGGTCGCTGCCCGCCGGCAGCCGGCGCAGCACGACGCGGATCCGGCCCTCTCCCTCCCCGATCGCGTACGCACTGTTGGTGATCAGGTTGACCAGCACCTGGTGAAGCTGCCCGGGGTCGGCGAGGACGGTGGGAAGGTCGCGCGCCACCTCGGTCACGAGATCGATGCGCGCCGGCAGCGTGGCCCGGAGGAGTCGCACCACCTCTTCCGCGGTCGCCTCCAGGTGCACCGGCTTGCGCTCCTGCTCCTGCTGCCGGGTGAACCCGAGAATACGGCGGACCAGGTCGCGTGCCCGCTCGCCGGCGCGCACGATCTCGCGGACAAACTCCTGGGCCTGGTGCTCCGGCGGGAGCTCCTCGGTCGCCATCTCGGCGTTCCCGAGAATGCTGCCGAGCAGGTTGTTGAAGTCGTGGGCGATGCCGCCGGCCAGGGTGCCGATCGCCTCCATCTTCTGGCTCTGCCGCAGCTGGGCCTCGAGGGTATGGCGCTCCTGCTCGATGGCGCGGCGTTCGGAGAGATCGCGCACGATGAGGACGAAACTGCGGCGCCCCTCCGACTCCGAGACGGAGAGCGTGGCCTCGGCGGGGAACTCCTCTCCATCGAACCGGAGGATGACCAGCTCCTCGTCCTGCCCCACGACGCGGTGCTGCGCGCCATGATTGATCTCGGCGAGCGCGTGGATGTAGCGGTCCCGCATCCGCGGCGGGAGAAACCGGGTGAGCGACTGGCCGACGATATCGCCCGAGCAGGCATGCAGCATCCGCTCGGCGGCGGCGTTCACCAGTTCGATCCGGCCATTCTCGTCGAGGCCCAGGATCGCATCCATGGCCGAGTCGATCAGGTTCGCCAGCCGCCGCTCGGTCTCGAGGGACCGCGCGGTGGTCTGCCCCAGCGCGGTCTCGGTCCGGGCGAGAGTGCGCTCCATGCTCTGCCGGGCCGTGGCCTCGAGCCGCCGCCGGTGCAGCTCCGATCCGGTCAGGCGCGTCGCGAGCAACGTCGTGAGCAGGCCGCCGAGGACGATGAGGAGCGGCCCGGAGCCGGAGGAATGCTCGCCGAAGGCCGGGGTGCTCTGCGCCGCGAGGTACCAGGTGCGCCCGCCGAATTCCACCTGGAGATGCCGGCGCTGGTGGGCGCCGGCAGACTCGATGCTCCCCCAGTCAGGCTGGTTGGGCAGCAAGCGGAACGACGCATACGACCCCGCGTCCTGCGCCAGGGCCTGGACCAGCTGCTCCGGGTGCAGCTGGATGAACACCACGCCCATCAGGTCGGGTCCGCATCCGGGCGAGGACGGTCGGCCCCCCTCGAACACGCCCCGGAGCAACGCCACATCCAGCTCGGCCGCGGTCGGGCCATACCAGAGCACCGAGGCGATGTCACCCGTCGTGCAGGCCTTGAGCACCGCCTCACGCGCGCCATTCATGAGGAGCGGGTCGGCGTGGCCGGGGTCGATACCAGCGAGCTCGCTGTCGATCACGCGAAACACCAGCTGGCTCGCATCCGCGGTCTTGAGCCGCTTGGCGTAGGCCATGCTGCTCGCGGCGGGCAGGAGCGTCGGGACGCGGAGCGTCTCCTCGAATCGCTCCCATTCCACCCGCGACACCGAGTCGCTGCCCATCACGAAACCGGCGCTGGCGTGCAGCGCCTCTTCGTAGGCATTGAGCCGGCCCTGGAGCCGGAGCGCCGCGGCACTCGCGAGCCGACTGAAATCCTCGCGGGCGATCGTCTCCCGGGAGACTTGCACCCGCCACCCGGCGAAGATCGACGCCAGCACGCCCAGGACAGCGACTCCGCCCATCGCCCATCGCCCCACGCCCCGATCGGGCAAGGCAGGCATGGGACCGGAGACGCGTCCCGCAGGCACGGGCGTACTCAACGGTCATCTCCCGGCTCGTCCCGCCTGGCCACCGCGGGGAGGCGGCTGGCGAGCTGGGAGAGCGGATCGAGGAGCCGTTCGTCGCGGTCGAGGAGCCGGGACAGGAGGGGACCGGGAAGGACCGTCGCGCCGAGCCGCGCGCCGGTGATGCTCCCGGTCATCGCGGCGAGGGTATCGGTGTCACCACCCACGCCGATCGCGACCCGCACCGCATCCCACCAGGACTCCGGATGCTGGAGGAAGGCGTAGAGGCTCCAGCAGACGCTGCTGACGACATACGAGGAAACCCCCTGCCACCCGGCGCGCATCTCCGGCTCGAGGCCGGAGGCGGCGAGATACGCCGCCGCCTCGGAGGGCGGAAGCGGGACCCACGCGGCCATCTGGCCCAGCGCCCGGGCGAACCCGGGATCGATCTGGTCGACCTCGGCGGCGATCTCCTCGAGGTAGCCTCGCGCCACGATCGGCTCCGGTCGGCTGGCGATGGCCACGGCCCACGCGATGGCGGCGGCGCCAGCTATGGCACGGGAGTCATGGTGGGTCACCCGGGCCTGGTCGACGGCGATGCGGGTGAGCTGGCGGGGATCGTGGCGGAACAGCAGGCCGAGGGGACCGGCGCGCATCGCGGCACCGTTGCCGGCGTAGGGACTGGGCATCCCGCTCTCGTGCCAGGGCACACCACTCGCCAGCTGCTTTGCCGCCCCGAACGTGGCGGGACCGCCGCCGACGAGACGGCCCGATTCCACCAGCGACACCAGTCGCGCGGCAAAGACCTCCGGCGCAAAGCCGGACTCGTCCGCGATGCTCTGGAGCAACTCGCGCGTGAGCTGGGTGTCGTCGGTGACCTGGCCGAAGCTCCACCCTCCGGGGCCGGTTCCGGGAACAGCCCCTTCCTGAAGGCTGTCTGCCCAGGTGGCGGCAACCGCCGGGGGGAACGCCTCGACAGCCGCCCCGAGCGCATCGCCCAGGGCGAGGCCAAGGAGGCAGCCGCGGAATTGACCGAGGGTGGGAGTGGAGTGCATAACCGCCCGGGGAACCATGGACGGAAGTATCGGCCCCGCAGGGCGAAATCCTGAAACCCGAACCACTTAAACGGCTCGGGGTGGAGCCGTCCGGACCGAGATCCGGACAACATCCACCCCAGCTTCAGCGTGCAACGGACAGGGAGGGATTCGAACCCTCGAAACCCTTGCGGGTTTACCGGTTTTCGAGACCGGCTCCTTCAGCCACTCGGACACCTGTCCAGCGGTTTCCCCCCGACTCGGGGCGCGAAAAGGTAACCGCCGGATGGCTTTAGGCCAAGTCATGGCGTCCTGGTTGCTTCGATGATGTACGACTCAGGGGGGAGTGTTAAATGGAGCCGCCGGGGCAGGAAGAAACCATGAGGGCGGGATGAAAGCCGACTGCGGGGGTATTACTTGCGACTCGGCGAGCAGCCGGTGGTCGCTCCTCGGGGCCGGCCGGGGTCCACTGGGTGACCCGGCCGGCGGCGTCGTTGCGGGTGCGGGAATCCTACTCCGGCCGCACCAGCCCGCGCTTCATCCCGATGACCATCGCCTGGGAGCGATCCCGCGCCTCGAGCTTGGCGAGGATGCTCTTGATGTGGGTCTTCACCGTGCCCTCGGCGATATGGAGCGTGGTAGCGATCTCCATGTTGCTCAGGCCGCCGGCCACGAGATGCAGGATCTCGAGTTCGCGGGCGGTTAGACGGGGGCGGCGGATGTAGGTGGAGAGCTTGGCCAGCAGCGGCGCCGGAATCCGGTTCTCGGTGCCCTTGGCGACGGCGAGGATCGTCTCGGCCAGCTCGGCCGGCGAGGAGGACTTGAGGCAGTAGGCCGCGGCACCGGCGCGCACCGCGCGGTACACATCCTCGTCCGCGTCGAAGGCGCTCAGCACGATGGTGCGCACCCCGGGAAGTTCGCGGCTCATGGTATCGAGCACATCGAGGCCGTCCATGCCCGGCATCTGGAGGTCGACCAGGAGCACGTCGGGGTTGAGCTCCTTGCAGAGCTCGAGCGCCTGCCGGCCCTCGCTCGCGACGCCCACGATCTCGAGGCCACCGACCCGCCCGAGAAGCGTGGCGAGTCCGTCGCGGAAGAGCGCATGGTCGTCCGCAAGAACAACCCGGGTCACAGCGGTCTGGGCGGGAGCCTGTTCAGTCATGGTCATTTCCTGTTCCTCGCAAGATAGGCGCTCCGACAGGTGGAGCATATATGTGCAGGGGAACTGAATCCCCGAGAGCGACAACCAGAACGACAAAAGGCGCAGTGAGCCGCGTGGCCCACTGCGCCTTCACCTGACGGGCCAGAGATTCCCGTCCGATAAGGGAGGCCACTGCTGGCAGTGACCCTGCAGACGTTTCAAGGGTAATGCTCGGGAGAGAGCCGCGCAAGCACCTCGCCTCCCCACGCATTCACGCATCTACTCCTCCAGTATGATACGAGCTAACAACCGTCCTGCGTCCGTGACGTCACCGCGAACCGACGGCGACCGCCGTCATTCCGCAACGTGATCGGCGTTGCGGCGGGCGACCACGGAGCGGCGTAGTTCTGGAGCTGCAGCGCACCCGATGGAGGTCGCGTGTCGTTTCCCCTGGGCTGGTGGCCCCTGCTCTCCCTGCTCTCCGCCTGCGCCCCGCACCCGGTGCGGGTGGCGCCGGCCGTGTCGCAGGCGCGCAGCGCCGACGACTTCGTGAACTCGGTCGGCCTGAACGTCCACCTCTCCTATTTTCGCACGACGTACGGCACCGGATGGGCCAACATCACCCGGCCCAGGCTGGAGGCACTCGGCGTGCGGCACCTGCGCGACGCCGGCGTCGTGGTGGCGAGTGACGGCTGGATGCAGACGGTGTATGGGCGCATGACCGAGCTGGCGCGCTCGGGCATCCGCTTCACGTTATACGCGCGCCTGCCCGCGGGGGAAGAGCTCGGCACCGTAAACGGTTTCAGCCGGCTGCTCCAGTTCGGCCTCCCCGCCATCGAGGGATTCGAAGGCCTCAACGAGCATGACCTCACCAATCGCCCGGGGTGGATCGGCGAGGTGGAACGCGCCCAGAAGACGCTGTACCGCGCGGTGAAGGACGACCCCCGCACGCGCGACCTTCCGGTCTACGGCCCGAGCTTCGGGCGGGCGGCCAATGCGCGGAGCGTCGCGAATCTCGAGGCGTGGATGGACTTCGGCAACATCCATCCGTACCCCGGCGGCCTCATGCCGCTCAGCAACATCCAGGATCACGAGACCAAGGTCCGGGCGCTGATGGGTGCGCACCCGATGGTGGTGACGGAAACCGGGTACCACACCGCCATGAAGTGGCGCGGGGAACATCCCGGCGTGTCCGAGGCGGCGATGGGCCGCTACGTGCCGCGGCTCTTCCTCGACTACTTCGCCGCCGGCATCGATCGCACCTACCTCTATGAGTTCCTCGACGAAGGCACCGACCAGGGGCAGCGGGAGCAGAACTTCGGGCTGCTCCGCGCCGACGGCAGCGAGAAACCCGCCTACACCTCGCTCAAGAACCTGATCGGCGTGCTCACGGATCCCGGGCCGACCTTCACCCCAGGCTCGCTGGACTACCGGGTCGTGGGCGACACGACCGGGGTGAACGTGATACTGTTGCAGAAGCGGGATGGGCGGTTCTACATCGCGGTATGGCAGGAAGTGCCCAGCTACGACCAGTCTGCCAGGATCGAGACGCTGGTCAGGGCTCGCAGCCTCCGGGTGGAGCTGCCCCGCCGCTCGCGCCTTACCATCTATCAGCCGGTGAAATCGGCGGAGCCTACGCTGTCCCTGCAGGCCTCGTCGGTGGACATCCAGGTGCCCGACAGCCCGGTGCTGGTGGAGATCCAGCCGTAGCGCTCAGGCGCTGGCCTGGAGCACCCCGCCCCGCCTGCTCATCACCTCCCGGACCAGCGCGAGTATCCGCTCGCGGAACACCCCTTCCCCGAAGCTCTCCGCATGCCGGCGCATGGCCGGCACGTCCCAGCGAGTCTGGTCGCACTGGGCCACCGCCTCCATCAGCGCGGCCACCGACTGCTCGGGGATGTAGACGCCGGTCCTGCCGGAGATCACGGTGTCGAGCGCGCCTCCGCCCTCGTAGGCGACCACCGGCCGGCCGGCGGCATTCGCCTCCAGCGGCACGATCCCGAAATCCTCCTCGCCGGGGAAGATCAGCCCCTGGCTCCGGCCCAGGTAGCGCTCGACCACCGCATCGGGCTGCCGGCCGAGAAACTCGATGCTGGGTCCGGCGCGGCGCTCGAGTGCGGCGCGGGCGGGTCCATCGCCGATCACCACCAGCCGCCGGCCCAGGCGGGTGAAGGCATCGACCGCCAGGTCGATCCGCTTGTAGGCCACCAGCCGCGAGACCACCAGGTAGCAGTCCTCGAGCGTCGCGGAGGGCGCCAGCCGGTCCACCTCGACCGGCGGGTGGATGATCCGCGCCGGCCGGCGGTAGCAGCGCTCGATCCGCCCGGCGACCACGCTGGAGTTGGCGACATAGAGATCCACCCGGGACGCGGTGCGCTGGTCCCAGCGCCGCAGCCGCTGGGTGACCGGCGGGAGCAGCCACCGCACCGCCGGACCCCACTCCTCCCGCTCGGCATAGCTCCCCGCATTCCAGCCGAAGCGCATGGGGGTGTGGCAGTAGCAGATGTGGAAGCCCCCGGGCCCGGGGATCACGCCCTTCGCAAAGGCGCTGCTCGAGCTGATGATGAGGTCGTAGCCGCGGAGATCCAGGCTTTCGACCGCGCCGGGATAGAGCAGGACGTACTTGCGGAAGTGCTTGCGGAGCCCGGGCAGCCGCTGCATCCAGGAGGTGCGGATGTCCGCACCGGGCAGCAGCGCGTCGGTGACCGACCGGTCGGCGACCGTCGTGAAGATCGGCGCCTCGGGGAAGATCCGGTGCAGGGCCGCCACCACCCGTTCCGCCCCACCGGCCTGCACCAGGTAATCGTGCGCCAGCGCCACCCTCATGCCTGCGCCACCTCTTCCATGTTGCGGGACATCGCGTGCACCATCGCGTCGACGGTGAACTTCTCCTCGGCGACGGCGCGGCCCGCGGCGGCGAGCCGCTCGGCGCGGTCGCGATCGGCAATCAGGCCGCGCAGCGCCTGGGCCAGGGCGTGGGCGTCACCCGGCGGCACCAGCACCCCCGACGTTCCATCGGCCATGATCTCGCGGACCCCGCCGTCCTGGGTGGCGACCACGGGCCGGCGCGCCAGCATCCCCTCGACGATGACCCGGCCGAACGGCTCGGGCGAGGTGGAGGTGTGTGCCACCACGTTCACCAGCCGCATGAGCGCCGGGATGTCCCGCCGGAATCCCAGGAAGTGCACCCGGTTCCGGATGCCGAGTTGCTCCGCCTGGCGATGCAGGCTCTCGGCATAGGGCTGCTCGCCGAAGAGCGCGTCGCCCACCAGGAGCAGGTGCACGCCGGGCAGCTGGGGGAGCGCGTTGAGTGCGACATGCTGTCCCTTCCATTCGGCCAGCCGGCCGAAGAGCCCGACCAGCGGTGCGCCGTTGAGCCGGAGTTCCCGGCGGAGCGCCTCGACCTCGGCATCGGTGACCGCATCGAAGGGCGCAGGATCGAGACCGTTGTACACCACCCGGACCTTGTTGCCATCGCCCCCCTGCTCCACCAGCGCGTCGGCGCTGGCGCGGGAGTTGGCGATGACCCGCACCGCGAGATGATTCGCCAGCAGCACGTCGACCCGGATGTTGGTCCGGCTGAAGTGGGCGGGGAGCAGCAGGTCGTTGAGGTCCCAGATCACCGGCTTGCGGGCCAGCACCCCGGCGACGCAGGCGATGACAAAGGCCTTCTGGCTGTTGGCGTGAATCACATCGTGCTGGCGGGCTCGCCGGGCCACCTGCCAGGCGAGCGACATGACCTGGGCCCCGGCGCCGAGCCCGGGGAGGCGGGTCTCGCGGCGGATGGCGTGCAGCGCCTTGCCCCCCTGGAGGATCTCGACCCGCACGCCGGCCTCGGTGAGCCGCTCACGGAACGGTCCATCCGAGAAGAGCAGGAAGGTGCAGGTCTCGCGATAGTGCCGCGCGACATCGAGGAGCGCGAGCTCGGCGCCGCCCAGCGCACCGACGTGGTCGACAAAGAGAATCCGGGACTTCATCCCGCTACCTCCATATAGCTGTCGCGCACCTGCGCGGCGATCACGGTCCAGTCGAAGCGCTGCCGGGCATGCCGCACGCAGGCATCGGCCGACGGGAGCGGCAGCCGCCCCTGCACCGCGTCGGCCAGCGCGGCGGCCATGCCCAACGGCGAGCGATCCCGGATGATGCATGCCTCGGCGAAGCCGGCGAGCGTCTCCGGCAGGCCGCCCACGTCGGTCACCAGCACCGGCGTGCCGGCGGCGAGGGACTCCGCGACGATCAGCCCGAAGCCCTCGAGGGCCACCGACGGCACGATGGAGAAGTCGGCGGCACGGAAGGCGAGCGGGAGATCGGCATCGGGGAGATAGCCGACCAGTCGCACGTGGTCGGCCAGGTCGGCGGCGCGATGGGCGAGTTCCCCCCGGAGCGGCCCGCTGCCGGCGATGATCACCAGCAGGTCGGGCACCGCGCGCCGTGCCCGGCGCACCGCCTCGACGAGATCCTCGAGGCCCATGCGCCGCACCAGCCGCCGCACCACCAGGGCGACCGGCCGGTCGCCCGGCCAGTCGAGCCGCCGTCGGGCTTCATCGCGGGTGTGCTCCGGGGCAAAGCGCGCGGTATCGACGCCCCCCGGGATGACGTCGATCCGCCCGGGATCGACGCCATGTTCTTCCGCCAGCAGCCGGCCGAAGGCGTGCGACAGCACCACGAAGCGGCTTCCCTGCCGGTAGACCAGCCGCTCGAGACAGTACTTGAGCCCGGTGGCGAGGCGGCCCGCGCCCTCGGTACGGCTCTCCCGGGCCCAGGGACCATGGAAGTGCACCACCACCGGATGCTCGCGGAGCAGGTCGATGCAGGGCGCGGCGTAGAGCGCGAAGTGGCTGGCCACGACGCTGCCGGGATGATCGCGGAGCGCCCGCGCCACCTCGTGCCGCACCTGGCTGAAGCGCGCGGCGAGGCTCGCCTCGCTGGGCGCGAAGGCGCGCACCACCCCGGCCGACTGCGTGGTGACGCCGTGGGAGCCGGCGACCAGGCCGGTCACCTCGACACCGGTGGCCGGCAGGTGGCGGAGCAGCTCGTGGTAGTAGCGGTTGAGCCCGCCCGATTGCTCCGGGAACCAGCCCTTCCCGAGTTGCAGGGTGTGGAGCGTCTGGGTTGCGATCACAGCGACACCGCCTCCTGCCCGTCGGGCGCGCGTGCGAGGTCATGGGGATGCCGGCGGTATTCCCGCCAGGCGTCGAGCCGGGCCCGCAGGGCCGCGCCGTGATACGGCAGGTCGCGGCGGCCGCCACCCACCGCGGAGCGGACCCACTGGAGCAGGCCGGGCGCGCGCCGGCTGCCGACCGAGATGCCGAAGCCGAGCAGCAAGGCTCGCCGAACCGGCGGGAGGTACTCGAGCAGCGTCAGCGTCTCGTTGTAGACCACGGCGTAGACATCATCCGGCGTCTCCGACTCGCGCCCGTCGCCCTCGGGGCGCCGGCCGAGGTAGTGGTCCACCCGTACCGCCGGGTCGTACACCACCCGCCAGCCGGCGCGCTTCACGGCGAGGGAGAATGCGGCATCGTTGAACCACTGGGCCCCTCCGCCCTTGAGCCGCGGGTCGAACCAGAGGCCCCGGATCGCGTCGCGCCGGAAGCTCATGTTGCAGCCCTTGAGGAGGTCGACCTCGCGGGCCGGTCCGGTGCCCCGGTGGGCCTGGCCCACCCAGCGGCCGTACCAGCTGATCCGGCCGACGCGGCGGATGTCCGGCACCGGCTCGAACCAGTCGGCCCGGATCATGTCGCGGCCGCCGAGTCCGCCGAGCCGGGGGTCGGCGGCGAAGTGCTCTTCGACGCGTCGCAGCCAGTCGGGCCAGGGGGCGGTGTCGTCGTCGAGGATCGCGACGAGGTCGCCGGCGGCGGCGCGGAGGCCGGCGTTGAGCGCCGCGACCTGCCCCTGCTCCCGGGCCGGCACCACCTGGATCCGGAGCGGCTCGGGGCAGCGGCTGGCGAGGAGGGCGCGGGTGTCGAGGTCGTCCTCCCGAGCGACGATGACCACCTGGTCGGGCGCGCGCTCCTGCGCCTCGAGGGCGGCGAGGCAGCGGCGCAGGTCGGCGGCGCGGCGGTAGGTGGGGACGAGGACCGTCAGCTTCACGTGCCGGCCTCCTGCCCGTCGCCATGCATCGCCCGCCACTGGTGCGAGGCCACCAGCAGGCCGGCGAAGCCCCAGAGGCAGGCGCCCGAGACGCCCTCGAAGACGTTGCCGCCGAAGGCGAGGACGAGGCTGGTGACGCCGACCGCACGCGCCGCCTTCGCGGTGTAGTCATCCCGCTGTTCCCGCCGCGGCATTCCCAGGAGCACCATCGCCAGCACCGAGGCTAGGTAGATGGCGCCGGCCACCCACCCGAGCGAGTAGAGCACGGCGAACACGCCGTTGTCGAAGTCGCGAATCCCCTCGCCGCTGCCGCCGTTCAGGGTGGAGCTCACGCCGGTGGAGCCGAGCCCGTGGCCGAACGGCTCGCGCAGCACCGTCTGGCTGATATTCTGGAGAAAGCTCGCGCGATCCTTGTAGCTGACGTCGTGCTTGAGGTTCGTGAACGTGAGCAGCCGCTCGGTGACGATCCGCTTGGTGGGGCCCGCCATCTCCTCGGGGAGGAACGCCGGCGCGAGCACCACTACCCCGATCGCCACCAGGGTGGAGATCACCATCGGGCGGAGGGTGCGCCGGGGCAGCGCCAGCAGGTACACCACCAGGCCCACCAGCCCGGCGAGCCAGACCGAGCGCACCAGGCTGAGGAGGAGCGCGGCCACGCCCAGCGCCAGCGGGATCGCCCGCTTGAGGCCCCGGCCGGCCAGCTGGAGGAAGAGCCCCGCCACCAGGATCGTGGCGAAGGGGAGCGGCGCGTTGACCAGGCTGAAGACCCGGACCTCGTAGGGGAAGGCCCGTCCCACGGAGTACATCCCGGAGTTGGTCATCCAGTACTTGTCCCACTCGGGCGGGGCGAGGAACTGGTTGATGCCGTAGATCGCCAGCACCAGGCTGCCGAGCAGGAAGGCCTTCCGCATCGCGCTCTCGATCTCGGGATAGCGCCGCCAGTTCACCGCGCAGTACAGCCCGAAGACCAGGGGAATGAGCCAGGAGATGAGCGCGTGGGTGGCCGGCATGATGCCGAGCTTGAGGAGCCCGACGAAGTAGCCGTAGATCAGCGCCGAGGCGGCGATGCCCCAGGGGATGAACCGGAGCCGGCGGAGCTCGGGGAGGCGCCGCGCCACGCTGAACGCCGCCAGCGCGCTCACCAGGAAGGGGGTGAGCGACATCGGGTTCTGGGGATCGTACCCGCCGGCGAGATAATCCTCGATCCGCCGGAAGCCGGGCGTCACATGCCAGAGCCACCAGGCGAACATGATGTAGCCGCCCGGCCCGCGCTGATACAGCCACACGCCGATCGCCATCGCCAGCACGGGATATCCGAGCCGCACCAGGTGCGGTTTCCCGCCGACAAGGACCAGCAGCATGAACAGCGTGAAGCCGAGGATCGCCAGGGTGGCGTACCGGGTGCTCGGCAGCTGCGGCTCCCGGGTCCGGACCTCTTCGACCGGGATCGCGGTGGGCTCGGCGATGGTGGTCATGCCCGCCCTCCCGCCGAGCTGAGTCCCGAGGGCCCCTCGAGCGCGAAGTCGGTGAACCGGGCGCGGGCCAGTTCCGCCAGCAGCTCGCGATAGAGCGCCTCGTACTGCCGCGCCATCCGGGTCCAGGTGAGTTGTACCGCGGTCGACCGCGCCGAGGCGCCGACCCGGAGCGCGAGCCCCGGATCGCGTTCGAGAGTCTCGACCAGCCAGGTGAGCCGGTCGACGTCGTCGGTGCCGCGGAGCCGGAAGCCGTTCACCCCGTGATCGATGAACCGGGCATTGCCCACCGCCGGCGACGCGATGACCGGGATCCCCGAGGCCAGCCCTTCGAGCAGCACCAGCGACGCCGGCTCGTAGTGGGAGAGGCAGAGCAGCGCGTCCGCGTCGCGCAGGCACTCGGCCACGTCCCGGCGCGGCCCGAGGAAATAGGTCCGCTCACCCACGCCGAGCTGGTCGGCGATCTCGCGATAGGGGCCGCTCCGGTGCTCGCCGATCACCACCAGCCGGAAGCGGGGGTCGAGCCGCGCCAGGGTCAGCAGCGCCAGATCGAGGTTCTTTCTCGCGCTCACCGCGTCGCCCACGAACAGCAGGAGGAACGCCGACGCGGGGAGGTCGAGCCCGTCGCGGAGCGGCCGCGAGTCGGTCGGGAGGCGGGGACGGAACTCGTCGGGGTCGACGCCGTTGTAGATCACCCGCAGTCGCCCGCGGGCGCTCACCCCGGTGCGGCGCAAGGTGCCCGCCACCCCATCCGACACCGCGACCACCCGCCGGGCCGAGCGGTAGGCCCGGCGCTCGGTCCAGGCACAGACAGCGGTGACAGCGCGCTGCCACGGGTCGAGCTGCCTCGGGCCCTCCCGCTGCATGCCGGTGTGGACGTAGTGGCTGGTGTTCACGTCGGCCTGGATCGGCGCGATGGCGCCGTGCAGGTGCACGATGTCGAACCGCGCGAGCTGGCGCGGCCCGAGGCGCAGGCGCACCTGCAGCGCGAAACAGAGCCACTTGAGCGGCTCCGGGAGCCGGCGGGGGACCGGAACGCGGAGCCAGCGCACCAGCCGGTGGCGCGCCAGCCCCGGCTCCACCTCGCTCGCCACCAGGGTCACCTCGTGACCGTGCCCCACGAGGTGGCGGGCCAGCTCGTAGTTGACCCGCCCCTGGCCGTCCCAGGGGACCACGACGTGGGTGACGAGGCAGATCCGCGACACGCCGTCCTCAGCGCACCAGCCGCACCGGCGCCCGGCGGGCGACGATGAGCTCGAGGTTGGGCGTGGTGCAGAGCCGGCGGAGCAGCAGCCGCTCGACGGGGAGCTGGGCGTGCGCCACCAGCGCCGCGGTGGCCCGGTGCAGCGCCGGGTTCACCATCGCCATCCGCACCAGCTTGAGCAGGACCTTCCACTGAAGGTGCGCCAGCTGGCCCAGCCACGGATGGCTGCCGCAGGTGATCGGGTCGTCCATCAGGACGAACACCGGGACCCGGCGCACCATCTCGAAGCCCTGCTCCCGGAACGCCGCGGTCCACATCGCGAGCGGGCGCCGCCGCACGTGCTTCATCGGCTGGTACGCGCCCTCGCGGGGGAACTTGTCGGAGGCGATGAAGCTGCCACCCGGGCCCACCAGGCCGAGCAGGTTCCGCACCGCCCGGGCCCACGCCTCGTCGTCGACGATGTGGTAGAGCACGTCGATGGCGGTCACGATGTCGTACTGGCCGAAGCCGGCGAGGTCGCCGCTCGCGGCGAGGTCGCCCTGCACCAGGTGGGAGTCGGGGTAGCGCTCCCTAGCGGCGGCGACAGCGCGGGGCGAGAAGTCGAGCCCGCTGACCATCCCGGCGCCGTGCTGCCGCCAGTACTCGAGGTACACCCCTTCCCCGAACCCGCCGTCGAACACCCGGACGCCGGCGGTCGCGAGCCCCTGGACTGCGCGGGTGAGCGCCTCGAGGCGCAGGGGATAGGCGTACTGGTTGTAGGCGCCCAGGGCGACGTGCCCCACGTTGGCGAGGGAGCCGTCGCCGGTGACCCGCGAACTCCAGTAGTCGCGGGGGCGGAAGCTGGTGGCAGTGGTGGCCATGGAGGCGGTCCTCACGCGGTCGGCGCCGGCTGGCGGCGCCCGGGCACGCGGGTCAGGTCGTGAGTGGGCCCGGGCTGCGCGGCGCGCCAGGTGCGCCATCCCTCGAGCCGCCCCCGCAGCACCACGCGGGAGCGGCGGAGCGGCGCGAGCCGGAGCAGGGTCAGCGTCAGGAACAGCCCCATCAGGATGCCCGGCAGGAGCCGGGTGCCGACGAGGGTGGCCCAGAGGAGAAAGGCGATGCGCCGCGCCGGCATCAGGTAGCCGAGCAGCACGGCGGTCTCGTTGTGGCTCGCGTCGAGCAGGCTCGCCGGGTCGGCGAGGGTGCGGTGGTCGGCCCCGCCGGGGAGTTCCCCTGGGAAGTGATCGACCGCGACATCGGGATCGTACTCCAGCACCCAGCCGGCGGCGCCCAGCTCCAGCGAGACGGCGACATCCTCGCCGAACTGCGCGCCGGTGCCGCGCAGCAGGTGGCCGAAGCGGCGATTGCCCAGCGCCTCGCGGCGGAAGGCGACGTTCGCGCCCTTGAGCCACTCCACCCGGAGCGGCATGGCCGAGCCGCGATGGTGATTGCCGATCCGGCGGCCCCACCACTGGATCTTCCCCACAACCTGGGCGCGATGCTCCGGCGGCAGTTCCCGTCCCCCGATCCAGTCGGGCCCGCCCAGCGCGCCGAGCCCGGGATCCTGGGCGAAGCGGCGCTCGATCTGCGCCAGCCACTGGGGACGCGGCGCGGCGTCGTCGTCGGTGAGCGCGATCAGGTCGCCGGTGGCGCGATCGAGGCAGCGGTTCCGCGCCTCGGAGGCATCGAGCAGGCCGGCGCTGATGAGCCGGAGCGGCAGCCGCTCGTGGTCCCACGCCATCAACGTGGCCCAGGTGACCGGGTCATCGTCGCGGATGGCGACCAGCACCTCCTGCGCCGGGACCCGCTGGCGCTTGAGCGCGTCGAGGCAGCGCAGCAGGTTGCCGGGACGGCGGAAGGTGGGCACAATGACGGTGATCTTCATGGCTTCACGCCCACCGCCGCGATCGCGAGCCAGGGATAGCGAAGCAGCCGGGTCACCGGCCGGTCGAGGAGCAGCGCGAGCCGGAACGGCAGCGTCACCGCCCACGCCACCTGCGAACCCGCCAGCCGTTCGACTCGGCGACTGAGGTTGGTGATCCGCTGCCCCAGCACCCCGGTCATGTAGGTATGCCCGATCACCTCGAGCCCCGCCCCTTCCATCAGGCTGGCGAGCCGCTCGTGGGTGTAGCCCCAGCGGACGTGGCCGCCGTCTTCGACGTCCGAGAGGGTCTCCCCCACCAGCGGCCGGTGCCCCGACCAGGGCGTGGAGATGAGCAGCCGCCCGCCGGGACGGAGCAGGCCGGCGAGATCGACCAGCAGCTTCTGGTCCTGGAGGATGTGCTCGATCACCTCGAGGCAGATGATCTGGTCGAAGCCGCCCAGCTCGGGCGCGATCTCGTCGAGCTGGCGGAGATCGGCGCGGCGGAACCCCACCCGCCGCACGCCGAGCAGCGAGGCCCGGCGGGCGGCCCGCTGGTTGGCGCTCTCGTCGAAGGAGAGGCCGAGCACGACGTTGCCCCGCTCCGCGGCGTAGATCGCAAAGGCGCCGGAGCCGCTGCCGGCATCGAGGGTGCGGAGCGCCCCGGGCCGGAGCTCCCGCCGAAGCCAGCGCCACCGGTCCCACGCCGGGACGTCCTGCTGCAGCACCAGAGCCGGCCACCCGAGCAGGTACACCAGGGTATCGCGGAGCCGCTCGCGCAGGCCGCCGCCGGAGAGTCGCATCGACGCCGAGGCCGGGCCCATCAGGCGCTCCGCACCCGGCGGGCGTGCCAGACCCGCTGCACCAGCCGGGGAATGTCGGCCGCCGCCGCAAAGACCACCGCCGCGGCCAGCGCCACCACCACCGGCTCCCAGCGGAGCAGTTGGCCGGTGACGGTGAGCACGATGACCAGCCCGAGCGCGAGGAAGAGCCGGGTGAGCTCGGGCCGCCAGTGCGGGCGGATGCCCGGCGAGGTCACCCGCCAGAGCGCGGCGAGCTGGGCGAGGTACATCGGGAGGATCACATACCCGATGGCGTTCTCCCCGAGCAGCCAGAGGAGGCCGAAGCCGGCCCACCCGACCACCATCGGCACCAGCTGCTCCACCACCACCACCGAGGCGCCCCGCCTCGCCACCGCGGCGGGGACGAGGCTCGCCGTCGCGAGTCCCCCCAGCGCGAAGCCGAGGAGATAGAACTGTCCCACCGGCACCGCCGCCTCCCAGCGGGGCCAGAGGAGCGGCACCGCCGGCAGCGCGGCGAACATCGCCGCGACCACCGGCACCGTGAGGCGCGACGAGTTCACCAGCGAATCCTCGGCCAGCTTGCGGAGGCCCTGCTCCGAGCGGCTCAGCAGCGCGGCGGCCGGGACCGCGGCCCGGCGGAAGCCCTCGAACGCCACCTGGAGGACGTTGCCCAGCCGCACCGCGAACGACCAGAGACCGGCCACCGACAGCCCGAAGAGATTCGCCACGACAATCGGCGTGGCCGACGTGAAGAGGAGGTAGCAGCCGTGCCCGGCGGAGAAGCCGGCGAACTCCCCGGCCAGGGTCTTCCACTTCGAGGGACGGAACGAGGGGAGCGGCCCCGGGGCCCAGAACCAGAGCAGCAGGTTGGAGTACAGGATGGTGCCCCCGGTCGCGAGGAACACCCCGATCGCGAACTTGCCGATCGCCGCGAAGAAGAGCAGCGACAGATTCAGGAGCAGGATCGAGGACATGTCGTAGAAGGCGATCTTCCGGTAGTCGAGGTTCCGTTCGATCCGGATCTTCCCGCTGGTGCCGAACGGCACCGTCACCGTGGTGACGAGCACGGCGAGGAGCCACCAGCGCCACCCCGGCGCGATCGCCGCCACCCGCGCGACCCAGGCCGGCTCCAGCAGCGCGACACCCAGCAGGCCGAGCACCATCGCGAGCTGGATCCCGGCGAGCGAGGCGTACTCGTCGCGGGTCGGCATCTCCGGCCGCCGGAGCAGCGCCCACGCGAAGCCGAGATCGGTGGTGTTCCCCGCCAGCGCGGTCAGCCCGCGGACCACCGCGAGGAGGCCGAGGTCGGCGGGGGTCACCAGCGCGAGGAGCGCGAAATTCGAGAGCACGCTCACCACGCGCATACCCACCCCGCGAGCCGTGAGCAGCTTCGCTCCATGGTTCGCGCGGTGGACCAGCCGGTTCTCCTCCTGCTCCCGGCTCAGCGCCGAAGGCTCGTCCCGGATCGCCGTCATCCGGCGACCTCCGCCGGCAGCTCGCGCGGCGCCACCGCCTCGCGGGGCGCGTTGGTGAGCATCCGCAGGTAGCCCGGCAGCAGCGCGGGCCACCCGAACCGGTCCCGCATCACCTCGTAGCGATGCAGGCGGTCGCTCGCGTGGTCGCCCGACTCGAGCACCGTGCGGAGCGCGGCGGCCAGCGCCCCGGGGTGCCGCAGGTCGGCGAGCACCCCTTCGCGGCCCACCACGAAGCGGGTCACGTCCTGGTCGTGCGCGATGGTGGGGAGCCCGTGTGCCAGCGCCTCGACGTAGGCCAGCCCGAAGGCCTCGGTGAGGGAGGCGAGCGCAAAGGCGTCGGCGGCGCGGTAGTAGTCGTCCATCCGCTCCCGCGGCACGGTGCGCATCTGGAATCCGTCCGAGCCTAGCAGCAGCTCGGCCAGGGCGCGGACCGCGGGCGTCTCGTCCTCCTCCTCGCCCAGCAGCACCAGGAAGGGACGCGCCTCGCCCATGCTGGCCACCTCGGTGACGAGGTAGTCCATCCGCTTGTGCCCGCGGTTGAGCGCCCCCACGCTCAGCACCAGCGGCCGGTCGACCGGCAGCCCCAGCGCCCGGCGGCGTGTGCTCCGTTCGTACATCGACATCGGCTGCGGCGGCGGCCCGAAGAAGAACCCGCACGGCAGCAGCGTCTGCCGCTCCGCCGGCACCCCGGCGGAGAGCGCCTCGGTGAGGGTGGCCGGGGTCAGCTGGTGGATGTGGTCGGCCCAGCGGAACGGCGGTGGATGGGGCCCGCCGTTGTGCATGATCAGCCGGTAGCCGGCGTGGGTGAGCGTCCGCCACTGCCAGAGCAGCCGACCCACGCTGGGGTCGCAGTAGTAGACCACCTCGGGCCGCACCGTCTGGAAGTACGGCAGGAGGCTCAGGGTCAGCGTGGCCTGCTCCATCACGTAGGGACCGCGCCGGAGCAGCTCGCCGATGAGCCGCGCCGGAAAGCCGGAGCGCCGGAGGTGCGGGAGCGGGATCTGCCGGTCGGTCCGCTCCCCCGCCCCCTTGAAGAGCCACACGTCGAGCGATGGCTCCTCGCTCAGGGCGTCGAAGAGCCCCTGCGCGAAGGCCTCGTACCCGCGCCGTACGTTCCCCAGCCCGGAACAGACCAGGGCGACGCGCGTGGTCATGCCGGCACCGCCCGGGTGTATTCACCCGCTTCGTCGAGGTAGCGATACGCCTCGTCGTAGCTCGAGTCCCGCTTGATGTCGATGTCGTTGAGCAGCACGCCGAGCACCGGCGCGCCCGCCTCCCGGAGGTGCTGGGCCGCCTCGGCGAGCGCATCGGACTCGGTGACCCCGGCGCGCGCCACCAGGATGACGCCGTCGACCAGCCGCGAGATCACCAGCGGATCACTCACCAGGTTCACAGGCGGCGAGTCGACCAGGATCAGGTCGTAGCGGGTGGCGAGGTGCTGCAGCAGCTGCTTCATGTCCTCCGAGCGGAGCGCCGCGGCGGGGTGCGCGTGTCCCATCCCGGAGGGCATCACGTGCACCTCGGTCCCCTCGCCGAGGGGGAGGACCCGGATCGACTGGTCGAGGGTCGCGGTCCGCCCGAGCACATCGGCAAGCCCGCGATCCTGGCCGATGCCGAAGAGGTGATGGATCGTCCCGCGCCGGAGGTCGGCGTCGATCAGCAGGACCTTCCTGCCGCGGCGCGCTACCGAGAGCGCCAGGTTGGCGGCATTGATGGTCTTGCCCTCCCGCGAGAGCGGGCTGGTGAACGCCACCATGCGGGGGGAATCGTTGGGCCGGGTGAGCGCCAGGCTGGTCTCCAGCCAGGCGTAGGCCTCGAGCGCGGCGCCGGAGCGGTCATGCCCGCCGAGCAGCACCGCCCGGCTGTGCGGGTCGCTGCGCTTGGCGCGCGCGCCGATCCCCTGCGGCGCGCCGGCCAGGAGCCCGACCGGGGCATCCCGTCGGGTCTTGCCGCGGAGCATCCGGATCCGGGGAATCAGCCCGAGCAGCGGCAGGTTCGCCGCCCGGATCACGTCGGCGCGGCTGTGCACCGAGCCGTCCATCCCTTCGCGCAGCCAGGCGAGGGTGCCGCCGGCCAGCGTCCCGACCGCGATCGCCACCAGCAGGATCAGGTTGGTACGGGGCCACACCGGCAGCGCCGGCACCTGCGCCGTGTCGACCATCCGCACGCCGGGATCGGCCGCGCTCTCCGCGATCCGGGCATCCTGGAGCCGGGTCTGCACCATCGAGTAGACATCGCCCAGGAGACGCGGCTTCCGGGCGAGCCGCTCCTCGTCCATCGTCTTGGAGGGGATCCGCGCCAGCTGGCCCCGCTGCGAGCGGATCGAGCCCTCGAGGGAGTTGAGCTGGTTGTTGAGGCCCTCGAGGTACGCGTTGGTCAGGCCCCGGAGCCCGGCGTCCACATCGTTGATGCGCCGGGTCAGCGCCTGCACGTCGGGATCCTGGGCGGTCCGCCGCTCCAGCAGCTGGGAGCGCTGCTGCTCCAGGTCGTTGAGGGTGTGGAGCTGGTCGCTCACCGCCGCGTTGGCGATGAGGGTGGGGAAACCGGCCAGCCGCCGGTAGGGCGACGGCGCGCTGGTCTGCCGGTTGGCGGTGTCGGCCTCGGAGACCAGCCGGCGCAGCGCGGTGCGCTCCGCCTCGAGCAGCATCCGCCTGGTGTCCACCTGCGCCCCCTGCTCCACCTGGCTCGCCGCCTCGGCGTCGAGGTCGACGATCCCCTGCGACTGCCGGTAATCCCGCAGCGCCTCTTCCGAGGCCATCAGCTGCTGCTGGAGGGTGTCGGCCTGGCCGCGGAGAAAGCCGATCGCGGTGGAGATCTTCGCCCGGGCCGCGGCCACCCGCATCTCGAGATAGTGCTGGGCCCAGACGTTGGGCACCGCCGCCGCCAGCTCGGGGTCGGCGGTGCGATAGCGGATCCAGAGCACGTCGACATCCCGGTCGGCGCGGGAGAGCCGGACGGTCTGCTGCAGCCCGTCGAGCGCCCCGGGCATGTCGCCGACGAAGAGCTTGATCCGGCTGAAGTCGGCGGCGGTCGGGGCCAGGGTGAAGCTCACCCCGCCGAGCGTCACCGGCGCGCCGATGGCGACGGTGTCGGCCAGCCGGGTGTTGCGGCTCTCGCTCGCCAGGTACGCTCCGCTCGGGAGGCGCTCGAGGGTGACGGTCGCGGTGTCGGCGCTGTCGCTCACCGCCACCGAGGCGAGGAGCCGGGAGCGCGGCACCGGCTGCGGGATCGCCGGCAGCAGCCTGCCGACGACGCTGTTGGAGACCGCGAGCGAGGGCCCGGCATAGGCCCTGGTGCTCACCCGGAGCCCCAGGTCCTTCACCACCCGCTCGGCCAGCCCCTGGCTCTTGAGCACCTCGAGCTGGGTGTTCACGTCGCTCTGGTCGTTGAGGCGCTTGGTGACGTCGGGCAGGTCGTACTTCTCCCCCTCCACCAGCAGCGATGCCCCGGCCTCGTAGCTGGGCGGGGTCATCGCGAGGTAGAGGAGCGCGATCCCGACGCTCACCACCACCGACAGCAGGATGAGAAGCCAGCGCCGTCGCGCCATGCCGGCCACCAGGCCGAACGAGACGACGTCTTCCTCGCCGGGCTTGCCGCGCTGCACCGGGGAGTGGGGCTCCAGGGTGGTCACTCGAGTGCTGGTCATCGCATCGTCTCCATTGTCCTCAGGGGCGCGTCAGGATGAGCGCCGTCGTTCCCGCCACACCGATCGCGGTGCCGATCACCCAGGTGGCGTTCCGGCTGAACCAGCTCTTCTCCGGCACGTACACCTGGTCGCCGGAGGAGAGCGGCAGCGCGGCCTTGTTCGGCTCCTTCCGCAGGTCGTAGCGGCTGGTGGCCCCGTTGCGCGTGAGCTCGATGATGTTCCGGCGGCTCGCCGGGTCGGCGCCGCCGGCGATATTGGGCGCCTCGCCGAGGGTGATCGACGGGTCGACCGGGTACATCCCCGGGTTCCGCACCGCGCCGAGAATCGAGATCCGGCGGAGCGGGATCACCTCGATCGAGGGGTTGTTCAGGTACTTCTGGTATTCGCTGGTGAGCCGGACCTTGAGCTCGTTGGCGGGCGTGCCGCTCACCGGGGTGGCGCCCAGGCGCGGCAGCGTCGCGGTGCCGGTCTCGTCCACGGCGAAGTCCCCGGAGAGATCGGGCTCGCGCCAGATCTTGAGCCGCAGGACATCGCCGGGGCGGAGCGCGGCGGTGTCGGCGCGGGCCGTGGCCATCGCGACCGCCGGCCGGGACACTGCGGTGGAATCGCTCGGGGAGGACTGCGCCCGGGCCGGCATCGCGAGGAGCATCAGGCACGGCAGGCCGAGCAGTGTCGAACGCATCGTCACATCTCCTTGGTCAGTGCGCGCCCCGGCCCGAGAGCACCACGGGCACGGTCCGGAAGAGGAGCTCGAGGTCGAGCCAGAGGCTCCAGCGCCGGATGTAGTTCGATTCCAGCCGGATGACGGTGTCGAAGTCGCGGATCGTGTTGCGCCCGCTCACCTGCCACGGGCCGGTCAGCCCGGGCTTCACGTCGAAGCGGGCATAGTGGTGCGCCTGGTAGAGCTCGACCTCGCTGGGCAGCGGCGGCCGGGGCCCGACGAGCGACATGTCGCCCTTGAGCACGTTGAAGAGCTGGGGGAGTTCGTCGAGGCTGGTCCGCCGCAGGAAGGCGCCGATCCGGGTCACCCGCGGATCGTCGACGATCTTGAAGAGCCGGGCGTCGCTGTAGACGCTCCGGGCGAGCAGCGCCTCGCGCTGCTGGTCGGCGCCCTGCACCATCGTGCGGAACTTGAGGATCGTGAAGCGCCGTCCCCCCTGCCCGATCCGCGCCTGGCGGAAGAAGACCGGGCCGGGGGAGCTCCGCTTCACCAGCAGCGCCACGAGGAGCATGACCGGCGCCGCCACCAGCAGGGCCAGGGACGAGACGGCCAGGTCGGTCACCCGCTTCACCAGCAACTGGGTCCCCATCACGCTCGGCCGGGTGAGTTCCACCACCGGGAAGCCGTTGCGCCAGCTGACCTCGGGGAGACAGGTGGTGCTGGGCGGCACCCGTGGCAGCGAGAAGACCCGGCACCCCGAGGCGCCGGCCACGTCGAGCACCAGCTCGAAGACGTGGTTGGGGAGGTTGCCGGTGATGATCACGGTGTCGATGCCCCGCTCCCGGATGATCCGCGCCAGCGCGGCGGCGACGTCACCGGGCGCCCGCCGGGGGTCGAGGAAGGCGTCGAGCCGGCACCACTGGATGTCGGCAAAGGCGGGATGATCGATCAGGCGGGCGGCGCTCTCGGTGGGACCCACCACCGCGGCCCGCATCACCTGCTTGTCGCCCGGGCGGGCGGCGCGCACCAGCAGGTCCACCACCCGGCGCTCGACGATCAGCGTGAGCGCGCTGGTGACCCAGAGCAGCAGCAGCGCCACCGCCCAGTCGGCAGGAGTGCCTGCGTCGACCGCCCAGAGCGCGATGATGGCGCCGAGCCCGCTCGCCTTGAGCAGGCTGTCGGCCTGGCGGCGCCGGTCTCCCGAGTGATAGCAGCCGAAGAGGATGAGACCGAGAAGGACCGCGGGCATGAAGGAGCCAGCCTCGACCCCGCCGGGCACGCCGCTGGCCGCGTCGAGCGTCACCCACAGGGCCAGGAGACCGACGACATCGGCGAGCAGCAGGAGGCCGACCCGCGCGGCATCGCGCGCGAGATGCAGGCGGCGGACCTCCGGGGCGCGCGAGGTGACCGACAGGCGAGTCGGTCCCCCGGCCCGGCGGCGGTCCACCGGCTCGGAGAGCACGTCACCGTATTCGGTCGCGATCTCGCTGGCGAGCGTTGCCATGTCGGAACTGATCATCAGGTTCCCTTCGACAGTTCTCGGAACGTCCATCGTCGGGTTGCCTGCACATGATCGGCCCGACGCTCACACCCGTGAACATCTGAGTACCCCTCGAGAGCGACTGGTCACTCTCCCGGCCGGCGGCCGCACAGGGGAATCAGGCTTTGTCGATGGAGGTGCGGCGAGCAGCGCGCGAGTGGCGCCGGGAGTCGTGCGAATGGTCCTGCAGTGCCGCGCTCACCTGAAGACATTGTCCCTGGCCCGACGGACCGGCCCGGTGATCCGGTCCGCCTTGCGGTCGGCACAGTAACAGGCGCCAAGTCGATCCGGATGTGAGCAACGACACTGGACGGCGTCATTCAATTAGGCGATTCGCGCGCACCTGTCAGAAAAGAGAACGGACGGTGACACATTCGTCACCGTCCGTTTCCGTCGTGCGACAGTCACCACGCTGTGTTACGCGCGCGACGTTGCTGGCGCTTGTCAGCAGTCTGGCGTCACGATCTCGCGCAACGGCCCTTGCGGCGAGGTTTCTTCGGGCCGCGTCCAGTGTTCGCGCGGGCACACACACCCCTGGCGCGTGGCCGCGCCGTCTCCTGGAGGCGCCCGGCGCTCCCACCTGCGGCCGATGGTCATTCCTCACTCCCTCCCGGGTGAGGGCTCACCGGATCGGCGCACCTGTCGCGGCGACGCGGCGCATTTCCTTCCTCAATTGGCGTAATTCACCACCGTCATCCGCCCGATCCGGCGGGCATCCCCCGCTTCGATGTGGTAGAAGTACACGCCGCTCGCGACGCGCTGGCCGTTCCGGGTGCGCAGGTCCCAGAAGAGATTGTCGGTCAGGGCCGGGTCATCGTGCTCGAGCACGCGCAACAATGTCCCCGCGGCGGAGTAGATCCGCACGATGGCCGACGCGGGAAGGTGCACGAAGCGGATGCCGGTTCCCTCCACCAGGTCGCTGGTGAGGTAGTACGGATCGGGAACGGTGTGCACCCGGCGCAGGTCGCGGCTGGCCGCCAGGCGGGTCCCGTTCTCGGCCGACACCCGGACCACCAGCTCGGTCCCCACCGCGGTCCAGGGTCGCTGCCCTCCGAAGGGAAGCTGGAACGTGGTCTGGAGGCCGGAGCGCTTCATGACGCCGACGTAGTCACGCAGGGTCCAGACCGTTCCCTTGGCGGGAAGCGTGGTGAGGCCGAACTGGCTGATGGTTCCCGCGATGTAGAGCGCAAAGCCGGGCTCGGGCGACAGGTTGGCGGGATTCCGGGCCCCGACCGCCTGGGTGGCCAGGGTGTCGCCATAGGCAAAGGCGATGGTGCCCAGCTCGGCCTGCCGGCTCAGGGTGAACGCGGCAGCCGAGGTGCAGGGGAACCAGATGGCCTGCGGAAGCGTCAGCCGGGAGCGGAACGGCTCGACACAACTCCAGTCATACGGCGTCAGCACGGTGGGCCGGTTGTCGAACCCGCCCGGTCCCTGGGCGCTGGTATTGAGAATCCCCCAGGTCCCGCCCGCCTCGGCGCTGAAGGGCACCGGCACGTTGTGAGTGACGTCGATGACCGAGTCGATCTCGCCCTGATTGCCCCAGTACACGTTGTAGTCGGCCCCGCGGTGTGCCCCCGCCAGCGTCATGCCCATGTTGCGCCAGCTGCGATTCAGGGTGACGTACGAGTGAGGCTGGTACACGGTGGTCACCCCCGTCAGCCGTCCCGCATTGGAGAAGGTGGCCGGGGGAGTGCAGAAGAGCGCCAGGCAATTGCCGGCGGTGGGTTGCGCGACGACCTCGTTCCGCTGCGGCGACGGGCCATCGAACCAGCGGGACCCGTTGGCGGTGTCGGTCTCGGCGTTGAACCCGGACCCAGCGTCACCACTGTAGGCCACGTTCGCGAGGCCCAGCTTCAGGTCGAGAAAGACCGGCAGGCTGGGGGCGCCGTAGCGGCCCGAGGCACCGGGATCGGTTTCCATAACGGCGGCCCGGGTGGAGACGGTCACGGTCCCATCGGATTCCCGCACGTTCTGAGGAATCGCCGCCGTCGCGTGCGAGATCACCCCGCCGGCATCGATGGTCAGGTACAGCTGCACGGGAATCCCCGGGAGTGCGGGGAAGAACGACCCCTCCGGTTGCCCCAGGGAGAGGCTGTCCAGCCGGATGCGGGCAACGTGCTCTCCCGCCACCAGCTCACTCGCCAGGTTGCTCAGGACCCCCGCCCAGTTGTTGGCAGGAGGAAAGGGCCCGCTCAAGCGGCCGCTGGTTGGATCCCAGGTGGGGGCGGCCAGGGCGGTGTCGAGCAGCTTCCCCCGCCCTTCGAGCGTGACGCTGACCCGGGTGGAGGCCGCCAGGTTCACGGCCGGGGCCGTCGGGCGCACCCGCTTCACCAGCCGCACCGATTCCATGCTGGCCGGACCGGACTGGGCCGAGTTCACGTCGAAGGCGGTGACCGCATAGAAGTAGTCGGCGCTGTTGCGCACATCGTGATCGACAAACAGGAACGGCACCCCGGTGTCGCAGAGGCAGGTGGCCTGGTCGAAGCTCCCCACGGTGTCGGCCCTCAGCGTGGCGGTGACATTGCCCGGCAGCCGGATCCGGTCGCCGTCACGCACCTGGATCATGCGCGGCCCGATCGCCATGACGCGGTGCGCGACCAGGGGCTGTCCCGGCACCAGCGAATCGAACACCGGCCCGCACTGGGTGCGGAGGCCCAGCTCGGGCGCGCAGCCCGACCCTTCGTTCACCCGGCCGGTGTAGTCCAGCATCGTGGTTCCGGCATAGTCGAACTGGGCCACCTGCACCAGCTCCGAGGGATTCGTGGTCCGGCCGCGGTAGACCCGGTATCCCTCGACGTCGAACCGGCGGAAGTTGGGGTCGTAGAGCGGATTCACCGCGAGGGCGCCGCCCGGCGTGGTCCGCGTGGGGCTGGTGGTCAGGTCGTAGTACGGATCGCCGGTGCTCTCCGTGAGGGAGGGCCGCCAGAGGATGGTGACCTGGTTGTTGCCGGGAATCAGGTAGAACTCGGGCGCCACCGGCGCCGACGGGACCAGGAAGCCCTCGTCGAACAGCGCCTGGGCCAGCTGCGCCTTCCCCAGGAGCGACCGCGGCGCCGCGCGCACCTCGCCGCCCGCTGCCAGGCCATCGCCGTCGTAATCGTTGAACCCGGTATAGCCGGTGATGCTGTCGATGGGGTTCACGCCCGCCGCAAAGAGCACCGGATCGGTCAGGCGGCGGGGATTGCCGGGGGAGACGTTGCAGGCGGCCGGCCCGCATCCGCCGTACGGGGCGGCGAAGAGGTAGGCCACGGCATAGGTGGCACTCTGCCCGGGCGCCAGATCGCCGCCGGCGCTGGACACCGACTGCCGAACGTCCAGCCCGGAGGGCCAGACCAGGCAGATGTGGGTCACCAGCGGATCGCCCTGGTTGCAGGAGAGCAGGTCCGGCGCCGGCGACCCGTCGAGGTGACGGTAGAGCGCCACAACGTTCGCGGCGTCGTTCCCGAATCCGCTGCCGATGTAGCTGGTGAAGAGCTGGATCGCGTTCCCGCCCGCCGGGGCCTGCAGCACCTTGGTGCCGTAGAAGCCGGACCCCGCGAAGAACGGCGGTCCATGATCGGTCGGATCATACCGCCACCCCGGGAGCGTGGCGGCGAAGCGGGGATCCCAGGTGAACCCCACCGAGAGGGGGAGATCGACCGATGCGACGTTCCCTCCGGCCGACCCGACGTCGGCATCGGTGATGATGTCGGTGAAGTACCGCTGGATCGTGTACCCGTCGGCCGGCAGGGTCACGGCGAACTTCGTGAGCACATCGCGGTGGTACCGCTCGGCCAGCGCCAGCAGTGTCGGGCGCAGCTCGGGCCGCACCCCGCTGTAGGCCGCCGGGTTGGTCGCGGAGATGTTGTAGACTGTGTTGACGGCATAGAGGATGTCCTCGTTGCCGCGGGGCCGGTTGAACTGGAGATAGCGGGTCTCGACCGCGAGGCCCAGCGGATGGGCCCGGCCCGCCAGCTGGTTCACGTCGGTCTCGGTGATCAGGTACCAGATGTCGCCGTCGGAGACGCTGTTCCGGCCCCGCAGTTCGGGGCGGTAGACCTCGCCCCCGATGGTCGGCACCCGGGCGATCTCGGGCCAGCGTGACGCGTCGGCCGGCACCGAGGAATACCAGAGTCCCTGGACCAGCGTCCCATGCTCGGTCGTGCCCTTCGAGTCGAAGAAGAACGCGCCCGCCGTATCCCCGGCCCAGGCCGCCAGCTCGGGGCCAATGATCCCCGCGACGCGGAGCCCGCCCCCGAAGACGTACCCGTTGGGTGTGCCGAGCGGCCAGTAGCAGTCGAAATAGATGTCCCCACCGATGCCGCCGTAGCTGAACGGCGTGATCCCGCAGTCGACGCGGTTGGTGCGAGTCAGCACGTACCCGGGCTGGTTCTGGACCCGGTCGAACAGGCGGAATCCGCCCGCGCTGGCCCGGGCCTTGGCCTGTGCCGAGAGCGAAGAGGTCACGAGGACAAGGGCAAGCAGGAGAGGACGCGCCACGGGCATGGCTTTCTCCGTTGGCAGGCTCTGCCGGATTGTGCGGGCGGGATACGGCGGGTCCCCGGCCTGGGGCCACCGCTGACTACCTAGGACGATGGCGATTCCCGGGGGAAACACAAGCGGGGCTAGGCCATCGGCCTCCGATCGCCGAAGAATGACTTCAGGAGCGCGCCGCACTCGTCGGCGAGGACCCCGGGGACCACTTCCGGCCGGTGGTTGAGCGCCGGGTGGCGCAGGATATCGCCTACGGATCCCGCCATCCCCGCCTTGGGATCCCAGGCCCCGAACACCACCCGGCCCACCTTCGCGAGCACGATGGCGCCGGCGCACTGGGCACACGGCTCCAGGGTCACATAGAGCGTCGCATCGGGGAGCCGGTCGCTCCCGGTCTCGGTGAGCGCCCGGTGCAGCGCCAGCCACTCGGCGTGGGCCGTGGGGTCGCGCCGCACCTGGGTCTCATTGTGGCCGGCCCCGAGCATCCGCCCCTCGGCGATGACGACGGCGCCGACCGGCACCTCCCCACGCGAAGCGGCCCGGCGGGCTTCCGCCAGGGCCGCTTCCATTCCCTTCCGGTCCGCCGCGCTGGGCGGGGTGTCAGGCACTCGCGTGCTCCGGCTGGGCCTGCTCCCGCACGAAGCGGAGCTCGTTCCCCTGCCGCTCGATCCGCACCGTGTCGCCCTCCGCGTAGGCCCCCTCGAGGAGTTCCAGCGCGATCGGGTTCTGCAGCCGGCGCTGGATCACCCGCTTGAGCGGGCGGGCGCCGAACACCGGATCGTACCCTTCCTGGGCCAGCAGGTCCTTCGCCTCCGGCATCACCCGGAGCCCGATCTTCCGGTCGGCCAGCAGCTTCGTCAGGCCGCCAAGCTGGATCTCGACGATCCTCGCGATGTCGGCCCGGGAGAGCTGCCGGAAGACGATCACCTCGTCTACCCGGTTCAGGAACTCGGGCCGGAAGTGCAGCCGGAGCTGGTCGCGCACCTTCGCCTCGACCATCCCCCATGCGTCCGGGTCGGTCTGCTCCCCCGCCTCGAGAATCAGCTGGCTCCCGATGTTCGAGGTCATGATGATGACCGTGTTCCGGAAGTCCACCACCCTGCCCTGGCTGTCGGTCAGCCGCCCGTCATCCAGAATCTGAAGGAGGACGTTGAAGACATCGGGATGGGCCTTCTCGATCTCGTCGAAGAGGATGACGCTGTAGGGCCGGCGGCGCACCGCCTCGGTGAGCTGTCCCCCTTCGTCGTAGCCGATGTAGCCCGGGGGCGCACCGATCATCCGCGCTACCGAGTGCTTCTCCATGTACTCCGACATGTCGAGCCGCACCATCGCACGCTCGTCATCGAAGAGAAACTCGGCCAGGGCCCGGGCGGTCTCGGTCTTCCCGACGCCGGTCGGGCCGAGGAAGATGAACGAGCCGGTCGGGCGATTGGGGTCGGAAAGCCCGGCGCGGCTCCGGCGGACGGCATTGGACACCGCCTCGACCGCGACCTCCTGCCCGATCACCCGGCGGCCCAGCTCGGCTTCCAGCTTGGTGAGCCGTTCGCGGTCGGACTCGAGCATCTTGGTCACCGGCACCCCGGTCCACTTCGCCACGACCTCCGCGATATCCTCGGCCTCGACCTCTTCCTTGAGGTACTTGGCCTTGGACTGGATCTGGGCGAGCCGCTGCTCGTTGCTGACGATCTCCCGTTCCAGCTGGGGAATCCGGCCGTACTGCAGCTCGGCCGCCTTCTGGAGGTCGCCCTTGCGAGTGGCCTGGTCCATCTCGGTGCGGAGCGCCTCAACCTCCTGCTTGCGGCCCTGGATCTCCTGGATCGCGAGCTTCTCCGCCTGCCACTGCGCCTTCATCGAGGAGGACTGCTCCTTGAGCTGGGCCATCTCCTGCTCGACTGCGGTGCGCCGCTCGACGCCGGCCTTGTCCTTCTCCTTGAGCAGCGCCTGGCGCTCGATCTCGAGCTGGAGAATGCGCCGCTCCACCTCGTCGATCTCCTGCGGCAGCGAGTCGATCTCCATCCGGAGGCGGCTCGCCGCCTCGTCGACCAGGTCGATCGCCTTGTCGGGCAGGAAGCGGTCGCCGATGTAGCGATCGGAGAGGGTCGCGGCGGCCACCAGCGCGTTGTCGGTGATCCGGATGCCGTGGTGGACCTCGTACTTCTCCTTGAGGCCCCGGAGGATCGCGATGGTATCGGTGACGCTCGGCTCGCCCACCATCACCGGCTGGAAGCGCCGCTCGAGCGCGGCGTCCTTCTCGACGTGCTTGCGGTACTCGTCGAGGGTGGTGGCGCCGACCACGTGCAGCTCGCCCCGGGCCAGTGCCGGCTTGAGCAGGTTGCTCGCGTCCACCGCCCCTTCGGCGGCGCCGGCACCCACCAGGGTGTGCAGCTCGTCGATGAAGACGACGTAGCGCCCCTCCGCCTGGGTCAGCTCCTTCACCACCGACTTGAGCCGCTCCTCGAACTCACCGCGGTACTTGGCCCCGGCCAGCAGCAGGCCGATGTCGAGCGCGACGATCTCCTTGTTGCGGAGGGACTCGGGGACGTCTCCGTTCACGATCCGCTGGGCCAGCCCCTCGACGATCGCGGTCTTGCCGACGCCGGGCTCACCGATGAGCACCGGGTTGTTCTTGGTGCGGCGGGAGAGCACCTGCATCACCCGGCGCACTTCCTCGTCCCGGCCAATGACCGGATCGAGCTTTCCCTGCCGGGCCTGGTCGGTGAGGTTGCGGGTGAACCGATTGAGCGCCTGGTACTGGCTCTCGGGCGACTGGTCGGTGACGCGATGCGCGCCGCGCACGTCGGCCAGCGCCTGCCGGAGCGCGTTGGCGTCGACCTCATTGGCGCTCAGCAGCTGCCGGGCGGTGGTACCCTTCTCCTCGGCGAGCGCCACCAGCAGGTGCTCGGTGGAGATGTAGGCGTCGCCCAGGCTCTTGGCCTCGGCTTCGGCGCGATCGAAAATCTTGTGCAGTTCACGGGAGAGGGTCGGCTCGCCGCCCCCCTCCTGCCGCGGGAGGCGGTCGAGCTCGCGGCCGGTCTCCTCGGCGAGGGCGGTGACGTTGAGCCCCGCCTTCTGGAGCAGCGGCCGCACCACCCCTTCGTCCTGGGCGAGCAGCGCGGCGAAGAGGTGGGCGTCGTTCGCGACAGGATTCCCGCGCCGGGCGGCCTCGGCGGCCGCGTCGCGATAGGCTTCCTGCGCCTTGATGGTCAGACGTTCGGGTCGGATCATGGTGGTCTCGGGTTCCTTTCGAGCCTCACCGGGGCAAGTACGGGACCGGTCAAATCTGCCCTGTTGGCAGGGCGAGGACCACCCTCCCGGCCGGCGGCAGGACCGGGCTTCCCGCCCCCAGTCACTCCGGCAGCCAAATGCACGACGGGCCGGGGGAATTCCCCGGCCCGCCGCCCCACCCGGTCAGTGCCGGGCGATCATCTTGAGTGTGTAGCGTTCTCCATCCACGGTCAGCTGCGCGTAGTAGACGCCTTGTGTCAGTTCGCGGTTCTTGCCATCGAGCAGCTTCCCATCCCAGTACGCTTCGTGACTGCCGCAGCGGAGCCGGAGCCCGTCGAGGCGCTCCCCGTTGGAGTTGAGCAGGATCGGTATGGCCACCACCTGCACCAGCACGTTGTAGATCTTCAGACTGACCAGGGGCTGATGACCTCGCTCGCAAAGTTGGGGTCCCAGGTCGAACGGAATCGTCGTCGAGGGAAAGAACGGATTGGGGGTGTTCTCGTGCAGGTCCACTCGTGGCGGGGGGCGCTCCTGGGCATGAGCCGCCGCCGTCGCCCCGAGCAGGAGCACGAGGACGCACCCTGCCCACCACGGAACGCGCATCTATTCTCCTGGGCCAGGCCCGATCGGGTGATAATCGTCTCCCCCTCGACCGGACGCAAGCGACTGCGGACTCCGGTTACCCTGCCCGCGCCCTGGGCGTGAGCTGCCTCACGTCTCCCGAGCGAATGGTCAGGCCGGTGCGATCGCCCCACTCGAGCAGCGGGATGAGGAACTTCCGGGACAGCCCCGTCGCATCCCGCAACGCCTGCGGAGTGATCGGCCCGGCCCGCCCGATGGTGAGCAGCTGTTCAGTGTAGGCGGCCAGGGCGGTACGGCTGAAGAACCGCTCACGCTCCACCACCTCCAGCCGGCCGGCCTGGGCCGCGGCCTTGAGCGCGTCGGCAACGCCCGGCGCCTTGAGCTCGGCGGCGAGCTCCGCCACGGTGGGCGGGGTCAGTCCCCCCTCTTCGACACGCGCAATCACCCGCTCCATCAGCTCGGCGCCAGCGGTCCGGACGGGGGAGAAGCTCGCACTCCGGATCCGTCCCCCCTCAGCGATGAACTCCCGGTGCCCGGTGAGCTGCGCCAGGGCAATCCCGGACGCGGCGCCCCAGCGGAGCAGGCCGTGCCGCAGCGTCTCGAGCGGCATGCCAGCCTCGGCGGGGTGGGTGGAGTGCCAGTCGGCGACCGCCGCGCGGGCGCGGTCGCGCGCCGCCTCCACTGCCCCGCTGGTCACCACCATCCCGTCAGCTTCCATCAGCCCGCTGGCATCGAGGGTCGCCCGCACCTCGTCCGGCGCCACGCCCAGCAGGACGGGAATTTCGACGAGGGGCACACCGGTCAGGCGCCGTTCGGCGAGCGCGCGCAGCCGTTCGGCCGGTTCCAGGCTCGCCAGCGTCGCGGGCCAGAGCAGCCGGCCGCGCGGGGGCGCCGGGTCCACGATCCACCCACCGCCGATGGTGGTGACCGGACTGTAGCTCCGGAGCACGAGCCGGTCGCCGCCGCGGGCCACCAGCGGCCGCTCGAGGGAGAGCCGCACCGTGGCACGGGCCCCAGGGGCCACCGGCTGCTGCAGCGTCACGCGCGCCATCACTTCGTCGGTGCCAAGATTGAGGCGCACCCGCGTGTGATGCTGCAGTGGCCGGGGCGCGGACGGGAGCAACTCGAGCGCCACGTCGAGGGCGGTGGTTTCGCGCCAGGGATCGCCGGTCCGCACCAGCACCTGGCCGCGGCGCACCCGGCTCCGCTCGATGCCGGAGAGTCCCACCGCGGTGCGGGCTCCCGGCGCACTCCGGCCGACCCCTTCCCCGTGGTGCTCAACGGACCGCACCCGGCCTTCGTCTCTTCCGGGAACGAGCCGCACCGAGTCACCCACCGCCACCGAACCCGACCACGCCGTGCCGGTCACGACGGTCCCCACGCCGGCGAGGGAGAGTGCCCGGTCTACGGGAAGTCGGAGCAGATCGTTGGGATCGCGGCGGCGGGTGGCGGCCACTTGGGCCTGGATGGCGGCGCGCAGCGTGTCGAGGCCGAGGCCGGTCGTGGTGGAGGTGGAGACCGGCGGGGTGAATCGCACTGCGGAAGTCGAGAGCCAGGCGGCGAGCTCGGCCTCGAGGAGCTCGAGCCACTCGTCCTCGACCAGGTCGCGCTTGGTGATGACCGGGATGCCGGCCGGCACCCGGAGCTGCTCGACGATGGCGAGGTGCTCGCGGGTCTGGGGCATGATCCCTTCGTCGGCGGCCACGATGAGGAGCACCAGGTCGATCCCGGCGGCACCGGCCACCATGGTCCGGATCAGGTCCTCGTGTCCCGGGACGTCGATGACGCCGGCCACCTGGCCACCCTCGAGTGCGAGCGGCGCGAAGTGCAGGTCGATGGTGATGCCGCGGCGGCGCTCTTCCTCGAGGGGATCCATCCGGGCGCCGGTCAGCGCCTCGACCAGCGCCGACTTGCCGTGATCGATGTGCCCCGCCGTCCCGATGATCACGGTTCGGCCGCCGGCGCGGGGCCCCAGGCCTGGGTGAGCCAGAACTCCAGGGCCGGGAGCTTGGCCCCCTCGCCCAGGTGATAGCGGATGTAGCGGGCCGCCAGGCGGCGATGGGCGGCGGCGTTCTTCCAGTCGAGCGTCGGGAGCGTCTCGCCCGGGGAGAGCAGCAGGGCCAGCGCCGCGCGGGCATCGGGGGGCAGCACCGTGTGTTCGGTCCCGCCGGCGCAGGCGCCGCAGAGCGCCCCGCCATCCGGCGCGCTGAAGGCGAGCGGCCCCTCGGCGGGAATGGCGCGGCCGCAGCGGACGCAGTCGTCGAGCGCAGGGGCAAAGCCGAGGGTGGCCACCAGCTGCCAGACCTCCTGCACCGCGATGGCGGGGAGGTCGCTCGTCGGCACCACGGCGAGGCGCCGCAGCCCTTCCTTCAAGACCTCGAAGCTCTCGGGATGCGGCTCCGCCGGCGCGAAGTGCAGGGTGATCTCGGCGAGGACGGTGGCGGTGGCATACCGGCCGACCTCCCGGGTGATCTCGACCGGGACCGCGGGAAAGTCGAAGGCTGTGAGGATGTGGAGATCGCGCCGCTCGGAGAGAATCAGCTGCGCCTGGCCCGCACTCAGGACCTGGAGCGCGGCGCCGAAGCGGCTCTTCGGCCGCATCGCCCCCTTGGCGATGGCGCTCTGGACGCCGTGATCGCGAGTGGCGAGCCGGACGATCTTCGACGACTCGCCGTACTTGAGGGTGGAGAGGATGATGGCGGGGGTGGAGACCTGGGACACGGCGAGTTTAGAACCGAGGCGCGGCCTGCGCCGGAGTTCTGTCATCCCGAGCGCAGCGAGGGATCCCTGATCTTCCTGCGGGACAAGCAGGGGTTCCTCGCCGCTCCGCGGCTCGGAATGACAGAACTGGTTGCCGCGCTCCGACAGCGTAGATCGTCACGGCGGCGGCACTTCGGTCGCAATCACCGCCACCGCGCATTCCGGCACCGTCACCACCCGCGACTCGGAGAGGTTCGAGCGCAGCACGTGGAGCTTGCCGGTGCTCCCCGCTAAACAGGTCCCCGATTCGACCGCGTAGATCCGGCCGTTGCCGTCCACCGCCACGGCGGCATTGTCCGGGATGGCGACACCGTTCCCCGCCCCGCGGGTGACTTCGCGATTCACCAGGTCGAACACCATCAGCCCCTGGCTCAGCGAGCTCACGTAGAGGAGCCTGTTGCCGTTGTCGATGACCGCGCCGGCGCTGTTGCCGAACCCCGCGAAGTTGCCCAGCTCCCGGCGCCCGACCGGATCGATCAGCGAGAGCCGCGAGTCGGTGGTGCCGTCATCGGGACCGGCGTTCATCACGTAGAGCACGCCATCCTGCGCCACGTCGGCGGCGATGCCCTTCCCCGGACCGGCGAGGAGGATCGAGTCGATCCCGGTCGCCAGCCGGTTGGTCACCGGGTCGACCACCGAGACCCAGCTCGGCCCCAGCGGGTCGCCGGCGCCGTCGAGGTTGGCGTTCACCACGAAGACCTTGCCGCGGGTGAAGACCACCGTGCGGGGCGTCTGCCCGACGGCGACGCTGGCGGTGTCGCCATTCAGGTAGTTGACGCGGGTGACGCTGTTGCGGTTGGGGTTCGCGACGTAGGCGATGGAGTCATCGACGATCGCGGCCCCGGTCGCGCCGGAGTTGGCGGGAAGCCCGATGGTGCGGTCCACCGCGGCGGTCCGGAGGTTCACCACCGCGACCGCATCGTCGTCGCCCAGCGGCACGAGGGCGTAGCCGTCGAACGCCGCCACCGTCGTCGGGTTGGCGGTGGCGCTGCCGAGAGGAATCGGCGTGATGACGGTGGGGTTGTTGACCCGGATCAAGCTGAGCGAGCCGGTGGTACGGTGCACCAGCAGGAGCACCTCCTCGGCCGCCGGGAGCGGGGCCGAGGCCTCCGCGCAGGCCAGGGCGGCCGTGGCCGCGCCGAGGAGAATTGCCCATCGGGAGAGTCGCATGGCAGAAAGATGGGGGGGCCCGACCCCCGCGACTAGGCCGGGACGGGACGGGGAGGATTTCCCAGGGCGAGGAATGGCGCCGGCGCCTCCGGGACGCGCCCGGGATGGAGGATGTGGGCCAGGAGTTCCAGGCTGTCCACCAGCCGGGGACCCGGCCGGCTGAAGTAGGCCAGGCCATCGACCGCCACGATCCGGCCGCTCCGGGCACAGGGCAGCTCCCGGAATCCCGGCCGGGCCGCGAGCCCGCCAAACTGCTCCCGCACTTCCTCCACGCTCAGGCCGCACCCGGCGATCACCATCACCTCCGGCTGCCACGCCAACACCTCGTCCCACCCGAGGACCCGGCTCGCCACCCCCGGCGCGGCATGGCCCTCCTGCCCCCCGGTGAGGGTCACCAGCTCGGGCGACCAGTGGCCACAGGCATAGAGCGGGTCGAGCCACTCGAGCAGCGTGACCCGGAGCCGGGGCGCGCCGGCGACGCGATTCCGAACCGACTCGGTCCGCGCCTGCAGCCCCGCCACCAGCCGGGCAGCCTCGGCCTCCCGGCCGGTGAGCTGGCCCAGTTCGATCACGTTGGCGAAGACATCGTCCAGGGTGCGGGGCGCGAAGCTCACCACCGCGGGGCACCCGGGGAGCCCGGCCGCCACGTCGCGTGCCGCGGTGTCGGGCACGGCGCAGACGTCGCAGAGTCCCTGGGTCACCAGCAGGTCGGGGCGCAGCTGGCGGAGGAGATGCCGGTCGAGGTCATAGAGCGGCAGCCCCGCCGCATGCCGCTCCCGCACCAGCCGGTCGATCTCCGCGCTGGAGGCATCCTTGGGAATGCCGGTGCTGGTGACCCTCGGCAGCCGGGTAATGGAGCCGGGAAAGTCGCAGCCGTGCGTGACCCCGACGAGCTGGTCTTCCAGGCCGAGGGCGCAGAGCATCTCGGTGGCGCTGGGGAGGAGGCTGACTATGCGCATGGGTTCCGAGTTGAGGCGACGGATTCTGTCATCCCGAGCGTAGCGAGGGATCCCTGATTTTCTCCCAGGAAAAGCAGGGATTCCTCGCCGCTCTGCGGCTCGGAATGACAGAATCCCGGTTCGACACGACCTACCACGTCACCCGACCCCCCGCAAAGACCCCCCGCCCCCGTCCCGCGAACCCGACCACCGTCTCGTAGCTCCGGTCGAACAGGTTCTCCGCCCGCACCGTCGCGGCGAAACCGGGCCGGCCCGGACCGCGGCGCACCAGGTCGAACGCGGCATCGGCATCGACGGTGATGTACGACCGGAGCGCGGTGCGCACCTGGGGGAAGACCCGGAAGTCCACGTCGTCCCGGCGGCCCACGTAGTTGAGGCCCGCGCCCAGCGCGAGCCGGCTGACCTGGGCCCGGGCATCGAGGCGGGCGCTGTGCTTCGGGCGCCGGATGAGCGACTGGCCCCGCACGAAGACATCGTTCGGATCGGTGGAGAAGCCGGCGTCATCGACCCGGGTGAAGAGATAGGTGTACGATCCCGAGAGCGTGAGTCCGCGCGCCGCGTTGACGCGGGTCATGACCTCGACGCCCCGGCTGGTGGCGCGTGCCACGTTCTGGTAGGTCGGGTCGGTCGGGCCGGCGGCCCCGTCGTACTGGATCAGGTCCCGGAAGCGCTGGTCGAAGTAGTTGGCCGCCAGGGTGAGGCCGCCGTCGAGCAGGGTCTCCTCCAGCCCCACTTCCCAGCTCCGCGCCTGCTCCGGATCGAGGTTCGGGTTTCCGCGCTCGAAGAGGCCCTGGGCGTAGTTCTCCCGCAGCGAGGGCTCCTTGAACGAGGTGCCGATCGAGCCGCGGGCACGCAGCGAGCCGGTGATCCGGTAGGCCGCGCCGGCCCGAACGGTGACGTGGGTCCCGAACCGCTGGTTCTGGTCGAGCCGGGTGCCGACGTTGACCGTGGTCCGTTCGCCCAGGTCGATCAGGCCCTGGGAGAAGAGCCCATAGTTGTGCCGGGTGGTATCGAACGCGCCGCTGCTGCCGCTCTCGAGGAGCGACTCGAACACGGCGTCGGCCCCGCCGATCACCCGCACCCCGTCGGCCAGCCGCAGGTCGGCGCTGGCCGACACCGACCGCCGCAGGCTCCGGCCGGCGTTATCGGAGAAGAAGTCGACATCCCCCGGGCTGTCGGGGCCGTTCACTGCATGGCTCAGCTCCCGGCGGGAGTCGGCGTGGAGCCGGACCTCGACCCGGGGTGACAGGCGCCGCGAGGCCTCGAGGCCGAGGGTGGTGGCCTGCCCGCTCGAGTACTGGTTGCTGTCGACCACCGCGCCGGTGAAGTCGGTGGGAAAGTGGAGGGTGTGGTCGTCGCGCCGGGCGGTGAGGCTGAGCTCGGTCGCGGCATCGGGGTTCCAGCGCAGCATCCCCGTCCCCACGGTGCTCCGGTAGCCGCTGTTGAACCGATAGATCCCATCGCTGGTGTAGCGCGACAGGCTGCCGCTGTACGAGAAGCGGCCCAGCGTGCCCGACGCTCCCGCCTCGCCGGTCCAGGTCCCGTAGCTGCCGCCCTGGCTCTGGGCGTGGGCGGAGAAGCCGCTGGCGCCCGGCTTGGTGAACACCTGGATCACGCCGGTGACGGCATCGGAGCCGTACAGCACCGAGACCGGGCCGCGGACCACCTCGATCCGGTCGATGTTGTCGGTCGAGAGGGTGCCGAAGTCGAACGCCCCGCCGGGCTGGTTCACCGCCACGCCGTCGATCAGCACCTTCACGTAGTCGCTCTCCCCGCCCCGCAGGAACAGCGACGAGATCCCGCCATACGACCCGGTCGGCACCGGCGTGGCCCCCGGCACTTCCTTGAGGGCATCCTCGAGGAAGTAGATGCCCCGGGCCGCCAGCTCCTCCCCGCGGATCACCGTGGTGGTGGCGATCGACTTGCCGGCCGGCGTCGGAGTGCGCTCCGCCGTGACCACGAGGTCGGGGAGCGCGACGGTGTCGCGCCCGGCCTGCTGGGCCGCCCCCGTCGCCGGGAGGAACGCGAGCGCCACGCCGGCAAGGGCGAGCGAGGAAGCGGGAACGCGGCAGAGCTGGAACACGGGACGATCCTCCCGGCCTATTCGCCGGGCTTGAGAGGAACCACCTGGGGCGCGCCGTCGCACCAGTCGGTGACGGCGACACGCCATTCGAAGACCTGCGACACGATGCCGGACTGGAGTACCGCGCGGGGCGGGCCTTCCGCTACGACCGAGCCATGATCGAGCAGCACCAGCCGGTCGGCGTAGCGCGCCGCGAGGTTGATGTGATGGGTGACGAGGAGCGTGCCGATTCCCTCCCCCGCGAGCTTCCGCACCAGCTCGAAGACTTCCATCTCGTGCCGGATGTCGAGCGCCGCGGTGGGCTCGTCGAGGAGCAGCGCGCGGGGATGCTGGGCCAGCGCCCGCGCGATCCGCACCCGCTGCCACTCGCCGCCGGAGAGGGTGTCGGTCCGACGGGCCGCGAGGCCGAGCACATCGGCGCGCCGCATGGCCTCGTCGACCGCGGCGGCATCCTCGGCGCCGGGATCGGCGAGCACGCCCAGCCGGGCATAGCGGCCCAGCTCGACCGTCTCCCGCACGGTGAGCGGAAAGAGGATGTCCTCGCGCTGGGTCACCACCCCGATCACCTGCGACAGCGCCCGGGGAGTCCAGGAGGCGAGCGGCCGCTCCTCGACCTGCACCGACCCGGCGGCAAGCGCCGCGCTCCCCACCAGCGCCCGGAGCAGCGTGGTCTTCCCGCTCCCGTTGGGCCCGACGACCGCCACCAGTTCTCCCGGCGCGAGGGTCACCCGCACCCGATCGAGCGCCGCGCGCTCCACCCCGGGGTAACGCACCGTGAGTCCGTCGCCGGAGAGAATCACGCCAGCCTCCGCTTGAGGAGGAGCGCGAAGAACGGCACGCCGACGAGCGCGGTCACGACCCCGACCGGCAGCTCCACCGGCGGCGCGATCGAGCGGGCAATCGCATCGGCCAGCACCAGGAAGCCGCCGCCGGCCAGGAATACCGACGGCAGGAGCGGCCGGTGCAGTGGCCCCCACAGCCCGCGCACCGCGTGGGGAATGAGGAGCCCGACGAAGCCGATCGCGCCGCTGGTGGCGACGGCGACCGCGGTGAGAAACCCGGTGGCGAGATAGGCGATCCGCTTGACCCGCTCCGGATCGGCACCGAGATGCCGGGCCTGCTCCTCGCCGAGCGCGAGGAGATCGAGGTCGCGCGCGCGGACCAGCAGTACCACCAGCGGGAGCGCGCCATAGAGCGCCACCACGCCCACCGTGCTCCACGAACCGGCCCACAGGCCACCCAGCATCCAGCGGAAGGAGTTCTGCACCCGGGTGGCGTCGACCAGCATGAGGATGGCCGTCACCAGCGCCATCGCGAACGAGCTGACCACCACGCCGGCCAGGAGCAGCACCCCGGAATCGAGCCTCCGCCCCGCCACCAGGCTGAGCCGGTAGACCAGCACCAGCGTGCCGAGCGCGCCGGCAAAGGCGGCGAAGGGGACGGCCCAGGGACTCTGAAGTCCGAGCGAAATCGCGGCGACGGCCCCGAGGGTGGCCCCGCCGGAGATGCCGAGGACGAAGGGATCGGCGAGCGGGTTGCGCACCAGCGCCTGGAGCACCGCGCCACTCACCGCCAGCCCGCCGCCCACCAGGAATCCCAGCAGCACCCGCGGCAGCCGGAGCTGCCGGATGATCGGCGACGCCTCGCTGGCACCATTGGACAGCCCGAGCCAGACCGCACCCGGCGCGATCCGGGTCGCGCCCAGCGAGAGCCCCGCGAGCATGGCGACGACCGAGAAGCCCAGGAGCCAGGGCCAGCGCGACTTCACCGGACCGCCTCCAGCGAATCCCGCAGCGCCCGGACCAGTGCCGCGGCCCGCGGGCTCGGCCGTCCGAAGGCGGGATCGGTGAGGTGCACGAAGCGCCGGTCGCGCACCGCCGCCACCACCTTCCACTCGGGCCGGAGCGCGAACGCCGGCGCCCCGGTATCGCTCAGGAGAATCAGCCCCGGATTCCGCGCCGCGATCGCCTCGATGCTCACGGTGGCCGACGGCGCCGCGATGTCGGCGAAGGCGTTGCGGGCCCCGGCCAGCGTCAGGATCTCGCTCTGGAAGCTCCCCGCCCCGATCACCATCGGGGGCTGGTCCCACGCGAGGATCAGCACCGCGCGCGCGGCGCTGCTGTCGGCGGCGCGGCGGAGCGCCGCAAGGTCGGCGTCCATCGCGGTGGCGAGCGAGTCGGCGTCGCGGGCATGCCCCACCGCCGGGCCGAGGAGCCGCGCCAGCCGGGAGACGTCGCCGAGGTGATTGAAGTCGAGCTGGAGCACCGCCGCGCCCGCCTCACGGAAGCGGCGGGCCGCGTCGCTGTTCTGGGGGGAGCGGTAGAGCAGCACCAGGTCGGGGTGCTGGCCGAGAACTTTCTCGATGTTGGGAGGGAGACCGTCGCCGACGTCGGGGACCGCCTTCGCTTGGGCGGGGTAGTCGCACCAGCGGGTCCGGCCCACGAGCGTGGACCCGGCGCCGATGGCGAACATCAGCTCGGTGGTGGCGGGACTGAGGGACACCACCCGCGTGGCCGGACCGGCCAGGCGTGTGGTGTCGCCCGCGTCATCGACGATGACGAGGCGTCCGGCCGGCTGTGCGGCCTGGGATCCGCAGGCGGGGAGCAGGGCGACGGCGGCGAGTGCCGCCAACAAAAAGCGCCCAGTCCCGACACCTCGGACGTGGGCGATCAAGAGCCTGGACTTCAAGGCTGGTGACGCCACCGGTCCCTCCCCCGAGGGTGTTGGTGGTGGCACGAGTCGAGAGGTCTCCTGGCTTCGGGCCTCCGCCCGCCTTCCCGGTTTCCCAGTGGCGATTGAGCGGAGAGACTGCTTGCCCGTTACAGTGGCGGGGCCGCGCCGGCTTCACACCGGCTTCCGAGCGTCCCGACTCGCGTGCAGAACGATTGTGTACGCGGCGCCGAAGTTAGGACCTTGGACGGGTCCGCGCAAGCTGCGCGCTGACTTCCTGTTTCAGGCGGGCGCGTTCCGCCTGGTACTGCTGCCACTCCTCGGCCGGCACCGACGCTTCCTTGCCGGCGTACCGGGCATCGAGCTGGGCCAGCTGGTCGAGCGCCGAGCTCCGTGCCGTCACCGGAAGCGGCTTGTTCCGCATCACCTTCACGGCGATGAGCACCAGCGCCACCGCCACCGCGCCCACCAGCAGCGGCAGGATCCAGGCGTCGAGCCCCTTCCCGGGGAGGTTGATCGTGATGACCGAGCCGGCCACCGCCGGCCCGGCCCACTGCTGGAACTTCCGGTTCTCGATCGTCTGGCTGTCGCTCTTCTCGATCCCCCCGCCCTTCACCGCCAGGTCGAACTCCTCGAGCAGGATGTTGAACATCCCGATCGTGTCCGGCACCGCGATCTTCACCGGCCCGCTCGCCGCGGGAATCGAGTAGGTGAAGATCAGCTGCTTCTCGCCCGGCGCGATCGGCGCGAAGAGCAGGATGCTGTCGTTGCGGAACTGGACGGCGTCACCCGAGAAGTCCCCGCTCCCCGACTCGAAGCCGAGCGCCCCGTGAGGCAGCCCGCCCACCCAGGTGGGATGAGCGCTGTCGCGCACGACCCGCGTGGCCTGGCCGCCGTTGGCGAGGACAATGATCTCGAGCGCCGAGCGGGTCCCGGTCTGCCCCGGCTTGCTGATGACGAGGTGGCGGGAGAGGACATCGATCGGCGCGGTCGAGGAGGTATCGGACACCACCACCGCGAGGCCGGTGTCCGGCGCGCTCGGATCGGTGTGCACCGGCGAGGAGAAGTACTGGATGCCCTGCCACCCCGCGCTCAGCAGGTAGATCGCGGCGGTGTCGGGCACGAAGCGGAAACGGAACTCGCCCCGCGAGCCGGCCATGATCGAGTCGATCGGCCCCTGCACGTCCCTGCCGACCCGATGGAGGATGACGCGCACCGCGGGGACGCCGAGGGTGTCCTTCGCGGTGAGGCGGAGAACGCGGCCGGAAACGGTGATCGGCTTCTGGGCGGCGAGGGGAGAGGCGAAGCAGAGGGCCAGGGCGAGGACAAGTCCGAGAACGCTCGTTCCTCGTTCCTCGCTCCTCGGTCCTCGGTGTGCTCGCGACTGATTCCGCTCCGGAAGATCAGGGATTCCTCGGGCGCGCCGCGCCCTCGGAATGACAGAACTGGTTGCCCGGTCGCCTTCCCCACGAGGAACGAGGAACGAGGAACGCGGAACGTCTTTTCTCACGGCTGAAACTTCCCGAAATCCTCCGGATCCATCCTCTCCAGATGCGCCTTGAGCTTCTCGGCGTCGAGCGAGGGATCGGCGGGCGGGGTGCCCCCCTCCTCCGCCCCTTCCTCGAGGAGATCGGGATCGGTGAAGATCGCGGCGGAGACCCGGAGGGCGAGAGCGATGCTGTCGGAGGGGCGGGCATCGACCTGGAAGAGGTGTTCCTCCCGGGCGAGCCAGAGCTGGGCGAAGTAGGTCTTGTCCTTGAGGGCGCTGATCACGATCCGCTGGACCTGCGCCCCCAGTCCCACGATCACCGACTTGAGCAGGTCGTGGGTCATCGGCCGGGGCGGCCGGATGCCCTGCATTTCCATCGCGATCGCACTGGCCTCGGCCGGACCGATCCAGATGGGGAGCACGCGGGTGCCCCCCTTCTCCCGCAGGATCACTACCGGCGAATTGGTGGTCCGGTCGAGGCCCAGGTGGGCGACGGTGACTTCAATCATCCCACCGCGTTCAGCAGCGCACTCACCCGGTCGGTGGACTCCCAGGGGAAGAACTGCAGCGAACCCTTCTTGTACGGCTTGCGGCCGAAGTGGCCGTAGGCCGCCGTCGGCGAGTAGATCGGCTTGCGGAGGTCGAGCGCCTTGATGATGCCGCCCGGGGTGAGGTCGAACACCTTCCGGACCGCGTCCTCGAGCCGCATGTCGGACACCTTGCCGGTGCCGAAGGTCTGCACCATCACCGACACCGGGTCGCGGACCCCGATGGCGTAGGCCACCTGCACCTCGCAGCGCTTCGCCAGCTTGGCGGCCACGATGTTCTTCGCCACCCAGCGCATCGCATACGCGGCCGAGCGGTCGACCTTGGACGGGTCCTTGCCGCTGAAGGCGCCGCCGCCGTGCCGGGCCATGCCGCCGTAGGTGTCGACGATGATCTTGCGGCCGGTGAGGCCGGCGTCGCCGTGCGGGCCGCCGATGACGAAGCGGCCGGTCGGGTTGATGTGGAACTTCGTCCCCTTCGACTCCAGCCCCGCCTTGGCGAGCACCGGCTTGATCACCTCTTCGATGACGCCCTCGCGAATCGTCTTCTGGGAGAGCTCCCGGCCCTTCACGGTCGCGGCGTGCTGGGTGGAGACCACCACCGTCTTGACCGCGATCGGCTCGTCGCCGGCGTACTCCACCGACACCTGGCTCTTGCCGTCGGGGCGGAGCCAGTCGAGGTGGGCATCCCCCTCGCCCCGGCGCACCGCGGCGAGCTGCTCCGCCAGCCGGTGGGCCAGCTGGATCGGCAGCGGCATCAGCTCCTTGGTCTCGTCGCTGGCGTAGCCGAACATCATCCCCTGGTCGCCGGCGCCGCCGGTATCCACGCCCTGGGCGATGTCCGGGCTCTGGTTGTCGATCGAGCTCAGCACCGCGCAGGTGTTCCCGTCGATGCCGTAATTCGCGTCGACATACCCGATCCGCTTGATCGTCTCGCGGACCAGCGCCGGGACGTGCACGTAGGTCGACGTGGTGATCTCGCCGGCCACGATGGCCATGCCGGTGGTGACCAGCGTTTCACAGGCGACCCGGCCCTTCGCGTCGTTCGCGAGGATCGCGTCGAGCACGGCATCGGAGATCTGATCGGCAACCTTGTCCGGGTGTCCCTCGGTGACGGATTCCGAGGTGAAGACGTGACGATGGGTCTTGGCCATGGAGTGGAAGTCGGGGATGGAGGTGTGCGGCCGGCTGACCGCGTCAAATTACCCGCGCAAAGTAGCGGCCCCGGTCTGGCGCGGCAACGTCGACAGCGCCTCCAGGATGCGGGGGTCGAAGTGCGCCTGCATGGCGGCGCGCAGGGTGTCGGTGATATCGGACGACTCGGTGGCGTCGAGCGCCGCGAACGCCGCCCGGGCCGCCACTTCCACCGGGATCGTCCGCACCACCCACTTGAGCAGCGGGAGCGCCGGCGGGGCCACGCTCAGGGTGCGGTAGCCGAGGCCGAGGAGGAGCACCACGGCGAGCGGGTCGGAGGCCATTTCGCCGCAGACACTCACGCCGATCCCCGCCCGCGTCCCGGCGTCGAGGATCATCTTGAGCTGGCGGACCACCGCCGGGTGGAAGGCGGTGAACCGCTCCGCCAGCCGGGCATTCCCCCGGTCCACCGCGAGGGTGTACTGCACCAGGTCGTTGGTCCCGACGCTGAAGAAAGCGCTGTGGACGGCGAACTCGTCGGCCATGAGCGCCGCCGCCGGGGTCTCGATCATCACCCCCACCGGCACCGTCGCCGCCGCCCGCACCCCTTCCCGGGCCAGGTTGAGCGCCTCCTCGAGCAGCAGCGCCTTGGTCTCCGTCACTTCCTCGATCCGGGTCACCAGCGGCAGCATCAGCTGGATCTGCCGGTCGGCGGCGGCGCGGAGCACCGCCCGGAGCTGGGGACGGAAGATCTCGGGGTGATCGAGGCAGACCCGGATCGAGCGCCAGCCAAGGAACGGATTGGCTTCGGGCGGGGCCCGAAAGGCGGCGGGGAACTTGTCGCCACCCAGGTCGAACGAGCGTACCACCACCGGGTGCCCGGGGAAGGCGTCGCTGACCCGGCGGAAATATTCGGTCTGCTCGTCCTCGGTGGGGAGCTGGGCCCGGCCGGTCACCAGGAACTCGGTGCGGAGCAGTCCCACGCCGTGGGCGTCGTGCTTCGCCGCCGGGACGATCTCGTCGGGCAGGTCGACGTTCCCCATCAGCGTGATGGCGACCCCGTCGGGGGTGACCGCCGCCTGGGTGACCGCCGACTCGAACTCCAGCTCCAGCTTCTGCCGCCGCGAGACCTGGGCCCGGACCCGCTCGATCTCGGCGTGGGTCGGCTCCAGGATGACCACACCGGTCTGGCCGTCGATCAGCAGCTGGGTGCCGGGCCGGATGTGCTCCAGTGCGCCCACCGCGCCCATCACCGCGGGGATCCCGAGGGAGTGGGCCAGGATCGCGGCGTGCGAGGTCCGGGTTCCCTCCTCGCTCACCAGGCCCACCACGTGGTCGCGGTCGAGCTGCACGGTGAGCCCGGGGGAGAGCTCCCGCGCCACGATCACCACCTGCTCGTCGGTCATCGTGGCCCAGAACTCGTCCTGGGTCCGCCCCAGCAGCTTGAGCAGCATGCGATTGTGGATCGCGGAGAGATCGGCCAGCCGGTCGCGCAGCAGCGCGTTCCCCGACGAGGTCCAGATGTTCCGGATCTCGAGCGCCTTGAACTCGTAGGCGGTCTCCGCGCTCATCCAACTCTCCCGGATGAGCTGCTCCACCTGCTTCAGGAACTCGGCATCCTCCGCCAGCATGATCTGGGCGTCGAAGATGTGCGACTCCTCCCGCCCCGCCCGCTCCCGCACCCGGTCGCGCAGGTCGCCGAGGAGCCTGGACACGTCCTGCACCGCCGCGTGCAGCCGGGCGATCTCGCCCTCGACCTCGTGGTCGGTGATGAAGCGGTTGGGCACATCCGGCACGTCCAGGCGCACGATGACCGCCCGGCCGAACCCCGGCCCGGGCGAGACGCCGACACCCCGGATCTGCCGCACGCTGCCGCTCATGTCTCCCCGAATCCTCCCGCGACCAGGGCCGCGATCGCCTGGATCGCCGCGTCCTCGTCGGGCCCGGTGGCCTTGAGCACGATGCTGCTGCCGCACTCGGCCGCGAGCATCATGACGCCCATGATACTCTTGCCGTTCACGGCCATGCCATCCTTCACCAGCTCGATCTCCGACTGGAAGCCGCTCGCCAGCTTGACCAGCGCCGCCGCCGGCCGCGCATGCATCCCCAGCTGGTTCACGATCTTCGCTTCGCGCTCGATCATGGCAATCCCCACGCGAGAAGGAGGGCCAGACCGATGGCGATCAGGCCGAACTTCACCGCGGTGATCCGCGGTCCCAGCTTCCAGGAGAGCAGGAGCCCCGCGACCAGGGTCGCGAGGGTGATGCCGACCGCGGGGAGGTCCAGCGGGTCGAGCAGCCAGTCGGCGGCGAGCGGCACCGCGACGCCGATCGCGATCCCCGCCAGCGTCCCGGCCAGCGGAATCGAGCGCGGCAGCCAGGAGTCGCCCAGCGCCTGGCCCACCTTCATCCCGTACTCGAGCCCGGTGGTGAGCGACCAGACCTCGGTCGCGCCCCGGATCAGGTTGTAGCCCACCAGCACCAGCGCGATCGTCAGCACGCCGTAGCCCGCGACCACGCCGAGGAGCGCGAGCCCCATCGCCGCGGGCACCGCGCCGGCCCAGAAGAACTGGTCGCCCAGCGCGCCCAACGGGCTGGTGAGCGCCGCCCGCAAGCGGCTGATCTGGGCCCCGGGCACGAGGTCGTACTCGGCCCGGACCAGGGCGCCCAGCGCCAGCCCCGCGAGGTACGGGTGGGAGTTGAAATACTCCGCCGCCCGGACCGACGCCTCGGCGTGGCGCGCCGGGTCGGCCGACTTGAGGTCCTCGAGCAGTGGCTCGGCCGCGTGTCCCATGCCGACCCCGGTCATCCGCTCGTAATTCCAGGCCCCCTGCACCGAGCTGAGGCGCCAGAGCGCGCGCAGCAGGCCGGTCCTCACGTGAGCACCGCCACGAGGAGGCCGAGCCCGGTGCCGGCCACCAGCCAGCGGAGGCGAGAGGTGCGGCCGGCGGAACGCACCGCCCCGCCGGCGGCGGCAGCCACACCCGCGCCGACGGCCACCGCGGTCACCCAGGTGTAGCGCTCCCCGGTCGGGAGATGCGGGGCCAGCGCCAGGGCGGCGATCACCGCCACCAGCGTGAGACCGAGACTTCGGACCATGTCGCCGACGAGGCCACGATGCTGGATCCGGGTGATCGTCACCGCGTCCCCGGCGGCCAACCCGGCGGTGCCCTGCTGGATCAGCCTGCCATTGGCATGCCGGAGCCAGACGAGACTCCACCCACCCAGCACCGCCAGGGCCAGCGCGAAGAAGGCGGCGATGCCGAGCCGCTCGGTCCACGCGCCCCCGTGAATCAGCGCCACCGCCCCCACGGCCCCGGGGCCGTAGTCGGGATAGCGCGAGGCGCCGACCGGCAGCACGTCGAGCGCGAAGAGCTCGAGCAGCACCCCCGCCACCAGCCCCGCGGACACGTCACCGAGAATGACGCCGGCGCCGGCACAGGCGATCAGCGGCCGGGAAAAGAGCCCCTGCGGGAAGGTGACCAGGTCCATGCCCGAGAGGGTGCCCCAGGCGGCGAGCAGCGCGAAGGTGCCGGGGGCCATCAGCCGAGCGCCTCGAGCGGCACCGGGGGCGTGGTCGGCAGGTCCTGCGCGGTCACGACGGTCCCCGCGGCCTGCATCGCCTCGAGGGTGCGGTACTCGTCGTCCGTGAGATAGACGTAGGGAAGCCGGGGGGTGCGGCCGGGCTTGTGATGAATTCCGCCGAGGTTCACCCGCGGGACCGGCGGGGGCCCGGCGCGGAGCGCCGCCATCGTGGCCACGTCGGCGGTGAGCAGGAGCCCGTTCGCGGGCTCGGCGCACCAGGCCGCGTGCGAGGCGCAGGCCTCGGCCACGCCGGCGAAGCGGAGCTCGATCTCCGGGGGCGTGCCCATCCGGTAGAGATCGCGCTCCCACTCGCTGCCGTACACGGCGTCATCGACCAGCACGATGAAGCCGAGGTTGAGCGGCTTGCCCCAGCCGATCACCACCTGGCCGTGGACCAGCCGATCGTCGACCCGGTAGAGCACGAGCGTCATTCAGGGCTTCCGGATCGCGTCGTGGCCCTTCACCGCCGCCCGCTCGGCCCCTTCCTCGGGAGGCAGGGCGTGGTTGTAGACGAAGTCGAGCAGCATCGGGAGGTTCACGCCGGTCACCACCCGCACCGCGGCGTCGGCCTTGGCGAGGTGCATTGCGGCGAAGAAGCAGGAGCCGCAGGGCATGTCGACGAACACCACCGCGGGATGGCCGCCCACCGCCGCGTGGATCCGGGCCTCGATCTCGTCCTTGCCGCCGCCGCTGTTGCTGACCGCGGTGAAGACCCCGGTCTGCCCGCTGATCCGCTCGGCCTCGTCGACCAGCGCCTGGGCCAGCCCGCCGTGGGCCACGACGATGCCCCGCAGCTCCTCACTCATAGTCTTCCACCAGGTATTCGCGGAGCCCCTGCTTCTCCCGCATCTTCTTGATGAGCCGCTGGTTGAAGGCGGCGGCGACGTCGACCCCGGCGTAGCGGAGGAGATGCATCATCGCCACCACTTCCGAGATGACGGTGATGTTCTTGCCGGGATTGAGGGGGACGATGACGCGGGGGATGGTGACATCGAGGATGGTGGTCTCCAGCTGCTGCAGCCCGGTGCGATCGGCATCCTTCGCCTTTTCCCAGGCCTCGAGCTGGACCACCACCTCGATGCGCTTCTGCTGCCGGACCGACCGCACCCCGAAGATCGCGGGAATGTCGACCAGCCCGATCCCGCGGATTTCCATGTGGTGGGCGGCGAGCTCATGGCCCGAGCCGATCAGGATGTCCCGCCCCCGGCGGGCCACCTGCACGATGTCGTCGGCCACCAGGCGGTGGCCCCGCTCGACCAGGTCGAGCACGCATTCGCTCTTGCCGATCCCCGACTGCCCGATGAAGAGGAGCCCCACGCCGTAGACATCGGCGAGGGAGCCGTGCAGCGTGGTGCGCGGCGCGAAGCTCTCCTCCATGAGCGGCTTGATCTGGCGGTAGAACTCCGCCGTCTTGAGCCGGCTCCGCAGCAGCGGGATCCCCCGTCGTTTGGCGAGGGCGAGGAGGTCGGCGGGGACCTCCTGGCCCTTGGTCACGAAGACCACCGGGAGATCGAACTCGAAGAACTTCTCCAGCCGGCTCCGCCGCTCCCCCTCCTCCAGCGAGTTGAGATAGCTGATCTCGGTCTCGCCCAGGACGTGGATCCGCCGGGGCATGAACCGGCCGGTGTAACCGGCCAGCGCCAGCCCGGGGGACGCCACCTCCGGGTCCGGAAGGGGACGGTCCAGCCCGACCTCGCCGGTGAGCGGCTCGATCTGGAGGGGGTCGCCCTTCCGGGAGAGGAGGTCGCGGAGCGTCAGGCTCACAACGCGGCGTCCTTCGCGCTGCGGGCCGGCTTGCGGGCGCCGGCGGACTTCTCCAGCTGGCGCTTCACCTTGTCCTCGGCCCGGTCGAGGGCGGTGCGGTGATCCTTCTCCTCGGCGGTGGCGACGAAGAGCTCGCCGGTGCTGGAGTGGATCCGGATTTCGACCGTCTGGAGCTGGGCGGCGACGTCGAAGACGATGGTGCCGTCGACCGGCCGGCTCACGAGGGCGGTGAGGCGCTCGAGCACGGTGCCGGCGCGTTCACGGAGTTCGTCGGAAATTTCGCAGTGCCGGGCGGAGATGGTGGTCCGCATGTCGTGTCTCCTCAGGCTTCGTCTATCGGTTCAGATCGGCGATTGCACCACAGCGCACCAGTGCCTCCCGCTTCTCCGGGTGCTCTGCGCCTCTGTGGTGACGCGGTTACCGCATCAAACTCTCGATCCACTTCTCAGTGTCGTCCGCCGCCCGGTCCCACGAAAGGCTCTCGGCGAACCTTCGCGCCTGGCCGCCCAGCCGGGCCACCAGCCCCGGCTCCCCCGCCAGCGCGAGCATTTTCCCGGCCAGCGCCTCGGCATTCCCATGGGGCACCAGGTAGCCCGTTTCCCCGTCACGAACCGAGTCCCGGAGCCCCGGGCTGTTGGATGCGAGCGACGGGGTGCCACAAGCCGCCGCCTCGACGTTGGTAATGCCCCACCCTTCCTTGGGCGACGGAAAGACGTTCGCCCAGCTCTCCCGGAAGAGCTTCATCTTCTCCCCCTCGCTCACGAAGCCGAGGAATTCCACCGCCTCCTGCTGCCCCAGCTCGGCGGTCAGCGCCTGGAGCCGGGCCTGGTCCTCGCCCCGCCCCGCAATGCGCAGGCGAAGGTCGGGCCGGGTCTTCCGGGCCAGCGCCAGCGCCCGGATCGCGAACTCGACCCCCTTGTACCGCCGGAGCCGCCCCACGTAGACGAACGAAGGATACGCGGTCCGGGGCACACCAGCATCGGGGGTGAAGTGCCCGGCATCGATCCCGGGATAGATCACCGTGATCCGCTCCCGCGGCACCCCCCGCTCCACCAGGTCGTCCCGGGTACTCTCGCTGATCGCGTGCCACCCCGCCCGCCGGTAGGCCCACGGCAGCGGCCGCTCCATGAGCCAGACGAGCAGGGCCGAGGGGAGCGACGCCTCCTGGAAGATCGTCGAGCCGAAGAGGTGCGGCACGATCACCCCGAAGGGCCGGTCGGTCGTCCCCGCCAGGAAGAGCGGGACCTTGTTCACGTCCTCGATGACGACGTCGGGCCGCTCCGCCCGGAGCGCCCGGCGGACCGCGGCCTTCCCGAGCAGCATGAACGAATTGCGGTTCCCGCTCCGGTGGACCTCCATCCCGTCCACCTCGGTCCGCTCCGGTGCGCCGTGCCACCCGGAGCAGACCAGCCGGATCCGGTGCCCCCGCCCCGCCAGGCGGCCGAAGATCTCATGCAGGTGAATCTCGGCGCCGCCGCCCTGGGGATTGAGCCGGTCCTGCCAGTTCACCAGCAGGATGTTCACAGGCGCCCGAGCGAATGCGCCACCCGGTCGAGCACCCCGTTCACGAACGAGGGCGCCTTGGCCCCGCCGAACCAGTGGGCCAGCTGCACCGCCTCGTCGATCGCCACCTTGGGCGGCACCTCGCCCTTGAGCAGCTCGTGCACCCCGATCCGGAGGATGTTCCGCTCCACCGGCGCGATCCGCTCGAGCCGCCAGTTCTCCGCCGCGTCGGCGGCGTGGCGGTCGAGGTCGTCCCGCTCGGTGAGCACCGAGGTGGCCAGCGCCTCGGCGCCGTCGTAGACGTTGGGGTCGGGCCCGGTGAGGCGGGCCAGCCGGGTCACGGCCTCGTCGAGTGTGCCGTGGCCGACTTCCATCGAGTAGAGAATCTGGAGGGCCCGCGCACGGGCCTTGGTCTCAGGACGGAGCATGCGTCTTTCGGAGCTGGGCCAGCGCATCGGCGGTCTTGAGCGCCGCTTCGGTGGCTTCGTAACCCTTGTTGCCGGCGGCGCCGCCGGCCCGTGCGAGCGCCTGTTCCATCGTCTCGGTGGTGAGGACGCCGAAGGCGACCGGGAGGCCGTGGCGCACCGCCACCTCGGAAAGTCCCCGCGCCGCCTCGCCGGCGACGAAGTCGAAGTGGGCGGTCTCGCCCCGCACCACGCAGCCGAGCCCCACGATGGCACTGTAGCCACCGGTGGCGGCGAGCGCGGATGCCGCCCCGCCCAGCTCGAAGGCGCCCGGCAGCCACACGACATCGATCGCGGACTCGGCGACGCCCGCGTCCTTGCAGCAGGCGAGCGCGCCCTCGAGCAGCCGCCCGGTGACCCGCTCGTTGTACTGGCTCACGAGAATGGCCACGCGCCCGGTCGGGCGGAGCTGGCCCTGGTAGGTGGGCATCCGCTCAGTGGGCCAGGAGGTGGCCAAGCTTGTCGCGCTTGGTGTCGAGGTAGGCGCGGTTCTCGTCGTTGGGATCGGCCTGGAGCGGCACCCGCTCGACGATCTCGAGCCCGTAGCCCTCGAGGCCGACGAGCTTGCGGGGATTGTTGGTCATCACCCGGATCGAGGAGAGCCCCAGGTCGCGGAGGATCTGCGCCCCGATCCCGTAGTTCCGGAGATCGGGCGCGAAGCCGAGCCGCTGGTTGGCCTGCACCGTGTCGTCGCCCTCGTCCTGCAGCGCGTAGGCCTTGATCTTGTTGTGCAGCCCGATGCCGCGGCCTTCCTGGTCGAGGTAGACGATCGCGCCCTTCCCCTCCTGCGCGACCAGCTTCATCGCCTGGTGCAGCTGGGGCCCGCAGTCGCAGCGCTGGGAGCCGAAGACGTCGCCGGTGAGGCACTTCGAGTGCATCCGCACCAGCACGTTCTTCGCCCCGGCCACCTCGCCCCTCACGATGGCGACGTGCTGCGCCTGGTCGACGTCGTTGCCGTAGGCGATGATCGTGAACTCCCCGAACTCGGTGGGGAGCCGCGCCTCGGCGACCCGGTGCACCAGCTGCTCGGTGGAGAGCCGGTACGCCACCAGCTGGGCGATGGTCACGAAGGTCAGCTGGTGCTTCCGGGCGAACTCCTCGAGCTGGGGGCGCCGCGCGGGCGAACCGTCCTCGTTGAGGATTTCGCAGATCACGCCCGCCGGGTAGAGCCCGGCAAGGCGCGCGAGGTCCACCGCCGCCTCGGTGTGCCCCACCCGCTGGAGCACCCCGCCGGGACGGGCCCGCACCGGCTGGATGTGCCCCGGCCGGCGGAGATCGCCCGGCACGGTGCTGGGGTTGATGGCGACGTGGATGGTCTTGGCGCGGTCGCTGGCGGAGATGCCGGTGGTGACCCCGAAGCGGGGCGAGGCATCGATGGTGACCGTGAAGGCGGTGCGCTGGGCCTCGGTGTTCTGCTGCTCCATCTGCTGGAGCCCGAGCTCCTCGCAGCGCTCCGGCATCAGCGCGAGGCAGACCCAGCCGCGCGCGTGGGTGATCATGAAGTTGACCGCCTCGGGCGTGATCAGCTCCGCCGCGAGGATCAGGTCGCCCTCGTTCTCCCGGTTCTCGTCATCGGCGACGATGACGGGCTTGCCGTTCTGAAGATCCTCGATGGCCTGGGCGATGGTTCCGAAAGTCATTGACCGTTCCTCGTTCCTCGTTCCGCGTTCCTCGTCACTGCTCCCGTTCCCCGCAGGTTGCTTCCCACGGACGCACGAGGAACGAGGAACGAGGAACGAGGAACGAAACTCCGCATCACTGAGCCCGGCTCCGCATCAGGCTTTCGACGTACTTCCCGATCGTATCGCCCTCGAGATGAATCGAATCCCCCACCTCGAGCAGCCCCAGCGTCGTATGCCGAAAAGTAAACGGAATGAGGGAGACCTGGATGACGCCGGGCTCCGGGATGGCGTTGACCGTCAGGCTCACTCCCTCGACCGTGATTGACCCGAGGGGAATCGTGACCCGGGCCACTTCCTCCGGCACCCGGATGTCGATCAGCCAGGCGTCGCCGAGCTGGCCGGTGCGGAGCACCGTCCCCACCCCGTCGACATGGCCCTGGACCAGGTGCCCGCCCAGCCGGTCACCGACCTGGAGCGCCCGCTCGAGGTTCACCCGGGTGCCGCGGGAATACTCGGCGAAGGTGGTGCGCTCGAGCGAGGTGCGGATGACATGCACCTCGAACCAGCCGCGCCCCTTCTTCTCCACCGTCAGGCAGGCGCCGTCGACCGCGATGCTCTCGCCGGTCTTGAGCCTGGTATACGGCGCCGCGATGCGGAGCGTGAGCCCGCTCTTCCCGAGCCGGGCCGCCCGCACCGTCCCCACCGCGGTCACGATTCCGGTAAACATGGCTCCCGATCCACCACGAGCAGCGTGTCCTGGCCGAGCGCCCGCCGCTCGACCACCTGCCAGCGATCGGCCTCCACCAGGGACGTCCCCGGGAAGCCCTGCACCGCCGGAATTCCCTCGTCGCCCAGCCACACCGGCGACTGGATCCAGTAGTAGCGATCGACCAGCCCTTCCTTGAGAAGCGCGCCGGCCAGGCGCCCGCCCCCTTCGACCAGCAGCGACCCGATCCCCCGCTGGCGCAGGAGCATCAGCCCCTCCGGCAGCGACGTCACCCACAGCACCTCGACCCCCGACTCCTCCAGCTGCGCCAGCCGGGAGGTGGGCCGGTGCGATTCGGTGACGAGGATGGTCGGAATCTCCTTCGCACTCTTCACCAGGCTGAGCGAAGAGGAGATGTCGCCCTGGCGGCTGAAGACCACGCGCACCGGGGGGCGCCGCGGCACCAGGTCGCCCCGCACCGTCAGGGAGGCGTCGTCGACGGTCGCGGTGTGGGCACCCACCGCGATGGCATCGAACCCGGCCCGGAGCCAGTGCACGTAATCGCGAGCTTCGTCGCCGGAAATCCAGCGGGAGCGCCCCGCCTGGTCGGCGATCCGGGCATCGAGGGTCGTGGCGAGCTTGAGTCCGATGAACGGGCGGGCGGGATTCCGCAGGTTCTGGAAGAAGATCTTGTTCTGCGCCTGGGCTTCTTCCCCCCGCACTCCCACCACCACCTCGATTCCCGCGGCCCGGAGCCGCTCCGCCCCGCCTGAGGCAACCGGGTTTGGGTCGGCCACGGCGGCCACCACGCAGCGCACCCCCGCCGCGATCAGCGCTTCGGTACAGGGGGGCTGCTTCCCGGTGTGATTGCACGGCTCGAGCGTCACCACCACCGTCCCGCCCCGCGCCTTCGCGCCCGCGTCCCGCAGCGCCATCGCTTCGGCATGGAGATCGCCATACTCGGCGTGCCACCCCTCGCCGACGACCTGGTCGCCCTGCAACACGACGGCGCCGACCAGCGGGTTGGGCGCCACCCGGCCCCACCCCCGCCAGGCCAGTTCGAGGGCCCGGCCCATCGCGGTGAAGTGATTCACGGGCTGGAATTTACACCGTCCCAAGCCCCCGAGAAGGGAAGCCGAGGAAGCCACCCGATGACGATCTACTGGCCTCAGCCGGCGGCCCCCCCGCGGGCGACCTGGGTGCGACGGATTGGCCCGGCAGTGGGACTCTTCGTCCTTGTCATGGTGACACGGTTACCCGCGCTCCTCTCGCCCAAGGCGCTGGACGATGAGCAGGTCTACGCCGTGGTCGCCCGGGAAATGCTGCACGGGGGCCGGCCCTATCTCGATGCGGTCGAGCGGAAGCCTCCGCTCCTCTTCGCGCTCTACGCCCAGATCCTCCAGTTCGGCCATGACGAGTGGTACGTGCTGCATGCCGTGGCGGCGCTCTGGACCCTCGCGACGATGGCGGTGCTGTACCAGATTGGCCGGACGCTCTTCGACCGGGAAACCGGCTGCTGGGCCGCGCTGCTCTACGGCCTGTTCATGGCGTGGGCCGACTACCGGAACCTCGCCTTCAACGGCGAGCTGCTCATGAACCTGCCGGCCATGGGCGCGGTGGCGATCGCCTTTCACGAAGGCCGCTCCCGCTGGCGCCCAGAGCTCCCGCTGGCGGGGGCGCTGGTCGCGATCGCCTTCCTGCTCAAGCAACCGTCGGGGATCGTCATCGCCGCCCTGGGGCTTTACCTGCTCACGCCCGCCTACCGGGAGGAGCGCGGACTGGGGCTCGGTCATGTCGTGGCCCACGCCGCGCTGCTCACGATCGGGTTCACCAGCGTCTTCCTGGTCGCGGGGCTCTGGCTCTGGCACGACGGCATCCTCACGCAGGCGATCTACTGGACGGTGCTGGATCACGGGGTGCCGCGGGGGCCGGGCACGTGGGCGTTCTGGCGCGGCGCCATCCTGCGGGGCGGGTTCTTCCTCCTGTCGACGCTCCCACTCTGTCTCGGCGCCGCCGAATCACTTCTGGCGGGGCGCCGGAGCGGCGGACCGTGGCGGGGGCAGCGGGCGGAGCTGCTCGGTCTACTCTTCCTCTTCGGGGGCGGGCTGATCGGCGTGGCGGCGAGCGGACAGTTCCTCTATCACTACTTCCTGCAGCTGGTGCCGATCCTGGCGCTCCTGGCGGCGCCCAGCTTCGCGGAGCGGTGGCGGGGGACCGGGAACACGCCGCACCTCCTGCCGCGCCGCGCCACCCTGACCCCCTGGCTCGCCGCCTCCGCAGTGGTGTTCCTCGCGGTCGACACGGTCGGCGTGGCGCGGCACGATGAGCCCGGCGCCGCCGCAACCTACGTGCGGGAGCACTCCGATTCGACCGACCGGCTCTTCGTCTGGGGCCAGGGGGACAAGTACACCGGCTACTACCTCGATGCCGACCGCCGGCCGGCGTCACGCTACATCGCGACCTATCCGCTGACCGGGCACATCTTCGGCGTGTGGGACCCGGCGGTGGATACCCGCGGGCGGATCCTGGCGGGGTCATGGGATTCGCTCCAGGTGGATTTCGATCGTCACCCGCCCCGGTTCATCATCAACACCGACGGGATCACCGAGCCGGCGGCGTATCCCATTGCGCGGTACGCCTTCCTGGCGGAGTACCTGTCCCGGTACTACCGGGAGGTGTTCCGGGCTCCCGATGGCGTGGTGTATGAGAGAGCGGAGGCGGCGTCGGTTGTGAGGCAGGCTTCGTAACGGACTAACACAGATGAACACAGATGGGTCCGGATGCGCTCCGTGCGAGTTTCAGAGCGCCAGTCTGCGAACCTGGAGGCGGGATGCGCCGAAATTGATCAGGAGAGCTC
>JAXLXZ010000018.1:0-84054 GCA_046327735.1 Gemmatimonadales bacterium | reverse complement strand
TCTTCCTCTGGGTCGGGATCTTCAACCTGATGGTCATCGCCCAGTTCTGGTCCTTTGCCAACGATCTCTACAGCAAGGACCAGGGCGAGCGGCTCTTTCCCATCGTGGCCTTCGGCGGGTCGCTGGGTGCGGTGGGCGGGAGCTATCTCACCTCGAAGCTGATCCCGCTGCTGGGTATTCCCGAGCTGCTGCTGGTGGCGGCGGCGTTTCTCGGCCTCGGGGCCCTGCTCACCCAGTGGGCCGACCGACGCGAGCACCGGCGCAACGAGGCGCAGATTCCGCTCCGGCTGACCACGGCGGAACTGCCGGCGGCCACCGGGGAACACCAGGTGCTGAATACCGCCGAGGGCCCCAAGGTGACGGTCTCGGTGGTCGGCGGCCCCAGCGGCCGCAAGGGCACCTTCGCGCTGGTCTTCCAGGACAACTACCTCCTGCTGATCGCGCTCCTGATGCTGGTGCTCAACTGGGTCAACACCACCGGCGAGTACCTGCTGGGGAGCACGGTCGCGAGCGCCGCGGATGCCGCGATCGCCAGCGGTGCGGTCGAGGGGCTCACCAAGTCCGAGTACATCGGCGAGTTCTACTCCCGCTTCTTCTTCGTGGTGAACATCGTGGGGCTGCTGCTCCAGCTGTTCGTGGTGTCGCGGCTGATCAAGTACCTCGGGGTCCAGGTCGGGGTGATGGTGCTGCCACTGATCGCGGCGGTGGGCTACACCTTCCTCGCCTTTGCCCCGATCCTCGCGGTGGTGCGCTGGGTGAAGACGGCGGAGAATGCGACCGACTACTCGCTCCAGAACACCGTCCGCAACGTGCTCTTCCTGCCCACCAGCCGGGACCAGAAGTACAAGGCCAAGCAGGCGATCGATTCCTTCTTCGTGCGGGCGGGCGACGTCCTCTCGGCGGTACTCATCTATGTCGGCACCACCCGGCTGGCGTTCGGGCCGTCGCAGTTCGCCCGGGTGAACCTCCTGCTCGCCCTGCTCTGGCTGGCGCTCGCCTTCTTCGTGGGGCGGGCCTACCGGCAGAAGACCCTCGCGAAAGCCGCCGCATGACCCGCCGCGCCGCTCCGCTGCTTGCCGCGCTGCTCCTCGCGGCGCCCCTCGCCGCCCAGACGACCGACAGCACCATCCAGGTTGCCGCCGGCGCGCAGTACGAGGCGGGGGGACTCTATCGCTTCCTCTTCGGCGCCGGGTACCGCGAGCTCTGGACCCGGTCGTTCCAGGCGCCGGTGCTCGACCTGGCCACCTTCGCCGGCGGGCTCACCCCGGTGGCCCGCACCGGCGGCCAGCAGACCCGCGCACTCCGGTTTCGCGCCGGTGACGGCCGGGAGTTCTTCTTCCGCTCGCTCGACAAGGACCCCTCGACAGTGCTGCCCCCCGATCTCCGCGGCACGGTCGCGGCGAGCGTGGTGCAGGACCAGACCAAGTCGGCGCTGCCCACCGCCCCGCTGGTGGTGAGCCGGCTGCTGGTCGCGGCGGGGATTCCCCACGCCGAGCCGCACATCGTGGTGCTGCCCGACGATCCGGCGCTGGGAGAATTCCGGCCGGCCTTTGCGCACCTGGTCGGGACGCTGGAGGAACGGGTCGGGGGCAAGGGACCCAACGAGCACTTTGCCGGCGCCCTGGAGATCATTACCAGCGACAGCCTGCTCACGCTCATCACCCAGTCCTCGCGCGACCGGGTGGATGCGACCGCCTTCCTCCGCGCCCGTCTCTTCGATCTCCTGATCGGCGACTGGGACCGCCACCGCGACCAGTGGCGCTGGGCCCGTTTCGATTCGAGCGAGCCGCGCCGCTGGCGCCCGATCCCGCTCGACCGCGACCAGGCCTTCGCCCGCTACGATGGGCTCCTGCTCGGGATCGCCCGGCAGGCGGGCGCGCCGCAGCTCACCAACTACGGCCCCGGCTACCCCGGGATGACCGGGGCGACCTGGAATGGCCGCGACCTCGACCGCCGGCTCCTGGTGGGCCTCGAGCGCACCGACTGGGACTCGGTGGCGCGCGACCTCCGCTTTGCCCTGCGCGACAGCGTGATCCGTGACGCGGTGCGGGCGCTGCCGCCGGAGCACTACACGATCATCGGGGTCACCCTGGTGGACTGGCTGCGGGAGCGGCGCGACCAGCTCCCCGACGCGGCGCGGGAGTTCTACCGCCACCTCGCCGGGCAGGTCGATGTGCACGCCACCGATGGCGCCGATCGCGCGGTCGTCACCCGCACCCGGCCCGGTGAACTCGACCTGACGATCACCGCCGCCGGCGACTCGGCGCCGTACTACACCCGCCACTTCCGCCGCGACGACACCAGCGATCTCCGGATCTTCCTGGGCGAGGGAGGCGACACTGCCCTGGTCCGGGGCAGCGGCGAGGGCACCACCGTGCGGGTCCTGGGCGAGGGGGGCGCCGACCTGCTGGTCGACTCGGCGGGGAAGGGGGCAACCCGGTTCTACGACGATCCCGCGGGCGCCGCGAAGACCGCGGGCGTTGCGCAGCCGGTCGATCGGAAGCCCTATGCGCCACCGACGGATCGCAATCCCAAGGCTCCGCCGCCCCGCGACTGGGGCACCCGCTGGCAGGCGAACCTCTGGGCCAGCGCCGGTCCGGACATCGGGCTCTTCTTCGGCGCCGGGCAGACCTTCACGAACTACGGTTTCCGCAAGTCGCCGTTCGCCTCGCGCCACAAGATGCGCGTCGGCTTCGCCACCGGCCCGGCGGCGTTCCGCGCCGAATACCGGGGTGAGTGGCAGCGGGAGAACAGCCGGACCCGGTTCGAGCTCCTGGTCCGCGGTTCGGGCATCGAGGTGATCAACTTCCACGGCTTCGGCAACGAGATCGCGGCGCCGCGCGGCGACGAGTTCTACCGGGTCACCCAGCAGCAGTACCTGCTCTCCCCGGGCGTGATGCTGGTGCTGGCGCCGAAGCTCTCCCTCACGGTCGGCCCCGAAGTGAAGCTGGTCCACACCGACCGGCGCCGGGATCGCTTTCTCGCGACCCTCAATCCCTATGGCGACGGCACCTTCGGCGAGCTCGGCGCCAGCGCGGAGCTGGAGTACGACGGCCGCAACCGCCGCAGCGCCGCGACCTCCGGTGGCCGCATCGCGATCGGCGGGTCGGTCCGGCCCGGCTGGTGGGATGTGCGTGAGACATTCGGTGACGTGCACGGCGAGGCGATGACCTACCTCAGCCCGAAGCTCCCGCTCGCGCCCACCCTCTCGTTCCGGGTGGGCGGCAAGAAACTCTGGGGCGACTTCCCCTGGTTCGAGTCCGCCTTCATCGGCGATCGCAGCACGGTGCGACTTGGCCGGGACAATCGCTACGCCGGCGATGCCTCAGCCTACGGCTCCTCCGAGCTCCGCTTCGACCTCTTCCGGGCCAGGCTGGTCGTTCCCACCGATGTCGGCGTCTTCGGCCTGGCCGATGCGGGCCGGGTCTGGATCGATGGCGAATCCTCCGACACCTGGCACTCGGCCTTTGGCGGCGGTCTCTGGCTCGGCTTCCTTAGCCCCGCCAACACCATCTCGGTGGCGGTCGCCAAGAGCGATGAGCGGACCCGGGTGTATGTGCAGGGAGGGTTCGGGTTTTAGGGTGGGCGGTCAGGCGGTCAGGCGGTCAGGCGGTCAGGTGGTCAGGCGGTCAGGGGGGAAAGCGGAAAGCGGGAGAGTGGAAAGCGAAGTGTGGATGTGGTGAGGCGCGGCGGGGTGGGGGATTCGCGGAGCGGAACGTATGCGCCCTCTCTTCACAGGGGCGTCCGCCCGGCGCCGAGCGCATCAGTTCCGCGGAGCGAGCGCCCCACCCCGCCGCGCCGACCTTGAACCATCTGCGCCGAATCAGGCCAATCGGAGCTAGCTTAACGCTCCATGCCCGCCGCCACCGACCGTCGCGCCACTGCCTACGCCATCGCCGCGGCGGCCCTCACCGTGGCATTCCAGCTGGCCGGCAAGGCCACCCGCGACGCGCTCTTCCTCTCCACCTTCAGCGTGGCGTACCTGCCGCGGATCGTCGTCACCTCGGCGCTCCTCTCGGTCGGGCTCACCCTCGGGCTCACCCGCGTCATGGCCAGCCGCGGCCCCGGGCGGCTGGTGCCCCGGCTCTTTGCCCTGAGCGGCGTGCTGCTGCTGCTCGAGTGGCTCCTGGCCGGGCCGGCCCGCCCCGCCGCGGCCATCGTCTTCTATCTCCACTTCGGCGGGCTCGGGGCGCTGCTCGTCTCCGCTTTCTGGGCGCTGGTCAACGAGCGGTTCGACCCCCGCTCCGCCCGCGGCGCGATTGCCCGCATCACCACCGGGGCCTCGATCGGCGGGCTGCTCGGCGGCGTGCTCCCCGAGCGGGTCGGCGCGACGCTGACGCTCACCACCATGCTGCCGGTGCTGGCGGTGCTGCACCTCGCGGCCGGTGCGCTCGTCATCCAGCTGCTCCGCGCCACCCGGCCGCAGGAGTCCTCCAGCCGGCGGACCACCGCCACCCGCTCGCCCGGCGAGATCATCCGTGGCTCGCGCTACCTCCAGGGCATCGCCCTGCTGGTGCTGCTGACCTCCACCGTGGAGGGGCTGCTCGACTACGTCTTCAAGGCGGGCGCGACTGCGGCGGTCCCCGACGGCGCCGGGCTCCTCCGGCTCTTTGCGGCCTTCTACACCGCCACCGCGATCCTCACGATCCTGGCGCAGGTCTTCCTGCTCGGCCCGTTCCTCAACCGGATCGGCGTGGCCCGCAGCGCGGGGCTCCTCCCCGGCGCGTCCTCGGCCGGCGCGCTGGGGGCGCTGCTCCTGCCCGGCTTCGGTCCGCTCCTGGTCGCCCGCGGGCTCGAGGTGGTGTTCCACAACTCGCTCTTCCGCGCGGCCTACGAGCTCCTCTTCACGCCCATCGCCCCGCAGGACAAGCGCGCCACGAAACTGGTGCTGGACGTCGGCGGCGCCCGCCTCGGCGACATCGTCGCGGGATCGCTGGTGCAGACCGCGCTGCTCATCGGCGTGGCGACGGCGGTGCCGCTGCTGGGCGTCACGCTGGCCGTCGGGCTCGCGGCGCTCTGGCTGGCCCAGCGGCTGCACGCCGGCTATGTCGCCTCGCTGGCCCAGAACCTCCACCGCCGCGCCGCCGACCTTCCCCTCGCCAGCGACGATCCCGGTGCCACGCTGCTCCAGAGCTTCGGCGCCTTCGACGTCTCGCTGTTCCGCGACCAGCGCCTCGGCGAGGAACTCGTCCCCCACGAGCCCGGGCCGGCCGCCCCGGATCCCGACCCGGCGCCGCAGAGTCTCGTCAGCAGCAAGCCCGATATCGTCCTGGCCGCGCTCGAGCAGGGGCCGCTCGCGCCCGCGCAGCTCGATGACGCGGTGCATCTCCTCGCCTGGGACGCCGTGGCGCCCCGCGCGGTGCAGGCCCTGATTCCCTTCGCGATGCGCGAGCCGGCACGGCTCACCCGCTACCTCCTCGATCCGGGCGAGGACTTCGCGGTGCGCCGCCGGCTGGTGCGGGTGCTGGCGGAGGGCAGCGGGCCGGAGGTGCGCGACGCGCTCCTCCGGGCACTCGAGGACCCCCGGTTCGAGGTGCGCTATCGCGCGGGCCGCGCGCTGGCACGGGTGCTCTCCCGCGAGCCGGGCGTCACCGTGGAGGCGGACCGGGTGATCGAGACGGTGCTCCGGGAGGTCGCGGTGGACCGGGGGGTCTGGGAGGGACGGCACCTGATCGACCAGTCGGACGACGACTGGTCACCGATCGAGGCGGAGGTGGTGCGCGATCGGGCGACCCGCAGCCTCGAGCATGTCTTCACGCTGCTGGCCCTGATTCTCCCCGCCGACACGCTGCGGCTGGCGTATCACGGGCTCCATACCGGCGACGCGCACCTGCGGGGCACCGCCCTCGAGTACCTGGAGAGCGCGCTGCCGGAACGGGTGCGGGACAAGCTCTGGCCGTTCCTGGAGGTGGAGCGGCAGCACCAGGCCAGGCCACTCACGCCGGAGCAGGCGCTGCGCGAGCTGCTGGCCTCGCGCGAGTCGATCGTGCTGGCCCTCGCCGCGGCGCGGGGCCGGGTTACTCCGGCCGCTGGATCGTGAGGCGGACCCACGCGGCGAAGAGCGGGTCCTCGAGCCGGAGCCGGATGGCACCCTGGGCCCCTTCTTCCCGCACCAGCCCCCGTGACTCGAGCGCCTTGAGCGATTTCTGGAGCGTGGGCACCGGGACGCCGTACTTCCGGCTCACGGCCCCGGAGGCGAGCCCCGTTCCTTCATGGAGCAGCGCGAGCATGGTCTTCTGCTGCGGCACCGTGAGGCTGCTCCAGAGCTGGGTGTAGAGGGGATCGTTGCGCCGGGCCGCCGAGGCCTCGACGCCGGCCACGAAATCGGGGGTGAGCTTCGTCCCGGCCCGGCTGGCCTGGCCCGACTCCCAGCAGGCGTGCGCCAGGAGCTGCACGTTGTAGGGAACATCCTCGGCCCGGTCGAGGATCGCCTCGATGCCGTCATCGGTGACCGACAGGACCCCGCGGAAACCGCGGGTGAGGAACTCGCGGAAGGCGGGGCGGGGAATCGCGCCGAGAAAGCGCCGCTCCCCCAGCCGGTAGAACGGCCGCGACGACTCGCCGGTCATCGCGGCGAGCACCCGCGTGTCGCTCCCCGCGAAGATGTAGGCCAGGTGCCGGTGGGTCTGCACCGCCGCCCGCAGCTGCCCCTCGGCCTGGGCACCGCCCCGCTCCACGATCCGGGGGAACTCGTCGAGGATCAGGCCGGTGGGACGCGACCGGTCCCGGGCCGCCTTCTCGTAGCCGTCGAGCACGTCGAGCAGCACCGGGAGCGCGGCGGCCGGTGGCGGCTGCACGCCGAGCGAGATGGACCAGGAGCCGTCGAGCGGCTTGAAGGTGACGCTGGGCTTGACCGCCTTGAAGAAGGTGCGCACCGCCTTGGCCACCCGCTCCGCCGGGCCGGCGAGGGACGCGGCGTAGTCCCGCACCAGCCGGGCGGCGAGCAGGTCGAGGGTGGGAAAGACCTCGCCGTCGTAGCGCAGCACCAGCGCCTTCTGTTTCGTGGCCAGCGCCGCGGCGCCGGCGAGCAGCGAGGTCTTGCCGTAGCGGCGCGGCCCGATGAGGAAGCACTTCCCGGCGCCGGTGAGGACGCCCACCAGCTCCGTGAGCTCCTCCTCCCGGTCCACCAGCTCGTCGAGCGAGAGTTCCCGGCCGAACTCGAAGGGGTTGCGGGGTGCCATGGGTGCTCCGGGTGCGTGATACCATCTGGCATTATGCCAATAAGCATAATCCAGTCCAGCTCCGCCGCCAGCCGTCCCGGAACTCCCGTCTTCCCCCGCCCGTACAGCCGGGTATCTCCGGCCCCGGTCCCCCCGATGCTCCTGCTCGCCGCCCTCGCCCTGCTCCAGGCGCCCTGTCCCGCGCCCGACACCGCGACCCTCTTCGCCCCCCGCCTGGCCGATTCGGCCCGGGTCTATCGCGGCACCTTCTCGGCCGACGGCCGGACCCTCTACTACTTCCGGAAGCTCCGGCTCGAGCGCGGCGCCGAGGACTACCGGATCATGGTGGCGCGGCGCCAGGGGAGCGAATGGCAGGCGGGCGAGCCGCTCGACCTCGGTGGCGACTACTCCGATCTCTATCCCAGCGTGAGCCCGGATGGGAAGCGGCTGGTCTTCGCCTCCTATCGCCCCGCCCCCGGCGACACCGCCTCCCATCCCAATGCCTATCTCTGGTACGCCGAGCGACAGGGGACGGGGTGGGGACCGCCGGTGTTCATCGGGGCGGCGGCGCAGTTCGGGAGCTACCACTCGGGCCCGCTCATCGGCAAGGACTACGCGATTCGCTTCGCGCGGACCTCACCCGACTGGACGTCCACCGAGGTGCTGGTGACGCGATGGGACGGCACGCGCTATCTCCCGGCGGTGTGGGCGGAGGGAGACGACCTGCGTGCATCGTGGAAGGCGTGGCGGCCCGCCACGCACTATGTCTGGGGAGGGTCGCTGCTCGATGGAGGGAAGGCCGCCGTCCTCGACGTCTCACCCCTCAACGACAAGGGCCGGCGGGGGCCGGCCCAGGTCTGGGTCACGCGACGTCGGGACGCGGGGTGGACCGAACCGGTCCTCGCGGGTGGCGGCGTGAACGGGGCGGGGTGGGTCAACTTCATTGCCCCGCTTCCCGGCAACTGCGGTGTGCTCTTTGTCCGCGATTTCAGCCGCTTCGAGCGGGTGTCGCTGGAGACCCTGCTCGCCCCGAGCCGCGAGGCGCCGCTCCGGGCACCGTAGGCCTCAGGCGAAGAGCTTCCGGCGGGCCGCGGCCTCCCGCTCCAGCCGGCCGCACATCAGCTCGCAGAGCTTGAGGACGTCGGCGTCGGCCAGCCGGTACCACGTGCTGGGCCCCTCCTTCCGCCGCTCCACCAGCCCCGCCGCGTGCAGGACCTGCAGGTGCTTCGAGGTGTTCGCCTGTCCCAGCCCGGTGGCGGCCAGGATGTCGCTCACGGTCTGCTCGCCCGGCCGCAGCGCCTGGAGGATTTCCAGCCGGGACGGCTCCGCCAGCGCCCGGAAGCGCTCGGCGATGTGCATCAGCTGGTCAGGGGTGAGCACCTTGCCCGCCATCAGGAAGCTCCAGAGGTCGTGCGTCATGTGAATGATGTCCTTCCCGGTGGCCCCGGGCCACCCCGGGCTGCCCGGAAGCCGGGCAGGGGTTGCTTGTTCCTGCATATGACTATATAGTGATATCGTCATATGTGCAACCCCACGAGGCTCTCGACCATGCGACACCCGGGCTGGTGGCTCGCCTTCCTCCTCGCGACCGCGGCTCCGCCGCTCGCCGCGCAGGAGCTCACCCTCGCCGATGCCCTGCGCCGCGCGGGGGAGTCGGCCTGGGGCAACCGGATCGCCGACGCCCAGGCCCGCGCCGCGGCCGGCCAGGCCCTCGCGCCCTACCGCGGCATCCTGCCGAGCGTCCGGCTCGAGGCCGGCTACATCTCCACCACCGATCCCCTCAACGCCTTCGGCTTCCTGCTGCGGCAGCGGGCGGTGACGCCGGCGGCCTTCGATCCCGCCCGGCTCAACGATCCCGCGGCAATCCACAACCTGGCCACCGGCGTCGTGATCGAGCAGCCGCTCTTCAACGCCGATGCGTGGGCCGGCAGGAAGGCGGCCGCCAGTGCCCGGGACGCCGCCGACGCCTCCGCCGAGTGGACTCGGGCCGGTACCGCCGTCGAGGTGATCCGCGGGTACTGGGGCGCCGTGCTCGCCACCGCGCAGGTCCGCACCCTGACCCTCGCCGACAGCGCCGCCCGCCTGCACCAGAGGCAGGCCGAGGCGATGGTGCGCCAGGGACTGGCCACGACCTCCGATGGCATGCTGGCCCGGGTGAAGGCGGGGGAACTCCGGGCCGCCCTGCTCGAAGCGGAAAGCCAGGCCCGCCTGGCGCGGCTGGCGCTCGCCCTGCGCATGGGCACCCCCGCCGACACGCTCTTCACCCTCCCCGACACGATGCCGCTGCCCTGGGCTGCCACCGACTCCACGGGAATGCGCGCCGACGTCCGCGCCGCCACCCGGAACCGTGACGCCGCCGAGGCCGATGCCCGTCGCGCGACGCTGCTCTACCTCCCGCGGGTGAACGGGTTCGGGCGGCTCGACTGGAACACCCTCGATTCGCCGTTCGCGGGCAAGCGCTCCTGGACGGTGGGCGTGATGCTCTCCTGGTCTCCCTTCTCCGGCGCCTCGGAGCTCTCCGAGATCCGCGCGACGCGCGCCCGCCGCGACATGGCCCGGGCCGCGGCGGAGGCCACCGAGGCCCAGGCCGCCCTCGAGCTGCGCGCCGCGCGCGAACACCTGGACGTGGCGCTGGAGCGCCTGGGCATCGCGACCGAGGCGGTGCAGCAGGCCACCGAGGCCCACCGGATCGTGGCCCGGAAATACGACGGCGGCCTCGCCACCGTCACCGAACTGTTCGACGCCGCCACCGCCGAGACCGCGAGCCGGCTCGGGCGCTCGGCGGCGGCCTTTGACGCCCTCGTGGCCCGGGCCGATCTCGACCGCGCTACTGGAAAGGAGCTGACCCCGTGACCCGCCGCCTCCCCCGCCTGCTGTTCATCTGGCTCACGATCACCGGCTGCGGCCGCAGCGCCCCCGGGATCGCCGATGCCCCGCAGTCGAGCGCCGCCGGGACGCGCACGCTGACGGTCCGCGATACCACCGTGACCGCCGTCTTCGAGGCGGTCGGCGCCGCCGAGGCGATCCAGCGCGCGACGCTCAGCACCCGGCTGATGGGGAACGTCACCGCCGTGCTGGTGCATGAGGGCGACCGCGTGGGCGCCGGCGCGACGCTGCTGCGGCTCGATGCCCGCGAGATCTCCTCGAAGCGCGCCCAGGTCGATGCCGGGATCGCGGCGGCCGAAGCGGTCTATCGGGACGCGGAGACCCAGGCCACCCGATTCCGGGCGCTGTATGCCGACAGCGCGGCGACCCGCTACCAGCTGGAACAGGTCGAGACCGGGCTGGCGCGGGCCGAGGCGGGGCTCAGCACCGCCCGGGCGTCGCGCAACGAGCTCGATGCGGTCGGGAGTTACGCCGACCTGAAGGCGCCCTTCGCCGCGGTGGTCACCCGTCGTTTCGTCGACCCGGGCGCCTTCGCGGCGCCGGGTGCGCCGCTGGTGGAGCTGCAGGATCCCTCCCGGCTCCGGGTGACCGTGGCGATTCCCGCCGCCGTCGCGACGACGCTCCGGAAAGGTGTGTCGCTCGAGGCGTCGGTCGAGGGGGTGCCTGCGCGCGCGACGGTCGAGGGCGTGGTGCCGTCGGGAGCGGGCACGGTCTACACCCTGAACGCGCTGATCGAGAACCGCGACGGAAAGCTCCTCGCCGGCAGCTCCGCCACGCTGGCGGTGCCGACCGGAACCCGGAGCGCGATCCTCGTCCCCCGGAGCGCGATCGTGCGCGAGGGCGACCTGGCCGGTGTGCGGGTGAAGCAGGGTGGCGCGGCGCAGCTCCGCTGGGTCCGGCTGGGCGCGGAGCGTGAGACCGCGGTCGAAGTGCTCTCCGGCCTCAAGGCCGGCGACGAACTCCTCCTGGGAGCCGACTGACATGGGATTCGCCGGTCGTATCGCGGGCCGGTTCCTCAATTCCCGCCTGACGCCGCTGGTGACACTGGCGTCGCTGGCCGCCGGTGCCATGGCGCTGGTCGCCACGCCGCGCGAGGAGGAGCCGCAGATCTCGGTGCCGATGATCGACGTGATCGCGGCCATGCCCGGGGCCACCCCGGCCGAGGTGGAGAACCTGCTCACCCGGCCCATCGCCCAGCGGATGGGGGAGATCCCGGCGGTGGAGCACGTGTACACCATGGCGGGCGACGGCTATACGATGGTCACCGTCCGCTTCAAGGTTGGCGAAGACCAGGAGCGGAGCGTCACCCGGGTGCACGCGAAGCTGATGGCGGACACCGACCGGATGCCCCCCGGTGCCTATCCGCCGGTGGTGAAGCCGCACGCGATCGACGACGTGCCCATCCTGGCCCTGACCCTCTCCTCCGGGACGATGGGATCGAACGACCTGCGGCAGGTGGCGGTGCATCTCGCCGATGAGGCGCGGACGATTCCGGATGTGGCCCAGGTGGAGGTGATCGGCGGGGCACCGCGGCAGCTGCGGGTGGAACTCGACGCCGCACGGCTGGCCGCCGCGGGTGTCACGCCCGGCGAGGTGGCGCTGGCGCTCAAGGGCGCCAATGCCCGGCTGTCGGCCGGGACCATCGCCACGGCCGACCAGGTGTACCAGCTCGAGGTCGGGGCGCCGCTGATGTCCACCGCCGACGTGGGGAGCGTGGTGGTCTCCACCCGTGGCGCGACGGTCTCCATCCGGGACGTGGCCCGGGTGCGGGAGGACTTCGGGGAGCGGGAGAGCTACGTGAGTCACGCCTCCCGCGACTCCGCCAGCGAGAGCGCGGTGACCATCACCGTGGCCAAGCGGCGGGGCGCCAACGCGACCGTGGTGGCCAACCAGGTGCTGGGGCGGATGGAGGAGCTCAAGCCGCGACTGGTGCCCGCGGGCGTGGCCCTCCGGGAAACCCGCAACTACGGCGAGACCGCGCGGGAGAAGGCGGCGGAGCTCATCCTGCACCTCGCCATCGCGACGATCTCGGTCACCCTGCTGGTGGGCTTCTTCCTGGGCTGGCGCGAGGCACTGGTGGTGCTGGTGGCCGTGCCGGTCACCCTCGCCCTCACGCTGTTCAGCTACTACATGCTGGGCTACACCCTCAACCGGATCACCCTCTTCGCGCTGATCTTCTCGATCGGCATCCTGGTCGATGACGCGATCGTGGTGGTGGAGAACGTGTACCGCCACCTGCAGCTGGGGACGAAGCCCCCGGAGGAGGCGGCCATCGAGGGGGTGGACGAGGTGGGGAATCCCACGATTCTCGCCACCTTCGCCGTGATCGCGGCGATCCTGCCGATGGCCTTCGTCTCCGGGCTCATGGGTCCCTACATGCGCCCCATCCCGGTCGGCGCCTCGGTGGCGATGCTGGCCTCGCTCGCCGTCGCGTTCATCATCACGCCCTGGCTCGGCTACCGGCTCCTCAAGGGGCACGTCACGCCGGGGGCGGCACAGCACGCCGGCAACGCGGAGACGCCGGGCCGGTTCGCCCGGCTCTACGTGCCGCTGATGCGGGCCCTGATGGGGCGGCCCGGTATCCGCCGCGGGTTCTATGCCGGGGTGGCGGTGCTGCTGCTCGCGTCGATGGCGCTGGTGGGGCTCAAGGTGGTGCAGGTGAAGATGCTCCCCTTCGACAACAAGTCGGAGTTCCAGGTGATCCTGGATTTCCCGGAGCGCACCTCGCTCGAGACCAGCGCCGCCGCCGCCGCCGAGATCGCCGCGTACCTGCGGCGGATTCCCGAGGTGCGGGAGACCCAGGTCTACGCCGGCACCGCCGCGCCCTTCAACTTCAACGGGCTGGTGCGGCACTACTTCATGCGCCGCGGCGCGAACGTGGCCGATGTGCAGGTGAACCTGGTGCCCAAGGGCGAGCGCTCGCGCCAGAGTCACGCGATCGCGCTGGCGGCGCGGCCCGGTGTCGACTCGATCGCTTCGCGCTATGGCGCCAGCGCCAAGGTGGCGGAGATCCCGCCGGGACCGCCGGTGCTCTCTACGCTGGTGGCCGAGGTCTACGCCGGCGATGACAGCACCCGGCTGGCCGCGGCCAGGGTGGTGAAGCGGGTGTTCGAGACCACGCCGGGCGTGGTGGACGTGGACTGGACCGTGGAAAGCCCCGCCACCCGGCTCCGCTTCCGGATCGACCGGGTGCTGGCCGCTCAGGCGGGGGTGAGCGTGGAGCAGCTGGTCCAGACGGTGTATCTCGCCGAGGCGGGAACCAGCGCGGGACTGGTGGCCTCAGCCACCGCGCGCGAAGGCGTGAACATCGTGCCGCGGCTGCCGCTCGAGCGCCGTTCGAGTGCGGAGGCGCTGCTGGCCCTGCCGGTGCCCACCCGCATGGGGCCCGCGCCGCTGGGGCGCTTTGTCCACCTCGACTCGCTGCCGATCGCGACCGCCCGCTACGGGCGCGACCTGCGCCCCCTGATCTATGTCACCGGCGACGTCGCGGGGAGCATCGAGAGCCCGGTCTACGCCATCCTCGCGATGAACCAGGCGCTCGACACCCTCCGGGTGAACGGCCGGCCGATCGCCCGCTACAACGCGGTCCAGCCCGACCGGCTCGACCAGACCGCGATCAAGTGGGATGGCGAGTGGCAGATCACCCTCGAGGTGTTCCGCGACCTGGGTCTCGCTTTCGCGGCGGTGCTGGTGCTGATCTACGTGCTGGTGGTGTGGTGGTTCGAGTCGTTCTCCATCCCGCTGGTGATCATGGCGCCGATTCCGCTCACCCTCATCGGCATCCTGCCGGGCCATGCGCTGACCGGGGCGTTCTTCACCGCCACCAGCATGATCGGCATGATTGCCCTGGCGGGCATCATCGTGCGGAACTCGATTCTGCTGGTCGATTTCGTGCAGCTGGCGGAACGCCGGGGTGTGCCGGTCGCCGAGGCGGTGATCGAGGCCGGGACGGTGCGCTTCCGGCCGATCGCGCTGACCGCCGCGGCGGTGGTCGTGGGGGGCGTGGTGATGGTGCTCGACCCGATCTTCCAGGGGCTCGCGGTGGCGCTGATCAGCGGCGCCGTCGTGGCCACCCTGCTCACGATGGTCGTAGTTCCACTCTTGTACTGGGAGGTTCGCCGTGTGTAACGACGCCATCATCCGGCGCTTCGCGGGGGTCTTCGTGATGCTGTCGGTGGCGCTGGGGTGGTTCGTGAACCCCGCCTGGTTCCTCTTTACCGCCTTCGTCGGGTTCAACCTGTTCCAGTCGAGCCTGACGGGGATCTGCCCGCTGGAGCGGATCCTGGGGCATTTCCGGCTCTTCGGGTGCACGCCCCGGGGGGCGCCGCGGTGAGCTGGCGGGCGTGACGGAGATCACACCTTAACGCCGGGGGCGGAGCTGCGTCCAAGGGGGTGAATGCTGGCCGCATCCGACAACCCCTACAGGAGTGAAGGCATGCCGTTCCGCCCGTGGACCTCCGGCGCCCTGCTCTTCGGCGCCCTGGCGCTGACCCTCAGCGCCTGCAGCAGCGATACCGTTTCCCCGTCCGACAACGCCAACATCCTCACGACCACCCAGGCCGGCGAACTGGGCCAGGACGTGGCCGAGGATGTGGGCGACCTGAGCGACATCTCGGTGTTCAATGTCAGCACCGGCATCAGCGTCGACGCGGTGAGCGCCCCAGCGGGGCAGTCCGCGATCCTGCCGCCCCCCTGCGTGACCGCCTCACCGCTCCCTCCGGTCAACAGTGACGCCGACATCATTCCCGACTCGCTTCACCTGGTGTACAACTGCGGGTTCGTGCGCGCCGGCGGCCAGATCACCGACTCGCTTCTCGGCGCCATCGACTTCCTCGACCCGCAGCCGGGCACGCCCAGCATCGGCGTGAAGCACATCTTCACCGACTTCACCCGCAAGCGGATCAACACCCCGTTCCCCGCGCGGAGCTTCACCGCGGTCCACAACGGCGTCCGGGAGTGGGGCGGGAGCGCCGATACCCTGGGGCACACCGTCACCAATTTCGTGACCGTCTACACCCACGCCTCCGGTCGCCAGACCACCCACGAGAAGAACTGGGTCGGCAAGTTCACCGCGACCACCCCGGGCAGCATCGCGCTCGGCAGTGCCCTGCCGGCGGGGAGCTGGACGGTGAACGGCACCAGTGAGTGGAGCACCCTCAACCGGAGCTGGAGCGTGGCGGTGACCACCACCGAGGCGCTGCAGTACGATCCGGCCTGCACCGTGACCCCGCGGTTCACCAACGGGACGCTCAACCTGGTCGTGACGCGGAATGGGGAAGTGACCAACGTGGAGATCGTCTTCATCAACTGCGGCCAGTACCAGGTGACCCGGTCGGTGCCGACCGTCTGAACTCCGGTCGCTCCGGGCGCGGTATCGGCAGGGGGTCAGGGTCCGGAGGACCCTGGCCCCCGTGCCGTTGGGCGCCCCGGTCCGGCTCCCTGCCTCCCGCCCCAAATGTCCGGTCCCACACTATATTCCCGCCCGGTCTGAAGTACCCTGATCCGTCCCAATTTCCATGGAGCAGTCATGCGAATCCTGGCCCTGACGGCCCTGAGCGCGGTGATGCTGGGCTGTGGCCAGCAGGCGGGCACCGGCAGCACCAAGCTTGCCTCGCAGGAGGACAGCGTCAGCTACATCCTCGGGTTCAAGATGGGTGAGAACCTGAAGCAGCAGTCGGTCCCGGTGAAGCCGGAGATCATCTTCCGTGGCATGCAGGCGGGCTTCACCGGTCAGACGCCGGTGATGCACGACACCGTGATGCAGGCCGTCATGATGGCCTTCCAGGTGCGCATGATGGGCGTGCAGCACCAGAAGGACTCCGCGGCCGGCCTCGAAAACCAGAAAGCGGGCGAGGAATTCTTGACTGCCAACAAGGGGAAGGAAGGCGTGAAGACCACCGCGAGCGGCCTCCAGTACAAGGTCATCAAGGAAGGGAGCGGCGCCCATCCCAAGGCGACCAGCACCGTCACCGTGCACTACAAGGGCACGCTCCTCGATGGCAAGCAGTTCGACAGCTCCTATGATCGCGGCCAGCCGGCCACCTTCCAGCTCAACCAGGTGATCCCGGGCTGGACCGAGGGCGTGCAGCTGATGACCCCTGGCTCCAAGTACCAGTTCTGGATCCCGGGCAACCTCGGCTACGGGCCGCAGGGCTCGCCCCCGACCATTCCGCCGAATGCCACGCTGGTGTTCGAGGTGGAGCTGCTGTCGGTGAAGTGACCCGCCTCCGGGTCATCCCGAGCGCAGCGAGGGATCCCTGCTGTAAAACGAAGGGCACGAAGACTGAACTCTTCGTGCCCTTCGTGCCCTTCGTGGCGTCGTGCCCTTCGTGATTTGCAGTTACTGGTTCGCGAGAACCAGAAACGTTATTCGCCGAGCCGGATCCGCTCCACCCGCCGGTTCTGCTGGGCCGCGTTGTAGACCCGGAGCTCCACCACCGACCCGCGGCCCGCCTTCCGGATCACCGCCTTGAGATCATCGGCCGTGCGCATGGCCTGCCCCTCGACCATGGTGATCACGTCGGGGCCGCCATTGTCCGGCCCGGCGATGCGGTCCGCCGCGGGGCCCTCGGGGTCGACGCCGGTCACCACCAGCCCCCGCACCCCGCCTTCCTCGCCCGGCTCGACCGTGACGCCGAGGCTGCCGACATTCACCGCGTCGTTGCTGGGCGCGCTGTCCTCCTGGCGCCGCCGGTCCGCGGCCGGCTCCGCGGTGCCCTCGGGGGCCGCCTGCACCCGCACCGCGACGGTGCGGCGCACGCCACCCTTCCGCATCACGTCGATCCTGACCGCGTCGCCGGGGCGGCGGAAGGCGATCGCCTGCTGCACCTGGCTCACGTAGTCGACCGGCGCGCCATCCACCGCGACGATCACGTCTCCCTGCTCGAGGCCCGCCTTGCGCGCGGGGGAATCGTCCTCGCCCAGGTCTTCGATCACGACGCCGCGCACCTCCGCGAGGCCGACATAGGTCGCGTCGTTCTCGGTCGCGTTCCGCACCCGCACCCCCAGCGCCGCGCGGTGCACCTTGCCGCCGTGGGCCAGCTGGTCCATCACCTGGCGCGCGAGGTTCACCGGGATGGCGAAGCCGTAGCCGGTATAGAACCCGGTCTCGCTGGCGATGGCGCTGTTGATCCCGATCACCTCGCCACGGACATTCACCAGCGGCCCGCCGCTGTTGCCGGGGTTGATCGCGGCGTCGGTCTGGATGAAGTCCTGGATGCTGCGCTCGCTGGAGTTGGGCAGCTGGAGACTCCGGCCCTTGGCGCTGATGATCCCGCTCGTCACGGTGAAGGAGAGATTCTCCCCCAGCGGGTTGCCCACCGCGAGCACCCATTCGCCCACCCGCGACGCGTCGCTGTTCCCCAGCGCGGCCGGGGTCAGGTGATCGGCGTCGATGTGGATCAGCGCGACGTCGGTGGTGGGGTCGCTGCCGATGACCCTGGCGGTGTACTGCCGGTGGTCCAGCAGGCGCACCGTCACCCGCTCGGCGCCGTCCACCACGTGGGCGTTGGTGAGGATGTCACCGTCCGCCGACACGATGAACCCCGAGCCGGAAGCGCGCTCCAGCTGGGAGCGGGGGTGATTGGGTGGCATCTGGCGGAAGAACGGCGCGAACTCGGGCGGGATCGCCTGCCGGTCGGCGCTCTGCGCCCGCTGGCTGCTTTCGATGTACACCACGCTCGGGCGAACCCGGTCCGCGATGGCCGCGAAGGCGTCGTTCAGGTTCACCAGCGCCTGGACCGATGCCGCCGCGGGCGCGGCCGCGACCGTCTGCGCCTGGGGAGCGGGCCGCTGGGCCTCCGAGAAGGCCGGGAAATGAAACAGGCCGGCCACCAGGAGCCCGCTCGCGAACGAGGCGGCGACTGCCAGGGGGACGGCCCGGAACCAGAAACGTCGAGGCATGCGTGCTTCTCCTGTCCGAATGAAGCCGGTCAAGCTGTCCCGGTCGCGCCACTTTGGCGTCCGGCGCCGGCTCTGGCGCTGCGTAACCTCCGATGAATGGGGAGGCCACGCCGTCGCGCCAGCAGGAAAAGCAGGGGCTGTGCCAGCCCTCAGAACTGGAGCTTCGTGATTCTCCCTGCGGGGCCAACCATCCACCCCACCTTCTTCTCGGTGAAGCCCACCGACCAGTACGACTGGGAGTCCAGCGCCTGCCAGGTGCGACCCTCGTCCGCCGACCAGCTGGCGCCGTTCGGTCCCACGGCGACAACGCTGGCGGTGCCCGGGACCCAGGCCACTCCATAGATCGCGCCGCTGAAGGTGACCGCGCCGCCGGCGCTCCAGGTGGCCCCGCCGTCCTTCGTGAGAATCACGCTCGAGGGACCGGTGGGCTTCCCGATGTCTCCCCCCGCCGCGATGCCCACCTCGGCGCTCCGGAACGCCACCGTGGTGAGGCCGGTGCTCGCGGTGCCCTGCGGAACCGGGGCCACGACGCTCTTCCAGGTGGCCCCGCGATCGGGCGTGGAGAGGATCCGGCTCTGCTCGCCCGCCCCGGTCGCGATCCACGCCTGCCTGGCGCCGTGGGTCGCCACGCAGGTGCCGCTCGCCGCGAACGCGCCCTCACCCTTGGTGGCCGCGGGGCCGTTGGTGACATCCTCCCAGCGCTGCCCGCCATCGCTGGTACGGAGCATCGGGAAGACGCCCTTCACGTTGTCGCTGAAGAGCAGCCCGCTCTCCTTGTCCCAGAACGCGAAGCAGTCGAAGAACGCGTCCGGCTCCTTGTTGATGAACTGGATCTGCCAGTTGATCCCGCCGTCGCTGGTCTTGTAGATCCGTGACTGGGTGCCGTTCCCCGAGCTCATCAGGTACGCGGTCCTCGCGTCGACCCCCTGCACGTCCCGGAACTCGAGGCTGTCGCCGCCCACCACCTTGCCGGTGAGCCAGGTCTTCCCGCCGTTGCGGGTGACCATGAACGTGCCGCGCACCCCGCTGGCCCAGACCACGTCGGGGCTCACCGCGCTCACCGCCTGGAGCCGCACCGTGACCCCGGACGACTGCGGAGTGAGCGTCACCGGCCCGACCTGGCGGGCCGAATCGGTCACCGCGGGGGCATCGCCCGGCCGGGGCGCGTCAGCGGGAAGGACGGGAGGCGCGTCCGGCCGCCGGGGAGCACCCCCGCCGCCGCATGCCGCGGTGAGCACCGCCAGGGAACAGGCCACGACACCGACAGGGAACCGCATCACGCCTCCACTCCGGGGGTTGGATGACGACGCAACTTATCACGGGTCGGCCCGGGGTGGCGTGGCGCGTGGCCAGCCTCGACAGGGCGGGGTGCGGGGGCCATGATTCGGCGGGCCGAGACCGGAGACGACCATGGCCGAAGCGAAGGCAAAGCGCACCCGTCGCAAGAAGACGGTTGAACCCCGCGGACTCACACCGAAGCAGGTGGCGGGCCAGTCCCTCCCCGCGGCGGTGGAACGCCTCGCCGGGGACGTGGCCGAGGACGGGGGAGCCGTGATCGGGGCCTATCGTGAGCCCCTCGGCTCCCAGTGGCAGCTCCTCGCGGCGCTCCCCATCGACAAGGTCGAACCCACTCCCTACCAGCGGGATCTCTCCGAGACCCACGTGAAGCGCCTCGCGGAGGCCATCGACAAGCTGGGCCGCTTCATGGACCCGGTCATCACGGTCCGCACCGCCGAGGGGAGGTACTGGACCCCGAACGGCAACCACCGGCTTGCCGCGATGCGCATCCTCGGCGCCCGCAGCGTGGTGGCGCTGGTGGTGCCCGAGCCGGAGGTGGCTCACCGGATCCTGGTGCTGAACACCGAGAAGGCGCACAACGTCCGCGAGCGCGCCCTCGAGGTCATCCGGCTCGCGGAGGCGCTCGCCGGGCTCGATGATCGCGCCGAGAAGAGCTATGAGACCGAGTTCGAGGAGCCGTCGCTGCTGACGCTGGGCGCCTGCTACCAGCGCAACGGGCGCTTCGCGGGGGGAGCCTATCACCCGGTGCTCAAGCGGGTGGAGAGTTTCCAGGGGACCAGGCTGTCGAAGGCGCTCGAGCTGCGGCGGGAGCGGGCCGGCCGGCTGCTGGAGCTCGACGAGGCGGTGAACGCGGCGGTGGCGGCCCTCAAGGGGCGCGGCTTCGAGAGTCCCTACCTCAAGGCCTTCGTGCTCGCCCGGATCAACCCGCTGCGCTTCACGCTCAAGCGGGGCCAGAAGGCCGATTTCGACGAGACGGTCGACAAGATGCTCGCCTCGGCGAGGAAGTTCGATGCCGGGAAGATCCGGCAGGACCAGATCGCCCGGACCGGCGGGGCCCCCGACAGCGCGGAATAGCGCTCAGCTCGAGTGGTCGTGGATGATCCGCCACCCCTGGGGGCCCTTTTCCCAGATGGTGGTGAAGCGGCAGGTGTACTCCGGCTGGCCGCCCCCCGTGAGGATGCACTTGCCGGTGACCATGGCGTGGGCCGGCCCGAGCGGGGTCACCGCCAGCTCCGCGAAGGCGAGCTGCTGGGCCGGCCTCCCCTCCTTCCAGAATCCCCGCTCGAGCATCCCGCGGATCCGCTGCTTCCCGACCAGGGGGCCGCTTTTCGTCATCATCGCGGCGGAGTCGGTGTACAGCGCCACGTGACCGTCGAGGTCGCCGCGGTTCCAGGCCTCGGCCGATCCCGCCATTGCCCGGAGCAGGGTCTGCCGCGTAGCGGCGGCTTCGGCGGCGGGGAGCACCTCGGGACGGGAATGGGCGCAGGCCGGAAGCAGCAGGGCAGCCAGCAGCAGGGCGCGAAGGGGGGATGTCATGCGCGAGCTGTACGGGACGCGGCACGCGGGGTTTCCCGCGGCTGCAGGGTGAAACGCCGCTGATTAGCTTTCCGGCTCACCTTGGCCGCGGAGCCGCATGCGCATCCTGGTCACCGGCGGGGCCGGTTTCATCGGCAGCCACACGACGGTCGAACTGCTCAAGGCCGGCCACGATGTGGTCGTGCTCGACAACTTCAGCAACAGCAAGCCGGCCGTCCTGCCCCGGATCGAGGAACTGGCCGGCCGCCGGTTCGACTTCGAGCAGGTTGACCTGCTCGACCGGCCCGGGCTCGATCGGGTCTTCGCGAAGTACCGGATCGACGCGGTCATTCACTTCGCCGCCTTCAAGGCGGTGGGCGAATCGGTGGCCAACCCGCTCAAGTACTATCACAACAACATCACCGGCACCCTGCTCCTCTGCGAGGCGATGATCGCCCGCGGAGTGAGGAGCATCGTCTTCTCTTCGTCGGCGACGGTGTACGGCGATCCCGCGAAGGTGCCGGTGCAGGAGGACTTCCCGCTCTCGGCGGTGAATCCGTACGGCCAGACCAAGCTGATGATGGAGCAGGTGCTGCGCGACCTTTATACCGCCGACCCGGCGTGGAACATCGCCCTGCTCCGCTATTTCAATCCGGTGGGGGCGCACGAGAGCGGCCGCATCGGCGAGGACCCCAACGGGATTCCCACCAACCTCTTTCCGTTCATCACCCAGGTCGCGGTCGGGAAGCTCCCCAAGCTCCGGATCTTCGGCGGCGATTATCCCACGGTGGACGGCACCGGGGTGCGCGACTTCATCCACGTCGTGGACCTGGCCATCGGCCACGTGCGCGCGCTGGAGAAGCTCGCCGGCAAGCCGGGGTGCCGGGCCTACAACCTCGGTACCGGGCAGGGGACCAGCGTGCTCCAGGCCGTGCAGGCCTTCGAACGCGCGGTGGGGCGGCCGATTCCGCATGAGATCGTGGCCCGCCGCCCCGGCGATGCCGCGGTGAGCTACTGCGATCCCGGGCTGGTCTATCGGGAGCTGGGCTGGAAGACCGAGCGCGACCTCGACGCGATGTGCCGCGACGCCTGGCGCTGGCAGTCGCAGAACCCGAAGGGGTATCCGGACAGCTGAGGGGAGGAGGGCTTCGGTCGTCCCGAGCCTCGGTCACCCCGAGTTTCTGTCATCCCGAGCGAGTTTCTGTCATCCCGAGCGCAGCGAGGGATCCCTGATCTTCCGAAACAGGGATCCCTCGTTCGTTTCACGCCCTGGGGATGACGCGAGCGGGAACCGCTCGCGTCAATCGTACCGCAGCGCCTGCATCGGGTGGACCTTCGAGGCGCGGAGCGCCGGGAGGTAGCCGGCGCTGAGCGCCACCAGCAGCAGCACCAGCACGCTGAGCGCGAACACCACCGGATCGTGGCCCTTGAGGCCGTAGAGCAGGGAGCTCGCCGCCTTGCCCAGGGCGATTGCCCCGGCCACGCCCACCACCAGCCCCACGGCGATCATCCCCGCCACCTGCCGCATCACCATCGCGCGCACCTTGGAGGCGTCGGCGCCGAGGGCCATCCGTACGCCGATCTCCCGGGTCCGCTGCGCCACGGTGTACGCCAGCACCCCGTAGAGGCCCACCGCCGCCAGCAGGGTCGCCAGCACCGCGAACGCGGTCGAGAGGATGCTGATCATCCGGTCGAGGAAGACATTCTCCCGGATCTGCTGCGGCATCGTCTTGGCATTCTCCACCGGGAGCCCCGGGTCGATCTGCTTCATGACCACCGGGATCTGCCGCACCAGCTCTTCCGGCGCCAGCGAGGTGCGGAGGTAGAAGTTGAGGTCGCCCACCCGCGAATCCTGCCGCCACGGCATGTAGAACAGCGCCGGCACCGAGTCCTTCACCGAGCTGTACTTCGCGTCCTTGATCAGGCCGACGATCTGGATGTTCATGCTGTCGGGGCCGCGGTCGCTCATGAACTTCCCGATCGGGTCGTCGCCGAGGTGGAATTTCTTGACGAACGCCTCGTTGATCACCGCCACCCGCGGCGCGCCGATCCGGTCGGCGGCGGTGAACTCCCGGCCCTTGAGGAGCGGCACGCCGAGGGTGTGGAAGTAGCCCGCGCCGACCTCGTTGAAGCGGGCGTTGTTGTCGATGTCGGGCCCCGACTGGAAGCCCTGCACCTCGACATCGGTGCCCCAGTTGCTGCCGGCGAGGAGCGGGACCAGGCTGGTGGTCACGCCGTTGACGCCGGGCAGCGCGGCGAAGGTCTCCTCCACCCGCTCGAAGAGCTGTGCCGCGCGGAGCGAGTCGTAGCCGGTGCGCTCCGGGCTGATGCTGAAGGTCACCACGTTGTCGACCTTCACCCCGAGCTCCACCCGCGCGACGTTGATCAGGCTCTTCATGAAGAGGCCGGCGCCGACGAGCAGCGCGGTGGCGAGCGCGATCTGCACCGTCACCAGCGCCGAGCGGAAGCGGGCCGCGCCACGATGACCGGTGATCTGGCCGGCGCCCGCGCGGATCGAGCCGATGAGGTCCGACCGGGTGCTGTGAATCGCGGGGAACATCCCGAAGACCAGGCCGGTCAGGAGCGAGACCAGCGCCGAGAACCAGAGCACCGAGGGCTGCAGCTCGAACTGGAGCGAGAGCGCCGCCTCGGGCGGGAGCATCGCCCAGATCCCGTGCAGCGTCCACCGCGCCACCAGGAGCCCGGCCAGTCCACCCATCAGCGCCAGCAGCACCGACTCGGTGAGCAGCTGGACCATCAGCTGCCGCCGACCGGCCCCCAGCGCCAGGCGCACGCCCATTTCGGTGGCGCGGTTGGCGCCGCGGGCCAGGAGCAGGTTGGCGATGTTGGCACAGGCGATGAGCAGCACGATGGCGGTGACGCCGAAGAGCAGGGCCAGCGGGGTCTTCGCTTCCTGGTGCATCTGGCTCTGGCCCCGGGAGCCCTCCTCGACCTTCACTTCCTTGGCCTTGAAGCGGGCCATCGTCTTGTCGCTCATCCCCTGCTGCAGCGCCGCCTCGACGTCGCGGATGATCGGCTGGTAGATCCCGGTGAGCGCCTTGGCGGCCTGCTCCCGCGTCACGCCCTCCTTGAGCCGGCCGAAGAGGTAGATCCAGTACGCCTTCCGGTTGTCGTACCGCGGGTACCCCTCCACCACGCCCTGCATCGTGATCGGGACATACACCATCGGCCGCGCGCCGAGGGTGGTGCCCTCGAAATTCTTCGGCGCCACCCCGATGACCTCGAAGGGATGCCCGTTCACCGTGATGGTCTGCCCCAGCACGCTGCGGTCGCTGCCGAAGTGCGACGCCCAGTAGTTGTACCCGAGGACGGTGACGAAATGCCCCCCGATGGTCTCGTCGTCCGACGGCCCGAGGAGGCGGCCGATCGTGGGGGTGAGCTGGAGGGTGTTGAAGTAGGAGCCGGAGACGAAGACGCCGTCACCGGTGAGCGGTTCGTTCTTGTAGGAGAGGCTGGCGCCGAAGAGCCGGTGCGCCGCGATGCCGGTGAGGACCCGCTGCTGCTTCTCCAGGTCCCGGAACATCGGGTAGCTCCAGGTCTCGTCGCAGTTGCCGGCCTGGTTGCACGACTGCATCCCCGGGTTCGGGCCCGGCGCGGACAGGGTGACGAGTTCCTTCGGGTGCGGGACCGGGAGGGGCCGCATCAGCAGCTGGTCGAAGAGCGAGAAGATCGCCGCATTGGCGCCGATACCGAGCGCCAGGGAGAGCACCGCCACGGCGGTGACGAAGGGCGTCTTGAACAGCGTCCGGAGCGCCAGCCTGAGGTGTCGCATGATGGTGTCTGACCTGGTGTCGTGGATCGCAACCGACCGGATGCAGCCGCCAGCCAACGGGGCTTAGACCGCGGAACTCGCCGGAGGGTTGGATGCCCGCCTCGGGAGATCAGTTGCAGGTGGGAACAGGACGGACGGGGTGGGGCGGGAGTTACAAGAGGCGGCAAAGCGGAGGGCGGCAAGGCGGCAAAACGGCAGGGCGGCCGGATCCGGTCAGGTGATCCGTCCGCCCGAGGCTGCCGCTTTGCCGCTTTGCCGCTCTGCCGCCTTACGACACGTCCTTCGGCTTCCCGCCCGCCGGGCGGCCCGCGGGCAGGTGCTCGGTGAGGTAGCGGGTCAGCAGTTCGAAGAGATGCCGGGTCGTTCCCTCGCCCTCGAAGATGCCGTGGGTGCGGTTGGGATAGACCATCATCTGGAAGGGCCGGTTGGCCGCGACCAGCGCATTCACCAGCCGCTCGGTGCCCTGGTAATGCACGTTGTCGTCGCCACTCCCGTGCACCACCAGCAGGTCGCCCTTGAGGTTCTTCGCGTAGGTGAGCGGGGAGGCCTCCTTGTAGAACGCCTCGCCGTCCTGCGGAAGCCCCATGTAGCGCTCCTCGTAGATCGTGTCGTACAGGTGCACGTCCGGCACCGGCGCCACGGCCATTCCCACCTTGTAGACATCGGGGTAGCGGAACATCCCGTTGAGCGTGCTCGACCCGCCGCCGCTCCACCCCCAGATCGCCATCCGGGTGCTGTCCACCCACGACCAGCGGCCGATGGTGCGCGCGGCCCCGGCCTGGTCTTCCGCCCCGATCACGCCGATGCGCCGGTAGATGACCTTCCGCCAGTCGCGCCCCCGCAGGGAGGGGGTGCCCCGGTTATCCAGGGTGATGACGGCGTACCCCATCTGGGTGAGCATGCGGTGCCAGGGGTCGATCGCGTTCCAGCGGTCCACCGCGGTTGCCGCGGCGGGCTCGCCATAGACGTGGAAGACCACCGGGTACTTCCTGGTCGAATCGAAATCGGCGGGATACGCCACGATCCCGTCCAGCATCACCCCGTTCCCCGCATCCACCCGCACGAACTTCATCGGCCCCAGGTTGAGGCTCGCCATCCGCTTGGCCAGTACGGCGTTGTCGGTGAGCTGGCGGATCACCGTGTGGTCCGGCAGCCGGACCAGCGCCGACCGCGGCGGCATGTTGATGTTCGACCAGCTCTGCACCGCGAAGCGGGCGCCCGGCGCGATGTTGTAGTTGTGGGTGCCGCTCTGGTCCTTGGGCGAGAGGCGCTCCTCCCTGCCGGTGCCGTCGAGCCGCGCGCGATACAGGTACCGCTGGGTGGGATTGTCGGGCGAGGCGGTGAAGTAGATGTAGCCGCCGGGCACATCCACCGTGAGCACGCTGGCGATGTCGTAGGCGCCCGGCGTGAGCAGCTGCACGTCCTTCCCGTCACGGGAGATGCTCCAGGCGTGCCGCCACCCGTCCCGCTCGCTGATCCAGAGGAAGCGCTTCCCGCCGTCCATCCAGTCCCAGTCGTCCACCACGTCCACCCAGGCGCTGTCCCGGTCGACGAACACCGGCGTGGTCCTGCCGGTGGCCGGGTTGCCCAGCAGCACGGTGAGGGTGTTCTGCAGCCGGTTGAAGTGCTGCATCACGATCGCCTCGTTGCCCCCCGCCCACTCCATCCGCGCGAGATAGATGTTCCGCGGGTCGCCCGGGACCTGCATCCACCGGGTGAGTCCTCCCGCCGCGCTCACCACCCCGATCCGCACCGCGGAGTTGGTCTGCCCCGCCTTGGGGTACTGCACCGCTTTGGTGAAGGAGTAGAGGCTGTCGGTGTCGTTGATCAGCAGGAAGTCCCGCACCCCCGAGGCGTCGAGCTGCCAGTAGGCGATCCGGGTGCCGTCGGGGCTCCAGCGGAAGCCGTCACGGTCGTCGAACTCCTCCTCGTACACCCAGTCGAAGGTGCCGTTGATCGTCGTCCGGCTCCCGTCCCGGGTGAGCGGGATGATCCGCCCGGTGGCGAGCTGCTCCACGTACAGGTTGTTCTCCCGCACGTAGGCCACCCGGTCGCCCTGGGGCGCGAACTTCGCGAACATCAGGGTCTGCGGCTTGGCCTTCGGCCCACCGAGCTTGCTGAGCTTGCCGCTCGCGAGGTCGAGCACCCAGTAGTCGCCCCGGGTGTTCTGCCGCCAGACCCGCGCCGTGTTGGTGAAGAACAGGACCTTCTTCCCGTCGTCCGAGAAGGCGAGGCTCTGGAAGCGGAGCGGCACCGAGTCGCCCTTCGGCACCAGCTGCTCGCTCTTCACCAGCACCGTGGCCTCGCCGGTCTCGGGATTCACCCGCACCAGGTCGGGACCGGGCGCGCCCTCGCGCCGCTGGTTCGAGTAGTACGCCTTGCCGTCCGGGGTCCAGCGGATCGGCGGGGCGAACTGGCCGCTGAAGAAGTTGGAGTCGTAGATCCGGTCGAGGGTGATGCGGCTGCTGTCGGTCTGGGCCCGGGCGGCCGCGGGCAGCAGCGTGACCAGGGCAAGGGCGAGAGCGGTGACGTGACGGCGCATGAGGTGGGGGAAAAGGGAGCCGAAATAGTAACCGCTCGCGCCGCCCCGCGCCCCGAGGGCCGGACGGCCGCCTACCGGATACTGAGCACCAGTTTCCGGCTGCCGGATTCCGTACGGTAATCGGCCCAGACCGCATGGTTGTGCTGCGCCACCAGGCCGATGCCCGCGATCAGCGTGAGGAGGACCGCCAGGTCTTCCCAGAGATACCGGCCGTCGTCATTCGCGACCGGCAGCTGCAGGATCTGCCCCAGCATCATGGTCAGGCGTGGCACCACCCGGCGGAGCAATTCCTCACTGGGATCGTCCTGCGCATGGCCCGCGACCAGCCGCTGGCAGCGCTGGGCCGCGGTGAGTCCCCGGGGATACCACGCCAGCACCTTCACCACCCTCTCTTCCAGCGGCTTGAAGCCGGAGGGAACGGACCCGGTGGCACCCGGGCCGCGGGTGTTTCGCAGGGCCGCTTGCAGCGTGTCGAGCAGCAGCGTGAAATGCCGAAAGAGCCGCTCCGCTCCCGTCGGGTGTCGCTGGTCGGCCGGGAGGAAGTACGGCCGCAGCACGGTGACCTCCCCGAGCGTGCCCGGGTTCGCCAGCGCCGCCGCGAGGTGGGATGCCAGCTCGGAGATCTCGTCGAATTCCTGCCCCGCCGGTCCGAGCGCCAGGGGGAGTTCGTCGGGAGCGAACCCGGCGTCGATCACCAGGTCGTCCCCATTCCCGCGGACCTCGCCGGCGGGGACCAGCTGTCCGGTGCCGGGATCGGTGACCTGGACCTCGAACCCGTCGGGCTCGGGCAGGAGCGGGCCCTGCGTCCGGCCCGGCATTTCCCAGACGAGACTCCGCACGAAATTCCCCTCGGCGTCACTGGTGACCCGGATGCCGTTGGTGAGCGAGGCGATGGGTGTCAGGCCGTTGGGCCCATCCTCCAGCGCAATGAGCACGAAGTCGGTATGGACGAGCGGCCGCCGGCGGCCCCGCCCATCCGGACTGAAGTGGATCGTCCCGTTCACCCGCAGTCGTCGATCGGCGCCCAGCGACATCCTGTCCCCCGGTTCTGGCCCCACTCCGGATATCGGGAAAGGGGCGGGGGACGCGTCATCCGGAAAAAGCGACAGGCCCGCACCGGGGTGCGGGCCTGTCTGGGGTGGAGCGGTTCCGCGACTAGTAGCGGTAGTGGTCGGCCTTGTAGGGCCCGTCCACCGGCACGCCGATGTAGTCGGCCTGGTCCTTGGAGAGCCGGGTGAGCTTCACGCCCAGCTTCTCGAGGTGGAGCCGCGCCACCTTCTCGTCCAGCTTCTTGGGCAGCGTGTACACCTTCTTCTCGCTGTACGCCGTGCCCGACACGGTGGGCTTGCCCGAGGCGTGCAGGTGCAGGTCGATCTGCGCCAGCACCTGGTTGGTGAACGACGAGCTCATCACGAAGCTCGGGTGGCCGGTGGCACAGCCCAGGTTGAGCAGGCGCCCCTCGGCCAGGATCAGCACGCTGTGGCCGTCGGGGAAGACGTACTCGTCGTACTGCGGCTTGATGTTCACCCGCGTGATGTTCTTCACCTTCTTGAGGCCGGCCATGTCGATCTCGTTGTCGAAGTGGCCGATGTTGCCGACGATCGCCTTGTCCTTCATCCGGGCCATGTGCTCTGCCGCGATGATCTGCTTGTTGCCGGTCGCGGTGATGAAGATGTCGGCGGTCTCGACCACGTCCTCGAGGGTCGTGACCTGGTAGCCTTCCATCGCGGCCTGGAGGGCGCAGATGGGATCGATCTCGGTGATGATGACCCGGGCGCCCTGGCCCTTGAGGGCCTGCGCGCAGCCCTTGCCCACGTCACCGTAGCCCAGCACCACCGCCACCTTGCCCGCCAGCATCACGTCGGAGGCGCGGAGGATGCCGTCGGTGAGCGAGTGCCGGCAGCCGTAGAGGTTGTCGAACTTGCTCTTCGTCACCGAGTCGTTGACGTTGATCGCCGGGAAGAGCAGCGTCCCCGCCTTCATCATCTCGTAGAGCCGGTGCACGCCGGTGGTGGTCTCCTCCGACACGCCCTTGAGGTCCTTCGCCACCCGGGTCCAGCGGCCGGGGTGCTTCTGCGACTCCTGGCGCAGCAGGTCGAGGATCACGCCCCACTCCTCCGGGTCGCTGGCGGCGTTGAAGGCCGGGATCTTCCCCGCCTTCTCGTACTCCACGCCCTTGTGCACCAGCAGGGTCGCGTCGCCGCCGTCATCCAGCAGCAGGTTCGGGCCGGTGCCATCGGGCCACATCAGCGCCTGGTCGGTGCACCACCAGTACTCCTCGAGGGTCTCACCCTTCCAGGCGTAGACCGGCGTGCCCATCGGGTTCTCGACGGTGCCGTCCTTGCCCACCACCACCGCGGAGGCGGCGTGGTCCTGGGTCGAGAAGATGTTGCAGCTCACCCAGCGCACGTCGGCGCCGAGCTCCACCAGGGTCTCGATCAGCACCGCGGTCTGCACCGTCATGTGGAGCGAACCCATGATCTTCGCCCCGGCAAGCGGCTGCTTGCCGGCATACTCGCGCCGGATCGCCATCAGGCCGGGCATCTCGTACTCGGCCAGGCGGATCTCGTTGCGGCCGAACTCGGCGAGGGAGAGGTCCTTCACCTTGAACGGCTCGCGGCCCGCCTCGCGGGTGGCCTGGAAGGGGTGCAGCATCGTCGCGCTGGTTGCCATCACTCTGTCCTCGGTTTGGGGTGTTCTTGGCCGTTAGCCGTTAGCCATTAGCCGTTAGCTGTCCCGATGTACCGTATCCATCGAAAACGCCGGCAGGCAGATCGCCACGTACTCGGCCCCGCCCGCTTCCGGCGTGCTGTACCGGATCCACTCGCCCGGCCGGGTGACCACTGCCTGCCCGGCGCGAACGTCCAGCATGCCCTGCTCATGCTCCACCCGGATCATCCCGCGGAGCACCACGGTCACTTCCTCGAACTCCGGCCGCTGCCCCGGCTCCACCCAGCCCTGGGGCGAGACCATCCGGGCCACACTCACGCCGGCATGACCGGTGTTCACCCGGCCGACGTACTCCTCGATGCGCTTGGGAGGGTTGCCCGCGGCGGGAACCACCGTCGGAGCCTCCACGAGTCTCGGCATTTCGCCCGCCCCGGTAAACGTGAGGGAAAACCCCGGCTCAGGGCCGCCGGGCCGAGGCGGTGAACAGCAGCGGCCCCCTGGCATTCTGATCGGGCGCCAGCACCTGACAGACCGGCTGCACCAGGCCCGCCTCGCCGAACCACGCCAGCACCTGCGCCTGCTCGAACCCCTGCCACTGGTGGCCCAGCGCCTGGCGATACTCGGCCCGGTCGTGTGCAGTCAGGTCGGTCACCAGCAGCCGCCCTCCCGGACGCAAGGCCCGCGCCGCGGACCGCACCACTTGTCCAGGCTCGGCGACGTAGGGCAGCACCAGCACCAGGAACGCCGCGTCGAGGGTTTCGTCATCGATCGGCAGCGCCTCGAGTTCGCCCCGCCGGATCTCCACGTTGTCGAGGCCACCCAGCCGGGCCCGCGCCCCCCGCAGCATCGCGGCGGAAGCATCGACCGCGACCACCTGCCGCACAAACGGCGCGAGCTGCTGACTCAGCAGGCCGGTGCCGCACCCCAGGTCGGCTACCACCCAGGAGGGATCCAGCAGCCCCAGGAGCGGGAGCAATTCCGAGCGGCTGCCGAACTGCTCCGCCCGCATCCGGTCCCACTGTCCCGCCGCCGTCGCGAAGAACGCCTCGGAGCGCGAGCGCCGCTCGGCCAGCACACTCCGCAGCCGCTCCGCATCACGTGCGGCGGCGGAGCCACTCTCGACCTGTTCCCGCACCACCTGCCAGAGCCGCCGGGCCGAGGGGTCCAGGTCGGCGAGCAGCATCCGGTAGAGCCGGCTCGCGCCGTCCGCCCGGGAGGTGACCCAGCCGTCGTCGGCCAGCACCTTCAGGTGGCGGCTGACCGTGGACTGGGGGAGCTGGAGCGCCTCACAGAGCTCACCCACCGTCAGCTCATGATCGCCGAGCAGGACGAGCAGGCGGTTGCGGATCGGCTCCGCCAGGGTCTGCAGCCGGGTCACGATGGTGGTACCCACGTCGCCTCTTTTCTCCATCCGCTTATCCGGATAATCAAATATAGTGGCGCGACTCCGTCAAGCCGCGCGCCACCGGGGCGCCCGGGGCGGGGGTCTTGCGTTAGTGTCCGTGCGACACCATATTGGTGTCCGTGAAACACTAACAGGAGGTCGTTCATGCTCGGGTACCTCAAGGCGTCGCCCACCAGCTACATCCTCCACTACAGCGGCGGGAAGCTCCGGCGCGAGGGGGCCGGCCTGGCCTTCCTCTACTGGATGCCGCGCTCCACCATCGTCTCGGTGCCGCTCGCCAGCGCCGACCTGCCGTTCGCCTTCGCCGAGGTGACCGCCGACTTCCAGCAGGTGACGGTGCAGGGGCGGCTCACCTACCGGGTGGCCCGGCCGAAGGAGCTGGCCGCCCTGCTCGACTACTCGGTGACGCCTCGCGGCGCCTGGCGGAGCGATGACCCGGACAAGCTCCCGGAGCGGCTGATCCAGGCCACCCAGACGCTGGCGCGCACCGTCCTCGAGCAGCAGGGGCTGCGGCAGGCGCTGGGGAGCGTGGACCAGCTGACCAGCGTCGTGCGGGCCGGCCTCGCGCAGGCGGAGGCGGTCACCCGTCTCGGCATCGAAGTCCTCGATGTGGCGATCGCCTCGGTCCGGCCCACGCCGGAGATGGCGCGCGCCCTCGAGGCCGAAGCGCGGGAAGGGCTCCAGCGGGAGTCGGACCAGGCGATCTACGCCCGCCGGAACGCGGCCGTGGAGCAGGAGCGGCGGATCAAGGAGAACGAGCTCAACACCGAGATCGCGGTGCAGGAGAAGCAGCGGGTGATCCGGGAGACGAAGATGGCGGCCGACGTGGCGATCGAGGAGCAGCGGGCGGAACTGATCGAGCGGCGCTCGGCCAACGAACGCCAGGATGCCGACGCGCGGGCCTACGCCCTCCGCGCGACGCTCGAGCCCGTCCGGTCGGTGGACTGGCGGACCCTGATGGCCCTCAGCGCCGGTGGCAACGATCCCCGCGTGCTCTTCGGCCTCGCCTTCCGGGAGCTGGCGGAGAACGCCGGCAAGATCGGCCAGCTCAACGTGACGCCGGAACTGCTCGGATCGCTGCTGGCGCAGGATCGGAAGTAAGATGGGACTCGAGAAGCTGGTGCTCGTGACCCGCCGCACCCGGCTGGAAGAGCTGGTGACCCGGTTCAACACCCCGGGCCAGGCGCGGTTCTACCTGGAGCACAACGGGGGCGACTTCGCCGGCTACCAGGCGGAGCATGACGCCTACCAGCGGGCGCTCGACCGGGTGCGGGCCGAACTGGACATCGGCCTGCCCCGGCAGAGCCTGGATCGGAGCCTGGTCCCGACCTGCACCTTCACTCCCGGCGACCTCATCGTGACCCTGGGCCAGGATGGCCTGGTGGCGAACACCGCCAAGTACGTCGCCGGCCAGCCCATCGTCGCGGTGAACCCCGATCCGACGCGGTTCGATGGCATTCTCATGCCCTTCCCGGTGGGCAAGGTCCGGCCCGCGGTCGAGGCGGTGCTCGCCGGACGGGCGCCGCTCCGCCCAGTGACCCTGGCCGAGGCGCGCCTCACCGATGGCCAGCGCCTGCTCGCCTTCAACGACTTCTTCCTCGGCGCCCGAACCCACGTCTCCGCCCGTTACCGGATTGCCTGGCAGCGGCGGAGCGAGGAGCAATCCTCGAGCGGGGTGCTGGTATCGACTGGCGCGGGGTCGACGGGGTGGATGTCATCGGTCTTCCGGATGGCCGCGGGGGTCACCACCTTCACCGGCGGGAGCGTGGGCCAACCGCCGACGCTCGCGTGGGAGGACCGGCGCCTGCTCTTCGCGGTGCGGGAGCCGTTCCAGAGCCGGCAGAGTCGCGCCGACCTCGTGGCCGGTCTCCTCGCGCCGGGCGACGCGCTCCGGGTCCAGTCGCGGATGCCCTCCGGTGGTGTCATCTTCAGCGACGGCGTGGAGCAGGACTACCTGGAATTCAACGCGGGAGCGTCGGTGGAGATCCGTGCGGCGGACGAGCAGGCCCACCTCGCCGTGCCGCTCGCGGCATGAGCGGAATTCGCGTCGCGGTGGACGTGGTGGTGTTCACCATCCGCGAGGGTCGCCTCGCGGTGCTCCTCATTCGCCGCGGGATTCCGCCGTACGAAGGCGCCTGGGCCATCCCGGGAGGGTTCGTGCTGCCGGAAGAAGGCGTGGAGGCGGCGGCCCGCCGCGAGCTCGAGGAAGAAACCGGCGTCCGGGACGTCTACCTCGAGCAGCTCTACACCTTTGGCGAGCCGGGCCGCGACCCGCGGGGACGGGTGGTCTCGGTGGCCTACTTTGCGCTGATTTCCTCCGACCGTGAGATCGCCGGCGGCAGCGACGCCGCCGAGGCGCGCTGGTGGCCGATGGACGAGCTGCCGCCCCTCGCCTTCGACCACGCGGGCATCCTGACCTACGCACTCGAGCGGCTCCGCAACAAGCTCGAGTACACCACGGTCGGCTTCCAGCTGCTCCCCGCCGAGTTCACGCTCTCCGAACTGCAGCAGGTCTACGAGGCGATCCTGGGTCGGACACTCGACAAGCGGAACTTCCGCCGAAAAATCGAGCTGCTCGGCATCCTCACGCCCCTCAAGCAGCAGCGACGCAGCGGTGCCTCGCGGCCCGCCCAGCTCTTCCGCTTCTCGGCTCTGAAATTCGAGAAACTCAAGGACAAGGGAATCCTCTTCCCGTTCTAGGGCAACCAGCCTCGCACGGCTCATCGCAGTCCGCCCCCCTACATTCCGCGCATGACGCCTCCGCCACATCATGACGGCCGCGGATACCGCAATCCGTGGCCCGGCTCCGAGCCACAGGGACTCGCCAACCTGCTGCGCTGGTTCTATGAGCGGCATACGTCGCGCCTGCCGCCGGATCCCCATCCCTCGGTCTTTCCGCTGGAGCAGCCCCGGCTGGGCCAGGTGCCCGGAGCCGGTGCCCTCGCCGCGACCTGGATGGGACATTCGGCGGTGCTGCTCGAGTTTCCCGGCTGCACGGTGATCACCGATCCCATGCTCGGCGACGTCGCCGCCCCGGTGCCGGCCGGGCGCCTCAAGCGCTGGGTGCCGGTGCCCATTCCGGTGGAGTCGCTCCCGCGCATCGATATCGTCCTGCTCTCCCACAACCACTACGACCATCTCGACGCGCCCACGGTGCGTGCCCTGGCGAGCCGGCAGCGGGACACGGTCTGGTGCGTTCCGCTGGGCCTGGGGAGACTGCTGCGCCGGCTGGGCGTGCGGCGGGTGGAGGAGTTCGACTGGTGGGAATCGCGCGAGGTGGGCCCGGCCCGGGTCACCGCCACGCCGGCCCAGCACTTCAGCGCGCGAGGGGTGCACGACCGCAACGCGACTCTCTGGTGCGGGTTCAGCATCCGGGTGGGTGAGCGGGCGGCGTTCTTCGCGGGAGATACCGCGCACCATCCCGAGTTCGCGGACATCGGGTCGCGGCTCGGGCCCTTCGACCTGCTGCTGCTTCCGGTGGGAGCCTATCAGCCACGCTGGTTCATGCGGGTGGTGCACATGGACCCGGCCGAAGCGCTCGGCGCCTACGCCGAGCTCGCGGGGGACGGCGCACCGGCCCTCCTGCCGATCCACTGGGGCACCTTCAAGCTCACCGACGAGCCCATGGATGAGCCGCCGCGGGTGACGCAGCAGCTCTGGCAGGAGGCGGGCCGTGCCGGGGAGCGCCTCTGGCTCCTGCGGCACGGGGAGACGCGGGTGCTGCGCTAGCTATTCCCGGCGGAGCGTGATGACCGGGTCGAGCCGGGCGGCCCGTGCCGCCGGGATCCAGCTGGCCAGGAACGACACCACGCCGAGGGCCGCCGCTGCGAGCGCGAATGCGATGACATCGGTCGCGCGCACGCCATAGAGCAGGTTGGCGAGGAACCGGGCCAGCGCCACCGCGCCCAGCGCGCCGGCGCCCAGTCCCGCCAGCGCCACCATCCCACCCTGGCGGATCACCATCCAGCGGAGCCGCGCCGGGTCGGCGCCCAGCGCCAGCCGCACCCCGATCTCCTGCCGTCGCTGGGCCACGTCACTCGCCAGCACGCCGTAGAGCCCGATCGCCGACAGCACCAACGCCGCCAGGGCGAAGACCACCACCAGCCAGGTGCGCACCCGCGACTCCGCGGTCGCGACGCGCAGTTCCGCGGGCAGGGTGGCGATCCCGTCGATGACATGGCCGGGATCGAGCCGCAGCAGGGTCGCGCGCACCGCGCCGGTCAGCGCGGCGGGATCGCCCTCGAAGCGGAGGAGGATGCGGCCGATGGGCCAGTAGGTGGCCTGGTACGGCAACCAGAGCTCCGGCGGCTGCTCCGCCTGGCGGGGTTCCTGCCGGACATCCCCGGCCACGCCCACCACCTCGTACCACTCCGGCACTTCACCCGGCCTGGGCTTCACCGAGAAGGTGAAGCGCGCCCCGATCGCCTGGCCCGGCGGAAGGAAGCGGCGCGCGAAGGTCCGGTTCACCACCACCTCTCGTGGTGCGGCCGTGCCGACCGGGTTCTGCCACACCCGGCCCTCGAGCAGGGGGATGCCGAGCACGCCGAAGTACTCCGCGTCGACGGCACGCAGCGAGATCGACCGGTCGCCCAGCGTCTCGACCCCCGGCGCCTCGCCCCGCTCCAGCCGGATCGGACGGCTCTGGCTCTGGCCTTCGAGCGGGAGGCGATCGGTGAACCCGGCGGCGCGTACCCCTGGAAGGGCCGCGAGCTCGGCCAGGGCCGCCGCGAAGCGGGCGTGCAGCACGTTCGTTTCGGTGTCCCAGGGATACTCGAGCCGGACCGCGAGCACCTGCTCGGCCCGGACGCCGGTCGGCATGCCCCGCATCCGGTAGAGACTCCGCCCCAGCAGCGCCGCGCCAACCAGCAGGAGCATCGAGACCGCCACCTGCGCCGCCACGAGCACCTGCCGGGCCAGCAGCCGGCGCGGGCCGGCGGTGGAGCGGCCGCCATCGCGGAGCGCCTGGTGGGTGACGCCTTCGCGCGCGGCGAGGAGCGCCGGCACCAGGCCGGCGGCGAGACCGCACAGCACCGCGGCGATCACGGCGAAGAGGGTGACGCGCCAGTCGAGCGATGCCGATGCCAGCCGCGGGAGCTCGGCGGGAAGCACCTGCCGCAGGAGCGGCACGCCGAGCCAGGCGAGCAGCAGCCCCACCAGCCCGCCCCCCAGGGCGAGCCAGCCGCTTTCGAGGAGATAGAGCCGGATGAGGCTGGCGCGCCCCGCGCCCAGCGCGGTGCGGATCGCCGCCTCATGACGGCGCTCCGCCGCCCGCGCCAGCAGCAGGCTCGCGGTGTTCACGCACGCGATCACCAGCACCAGCGCCACCGCGCCGAGGAGCGCCAGCAGCGGCTCGCGGGCATCGGCGGTCTCCGAGGCCTGGAGCGACCGTACGGTCGCCGTCAGGTCCTCGTCGGTGGCGGGAAATTCGCGGGCGAAATCCCGCGCCACCTCCTGCACCTCGCTCCGGGCCGCCTCGAGCGACGCGCCGGGCGCCAGGCGGCCCGCGATGCCGAAGTAATTGCCGCCGTCCCGGCCCGCGTTCTGGAAGCTGGCGCTCGCGGGACTCACGAAGGCGTATCCCTCGGGATAACTCGCTTCGGCGGGGAGCACGCCGATCACGGTGTACGCCGTGCCGTTCATGGTGAGGGCCTGGCCCACCACGGCGGGATCACCGCCGAATCGCCGCTGCCAGAAGGCGTGGGTCAGCAGCACGACCGGGGAACCGTTCCCCGCTTCCTCGTCGGCGGTGAACCCGCGGCCCAGCCGGGGCGAGGTACCGAGCACCCCCAGGATGGGACCGAAGGTCCGGAGCATGAGGACCCGCTCCGGGTCGCCCCGGCCGGTGAGGGTCAGCGCCTCACCGTAGGTGCCGGCCAGCGGCGCGATGGTATGGAGCCGCGCCCGGTAGTCGCGCAGCCGGGCGGGGTTGCCACCGATACCCTCGCCCTTGCGCTGCTCCTGGATCGTCACGACCCGGTCCGGATCGGCGATGGCGAGCGGCTTGAGCAGCACGGAATCGACGACGCTGAAGATCGCGCTCGTGGCGCCGATGCCCAGGCCGAGCACCAGCAGGGTGGTGCAGACGAGCGCCGGACGCCGGCGGAGACCGCGGAAGGCGTGGAGGGTGTCACGCACCAGGGTGTCGAGCCAGCCGACCACGTCGGCATCGCGGGTGCGGTCCATGACGATCGCGGTGTTGCCGAAGCGCTGGCGGGCATCCTCGCGGGCCGCCTCGGGACTCATGCCCCGGGCGAGATTCTCGCGCGTGCGCTCCTCGATGTGGAAGGCGATTTCGTCGGCCATGTCGGTGGCCGCGCCGTCCCGGCGCCAGAGGGCGCCGGCAATGCGGGTGAAGAGGCTCATCAGGCCACCGCCCCGGCAAAGCGGAGCACCGCCCCGACGCCGGCGGTGAGCCGCTGCCAGTGCTGCTCCTCCTCGGTGAGCTGCTTCCGGCCCACGGCGGTGAGGGAGTAGAACCGGGCCCGGCGATTGGTCTCGGTGACCCCCCAGTCGCTCCGGATCCACCCCTCCTGCTCCATCCGGTGGAGGGCGGGATAGAGCGAGCCTTCCTCCACCCGGAGCAGGTCGTCGGAGACCCGCTGGATGTGATTGGTGATCGCGTACCCGTGGAGCTTGCCGCGGGCGAGCGTCTTGAGGACGAGCAGGGTGAGCGTGCCTTGCAGCACGTCGGTCCGGGGGCGAGCCATGGCCTCAGTCCTAGAAATCTATGCCTAGATATCTAGGTCTGAGGCCGTCCTTCCGCAAGCGCCGGTCTCCTGCCGGGGTCAGGGCGTGGCGCTGTTGTCTCCCACGGCGGTGAGCATGAAGGCGTAGCGGAACGCCGCCTCCCGGAGCCGGTCGTAGCGTCCCGAGGAGCCGCCGTGGCCGCCGGCCATGTTGGTCTTGAGGTACAGCGGGTTGGTGTCGGTCTTGGTGGCGCGGAGTTTCGCCACCCACTTGGCCGGCTCCCAGTACATGACCTGCGAGTCGTTGAGCGAGGTCGTCACCAGCATCCAGGGATAGTCCCGGGAACCCACGTTGTCGTAGGGCGAGTACTGCATCATGTACTCGTACTGCTCCTTGATGCGCGGGTTGCCCCACTGCTCCCACTCCTGGGCGGTGAGCGGCAGCGAGGCGTCGAGCATGGTGTTGATCACGTCGACGAAGGGCACGTCGGCGACGATCGCGCGGAAGAGCTCCGGCGCCTGGTTGGCGACCACGCCCATCAGGAGGCCGCCGGCGCTGCCGCCATTGGCCACGAAGCGCGACGGCGAGGTGTAGCCGCGGCGGACCAGCTCCCGCCCGACGTCGATGAAGTCGTGAAAGGTGTTCTGCTTGTGGAGCATCTTGCCGTCGTCGTACCAGCGCCGGCCCATCTCCTGGCCGCCGCGGATGTGGGCGATGGCGTAGACGAAGCCCCGGTCGACCAGGCTCAGCACGTTGCTGTTGAACGTGGGCTCGGTGGTGGCGCCGTAGGAGCCGTAGGCATAGAGCAGCGCCGGGTGGCTGCCATCGAGCTTCGTGCCCCGCTTCATCAGGAGCGATACCGGCACCCGCGCCCCATCGCGGGCCGGCGCCGAGAAGCGGCGCACTTCATAGGCACTGGCGTCGAAGCCGCTGGGGATCTCCTGCCGCTTCTTGAGGGTGCGCTGCCGGGTCGCGAGGTCGTAGTCGTACACCGAGGTCGGGGTGATCAGGCTCGAGTAGCTGAAGCGGAAGACGCGGGTGTCGAACTCCGGGTTGGCGGCCGGGAACACGCCGTAGGCCGACTCGGGGAAGGTGACGTAGTGGGTGCGCCCGTTGCGCAGGTCGGTCACCCGGAGCCGGCGGAGCCCGCCGGAGCGCTCGCTCACCACGATGAAGCGCTTGAAGGCGTCGACCGACTCGACGAACACCGAGTCGCGATGGGGAAGCCAGTCGGCCCAGTGCTCGGGGCCGGGGGTGGCCTCGGGGGCACGCACCACCCGGAAGTTGACCGCGTTGTCGTTGGTGTAGATCAGCAGGAAGCCGTCGGCGTGCTCGACCGAGTATTCCACGCCGGCGCGGCGGGCCGCGATCACCCGGGGTGCCGCGGCGGGATCGGCGGCGGGGATCATCCGCCATTCGGAGGAGGTGAAGCCGTCCGAGGCGATGAAGACGTACTTGCCGCTCCGGGAGCGGAAGACCGAGACATTGTTCAGGACATCGTCTTCCTCGAACACCTTCACGTCCGCGTCGCGCGGCGTGCCGATCATGTGCCGCCAGACGGCGTTGCCCCGCTTGGCGCTGTCGGCGGTCATGTAGAAGAAGGTGCGGTTGTCGCTGGCCCAGGCGGTGCCGTTCCACACCTGCGGGATCTGGTCGAGGATCTGTCCGGTGCCGAGGTCCTTCACGTACAGGGTGTATTCCCGGAAGGCGGTGGTGTCCTCGAGGTAGAGAAGCAGCCGCCCGTCGGGGCTGACATCCATGCCGCCGAGGGCGTGGAACTTCTTCCCCGCCGCCGCGGCGTTCTGGTCGAAGTAGATCGCCTCCGGCGCCTCCACCGTGCCCTGGCGGCGGGCGTAGATCGGATAGGCCTTTCCCGGCTCGGTGCGGGTGTAGTACCACCAGCCGCCCTCGCGATACGGCACCGTGAAATCGGCCTCCTTGATCCGGCCGAGCATCTCCGCGTAGAGCCGCTCCTGCAGTGCCTCGGTGTGTCCCAGTCCCGCCCTGGTCCACGCATTCTCCGCCTCGAGGTAGGCGATCACCTCGGGGTTGCTCTTCTCCCGGAGCCAGAAGTACTCGTCGCTCCGCACCTCGCCGTGGAGCGTGTCGACGTGGGCGTGCCGCGCCGCCACCGGTGGCTGCTGGGCGGGAAGGACGGCGGGAACGAGCGAAACGGCGGTGGCCATTGCGACAGCTCGGACGAAAGACATGGGGTCCCCGGCTGGGGTTCGAGGGGCGATGGTAGGGGAGGGACGGAGGCGCTGGCAAGGGCGCACGAATTCGGTCAGCGGCCGATGCCGCGCCTCCTCAGGGCCTAACTGATGACGATCCTTGGGGCTGACGGCTGCGTCGGTCTCCCAGGTTTCCAAAACCGAAGAACAGCCGAAGCAGGGGATCTAGCGTGGCTCGCCGGTCCACCAGCTCCGGCCCCGCTGCGGACGCAGCAGGGACACCAGCGGGCCGGTGTCACCCCGGTCCGGGCGGTAGGGCGGCAGGAGGAGGAAGCCGAGCCCGAGCAGGAGCAGGATCGTGCCGGGGATGATGGCGGCCCAGCTGGTGGTCCGCGCGATGCCGGGGACCTCCGGCAGGCCCAGGCCGAACATCACCACCACCACGGTCCCGCCGAACGTCGCACCCACCCCCAGCAGGCGAAGGAGGATGTTGAAGGTGCGCCAGTAGAACGGATCGGGTGCGGGAGACGGCGGCATGACAGTCAGTGTCCGGTGGCGAGCGGATCCTGTCCAGTGGAGATCATCGTCGAATAGAGCGCGAGCAGCCGCTTGAGCTCGAGCACGATCCCGCCCCGCTCGGCGGGCGGCGCATTCCAGGCGTACTCGAGCATGCGATGCACCAGTTCTACCGCGACGCCTGCCTGCCGCCGCCGCAGGGTCGGCTCGCCGCCCGGCGTCCGCGCCGCCATGAGCTGCTCCACCAGCCCGACGATCGTATCGGTGAGCTCGGCGGTCATGCATCCCGGATGCAGCGGATCGCGGACCGCGTAGTAGACCGGCATGTAGGCGGGGTTGCGCTCCATGAAGCGCGCCAGCGGCGTGACGATCCCGTCGACCATCGCCGCGACCGACACCCGGGCGGCCTCCCCGGTCATGGACGACCGGTTCAGCTGGCGCAGCTCGCCGTCGTAGCGCGCCGCGAGGGCTCGCACGATGGCGTCCTTGTGGGGAAAGAAGTGATAGAGCGACCCCATCGACGCGCCGGCGCGCTCCGCGATGGCGTTGGTGGTGGCGCCCTCGACGCCCACCTCCGCAATGACCCGGGCGGCCGCGTCGAGGATCTCCTCGACGCGGCGCTCCCCGCGCTCCTGCTGCGGCTGCCGGGCCGGTTCCGCCGCTGGCCTGGCCCTGGCGGCCAGCCGTTTCCGTCCGCGAACCCCTTTGCTCATCGCGCCTTTCCGGTCCGGGCCGAACCGTCGCCGGACCCCGGCCCAAACATGGCGAGCCGGCCGCACCTTGACAAGTAGAGCTTGCGCTCTAGTTTGATGGCTGAAAGTAGAGCTTTGCCTCTACTTCGCGGACGACGGAGGGAGACGGCGGCCAGGTTCGCCGGCGCCTCGAGTCGTGGCGCGCTCCCCCAACCCGGGAACGACGGACATGAGGGAACCACGCATCGCGCTCGTCACGGGCGCCTCCAGCGGGATCGGCCGGGCCATCGCCGCCCGGCTCGCAGCGGACAGATACCGGGTCTACGGCACCAGCCGGAACCCGGCGAAGGCGACGCCGCTGCCGGGCGTCACCCTGGTCCCGCTCGACGTCACCACCGAGGCCTCGGTCGAGCAGTGCGTTGCCACCCTGCTGGCCGCGGAGGGCCGGCTCGACCTCCTGGTCAACAACGCGGGCATCGCGGTGGTGGGCGCGATCGAGGAGGTGCCGCTGGCGCAGGCACGCCAGCAGTTCGACACCAACTACTTCGGGGTGGTGCGGATGATCCAGGCGGTGCTGCCCGCGATGCGCCGGCAGCGCGGCGGCCACATCATCAACGTGAGTTCCGTGGCCGGGCTGGTGCCGATCCCGTTCGCGGGGCAGTACTCCGCGAGCAAATACGCCCTCGAGGGCCTCACCGAGGTGCTGCGCAGCGAAGTCGCGCTCTTCGGGATCAGGGTAGCGCTGGTGGAGCCGGGATTCTACCGGAGTGAACTGGTGGGGGCGGCCGCCACGCCGGAGCGGCTGGTGAGCGCCTACGACGGTCCCCGCTCGCGGGTGCACGAGCGGATGCGCGCGATCGAGGCGGCGGCCCCGCCCCCGACCGAGGTGGCCGAGGTGGTGCTGCGGCTCGCGCGGCACCCGGACCCGCCGCTCCGCACCCTGGTGGGCAAGGAAAGGATCTTCGCCCTGCTGAAGCGCTTCCTCCCCTTCCGGCTGTTCGAGCCGAACGGGCGGCGCTACTGGCGCCTCTCGGCCTAGGGCCGCGGGGCGCCGTCGAGCACTTCGCGCAGCTTGCGGAGCAGGACGCTCGGCGTGTAGGGCTTGGACAGGAAGGCCACCTCGGACTGCATGATGCCGTGACGCACCACGGCGTCGTCGGTGTAGCCGCTGGTGTAGAGCACCCGGGCTTCCGGGTGGGTCCGCAGCACCGCTTCGGCCAGTTCCCGCCCGCTCATCCGGGGCATGACCACGTCGGTCACCAGCACGTCGAGCTTCGCGCCGAGCTGCTCCAGGACGTGGAGCGCTTCGTGGCCATCGCCGGCGTGCAGCACGTGATAGCCGTGCGCCCGCAGCCCCTGCACCGCCACCCGGCGGATGCTCTCCTCGTCTTCCACCAGCAGGACGGTCTCGGAGCCGCGCAGCATGCCGGCGGCGGTGGTGACGCCGGCGCTCCGGCTGGTTCCGCCGGTCACCGGCACGTGGATGGTGAACGACGTGCCCCGGCCCGGCTCGCTGGTCACCACGATGGACCCGGCGCTCTGGGTGACGATGCCGTGCACCACGGCCAGCCCGAGCCCGGTGCCCTTGCCGATGCCCTTGGTGGTGAAGAACGGCTCGAAGATGCGGGCCCGGACCTCGGGGCTCATGCCGCACCCGCTGTCGGCGATCGTCAGCACGACGTACTCACCCGGCTTGAGGCCGAGCGCCTCGGCGCGGGCGCCCTCGGTGAGCACCGCGGAGCGGGTCTCCATCAGGAGCCGCCCGCCGGTGGGCATCGCGTCGCGCGCATTCACCGCCAGGTTCATGAGCACCTGGGTCCACTGGCCCGGGTCGACCCGGACCATGCCGAGCGCGGAGGCCAGCGAGGTCTCGAGCTGGATGTCCTCGCCGAGGAGGCGGCGGAGCATCTTCTCGGTGTCGAGGATGACGCTGTTGAGGTCGAGGATGCGGGGCTCGACCACCTCGCGGCGGCTGAAGGCGAGCAGCTGGCGGGTGAGCGCGGTGGCGCGCTCGGCGGCGTGCTGGATCTCCTGCAGCAGCTGGTGGTGCTCGGAGTCCTGCTCGGGGGTCTCCATCACCAGCAGCTCGGTGCTGCCGGAGATGACGGTGAGCCAGTTGTTGAAGTCGTGGGCCACGCCGCCGGCGAGGAGGCCGACCGACTCCATCTTCTGGGTCTGCCGTACCTGGCTCTCCAGCTGCCGCCGCGCGGTGATGTCCTCGGCCACGCCGGCGATCCGGGTGATGTGGCCGGTCACGTCGCGCACCGGGAAGGCGCGGTCGCGGACCCAGCGGACGGTGCCATCGGGCCGCACCACCCGGTATTCCTCGTCGTAGGTCCCGAGTGCCTGCTTGGTCGTGGCCGCGTGGAGCACCTGCTCGCGGTCTTCCGGGTGAATCGCCTCGAGCCAGTCCTTGGGATCCTGGTAGAGCGTCTCGGGGGGCCGGCCCCAGATCTGCTGGTAGCCGGGGCTGATGTAGATCACCTGGTTCTTGGCGGTGTCGGTCAGCCAGAACACCTCGTGGATGCTCTCGGCGAGCTGGCGGAAGCGCGCCTCGCTCTCGCCCAGATCGGCCTGGGCCTTGAGGCTGGCGGTGATGTCCTCGCTGAAAATCAGAATGCCGCCGACCCGTCCGTCCGGGTTGCGCCAGGGCCGGACCTCCCAGCGCAGGACCTGGACGGTGCCGTCCGCCCGCACGAACTCGTCCGCATCCTCGCGGATGATCTCGCCGGCCAGGGCGCGCTGGTGGATCTCGCGCCAGCGGTCCGGGACCTCGGGGAACACCTCGTAGTGCGACCGCCCGGTCAGGTCGATGTGCCCGAGGTTGTAGTCGGCGAGCCAGCGGCGGCTCACGTTCAGGTAGCGCATGTCCCGATCGAGCATCGCCAGCGACGCGGGGGCATGCTCGATGAAGAGCCGGAGCCGTTCCCGGCTCTCGCGCAGCGCCTGCTCCGCCTGCCGCCGATCGGTGACATCGAGGAACACCACCGACACCAGCTCGTCCCCGTCCATCTGGATGAGCTCGGCCCAGAGCGTGGCCTGCCGGTGCTGGCCGTCGGCCCGCATGAAGGGGCAGTCGGCCTGCGCCACCCGACCTTCGCGGGCGAGCACGCCCCACAGGCGGACCTGGGTCTCCTCGTCGATGATGTGGAACATCTCCCCGGTGGTCCGGCCGATGAGGGTGCTGCGGGAGAGTCCGATCATCTCCTCGAACGCGCGATTGACCTCGAGCACCCGCCGGTCGGCGGTGCGGATGAGGAGGGTGCCGGAGGGGCTCGCCTCGAACGCCAGCGAGAAGCGCTCCTCCGACGCCCGGAGCGCCTCCTCGAGCGCCTTCTGCTCGGTGAGGTCGACGTAGAGGGCCACGAACCCGATGCGGGTGCCCTGCTCGTCGTGGAGCGGGGAGGTGGAGACCCGCACCTGGAGCTGCCGGCCGTCCCGGGTGCGGCGCCGGGTGGTCTCGGTGAACGGCATGCCGGCGAGGACCCGTTCGCTCAGCTGCTCGTACTCCGGCTCCAAGTCCGGCGGGATGATCGGGAGCCGGTGGCCGAGGACCTCCTCCGCCCGCCAGCCGAAGAGCGACTCGGCGGCGCGGTTCCAGTGGAAGACGGTGCCGGACGGGCTGATCGCGACGATAGGGACGGGCGAGGCGCGGTCGATCGCGTGCAGCCGGTCGCGCGTGGCCCGGAGCGATTCCTCCGCCATCTTGCGATCGGTGATGTTCTGCACCGTGGTCACGCGATACGCGACGCTGCCATCGTCACGGTACACGGTGCGGATATCCACCTGCACGTCGACCAGGGTACGGTCGGGGTGCTGGATCCGGGCCTCGAACCGGCAGGAGCCGTAGCTCTCCGCCTCGGCGATCTTCTCCCGGAGGAGAGGGTGGTCCTCGGGCGCGTACAGCTCGATGAGCGGCATCGCCTGGATCTGCTCGCTGGTCCGCCCGGCCAGCCGGCAGTAGGCCGGGTTGCAGGCCATGATCGTGTCGGTGCCCGGACGGCCCATCGCGATCCCGATAGCGGCCTGCTGGAAGGCATCGGCCATCTTCTGGAGCGCGACCCGCGCCTGCTTCTCCTCGGTGATGTCGATGGCGGTGCCGAAGTACGTCTCCACCCCGTCCTCGGAGACGAGGCGCTGCAGCTGCATCCGCACCTCGAAGGTGCTGCCGTCGCGACGCTGCGCGGTGAACTCCCCCAGGTAGGTGCCGTCCCGCCGAACCATGGTGGTGATCGCCGTCGCGGTCTCGGGATCGAGGGCGTGCCCGGCGGGGGAGGTTCCCAGGATCTCCGACAACCGGTCATAACCCCAGAGGCGGAGGTAGGTGCGGTTGGCGTAGAGGAACTTCCGGTCCCGCACGATGGCGAACGCGGTCATCGAGTTGTCGAGCGCGTCGGTCCGGATCTGGAGCTGCTGCTCCAGCTGCTTGCGCTCGGTGATGTCGATGACGACGCCGTGCCAGGTCGTGCCGCCGTCGGGGTCCCGGACCGGAACGGTGTGACCCTCGACCCAGATCAGCCCGCGGTCCGGGTGCTGAATCCGGAACTGCACGTCCCACGGGGTGAGCTGCCGGGCGGATGTCTCGGTTACCTGGGCCACCCGCTCGATGTCCGCCGGGTGCACCCGGTCGAAGAGCCGGCGCACGTCATGCGCCAGCTCCTCGGGGGAGACACCGCACAGGCCTTCCATCGCCGCCGGGGCGAACGGGAAGGTGAACTGCCCGTCCGGCGCCTGATGGAAGGTGTGGATGATGGCGGGGGAGACGCGGACCAGGGTGTTGAAGCGCTGCTGCGCGTCGCGCAGCTCCTCTTCCTGGGACTTGTGGTGGGTGATGTCGGTGATCACGCCATGCCAGAGCGTGCTGCCATCGGCCTCCCGGCTGGGCACCGACACCCCCTCCATCCACCGCACCCCCTTGGTGGGATGCTGGTACCGGAAGTGCCCGCGCCAGATCCCGAGCGTGCGGGCACTCTCGAGGATGCTGGCCTGGAGATGCGCGAGTTCTTGCGGCAGCGCCGCGCCGAAGATCGGGTTGGCATCCTCGGCGAGAACGGCCGCCTCGATACCGAAGAGCTCATGAATCCCGGCCGTGGCGTACGGCACCTGCATCGAGCCATCGGGGCGGAGCCGGAACGAGTAGATGACCCCGGGGACTACGCTGGCGATCTTGGCCAGCCGGCTCGATTCCTCGGAGAGCACCTCCAGTTGCCGAACCCGGTCCTCCACGTCGAACGCCGCACCGAAGCGGAGTTCGACCTCGCCCTCGGCGCTGAGAATCGGCACCGAGCGAACCTCGAAGCGGCGGTAGGTCCCGTCGTGCTGCCGCAGGCGGGCCTGGACCTCCCAGGTCGCGAGGCCCTGCAGTCCGGTGCCTCGGGCGGCGAGCACCGCGGCGTGATCCTCGGGGTGCAGGACCTCCCGCCAGCGCTCGACCAGCTCGTCGTTGCTGAACCCGAAGTAGGCCTGGCCGGCGGGGTTGATGTAGCGCGCCGCGCCGTCGACCGAGGCGATCCAGGCGCAGTAGGGGAGCTGGGCGATGATCCGGCGCAGGGCGGCTTCGTGCTGAAATCCGGATGGGCTCTCCGGACCTTCATCCCCAGCCGGCACCTCGCGCAGCGTGCCGAACAGCCGGGCCGGCTGTCCCGCGTGCCCCAGCACGGCGCGGCCGTGGCAGCGGATCCAGCGCGAGGCCTCGTTCCGCGGGCGGAGCCGGATGCTGCAGTCGAAGGGGGTTCCCTCGGCGACCGAATGCCTGGCCTTCGCGCCGAAGCGGTTGCGGTCGTCGGGGTGAATGCGGTCGAGGAAGGCGTCGAGGGTGGGCGCGAGGTCGGGGGTCCCCAGGATCGCGGCGCACTCGGGCGACCAGGTCATCAGCCCGGATGGCTCCAGCTCCCACATGCCCATGCCCGACGCCTCCAGCGCGAGCTGCAGCCGGAGTTCGCTGTCGGCGAGCTGGTCCTGCAGTGCCACGTCGTTCCGATCCACTGCGCTCCTCATGCCGTGCCGCTCCAGGGCGTGTACCGCCGGGGGGGAGATAAAGGTGCCTTCGAACCATGAAGACACCTTGAGATCTCCGAGTAACGCCGGAGAGGATTCCCGATAGTATCGGCGCGCTACAGCCGCACCGAAGCTCGGGGCGAGGAGTGTCGGCTTTTCCGACAATCTTGGGTCGGGTATCCGACTACTCGAGGGTCTTGTGGAAGCGGCGCACCGAGAGGGTGACGATCAGGATGGCGAAGCCCCAGAGCGCCAGGTACTGAGGCCAGAGGGCCGACAGGCCGCTGCCCTTGAGGAGAATGCCGCGGAGGATGTCGAGGAAATAGGTGAGCGGGAGCGCGAGACCGAGCCACTGGGCCGGCGCGGGCATCGCGGCGCGGGGAAACATGAACCCGGACAGCAGGATGTTGGGCATGATGAACAGGAAGCCCGCCTGCATCGCCTGCGCCTGGGTCCGCACCAGGGTGGAGAAGAAGAGCCCGAGGCCGAGGCTCGCCACCACGAAAGGAAAGGCCATCAGCAGCAGGGTGACGATGCTGCCGCGGATCGGCACGTCGAACAGGATCCGGCCGAGGATCAGGATGACGACGATCTGGACGTACCCCACCAGCAGGAAGGGGACGATCTTCCCGAGCATGAGGCTGGTCCGGTCGACCGGGGTGACGATCAGCTGCTCGAGGGTGCCCCGCTCCCGCTCCCGCACCACCGACATCGCGTTGATGATGATCATCGTCATCGAGAGCAGGACCCCGATGATGCCCGGCACGATGTAGGTGGAACTGTCGAGCATCGGGTTGTACCAGGGGCGCACCCGGAGCGACACCGCCTGGGCCCGCGCCGACGGGCGGAACGCCAGTCCCGCCAGCGAGGCGCCCTGGAGCGCCGACTGGGAGGAGAGCGGATCGGCGGCGTCGACGATGACCTGGGCTTCCGCGCCGCGATGGCGTTTGAGGTCGCGGGAGAACTCGTGGGGGATCACCACCGCGGCGGCGGCCCGGCCCGACAGGATGGCGCGCTCGATCTCGTCCCGCCCCCCGACCTCCCCGACCACCCGGAAGTAGGTCGAGTTCACCAGCGACGCGACCAGCTCCCGGCTTTCCCGGCTCCGGCTCTCGTCGAGGATGATCGTCGGGAGGTGGCGCACCTCGGTGCGGATCGCGAAGCCGAAGAGCGCGAGCTGGATGGCGGGAATGCCGATCATCATCCCCAGCGTCATCCGGTCGCGCCGCATCTGGATGAACTCCTTCTTCAGCATGGCCCAGAAGGGCCACCGGCGGATGCGATCGGGGATCATGCGGCCCGCTCGTCCCGCAGCTGCAGCGCGATGAAGGCATCCTCGAGCGACGGCGCCTGGAGCTGCTCCACGATCTCCTGGGGCGTGCCCACCGCCTCGAGCTTCCCGCGCCAGAGCAGCGCCAGCCGGCCGCACCGCTCCGCCTCGTCCATGTAGTGGGTGGTGACGAGAATCGTGGTGCCGCCCGCCGCCATCGCGCGGATCACCTCCCAGAACTGCCGCCGCGCCGCGGGATCGACCCCGGCGGTGGGCTCGTCCAGGAACAGCACCTGGGGCCGGTGCCCCGTGGCGCAGGCCAGCGAGAGGCGCTGCTTCCATCCGCCCGAGAGCGTGCCCGCGAGCTGGCGCCGCCGCGCCACGAAGCCGAGCTCCGTGATCTGCTCCTCCACCCGCGCGCGCCCCTCCTCGCCCACCAGGCCGTACAGCCCCGCGTAGAAGCGGAGGTTCTCCTCGACGGTGAGGTCGTCGTACAGGCCGAACCGCTGCGACATGTAGCCCAGCCGGTGGCGCACCGCCTCCGGCCGCGCCACCACGTCGATCCCCGCCACGATCGCCCCGCCCGAGGTCGGCGCCATCAGGCCGGTGAGCATCCGGATGGTGGTGGTCTTGCCCGACCCGTTCGAGCCGAGCAGGCCGAAGACCTCACCCCGCGCGATCGTCAGGGTCAGCGACTCGACCGCCACCAGCTTGCCGAAGCGCTTGTGGAGCTCGCGCATCTCGATCGCCGCGGGGGTGTCGCTCATCGGGCCGCTCCCGCGGAGAACCGCACGGTGACGGGAAGGCCGGGGCGGAAGGTCGCCGGGGGATTCACCAGCTCGATCCGGGTCGCGAAGAGCAGGTCGGCCCGCTCTTCCTCGGTGAGCGCCGCGCGCGGGGTGTACTCGGCCTTCGGGCTGACCGAGCCGAGTTTTCCGTTCACCGTGGGTGGGGCATCGCTCCGCCTGTCTCCCTCCGCGACGCTGACCTCGGCGGGGCTTCCGGCCGGCAGCGTCGCGAGCAGCGAGGCGGGGAGATACACCCGCACCCAGCGACGGCCGGTGACGCCGACCGTCACCACCGGCGTCCCGGCGGCGACCACTTCCCCCGGGTCGGCGAGGCGCGCGAGCACCACGCCGGTGGCGGGGGCCAGCACGGCGAGCTCGCCGAGGTCGGCGGTGGCGCCCCGGAGCAGCGCTTCGGCGCTCTGCAGGTCGGCGCGGGCGGCGCGCACCTGGTCGCTCCGGCTTCCCTCCCGCGCCAGTTCGAGGCTCGCACGCGCGGCGTCCCGGCGACGGGCGGCGGCGGCGGCGGCGGCCCGGGCCCGGTCGAGCTCCTGCGCCGGCACCACGCCGCCGGTGGCGAGTGGCTCGACCCGCACCAGGTCCTTCGCGGTGCGGTCGGCCTCGGTCTCCGCCGCGGCGAGCTCGGCCTCGGCCCGCGCCAGCTCCGGCGCCCGGGAGCCGCGCTCGAGATCCGCGAGCCGGGCCCGGGCCACCGCCACGCGGGCGCGGCGGTCTTCCACGGTGGCGGGAAGGCTCGACTGGGTGAGGATCGCGAGGGTATCGCCCACCCGCACGCTGTCACCCTCGTCCACCCGCATCGTCACGACGCGGCCGGCGAGGAGCGGCGCCACGTCGCTTTCGTCCAGCTCGATGGTGCCGGGATAGAGGCCCGCACTGCTCCGGCGGCCGCAGCCGGCGATCAGGATGAGGGCGACGAGAGGGACCAGGCGTGAGGCGGTCATGACCGGGCTCGCGAGCGGGGACGGGAGCGCGCCGCCGGGGCGGAGGCGAGGGCGGCAAGGCTGAACTGGACGGCGTGGTCGACATAGCGGTTCACCACCCGCTCGGGGATGGCGCCCTCGTGCCCCAGCATGCGGGAGACCGCGGGCTGGGCCACGAAGAACCACGCCATCTGCGCGACCAGGGAGATGGCCGTGAAGCGGGGATCGAGGTCGCGGCGGATCACGCCCTGCTTCTGGCCGGCCTCGATGATATCACAGATGCGGCGGAAGAGTCCCGCGGCCACCTCGCGAATGAACGGGAGGGCGTGCGCCGCCTGGTGATCGGCCAGCTCGCGGACCAGCAGGCGGGGGAGGGTCGGGGACTCGTGCATCCGGGCGGCGTAGCCGCGGAGCAGCACCTCGAGGGCCTCGAGCGGGGGGCGGGGCGCGGCGATGGCCTGGCTCACCTCGCGGCTCATGGTGCCGAGCCGGCGTTCGAGGATGGCGTGGTAGAGCTTTTCCTTGTCGGGGAAGTAGTAGTAGAGCAGGGCCGGGTTCACGCCGGCCTCGGCGCCGATGGACTTGATGGTGGTGGCCGCAAAGCCCTGCCGGGCGAAGAGGGCCTCGGCGGCGTCGAGGATGGCGGTGGTGGCATCGGGTTCCGGCATGCGACTTAATTAATCAATCAATTAACACCTGTCAACCCGGATGCCATGACGAGGGGGCCGGTGCCCCCCTGGGACACCGGCCCCCTGGAGCGCCCGTGGCGGGCTCAGTGCTGGAAATTCGTCAGCCATGCCACCAGGCCGAGATGGTCCGACACGAAGATCGGGTGCAGCGGCCCGGCCAGCATCTCCCAGGGCAGGAAGCCGGTGCGGGCGACGAAACCGCCGACCGGCAGGCTCCCCCGGCCGAAGCCCCGCGCCAGGACGAAATCGATCCGCTGGTTCGGCACCCGGGTGGTGGTCAGGACCGTGGAGTGGCAGCAGGTATAGCCGGGCTGGCCCGGACGGAGCACGGCCCAGGCATCGCTGAACCCGGCGCCGGCGGCCACCTGGTACATCGGCGTGCCGGCCTCGTCGTTCAGGTCACCGATGATGACCGCGGGGTGAGTGGCCGGCAGCGCCGCGACGGCCTCCTGCATCTGCGCCGCGCGGAGGAGGGAGAGATCGGTGCCCCCGACGTCGTCCTGCAGGTGGGTGGTCAGGACGGTGTACTGCTGGCCATGGACCCGCACCGGGATCAGCACGTACCCGTAGGTGAGCGAGACGCCCGGGGCGACGGGGCCGACGTTGGTCGCGAAGTTCTTCGCCACGACGCCCGGTTCGAGGTGCACGCCGGGACCGATCAGGGTGACATCGTAGTCTACCAGCTTCACGCCGGGCACCGGCTCGACCGCAAAGTTCCGGTTGCTGGCCGCGACCCGATAGGGGAGCCGATGCCGCGCAAGGGCCGCCTGGATCTCCGGGAGGAAGTCTTCGTGGGCGACGATGTGCGGCCCGCCCAGCGGGGTGAGGTCGAGGTCGATGTCGATCTGCGACACTTCCAGCAGCCCGACAATGTCAGGCCGGGTGCGGGCGATCTCACGAGCGAACCCATCGGCCCGGACGCTGAAATCGGTTTCCTGCAGGGTGCCAACGGCCTGGAGCAGCGCCGGCACGTCGTCGGCGGGATCGGGAGAACTCAATGCGCCGATGACGGCGTCGACATCGGCGCCGACATAGATGTTCCGGCTCATGACAACCAGCTGGTGGGGCGAGCCGGCAATGCGGAAGTTCGCCTCGTCTCCGGCAACGGTGACAGGCGTGGTCGGCGACTCGCTGGCGCAACCCAGTGCCAGGAGCAGCAAACCGGAGCAGAGCAGTCTTGTTGGGGATTTCATAAGGCCTCCGGGGAGATTCCGGAGGCCCGACGGCCATGTCAGGCCACCGGAAGGACACCAATATACTGCGCTGGTGTGTCAGGCAACGTGAGGGCCGGATGACAATCCTGGCAGCTGCCTGACAGGGGCATCGCGCAACTGCCGGCGCCCGCGTCCTATTCCTCGCGCAGCGCCAGCGCCGGATCCACCCGGGTGGCCCGGAGGGCCGGGGCCGCACTCGAGAGGACCGCCACGACCAGCAGCAGCACCGGCACCGAGAGGTAGGTGGCCGGGTCGAGCGGAGTCACGCCGTAGAGGAGCGCGGCAAGGAAACGGCTGAGCGCGGCGGCGGCGACCAGGCCCAGCGTGACACCGATGAGGGCGGGCCTCAGTCCCTGCCCGACGATCATGCGCCGCACCAGCGCACCGTCGGCGCCGAGCGCAAGGCGGATGCCGATTTCGCGGGTGCGCTGGGAGACCGAGTAGGCGATCACCGCGTACACACCCAGGGCGGAGAGAAAGAGGGCCAGCAGGGCGAAGCCTGCCATGAGGGTCATGGTGAACCGCTGCCCCTGCACCGCGCCGGCCAGCACCTCGTCCATCGTCATCACCCGCGCGAGCGGGAGGTCCGGGTCCCGCGCCGCGATGGCCCGGGTGACCGGGGCGAGCTGGCGCATGGGGTCAGCTCCTGTCCGGAGGACCAGCGTCATGGTCCGCCGGGCACTGCCCCAGGAGTTCGCGAACTGCGCGTGCGGCACGAACCAGGTGCGCTTGATCGGGCCGGTGAGCCCATGGTGCCGCGTGTCCCCCAGCACGGCGACGATGGTGCGCCAGGGGCGGTCCGGTCCGCCGATCCGGATGCGCCTCCCGATCGGGTCTTCCCCGGGGGCGAAATACTGGTCCACCACCGCCTGGTTCACCGCGATCACCTGCAGGCCGTCGGGGGTGTCGCGGTCGTCGAAGAAGCGCCCCTTCACCAGCCGCATCCCCAGCGCCTCGAAGAGCCCGGGGCTTACCACCTGCCAGTCGGCGGACCAGCCCCCGTTCCCGTCGGGCGGCGCCTTCCCTTCGATCATCATGCCGGCGTCGCCGATGTCCTCGGCCAGCGGCAGCACCCGCACCAGCCCGGCCGCCGTCACGCCGGGCAGCGCGGCCACGTCGTGGCGAAGCTCCTCGTAGAAGCGGACGACGTCGGCGGTGGCTGGATATTTCGAGGCGGGGAGCGAGAGCTTGACCGTGAGTGCCTTCCCGGCATCGAAGCCGGGATCGGTGGAGGCCAGGTTCCGGAAGCTCCGGACCAGGAGCGCGGCACCGATCACCAGCATGATCGCGAGCCCCATCTCGGCAGCGACGAGGAGGTCACGCCCGCCGCGCCGCCCCGGCCCCTCGCTGCCTTTGGCGCCTTCCTTGAGCGATACCGCGAGGCTGGTGCGGGAGAGCCGGAGCGCCGGCCCCGCGCCGAACACCAGGCCGGTGAGGAGCGAGAGCAGGAGCGTGAATCCCAGCACCGTGCCGTCGAGACCGATGTCGGCCGCGCGGGGAATGCTGGTGGGCGCGGCGGCGACGATCACCCGGAGCGCGGCATACGCCAGTCCCAATCCGAGCAGGCCGCCGCCCAGGGCGAGCACCACGCTTTCGGTCAGGGTCATCCGGACCAGGCGTCCCCGCCCGGCCCCGAGCGCGGCGCGCACCGCCATCTCGCGACTGAGCCGGTCGGCCCGGGTCAGGAGGAGGTTGGCCACGTTGACGCAGGTGAGGAGGAGGAGGAGGGCCACGGCACCAAGGAGGGTGAGCAGCGCCACCCGAGCGCCTCCGCCCACCTCTTCAGTGACCGGCACCGCAAAGGCGGAGAACTGCATGGCCTGGGGATAGCGGCCCTCACCGGTCCAACGCGTCGTCAGGGCCCGCAGCTCCCTGGTCACCTCGGTCGCCGACACGCCGGGGTGCAGCCGGGCAATCGCGAAGTAACTGTGGTTCGAGCTGGTGCTGGCAGGGTCCAGGCCCATTGGTGTCAGCAACTGGACCCGATTGCCCACCTGGAATTCCAGCGGCAGCCGCGCCTCCGCCGGCAGGACGCCGACGACGGTGGTGGCGACGCCGTCCACCTGGATGGCACGGCCCACGATTCCGGGGTCGGCCCCGAAACGCCGGCGCCAGAGATCGTACCCGATCAGCCCGACCCGGGGCCCGTTGGGCACATCCTCGTCGGCGGTGAAGCCACGGCCGAGGAGCGGGGAGATCCCCAGGACGCCGAGCAGGTTCCGGGTCACCTGGGCGCCCTGGATCATCTCCGGCTCCTGGCCGCCGGTGAGGCTCAGCTCGCTGCCGGTATCCCACACCCCGATGTCCTCGAAGAGCCGGTGCTGCTCCAGGTATCCGAAATACTCCCGGTCGGAGACCCAGGTCTTCTCGAAGTTGCTCCACCGGCTCCAGATGAGCGCCAGGTGCTCGGGATCCCGATAGGGCAGCGGCTTGATCAGGGCGGCGTTGACCGCGCTGAAGATGGCGGTGTTGGCCCCGATCCCCAGCGCCAGGGTCAGGAGCACACCCAGCGCAAAGCGAGGCTGGCGGCGGAGGGAGCGGAACGAGGTCCGGAGATCAGTCAGCAGTTCGGTCACGGTGACAACCCGGGCGAGTGGCGTCAGGACGATCCCCGTACCTGACAGGCCGGACCCGGCAAAGGTTGCAACGGCACCGACGTCACCCTGCTGTTCTGAGGCGCGGCTCAGGGGGGAGACCTCCGCACCCGCTCGCGATGCGGATCGTGGGGAAGCGAGCGAGGTGATCTGCCGGGGCGGCCGGCGCGCTACGGCTTGTAGCGCGCCGCGCCCTCCGCGGGCGTCCACGGGTGCTTCGGCTCGAAGTGGCGCCAGAGCAGCGCCGAGACCTTGCGGATCAGCACCCAGCCTTCGTTCGGCGGGCTCCAGCTGGTGTCCGCCTGGTTCTTCGTGATCACCGCGAAGACGTAGTCCCCTGACGGCGCGTTGACCAGCGCCACCTCCGAGCGGGACCGGTCGACGGCCCCCACCTTCGACGCGACCTGCACCCACGGCGGCAGCACCGAGAGTGCCTCGCCGGTCCAGTAGCTGCGGGTGAGGTGCCGGTACATCTCCTGGCTCGCCGCGGGGCTCACCGCCTTCTCCTCCCGGATCATCACCAGCAGGCGCGCCATCTCCCGGGGCGTGGTCTGGCCCCAGCCATAGCGCGACCGGTTCGCCTCCCGCCCCGGCGTGCGGCTGTTCACCCGGGTCGAATCGAAGCCGTGATCGGCCAGCCACTGGTTGATCACGCTGCCGGTGCCGGCCAGGGCCTGGAGCCAGAGCGAGGCGGTGTTGTCGCTCGTGGTGAGGCTGAGCAGGGTGAGCTTGTTGAGCGGCACGACGCTCGAATCCTTGAAGCTGCCGAGGATGTCGTCGCCGTCGTAGAGAAGGGAATCGGTGTAGACCAGCGGCTGGCGGAAGTCGAGCCGGCCCTTGTCCATCGCGTCGAAGACCGCCACCATGATCGGAACCTTGATCATGCTCGCGGTGGGAAAGACCGAGTCGGCGTTGACCGCGGCGCTGCGCCCGGTCCTGAGGTGCCGGACGTAGATCCCGACCTGCCCCTGGAAGCCGCGCGTCAGGCTGTCGAGCGCACGCTGGAGGGTATGGTCGGGCTTGTCCTGCTGGGCGGGCAGGCGGTCAGGCGGGCGGGCGGTCAGGAGAACCGCGAGTGCGACGAGTGCTCGGCAGGTCGCCCGCAAAGGCGAGGGGCGAGAGCGGGCGATGGAGGGGCGGGGGCGAAACAATGGGCGCGCCGCCAAGCGATCCCACCGATCCCTTGCGGCCGCCCATTTGTCGCTCCCGCTCCTCCGTCGCTCGCTCCCCGGACGCACCAGGCTCACTCGGGCGGCCTCGGGTCCTTTCCGGTGATGACCGTGATCGCCTTCCGGGCCATGGCCGCGATCTCGTCATTGCGGTCGTCGAGCAGCTCGGTCAGCGCGGGCACCGCCTCGCTGGCATTCGGTCCGATCTCGCGAAGGGCCACGCACACCGGGTACTTCACCGTGGCGGGCGCGTCGGGTTCGCGCAGCACCTTCACCAGGGCGGGCACCGCCGGGGCGCCCGCGGCGCCCATGCTGCTGATGGCGTAGGCCGCGGCGTTCCGGGTGGAGGGGGCCGCCGCCTCGAGATCCTTCACCCAGCTCGAGAGCGACCGCCCGTCGAAGCTCGGTTCCTTCGCCTTCTGGGCCTGGCCGCTGGAGGCGGCAAGGGCGAGGAGCAGTGTCGCTCCGGCCAGCGTTCGATGTATCATGTTTCTCCCTGTGACGGTCATGCCGGTGGTCGCTGGAAGGTACACTGAGGGCCGTCCCTCGGCGAAACCGCTCTTTCATCGGCTCCGTACCACCGCTACCTCCCACTCAGGCCATCCGTGACGCTGTTCGCACTGCTTGCCCTGCTGCAGGCCCAAGGTCCGTCTCCCGCCGGCGCGATGCCGGCCGCCGCGCCCGCGACGATACAGACCGTCGCCGCCGGCCGGATCCATGACGGCCGCCAGGGGCAGCTGGTCATCGACATCCCCCGCATCGACGCGGTAACCGCCAACGACGGCGTGCTCGACGAGCCCGCCTGGACCGATGCGGCCCGGCTCACCGGCTTCTCCCATTTCCAGCCGATCGAAGGGGTGCCGGCGGCCGACTCCACCGAGGTGCTGGTCTGGTACTCCGCCAAGGCGATCCACTTCGGCATCCGGGCCCGCGAGCCGCACGGCGAGGTGCATGCGGTGCTGGCCGACCGGGACCGGATCTTCTCCGATGACGTGGTCCAGATCCTCCTCGGCACCGACAACGACAGCCGGCAGGCGTTCGTCTTCGCGGTGAACCCGCTGGGCGTGCAGGGCGATGGCGTGATGGTGGAACGGGGGAACCTGAACGGCGGCGGCTTCATGGGCGGGTCGGCCCAGGCGCGCGAAGGCGTGGACCTCTCCCCCGACTACGTGTTCAGCTCGAAGGGCCGGCTGGTGGACGGGGGCTACGAGGTGGAGATGGAGATTCCCTTCAAGAGTCTCCGCTACCAGGCGAAGGACGTGCAGACCTGGCAGATCCACGTGCTGCGCCAGGTGCAGCACTCCGGCTTCGAGGATTCCTGGGTGCCGGCCCAGCGCGCCAGCGCGTCGTTCCTGGCGCAGGCCGGGAAGCTCGAGGGGCTGCAGGGCCTCAAGCGCGGCCTGACGCTGGACTTCACGCCCGAGATCACCGGGCGCGCGGACGGCGCCCGCAACGCGAAGGACCAGTGGGAGTACGACGGCAAGGGGCCGGACGTGGGCGGCACGGTGCGGTGGGGCATCAGCAACAATCTCTCCCTCAACGCCACCGCCAACCCCGACTTCTCCCAGATCGAGTCGGACGTCACCCAGATCAGCTTCGACCCGCGCGACGCCCTCTCCTTCCCCGAGAAACGGCCCTTCTTCCTCGACGGCCTGGAGCAGTTCGCCTCGCCCTTCGGTCTGGTGTACAGCCGGCGCCTGGTGCAGCCGGTCGCCGCGGTGAAGCTCACCGGCAAGGCCCTCGGCACCAATCTCGGCCTGCTCTCCGGGGTCGATGACCAGGTGGCATCCTTCGATGGCGACCACCACCCCGTCATGAACGTGCTGCGGGTCCAGAAGGATGTCGGGGGACGCTCGCGCCTGGGCCTGGTCTACACCGACCGGATCGATGGCGACAACTGGAACCGGGTGGGCGCCGTCGACGGGCGGCTGGTGTTCGGGCGGAGCAGCCTCGTCTTCCAGACCGGCTACGGGAAGACCCACGAGTTCGGCAACTCCATCGGCGGCCCGATCTGGATGGCGCGCTTCACCCACAGCGGGCAGTGGTTCGGCGTGCGCTACCAGTTCAACGGGATCGACCCCGACTTCCGCACCCGGAGCGGATTCATCAGCCGTTCGGGTGACGCCAACCTCAGCCTCACCAACCTCCTCACGATCAAGGGCAAGCCGGGGGCATTCGTCGAGTCGTTCACCCCCGACATCACCCTCAACGGCACCTGGACCTACGACCGGCTGATGGACGGGAAGGGCGTGCGCGATCCCAAGATCCACTTCAACCTGAACGCCCAGTTCAAGGGCGGATGGCAGGCGGGGATGTCGCTCCTGCTCGAGTACTTCGGGTACGATCCGCGGATCTACACCGACTATGCCCTGGAGGTCCCCGCCGCGGGGGGCGGGCTCGATACCGTCGCGTTCACCGGGGGAAACCAGCGGATTCCCAACCGCGACTGGGTCTGGTCGCTCAATACCCCGGAGTGGCAGAACTTCTCGGCCAACGGCTTCATCCTGATCGGGCAGGACGAGAACTTCCAGGAGTGGGCCAGCTCGGAGATCATCTTTGCCGACTTCGGCCTCCAGTTCCGGCCCACCAGCCAGCTCCGGATCGAGGGGCGCTACCGGCAGAACCAGTACAAGCGCCGCAGCGACCGGACCCTGGTGGCCCGGCAGCGGGTGCCCCGGCTCAAGATCGAGTACCAGATCGCGCGGCCGCTCTTCGTCCGGCTGGTCGGCGAGTACAACACCTACGAACAGGACGCGCTGCGCGACGAACAGCGCACCTTCGCGCCCATCCTGATCTTCAATCCCGGCAGCGGCCAGTACGAGCGGACGTCGGCCTTCAGCGACAACCGCTTCCGGGGCGACGTGCTGGTCTCCTTCACGCCGGTGCCGGGGACGGTCTTCTTCGCGGGGTACGGCAGCTCGCTCTTCGAGCCGGAGTCGTTCAAGTTCCGCGACTTCAAGCGGGAGAGCGACGGGTTCTTCCTCAAGGCGAGCTACCTCTTCCGCGTCGGCCACTGAAACGGGACGGCCGGGTGGTCCCGCCCCCCGGCCAGCCCGTCCCTCACCCCTTCCTCCTCGCCCCTCCGGCCTCGACATTGGGGCCATGCCACCTCGTGCCTGGCGCTGGCTGCTCGGCGTCCTGATCTGGACGGTGCTGGCGCTGCTCTCCGCCAGCCAGTGGGCGGTCTCGCTCGCGGCCGACGGAAAACCGGTCGTGTGGGGCCCGCTGCTGGTGAACCGGCTGGCCGACTGGTACAGCTGCGGCGTCTTCACCCCGCTCTTCTTCTGGCTGGTCCGCCGGTATCCCATCGACCGGCAGCGCTGGCTCCGGCGCCTGCCGATGTACCTGGGGGTCGCCGCGCTCCTCACCCCGCTCAAGTTCGCCATCCATCGCGGGGTCATGGTGGGGCTGCTGGGGGTGAACTTTCCACCCCTGAGCGCGATGCTCACCCACGCGTTCATCAGCGAGAACATCGCCTTCTGGTGCGTCATCGCGGCGGTGCACGCCCTGGTCTTCCACCAGCGGGTGCGGGAACGGGAGGCCATGACCGCGCGGCTCCAGGTGCGGCTCTCCGAGGCGCAGCTCGACGCCCTCACCGCGCGACTGCATCCGCACTTCCTGTTCAACACGCTCCAGGGTGTCTCGACCCTGGTCTACCGCGACCCGGCGGCCGCCGACGCGATGCTGGGGCACCTCAGCACGCTGCTCCGGCAGGCGCTGGCGCGGGGCCAGGGGCACGAGGTGCCGCTGGGCGAGGAGCTGGCGCTGCTGGACCACTACCTGGCCATCGTGCAGGCCCGATTCGGGGAGCGGGTGCGGGTACGCCGCACCATCGACGACGCGGCGCTCCCGGTGCTGGTGCCCCGGCTCCTGCTCCAGCCGCTGGTCGAGAACGCCATCGAACACGGGATTGCGCGGCGGGCGGGCGCCGGGACGATCGCCATCGAGGCGGGGCGCGAGGGAGACCAGCTGCACATCACCGTGCGGGATGACGGGCCGGGCATGGCCGGTCCCGCCGTCGAAGGGGTGGGCCTGGGAAGCACCCGTCAGCGCCTGGCGGAGCTGTATGGGGGCGCCGGCAGCATCGCGATGACTGGCGCGGAGGGCGGCGGACTGGCGGTGCGCGTGGTGCTGCCCTGGCATCGGGAGGCGGTGATCCGGGCGGAGGAGCCGGCCGCATGACCCGGGTCGTGATCGTGGACGACGAGCCCCTCGCGCGGGAGCGGATCCGCACCCTGCTCGCCGTCCATCCGGACGTGCAGCTGGTGGCCGAGTGTGGTGACGGCGAGGAGGCCATCCGGGTGCTCCTCGCCGAGCGGCCCGACCTGGTGTTCCTCGATGTGCGGATGCCGGAGCTCGACGGCTTCGAGGTCCTGGAGGCGCTGCCGGCAGGCGAGCGCCCGGCGGTCATCTTCGTCACCGCCTACGACGAGCACGCGGTTCGCGCCTTCGAGGTGAACGCGGTGGACTACCTGCTCAAGCCGGTCGAGCCGAAGCGCTTCGAGGCGGCGCTGGCCCGCGCGCAGGAGCGGCGGCCCGCGGCCGGGGGTCAGGAGGCGGGACTCGAGGCGGTGCTGGCCGAGCTTCGCCGGAGCCGCGCCTGGCCGGGTCGCCTGGTGGTGCGGGACGGCAGCCGGGTGACCTTCGTGCGGACCGAGGAGATCGACTGGATCGACGCGGCGGGCAACTACGCCCGGCTGCACGTGGGCAAGGCGATGCACCTGCTGCGCGAGCCGCTCAAGGTGCTGGAGGGCCGGCTTGATCCGGAGAAATTCCTGCGAGTGCACCGCTCCGCGATCGTGAACCTGGAGCGGATCGTGTCCGTCGAGCCGTACTTCCACGGCGAGTACACCCTGACGCTGCGGGACGGAACGAAGCTCACCTCCAGCCGCACCCACAGCGCCCGGCTCCGGGCGCTGCTCCGCTGACGAGGACGGTTCGCCTCGCCGGACAGCCACTTCGTCCCTTCCCGGTTGCTCGCCTCCGGCGCCCATCGAAGACTTGGAGCCCAGGCCGGACGCTCACTCCCACTCCCGAGGCCCCGATGCGCAGCGCCACGATCCTGCTCCTCCTCTCCACCGCCGGGGCGTCCTCGCTCCGGGCCCAGACCGCGGCCGATTCCGCCGGCATCCGCAGTGCCGCGCTGGACTACGCCGAAGGGTGGTTCGAGGGCAACGCCGACCGGATGACACGGGCGGTGAGCCCCGAGCTGGTCAAGCGGATCGTCGTTCGCGACACCGCCTCCGGCAAGGACATGATCCAGGGCATGGGAAGCACGGTGCTGGTCAACAGCACCCGGCGCGGCTTCGGCAAGGCGACCCCGGCCGACAAGCAGCAGAAGGAGGTGAAGATCTTCGACATCTATCGCGGCGCCGCGGTGGCGAAGGTGACGATGACCGACTGGATCGACTACCTCCAGCTGGCCCGCATCGACGGACGCTGGGTGATCGTCAACGTGCTCTGGGAGCGGAAGACCGGCCCGGAGCACTAGCGAGCCGCGCCGATTCCGCCCGCGCCTGTCAAGCGACGGCGATGTTACAGAAGAACCGTGCCATGGCCCGCAACCCCATGTACCTGCCGGGGGTACGCACCGCCTAACACATTTCCACAGCAGCGATCCCGGCCTCCCGAAGGATTTCCGTTCTTGCGCGGGGGCCGGGACTCGTCATTGTTGTCGCTCCTTTCACACTGAAGCGAGCGATGCAGAGCCTGTTCGTCGTATGCGCCGTCCTGGGTGGGGCCGTCCTGGTCCTCCAGCTGGTGCTCGGCGTGCTCGGCATCGCGGATGCGCATCACGTCGAGCTCGCCTCCCACCACGACCATCCGGCATCCGAAGGCCTGAACCTCCTCAGCGTGCGCGCGCTGGCGGCGGGGCTCGCCTTCTTCGGGGTGGGCGGGCTGTTCGGGCAGTGGCTGGGGCTGGGCGCCTGGCTGGCGGTGCCCCTGGCACTGGTCACCGGCGGGGCGGTGATGCTGGCGGTGGCCTGGGCGCTCCGCGGGCTGGCGCGCCTCGAGGCCGACTACAGCGTGCTGCCCGGCGAGGCGATCGGGGAGCGCGGCACGGTGTATCTCACGATCCCCGCGGCACGGATCGGTGCCGGCAAGGTGCACCTGGAGCTGCGGGGACGGTTAACGGAGTTGCCGGCGGTCACGCTCGAGGGGGAGCTGCCGACCGGTGCGGCCGTCGTGGTGACGGACGTGATCGACGACGACACCCTGGTCGTCGTCAGGGACCCCCTATCACCCGGAGTGGACGATGTCGTTCGGTAGCCTGTTCACGATCGTAGGCCTGTTGCCCGACAGCATTCCGCTGTGGGCCATCCTGGCCCCGGTCCTGGCCGCGGTCCTGGTGCTGGGACTGGTCGCGCTGTTCGTGTCGCGGTACAAGCGCTGCCCGGCCAACAAGCTGCTGGTGGTGTCCGGCCGGGTGGGTGGGGGAGAGTCCGCCCGTACCATCGCGGGGGGCGGCGCGTTCATCTGGCCGGTGATCCAGGAGTATGCGTACCTGGGCCTGGAGCCGATCCAGATCGAGATCCCGCTGCGTGACGCGCTCTCGCTCGAGAACATCCGGGTGGCGGTGCCGAGTGTCTTCACGGTGGCGATCGGGACCGAGCCGGCGGTACGCCAGAACGCGGCGATGCGGCTGCTGGGCCTGACCCACGACCACATCAAGCGGCAGGCCGGCGACATCATCTTCGGCCAGCTGCGGCAGGTGATCGCGTCGATGGGGATCGAGGAGATCAACCGGGACCGGGATGGCTTCCTGCACCGGGTGCAGAAGTCGCTCGAGCCCGAACTGAAGAAGATCGGCCTGGTGCTCATCAACGTGAACATCACCGACCTGAAGGACGACTCGGGATACATCGAGGCGATCGGCAAGAAGGCCGCGGCCATGGCGGTGCAGCAGGCCCGCGGTGACGTGGCGGAGCAGGAGAAGCTGGGCGAGATCCGCGTCGCCGAGGCGGAGCGCGACCGCACGGTGCAGGTGGCCAGCGCCGCCAAGTTCCGGGAGATCGGGACCCGGGAGGCGGAGCGCGACAAGCTGGTGAAGGTGGCCGAGCTCGCCAAGGAGCAGTCGATCGGCGAGCAGCGCGCGGCGTTCGAGCGTGAGGCGCAGATCAAGGACGCGGAGCGGGAGAAGCGCGTGGCCGTCGCCGCGGCGGAAAGCAAGGCGGTGACGGGTGAGGCGCAGGCCCAGGCGGGCATCATCGCCGCCCAGGCCCAGCTCGAGCTGCGCCGGGCCGAAGCCTTCCAGCTGGCCGAAACGAAGAAGCGGGAGGCGGACGCGTCGGTGCAGGAAGCGCAGAACCGGGCGCTCGCGAAGGCCGCCATTGCCCAGGCGGAACGGGTGGAGGCGGAACGGCGCGCCGCGGTGGAAGCGCCCGCCAAGGCGGAGAAGGCCAAGACCATCGTCGAGGCGGAAGCGGCGGCGGAGCGGCGCCGGATCGAGGCGGAAGCCGAGGCGCGGGCGATCTTCGTGAAGCTGGAGGCCGAGGCCCGCGGCCAGTACGAGATCCTGGCGAAGAAGGGTGAGGCGCTGAAGGAGATCGTCGCCGCGTGCGGCGGCGCCAGGGAGGCGTATCAGCTGATGATGCTCGAGCACCTCGATACGCTGGCGGAAACCTCGGCCAAGGCGATCTCGAACATCAAGTTCGACAAGGTCGTGGTGTGGGAGAACGGCGGGAACGGCGGCGGCACCAGCGGGTTTCTCCAGAGCATGGCCAAGACCCTGCCGCCGATGATGCAGGTGATGAAGGACATCGGCGGGGTGGAGCTGCCGACCTTCGTCGCGAAGGAGGCGGTGGATGCGGCGGAGGTGGCCGGGAACGGCGGCGGTGCCGCCACGGCGGTGAAGACCGCCAGGCCGGCGGTGCCTCCCCGCGCCTGACCGGGCCTAGCAGGTCAGTTCGTAGTGCCTGAAGGTGGTGTCCAGCTGCCAGCCCAGCGATTCGTAGAGTCGCTGGGCTGGTGTGTTGGTATGGGCGGTCGCGAGCTCGAGTCCGCATGCCCCCGTGGCCCGGGCATGAGACTCGGCGGCGCGGAGGAGGGCCCGGGCCACGCCGTGCTTCCGCGCGGCGGGTGACACGAACAGGTCGTTGAGCAGCCAGAGCCGGGCACAGCGGGTGGACGAGAAGATCGGGAAGAGGTGGGTGAAGCCCACGGCCCGCCCGTCGAGTTCCGCGAGGATGAGCACGGTGTCCCGCCGGTCGAGCCGCTCGGCGAGAAAGCCGCGCGCCAGGGCCGGATCGGAGGGCTGCTCGTAGAACTGGCGGTAGCCATCGAAGAGCGGCACCAGCGCGGCGAGGTCGGCGGCGCCGGCGGGGCGGATGACGAGGTCGGCCATGATCCTCACTCCCAGGGCGGAAAGTGGCCCTCCGCGGCGAGCCCGGTGATCGCCGCGCGAAACTGCTCCATGAACCCGGTCCGCTCTCCGGTCCAGGGCACCGGCTCCCCCACGAAGACATCGACGAAAAACGGCACCAGGATCGCCTCTCCGCGGGGCAGCGCCTTGCCGACCCCGTGCATGAACACCGGGACCACCGGTACCTCCGGGCGCCGTTCCTTGAGCCGTGCGATGCCGCTCTTGAACTCGGCCAGGTGTTCCGGCTCCCCGCGCGAGCCTTCCGGGAAGAAGATCAGGATCTCGCCCCGGTCGAGGGCCTCGGCCATGGGGACGAGCGGGTCGCCCGCCTGCTCACTCCGCTGCCGGGCGATCGGCAGGATGCCGATGATGTTGAGCGCGAACCACGCCAGCAGGCGATTGCGGAGAAAGTAGTCGGCCGCCGCCACCGGCCGCACCTTCGCGAGCAGGCGGAGCGGCAGCAGCGTCATCAGCACCATCGTGTCCAGGTGGCTGTTGTGGTTGGCGGCGAGGATGGCGGGCCCGCCCCAGGGGAGGCGCTCGCGGTGCCGGACGTTGAGTCCCAGCACGACCAGGGTCACCGCGCGGACCACGACGGCGAAGAAGAGGAGGCGGAGAAGGGAGGAGAGGCCTTTAGCCATTAGCCGTTTAGCTGTTAGCTGTTAGCTGTTAGCTGGACGTCGTATGATATGGAATCGACTAGGATGTCAGGAATCGAGATCAACAGCTAACAGCTAACAGCTACCCGCCCTAGTAGTAGTAGAACCGAAGAAAATGGAAGAACAACGGCGCCGTGTACGTCAGGCTGTCGATCCGGTCGAGGATCCCGCCGTGTCCGGGGATGAGCTGGCCGCTGTCCTTCACGCCCAGGTCCCGCTTGAGTGCCGAAATGGTGATGTCGCCCAGGAAGCCGCCGGCGCTGATGAGGCACCCGGCGGCGACGCTGTCCCAGCGCGAGAGCGGGGTGAGGAGCGGCGCCAGGAGATACGAGAGGGCCGTGGTGGTGACGATCCCGCCGATGAGCCCTTCGAGGGTCTTGCCGGGGCTCACCGTCGGGGTCGCCTTGTGCCGGCCGAAGGTCTTCCCCCACACGTACTGCGCCACGTCGTTGAGCTGGGTGAGCACCACCAGGTAGAGCACCAGCCCCGCCCCCCCCAGCACCAGCAGGTACGCCTGGTGGCTGATGGCGAAGACCATCAGCATCAGGCCCCACTGGATGGTCCCCACCGCCCGGAGGAAATCCTTCGTCTCGCCGATGAGCACCATGCGGGCGGAGATGAGCAGCATGACCCACACCGGGATGAAGACGATGAACATCCCGTACCAGCCGCGGTAGATCCAGTAGTACTGCACCGGAATGCTGAGGTAGGCCCAGAACAGCACCCGCCGGTCGGCACGGCGCGTGGGAATGAGCGACAGGTACTCCTTGAGCGCGAGGAACGAGACCAGCCCGAAGAAGATGATGGAGAGGGAGCGGTCGATCGCCATCGCGATCCCGAACACCCCCACCATGATCCACCACGACTGCACCCGCTGCCGCAACTCGTGGTACTTCCCGGGCGGGCCCTTCCGCTCGAGATACCAGGAGACCAGGCTCGCCACCACCAGCAGCGCCAGGATCCCGCCGAGCACCAGCCACGCCTGCCGGGTCAGCCCCAGGTCCCTCATGCAGTGCTCCCGAGCGCCCGCCGGGCGCGGTTCACGATCGTCACGATCCCGAGTCCGGCGATGGCGGCCAGCAGGGCGGTGCACCACCACCCCGGCGTGAGCCCCAGGCCCAGGAGCAGGGTGAGCAGCCCGAACCAGAAGGCGCGGTCACTCTTTCCCATCGGGCCGTCGTACCGGCGGGCGGCCCCGACCTGGATGGCCACGACACCGGTCATCTCGCCGATGATCGCCACCACGACGGCGAGCACCACCAGCCGGGGCTCGAGTCCCGGCACCAGCGCCAGCGGGAGATACAGCGCCGAGTCGGAGACCACGTCGCCCAGCTCGTTCAGCACCGCCCCGAGGCGGCTCTGCTGCTGGTGCTCGCGCGCCAGCATCCCGTCGATGGCATTGAGCGCCATCCGGAGGAAGAGGACCAGCGGCACCAGGAGGAGCACCCGCGCGGCGCCGGGCCAGGCGGTGATGAGGGCGCCGGTGACCACAGACAGCAGCGCCGCGCCGACGGTGACCTGGTTGGCGGTGACACCGGCGGCGGCGAGGGCCCCGACCACGGGACGGAGCAGCGCCTGGAACCTGGGCTTGAGGTCGTAGATCGAGGGCATGAAAAGCCTGGCGAAGTTACTGCCGGATGCGGGCGGAGAAATCCGCCGAGTCGATCGCGGCCCGGGCCTTGTCGTTGATCCGGAACCGGGTGCGGGCCTCCGCGAGCGACAGGGTGCTGTCGATCAGGCCGAGCCGCTGCGCCACCTCGTCGCTGTACCCCGGCAGCGCGATCCGCCAGCTCGAGGGGATCTTCCCCGGGACGATGGCGTTCACGTGGTGCACCAGGTTGAGGGTGCAGTTGTTGGTGAGGGTATTGTAGAACTCGGGGCGTTCGTGCAGCTCGTTGGCCCGCTGCAGCATGCCGGTGAGCATCGCGCGGACCCCGGCCCGGTCGGCCCGGACCGGGTAGAGATACACGTCGTTGGTGTTGAACAGCGCCCGCCGGGCGATCAGGTCGTGCTCGTCCCCGATCACGTAGACCAGCTCGTAGCGCCGGAGCAGTCCCATGACCGGCCCGTAGGCCTCGCCCGCCTCCCGCCGCGCCTCGACCGAGATGGCGAGGTACCGCCCGTCGTCGAACCCGAAGGTGACGAAGGCGTGGGCCGGACCGCGCCACGACTTCGCGAACGGCGCCAGGACGTACCAGGCGGTGGCCACCTGGTCGAGCCGGTAGGTCCGTTCCTCCCACACCGGGACGAAGACCGTGTCGCTGGTCCACCGGAAGTTGCGGACCCCGGAAATCCGGACGCTGTCGCCGTGCCACTCGACGGTCGGGAGGACCGACTGGTCCACGCTCCACTGGCGGTCGTGCGACGGCCGGGCCAGGTACACCCAGCCGGTCACGATGGCGAGGACCAGCAGCGCGCCCCCGATCAGCATGGTGCGGCGGGTCACTCGGCCGGGGTCGCGAGGGCCGGCGTGAACACCACGTCGACCCGGTAGCCGTCGCTCGCGAAGAGCGCGGTGAACAGCGCCCGGGCGCTCTGCTCGGCGTGCTCCACCACCTGCATGTCCGCGGCGGCGGCGCGGAGCTGGTCGCGCGCCAGGCCGAAGATCTCGTCCCGGTCCTCGGGCTTGAACCAGTTCCACAGGCCCCGGCTCTCGTCGTAGGTCCGGAGGCTCGTGATGTCGACGCCGATCACCCGCGCATGCGGCACCGTGAGCCGTACGGTCCGGGTGGCTTCATCGATGTCGATCGTGGCGCCGTGCTGGAGGTCGATGCCGGTGAGCGCCTTCCCGGTCACCACCACCAGCGACTTCTTGGTGCTGCCGAGGCGGGTGTCCTGGTACACCACGATGTCGCGGAGGCCCGCCTCGCTGGTGACGAGCTTTCCCACCGCCTCGAGCCGGCCGAGCGCGATGTCGTGGGTGACCTGGGTGCGATGACTGAAGAGGGACGCCCACCCGCCGCTGGCGGTCCGCAGCGCGACGATCGCGAGGACCGCCAGCAGGCCGGCGGCCGAGACCGCGATCCAGCCGAAGCCGCTGCGGGAGGAGCCGGGAGTCGAGGTGCGGGGCAGGAGGGCGGACCTATTCGGTGGGCAGCCGCGTCAGCAGCGCCTGCAGCGCGGTGCGGAGCTCGGAGGCCTCGCGGTGGGTCGGCGTGAGCCGCTTCTCCTTGATGTCGAGCGCCAGGCCGTGGCAGATCTCGGTGGCGCGCCGCAGGCGGAAGCGCTCGCGGAAGGCCTGGTACTCGTCGGGGCCGGCCGCGGTCATCACCCCCCAGAGACGGAAGCGGATGTCGTCGACCGCGCTCTTGATGTCCTCCACCCGGTCGGGGGAGAGCGCGCCGCTGCCGAGCTGCTCGTCGATGGTCTTGAGCGACGAGCGGAGCGTCACCACCGCGGGGAGCGGTGAGGGCACGTCAGCCATGTCCGTTCTCCTCCGGGGTCGAGTCGGGGTCGGTGAGCAGCGCCAGCACGAGTTCCTGCAGCCGCCGGTCGTTCATCATGAAGGTGTGGCTGATGGGGAGGAGATGGGGCTGGTCCTCCGAGCGGACCAGCGTCTCGCTCACCGCCACGAGTCCGTCATTGGCCTCGCCCTGGAACGGCCCTTCCGGCCGGCGCCAGCCGCGGGTCCCGGCCACCAGGGTGTAGGGGACGCCGGGCGCGGGAATCCGGGCGTAGGCCGACGGGTCGGCCAGCAGGTGGCCGCAGCTCCGGGTGAAGATCCGGAACGGGAGCCAGCGGTTGGCGCGCACCGCCAGCCGGGGCGGCTGGTTGGGTGTCCCCAGCATGATCAGCCGGTGCACCTCGAGCTCGGGCGCCTCGCTCACCGTGTGGCGCAGCAGCAGTCCGCCCAGCGAGTGCCCGATGAGCGCGACGGGGCCAGGGTCCCGCGCCAGGCTCCGGAGCTCGCTCGCGAGCCGCAGGCGGATCTGGTCGTAGTGCTCGGCAAAGGCGTAATACCCGAAGAACCGGGTGTGGTGTCCCGCCTGGCGCAGGGTGCGCGCCAGCCCCTGGAGGCTGAGCGGGGTCCGGCCGAGGCCGTGCACCAGGAGGACGCGCATGCTATTCGGTCGCGATCAGGACCCGGCCCGCCGGGTCGACTTCCTTGAGCAGGTGGATGATCGCGTCGATGTCCGGCTCGGTCGCGTGATAGCGGCGGCCATCCTTGAAGAGCACGGTGACGGCCCGGTTGTGGAGCTGCTGCACCGCGCGGAGCGAGTCGGGCGCGCTCCGCACCAGCGTCACCATCCTGCCCCAGTCGATGCTGCTGTCTATGGGCGTGGGCAGGGCCGACGTCGCCGGCGGCACCGGCACCGTGGCGGCGGAATCGAGGGCCCGGTCTTCATGGGTGTCCTCAGACCTGCGTTCACAACTCGCAAGGAGCCCGAGGAGCAGCAGCGCTCGACGCATAGTGTGGCCTAAAGGGACGTCGGAAGATAACCGCGGGCCACGATGAGACTGCAGCAGGTGACCGCACCCTCGGCCTTGGCGAGTTCGGACAGGTCGACGGGATGCACCGGAAGGCCGCGCCGCTCGAGCGCCGCGCGGGTGCGGGGGTAGGCGGCGTCCTGTACTAGCGCCGGGCCGATGCGGAGGACGTTGGCGGCCCCGGGCTCGGCCGGGTCGACCGGCAGCGTCTCGAGACCGGCGAAGGCCGCCGGATCGACCCAGGCGGGGTTCACCAGGACGAGGCCCGGCGCCGCCTCGGTGGCGGCGCTCTTGAGGTGCAGGCACCCCGTCACCGGCACGGCGGTCACGCTGTAGCCATGCGGCGCCAGGGCCGCGCGGAGTGCCGCGATGCCGGCGGCGTTGGTGCGGGAGGTCTCGCCGGCGAAGACCGACTTCCCGGAGCGGAAGACATCGCCGCCATCGAGCGTGGCCGGTGCCTCGAGCCGCACCAGGGCGCGCTCCCGCGCGAGCCGGTCCGCCACCGGCCCCACCTCGGCGCGGCGCGACGACGCGCCTGGCCGGGTGATCACCGCCAGTTCATCGAAGACCAGGGCGGTGTCCTCGATGAACACCGCGTCCGGCTGGTCGTTCGGGGCGGGAATCACCTCCACCGCGCACCCCAGCGTCCGGAGCAGCGCCTCGTAGGCGGCGTGCTGCTGGCGCGCCCGGGCGACGTCGATCGGCTCCCGGGCGAGATGGGTGAGCTCGCACTCGGTGATCGCGTCGGTGACGTTCCGGACCAGCGCGAGATAGGGGGTGGTCATGGAAGGTGCTCGTCGACCCAGCGCTTGGCGTAGTAGACCGCGATGGCGGTGCCGATGACGCTCAGGAAGAAGGCGGTCATCACCCCGATCTTGGCGCCGATCCACCAGCCGATCCCGCCGCCGAGCGAGCCGGCCACCATGCTCACCAGCCATTTCATGGGGTGGGTTCTCCGCGGGTGCCCGCCGGGTCGAGCGGCTTGATGTAGTGCACCGTCTCTGGAGCATAGCCGAGCCGCTGGTAGACCGAGCTGGCCCGGGTGTTCCGGTCGAAGACGTTGAGGGTGATGCTGGCGTAGCCGCGCCGGCCGGCCCACCGTTCCGCCCCCTCGACCAGCTCGCGGGCCAGGCCCTGCCCCCGGGCCGACTGGCTCACCACGATCACCTCGATGTGGGCGTGGGGTGTGCCGGTGAAGTAGTCCTGCCGGGTGGTCGCGAAGAGGAACCCGGCGATCGTCCCGTTCGGCGCCTCGGCCACGAGCACCAGGGTGCCGGGGTCGGGGTGCGCCAGGGCCTCGAGCAGGATGCGGGTGTCGGCGTCGGCGATCTGGCGGGCGGTGCGCCATGGCGGGACCGGGAAGTCGGCGAGACCGGGGAGGAGCGCCAGCAGGGCGGGCTCGTCGGCCGGCCGTGCGGGCCGGAGGGTGTTCATGCGCGGCCCGCCGCCCGCTCCTCGATCCGCATCAGGTGATGGGCGGTGTGGTACACGGTGAAGGCCAGCATCTCCCGCACCGAGAGATTGCCGATGGCGGGATGGGGGAGCTGGTGGCGGTCGAGCTCCGGCTCGGACCAGGAGCCGATCGCGTTGGTGAGCTCGACGGTGACCCCGGTCCAGGCGTTGACGATCTCGTTGCGCCGGTCGGTGGGATTGGAGGGCGGTGCCTCGGCGGAAGGAGCGTAGGATCCGGCCTGGAAGCCTTCCTTGATCTTCGCGAGGTAGACGGTGCGCACCTCGGCGAAGCTCCGTGACGGGGCGCGCCGGCTCCCGAAGCGGAGCCGGAGCATGAATCGCGGAAGCTTGAAGGCGGTGACGAGCGGCGCGCTGGACTTGCGGAGGTGCCGCACGTGCTCGGCGGGACTCCAGGCCTGGCCCTGCGGCGCGAAGAAGGCCGCGTCACTCATCGGGGCCAGGAAGCTCACCCCGGTGGTCACGAGGCGGGTGAGCGTTCCGGTCAGCTCGGGGAGGGTGCGCGGCTCCCCGGGATCGAAGGTGGCCATCAGGGCTCAGGTCACCCCGTGGCGGATGGCCTCGAGCATCTTGTCGGCGAAGAGGTCGACCTCCTGCACCGTGGTGTAGACGTTGGGCGTCACCCGCAGCCCGTTGAACTCGGGGTGATTGATCGGGGTCACGACGATCTTGTGCTTCTCCATCATCCACCCGACCAGCTTGTCGGGCGCGATGCCGTCGACGTGCACCAGGCCGATCCCGGCGCCATTGGGGGAGTCGAGCGGGGTCAGGATCTGCACCCGGTCATTCTCCTGCTGCAGCCGCTTGGCCCAGCGGTCCCGGAGGTAGCGGAGCCGCGCGATCTTCCGCTCGCCGCCGATGGCGTTGTGGAAGGCCAGCGCCACGCTGATGGCGTTGTGGTTCGCCGCCGGGTGGGTGCCAATCTCCTCGTACTTCCGGATGTTCTCGTCCATGGTGGCGGGCGCCGCCATCATCGGCCAGAGCCGCTTCTGCTTGCTCTTGCGGACATAGAGGAACCCGGTGCCGATCGGGGCCAGCAGCCACTTGTGCAGGCTGGTCCCGTAGTAGTCGCAGTCGAGCTCGTCGCGGGTGAAGGGGAAATGGGCGTAGGCGTGGGCCCCGTCGACAAAGACCTCGATCCCCTTCGGGCGGGCCCAGCGCACCAGCTCCCGCACCGGCATGATCTGGCCGGAGAGGTTGGTGATGTGGGTGACCTCGATGACCTTCGTCCGGGGTGTGACCGCGGCCTTGAACTGCTCGACGATGTAGTCCTGGGAGGGCGGGGGGAGCTTGATGGAGATCTGCTTGAGGACGATCCCATCCCGCCGGACCCGCTGGTCCCAGGTGGTGATCATCCGGCCGTAGTTCTGGTTGGTGACGATCACCTCGTCGCCGGCCTTGAGGTCGAGCCCGAGGATCATGGTCTCGTTGGCCTCGGAGGCGTTCCGGGTGATGGCCATCTCCTCGGGGTCGCAGCCAAAGCTCCGGGCCAGCTCCCGGCGTACGCTCTCGATCCGGGGCTCGAGGGTCTGCCACATGTGAATCACCGGGAGCTCATTGGAGAACTTGAGGTCCCGGATCATCTGCTCCAGCACGTGGGTCGGGGTGGGGCTGCACCCCCCGTTGTTGAGGTTCACCATCGTGCGGTCGCAATCGAACGCGCGCTGGATCTCGCCCCAGTAGTCCTCGTCGTCCGGCCCGCCGTGGGTCCGCGCGAGGGGAAGGACCCGCCGGAAGGCGTCGGGCCGCATGGAGGGGAGGATGGTGGCCCCAGCAAGGGCCCCGATGAACGCCCGACGACTGGACATGTAAGCCTCGGCCGGAAAAGGACTTTGATAATGTAGGGAGGTTCGCCCCTACCGCCAGACCAGCCCTTCCTCTATTCTTGTGCCCGGCAGACGGGGGGCAAGAGCGGTGAGCGGTAAGCGGTGAGCGGTAAGCGGGGTATGGCCCCGCCTCGTCGCCCCCGCTCACTGCTCACCGCTCACCTTCGATAACCCCGAACACGTTCACCACTATCTGGTTGGTCTCATGGGTATCATCGCGAGCGATATGCGGAAGGGGATGACTCTCCTGTTCGATGGAGAGCCGGTCCGGGTTCTCGACTTCCATCACCACACTCCCGGCAACCTCCGGGCGATGGTCCAGGCCAAGCTGCGGAAGCTGCGCACCGGGACCCAGTTCGAGCACCGCTTCCGGTCCACCGATACCGTGGAAGTGGCCGACCTCGAGACCCACACCCTCGAGTTCCTCTACGCCGGCGGCGACTCCTACCACTTCATGAACACCGAGAATTTCGACCAGCTCGAGATGAGCGAGGACGATCTCGGCGATTCGGCCAAGTGGGTGGCGCCGGGCATGAAGATCATCGCGGAGTTCTTCAATGGCCGCCCCATCGGGATCCAGCTGCCTAACGCGATGGTGTTCGAGGTGGTCGAGACCAACCCGGTCATGAAGACCGCCACCAAGACCTCCTCCTTCAAGCCGGCCAAGCTCGACAACGGGGCGATGATCAACGTCCCCGAGTTCATCCAGACCGGCGAGCGGGTCCGGGTCAACCCGACCACCGGCGAGTACATCGACCGGGCCAAGGACTGATCCCCCCCGCGGGACCGCCGGGCCGCCCCTCGGGCGGCCCGGCTTTTTTTTTGTCCCGCATGGCTGGCCCCGCGCCCTGTCCTGTCATTAATTTGAGGTAACTCCCCCCTCTGAGCCGAGTGGCCGAAACTTCCACCGCCTCCCCCCAGCAGGAACGCGCGGTTCTCCCGCGTGACGTAGCGGTGTTTCTCCCGCTGCTCGGCATTGCGCTGCACAAAGTCACCGCCTATCCCGAGAAGCACCCGCTCCTGGCCAATGCCATCGAGGCGGTGGCGGGCCACCTGCGCGCGGTGGTGGTCAACCGGCCGTTCCTCCTGCTCGGGGTCGCGCGCACCCAGCTCCTGGTCGAGGGCCTCGCCACCGACCCCGACAACCCGGTGCTCCGGGAACTGGCCCAGAAGCTCCATCGCCACCAGATCGGCGCGATCAAGTTCACCCCGGGCGTGACCCAGGCCGAGCTGGCCGACATGCTCCGCCTCCTGGGCCAGGATGCCCGCACCAACCCGGTGGGCGTCCAGCTGGAGCAGTACGACGAGCGCTGGGAGCATATCCGCCTCCTGCCGCCGGCCTACGACCGGATCGAGCTGAGCGACGACGGCGACCAGCACCTCGGCGAGCAGGCCACCGTCCGGAAGCCGGAGGAGACGGTGGTGGGCCGGCTCTGGATGGGCCTGGCCGCGGCGGCCATCGCCAAGGAAGGCGCCCCCGAGCTCCACACCGACCCCCGGGCCATCGCGAAGGCGCTCAACGAGCAGATGCGCGACGGCGACAAGGCCCGCAAGGTGGTGAGCATCCTGCTGGGCCTCTCCCGCGAGCTCCGGCTCTCGCACGGGGGCGAGGCGGCGATGCTCAAGGAGCGTCTCTCGACCCTCCTCAACCACATCACCCCGGACACCCTCAAGGAACTCGCCACCATGGGCGCGGACCTGGCCCAGCGTCGGAAGCTGGTGGTCGACGCCGCCATGGTGCTGCCCGCGGGCGCGGTGCTCACGCTGCTCCGCTCGGTGGGGGAGGCGAACGAGCAGGCGATCCCCCACGCGATGGTGCGGCTGCTGACCAAGCTGGCCTTCCAGGCGGAGAAGGGGGCGCCCAGCATCCGGGAAGAGGCCGACCTCGCGCTGCGCGAGGGGGTCCGCCAGCTGGTGGACCGGTGGAGCCTGGCCGATCCCAACCCGGCTCATTACGGGCGGGTCCTGGAGCGGCTCTCGCGCCACCCGACGATGAGCGGCAACCAGCCGGCAGAGGCCCAGCCCGCCGAGGCCATCCGGCTGGTGCAGATCTCGCTCGAGACCGACACCGTGGGCGAGGCGGTCTGGGCGGCGCTGGAGGAGATGGTCCGAGACGGGCGGGCGGCCGAGGTGGTCAAGATGGTGGAGGATCCGGCCGTCGCCGACGACATCGCCGAGCACTACTGGAACCGGCTGGCGACGCCCAACAACATGCGGATCCTGCTCAACAACGAGCCGCGCGACACCGAGGTGGTGGAGCTCCTGCTCGAGCGGATGGGCATGGCCGCGGCGGAGCCGATGCTGGAGAGCCTGGAAGTGGCGGACAACCGCGCCATCCGGCGCCGGCTGCTCACCCGGCTCGGCAAGCTGGGCCCGTCGATCGCGCCGATGCTGATCGAGCGGCTCCCGGGGGCGCCCTGGTACGTGCAGCGCAACCTGCTCGCGCTGCTCGGCTCGCTGCCGGAGATCCCGGCCGATTTCCAGATCGCCGACTATGCCGCCAACGAAGATGCCCGGGTGCGCCGGGAGGCGATCAAGCTGATGCTCCGGCTCCAGGGCCGGCGCGACGAGGCGATCATCGCCGCGGTGGGTGACGACGACGACGCCAACGTGCGGCTGGGGCTGAGCGCCGCGCTCGACGGCTGCCCCCCGGCGGCGGTGGGCCGGGTGCGGATGCTGCTCAACGACCGGAAACTCTCGGTCGAGCTCCGCGTCATGGCCATCCGGGTCATCGGCACGGTCAAGACCGCGGCGACCCGCGACTGGCTGGTGAACCAGGCCCTCACCCAGCCCAACTGGTTCAAGAAGCGGAAGCTCATGCCCAAGAGCCACGAGCTGCTGGCGGTGATCAGCTGCCTGGCCCGGGCCTTCCGCCAGGACGTCACGGCGCAGTCGGTGCTGCGGCTCGCCTGGGAAAGCAACGATCCGGACATCCGCACCGCCGCCACCGGCGTCATCGAGGACCAGTGAGCGACCCGATCCGCTTTCTCACCGCGCTGGGGCAGGCGCTGTCGGCCACCAATCTCTACCGCGCCGGCCACCCCGCACGGGAGAAGGCCCTCGACCACGCCTTCCAGCAACTCGACGCCCTCCAGAAGCTCGACCCGGCGCCCAACTTCACCTTCCTCGAGGAAGAGGTCCTCTACCGCCAGCAGGCCCTCCGCGACTTCAAGGCCTGGGACTGGGCCAAGCGGCTGGCCAAGGCGGGGGTGCAGCGGGTGGAGTTCGACGCGACGGTTTCGCGCGACGACCTGGCCGAGTTCCTGGGCGACGTGCAGAAGCGGGTGACCTCGGGCGAGATCGACACCAGCGAGGTGCGGCAGTTCCGCCGTCCCTCGATCCGCTTCGGCACCGTGAGCATCCGGGGCGCCTCGGCCGACGTAGCGGTGGAGGTCGCCGAGACGATCGCGGTCAACTACACCCTCGACGACGAGATCGAGACGGTGGGGTGGATTCACGGCGAGGTGGAGCAGACCGAGACCCTGCCGCTGGCGGAGGCGAACGCGGTGGTCCGGTCGCTCTCGCTGGCGATGCACAGCCAGAGCCGGATGATGATGCCGCTGCTGGCGCTCAAGAACTACGACCAGTACACCACCACCCATGCCACCAACGTGGCGGTGCTGTCGATGGCGCTGGCGGAGTACATCGGCCTGGGGCCCAAGGATGTGCGGGAGTTCGGGATCGCCGGGCTGCTGCACGACCTGGGCAAGGTCCGGGTGCCCAAGGAAATCCTGGTGAAGCCGGGCGCGCTCACCGAGAGCGAGCTGGCGGCGCTGCGGCGCCACCCGATCGACGGGGCCCGGCTGATCATCGCCCGGGAGCAGAAGCTCGACCTGGCGGCGACGGTGGCCTACGAGCATCACATCATGATCAACGGCCACGGCTACCCGCGCTTCCGCTATCAGCGCGACACGCACTATGCCAGCAAGCTGGTCCACGTGTGTGACGTCTTCGACGCCCTCTGCACCGCGCGGCCCTACCGGGAAGCGTGGGCGGCGGAGATGGCGCTCGCCTACATCGAGGAGCGGGGCGGGGTGGACTTCGAGGCGGGGCTGGCGGAGGCGTTCACCGGGATGATGCGGTTGTGGGCCAACCAGCGAATCGTGATGCCGGATGGCGACGCAGCTCTTACCTGAGTCACTCCCAGCACGCCCGCAGCGGCTGGGTGGCATGCCATCCTCCGTCTTCACCTATCTGGCAAACCTGCTGTTGCTGACGGCGGGGTGCGCGCTGGGCACGTTCACCACCGCGTTTGCCATGAAGCAGTCGTACTCCGCTCCGGTCCTCCTGACCAGCGGGATCGCCGTCGCCGGGCTCTTCCTCCTGGGTGCCCGCTACTGGCCGGCGGTGGTGGTGGGCGCGGCGCTCGGCTACGTGGCGTTCGACGCACTGGGCCTGCCTGACGCGGCTCCCACCGGCCTCCGCATGGGGCTGCTGAGCGGGGTGCTCGACCTCCTCCCGGCGCTCACGGCGGCATTCCTGCTCCGGCGCGTCGGCTGGAGCGACACCCGCTTCGAGCGCCTGGGTAGCGTACTGCGCTTCGTGCTGGTGGCCCTGGCGGCGCCACTGATCAAGGTGCTCCTGGCCGCGCCGCTCCTGATCACGGCGCGGGCGACCGAGCCGTGGATCCTCTGCGCGGTGCTCTACTTCGGCTCGGCCGCGGGTATCCTGCTCGTCACGCCGCTCCTGCTCACCTGGCTGGGTCCGGCACCCAGCTTCCAGCCCAGCGCCCGGTCCCTCGAATACCTCGTCGCGCTCGCGGGACTGGCCCTCGCCGCGCTGCTCGCGAAGCTCGGCCTCTCATTCTACTTCCTGGTGATCTTTCCCCTGCTCGCCTGGGCAGCGCTCCGCACCGGCCCGCGGGGCGCCACGGTCATGTGGGTCGCGCTCTTCGTGGTCTGTGCCTGGGCCGCCCGGGACCAGGGTGAGACCAACCAGGTCTATTTCAGCGCCCTGAACTTCACCCAGGGGATCACCGGGCTCTTCCTGGCGGCGACCATGGTGGAGCGTCGCCGGGCCAATCGCGATGAACAGTCCATCGAGGGGGCGTACCGCACCCTGGTGGCCGCGGCGCCCTTCGCCGTCATCGGCCTCGACGGCGAGGGGCGGGTGACGGTGTGGAGCAGCGCCGCGGAGCGGCTCTACGGGTGGCAGGCCAGCGAGGTGGTCGGGTGGAAGCTCCGCATCATCCCCACCGAGCGGGAGGGCGAGCACCGCCGCCGGCTGGAGACCCAGGGGGGCCAGATGCAGGAGCTGGAGACGGTGCGCCTGCGCCGGGACAGCGTGCGGCTCCAGGTCTCGATCACCAGCTGGCCGCTGTACGACAGTGATGGCCGCCTCGCCGGCGTGATGGAAGCGCACCAGGACATCACCGAGCGGAAGCGTGCCGAGGACGCCGTCCGCAGCTCCGAGCGGGAACTGCGGGCCCTGTTCGCGGCCATGCGCGACACCATCCTGGTGCTCGACCAGAATGGGACCTACCTCCGGGTGGCTCCCACGTCGCCGGTCCTCCTCCCCGCGCCGGCGGATTCGCTCCTCGGCCGCCGGATGCAGGACGTGCTCCCGCCCGAGCTTGCCGCCCGGTTCACCAGCCTCATCCGCACCACCCTCGCCAGCGGCCAGCCGGGCGCGATCGAGTACCCGCTCGAGATCGATGGGGCGGAGGTCTGGTTCAGCGCGGTGGTCTCGCCCCTCGAGGGTGACACCGTGCTGTGGGTGGCGCGCAGCATCAACGAGCAGAAGCAGACGGAGGAAGCGCTCCGCCGGAGTGAAGAGCAGCTGCGGCAGTCGCAGAAGATGGAGGCGGTGGGGCGGCTCGCCGGCGGGGTGGCCCACGACTTCAACAACCTGCTGACCTCGGTGCTGGGCCACGCCGACCTGGCCCTCAAGCGGGTCCCCACCAGCGACACCCTTCATGACGACCTGCTGGAGATCATGTCGGCCGGCACGCGCGCCGCGGCCCTGACGCAGCAGCTGCTGGCCTTCAGCCGCAAGCAGGTGCTCGAGCCGCGGGTGGTCGACCTCAATGCCACGGTCAGCACCATCGCCCGGATGCTCCGGCGCACCATCGGCGAGGACATCGACCTCCTCACCCTGCTGGCTCCCGATCTCGGCGCGGTCCGCGCCGATCCGGTGCAGATGGAGCAGGTGATCCTCAACCTCGCCGTCAACGCCCGCGATGCCATGCCGCTCGGCGGCCAGCTGGTGATCGAGACCCGCAACGTCGACCTGGCCGAAGGGCCCATGGTGCGGGTGCGGGTGACCGACAACGGGGTGGGGATGACCGACGAGGTCCGGGCCCACGTCTTCGAGCCCTTCTATACCACCAAGGAAATGGGCAAGGGCACCGGGCTCGGGCTGGCGACGGCGTACGGCATCGTGAAGCAGAGCGGCGGGACGATCGCGGTCAGCAGCGCGCCGGGCCAGGGGAGCACCTTCCTGGTGGACCTGCCGCGGGTACAGGGCGAGTCGGTCGTGCAGGCCCCCGCGCCGGTGCCGCTCCCGGGGGGCGGCACCGAGACGATCCTGCTGGTGGAAGACGAGGACGCGGTACGGAACCTGATCCGCCGGGTCCTCGAGGTGCACGGCTACAAGGTGCTCACCGCCCCGAGCGCGGAGGCGGCGCTCGAGGTCTCGCGGCTGCACGCCGGCCCGCTGGACCTGCTGCTGACCGACGTGGTGATGCCGGGCCTGAGCGGGCCCAAGCTGGCGGAGCGGCTGCTGGTGGAGCGGCCCGCGGTGCGGATCATCCTGATGTCAGGGTATGCCGCCACCACGCTGGAGCAGAAGGTGCTGCTGGAGCCGGCCTCGGCGTTCCTGCAGAAGCCGTTCACCTCGGAGCACCTGATGCGGCGGGTGCGTGAAGTGCTGGACCAGGTGAAGCAGTAGAGGCGGCAAAGCGGCAGAGCGGCAAGGCGGCACAACCTCTACTGCCGCACCAGCTCCGGGCGTTCTCCCCCCGACCACACAATCCGGAAGTGATCGCCGTGCTGAATCAGCACGTGGCCGCGGCCGGTCATCCTGCCGCTGGGATTGTGCTCCAGGTCGAAGAACTCGATCTCGATGCGGTAGGTGTGGATCCCCGCGGCAAAGCTCCCCACCGAGAGGGTGTGGGGGAAGCGCAGGTTGGAGAGCGCGCCCACCCGCACCCCGTCGAGCCAGAGCACCGCTTCGCCCCCCAGCCGGGTCAGGTCTTCGGTGGTCACCTCGAAGGCGATGCGGTCGGGCTCCCCGCTCACCGGTCCCACTTCCACCCCGGTCTCGCCCCGGCCGTAGATGACATCGGGCCGGGGGCCGGGGAGGCACATCAGGATCCGGGCGGCGCGCTGGGCCCCGGTGGGGTGCTCGTTGTCGTAGCGGAACGGCCCCAGGCGGGAGAAGAAGCGGAGGGCGGCCTCGGTGGCGGCGCGGGCGTCGTCCCCGGGGAGGCCCGCGGCGTAGCAGTCGGCTTCGAGCTCCTGGGTGCGGAAGATCGCGTCCCGGGCGGTGTCGGCGAAGGTGGCGAGGCCGGCCCGGGTGTGGTGGTACTGGATGTGGCCGTACTCGTGGGCGAGAAAGAAGCGGGTGAGGAGTGGCCCGTATCGCCGGGTCATGACCGGGTTGTAGAACACCACCGGATGCTCGACATCCACGGCGGCGACGGCGATGTCCCCGATGCTGTCGCTGGCGATCTCCTCCACGCCCGGGATCAGGTTGAGCCCCTGGGCCGCCAGCGGGGCGGGGAGGCTCAGGGCCAGCAGGAGAGGGAGGAGGCGACGCATAGGGCAATCTGGGATGGCTGGCGCCCGGACAGCAAGGCGGGCGACAGGACGCCGGTCCCGTCGCCCGCCAAGGGTCTCCCGTCGCCCCTTACTTGGGCATGCAGGAGAGGATCTTTGCCGCCCGCGCCGTGCCGCTCGGGTGTTCCGCGTCGAAGCTCCGGTCGCCGAGGCGGGAGAAGAACCGGACCGCCGCCATCGAGCCGTCCCGGCCGTCCTCGCCCAGCCGGCGCGCGGCGAGGCAGTCCGCCTCGAGTTCCTTCTGCTGCAGCACCCGGTCCCGCTGGTTGGGGGCGGCGGAGCGCAGGGCGCCCGCCCGGGTGTGCTTGAGGGAGATATGGGCGTGTTCGTGCGCCATGAAGAAGAGCGCGAGCTCGGGCCCGAACTGCTTCATCAGGGTGGGGTTGTAGTAGATGACCGGGTGCGCGGAATCGTAGACCGCCACGGCCACGTCCCGGAGGGTGAGGTCGGCGATCTCGCGGATCTGGGGCGCCGCCGGGGCAGCCGCGGGAACGGGACGCCCGGCGATCATCACCGCCGTGAGTCCGGTTCCCACCACCGTCAGCAGCTTCGCGATCATGCCCCTACCCTCCCCTGGACCCGCCGTGAGTTGCCATCCCGCCGCAAAACGAAGCCCCCGCGTCGTGCTGAGCGCGGGGGCGGTGTCACCTGGTACGTCGGTGCCGTCAGCCTGCCCGCGGTCGTCTGGGGATGAATCCGAGCCCCCGGCGCGTACGCCGGTTGAGGCCCTTCAGGTTGTGATTCATCACACCAGTCATGCGTGCCGTCAGTAAGTCGGTTCAAGAGAGGTACGCAGACGCACCCGCCTGCTTCTCATATCGACCGGCTTCGTGCCAGTCTTGAGTGCTGCCCCCGGCACCCCACCTCCTCCAATGCGCCGGACCATCGCTCGGTTCCTCGGGTGCACCTCTCCCTAAAGCATCAGCCGTGCCATTTGACCATCCGGTACCCTGGATTACCGTTCTGGGACCGCCAGGGGTATCCCGGCGCCTGAAGGCATGGGGCGCCGCCGGATTGAGACAGTCCCTTGGAACCTGATCCGGTTCATACCGGCGAAGGGAGCGCGGCCGGCACGGCTCTCTTTTCGCCCGATTTCCGAGAGGAGCCGTCCCATGGTCCCCCCGTCCATTCCCCTGCCAACCGCCCCCGCCTCCGCCGACGCCGAGGCCTTCCCCCGTTCCCGCAAGGTGCAGGTCGACGGGCCCCGCGGCATCCGGGTGCCGATGCGGGAAATCGCCCTGTCAGGCGGGGAGCCCCCGGTCCGGGTCTACGACACCAGCGGCCCGGCAGGTTTTGATGTCCGGCAAGGCCTTCCAGCGGTTCGTGCCGCCTGGATCATGGAGCGTGACGTCGAGAGATGCGCAGGATCGCCCGTTCCTGCGACAGCGGGGCTCATTCCCGCCACGCTCGAGCGGCCGGCCTACCGGGGACGGGGCGCGGTCACCCAGCTCCACTACGCCCGCCGGGGCGAGATCACGCCGGAGATGGAGTACATCGCGCTGCGCGAGGGGATGGACGCGGCGTTCGTGCGGAGCGAGGTCGCCCGCGGCCGCGCGATCATCCCGGCGAACATCAATCACCCCGAGCTCGAGCCGATGATCATCGGCCGCGCCTTCCACGTGAAGATCAACGCCAACATCGGCAACTCGGCGGTGACCAGCTCGATCGAGGAAGAGGTGGAGAAGCTCCGCTGGGCCACGCTCTGGGGCGCCGACACGGTGATGGACCTGTCGACCGGAAGGAACATTCACGCGACTCGGCAGTGGATCATTCGCAACAGCGCGGTGCCGATCGGCACGGTGCCCATTTATCAGGCGCTGGAAAAGGTCGGGGGCGTGGCAGAAGACCTGACCTGGGAGGTCTACCGCGATACCCTGATCGAGCAGGCCGAGCAGGGCGTGGACTACTTCACCGTGCATGCGGGGGTGCTGCTGCCGTACATCCCGCTCACGGCGGAGCGGATGACGGGGATCGTGTCGCGGGGCGGATCGATCATCGCGAAGTGGTGCCTGGCGCATCACCAGGAAAATTTCCTCTACACCCGCTTCCGCGAGATCTGCGAGATCATGCGGGCCTACGATGTCTCGTTTTCGCTGGGGGACGGCCTGCGGCCCGGGTCGATCGCCGATGCCAACGACGCGGCCCAGTTCGCCGAGCTCAAGACCCAGGGGGAGCTCACCCGGATCGCGTGGGAGTACGACGTCCAGGTGATGAACGAGGGGCCGGGCCATGTCCCGATGCACCTCATCAAGGAGAACATGGAGAAGCAGCTCGAGTGGTGCGGCGAGGCGCCCTTTTACACGCTCGGGCCGCTCACGACCGATATCGCGCCGGGCTACGATCACATCACCAGCGCCATCGGCGCGGCGATGATCGGCTGGTACGGCACCGCGATGCTCTGCTACGTGACGCCCAAGGAGCACCTGGGGCTGCCGGACCGGGACGACGTGAAGGCGGGGGTGATCGCGTACAAGATCGCGGCCCACGCCGCCGACCTGGCCAAGGGCCACCCCCGGGCGCGGCAGCGGGACGACGCGCTGAGCAAGGCCCGGTTCGAGTTCCGCTGGGAGGACCAGTTCAACCTGTCACTCGACCCGGTGACGGCGCGGGCGTACCACGACGAGACCCTGCCGGCGGACGGAGCGAAGGTGGCGCACTTCTGCTCGATGTGCGGGCCGAAGTTCTGCTCGATGAAGATCACCCAGGACATCCGGAGCGCGGCCCAGGGGATGGCGGAGAAGGCGGCGGAGTTCCGGGAAGGTGGGGGGGAGATCTACGTGAAACAGGGAAGTGCGTGAGCGGGAACTGCAACCGCGTGAGCGGTGAGCGGGGGCCGGGTGACCGGCCCCCTACTCTTCCGTGGCCTTGACCAGGACCATGCGGAACCCCCGGTCGTGCTGGTTGATCGCGCCCCACTGCGCGATCCACTGCTGGTTCTTGGAGATCCAGAAGAAGATGCCTCCATCCCCATGCGCCCGCCCGGCCCCCAGCTGAATCTTCCAGCAATCAAACGTACCTGCCGGCACACTGATCGTCTCGTCTCCGACGACTGACAAGTCGTACCATTGCTTGGCCATCTTGCTGTAGTACGGCCAGACTACGAGAGCAATGCTTCCCTTCCAGTCCCTGTCGATTGGAGCCCGACGCAGTGCCAGGTTCAGCGCGTCAGTCCGCAGCACGACCCCGCCCGATCCGTCCTGCGGGTCGCCTTCCTTGCTGATGACGTTCCAGCTGGTGCCATTCTCGGTCATGTAGCCACGAAGGACATCGTGCTCCCGGAATTCCTCGACAATGCGCGCATTGCTCTTGTAGACAGCAATCGAACGGGCAAGCTGGCGCACCTCGGTCGTATCGAACCAGGCCGAGTCCCGCCATTCGGCTGCCTTATCCTCCGTCGGGCCGCCGAGCAGTAACCAGGCGGCCTCCCCCTTCCAGTTGGAGCGCTCCAGCCGGCTCCGCATCACCGGAGTGGAATCAGTGAAGATCTGGCCTGCGGCTAGGTAGGCATAGGCCATTTCCCCCGGGCGTATTTCACGGCTCGGGGTAACGACCGGGAATGATGGGTGCGACGCTCCCTGAGCCATCAAGGACGACGGCAGGAGCGCGTCCGCCGCGAGAGCCGCTGACGTTTGCG
>JAXLXZ010000017.1:0-90758 GCA_046327735.1 Gemmatimonadales bacterium | reverse complement strand
GGTGACGGTGAGCGTCGGCGCCGCCGGAATGCCCGAGGATGGGAAGAGCGCCGAAGCGCTCATCATGAGCGCCGACCTGGCCCTCTACCAGGCGAAGAAGGAAGGCCGCGACCGGGTGGTGACGAAGCGCGCCTAGTTGCTCCGGCGGCTCACCAGGTCGGAGAAGACCCAGCCGTTGCGCCCGCCCTGGTCGCGGACCCGGACCCACTCATCCACGTAGCTGATCCCCACCAGCCCGGTCCCGCTCTCCAGCGTCTGCACCACCCCGAAGCGGGTGCCCGGCCCCTCCCGCAGGTTCCCCCGCGACGTGGTCACCAGCGTCACCGGCGCGGGGAACATCACCTCACCGGTGCGGGGCACATCCCCGCCTCCCAGCCGCGCCTTCCCCCGCACCGCCAGCCCCTTGGCCTGGCCCGCGAGATAGAGCGCCCCGCCGAAATTCTGCCGGTTGAACACCTCGGTGCTCTGCGCCAGGAGCTGGGTGCTCTGCACCAGTTCCGGCTGGCCGAGAGCACCACGCAGGTTCCGCAGCGACTGCACCGCCAGCTCCGCCTCCGCCATGCCCGACGCCGCCTCGGCACGGGTCGCCACCGTCCGCAGCTTGGCCATGGTGCGCACCACCTCGAGCTGCGCCGCCTCCAGGCCCTGCTGGAGATCCTCGATCTGGGCGTCCTTGCCGAGCAGCTGCATTTCGAGCCGGTTCACCCGCTGCTCCAGGTCGCCGTCCCGCACCTTCACCGTGTCGACCACGTGCACGGTGTTGGTGATGACCGAGTCGCGGGGCGCTGCGGTGGTGGCCGGTGGCGCCTTGGCGCACCCAGCGGCAAGCAGCAGGGCGAGGGCGCTGGCCCGGCGACGATGGTGTAGGTACACGGGAGTCCCTCTGAATAGGGGAAAGTCGTCTCTCCATAGTGCAAACCGGAGGCCGCATCAGGGCGGGATCAGAGGGACTATCGGCGGGGGGGCCAAAACACTGTAGGGCAACGACTTCCAGCTGGACGCCCAGGCCGCGATCGGCGGCCTGAAGGGACCGGGGTCAGGGCGAGTTCCCGCCCCTCCGGGCCAGTTGCCCGAAGCGCCAGCGGAGGAGCGGGGGGGTGACCAGGGTGGTGCAGACGACCATGACTACCACCGCGGAGAAGGTCGAGGGCGTCACGATCTTCTCCCCCGCCACCACCAGCGTGAGGCCGATGTTCGCGAAGATGAGCCCGACTTCGCCCCGCGGGACCATCCCGATCCCCACGGTGATCCGGTCGACGCCCCGGGTGATGACCCCGAGCCCGGCGAACTGCTTGCCGATGATGGCCATGACGGTGATCGCCGCGGCCAGCCCCAGCACCCCCGGCTGCGCGAACGAGGTCAGGTCGACCCGCATCCCCATGAGGACGAAGAAGACCGGCACCAGGAAGGAGGAGATGGGGTGGACCAGTTCCTCGAGGGAGTGGGGTTCACTGGTCTTGAACTCCTTGTAATGCACATCCTCGAGGATGAGCCCGGCGCTGAAGGCACCCACGATCGGCGCCAGCCCGACGACACTCGCGAGGAAGGAGAGGAGGAAGCAGAACGAGAGCCCGGTGGCAAGGAGCACACCCCGCGCCTGGAGCCGTGAGGCCAGCACGAAGAGCCGGCGGGAGACGAACCGTCCCAGCACCAGCGAGCCCACCAGGAAGAGCACCGCCTTCCCCAGGATCAGCCCGAACGCGCCGTAGGAGAGGTCCACCCCGCGGTCGGCGGCGTTGATGATCCCCGCCACCACGGCCAGGATGAGGAGCCCGAGCACGTCGTCGATGACGGCGGCGCCGAGGATGATGCGCGACTCGCCGGTCTGGGACTTCCCCAGGTCCTTGAGGACCCGGGCGGTGATGCCCACGCTGGTCGCGGTGAGCGTCGCACCGATGAAGGCGTGGACGTATTCGCTCTCGTGCGGCAGCAGCCAGGCGCTGGCACCCCAGCCGAGCGCGAAGGGGAAGACCACCCCGATCACCGCCACCAGGAGCGACGACCAGCCCACCCGCAGCATCTGCGCGACCGTCGACTCGAGTCCCACCTCGAACAGCAGGACGATGACGCCGAGCCGGGAGAGCATGTCGATGCTGGCATCGTGCCGGATCGGCTCGAAGAGGTGGACGCCCAGCAGCGGCAGGTTGCCGATGAGAATGCCCACGAGGAGCTCGCCCAGCACGGCGGGCTGCCCCAGCCGCACCGCGAGGTCGCCGCCGAGCTTGGCGGCCACCAGGATGACGGCGAGAAAGAGGACGACCGCGGCGACCGGGTCGGCGTGGGCGGCGGAGGAGGAGCTCTCGTCGAGCAGGATCATGTGAGGCAGGGGGTGCTGGTGAAATTCGCTGTGCCGGTGGAACTTAGCCGATGAACCGGGCGCGGGCCCAGACCTTGGACAGCGGCGATGTCGATTTGGGGCTGGCCGGGACGACTATCTGTGTCCCGGCAGTTCAACCTCGAGTCAACCACGGAGGAAACCGTGAAGTACCTGTGCCTGATCTATGACGCTGAATCGGTGCTCGCTGCGATGCCGAAGGCGGAGATGGAACATTTCCTGGGCGAGTACACGGCGTTCGGGAAGGAGCACCGTGCCCAGGGGACCGTCCTCGGCGGCAACCGCCTGCGACCGGTCCAGGATGCGACCACCGTGCGGATCCGCAACGGAAAAGTCTCCGCCACCGACGGGCCGTTCGCCGAGACCAAGGAACAGCTCGGCGGGTACTTCCTCGTGGAAGCGCGCGACCTGAACGAGGCGATCCAGATCGCGTCGCGGATTCCCTCCGCGCGCACCGGCAGCATCGAGGTCCGGCCGATCTGGGAGATGGCAGCACCCCCGGCATGACCGGCCTCGGCGCCTCGATCCACCAGCGGGTCGAGGCGATCTACCGGACCGAGTCCCGACGGGTTCTCGCGTCGCTCATCCGCCTCCTTGGCGATTTCGACCGCGCCGAGGAGGCGCTGCACGACGCCTTTGCCGCGGCGGTGGAGCAGTGGCCCGCGGCAGGCGTCCCGGCCAACCCCCGGGCCTGGCTTGTCTCGACCGGCAGGTTCAAGGCGATCGACACGATCCGGCGCCGCGCCCGGTTCGATGCGGCGCTCACCCACATCGCCGATGCGCTGGCGCGCATCCCGCCACCCGACACCGAGGCGGAGGAGCTCGGCGACGACCGGCTGCGCCTGATCTTCACCTGCTGCCACCCTGCCCTTCCGCGCGACGCCCAGGTCGCCCTCACTCTGCGTGAGGTGTGCGGGCTCACCACCGAGGAGATTGCCCGGGCCTTCCTCGTGGGCGCTCCCACGCTCGCGCAGCGCATTGTGCGGGCCAAGGGCAAGATTCGCGACGCGGGCATTCCCTACCAAGTCCCCGACCCGGTAGAGCTGCCTGAGCGGCTCGACGCGGTCCTGCAGGTGATCTACCTGGTTTTCAACGAAGGGTACTCGCCGGCGTCCGGTGAGGCGGTTACCCGTGCCGACCTCTCGACCGAGGCCATCCGGCTGGGCCGGCTGGTCCACGATCTTCTTCCGGACCCCGAGGTGAAGGGGCTGCTCGCGCTGATGCTGCTGTGCGAGTCCCGCCGCGCGGCCCGCACCGGCCCCGGCGGGGACCTGGTCCTGCTCGACGACCAGGATCGTTCGGCGTGGAACCGGAACCTCATCGCGGAGGGAACGACGCTCGTGGAAGCGGCCCTCGGCTCCGGGCGCGCGGGGCGATACGCCTTGCAGGCAGCGATCGCCGCGGTGCACGCCGAGGCGCGGACCGCGGCCGCCACCGACTGGCGGCAGATCGCGGCACTCTATGCCCTGCTGGAGGAGCGGGACCCATCGCCAGTGGTGGCCCTCAACCGGGCGGTGGCGATCAGCATGTGGGATGGTCCGGCGGCGGGCCTCCCGATGGTGGAGGCACTCATGGCGGCCGGTGGACTGGAGGGATATCACCTGGCCCATGCGGCCCGCGGTGAGCTCTGCCGCCGGCTCGGGCGAATGGCGGAGGCACGGGAGAGCTTCGCGCGGGCGCTGGCGCTCGCGCAGCAGGAACCGGAACGGCGGCTGCTCGCGGCCCGGCTGCGGGAACTCCGCTAGTCAGACGACCAGCTCGGCCAGCACCCGGAGCGCCAGGTCCACCGACCGGCGATGGGTCCGGAAGTTCAGCACCGCGAGCCGGATGGTGAACCGGCCGTCGAGCATCGTGGAGGAGAGGAAGACCCGGCCGTCCTTCCGGATGCGCTCCACGATGCCCTGGTTGAGCTGGTTGGTCTCCTCGAGGGAGAGGCCCGGGGGAGCCCAGCGGAAGGTCACGATCGACAGATCGGGCTCGGGTCCCACCTCGAAGCCCAGCGCCATGAGCCCGCGGCGGGCGTAGCGGGCCAGCAGCAGCTTCTCCTCCAGCGCCGCCGCGAAAGGCGCCGTGCCCAGCAGCTGCAGGGGGAGCCACATCCGGAGCGCACGGAAGTGCTTGGTCAGCTCCGGCGAGATTTCCGCCGGCGATACCTCGTGCTGGTCCTGCTCCGCGTCCTGCATGTAGTGCCCCATGTACCGGTGCGTCGCCGCGAGCGCGCCGACGTCGCGCACCAGCACCACTCCGACCCCGAAGGGAATGAAGAGTCCCTTGTGCGGGTCGAGCACCGCCGAATCGGACCGTTCGATGCCCCGGAGCAGGCCGCGACCATGCTCCGTCAGCATGAAGTAGCCGCCGTAGGCGGCGTCGACGTGATACCAGCACCCCTCCCGCGTCGCGACATCGGCGATGGCCTCGAGCGGGTCGACCGCGCCGGTGTCGGTGGTGCCCGCCGCGGCGATGACACACCAGGGCCGGAGGCCGGCGGTGCGATCGGCGGCGATCGCGGCGGCCAGGGCCTCGGGGCGCATCCGGTAGCGCTCATCCATCGCCACGTGGCGCACCACCACCTCGCCGAGGCCGGCGATGCGGAGCGCCTTCTCGATGCAATGATGGGCCTGGGTCGTGAGGTAGACCACCGCCCGCGCGACGTCCGCCCCCTTGAGCCCGTGTACGTCACGCGCGGTGGCGAGCGCCGCCAGCGTCGCGATGCTCCCGCCGGAGGCGAGGTGGCCCCCGGCATCGGCCGGGTAGCCCACCAGGTCGGCGGTCCAGCGCACCAGCATGTGCTCCATCCGCACCGGGCCGGGCCCGGTGAAGGCGATGCCGGCGTACTTGTTGGTGACCGCCGCGAGGTAGTCGCCGATGGCGGAGTGATAGAGGCCGCCGCCCGGGATGTAGGCAAGATGGGCCCCGGTGACCGGGTTGCTCCCGGGGCGGAAGACCGCCCTGTCGAGCAGCTCGAGCACCTCGTCGAGCGGCCGGCCCGCTTCGCGGATCGGCGCGCGGGCCAGTTCCGCGGCGTTGTCCGAGGGCTCGAAGGCGCGGAGCCCCGTCACGCCCCGCAGGAAGAGCTCCGACCGGGCCACCGCCGCCTGGCGGATCCGGCGCCGCTTCGTGCTCCCCGGCTCGAGCGGGCGGACGGCCTTCTCCAGCTGCTTGAGCCGCGCCAGCAGTTCGTCGGGAGTGCGGTCGGGAAGGGTCATCCGAGTGCCCGGGAGATGTTGGCCAGTCCTTCCTCCAGTTCGGCGCCGGTCGGCCAGCCGAAGCCGATGCGCATGTAGCGGTCGTCCTGCTCGAACCAGTGCCCCGGCCCGACCCAGGTCTTGAAGTCGAGGTTGAGCCGGCGGTAGAACCGCTCGACGTCGAGTGTCACCGACGGCCGGATCCGTGGGAAGGCCACCACGCCACCGCCGGGCTCCACCCACTCGACCCGCGGTTCGCCCGCGAGCCATGCCGCCACCCGGCCCTTCCCCTCCGCCACCGCGCGCGCGATCGCGGGGAGTTCCTCGCTCCGCCGGCGGTAGACGCGGTAGCCGATCTCTTCGTCGATCACCGCGCCGGTGATCACCATCTGCTCCTTGGCCGCGAGAAAGCGCTCGTTGAGCTCGCGGTCACGGGTGACGAGCCAGCCGAGCCGCAGTCCCGGGAGCCCGTACGCCTTGGAGAGCGAGGCGACGCTGATCACCCGCTCGGAGAGCGCGGTGGCCATGGCCGCCGGCGGCTCGGGCGCGAGGTCGCGATAGGTCTCGTCGACCAGGAGGTACGCCCCCCGGCTTTCGACCAGCCGGACCAGCGCCAGCAGCGTCTCCCGGTCGAGCAGGGTGCCGGTGGGGTTGTGCGGGGTGGTGATGCTCACCAGCCGGGTCCTGGGCGTCATCGCCCGGGCGATCTCGTCGGCGGTGTAGCGCCACCCCCGCTCGAACTGCAGGTCGACGAAGCTGATGTCGCAGCCGATGGCACGCGGCGTCTCGATGTTGGTGGCGTAGTTGGGGCGCAGCACCACCAGGTGGTCGCCGGCACCGAGCAGGCTGGTCGCGACGATGAAGAGGGCGCCCGCCGCGCCGGGGGTGAGCAGCACCTGCGAGGGGTCGCACTGTCCCTCGCGCGCCAGCAGCTCCCGCAAGGCGGGGTGCCCGCGATGGTCGCCGTACAGGAGCACCAGCCGCTGGAGGTCGAGGTCGAGCCCCAGGTCACCCAGCACCCGGTCGCGGATCGAGCTCTCCGCCAGGTTGCAGGCGATGCTGGCGTACCCCGTCTCCTCGGGGGACTCGACCTCGATCGGCATTCTCCGGTAACGCATGCGCAGGGGGCTCGGGGGAACCAGGGACGAACAGTCGGCGGATGTGCCGGAACTCGGAGCTCGGAACTCTTTTCAGAACTTCGCCATGGCTCCGAGCGCAAACGTACGCCCCTCGACCGGTCCCCACGGCGTGATGGTCCGGCGCCCTCCCGCCGCGGGCGTCGCCAGCAGCAGCGTGCTGCTCCTGGTGATCCGGTAGTCGCCGATGTTGTCGAGGGTTGCGAAGAACCAGATCCCGCTCACCCGCTGGGCCGCCAGCAGCTCGGCGCTCAGGTAGGGCACGCTCCGGGACCGGGCGGGATCGTCATCGAGCGCCTGGCGCCCGGTGTAGAAGGCCTCGAGCGCAATCCACGTCCCCGCCTGGGGAGCCTCCCACGCGATGTCCACGCCCAGGGAATGCCGGGGGATGAGGGCGCTCTCCCGCCGCCCGCCCGCAGGGTCTTCTTCGGTGCTGTGAAGGTAGCCGTAGAAGGCGGTCAGCACGACCGGCGCCCGTTCGTACACCGCGAACAGTTCTCCCGCCCAGACGTCGGTGGGTCCGCCGGCGTTCACGAACTCGAGCCGGCCCTGGGGGTCGCCGGGAATCGAGTCGAGCCGCACCGGGCGCGTCACCCGGGAACGGCTGATCGTCCCGCTCACCTCCAGGGCTCCCCGCTGCCAGTGCGCATCCAGGGAGGCGGTCCGGGCCCGTTCCGCCCGGAGCCGGGGAAACAGGACCGAGCGGAGCCCGATCGCATCGGTCTCCTCGGTGAGCGGCGACGGCGCGGCGAAGCCCAGTCCCGCCGAGGCGCGAAGGCATCAGCGCCGGGTCGGGCCGGAGGAGGACCGCCGCCCGCGGGGAGCAGAAGGTGCCGTAGGTATCGTGCCCGTCGCAGCGAAGCGCGAGCGAGGCGCCGAAGGCCTGCGACGGCGAAAGCCCCAGCTGCGCGAACCCGGCCGGCGTGAGGTAATCGTAGCTTACGCCTTTGACGTCACGCGCGGTCAGCGCCTCGTCCTGGAGTGCGCCCCCCACCACCCAGTCCACCTTGCCCCGCCGGTCGGACCAGCTCAACTCCGCGAGGGTGGTGTGCCGCCGGTTGCGCTCGAGGGCGCCGCCGAAGTCGCGGTCATCCCGTTCCAGCATGGCGGAGCCGCGGACGGTGAGCTGGCCGTTACCCTGGAGCGCGCGGCGGTAGATCAGCCCGCCGTCGAGATGGCGGTTGGTGAGCGTTTCGCGATACCCGCCGGGCGTCGTGAAGCCGCCGGTGCGGTTCTCCGCCCTGGCCCCGATGGTGGCATAGAACTGGTCGCCGTTGGGCCGGTCGAGGAAGACACGGGGCCGGAGCGAGAAGCGGGTGAACCGGGGATAGTCGGCCCAGCGGTCACCGCTGATGTCGCTGAGCTCCTGGTGGTGCGCGTCTGCGAAGATGGTGAACCCCGCCGACGGCGACAGCCGCTCGCCCCCCCAGTAGAGCCCGTCGGTCCCGCCCGCGCTGGTGCGGTTGAGCGCGAGGGTCCGCTGTCCGTCGCCCGGCCGCCGGGAGATCAGGTTCAGCACCCCGCCGAGCGCCGACGATCCATAGAAGGCGGTGGCGGGCCCCTTGATCACTTCCGCCTGCTTGAGGTCGAGCGGCGCCAGCTGGAGCAGCGCCAGCCCTCCCGGTTCCGCGCCATACAGAGGAAGGCCGTCGGCCACGATGGTGCTGTACTGGCCCTTGAGCCCCTGGAGCCGGAGCCGGGTGGAGCCGAGGGCGCCGCCGGTCGGCTGCATCCGTACGCCCACCATCTCGGTGAGGAGGCGGGTGAGGTCGGCGGGGCGCATCTGGGTCTTCTCCGCGACGTCTTCCCCGCCCAGCACCTCGACCCGTACCGGCTCCTCGTCGAGGTGCCGCTCGACTCGGGTGCTGGAGACCACCACCAGCTCCTCGAGTTCCACCCCGGTGGTGACCAGGCGGATCGTGACCTGGCTGGTCGAGTCGGCCGCGACCGATACCGCGGCGCTGTCGCTGGCATAGCCGATCCGGCTCGCCACCACCCAGTGCGCTCCCGGCGAGAGGGTGAGCCGCACCCGGCCCGCCTCGTCGGTCCGTCCCCCGGCCCGGCCCGAGCGCACAATGGCATCGGCCAGGGGAGCATCGGAGGAATCGCCCCGCACGACCACCACGACCTCTCCGTGGGGAGCCTGGGCCGGGAGCGCGCGCGACGCGGCGATGGTGATGAGCCCCGCAATGCTCAGGGCATGAAAGATCTCAAGTCGGCGACGCATCGTAACGCTGCAACCCTCACAGAGGAGTCACGGAACTTTACACGGCCTGCAATCTGGATCTCTACCGCCGGCAGGAGAAGCCGACACTCCCGGCGACCGACAGGTCAGAGCTCGAGATCCGGCACGTAGTTCTGTTCCGAGCGGGGCGGGCGGACGTACTTCTCGCGCTTCCGCTTCTTGCGCTTGGGCAGCTTGAGCGGGGGCGGCGTGACGTCCTTGTACGGGACCGAGCCAAGCAGGTGGGAGATCACGTTGAGGCGGGCACGGCGCTTGTCGTCCGCCTCGACCGTCCACCAGGGCGCCTCCCTGGTGTCGGTGTGGCGGAACATCTCGTCCTTGGCGCGGGAGTACTCCACCCAGCGGTGCATCGACTGCAGGTCCATCGGGGAGAGCTTCCAGCGGCGCATCGGGTTGCCGGAGCGGTCCTCGAAGCGCCGCTCCTGCTCTTCGTCGCTCACCGAGAACCAGTACTTGAGGAGGATGATCCCGGAGCGCACCAGCATCCGCTCGAACTCGGGGCAGGCGCGGAAGAACTCCTCGTATTCCTCATCGCTGCAGAAGTTCATCACGTGCTCGACGCCGGCCCGGTTGTACCAGCTCCGGTCGAAGAGGACGATTTCGCCGGCGGCGGGGAGGTGCTCCACGTAGCGCTGGAAGTACCACTGGGTCTTCTCGCGGTCGGACGGGGTGCCGAGCGCCACGACCCGGCAGCCGCGGGGATTGAGCGGCTCGTGGATGCACTTGATCGCGCCCCCCTTCCCCGCCGCGTCCCGGCCCTCGAACAGGATCACCACCCGGGCCCCGGTCTCCCGGATCCAGTACTGCATCTTCACCAGCTCGAAGTGCAGCTCCTTGAGTTTCTCCTCGTAGATCTTGCGCTTGAGGCGATCGGGATGCTTGGCCATGCGGGTACCACTTGGCTGGGGTCGGCCGAAACGTGCGAGGGGCGGGGAAAGGCGGCAAGGGTGGCAGCGCGGCCGGTGGGGCATTTCCGAGCCGTGCCTGCGGAATCGCGACGGGCACCCAGGCAACTCATTTCAGCACCGTTACAGCAACTGCAACCGCAACAGCGGGACACGGAGTACACGGAGGCACGGAGGTCACGGAGAACTGCCACAACCGAGGTTTTCTTCGTGTCTTCGTGGCCTTCGAGCCTCCGTGATTCGCTGTTGCTGTTGTTGTTGCTGTTGTTGTTGTTGCTGTTGTTGCTAGTGCTGTTGTTGTTGCTGTTGAACAACAAATCACGAAGAGCACGAAGTCACGAAGAGCACGAAGACCAGTACGACTCCCTCCGTGACCTCCGTGCCTCCGTGCCCTCCGTGTCTCGCTGTTGCGGTTGACGGTTGCAGTTGTAGTTGCGGTGGTAGTCGCTGATTGCGCTTGCGCCTGCGGTGCTCGGCTCAGCGCGGCGTGTACCCCTGCTTTGCCAGCTCCTCGGCGCTCATCTGGATCACGTCGACCTTGAGCGTGATCGGGGTGTAGGGCTGGTCGGTCGAGTCGCGCGGCGAGGCGACGATCTTCTCGACCACGTCCATGCCTTTGAAGACCTGCCCGAACACCACGTAGTTTCCATCCAGCCGCTTGAGCCCGTTCTTGTTGGCGACGATATAGAACTGGCAGCCCGCCGAGAGCTTCTCCGGGTTGTCGTCCCGGCCGGCACCGACCGCCCCGTAGATGTGCTTCAGCGAATCGACGAACTCGGGCGCGAGGTTGTAGGGGGAGCCCTTGAACCCGGCGGGGGTGTCGGGGCAGCCCCCCTGCGCCACGAAGTTGGGAATCACCCGGTTGAACGTCAGCGAGTCCCAGTAGTGGGCCTTGGCCAGCTTGATGAAGCTGGCCTGGTGCCGCGGGGTCTCGGGATGGAGATAGAAGAGGATCTCGCCGAGCGGAGTGCGGATCCGGCCGACCGGGTAGCTGGGCCTGGCAGGGTCGGCGGCGGGTGCGGAGGCCAGGAGACCGGCGGTGACCAGGCCGAGCAGGAGGACGCGGGGCGACATCGGAACTCCGGGGTCGGGGAAGGAGGTGCCGGACAAGTGTATCGGCCGTCACACTGCTCCGGTAGGTGGATGGCTATATCTTCCCCCCGGTCCGGAAGCAGTCCATTCAACCCTGATGCGGCAGAGCCATGACCCGACTCGAGAAGGCGCTCAAGCGCGAGATCAGCATCGATGACCAGCCCTACGTCGTCACCATCACTCCCGAGGGCGTGACCCTCACCGCGAAGGGCAAGCGGAAGGGCCCGAGCCTCACCTGGAAGGCGCTCCTGAGCGGCGAGGCGGGTCTCACCGCGGCGCTGGGCGAGTCGCTCAAGGCCGGCGAGGAGTAAGCCGCCGCCCGGCAGTTCAGTTGGGAACAGCGGCGGGCGATGCACACCTGTGTGGCTCGAACGGGGTTCACCGTCTCACATCCCGAGAGCCGCCCGCCGCAGCACCTGCGACAACTGAACGTTGCCACCTGATGGGAGCGTCATGCGCGACCAGCACCGCGACAAGCGTGACCTGATCAACGAACTCGAAGGACTCCGCAAGCAAGTCACCGACCTCAAGCAGGCCGCCGCCGAGCGGCGGCGGCTGGAAGACGCCCTCCGCCGGGAAGAGGAGCTGCTCCGGGCGCTGGTCGAGACCGCGCCGGTGCGCCTCTGCCTGGTGACGCCGCAGGGCGAGCCGCTCATCGCCAACCACGCCTTTGCGCAGATGCTGGGCTACGGGTCGCCCGGCGAGCTGGTGCGGCTGAGCCGCGACCTCGGCCTCTGGCGCGAGGCCCCCGCGGCGGGGGCGGACGCACCGGTCCCGGTGGAGTTCAAGCGGAAGGACGGGAGCGAGCTGACGGTGCCGGCGGTGCGGGCCGGGGGCGGAAGCGAGCCGATGGTCGTGGCGGTACTGGGCGATTCCAGGCCCTAGAACGGCCCCGCCCTTCCTTCAGGGGGGTGCTTCGGGTACCTTACCGGCCCTTCGCCAGCAGGGTTCCGCTGGTGGAACGGGACGTAGCGCAGCCCGGTAGCGCATCCTTCGCCCGCTTCGCGGGCTCAGGACAGGCCTGAATGGGGTTGACCTCCCTCGCTATCGCTCGGTCGGTCCGCCGCTGCGCCGTCTCCCCCCTGTGGGGCTCGCGGGCTCCGCGTCGTCAGGGGGTCGAAGGGAATCATCGGTTGGTGTACGGGACGTAGCGCAGCCCGGTAGCGCACCTGAATGGGGTTCAGGGGGTCGCGGGTTCGAATCCCGCCGTCCCGACTACAGCCCCCGCCTCACGGCGGGGGCTGTGTCGTCTCGGCGGCACGCCAGGCCATCCTCCCTCGCCTCCAACTCACGGCAATCCCTCATGAATGCCTCGGTGCATCGAAAGGTGCGCCAGCAGTCCCGGGTCGTTCTACCCTGCGACTCCGCCCTCCTCCCCGCTGTCTCGTGCCGTTCCAGCGCCACACTCCAGGAGGCCCGGCGCCGGCAATCATATTGACTTGACGCACGTCATTTCCTATCGTCGCTCGCTCTCCGTTCTAACAAGCAATCGCACTCCCGTCAGCCTCACCCGCCGCCCCCGCCCTCGGGGGCACCCGTGTTCCATTCCTGGAGGATGTCGCATGCAGGAGTCCCGCTCCGCAGCAGCGCTCGCGCACAGCCGTTCCCGTTCCACCACGCTTCTCGCCGGCGCCGCCCTGCTGGCCCTGGCCGCCTGCTCCAGCGAGGCGCCCACCAGCAACAGCACCCCGGTGGTTCCCGCGCCCCAGGCCTTTTCGCTGGCCTCCAACGCCCTCGAGGCCGCCAACCTCTCCACCGAGCGGGTGGTGCGCTCCTGGGCGACCATCGAGAAGCGGCACCCCGGCACCGCCTCGCTGAACGACCCGGTGGTGAACTCGCCCTTCGACCTGACCTACGTGGGCGGGCCGGTCATCAAGCGCGCCACCAACTGGAATGTCTACGTCAACTGCGACACCACCCCCGCCGGCTGCTGGGGCAGCAACGACCTCTCCCCCGCCAACTTCCTCCGGGACCTCAACCGCAGCCCCATGATCCAGGTCGCCAACCAGTATCTCGGCGTGAATGCCCAGGGGAAGTTCAGCACCAGCGAGTTGACCCTCAACGGCGCGACCTTCGCTCCCAACGGCGGCGGCGTGCCCACCGCGTCCATCAACGACATCTTCTCGGTGCTCTTCTCGGCCGCCGTCTTCACCCGCGCCACCGGCTACGAAAACCTGTACCACGTCTTCCTCCCCGCCGGCACCGACATGTGCATCAGCGCGGGCAACTGCTACTCCCCGGACAACTTCAACACCTTCTTCTTCTGCGCCTTCCACGGCAGCGTCACCTTCCGGGACCCGGCCAACCCCGGCGGCACCCTGCACGTGATCTACTCGGTGGAGCCCTACCAGGATGTGCCCGGCTGTTCTCCCGTCGCCGGGACGCCCCACGGCACCATCGACGCCACCGCCTCCACCCTCTCGCACGAGTTCTTCGAGGCGATCACCGACCCCGACCTGAACGCCTGGTTCAACTTCCTGACCGGCGAGGAAATCGCCGATCTCTGCTCCGCCTTCAGCTCGGATGAGCGGATGGGCGGGCACAACTACGTGCTCCAGACCGAGTACTCGAACCGGATCCACGCCTGCACCAACCGGTCGTAGGCGGGACAAAAAAAGGGTGCCGGACCGATCGGGCTCCGACGGAAGCCCTGCTCGATCCGGCACCTGGGTCCTGCTAAGTGGTGCGCGGCTGACCTCGAGGCGATCACGCGCCGGACCCTTCCGCCAGGGCGCAATCCTTGTCGTGGGGGAACATCCTCGAGGCCAGCCCCGCCGGGCGCCGCAGGTCGCGAAAGACATACCAGACCAACGCAACAAAGCCAAGTCGTTACACGGCAACACCTTAGGTTATACGCACCGGGTTACCTTCGCAGCAAGAACCCCACAAACTGTTCGCCCGGCGCAATTGACGAGGCATTCGGCAGCGCCATCTTCCGTCGTCCATCGACCAGGCCCCCGCGGCACCATTTCCCGATCCGCGCCCTATGCATCGACGCACCTTCCTCGTCCGCACCGGCCAGGCCGGCCTCGCCCTGGGCCTCCTCCCGGCCTTTGGCTGCCGCAAGGCGCCCGCCCCGGACAGCACCGCCGCCGACGCCACCCTCCTCGCCCTCCGCGACCGCTATTTCCTCCGCACCCTCGAGCTCAATCCCGTCACCGCGACCTACCTCGGCGGCGACGGCTATGACCCGAGCCTCGCGAAGATCGGCGCCCGCCTCCGCGACTGGCGGCCCGAGGCGCTCCAGGCCGAGCGGGAGTTCCTCCAGGAGATCGAGGCGGCGCGCGCGAAGCTCGACCCCGCGACCCTGTCGCTCCAGGCCCGGATCGACCACGCGGTGCTCGGCGCCCAGGTGGCGTTCCTGCTGCGGCAGAGCGGCGAGCGCCGCCTGTACGAGCGGGCCATCGACACCTACGTGGCTGAGCCGTTCCGCGGGATCGACTGGCTCATCCAGGGGATGACGGTTCCGCAGGAAGCGTCATCCCCTGCCCCGGGCGCAAGAGAGGGACCTCTCCTCGGCACCGAGGAGGAGTGGGCCCTCGTCGCCGAGCGGCTGCGCTCGATCCCCCCGTACCTCGAGGCAGCCCAGGCCAACCTGCTCGCCGGCAAGAAGAGCGGGAACCTCCCCGACCGGCGGATGATCGAGCGGGACGGGATCGCGGGGAGCAAGGCCAACGCCGACTACTTCCGCACCGCCCTCCTCGCGAGCGCGAAGACCTTCCTCGGCACCCAGCCGTTCGCCCAGACCCGGATGAACGACCTGACCGAGGCGGCCCGCGCTGCCGCCGACGCCTGGGAGCGATTCGCCGGCTTCCTGCTCGGGACCTACGATCAGAACGACGTGGGAGACCGCTTCGCGGCCGGCGAGGAGGAATACCGCTGGCGGGTGAAGAACTGCTTCCGGGTGGACCGCAACCTCGAGGATCTCTTCGCCTACGGCGCCGACCAGGTGGCCCAGTACGAGGGGCAGATCTTCACCGTCGCCGAGGAGGTGGCGAAGGGCGCCGGGCTGTCCCTGCCCTTCGGCAATGACGCCGATCGCCGGAGCAGCGTCCGTGCCGTCATGGACTATCTCTCCCGCGAGTCGCCGAAGAACGACGACGAGCTCTTCCAGTGGTATCGCGACGCCGCCGACCGGGCCGTGAAGTACGGCCGGGACCAGCAGCTCTTCGAGATCCCGGCCGAGTACCGCCTCGAGATCACCCCGACGCCGCCGGTCCTCCGGAGCACCATCGACGCGACCTACTACCCCGCCCCGCCCTTCAAGAAGACCGGGATCGGCCGCTTCTACCTGACCCCGACCGACAACGTTCCCGCCGCGCTCAAGCTCAACAACCGCTCCTCGGTGGCCGACACCGCGGTGCACGAGGGATTCCCGGGCCACGACTGGCACTTCAAGTACATGACCCAGCACGCCCGGGAAATCAGCAACCTCCGCTGGTTCACTCCCGGCGCGGTCGAGGACTCGTCGGCGATGTGGCAGGACTCGATGGCCACCGAGGGGTGGGGGCTCTATGCCGAGGAGCTGATGGCGGAGCCGGGTGCCGGCCGGCCGCATGGCTTCTACACCCCGGGCGAGCACCTCTACGAACTGCAGGGCCAGCTGCTCCGCGCGGTCCGGGTTCGAGTCGATGTCGGGATTCACACCGGCCGGATGTCCTACAGCGAGGCGCTCGCCTACTTCGCGGAGCACGTCGCCTTTTCGCCCGGGGCCCCGGAGGCGGCGGCCAAGGATCCCACCGCCCGGGCCATCATGGATGGCGCCGAGCGGGCGATCTACCGCTACTCCAAGTGGCCCACCCAGGCCATCACCTACAACCTCGGCAAGGCGGCGATTCTCGACCTGCGCGAGGCGCTCAGGAAGAAGGAAGGAGACAAGTTCTCCCCCCGCGCCTTCCATGAACGGCTGATGCGGATGGGGACGATCCCGGCGGGGTACTTCCGGGAGGACTGGTTAGCGGGGTAGCAGGCGGGAGGTTCCGAGTTCCGAGTGGTTTGATGAGGGGCAGAGTCTGCCGAGTTCGGCGGATTCTGCCCGTTCTCTTTCGAGTGCATAACTGCGTGGGAAGCGGACAATCCCCCGCTTCCACAACGCGGAGCCCGGAATCCGGGGCTCGGAACTTCTTGGCGGAGAAACACTTTACCAGCAGAGGTCTACCCCGATCTCATCCCGGCACAAGTAATGCCGATAATCAGGGTCAACCCAGCGAACCGGAGGCGACCAATGTCTGGGTGGGAACCTGAGCGGGTAGAAGAGCACTGGAGTGACATCGACAGCTGGCGCGGCGATCTCCACCTCGAGGGAGAGGAGCCGTGGCGCGGGGAGACCCTCGCGGTGTGGGATGATGAGGAGGAAGCCTCCTCGGACTCCGACGAGGACGACAATTCCGCGGATGTCGAGATCGACTGGCCGGAGAACCTGGCCGGCCCGGAGTACTGGCTCTTCAAGCGGGACGGGTTGTGATCGCAGTCAGGGCAGACAATCGCGCAGGACTCAGTTGATCCACCGGGCGTAGACTTCCGTCGGCCGCCCGGCGCGATCCACTGTTGTCACCCCCAGCCGTACCCTTCCATCTGACAAGAAGTCGAGTTGCATGAAGCCCGCGTCGCTGAGCGCCACGCGGGATCCCGGCACGTCCGTCAGCGCCCCTTCGTGATCCAGGATCCCGGCGCCACTCACCAGCTGCCAGCGCGCCGGCCCGCCCTCGATCACCTGCAGCGCGTGCTCGTGTCCCGCCGCGTAGACCAGCGGCGGCGCCTCCCGGAATGCGCGGGAGATCGCACCGATCATCGCCTGGTAGCGCGGGCCGGGAATGTCCTGGCTGGTCACCCCGAAGTTCCGCGCGATGGGATAGACCGAGCCCAGGCCCGGGAGCGGAATCCAGAGCCAGGGCTTGAGCTGGCGCAGCGGAAAGAGATGGTCCCTCCAGTCGAAGAACCCGCCATGTTCTCCCCCCGAACTCAGCGGGTGATGTCCCATGACCACGACCTGCCGCCCGTCCGCACCCGACAGCGCCGCGGCCAGCGCCCGCTCGACTCCATCTTCGGTGAACTCCGCGCACCCGTCCGCCGCACTCGCCGGCTTCGGCCCGCCCTGCAGCCACCACTGGGTATCGAGGAAGACGAGCCGGATCCGGTCCCCCACGTCGGTCACCACCGGCCCGGGGCACCCGCCCTCCGGCACCAGGGCGACGCCCGGAACGCCCCGGCCCGCGATCATCGCCTGCTGCCGCCGGATCGCGTCCCACCCGCCCCGGCTGAACCGCGCCCAGTCGTGATTGCCGGGGATGAACCATCCCCGCACCCGGTGGTGCTCGAGGAGATCGAGCTGCGCTCCCAGCCGCAGCTCGGCTTCCAGTCGGCCGGCATCTCCCTCGGCGGGAAGGCCGCGGGGATAGATGTTGTCGCCGAGGAAGACCACCAGGCTGTTCTCGGGATGGTCGTCGAGCGCGGTGCCGAGCGCCGCGAGCACCGGTTCGTCGGGATGGGGCGCGCCGGCGTCGCCGATCAGGTAGAGGGTGGTGGCGATCTCGGAGCGGCCGGGCGCTGGCACCGGCGCGCTGCGTGGCAGGATCCGCTGGCCACAACCGGCAAGCAGGAGGAGGACGAGAAGGGACCGTGACCGCCGTGAGGTCATGAGGAGCGCCGTGCGGGTCACCCGGAAAACAGAACAGCCGCCAGGAGAGGCGGCTGTTGCTCACATCATCGGTCGAGAGCCACTGGTCGGGATTGAACCGACGACCGCTCGATTACGAATCGAGTGCTCTACCACTGAGCTACAGTGGCGAAAGGTGAGGGATGCCCTGGCGCGGATTCGAACCGCGACGCCTTTCGGCACTACCCCCTCAAGATAGCGTGTCTACCAGTTTCACCACCAGGGCGCGGGGCAAGAACTTAGCCACCGAGGGCGGGAGGGTCAACTGCGAGGCCCGGGAGGGTCGCGGTGGGTCTTCGCCGGTGCCGTGGCTGCTGCAGGTGGCGGCTGGTGACAGCGAGAGGGCCCCGGCGACCGCGGTCGCAGAGGCCCTCCGGGCCGGCCGTTCCCCGGGCACTCCGCAGGCCTCAGTGGAACGTCACCCCCACCCCGATGCTGACCAGCCGCTCGTCGTGCGAGTCGTACCGCTGCCCCTGGAAATCGAGGGTCGGCGTGATCGAGACGTTGCGCGCCACCCGGAAATCGTACCCCAGTCCGAGGGCGAGGGCGGTGCCGTTCTCGTGACGCTTGAAGTCGGTGGTGGTGCCGTACTCCGTCAGGTTGTCGCGGGCCCAGCCGAGGCCACCGCGGAGCCAGAAGTCTCCCTCCCGCGCGGGATACCACTGGGCGATGAACATCGCGCTGCCCAGCGAGCGGTTGTAGCCCTGCCGGTGATACTCCGCCGCCCAGCCGTTGAACTCGGCGCCGAGCAGCAGGTTCTGGCTCACCGTGCCGCCGAGTTTGAGGTACCCGGTGGCGCCGCCCTTGTCGTCGCTCCACCCCAGCCCGTCATTCGCGTCGAACGACTCGGCGCCGCCGCCGAGGCCGATGGCGGCGAAGAAGCCGCTGCGGCGGGAGAAGTTCCGGCCCGAGACTTCGCGCAGCCCGCCGCTGCGCGCCGGGCGAGGCGTCGCGCTCGCCGATCGTCCGATCATCGCCGGCCAGGTCGGCCGAAGAAGTTGCGGTGGGGCTTCATCACCTTGTGCCGCCGAAGGCCGGGAGAAAGAGAGCTTGGTGCATAAAACAACACCGTGTAGGTATGCCACAAAGGGGACTCGGGAAGATGCTCAGTCCCGTGCCGGCCGAATGCCGCCGGTCCTTTGTCACTACCGCTCCCAGCCCGCAGCCACGAAAGGTTCATCGGTGTCGGCCACCGATTTCCGGGCGATCGGCCGTGATGGTCGGTGTTCCCGAAGGAGCCCGCCCTGTCGTGGCCGTCGTCGTCACTGGGGCAAAGGTTGCCGCAGCTTGTGCCGGCCGAACTGCCTGATGTAGCGGGGCCGAAACCGATCCCGATCTGAGGCATACGCCCGAGCGGTAGCCGGCACAGCACGCGAGGGTGGTGACCCTGACCGAGGTCCGGCTCGGCCTGGAACCCAAAGAACTTCGACGCCCAGCCGGAACACCCGCCGAGGTGCCATCGATGCCGAATTGGCGCGGGCGCGGTGCGATCGGCCCTACGGTGTCGTCGCCCAAGGCCGCGACGGCTTCATCAAGCCTACGCCGAGGAGGCCTGGCCGCCGGGGCACGAGCAAGCGGCCGCGAGCCTCGCATACCGCGGGGATTGATCCCATCAGGAAGGCCGCCGCGGCCTGATCGCAGGTGTCCTCGTCCTACAGCTACTATCTGTGGAGGAAGAATCCCGCCGACGCCCGGCGCCGGTCGGTGGAACCCCAGCTCGGCCGTGGTCGCCGCAGCGGTGGAGTGGCTGTTCCATCAGGCGAGTATCGCGTATTGCCGGAGTCCTCGACGATGGCCATCTGTCCAGATGCCATTGGCGCGGCTCACTGTGGAAGTGTGTTGACCAGCTCCTTCAGTCTGCAAGATAAGCCCCAGGGGAGAAGGTTTGCTGCTCTTCCAGTGCTGCTGCCTTGATACTGGCCTGCCATATGTCCTCGTCATGACAGACTGTCTCCTCCTCTGAGGAGCCCCAGCCCTGTGGGTACTTCTTCGGCATCACTGTTCCTTGGGCCTGCTGGATCTTCTCCCGGCTCGGCATCTGCGCCCCGGCTCAGGGACGTTGGGAGGACAACTGCACGTGGAAGGGTGCGAGGTGTTGCCCCCCGTCTCGCTCGATCTGGTGGTGCTGCCGGCGGCGGAGAGCCTTGCCTCCGGCGGGTGAGCGTGACGGGACGCTGGCGATAACGCGGTGAAGGTCCTGCGGGGATAGCCGGAGAAGGGCGCGCCGCGGGGCGCGGCTGGTGGCCTGGATCCAGGTGTTGATGCGGCGCGCGCGGTGTTCGTCCCCGCCGATGCGATCACGAAGACCAGGGCGTCGGCAACGGCGTGGTGCGCCGGCGTCGTCGTCCTCCGCGCCGCCCGATGACGAAGCCGAGCGCCGAGCCCGGCGGAGCTCGCGGGAGCGCGGTCGATCAGCGCGGGTGGCGATCTGCGCCGTGCGGCAGCAGGCGCGCCGGTGCTCCCCGGAGATCTCGATCTTCGACTCGATCTGGCTCCTCGGCCACTTCCTGGCGGGTTATCGCCGGAAGTCGAGATGACGGCGTTCCACCTCGAAGCCGGCGATCCAGTGGTTCGCGTTCACGATCACGGCGCTGGTGGCGGGGGTGCTGGTGGGGTTGAGGGGGCGGAGGAAGGAGCGCGCAGCGCAAGTGTGAGTAAGATGATACAGACACAGAGATGGTAGGAGACCATGCTGCTGAGCCCAGCTGAGTCCCCTCTGTGGCTGCTGAGTCCATGTTCCCCACGGCCCCGCATTGTCTGACGACTTGCTCCCAGGCCGAGTCAGTACTTCCCCAGGTTACTGGAGGAAACGACAAGAGATCGTGGCTGCTGATGGCCAAGTGCTCCTCTGCAGGCTGTGCTGCCACGCCCCACTGCAGCTGGTGCGTGCAGCGCTGTTCTGCGAGAAGCCTGAGGCGCCAGTGCTGCCCAGCCAGCCGGATCTGGTTTCCTGGCAGAGCACGGGTGGGGCTCTGAGGAGGTCCCTGAGCCTGTCCTGGGCTGAGTCCCTGATCCGGCGGCCGAGGCCGCTGCTGATCCTCCCTGCAGGGTGATCCACCTGGCCATCTTGTGCAAGGAGTGGCCTGATGTGGGTCGGCTGGGCGTCGCGGAGCTGTCGCCCTGGGGTGCGATGGGCCCCGGCTGGAAAGACGAGGACCGGCGGTTCGCCGAGGCCCGGTGACGCCCCGAGCTGCCTGCGGGAAGGCCCGGCGGCTGTCCCCGGGCTCCTGCACTTTGGGGCTCATGAAGCGTGGCACGGTGCGGCCGGCCACGCTTCTGCCGCCGGCTCGGCAGCCGGGCGAGGATCGAGTCGGGCACGTTGCGGGGATAGTCGACGATGGCCCGGGCCGAGGAGTGCGAGAAGATCACCGGCGCCTCACTCACGGTGAGGGCGTCGCTCATCACCGACGGGGCCACGTGGGAGAGGTCGACCAGCATTCCCAGCCGGTTCATCTCCCGCACCACTTCCTTCCCGAAGGGCGTCAGCCCGCCGTGCTTCTGCTCGCCCAGCGCGGCGTCGGCCCAGTCGAGGGTCACGTTGTGGGTCAGGGTCATGTAGCGGGCGCCCAGCTCGTAGTAGACCCGCAGAGCCCCCAGCGAATTCTCGATGGCGTGCCCACCCTCCATGCCGAGGAGCGAGGCGACCTTCTTCTGCTTCTTCGCCTTCACGATGTCGTCGGCGGTGAGGGCCAGCGCCATCCTGTCGGGATAGCGGGCCACCATCCGGCGGGCGATGTCGAACTGCTCCAGCTGGACCCGGGCGAAGCCGCTGTCCTTGATCTCGCCGGGGATGTAGATCGACCAGAACTGCCCGCTCAGGCCACCAGCGGCGAGCCGGGCGAAGTCGGTCATCCCCTTGGTCTTGGTGCGCAGGTCGTAGGCGGCGACGTCCATCGGCGCATCCTTGGAGGTGCGGATCTCCCAGGGCAGGTCGTTGTGCCCGTCGATCAGGATGGCCTGGGCGAGCAACCGCCTGGCGTGGGCGAGGTTCGCGTCGGCGGGGGTCTGGGCCACGAGCGGGGTCACTCCGGCGGCGAGACAGGCGCTGGTGATGAGCAGACGGGAGAGGGACATGCGGGCTCCGGGCGTGAAGTCACGAGTCACAGGTCGCGAGTCTGGAAAGATTACGCCTGCCCGGGGACTCACGTTGACGCCGAGCGGCGCCGGACCTCTTTCAGGTCGTCGCGCTGCTCGAACTCGGGGCAGATCGTCTGGTCGTAGCGGTACGGGCCGCCGGTTTCCGCGTCGGTGTAGGGAAATCCCCGGCAGACGGCCGGGTAATGCGGATCGGCGTGGATGGAACAGGCGTTGTTCACCAGGAAGACGCACTTGCCCTGGCGGACCCGGGTGCGCCACTCGCCCCAGCGGCTCTTGTACATGAGCTGGTGGCCGTAGCGCTCGCCCAGCGCCTGGGCTTCCTCGTCGCTCAGCGTCACGCCCCAGGAGCAGCAGTTGGAGGCGTGGGGGCAGGGGAAGCAGGGGAGCGGAGGCATCGCCAGCTCGGAGTCCGAGGGTCGTTCCTCGTTCCTCGTTCCTCGTTCCTCGTTTTCTTGCGCAGGACTAGTCGACAAAGGAACCTCAATGTGGCCCGCTTCGACGCAATGTTCGGCTGATGACGGCCGTGCGACGATTCGAAGACCTTCGGGTCTGGCAGGAGGCCAGGTTGCTGTGCGCTGCTGTAGATGCGGCGTGTGAGACACTACTCCAGAGGCGAAACTATGGCCTCGCAGATCAGATGCGGCGAGCAGCGATCTCGATTGCATCGAACATCGCCGAAGGTTTCGAGCGGCATTCCCCTCGCTCGTTCCGCTACTTCCTGTTGATCGCCAAGGGATCGTCCGCCGAACTGAAGTGCCAGATTTATCTGTGTGTAGATCGAGGCTACCTCAATCCGTCGGCCGCTTCGGACATCCAGCAGCGAGCCACCGCAGTCTCCCAGATGCTCTGGGGGCTGATCACCTATCTCGACAGGCGAAAGACCCGGATTTTTGAGAGCAGTTCACGAGGAACGAGGAACGAGGAACGAGGAACGGATTCATCGTAGCGCCGCCTTCACCACGCGCCCATCCACCTTCTCCGTCACCTTCACCCCCAACGAACGGGCGAGCGTCGGCCCGATATCAACCGTGCTCACCGTATCGGAGTACCGCCCGGCACGGACCCCCATCCCGTAGAAAATCACGGGGACATTCGCGTCGTCGGCATTGCTCGTCCCATGCGTCGTCGAGCCGGGGCCGTCGGACCAAATGTAACCCGGCTTGGCGGCCGCCACGACGAGCCACTGGAGCCCCGGCGGCAGGCTCCGGCGCCAGCGCGCCGCGGGAATGTTGCTCGGGAGCGGCGCGCCAAGCGTACCCGGGGTCCAGGCGTCGAGGACGCCGGGAAGCTTCTGGACCTGCGCCACGAGGTTGGTCGCCAGCGATTCCCGGTTGACCTTCGCGGCCTGGAGCTTGAGGGTATCGACCAGGACGATGCCGCTGCCGGCGCTGAGCGCCCCGCCCAGCTTGCGGTTGACGCTCCACACCAGCTTGCCGAAGGGAATGCGCCCCGCCTCCCGGCCGCGCGCCAGCGCCAGCTCGGGGAACGGCGTCACCCCATGGTCGGCGGTGAGCACCACCAGCAGCTGTCCCTTCCCGACCGTGCTCTCCAGCGAATCGAAGAAGGCGCCGAGATAGCGGTCGACCCGGAGCAGGTGATCGTGGATCTCGCGCGAGTCGGGACCGTACTCGTGCCCGATGGCATCGGTGCCGGACAGCGACACCGCCAGGACGTCGGGCCGGCGGCGATCGCCCAGCTGAAGCGCCTGCGCCCCGGTGAGCGCGAAGTCGAGCGTCAGCGAGTCGATCCACGGCTGGTCGGTCAGCGCGTCCAGCACCTTGCCGGCATCGGCCGGGAGCGAGTGCGGGAAGGTGAGGTCCTTGCCGCCGTGCTCCCAGGGCTGGCTGTCCACCTCGCTGTAGGCCGAATCGGGGAGGAGGAGCTGCCAGCGGTGGCCCGCCAGCTTCGCCGCGCCGCCTCGGCCATTCCACTCCGTGACCCAGGCGGGCAGCTGGTCGGCGTACCAGGTGCTGGTGGTGAATCCGCCGTCGACATACCAGAACACCGGCCCCTTCGAGCGCCCGATCGGGAGGATCGCCGAGCGGTCCTTCCGCGACACCGAGAGGAAGCGGAGCCCGGAGTCGGCGCCCCGCATCCAGTCGATCAGCGTGGTGCCCTGGAACCGGAACGGGGAGGCGCCGGTCCCCTCCGCGCCGACGAGCCGCACCGTGGTGTCGGGCACGCCCAGGGTGTTGTTGGCGATCCCGTTCCGCGCCGGGTGCCGGCCGGAGAGAATCGTCGAGTGGCCCGGCGCCGTCTCGGTGAGCGCATGATCCTGCCACCCCTCCAGGAAGACCGCCCCGCCATCGAGGAGCCGCCGGAATCCGCCGGTCCACTGCGACTCCCAGCGGGAGAGGTAGTCGGGCCGGAGCTGGTCGATGGTCAGCACCACGACCAGCCTCGGGAGCACCGGATCCCGGGCGGGGAGCGGACTCAGGGCGAGCAGGAGCGGCAGCGAGCAGGCGGCGAGGAGCAGTCGACGAGGGCGCATCCCGAGCAGTTCTCCCGGCATTCACCGCATCCAGCGCGGCGGATTGACCAGTCTGAGGTGTGGCGTGGGGGCATCGGCCACCCCGTGGCGCCGCTGCGATCCGAAGCCAGAACAAAAGCCCTAAGTTGTTGTATTACAACAACTTGATATATGGCACCCTTCTCGCTCTTTCGGCTACCGTTGGCTCAACGTTCGTTGGCGAACCACGAACCGCCCGATAAGAGCACACCCGGAGTGATCCGGGGCCGCAAAACTAGAGGTCTCCAGCGCAGGGTGGAAGCGCTCGAGATAGCTCGGTGCCGAAGGTGGGAGCACTGCGGAGCGTGATGCAGGAGGTCGGTCCCCCCGGGCCGGTGCATCGCGCGGTGTGTCGAAGGGCATGGGAAAACCGATGCGGCTCATGCCGAAGTTCCAGATGCCGGTATTCTGCCTGACCCTGCTGGGGACGCTCGCCGCGTGCGAGGCGGCCCTCGGTCCGGCCGATCCCCTCCCGCCGACGGCCCAGCTCGTCGCCACGACTCCCGACATCTATCGCGAATGGTGGTCCCGCACCGAGGCCTGCTCCGGCCGCACCGGGGATTTCACCAAGATCGAGTGGTACATCGTCCCCAACGTGACGACCTTCAACACCGACGTGGGCCAGAAGGTCGGTCTCTGGACCCACTCGAACGAGGGCGTCCGGATCATCATCGCCGGCGACTACAGCAACAACGAGCTGGTGGTGCGCCACGAAATGCTGCACGCCCTGCTGGACCGCGAGGGGCATCCCCGGGAGTATTTCCAGGATCGCTGCGGGCTGACCTGGGACAGCTGGGGGAGCAACTAGCCGTTAGCTGTTAGCTATTAGCTGTTAGCTCCAACGATGCATAGCGACCCTCCGTGCTCAAGACACGGAGGGTCGTATTACATCGTCCAGGCTAACGGCTAACAGCTAACAGCTAACAGCTAATAGCTAACAGCTAACAGCAAGCAGCCTCTCACAGCTTCACCACCCACCCCTTCCGCCACGGCACCCACAAAAGCCCCAGCCAGACCAGCACGAACACCACCGCGAAGCCCAGCGACCCGTTGAGCGGGCCCAGCCAGCTGGCAAAGCCATCCCGGTAGAGCTGCTGCTTGAGCGACTCCGGGCCATCCGGCCCCGCCACCTTCACCAGGATCAGCAGCCGGGCCATGAGTCCCGATCCCACGAACGCCAGCAGCGGGTTCACCCCGAACACCAGCGCCGGCACCGCCCACCGTCTCCGCCCCGCTACCTCCATCACCCAGTAGCAGAGCCCCAGGCCGAGCAGTGCCGCGCCGGCGGTGAACACCACGTAGGAGCTGGTCCAGAGACTCTTGTTGACCGGGAACCAGAGTCCCCACCCGAGCCCGGCAACCGTGAGCAGCGCCCCGCCGCCCAGGAGTTCGCGCACCACCGCCAGCGACGGCATCCGTCCCCGGATTCCCTCCCCGGCCAGGGCACCGAGCAGGCAGGTGGCGATCGCAGGCAGTGTGCTCAGGAACCCTTCCGGATCCCACTCCGCTTTCCAGGTGTGCCCGGCGAAGAGCCAGGCATCGAGGTACTGCGCCAGGTTCCCCACCGGCTCGAGGTGCCCCGGCCCGTAGCCCGGCACCGGCACCAGCGTCATCAGCGCCCAGTACCCCAGCAGCAGTGCCGCCGTCACGGCCGCCACCGTCCGGCGGCTCGCCACCACCCACAGCGTCGCGGCGACGAGATACACCGCGCCGATGCGCTGGAGCACGCCGGGAAACCGCATGTGGGCGATGTCGTACCGCGGAAAACCGTTGAGCAGCAGTCCCACCAGGATGATCAGCAGGCCCCGGCGCAGGATCTTTCCGAGCAGCGCCCGCCGGTCGGCGCCGGCCTCGCGCCGGCGGGCCAGCGAGAAGCTGAGGGAAATCCCCACGCTGAAGAGGAAGAACGGGAAGATCAGGTCAGTCGGAGTCCACCCGTTCCACTCGGCGTGCTCCAGTGGCGGATACACGTAGCTCCAGCTGCCCGGATTGTTCACCAGGAGCATCCCTGCCACGGTGAGGCCGCGGAAGGCGTCGAGCGAGGTGAGCCGGCCAGGTGCGGGTGCGGGGGTGGCCATGGCGCGAGAACATACCTCACGGATCGAAATAGCAGTAGTTCTTCCTGAGGGTGCCGTCACTGAGCGTGACGGTATACGTCGCGCAGATCACGCGGTTCCCGGCGCACCCGATACCGGGACACGTACCGATCCAGCCGCTCTCCTGCCAGCGGGTCTGGCCCACCGGCGAAACCAGCAGCGAGAGCGAGGTGAGCAGCAGCCTGCGGGAAGCGAAGCGCATCGTGACTCCAGGGAAGAAGGTGTCCCAAGCTGCGCGACCGGGCTCAACCGGACGGCAATGCCGGGCCGCTCATTCTCCCGCGCGGGCCCGCCGGAAAAACGCGGCTCCGGCGCGCGGGCACCTGCCCGGGCCAGTGCTATTTTCCGGTCATCCACGCCGGTTGTGTCTCGATCCGCAGAGGTCCGCATGCTCCCCACCCGTCAGCTCGGCTCCCAGGGTCTCACCGTCTCCGCGCTCGGCCTCGGCTGCATGAGCATGAGCGGCAACCTCGGTGCGCCGGAGGAGCGCGACGAGCAGGTGTCGATCCGCGTGATTCACCGGGCGCTCGAGCTCGGCGTGACCATGTTCGACACCGCCGAGGCGTACGGCCCCTTCACCAACGAGGAGCTGCTGGGGAAGGCGCTCGCGGGCCGGCGCGACCGCGCCATCATCGCCACCAAGTTCGGCTTCAAGTTCGACCCGGCAGGCGTCCCCCTCGGCGTCGACAGCCGCCCGGAACACATCCGGCAGGTGGTGGATGCGTCGCTCCGCCGGCTCCGGACCGACTACATCGACCTGCTCTACCAGCACCGGGTGGATCGCAGCGTGCCGATCGAGGAGACGGTGGGGGCCATGGCCGACCTCGTCCGCGCGGGGAAGGTCCGCTTCCTCGGACTCTCCGAGTCGGGCGTTGCCACGACGGCGCGGGCGCATGCGGTGCACCCGATCAGCGCGGTGCAGAGCGAGTATTCCCTGTGGGAGCGGAACCTCGAGGCCGAGGTCATTCCGGCGTTCCGGAAGCTCGGCATCGGGCTGGTGGCGTTCAGCCCGCTGGGGCGCGGGTTCCTGACGGGAACGGCGAAGCGGGGCGACGAATACTCCGAGGGGGATTTCCGGCGGAAGCTGCCGCGGTTCCAGGCTGACAACTTCGACCGCAACATGCGCGCGGCCCAGGCGGTGCGGGACTTCGCAACGCGGAAGGGTGCGACGCCGGGCCAGGTGGCACTGGCGTGGCTCCTCGCCAAGGGACCGGACATCATCCCGATCCCCGGCACCAAGCGGCTCAAGTACCTCGAGGAGAACCTCGGCGCCGCCGATGTGACGCTGAGCCCTGCCGAGGTCGCGGAACTGGACCGGGCGCTGCCACCGGGTGCGATCGCGGGCGATCGCTACACCGAGGCGTGGATGGCGATGATCGACCGCTAGGCCGGCACCGGGCTGCCCGGCGCCCACCCTTCCCGCTCGAGTCGGCCCAGCAATCCCAGCACCCGCTCGCGCTCGGCATGCACCGGCAGCACCAGCAGGTCGCCCGGTGCGGCCCAGTGCAGCGCGGCCCGCACCGCCTCGAACTCCGAGCCGCATACCTCGATCGCCTCCGCCGGTGCACCGAGGCGGCGCAGTTCTTCCGAGGAGCGCGGTGATCTCGCCGGCGGCCCGGCCGCGCAGGTACTTGGGCATTTCCTTGAGGATGATGCGATCGGGTGGCAGGGTCCACGCGCTCTGGGCCAGCTCGCGGATGGCCTGGTCGTCGCGATCCCCGGCCTGGCCGAGGAGCACGAGGCGTCGCTTCGCGGGAAGAGAACGCGCCAGCGAGGCGAGGGCGCGGAGCCCGTGCGGGTTGTGGGCGAAGTCGGCGACCGCGGTGACGCTCCCCAGCGAGAAGAAGTTGAGGCGCCCGGGATTCTCCGCCGCGGTCCCGGCAAAGCGGCGGAGGGTACGGACGATCGCCTCGTCGGGTACGCCCAGGGCCGCGGCGAGCGCCACCACGCCCATGACGTTGGCGACGTTGTGCCGGGCCCGTCCCCCCAGGGTGAGCGGCACCTCGGCGACCGGGAGGAGCGGCCGGCGCGCGCCCTGCCCCAGCCGCACCACCTGCTCGCCGTCGAGGACCACCGCACTTCCCCCCGCCGTCACGTGGCGCGCGACCACGGGATTCGCCGGGTCGAAGGAGAACCACGCGACCGGCCCATGGTGCGATGGCGCCAGGGCGACCAGTTCGGGATCGTCGGCGTTGAGCACCAGTGTGCCGCTCCCGCCCAGCGCCCGGGCCACGACGAACTTGGCCTCGGCGAGCGAGGGAAGGTCGTTGATCCCGAACTCGCCGAAGTGATCCTCGGCGACGTTGGTGATGATCGCGGCATCCGCCCGGCCCACCGCGAGGCCGCGGCGGAGCATCCCGCCCCGCGCAGTCTCCAGGACCGCCACCTCCACCCGTGGATCCCGCAGCACCAGCCGGGCCCCGCCGGGGCCGGACCAGTCGCCCTGGTCCAGCACGTCACCCGCCACGTTCACGCTGTCGCTGCAGCACATCCCGGTCACCCGCCCCGCACCGGTGAGCACCGCGGTGAGGAGCCGGACGGTCGTAGTCTTTCCGTTGGAGCCGGTCACCAGCACCGTGGGCACGTCGTGCACCGAGGCCCAGTCCACCTGGTCGGCGTGCGGCATCGCCGCGAGTGGCCAGGTCCGCACCCCGGTGCCGCTTCCGACCGAGACCTGGTCGGCATCCACCAGCAGCGTCACCCGGTGTGCGGCGGCCGCGTCGTGCAGCGCCAGCAGCGCCGGCTTGCGCTCGGCGGCGATGAGCTCGCGGATCCGGTCCGCGGCGCCCTCGAGCGAGGGGGGCGTCGCGCCAGTGAGCGCGGCATTGGCGGCGACGAGGCCCCACTCGGTGATCTCGGTGGCAGCGTAGAGGGTGTCGGGCGGGGCGCTGATGACGAGGCTCGCGCCGCCGGCGAAGCGGCGCACCGCGATGGCCTCGTCGTCCCAGCCGACCGCCTGGAGCAGTCGGCGGACGGCGTCCTGCCAGGCGGCGATCGCCCGGGGGGCGTCCTGGTCGGCGAGGGTGACGTCGAGCACCGCGCCGGGCCGGTCGAGATAGAGGTTGGGGCCGGTCAGGCGGCGGGAATCGGCCTGCACGAGGGGTGCGGTCATGCGAACCCGGAGCTCAATCCTCGTTCTCGGGTTCGCGCGCGAGCCGCACCCCGCGCTCGTCGCGCACCAGCGAGGTGAACTCCGGCGGCAACGGATCGGGCACCAGTGCCGGCGGGAGGGTCACGGGGGTGGGAGCGCGCTCGGGCACCGCCGAGGAGTCGGAGCGGAAGTTCACCACCTGCTTCCAGGTGCGGGTCACCTGGTCGGCAAAGATGAGGAGCAGGTCGCCGGGGCGGGCCATCTCCAGCGCCCGCTGGGTGGCGGGCACCTCCTCCTCGATGACCTCGATCTTCGCCTCGGGGACGCCGGCGGCGCGCAGGGTGTCGGCCAGGAGCTTCGGCACCTCGCCCGGGGCGCGGCCGCGAGGGCGATCGTCCCGGCGGCAGATGTAGTGATCGAAGCGGCCGGCGGCGGTCTTCGCCAGGTCGCGGATGTCTTCGTCGCGCCGGTCGCCCGGCGCGGCCAGGACCACAATGCGCCGGCCGGCGGGCTCGAGCCGCTCGACCAGCTGGCACATCACCTCGACGGCCGCGGCGTTGTGGCCGTAGTCGAGGATCACCTTGAAAGGATGCTCGTCGTAGACGTTCATCCGGCCCGGGGCCTGGAAGAAGGTCGTGTCGAAGGTGCGGAGCCCGTGGCGGATGTCCTCGAGCTTCACCCCCATGCTGAACGCCATCGCCGCGGCGAACATCGCGTTCTGCACGTTGTGGATCGCCCGGCCCTCGAGCGTGGCGGGGATGAGGTGGGTCCACAGCAGGGGGATGTGCGCCCCGCGGTCGAAGAGGGTGATCATCTGCCCGTTCACCCCCGCCTCCAGCACCACCGCGCGGCCGCCGGCCCGGATGTGCTCCCGCACCAGCGCATGGCTGTTGTTGAGGGTGATGTAGCAGACGGTCTTGGCCTGGGCGTAGTCGGCCATGCGGAGGCAGTGGGGATCGTCGGCGTTGAGCACCACCGTGTCCTTCGCCACCTCGATCGGGATGCGCTTCACCGCGGCCAGCTGCTCCAGCGTCTCCACCCCCTTGAGCCCGAGGTGGTCCGACTGGACGTTGAGCACGGCGGCGACATCGATGAAGCGGGTCCCCAGCCCGGCGCGGAGCAGGCCGCCCCGCGCCACCTCCAGCACCGCCACTTCCACCTGCGGGTCCATCAGCACCATCCGGGTGGCGACCGGGCCGGTCATGTCCCCCTTCACGGTGCACTGCCCGTCGATGTAGACCCCGTCCGTGGTCGTGAGGCCGACGTACTTCCCCGCGAGCTTGTGGATGTGCGCCAGCATCCGCGAGGTGGTGGTCTTGCCGTTGGTGCCGGTCACCACCGCGATCGGGATGCGATACGGGGTCGACGGCGGGAAGAGCATGTCGATCACCGGCCCCGCCACGTCCCGCGGGCGGCCCTCGCTGGGCGCGGTGTGCATCCGGAAGCCGGGGGCGGCATTCACCTCGCAGATGGCCGCGCCGTTCTCCTTGTAGGAGACGCTGATGTCGGGGGAGAGGAAATCCACGCCGCCCACGTCGAGGCCGAGCGCCAGCACCGTCCGCACCGCCATCTCGACGTTGTCGGGGTGCACGATGTCGGTCACGTCGATCGCGGTGCCGCCGGTGCTCAGGTTGCCGGTGCTCCGAAGGAAGACCTCCTCCCCCGCCGCCGGGACGGTGGTGCGGCTGTAGCCCTTCTGCTCCAGCAGGCGCTCGGCCTGCGCGTCGAACTCGAGCCGGGTGAGCACCTTCTCGTGGCCCACGCCGCGGCGCGGGTCGGTGTTCACGAGGGCGACCAGTTCCTCGATGGTGTGGGTGCCGTCGCCCACCACGTGGCCCGGCACCCGCTTCGAGACCGCCACCAGCTGGCCGTTCACCACCAGCATCCGGTGATCGGCGCCGGTGATGTAGCTCTCCACGATCACGCTGCTGCTGTGCTGCTGCGCCTCCCGCACCGCCGCGCGCACCTGCTCCGCCTCGGTCAGGTGAATCGCGACGCCCCGCCCATGGTTGGCGTTGTACGGCTTGACCACCACCGGGTACCCGATCGACTCGGCGGCGCGCACCGCCTCGTTCTCGGTGCGTACCAGCCGCTGCTTGGGCACCGGCAGGCCGAGGTTGCCGAGGATCTTGTTGGTCTCCTCCTTGTCGGAGGCGAGCTCGACGGCGATGTGCGGGGTGCGGCTGGTGATCGTCGCCTGGATCCGCTGCTGGTGCTTGCCGTGCCCGAACTGGATCAGGCTCTGCCCGTTGAGCCGGAGCCAGGGAATCCCCCGCCCTTCCGCGGCGCGCGCGAGTGACGCGGTGCTGGGACCCAGGTGCCGCCGCTGCGCGAAGCGGATGAAGTCCTCGAGCTCCTTCTCCATCCGGAAGCCGGGCGGCACGCTCCCCTCGGGACGGATCGCCTCGGGGAGGAGGGCGCAGATGAAGGTCAGCGCCAGGTTCCCCGCCTCGATGCCCACGTCCTGCTGCTCGTACTGGTAGACCACGGTGTACTGGCCCGGCGCATCGGCGGAGCGGGTCTTCCCGAAGGTTACCGGCTCGCCGGCGGCCTGCTGCAGCTCGATGGCGAGATGCTCCAGCACGTGGCCGAGCCAGGTGCCCTCGCCCTCGCGGCAGCGGCGGAGGAACCCGCCCGGCTCGCCGTAGCTGCAGCCGTGCTCGTGCAGGCCGGGCAGCGTGGCGAAGAGCTGGTCGACGAAGCCCGCGCCGAGGCGGCCCGTCGGCCACTCCTCGAGCGGACCGAGGTCGAGGTCGAGGCGGATGACGGGGAAATGGGCGTACAGACTGGGCCCGACATACACGGACCGGTCGAGGATCTTCATGCGTCGACTCAGCTCAGGATTCGAACGCGGGGGCGGGCTGGCGACGGATAGAGTACAGGTTGCCCGGAGAGGGCGGAAGGGTCGGCGGAGGGTGCTGCGGGAAACGGGAGGCCCGGCCTCACCCTTTCCCGGCGGCGACCTGCCCGGAGGAAGCTTCCCGGGTGTGAAGGTTGAACGTGGCACCCTGGATGAGGATGTGCATCCGGACGCCGAGCATGCAGACCGGGTCGTTCCGCTGGGCCAGGTCCATCGAGCTGAACTCGAGACCGGCGGGATCGATGATGGTGATCGCGCCGGAGCCCACCACCTCGACGGTGTTGTCGGGAGCGATGAACGCCGCGGTGTCCTCGTCGAGGCCGAGGCCGATGGCGAAGGGATTGTAGGCGAGGGCGGTGAGCAGCCGGCCCAGCCGGTCGCGCTGGCGGAAGTGCTGGTCGATGACGACCCGGTTGGTCAGCCCGAGGCCGGGGGCGAGGGTCACGCTCCCGGCGCGGGGCGAGGCGCCCTCGTCGCCGCTGGCGATCATGTGCTCGGAGAGGAACGCGGCGCCGGCGGAGGTCCCGGCGACCGGCACGCCGGCGGCGTTGAGGAGCCTGAGCTTCTTCGCGACCGGCGTGCCGCCGAGATGGGTCGCGAGCCGGAGCTGGTTGCCGCCGGTGAGGAACACCCCGGTGGCTTCGTCGAGGGTGGCCAGCATCCCGGTGTCTTCGCAGTCGCGCCGCTCCTCGAAGGGGAGCGAGGTCGCGGAGTGCACCCCCATCGAGTCGAACACCTGCTCATAGCGCCGGCCGGTGTCTTCCATCAGCGACGCGGTCGGGATGATGACGATCCGCGCCTTCTTCCCCCCCGAGAGCTTGGCGAAGCGCCGCAGGATGGGGGAGTCGTGGGCCTTGGCCTCGGCGCCGCCGACCGGGATGATGTAACCGCGGGTTTCGCCTTCGGGGACCTGGGCCGGGCTCATGCTGTCGCTCTCTCGAAAAGTGCCGCGTAGGGTGACCGATCCGGCCTCGATGATCCCTTCACCGCTGCCGCGAGGTCCATGACCCTTCCTTCACTATCTCCATGGCCTGCCGAGGGATGGCGGGAATTTACCCGCCCCCTTCCGCGATGGGAACCGAACGGATGCAGGGGGAATCTGAAGGAGAGCGAGGAGTGTTGCCGGCAGTTCGTTGAGAAGAGATGCCCAAAGCTGGTGTCGAGCTGTGACGCGGACGGACGGTGCAGCGACCTGAACCCTCAGTGGGCCACGCTGGTAACGCTGAGGCTGCATCGTTGTGTTAGGGCGGCGAGGGGAACGGCGTGGCGGGCTTGCAGCACCCTCGCCACTCCGGCCCAATTAAAGACATGACCCACATAGACTTACGTGTTAATCATCGACGGCACGCCCCCTGCCCAATCTGCTCCCGAACCGGATCCCCGAGAGAGCGGACGAATGGCGGACCTTCTGCTGCGAGATGCCGAGTCCCACGAGATGAGACTGAGCCCCGAGGAGTTGACCGAGGGCGCCCGGGACGGACGGATCACGGACGACTGGCAGGTCTGGCATGTGAGAGGTGAGCGCTGGATCGCCATCGCCTCGCACCCGGTGTATCGCCGAAGCCGTCCAGTCGTCGTGAAGGAGCCCGAGTCGCCGCCCCGCCGGAGCGGAGAGCTGGCACTCATCTATCCCGACAACTACCGTGCCCGCGCCACGCCCGCGCCGGTGCAGACTCGGGAATTCTCGGATCCCACGATCCCGGTACTCCGGCCGGAGGAGATCGCGCGGGTCCTGGCTCCCGCGTCACGGGATGCGTCGGCCGAGTTCACGCCCCAAGCTGCGCCGGACCCGGATCTCCCCATGCGTCGCACGCTGCGGCTCGCAGCCCAGGAGAATCTCCCCACATTTACCCGGATGGTCGCGGCGTTCGGATTCTGAGCTGAAGATCCACTGCCTCGACCCATGGCCGGTCCGTCACCGGAGCCTTGCCAGCCCGACACCCTGGAAGTCGTGATCCCTGAAAACGAAAGCGGAGCGAGGCTGTATCGCCTCGCCCCGCCATGGTTACCTGCTAGTGCGCCGCGTAGGAATCGAACCTACAACCTAGTGATTAAGAGGCTCTTGGCCCGGGTTGCGCCATTGCTTGCCAAAATGCGCTAAGTGTTGGGGCAGAAAGCGTTAGTGACCCATGGCACACAACGGCGAATCTCAGCAAATTATGGCGAACCGGGCCCGGAGGCGCACATTCGGCGCACCTAGTGAAACGATTCGCGCCCCCATCATCTGGGGGCGCGGCTTTCGACGGCTGGTTCTGCCTCCTACGGACGGTCTTGAGGGCTCGAAGGAACAGCCTGCCGAATCACCTCTCGAATTCGCTGAATTGTCTCAGGTGAGAGAGGAGCAGGCTGGTCGGTCGGCATGGTCCGAACCACGTTCGCGTCGCTGCTCATCGATGAGGTCGGCGAGGAACCCAAGCCCGTTTTCAGATACATGAACACCTCGGGTAGCAGACCAGAACCGGTCTGAGTCAGGGATGAGGGAGGTTCAAGTCCCGCTTATAGTAATGCTTCCGATGCACCCAGCGGAAGCCCTCGTGCTTAGTGATAGCAGCCGTATCAATCGGCTTTGCTACGGTAGCGGGCCCCGGCGCAAACCGTACGTACCCACACGTGACCTCGATCAGATAATCGACCAAATCGATGGAATCTTGAATCGGCATCGTGGGGTGGATTAGCGGCTGGACTGAGTCACAGAGCTGGATGGCGTCTTGTTCGGTCATCCCCGCTGCCACGAGGCGGTGTATAATTTCGGGCGACCATCCTCGCACAAGCCTGTAGCACGCCTCTGGCTGACCCTCCCACGTTATGCTCCAGTCCTGAGACTGCCCAGAGACCTCCTCAGAGGGGCCGCAGGAACCATCCTCCTTAATCAGGATCCGCCAGATCTCCGCGGTATCTGCATTCGCGGAGTACCCAGCAACGATGAACCCCATAGCCGAGACCTTCGAACCCGCCGGGACATGAGTCTTATAAAGCTCCTCATAGAAGAACCTCCTTACCCGGTCACAGACATCCTTCATGGTGTAATTCGTTCGGTCCAGGTACCAAGACTGGTCGGTCGAGTCGCCGAAGCGCTGCCTGAGGTCCTTAGCGTGGCTACTCACGCTTCGGCTTCCGAGGCTTCCGAGTCCGAACGTCACCGCGCCGATTGGAAAGTCCTTCGCTAGGTTAAACAGCTTTTCCGCATTGAAGTAGGAGTTGTGGTATCCACCGGCCCCGTCGGTGTAGGTGGACGCACTATCCGCGCCGAGCACAACACCCTCTCCGACTTTCAACGCGATGACAATGGTCACAGCTGCTCCTGTGTGGCGTATACCTAAACATATGCCAGTTAGGCTGTTTGACCACCTTGTCATATCAGAAAGCTGAGGAGCCGGGGGTCACACTGGGCAGCTTGGCGGCTGGGCTGCAAAACGAAACCGCCGGGGGATCCCCCGGCGGTTATTCGTTATCGGCGAGCGCTAGACAATCAGGGGTTGTAGTGCGGCCACTCTGGGTAGCGAAGCCACCTGTTGAATAGCGTAAACTGTAGCGGACCAGGCACCGCGTGGCGTCGGCAGCCGCGGCGTTTCGTTGCGATCAACGTACGTACGCAGATAGGCGCGGAGCGCGGCACCCGCTTCCGCCAGCACTTCGTCCCGATTCGCACCAGCAAGGAAGAAATCTGGAAGTTCCGCGATGGTGAGTTCCCACCGCTCCCCGTCCTCGTCAGCTACGTGGGTCGGTCCCTGCCAGGTCCACGGGAGCGTGGACATTTCCTTCAGTGTCATTCCGGGCATCCGTTCGCCTCTCGAATGGTTCGGAAGGCTCGTTTGACGTACACCGGGAGCAGTTCCCCGGCACCATGATCTACCAGTTGTACGCGACGTCCGCCAGAGTGGGTCCAAACCCGGTGGGACCCGCTGGCGCCCTTGGGCTCCGAGAAACTTCCTCTCTGCAGCCAACGTGCCACGTCCGAGTATCGGTAGTTAGTGGCCTTCCCCTTGAGGGCTTGTTTCAGTTCGACACACTCCTCGTCACTGAGGGCCATTCGCCCCTCACGCCTGCGGCGGGGGTACCCGCCGCCGGACATGTACCTGTGGCCTGCACTTCACATCATCGTCAATCAATAGCTGGAATTCGTACGTACCGAAGTCTGGGAAGGATGCGGCAGTCACGGGCACGATGATCGGGACCCCGCCTTCACTGCCTGGGATCGGGCTGTCCTGCAGCTGCATCTGTGCATCCACCAGCAGGGCCACAAGCTTCATGTCCTCGTCAACAACGCGAAGCTGGATTTTGTGGGCCCCACGGTCAGCCTCTCCGGCTTTTAGCTTGGCGACGAACACCATCGAGGGGTGGACCACTGGAGGCTCCCCTAGCGCCCAGAGTGTGTCAAACTCACCGAGGATATTGATCTTACCATCAGCGGAAAGGTTCGCTGCCTCGGCGAGGGCGCTCAGTTGGCAATGCATTCCGTTTCTCCGTGTCCAGTAGCCGCGGCAGGAACCTAATCCCTCCGGTGTCGGAGTGAAAACAAGCCTACCCTAACGAACTAGCAAGAAGCGTTTCCAAGCGCTCCGCCGCTCGGGCCTGCATGGTCGGGGACACGTGCGAGTAGGTGTCTGCGGTAAGGATGATGCTGGCGTGCCCGAGCCGCTCCGACACCACTTTGAGGTTCTCGCCCGCCTCCAGTAACAGCGTGGCGCCGGTGTGTCGCAGGTCGTAAAGCCGGATGGCGGGTAGCTCGGCCCGAGTCAGGAGCGGCTTGAAGTGGTAGTGGACAAGGTTGTTGTGGTCGAGCGGCCTTCCGAGCGCCGTGCAGAACACGAGGCCGCTGTCCTGCCACTGGTTCCCCGCGGCCAGCCGCTCCTCCGCCTGCCGTCGCTTGTGCTCCCGCAGCGCCCGCACCGTTGAGACGGGGAGTGTCACGGTCCGGCGACTCTGCTTTGTCTTAGGCTCGCCGAAGATGCCGCCCGGCAGCAGGACCCTCCGCACCGTTAGCGTCCCGGCGGACAGGTCCACGTCCGGCCACATGAGGGCCAGGTACTCCCCGGGGCGAAGTGCCGTCATGATGGCCACGTGCCAGAGCGCCGCCAGTCGGTGGCCTTCCGCCGTCACCAGCAGCTTGGATGCTTCCGCCGGAGACAGCCAGCGCCGTTCCTTCCGCTCCTGCCGCGGCAAGGTGAGGTCGTTGGCCTCTACCGGGTTGACGGGGAGGAGCCGCCACCGCACGGCCTGCCGGAGCGCCTGCCGGAACACCGTCACGGTGTAGCGCACGGTCCGGGCGCCTAACCCTCGGTCACTCAGTGCGCGGACAAACTCCTGTAGCTCCAGCCCATTCAGCGAGGCGAGCCGCCGGGTCCCAAGCGCGGGAATGACGTAGGCTTTCAGCAGGCGGGAATAACTCTCCAGCGTGCGAGGGCGCACCCGGTCCCGTCCCGACTCCAGCCACCGCAACAGGTACGTCTCCACCGTCTCCCGGGTGGTGGCGGGGAGGCGCCCGGCATCCTTGGCATGAAGCCGCGCCGTGAGCGCCTTTTGCGCATCCCGCTTGGTGCCTCGGATCGTCTCGGTAGCCCAATACCGCTTCCCGGCGGCATCCTTCCCCCGATAGACCCGCACCTGATAGACCCCATCGCCCCGCTTCCGGATCTGCCCCTGCTGCTTGGTCGCCATGAGCGCCCCTGTAGGTGTCTCGGACTAAGCTATAGAGGCGCGCCTAGGCGCACAAGTGGCGCACATGCCAAATTTCAGCGTTGTATTACAAGCACTTACAAACAACCCAGTGAGTGTAGATCATTAGGTTGTCATGCGGGGAGCGCCTTGAAGGCGTCCAGCCCGTGGGTGCCGATGTAGGCCACCCGCTCCGCTTCACTCATGTCGGAGCGCCGGAGCGCCAGCGGGACCCCACGCTCCCGGAGCGCCTTCCGGTCTACCGCAGACTCCAGCGCGTCCCGCACCGCGGCCACCGTCTCCCGTACCTGGCCGATGATCCGGGCCCGCGCCGCGAGCCGGTCCCGCGCTTCGGTGGCCACCGCACCTTCCGCCTGCTCCCGGAGGATGCGAGCGGCCCGGCCGCGCTGCTCCTCCCGAATGCCGGTCAGCCAGTGCGGGGCATGGGCGAAGGCCGCCAGCGCTCGCGCATCCTTACCGGTCATGGCCTGCTCCAGCAGCGCCGTGCGTTCGGCTAGCGGGAGACGGCCGATAGCCTCCTCATCACGCTCGGCCGTTCCGGCCGCGGGCTTCGACTGCTGTTCCACCAGCGCGTCCACCTCCCGCCTTACCTCATGCGCCAGCGCGTCCACCCGCGTGGCCTGAGACTCCAGTGTCCTCAGGTCCGCGGAAAGCGCCTCGGTCAGCCGCGCCCGCTTGCCTTCGGGCGTCAGGTGGGGATCATCGGCAACTCGGGTAGCCAGGTCCGTGAACCGCGCCAGCACCGCGAGCGCGTCCGCTTGGGCCCGCGCCGCGGGCTGGAGCGGGGCCAGGTCGCCCGGCCATTCGCCCTCGGGAAAGGCGTAGGGCTGAACGGCGGGCGGGGTGAGCAGCGGCGCCGTCACCGCTGCCCCCGCTCAGAGCGCTCGGCCCGGGCCACGTCTGTCGCGGCCTTGGCATTCAGCCGCGCCTCCGCTTCCGCGAGCGCGGCGGCATCCTGCACCGGCTGATTGTTCATCACCCGGGCCACCGATTCCGCATGACCCCGCGAGTAGTCGCCACGGGGATTCTTCTCCAGTTCCTCCGGCATCAGTCCCTCCCTATGTGTGGTCGCACCGTGAATCCCGCCCGTGTTTCCTTACCTAACGGGGGCAACGGCTCCACCTCCGGCGGGGCCAACACCCGTCTCAGCAACTGTGATAACGGCACCGCCGTCACCGCGGCTAACAACCGCTCAAGCTCGCCCATTGGCCGGTATCAGGATGATCGGGCTCTCTGGAGCGAGCCCGCGGCTCCGGCGGATACCCGCCAGCCATCCGGCCCGCTCCTCCGCACCTTCCGGCATCCTCCCGGATACCAGCACCATGCGGGACGGGCGAACGGGTACGAGCCCGCGCCGTCCCTCCAACCGCGCCAGCCGAGCTAACTGGCCTCTCAGGTCTGCCACGGCTCCCGCCTCTGCTCCGCCGCTTCCAGCCGGGTCAGGCGTTCCTCAAGCTCGACACCCTGAATCAGGCGGCCAAGCAGAAACAGGATGTTGGCGTACCGGCTCGCCTCTGCCGCGGTCAGGGCCCCGGCCCGCGCCTCGCGGTACACCCGGGCCAGCTCACGGCGGACTCCGCCCACGGTGTGGAGCCGTCCGACCCGGCGGGGGGCGGGGGTAGTTGGGATTGGTAGATCAGGCATCAGCTTGCCGCCTTGGAAGGGGACGGATTCAGGCACCAGAGCCGGGCCGTCGGATTGTTCTTCCCACGGCGCCAGCACACTCGGCTGTCCGCCGCGAGCCGGTCCAGACACCTGCGCACCTGCCAGCCGGGCCACCCCGGACAGGCGGTGATCACTTCTGCGGTTCGGGTCACCCGCCCCGCCTGCCGGAGAACGGCCACCACCTGGGACTCCAGCAGCGAATAGTCAGCAGTCATGTTTACCTCACCTTGCCCCATATAGGGGGGCAAGGTTGTGAGGGCATCCCCGGGCCGACCTTGCATGGTTGCATATGCAAGGTCGTTTGACCTCGGTTCGACCTTGCATCCCCGGATATGCAAGGTCACTCCGACCTTGCATATGCAAGGTCCGGCTGCAAAGGGGTGACGGTCCACAGGTGTGAGTTACGCGGGCCAAGGGTGAATCCGATCTGTCCGGCTTCCCGCAGCCGCCCCAGCGCGGCGGTCACGTCCATGGGGCGAATTCCGGTGCCGCGAGTCGCTCTCTTGAGGTCACTGGTGGAGAGTCCGTCCCCAGCTTCGCGAATCGTGGCAAGTACCCACGCATCTACTCGGTCAAGCGTGGTGATGATTTGGCCTTGGTAGTCGAGCCGAGCGGACCGCCAGACGGCGGGGTTGGACGGGTCCGCCTCGATGGTCACCACGACGGAAAACGGCGCGGGCTTCGCGGCTCGGGACTGTTTCACACAGGTGATCCGCACATCTGAGCCGGACGCCGCCGCCTCCGCCAGCCAGACGGACCGCATGGCCGCTCGGAGCGCCGTGGAGCCGCGCACCCGGTCCTTAAGACGCACCCCGTCCCGGGGCTTGTTGAGGTGGTGCACCACGACCACCGCCGGGCCGTCGTCCGCCAGTTGGCGAAGAAACCGGACCGCGGGGCGGCTCTCGGTGGCCGAGTCCTCATTGCCGCCGAGCATGTCTGCCATGGGGTCAAGTAGGGCCAGGTCCGCTCTCACCCGCACCACCTCTGCCCGGAGGTAGCGTTGCGTGTCCGGTTCGGAGAGTGTCACGCCCCGCAGCGCGGCAACGTGCAGGTTGGGGAGCACTCGCGCCGGGTCCCACCGGTGGCCCCGGATGAGGGCGTGCACCCGGTTCAGCAGGACGGCCTCTCCGTCCTCCTCACTGACGATCAATACCGGGCCCGGGTGGGAGGAGAAGCGCCCGAACACCGGATAACCGCCCGCCTTTGCCGCCGCGATGGCGAGGACAAGGGTTGTCTTGAAGCTGCCGTCGTCGCCCGCGAGCATGCCGGGCTCTGCCGCCGGAAGCAGCCCGTCCACAACCCACCGGAGGTCCGCAGCCGGAGGTGCCTCCGCCGCACAGACAGCGGGCGGCATCACCGCGGGCGCGTCGTCCTCCCACTCCAAGTCTGGCAGTCCGCGGCGCCGCCGCTCCGCCAGCTTCTGCGTCAGGTCAATCACCGCACTCATGATGCCTCCCGCGCTCGGTCCGTGGCCCATCGGAGGTCCGCCAGTCTGCGCCGGAGAATTCTCCGCACATCGGCACGGGTAGAAGGCGGTAGGCTCGCCAGGAGCAGCGCCCGCACCGCCGGGTCGAGTAGGTCACCATCGAAATGGCCGAGCGGTGGCAGGCCGTACCGGCGGGGGTGAACCATGACGTACGTCCGCCCGGTGGAGCGAACCACCATCACGACGCGCACCGTTTCTGTGCGGTCCCAGAATTCAGCCACGGTGCGAAACGGCGGCATCTAGTCCTCCGCAGCTTCCGCACAGGTCAGCTTCTCAACCGCTTCCGAAGGCACCCGCACGGCCCGCCCGATCCGGCGCACCGGCAACCGCCCGTCCTTCATCATCAGGTGGACGGTGGAGCGGCTGATGGCGAGCCGGTCCATCACTTCGGGAATCTTGAGCAGCCGGGTCATGCGAACCTCCTATGGGCAACACGAAAAGGGGCGGCTCTCGGAGTAGAGAGCCGCCCCAGTCAACCTTCCGGGCGTTATGTCTGGTACCAGTGGCGTGCGGGCCGCGGCAGAGACGCCCCGCACTTGAAACGAATGTAGAAAGTAGAGGCTAACTAGACAAGCCCTTGGCGCACTTCAACAGACAAATCGGGGGTGGGCGCACAATAGGCGCACATTTCAACGAAAAACGCCACCCGAAGGTGGCGTAAGTCGTTAGTGCGCCGCGTAGGAATCGAACCTACAACCTAGTGATTAAGAGTCACTTGCTCTGCCAATTGAGCTAGCGGCGCTCGGTGCAAACGAACGGCGCGCCTCCATCGCGCGCCGGCGGGTTCTGTCCGGATAGCCCCAACGGGAATCGAACCCGTCTTTCGACCTTGAAAGGGTCGCGTCCTAACCGATAGACGATGGGGCCGTTGGGGCCCACCCACTGCGACTGCTGTCCTCCATACCGCTAACGGGATTCGAACCCGTGTTCCAGCCTTGAGAGGGCTGTGTCCTAGGCCTCTAGACGATAGCGGCGTCTCCCTGCACAGGCCCGGAGGGAATCGAACCCCCAACCCCCGGTTTTGGAGACCGGTGCTCTACCAATTGAGCTACGGACCTATCCCTGCTGATCCAAGGGTGGCTGACGGGGATCGAACCCGCAACCTCCGGAGCCACAGTCCGGCGCTCTAACCGATTGAGCTACAACCACCACGGAGGTTTTCCGGGCCCCACAAGCCCGGAGAAACTATCGACCGGCCCCCGGTGGGTCAAGGCCAGAACGCCTCCCGGAGGCGGGGCGTATCCGGGTGCCCGGGCACGGGTTGGCCCATCAGGAGGGCCACCGGAACCACCCCCCGGACGGCATTGGCGGCCAGCAGCGGCCGCCCCCGCAGCTCCTCGATCCGGACCCGCCGTTCATGAAGATCGCCCGCCACCTGGGCCAGCCGGGCCCGCGATACCGCTGGCAGAATGCCGAGGTCCAGGGCCGGGGCGGCCAGGTGAGAACCCTCCCACCAGCAGAGCGTCCAAATGGAGGCCTCGGCGACGTAACCGGCGGCGGTGAGCAGAATTCCGTCATCGGCCCCGGCGGCCCGGGCTTCGTCGAGGGTTTGGTCGAATTGACCTCGGGTCGTAGTCTTGTGGCGGTACGCCTCGTGCACCGTCCGGCTGACGACCAGCGACACCGTATCACCCGCGCCCACAGGACGCTCCGACCAGGTGAGTCCCCCGGCGCCGAGCGCGGCACGCAGCACGCGATCGGGGCCCGCCTCCACCGGGGCGAGCCCCGCAAAGTCGAGCCCGAGCGCCGCGGCACTCGCCTGCATCCGGCGCCGGTGCAGGTCGAGCAGCGGAATGCGCCCCGCGCGCACCCGCATGGTCTCGAGCAGGACTGGCGCGTCGGTGTTCATGTACCGAAGATAGTCATACCCTCAGCCACAGCCTCGCATGCCGATACGTGCTCACCGCTGGATTCCCGTGCTGGTGCTCGCCGCCGCCTGCACCGCGTCCTCCAAGGATGGCCCGGACGTGGACGCGCAGCTGGCGGACCTCCTCGCCAAGGCGAACGTCACCGCCCTCACGGTGCCGGCGCAGGTGCCGGCGCAGGTCGCGCTGGGCCAGGCGCTGATGTTCGACAAGATCCTCTCGGGGAACAAGAACATCTCCTGCGCCAGCTGCCACCACCCGGTGAACCACACCGGCGGCGGCGGGCCGCTCCCGATCGGCGAAGGGGCCACCGGCCTCGATCCCGCCCGCAACGAGGCGCTCGGCGCGATCATCCCGCGCCACGCCCCCGAGCTCTTCAACCGGGGCGCGTCGCAGTGGCAGTTCATGTTCTGGGATGGGCGCGTCGCGGTGAAGCCGGGCGGCGGCTTCAACACCCCGGCGGGAGCGAGCCTCCCGGCCGGCGTCGCCAGCGTGCTCGCCGCCCAGGCGATGTTCCCGGTGGAATCGCCGGGCGAGATGCGGGGCCAGGCGGGCGAGAACGGCCTCGCCAACATCCCGGCGGGGAACTTCCCGCTGGTGTGGGACAGCCTGATGCGGCGGCTCCGCGCGATCCCGAAGTACGACACCCTCTTCCGCGCGGCCTTCAACAAGTCGGTCGACTCGGTGGGCTTCGAGTTCGCCGCCAACGCCATCGCCGCCTTCGAGGCCTCGGCGTTCGAGAAGCACAACTCCCCGTTCGACCAGTACCTCGCCGGCAACCTGTCCGCGCTGACTGACCAGCAGAAGCGGGGCGCGCTGCTCTTCTTCGGCAAGGCCAACTGCGCCAAGTGCCACAACGGCCCGCTGCTGACCGACCAGAAGTTCCACAACATCGCGGTACCGCAGCTGGGGCCGGGTCGCGGTCCGGTGGCGGGGATGGACGCCGGCCTGCAGGAGACCACCGGCTCGCCGAGCGATGCGTTCAAGTTCCGCACACCGCCGCTCCGGAACGTGGCGCTCACCCCGCCCTACTTCCACAACGGCGCCTTCGCGACGCTCCTCGCCGCGACCGAGCACTACGTGAACGTGACCCGCTCGCTGCAGACCTACAGCGCGGGCCAGCTGCCGGTCTTCCTGCAGGGCACGGTGGTCACCGACCCGGCCAAGATCAGCCAGGTCCTGGCAACCCTCGACCCGATCGTGGCCGACACCCTGACGATCCAGGCCTCGCAGGTGACCGACATCGTCGCGTTCCTGCAGTCGCTGACCGACCCGACCGCGGCGAGCCTGACGAGCGTGGTGCCGGGAACGGTGCCGAGCGGGCTGGCGGTGGGAGACTGAGACCAGGCCTGTCATTCCGAGCCGCGGAGCGGCGAGGAATCCCTTGGTTTTTTCTACGGAAGATCAGGGATCCCTCGTCGCTGCGCTCCTCGGGATGACAGACATTTTCGCCGGCGGCCCGCCTTGCCCAACGCACAGACATTTTCGCCGGCGGCCCCCTTGCCCAACGCCAAGACCTGTCGCTACTGCAATCGCCCGCTCTCTCTCCTCGAAGAGAAGGCGGGCGTTTGCCTTGCCGCCGCGTGCCGGATGCGGGCCTACCAGGCCGACGCCCAGGCGCGTGCCCGGGTCCGCGACGCCGAGATCAGCGGACTGGTGCAGCTGGGGCACGCCCGGCGGCAGGTGCCCGACCCCGAGAGTTACCCGGTCACCACCCTCCCGGCCCAGCATCGGGCCCTTGGTCCCCTGCCGGCGGTGCGGAAGCGGGCCTTTGCCGCGCATCTCGACAACCTGCTCGCCGGCATCGAAGGCCCCTCGAGCATCCGGACCATCGTCGCCCACGACCTGACGCCCCAGATGGAGCGGCTGTCGGTCCAGGGGTGCATCGGCTGCAAGGGCTACTGCTGCCAGACGGCGAGCACCCACGCGTGGCTCACCGTATCCGATGTGCAGCGGATCCGGGAAGCGGCGGGCAACCCGGGCGTGAAGGCATTCCGCGCCGCGTACCTCCGCCACCTCACCGGCCGGCGCTACATCGACTCCTGCGTCTTTCACGGGGAACAAGGCTGCGTCCTCCCGCGGGAGATGCGGTCGGATCTCTGCAACACCTACTGGTGCGGAGAGCTGCGGGGGCTGCACCGGTCCCAGGCCGACGCGCCCGCGCCGCGGGCGCTCATGATCTGGCCCGGAGCGGACGGCACGATGTCGGCAGCGTTCGCCGACCCGGACCGGTCCATCCCGGTCGAGTAGTCAGCCGGCGGCTTCGAGGGAGGGGGCCCGGCTGTCCATCCAGCTCTTCACCCCCATCGCGCCCATGATCAGCGCCCCGCCCAGCAGGGCCCACGGGCCGGGATACTCGCCGTGGAAGAGCCAGGCCCAGAGGGGATTGAGCGCCGGCTCGAGGAAGAGGAGGAGGGAGGCCTCGAGCGCGGGAACGTGGTTGATGGCGCGGGTGAGCAGCGCGTAGGCCACCCCGATCTGGAAGATGCCGAGATAGAGAATCACCGCCCAGTCGCCGGCGGGATGACTGCCGAGCGGGAACATCCAGGACGAGGCCGCGAGAAAGGCGAGCCCGTTGCCGATGACCGCGGCGGTGGCCGGCGAGCCCCCCTTCTTGCCCATGTACCGGAGCCCCATCAGCATCGCCGCGTAGGTGACGCCCGAAGCGATCGCGAGGACGTTGCCCCGCACCGGGTCCGGGGCCGTCGCGAAGTGATCCTGCCGCCCCACGAAGAAGAACGCCATCCCCACGCCGATCGCGGCCATGAAGCCGAGGTCGCGGCGGTGGATGTGCTCCTTGAGAAGGACGGGGCTGAGGAGGAGGATATAGAGCGGCGCCGTCGACTGGAGGAAGATCGTGTTCGCCGCGGTGGTGAGCTTGTTGGCGAGCACGAAGAGCACCAGCGTCGCGGCGTACGCGACGGCCGTGATCAGGGTGATCCGCGCCGTGCCCGGCCTGATCCGGCGCGAGGCGGGGAGAAACGCGAGGATGGCGAGCGCGGCCACACCGGATCGGAGCCCCGCCACCTGCCAGCTGGTGAACTGCGCCGCCTTGATCGCGGCGCCGCCGGTGGAGAAGAGCGCCGCGGTGATGAGCAGCTCGACCCGCGCCTTCGAGCGTTCCTCCATCAGGACGCTCCCAGCCGCTCGGCCTCGGCGGAGGCGGCTTCCCAGGCGTTGTAGGCGGCCTGCAGCTGGCTCTTCATCGTCTCCAGTTCCTTCGCGAGCCGCTTGGCCTTGGCGGTGCCATCCGCGGTGCCGTACAGGTCGGGGGCCGCCAGCGCCTCGGTGTGCTCGCCGATCTGCTTCTCGAGCTCCTGGACCTTCTGTTCCGCCTGCTCCACCGCGCGGCGGGCGGTGCGCTGCACCGAGGCCTGGGCCTTGGCGTCCTTCTGGGCCGGCTTCTTCGCCTCGGCGGCGCGCTCCTTCGCCTTGCGGGCCGCCTCGGCCTCGCGGGCAGCGGCCTCGGCCTCGCGCCGCTTCTCGTCGCGTGCCACTTCCCACTCCCCGAAGTTCCCCTCGTAGTCGGTGATCTTCGCATCTTCCAGGTGCCATACCCGCGAGCTCAGGGCGGTCAGGAGGGCGCGGTCGTGGCTCACCAGCAGCACCGTCCCCTCGTACGCCTCGATCGCATCCTCCAGCGCCTCGATGGACTCGACATCGAGGTGGTTGGTGGGCTCGTCGAAGACCAGGAAGTTCCGGTGCTCGAGGGTCATCATCGCCAGCGCCACCCGGGCCAGCTCGCCGCCGGAGAGGGACCCGGCCCGGCGGAGGGTCTCGTCGCCGGAGAAGTCGAAGCGGCCGAGGTGGTCCATCACCTGCCCGCGGGTCCAGGCTGGGCGGAGGTCGTGGATGATGTCGAAGAGGGTCTTGTCGCGGGGCACCTGCGCGAGGTCCTGGCGATAGACGCTCACGTCGACGGTGTCGCCGATGCGGGCGCTGCCGCCGGCGGCGGCGCGCTGGCCCAGCAGGGTGCTGAGCAGGGTGGTCTTGCCGGTGCCGTTGGGGCCCACGAGGGCGACGACATCGTTGCGGCGGATGACGCCGCTGAACCGGTCGAGGAGCACCCGGTCATCGACCTTCACCGTGAGCTGCTCGGCCACCAGCACCTGGTCGCCCCCGCGGCCGCCGCTCTTGAAGCGCACCGCCATCGACGATTCGTCGCCGGGCGGCGGGGAGAGCCGCGGGAGGCGGGCGAGGCGGCGGCGCCGCCCCTTGGCCTGCTTGGTGTTCTGGCCGGCGATGTGCCGGGCGATGTAGTCCTCTTCCTTCGCGATGGTCTTCGCCTGTTTCGAGAAGGCGCGGCCCTGAGTGAGGCGGCGCTCCTCCCGCTGCCGCACGAAGTCGGAATAGCCGCCGTCGTAGCTCTGGGTGGTGCCGTTCTCGATGTGGAGGATGTGCTCGGCCACTTCGTCGAGGAAAGCGCGGTCGTGGCTGATGATCAGCGCCGCGCTGTCGAGGCTCTTCAGGTGATCGACCAGCCAGGCGGTGGTCTCGAGGTCGAGGTGGTTGGTCGGCTCGTCGAGGAGGAGGAGGTCGGCCTCGGTCACCAGCTGGCAGGCGAGGCCGAGCCGGCCGCGCTCGCCGCCGCTCAGGGTCGAGAGGGACTGGTGCTTGGCGATGTCGGGGTCGAAACCGAGACCGTGGAGGACGGCGCTGACGCGGGCCTCCATCTCGTAACCGCCCTCGCGGCGGAAGCGCTCGAGATCGCGGTCGTAGCGGTTGAGCTCGTCCATGGAGACGCGGTCGCCCCGGACGGCGATGGCCTCACCCTGCTCCTGGAGGGAGTGCTCCAGGCGGAGGAGCTCGGCAAAGCCGCTGCAGGCGGCGTCCCAGACGGTTCCGGCGCCGGCGAAGTCCCGGTGCTGGTCGAGGACGGCGACCTTGAGACCGGAGGCGCGGCTGACGGAGCCCTTGGCGGGGTCGAGGGCGCCGGTGATGATGCGAAAGAGGGAGGTCTTGCCGCTCCCGTTCCGGCCGATGATCCCCCAGCGCTCGCCCCGGGTGACGGTGATGGCGATGTCGGTGAGGAGCGGCTCGCCGCCGTACTGGATGGCGACGCCGGAGAGGGAGAGGATGGTCATAGGCGGGGACTAATCTACCTCAGGATTAGGGGATTTTGCTGGATTGACAGCGGATTGGACCAGTGTGCATCAGATGAAGCGGGAACCGCCCTCGGGGCTGTCATCCCGAGCGAAGCGAGGGATCTACTCAGGGCGAGTAGATCCCTCGGTCGTTTCACTCCCTCGGGATGACCGTCACTGGTCCTGTCGCCTTCGCGGCAAGCAGTTCAGACGAGCCGGCGGGACGGCCGGTACGGGAAGATGTCCACGATCTCCCCCTGCTCCGCCATCCGCTGCATGTGCAGCCAGTACTCGACGGTGAGGAGATCGCCGTGGGCGGCGGAGAAGACCTCCCCGAGCCGGCCGGGGAGCGTGAGGAACGAGCGGAACTCCTCCGGAAAGACATCCCGCTCGCCCACCGAGAACCACGGCTCGGAGCTGTACTCGTCCTCGTCGTAGCGCGCCTGGGGAATCGCCCGGAAATGGCACTCGGTGAGGAGGCAGAGCTCGTCGTAGTCGTAGAAGATCACCCGCCCGTTCCGGGTCACGCCGAAGTTCTTGAGCAGCATGTCCCCGGTGAAGATGTTGGCGGCGGCGAGGTCCTTGATGGCCTGGCCGTAGTCGAGCACCGCGTCGATCGCGCGGGCCTCGTCCACCTGCTTGAGGTAGAGGTTGAGCGGGGTGACCCGGCGCTCGGTGTAGAGATGCTTGAGGGTCACGGTGTCGCCCTCGATCCGCACGGTGCTGGCGCACTCCGCCAGCAGCTCCTCCAGCACCGCGGGGTCGAACCGGCGCCGCTCGAACTCCAGCCCCTCGAACTCCTGGGCATCGGCCAGCCGTCCCACCCGGTCCCGCACGAAGACCAGGTGGTACTTCTCCATCACCTGCTGGCGGGTGGTCTGCTTGGGCGCGCCGAAGCGGTCCTTGATGATCTTGAAGACGACGTTGAGCGCCGGCAGCGCGAAAACCGCCATCACCAGGCCCTTGTCCCCCTCCGCCACCTCGAAGCGGGCGTCGCTGTCACGGAGCCGGCGGAGCAGCGCCCGGACCAGCTCGGTCTTGCCGTGCTTGTGGTAGCCGAGCGAGGTGTACAGCTCGTCGATCGGCTTGCGGGGCATGAGCGAGCGGAGGAAATCCACCAGCGCGCGGGGACAGTCGGTCTCGACGTGAAAATAGGAGCGGGTGAAGGAGAAGACGACGCTCGCCTCCTGGCTGGTGGCCAGCAGGGCGTCGACCCGGATGCCGCGTTCGTCGTTGACGATCGGGAGGACCAGGGGGAAGATCCCGTCGGTCGAGGTCACCCGCCCGATGAGGTAGGCGCCCTTGTTCCGGTAGAAGAGCTGGGGCAGCACCTCGAGGTAGCGCATCTCCGCCGAGGCGAGGCCCAGCGCCTCGGCGAGGGCGGCGGCCAGCTTGAGCGCATCCCGCTCCCGGCCGGCGTACTGCCCCGCAAAGGGGAGATCGCCGAGGACCTCGCGGAGCAGCGCCTCGAGGCTCTTGTCCCAGACGTAGCGCCGGACCGCGAGGGCGGCGCTGCCGGGAGGAAGGACCTGGAAGTCGGCGTCATCGAAGTAGACCCCGGCCTCCGGGCCGAGGGCCCGCACCACCTGCCGCACCACCGAATTGAAGAAGGTGAGGGCCAGCTCCGCCTCGTTCCGGCCCCGGGCGGCGCGGAGGTAGGCCTCCTTGGCCTCGCGCCAGAGCTCGAGGTCGTCGACCGAGGGACCGAGGCGCCGGCGGGTGTCCTGCACCGACCACCCGATGAAGCGGCGGTAGAGGGTCAGGCGCTCGGCGGCATCCTGCTGGCCGCCCCGCCAGTCGCGCTGGAGGAAGCGCCCCTCCGCCCGGCGGGTGACCAGCCGGAACTGGGCCTGGTGCGCCTCGAAGACATCGAGGATGGCGTGCGCCAGCTCCACCGCCCGGCCCTGGCGGACCAGGGAGGTGCGTAAGGGAGCGGCAGGATCGGGGATTGGCTCCATTCCCTTTTCAGCGGGCCCGCGTCACTATACAAGCCTCCTCGATCCATACAGGCGAACTCATGCCGTCTCCCACCTACGATAACCTCGTTCCCCCGACGACCGGCGACACGATCACGATGCAGGGCGGCGCCCTCCAGGTGCCCCCCCGGCCGATCCTCCCCTTCATCGAGGGGGACGGCACCGGCCCCGACATCTGGCGTGCGTCTCAACATGTCTTCGACGGCGCGGTCCGCAAGGCGTACGGCGGCAAGCGCGAGGTGGTCTGGTTCGAGGTCTACGCCGGCGAGAAGGCGCGCGACAAGCTGGACAGCTGGCTCCCCGAGGACACCCTGCGCGCCATCAGCCATCACCTGGTGGGGATCAAGGGCCCGCTCACCACGCCGGTCGGCGGCGGGTTCCGCTCGCTCAACGTGGCGCTGCGCCAGAAGCTCGACCTCTACGCCTGCGTCCGCCCGGTGCGCTGGTTCACCGGGGTGCCGAGCCCGGTGAAGCAGCCGGAGCTGGTCGACATGATCATCTTCCGGGAGAACACCGAGGATATCTACGCCGGCATCGAGTACAAGGCCCGCACCGACCAGGCGAAGAAGCTGATCCAGTTCCTGCAGCAGGAGCTCGGGGCGAGCACCATCCGCTTCCCCGACTCGAGCGCCATCGGGATCAAGCCGATCTCCGAGGAGGGGAGCAAGCGGCTCATCCGCTCGGCGATCCAGTACGCCGTTGCGCAGAAGAAGAAGAGCGTCACCCTGGTCCACAAGGGCAACATCATGAAGTTCACGGAAGGGGGCTTCCGGGACTGGGGGTACGAGCTGGCCAAGCAGGAGTTCGGCGCGGTGGAGATCGACGGCGGGCCCTGGTGCAAGCTGCCGAGCGGCGTGGTGATCAAGGACGTGATCGCGGACGCGTTCCTCCAGCAGATCCTGACCCGGCCGGCGGAGTACGACGTGATCGCCACGATGAACCTGAACGGCGACTACATCTCCGACGCGCTGGCGGCGCAGGTGGGCGGCATCGGCATCGCGCCGGGCGCCAACATCAACTATGTCACCGGCCACGCCATCTTCGAGGCGACCCACGGCACCGCGCCCAAGTACGCCAACCAGGACAAGGTGAACCCCGGGTCGGTGATCCTCTCCGGCGAAATGATGTTCCGCTACCTCGGCTGGGGCGAGGCCGCCGACCTGATCATCAGGGGGCTGGAGAAGACGATCGGGCAGAAGCGGGTGACCTACGACTTCGAGCGGCTGATGCAGGGCGCGACGCTGCTGTCCTGCAGCGAGTTCGGGAAGGCGGTCGTGGAGAACATGTGACGGGGGCGGTGTCAGCCTAACAGCTGACACCTCACCCGTCAGCTGCACGTGACACCCTGCGGGCCCGCGGCTTGACGCCGTCGGGCCCGCATCGTATTTCGGACCCGCCTCTCGCACCACCCCATTCGACATCGCAGCAGCGAACGCGCACGTGCGGTATGCAGGTGCACGACCCACGCAGGTCTTCATTCCCTTTTGCCAGGAGGGCAGGACCATGCCACAGCTCGTCGCCTTAGCGGTCAGCATCGGGGTTCTCGGTGGAATCGCCACGTTCCTGTTCCTGCAGTTCATGACCGATTACCTGATCTGGGCCGCGTTCCTCGCCTGGGCATGCTACTTCCACTCCGGCGCCAACATCGAGGCGCTCAAGAAGACGATCACCTGCAACCTGTTCGGCGCCTTCATGGGCTGGGTGGCGGCGATGCTCCTCGTGACGGTAGCCCCGCCGGGCGCGGCCTCGGCCGCGGTGGTGGTGGGCGTCACCGTCCTCCTGATGGTGCTCGGTGCCCATCTCCCGGCACTCGCGACGATTCCGGCCAGCGTCTACGGCTACGCCGCGGTCTTCGCGTTCCTGCTCGGGAACGCCGCCACGCACCTCACCAAGGAAGCCCTGACCAGTGCGGCGCCGGCGAACGCCCTGGTCGCGGTCGGTGCGTCGATGATCGTCGGCGCCCTGTTCGGCCATGCTTCCGGGATCCTTGGCGCCAAGCTCACCAAGAAGTGATTCCGGTCGGGGCGTACCCAGGTACGCCCCTGCACACCGCCTTCACGAAACCCTCACCCGTCAAAGCCCATGATTCCCGGTCCTCAAGGCCGGGAATCTTTTCGCAATGTCATCCATGGTCGCCATTCAGCCACTGCCCGGCAAAGGCCGCGCGCTCCCCGTCGCCGCCGCCACCGCGCCCGGTTTCCCGCTGGTCGGGGCCCACTTCGCCGCGGCGTTCGGCTGGGTGCTGCTCGGCTCGGCCGGCCTGGTGTGGCTCGCCCCCCAGCTCGCGCAGGGGAACTTCCTCGATCCGCGGGTCCTGGCCCTCACCCACACCTTCACCCTCGGCTTCCTCACGACGGTGATCATGGGGGTGCTCTACCAGATCTACCCGGCGATGCTGGGCGTGGGGATGCGGAGCCGGGTGGTGGCCTGGTGGTCGCTGGCGCTGCAGACGGTGGGGACGGTGGCGCTGGTGAGCGGGCTCCTGACGGGTGAGCGCCAGCTGCTGGGATGCGGATGGCTGCTCCTCTTCCTCGCCACCTTCGGCGTGGCCTGGAACATCCTCCCCGGCCGGCGGAAGGCGCAGCGCAACAAGCAGGTGGGAGCGTACGTGAGCTACGCCCACACCGCGTTCGGGTTCGCGATGGCGATCGGGCTCGCGCGGATCGGCGACAGCTTCGGGTGGTGGACCACGCCGAGGCTCCCGCTGCTGGCGGCGCACTTCCAGTTCGCGGCGGTCGGGTTCGGGGGGCTGACAGCCATGGGGGTGGGGAGCCGGATGCTCCCGATGTTCCTCGGCTCGCCGCAGGAGGAGGACCTCGCGTTCCGGTGGATTCCGCGGGTGCTGCTCACCGGGACGACCCTCTTCGGGCTGGGGGCACTGCTGTCGAGCGGCGTGCTGCAGTGGAGCGGGGCGATCACCATGGCGCTCGGGGCGCTGGTCTTCCTGCGGCTGGCGCAGGGGTGGTACGACCGCAGCCCGCTGCAGGGAACCGATGCGGCGCTCCGGCTGATGATCCTGGCGCTGGGCGCGCTGGCGGGGAGCATTCCGCTGGGATTTGCGGCGCTCTACGCCGGGCTCCGGCAGCCGGGGCTGCAGGCGGCGTATCCGGTGCTGTTCGTGCTCGGCTGGCTGGGCGGGCTGATCATCGGGGTGTCCTACCGGATCCTGCCGAACCTGGCGTGGCAGCATCGCTTCGCGGGAGCGCAGCGCAATCCGGGCGTGCCGTCGATGAGGGAGATCGTCTCACCGCGGATCGGGGCGGTGGCGTCGTGGTGCTTCATCGCGGGGATCGTGGCGCTGGTGCCGGCGCTGGCGTTCGGCCTGGCGGCGGTGGCGCAGGCGGGGGCTGGCCTGGTGTTCGTGGCGGTGGGGCTGACCTGCGTGCACCATCTCAGGTTGCTGGTTCGATCTCCGGTTGCGCCCGCCCACTGACCACCGCAGAGGGAACAGGATTTGGGGATTTGACTGGATAACAACGGATTGGCTGCCTGTTCGGCGAAGCGGTCTTCCCGCTCGGGCCAGATCCCCAGATCCAACAACATCCCCGAATCCTGTTCCCTCTCCGGTACTCAGTTGCCTGACTAGATTTGCTGGATGAGCCTGCCTCTCCTCGACAAGACCATCAAGCGCTTCGCCGCGTCCGACAAGCAGACCCGCCTCGAGCTCCTCCTCGACTACGCCCAGAAGCTCCCCCCGCTCCCCGACCGGCTGGTGCCGCTCCGCGACCAGGGAATCGGCCGGGTGCACGAATGCCAGTCGCCGGTGTTTCTCTACCTCGAAAAGGAGAACGACGGGGTGGTGCTGCATGCCGACGCCCCGCGCGAGGCGCCCACGGTGCGCGGGTTCGTTTCCCTGCTGGCCCGGGCCATTCACGGGGCGACGCCGGAGGAGATTGCGGCGGTTCCCACGGACCTGCTCGACCAGCTCAAGCTGTCGGAGGCGCTGGGGATGACGCGGATGCAGGGGCTGAGCGCGATGATCGGGCGACTGAAGCGGCAGGCCGCGGCGCTGTGATTTTCTGCAGGAAGAGCAGGGATCCCTCGTCGCTTCGCTCCTCGGGATGACAGAATCGGTCGGCAGCGGCAACCAGTTCTGTCATTCCGAGCGAAGCGAGGAATCCCTGATCTTCTGAAGAAAAAGCAGGGACCCCTCGTCGCTCCGCTCCTCGGGATGACCACCGCTACGCAGCGGTCACCTCTCGATCGGCAACCGCACTCCGTTCCCCCACTCTGTCCACGACCCGTCGTAGTTCCGCACCCGGTTGAATCCCAGCAGGTACGTCAGGGCAAACCAGGTGTGGGACGAGCGCTCCCCGATCCGGCAGTAGGCGATCGTCTCCTCCTCCGGCTTGAGCCCCTGCTCCTCCACGTACAGCCGCCTCAGCTCCGACGCCGGCCGGAAGGTGTGGGTCTCCGGGTTCACCGCCCGGGCCCACGGCACGCTGCGGGCCCCGGGAATGTGCCCGCCACGAAGCGCGCCTTCGTTGGGATAGTCGGGCATGTGCATCCGCTCGCCCCGGAACTCCTCGGGGCTCCGCACATCCACCAGCTGGCCCCGCCGCCGGACCTGCGCCAGCACCTCGTCGCGGAAGGCGCGGATCGCCGCGTCGTTCCGCTCGCCCACGACGATGTTGCCCTGCGGGTAGGACGGAAGCGCGGTGGTCAGCGGCCGCCCCTCCTCCGCCCAGCGGAGCCGGCCGCCATCCATCAGCTTGAGCCGCTCGAGCCCGAAGAGCCGGAAGACCCAGAAGGCGTAGGTCGCCCACCAGTTGTTCTTGTCCCCGTAGAAGACGATCGTCGTATCCTGGTTGATCCCCCGCGCCCGCAGGAGCTGCTGGAACTGGTCCCGCTGGAGATAGTCCCGCTCCACCTGGTCGTTGAGGTCGGTCACCCAGTCGATCTTCACCGCGCCGGGAATGTGGCCGGTCTCGTAGAGCAGCAGGTCCTCGTTCGACTCGATCAGCCGCACCGCCGGGTCCTCGAGGTGGGCCGCGACCCAGTCGGTCGAGACGAGCACGTCGGGACGGGCGTAACCCCGCCCTTCAATCGGCGGGACGGCGGGTACAGTGCGGGGATCGTTCATGGCGGGCGCTCACTGCTGGGGAAGACGAGCGAGCCACGCGTGACGCGCGGCTCCAGGCTGCCTGGTTGTGGTGTGCAGTGGAGAAATACGACTAATCTTGTCGGAATGTCAAGGCGAGCTGCTGCCGGGCCGCCGACTGGACCAGCGTCTCGCTGAACGCCGCCACGATCCGCGGGTCGAACTGGGTCACCGCGGCCCGCTCCACCTCCCGGAGCGCCACCGCGGGGTCGAGGCGAGGGCGGTCGCTCCGGGGAGCGAGCAGGGCATCGAAGGCATCGACCACCGCCACGATGCGGCTCAGCATGTGGGGCTCGCGGGGGTAGCTGAGCCGGGGATAGCCGGTGCCGTCGGGGCGCAGGTGGTGCTCGTAGGAAACGATCGCCGCGCCCTCGAAGGTGTCGCCCTCGCGGAGCAGCAGCCGGGCGCCCTCGAGCGGATGGCCCCGGACCCGGGCACGGTCCTGGTTGGTGAACCGCTCCAGCTCCGCCATCGAAGGGAGCCGCGCCATCCCGATGTCGTGCAGCAGCGCGGCGACGCCGCACTCGCGCCGCTCATCTGCACCGAGGTGGAGCGCGTCGGCCACCCGCATGCCGAGGAGCGCGGTGTTGAGGGCGTGGGCCGCCTGGTAGCGCTGGCGGGCCTCCGTGTGGAGCAGCGGCAGCGCCGGTCCATGCTCCCCCGCGAGGACGCACTCGAGCGCGGCCACCACCGCGGCCACGTCGCCCCGGCGCAGCGCTTCGCCCCGTTCCGCGGCGAGAAAGAGCTGCCGCACCACGGCGACGGCGTCATCCAGCGGATAGCTGTCGCCGGGCGACTCGGGGGTGTGCTCGTGGCCGGTCCAGCGGAGCGCATCCTGGGGCACCGGCGCGTCGGGGGGAATCAGCCCGGCCGCCAGGTCGAGGAAGGCCGCGAGCGACGCCGGGTCCGGCTCGGCATTGACCTCGAGCCGGTAGATGCCGCGGGAGACGAAGGTCGTGGTCCAGGCCCAGTTCTCATAGCCGGCGAGCGGCAGCGCCCCGAAGCGGATCACGTCGGGGTCGAAAGTGAACACCGCGCGGGGATACTCGTGCACCAGGGTGCGGGCGTTCTCGGTCAGCCGCTCCTCGGCGGTGAACCGTACGATCGCGTCGGCGGGGCGCACCCGGACCTCGAGGGCGTGCTGCAGGGCCGCGAGAAAGCGGGGGGCGGTGTTCATGCGCGGCTCACGCGGCCGGAGGAACGACGCACGGGGCGGGCGGCCTCGCGAATCTCGGGATCGCGCGACTGGCGGGCGCTCTCGAGGAGGGGCCCGACCTTGGGGTGATCCTTCCAGTGGATCGCGAGGCCGCGGAGGGCCGCCAGCATCGGCGGGCTCCGGGGCGCCAGCCGGCCGAGCCCCGGGATGCCGCGCGCAATCACCATCCGGCGGAGGAGCCGGAGCACCACCGGGTCCTTCACCGTGGCGAGCGCGCTGATCGCGAGCGCGCGGAGCTCGGGGCTGGCATCGGGATCGGCCACGCGGGTGAAGACCCGGGGATAGAGCTCGGTGGGGCAGCCATTGGCGAGTGCCGCGAGCGCGAGCCGCTCGCTCGGCTCGTAACCGCTCTGGAGCGCCTCGGCGATCGCGCGGTCTTTGAGGGCGGGATCGGTGATGGCCAGCGCCAGCGCCTCGTGCTTCACCCGCGGGTCGCGATGCGCCAGCAGCGGCTCGGCCGAGAAATCGGCGGGGAGATCGGGGAGCCGGCCGAGGAGGGTGAGGAGGTTGCGCTGGACATACCAGGGCATCCCCTCCATCCGCTCCAGCAGCATCGGCGCGATCGACTGGTCGTAGCGGGAGATCAGGTCGAGCAGCCGGAGCCGCACCCGCTTCTCGCGGGACTCGGCCAGGGCCTCGAGGAGCACCGGGGCGGCCGCGAGGCCGGCGGCGGGAATGAGCCGGTCGAGCGCCTCGAGGTCGGGCGGGGTCGACTCGAGCAGCACCTTCACCGCGCGCGGATGATAGAGCCGGGCGCGCAGGGCCCGGGCCACGGGATCTTCCCGCGGCACGGTGTCGAGCAGGGCGAGGAGCCCGCCGACCTGGCGCCGGGCGATCATCCGGTCGGCGGCGAGCTCGGCCCCGGGCTCGAGGATCCCGCTCTCGAGCGCGAGCTTGAGGACCCGCTCCGGCTCGGGCGCGAGGCGGCCCGGCGCCGCGCCGCCCTCCTGCTGGTAGGCCTGGGTCACCAGCCGGTGGAACTCGTCGGCCACCACCCGGGAGGAGCGGCTCCCCGGCTCGGCGCCCTCGGCGAGGCGGGCGAGCATCCGGAGCGCGCCGACGGAGATGGTCCCGGTGCGCGAGGTGGCCAGGGCCTGACAGAGGCGGAGCAGCGTGCCGGGCGAGAGGAGCGGCGACGCGGCGAGGAGGAACTCGCGGGCGGCGCGGACCGGGCCGGCGGGACCGAGGAGCCGGCGCAGGAGGCCGGCATCGAGTGCAAGCACCACCTGGTCGAGCGTCGCCGCTTCATCGGCGTCGCCGACAGCCCGGAGCGCGATCTGCGCCAGCAGCTCGACCACCCGGTTATCGAAATCGGGGGACGCGGGATGGAGCTCGAGCCCGACGGCGATCTCGGCGGGATCGCGGGTGGCGCGGGGACGGGCGTCGTCGAAGGCGCGCCGCTCGAGGGCCAGCCAGGGATCGGCGATGTGCTGGCCGCTCGGGCGCAGGGCGCGGAGGTTCAGGTGCGGCGCCGCTGGCCAGGGGACCAGCGGGTCGGGCCTCGCGACGGCGGCGAGCACCCGCTTGAGCTCCAGGGCGGTGACGCCGGGGAGGATGGTCATCCCGCCGACGCCCGACTCCCGGAAGAGGAGGGCGAGATCGCGGAGGGGATCGAAGGAGGCGTTGGTCTCCATCCCCTCGACCAGGAGCTGCACCCCGCCGATCTCGATGGTCAGGGCGTTGCGCTCCAGGAAGAGCCCCTCGAGGTGCCGCTCCAGCCCCGCCAGGCTCGCGGCCAGGGCGGGGTGATCATCGGACCCGAGGCGCAGCTGCTGCACCACCCCGGCGAGGGCAATGAGCATGTCGGCCAGCATGCGGGTCCCGGTGGTCCGGGGGAGGGGCGTCGCGGAGGACATTGTGCCCCCAATCTACCTCTGGGGGCAACGGGTGGAAGCCGAAGAAAACGGTGGAGGATGCGGAGTCACGCGTGTTCCGGTATAGTAAAGGCATGACAAGCCCCCCTCCGTTCCGCCGGTCGGGTGAGAATGCGGCGATCAAGGCATGGGCCACCGGGTCACCGGGGGTCGCCGACGTGCTGCGCCGGGGCGCCTGGTACCCGGTGCTGGATATCGAGGGTGACAGCGTGCTGATCGAGGTCGATCACATGCCGATGAAGTTCCGGCGCGAGGAAGTGCGGCTCCGGGACGACCGGCCCGCGACCTGGAGCGTGGTGACCCGGACCGGTGTCATGCGGCCCACGCTGGCGGGCCCGAAGATGGTGACCTCCTACGCGGTCTGCCCCGACTGCACCGGCCGGCAGGAGTTCGACGGCCAGCCGGAAACCCTGATGTGCGTCCGGTGCCGCCGCGCTGCCAAGGTGGACTGGACCACGCGGTACTGATCCCGGCCGAGCGGTCCCACTCAACGGATTCGCCGGTCGTGGCGTATCCCGAGAGGGCGTCCCAGGGACTGGAGCGACGGACGAGCGATGCCGGTACGGGTCAAGCACTACACCACCACATTACCGGAAGGCCGGGCGGGTGCCCGCCGGACGCTGGCCTCCGGGGTGAGCGTGGTGCTGCACCTGCTCATCATCGCCCTGCTGATCGAGCAGGCGATCGCCAACCAGCGGCGGCCTCCCCAGCCACAGGCGCAGTCCACCGAGCGTCCGATCCAGCTCGACTTCGCGCCGCCGGTCCCCAAGCCAACCCCCCGTCCCGCCGTCCCGGCCGTCCCGGCCCAGCCCCCAGCGCCTGAGGTGGTGCCGCCCGCGGTCCCGCTCACCCCGGGGCCCACGCAGGATCCCGGCTCCCAGGCCCGGGTGACCCCGGACCCCGAGAAGGACCCGAATGCCCCGGTGGATGTCCAGCGCAGCGAGGCGAGCCGGCCCGACCCGGGACACGAGGACGAGGTCACCAACCCGGCGGAGGCATCGGCGCCGCCCTCCTCGATCGCCGCTCCCACCCCGCTCGCCACCCGGGCCCCGTCGATGGAATCGGAGGCGCAGCGGCTCTTCGGGCGGCCGTCGAGCAAGCTCGGGCCGGTCTCGGGCAGCCGGGACAACCGGCCGTGGGAATCGCCGGTGGAGGTGGGCCGCGGGTGTACCATCTCGGAGGAAGAGCAGGACTCGACGGTGCCGAAGGGGATGGCGGTGGTGGCGGGACGGATTCTCAAGGAAGGCAGCAACGAGCCGCTCGCCGGCGCCCGGCTCCAGATCATCGGGACCCAGTACGGCACCTTCGCCAACAGCCGGGGGGAATACCGGCTGGTCTTCGACCGCACCCTGGTCGACCGGTGCCGGACCCAGTCGGTGCGGGTCACCGCGCCGGGCTACGGGGCGCGGGACGTGATCCTGTCGATCGGGGAGCGGGTGTCGTCGGATGTGTGGCTGCCGAGAGGGTATTAGCTGTTAGCTGTTAGCCGTTAGCCGTACTATGCGAAGCGACCCTCCCTGCAGCCTGCAAGGAGGGTCGCTTCACTTACGACAGAGCTAATAGCTAACAGCTAATAGCTAACGGCTAGTTCGGCGCGTGCGTCGACGCCGCCCCGTAGAACCGGTTGAAGCCGATCACCGGGCCGTTGGCGTTGAACCCGTAGTCGTTCTTCACCGATGCGACCCACTGCTTGATCGAACCGGGGAAGGGCGAGCGCTTGGCGTGGCCGCCGAACGGGTCGCTGTACCAGACGTTGTCCCCGCCCTTGTTGTCGAGGTTGTTGTCGTTGATGTCGATGAAGCGCCGGACGCCGTTGAACTGCGAGCGCGCGTCGTCGTACGTCACCCCCGCGACCTGGCCGTTGTTGGTCGACTCCTGGCACTCGCCGCCGGTGGCCCGCTCCCCGGCGGGACCGGTCTCGTAGCAGACGTCGATCGGGCGGCCGGTGATGTTCGGCGCCGCCGGGTCGTAGAACCGGCTGGGCATGAACACCTGGAAATAGGGATTGAAGTGGGCGAGGGTGTGGCCGTTCTCGGTCCGCACGCTGTTGGAGGTCTCCCAGCTCTCGTGCAGCGCCCGGTCGAAGTCCGACTGCTGCCCCGCCCCCACCCGCATGAACTGGTCGACGCAGGTACGATCCGGGATCCGGCGCTGCCCGCCGCCGTTGGGGCTGTTGGCCGGCGTGGGCGTCCCCACCTGGACCTGGGTCCCGTCGCAGGTCCGGGTGAACGAGCCGGCGGTGCCGATCGCCGTCATCAGCGTGACGTGCATCTCGGTGCCGTCGGTGCAATCGAGATGGTAGACGATCTCGTGCAGGTTGTTGGTGAACGCGTCCTTGGAGTGGGTCCCCTGGTGCAGCTTGGCAAGGACGTTGCACTTCACGCTGAAGAGCGCCCCCGACACGCCGTCCCGCCGGACCATCTCGACGTCATTCTCCCAGTCGATCTTGTGCCCGTAGTGATCCTCGTGTCGCACGCCGGACGGATCCCAGGTATCGAGCGCCTCGTTGGCGAGCCCGAAGGGAATCGGGCCGGTGCGGGAATAGAGCTTCGAGCCCCGCGGATCGCGGCCATGCTCGTGCCCGAAGGTGCAGCCGGTCTGCGGGTCCACCGGCGGATGCCAGGTGTTGTAGCGCTTCCCGTCGGGGCCGACCACCGAGTAGCGGTTGTGCTCGGTCGGGGTGCAGGTGTCGTTCGGACCGGGCACCCAGATGTTGTACTGGAACGCCGGGCCGGTCTCGTTGACCGGGCCGGTGCCGTTGTAGCCGTCGTCGGAGCAGGCGGCCAGGAGCCCGGCAAGGGGAACGATCCCGAGCGAGGCGCGGAACAGAAACGCGTGACGCATGGTGAGCTTCCTCAATGCAGGGTCAGGCCGATCCCGGCCTGGAGCAGGCTGGTGTTGGCCGAGAGGGTCGAGGAGACGGTGTTGTTGAAGCGGATGCTGCCGCCGGTCGAACCGAGGACGTTGAGGTAGGGCACGATGGAGAAGGAGTGCCCGACCAGGAATTCCCACCCCGCCCCGACCTGGAAGCTCAGCGCCTGGTTGGAGACCTTGTCGCGGGTGTCCTTGGCGCTGAACCAGGAAACCCCGAGACCGCCCTTCAGGTAGAAACCGCTCGCGGGCTTGGGATAGAGCAGGCCGACCGCATTCACCGAGGTGAGCATCTGGTCGACCTGGTCCTGGCTGCGATACCAGGCGTCGGCCTCGAGGCCCAGCAGCACCGACTTGTTCAGGGTGAAGCCGGCGCGCAGGTACCCCGACGTGCCGCTCGAGCGGTCGGTGCGGCAGACCGAGCAGCTGAGCTTGCCGGAGCCGAGGCCCGCACCGGCACCGAGCCAGAGGCCCTTCCGCTGCGCGCCCCGCTGGGCGTGGGCGGCTGAGAGAGGTATGGCGAGCAGGGCGGCACAGAGCCCCGCCAGGATCACACGGCGCATAGAGGTCCCCGACTTCGTTAGCACGGATGAAACGGGATGTTACGGCTTCACGGAATTTTCACCGGGGGACCATGTGGAGCGGTGACCGGGACCACATCAGGGGTGTGAAAATCCGTGACAGCAGAGGAACGTGAAGAGACAGGTGTAACGAATGGGACCTGTATCACACAAGAACAGGGATTCCTCGCCGCTCCGCGGCTCGGAATGACAGAATCGGTCGCGATACGACCAGTTCTGTCATCCCGAGGAGCGCCAGCGCGACCTGCAAACGCAAACGGGCCCGGGGAGATCCCCGGGCCCGCCTGCTTCACGCAACCTGGAACTGCTACTGCTGCTTCTTGTCCCGGATCATCCGGATGGTCCCGGCGTTGTCGATCGAGTAGAGCGGAATGTTCAGGATGTCCTGGCCCAGCGGAATGTTCGGGCCCACATCCTCGCCGGCGCGGAGCGTCGGCTGGGTCAGGATGCTGAACGCATCGGCGGCGGCGGTATTCACCGTGTAGCCGAGATCCTGGAACTGGCGCACGCTGGTGAGGCTGAGCGGGCGGATGGTGCCGGAGATGAAGCCGGTCATCACCTCGCTGCGGAAGACATCCTCCTCCCAGTGAGAGTCGCGGGTCCCGTTGGGACAGCCGCTACCCGGGAAATTCTCGACCGGAACGGACGTCGCCGCACCGCCGCCGTTGGAGCCGGTGTAGGCGGCGAGGGCGTTACCTCCAGTGTAGGTCGGCGCGACGCTGCAGGCGCCGGAGAGGAGGCCGAAGTTGCTCCACAGCGTGCCATAGCCGAGGACATGGCCCATCTCGTGGAGGATCACGTCATTGAGCGAGCCGTTGTTCTCGAGGCCGGCCACGTCGGCGGTATCGAACCGCATGATGCCGATGACCGTGAGGCCGCCGGTGGTCCGGGTGAAACAGGGCCCGGCCGCACCCAGGATCTGCCCGGGGCCGTCGATCGAGTCGAGCTGGAACATGATCAGCACGTCGTCGATCGTGCCGGTGAGCGCCTGGCTGCCGCAGTTCACGCCGGTGTTGAACCCACCGGGGACCACGAGGTCGGCGAGGTCACCGGTGATCACCTGCTGCCAGCGCGCCTTGGCGTTGTCGAACGCCGCCTGCCGCGTCGGGCTGATGGCCGGCCCGATGTTCTGCAGCGTGATGTTGAAGTTCGAGACCGGTGCGGACGCGGTCACCGTGAACGTGACGGGCGCGCCGGACAGCGAGACACCGTTGCCGGCCGCGGTGACGGTGTTGGCGCCGGCCGCGGCGCCGAGGGTCCAGCTCCCCAGCGTGGCGATGCCGCTCGCGTTGGTATTCTGGGTGGCGCCGCCGATGGTGCCGCCGCCGCCGGTGAGGTTGAAGATCACGCTGGTGCCCTGCACCGCGTTGCCGTCCAGGTCGGTGACCTTCACCGCCGGCAGGGTCGCGACCGCGGCGCCGGTGGTGCCGTTCTGGGTGGTGGCGGAGTTGGCGGCGATGTTCGCGGCCGCGCCCGCCGTCAGCGCGATGTTGGTCGAGCCGATCCCGGTCAGGCCGGCCGAGGCGAAGCTCAGTGAGCGGTTCCCGCCCACGGTGCCGGAAATGTTGAGGTTGCTGAAGGTCGCCTGGCCCGCGGCATTGGTGTTGACCGAGGTGGTGCCGTTCAGGGTCCCGGCGCCCGTCAGCGTGACCGTGACCGCGACGCCGGCGGTGTTGACCGCCCCGCCCACCGCGTCCTGGAGCTGGACCACCGGCGAGGGGGAGAGCGTCGCGCGGGCAGCCACGGTGGCCTGCGGCTGGGTGCTCATCGCGAGCTTGGTCGCCACGCCCGCGGGTGCGGCGTTGACGTTGAACGTGACCGGGGTGAGCCCGGCGACCGTAGCGGTCATCGTGTTGACGCCGGCCGCGGCCCCGGTGCTCCAGCTGCCGACCGTCGAGATGCCCGAGCCGTTGGTGGTCCCGGTGGTGCCGGTCGCGCTGCCGCCGCCCGCGGTGATCGCGAAGGCGACCGAGGCGCCGGCAATGGGGTTCGCATCCTGGTCGGTGACCGACACCGAGGGCAGGGTCGCGACCGCGGAGCTGGTCAGCGCCGCCTGGGAGGTGACCGACAGCGCGGTCACCGTCGAGGCCGGCCCGGCGGTCATCGTCAGGCCGTTGGCGACGGCGGCGGTGAGGCCGGCAGACGTAAAGGTGATCGACTTGGCCCCGACGCCGCCGGCAATCGACAGGTCACTGAAGGTGGCCGTGCCGCTCGCGTTGGTCGCGACGTTGATGGTGCCGTTGAGGGTGCCGCTGCCACCCGACAGGGTGGCGGTCACGGTCACGCCGGCACCGGAGACCGCGTCGCCGTTGGCATCCACCAGCTGGATTTCCGGCGCGGGAGAGAGGACTTCCCGGTCCGCAAAGGTCGACGGCGGCGCCACCGCGAGCTGGAGCGCCGCGGCCGGGTTGGGATCGTTCCCCTTGGAGCCCCCGCCGCAGGCCGCGATGATCCCGGCGCCGAGCACGGCGAGCACCGGGAAATGCCATGAACGCACAGCCGTGAGCCACCGGGCGCGCCCAGCGCCCGCGGACCGCATCTCAGTCCTATCCATTTGTCCGGCCTATACTTAGAGGAATGATGGGAGTCCAGAGCACCGCTTGCCTCAGGGGGAGGTAGCAAGCTCTGCGCCGAATGCCGACGGTTGTTGATTGGTAGACGCTTAATTCAATCGGTGTCCGCACTGATTGACAAGCCCGGAAGAGGGGGCCATCCTCCCCTCGTTCCCACCCGTTCCGCCCGCTGGCCAAGGATCAGCCGATGTCGCACGCCTCCGCCGTCCTCGATACCCCAGGACTCAAGTACCCCGACGCCCGCCACTACATCGGCGGGCGGTTCGTCGCGGGCGGAGCGTCCTCGTTGGACGTTCACAACCCCGCCGATGGCTCTCGCCTGAGCCGGGTGCCCCTCGGCGACGCCGCGGTGGTGGACGCGGCGGTGGCCGCGGCCCGGGCCGCGCATGCCGGCTGGGCCACCACGCCTATCAAGGAACGGGTCCAGGTCTTCTACCGCTACAAGACCCTGCTCGAGCGGCACCTCCGGGAGCTGAGCGCGCTGATCACCGAGGAGCATGGCAAGCTCCCCGGCGAGGCCGACGCGGAGATCCTCAAGGCCATCGAGCTGACGGAGTTCGCCTGCTCGCTGCCACAGCTCGCCACCGGCGAAGTGCTGGAGGTGAGCCGTGGGGTGGAGTGCCGGGTGGAACGGCATTCCCTGGGGGTGGTGGCCTCGATCAATCCGTTCAACTTCCCCTCGATGGTGCCGCACTGGTCGATCCCCAACGCGATCGCCCTGGGGAACTGCTTCATCATGAAACCCTCGGAGCTGGTGCCGCTCTCGGCGGGACGGATCGCCGAGCTGCTGACCGAGGCGGGGCTCCCCGCCGGGGTGTTCAATGTCGTGCATGGCGACCGGACGGTGGCGGAGGCGCTGTGCGACCATCCGGGGATCGAGGCGATCACCTTCGTCGGGTCGACGGCCGTGGCGAAGCAGGTCTATCGCCGCGCCACGAGTCATCTCAAGCGGGCGCTCTGCCTCGGCGGGGCGAAGAATCACGTGATCGTGATGCCGGACGCCGACCCGGAGATGGCGGCGGGGGGGGTGCTGGCGGCGATGTCGGGGTGCACCGGGCAGCGCTGCATGGCGGCCTCGGTGATGGTGGCGGTGAGCCGCACCGATCACATCGTCGAACGGCTGGCGACCCAGGCCCGCACGATGGTGGTGGGGAAGGACGTGGGCCCGGTCATCACCCGGCAGGCGAAGGAGCGGATCGAGCGCTACATCACCGAGGCGGAACAGGGTGGCGCGAAGGTGCTGGTCGACGGCCGCGGCGCGACGGTGCCGGGCAAGGCGGGCGGCTGGTACGTGGGCCCGACGGTGATCGACGGGGTGCACCCGGAGATGGCGATCGCGCAGGAAGAGGTCTTCGGGCCGGTGCTCGCGATCGTGCGGACGGGAAACCTCGACGAGGCCATCGCCGTCGAGAACGCCTCGCCCTACGGCAACGCGGCGGCGATCTTCACCGAGAGCGGCGGGGCGGCGCGCTCCGCCATGGAACGGGCGAGTGCCGGGATGGTGGGGGTGAACGTCGGTGTGCCGGTCCCCCGTGAGCCGTTCGGGTTCGGCGGGTGGAACGATTCCCGGTTCGGCACCGGCGACATCACCGGCCGGGACAGCATCGGGTTCTGGACCAAGACGAAGAAGATCACGACGAAGTGGAATCGGGAAGCGGGCACCAACTGGATGTCGAAGTAGTCGCGACTCCACACTGAAGCAACAGCTTTCCGCAGACTACGGATTCTGACTCGGAACAAACCATGGCCACCACGATCAAGCCCACGCCGACCCTGCCTCCGACGACGCACACGCCGAAGAAGTACACCGGCCCCTCCAAGGCCGAGGTGCTCGCGGCCCGGAAGCAGTTCACCAACCCCGCGATCTTCACGCTCTACAGCGAGCCGCTGATGATCGTCGAGGGGCACATGCAGTACCTCTTCGACGAGACCGGGCGGCGGTATCTCGACCTCTTCGCCGGGATCGTGACGGTCTCGGTAGGGCACTGCCACCCCGCCGTCACGAAGGCGATGCGGGAGCAGATCGAGACCCTGGTGCACACCACCACGATCTACCTGCACCCCAACTTCGCGATGATGGCGAAGAAGCTGGCGTCGAAGATGCCCCCGGGGCTCGACGTCACCTACTTCACCAACAGCGGCAGCGAGGCGAACGACCTCGCCATCCTGCTGGCGCGGGCCTACACCGGGAACAACGACGTCATCGCGGTGCGGAACAGCTACCACGGCGGTTCTCCCGGCACGATGGCGGCGACCTCGCACCACACCTGGAAGTATCCCCAGCAGTTCAATTCCGGGATCCATCACTCGATCAATCCCGACCCGTACCGGAGCCCCTTCACCGGGACCCCGGCGGAGATCGCGAGCCGGAGCGCGAGCGACATCCGTGAGCTGGTGCGCTACTCCACCCCCGGCCGGATCGCGGCGTTCATGGCCGAGCCGATCCAGGGCGTCGGCGGCGTGACGATGGGCGCCTCGAACTACCTCAAGGAAGCGTACGCGATCGCGCGGGAATACGGCGGGCTCTGCATCGCCGACGAGGTGCAGACTGGGTTCGGCCGCACCGGCGAGCACTTCTGGGGCTTCCAGAACTGGGGCGTGGTGCCGGACATCATCACGATGGCGAAGGGGATCGGCAACGGGGCACCGCTCGCGGCGGTGACCACCCGGCGCGAGATCGCCGAGAAGCTGACCCAGCGGACCCACTTCAACACCTTCGGCGGAAACCCGGTGAGCATGGCCGCGGGCCTCGCGGTGCTCGACACGATCGAGCAGGAGGGAATCCAGCAGAATGCGAAGGTCGTGGGCGGGCGATTCAAGAAGGGGCTCGAGGACCTGATGTCGCGGCATCGCCTGATCGGCGACGTGCGCGGCCTGGGCCTGATGCTGGGCGTGGAGCTGGTGCGCGACCGGGGCACCAAGGAGCCGGCCAAGGCGGAGACCCTGGCCGTGATGGAGCATGCCCGCGAGATGGGCGTGCTGCTCGGCAAGGGGGGGCTCGACGGGAACGTGCTCCGCATCAAGCCGCCGATGTGCCTTACGGCCGATGATGTGGATTTTGCGCTCGAGGTGCTGGACGTCGCCCTGGCCCGTGCCGAAAAGTAGGTCGCGCTGGGGAACAGGATTGGGGGATTCAGAAACAGGATTAGGGGATTGGATAACAGATTCTGGGGATGAACCTCCGCGACGGAGTCGGTACCGGCGGCGATCAATCCACCAAATCCAGCACCATCCCCAAATCCTGATACTGCAGTTGAGGCCAGACGTCAGGAACTGAAGCCGAGCCCGAGACGGTCCAGCATGCGCAACAGCAGGCTGGGCCGTTTGCCTTGGTCCACCTGCCGCAGGTCGCCGGTGACGGCGTTGACCGCCCAGGTGCGGAGCGGCTCGGGGGGATAGGGGAACGGCGCCTTCGTCACCAGCTGGAGGTCGAGGAGGTCGCTCTTCTTCCCGGTGGCCAGGTGCGCGAGGATCCGCCCGGCAATCCTGGTGCTGCCGAGTCCGTGGCCGGTGAAGCCCAAGCCATAGACCACCCGCCGATCGAGGGCGTGGCCGAAGAAGGGGGTGAGGCGGGTGGTGGAGCAGATCGCCCCGCCCCAGGCGTAGGGCCACTGGAGCTGGGCGAGCGCCGGAAAGTGCCGCGCCCAGCTGGCCTTGAGGCTCTCGTAGTGCCGGGGGGAGTGATCGCAGGAGGGGTCGACCCGGTTGCCGCTGTAGTAGGTCGCCTCGCTGGTGCCCCAGAGCACCCGGCCGTCCGCGGTGGGGCGATAGTAATTGAAGAAGGCCCGTCCGTCGGTGATCCCCTGCCGTCCCTTCCAGCCGATCATTTCCCACTGGGCCGGTGTGAGCGGCTCGCTCACCAGGATGTAGTCGTAGAGCGGAATGAACCGCCAGGTGAGACTGGGCAGCAGGTGATGGGTGTAGGCGCTGGTGGCGAGCACCACGCGCTCCGCCCTGAGTTCACCCTGCTCCGCGCGTACCGCGACGCCGGAGCCGTGACGGTCGAGCCCCTTCACCTCGGTCCGCTCGTAGACCTTCACCCCCAGCCGTTCCGCCTCGCGTCGCAGCCCATCGGTGAGCTTTGCGGGATCGAGAATCCCCCCACCCTGCACCGCGACGGCGCCGAGATAGAGCGGCGAATGCACCTCGGCCCGGACCTCGTCCCCCGAGAGCTCGCGGAAGGTGGTGATGCCGAGCGAGCGGGCCAGCTCGACATTGCGGCGCCCCTCCTCCACGTGGGCATCGGTCAGCGCGACCATCAGCCGCCCGCTCGCCTCGTAGTCGCAGTCGATCTTCCGCTCGGCAAGGAAGCGGGTCATCTCCGCGACATTCGCCTCACCGATCTTCGCGAGCCGGGTGGCCTCGGCGAGCCCGAAGTGCTGTACCGCGAGGCTGTGGCTGTGATCGACGGTCTCGGAGAGCATGCCGGCGTTGCGGCCGCTCGCCCCCCAGGCGGCGATCCCCTGCTCCACGACGGCGACGTCGAGCGCGGGGTCGAGTTCCTTGAGGAAGATCGCGGTCCAGAGCCCGGTGAGCCCGGCGCCGATGACGGCGACACCGGTCTCGGCCCGGCCGGTGAGCGGCGTGACGTCGCGGGCGGGGAGGCGGGAAAGCCAGAAGCAGGATTGTTCGATGGGTTGCATGCGTTCCTCGTTCCTGGTTCCTCGTTCCTCGTTCCGTGGGTTGAGATCTGGTCGCACGCCCAGATCGTGGACGAGCACCGATTCACGAGGAACGAGGAACGCGGAACGCGGAACGGCTACTTCATGATCATGACATGCGCCCACGGCTTCCCCGGCCACATCAGCCAGGGGAGGCCGGCGCCCGGCTTGTCGGGAATGCCGGTGGTCTCGGTGGTGGCGTAGGGGATGTACATCACCTGCATCCCCGCCGGGTGCCTGGGGAGGCCGGTCACCTTATCGACGCTGTCGGGGGGAGAATAGACGTTGAACAGCATCCGCGGGCCGTCGGGCATCTTGAGCGTCCCCGCCTGGATCTCGGCGCCGCGCACGCTGTCCTCGGCGCCACGGGCGATCCCCTGGGCCTTGAGTTCGCGGCCCCGCCGCATGAACGGCTCGAGGTCCTTGTGGTAGCAGGAGACCTGCCACTTCTCGTCGTTGGGATCATCGGCGAGGCAGATGAGCTCGTTGGTGCCCTGCCGGAGGGTGACGAGCTGCTTGCTGCTGTTGTAGCCGAGGACGGTGGCGCCGGCCTTGAGGGCTTCGGGGGCGGCGCTGGTGGCCCCGGCGATCTGGGCTTCTGGTGTGGCCACCTGGGCCCGGGCGGCGGCGGGGAGAAGGAGCCCGAGAGCGAGGGGCAGGATGGTACGGCGCACAACTCCTCCGGTGGGTAAGTGACGTTACCGGAAAGGAACTGGCGGAAGCCCGCGTCGCAAGGGTGAGGGCGGCGTCGAAAGGATGATGGACCGACCGAGATGCGGTCCGAGCTTGAGAATCGGGGGGGGCCCCCACGCCGACCCGCCGGCCTACCCCGCCAGACTCCGCTCCGTCTCCAGCAGCTTCTCCTTCCGCGGCAGCCCCCAGCGGTACCCGCCGAGCGACCCGTCGGTCCGGACCACCCGATGGCAGGGCACCACAATCGCCGCCCGATTGGCCGCGCAGGCGCTGGCCACGGCGCGAATCGCCTTCGGCTTCCCCACCGCCTTCGCGAGCTGGGTGTAGGTGCGGGTCTCGCCGGCGGGGATCTGGAGCAGCGCCTGCCACACCCGCCACTGGAACGCGGTGCCCTGGAGGTCGAGCGGCAGCGCGCCGTCGAGCGGCGCCCCCGGCCGCGCGATCCGGCTCGAGACCCGGCGCACCAGGCCGCCGAGCCACTCGTCGGCACCGTCGTCCACGCGGGAGAGCGACGCGCTGGGGAATTGCGCCTTGAGTCCGCGCTCGAGCGCCGTGTCGCTGTCGCCCAGCGTCACCGCGGCCACGCCGCGATCGGTCACCGCCACGAGCAGGCGCCCGTACGGCGACGCCACGATGGTATAGCGGATCGCCATGCCCGCGCCTCCCTTCCGATAGGCTCCCGGCGTCATGCCGAGGAGCGTGGGAATCTTCTCGTAGACCCGGCTGCTGGACCCGAAGCCCGCTTCGTAGGTCGCGCGGCTCACGCTCGCTTCCTTGCGGAGGCCGGCCTTGAACTGCTCGGTACGCCGGCTGGCGGCATACTCCCGCGGACTCAGACCCACCAGCCGCCGGAAGCTGCGCTGGAGATGCCAGGGACTCATCCCCGCCGCCTTGCCGAGGGTGGCGAGGGAGACGCGCTCACCAGGATGGGCGTCGAGCCAGGCCCGCGCCTTCGCCACCGCCTGTTCCGCCACGGTGGGCACCTCGGTCCCCGGCCGGCAGCGCTTGCAGGCGCGGAATCCCGCCGCCTGGGCCTCGCCGGTGGTGGCGAAGAAGCGCGTGCGATCCCGGCGGGGGCGGCGCGAGGGGCACGAGGGGCGGCAGTAGATCCCGGTGCTGGTGACCGCGTAGTAGACGCGACCGTCCCAGCGCTCGTCCCGCGCGAGGACCGCGGTCCAGGCCTTCGTCTCGTTGATAGTTGAGCCGCCTGCTGCAGTCATGGCACTCTCCCGTCGGCGGTCTTCCCGCTCACCGCTCACCGCTCACGCTGTTCCGCATGGAGTCTAGCCCCCGCACAGGCCTCCAGCTATCCGAACCTTGCGCGGGCATCCTGGGCAGGTAGCCGGAGCGCCGGGAGAGAGGCATCTTCCCCCGTGCAGCGCGATGCTCGACCCTCGACCCAGGACCCTCGACCCCCATGACCGGCCCTGCCAGAAAATTCGGCTTCGACACCCGGATGCTCCACGCCGGGCACATCCCCGACGCGGTGGTGGGCGCGCGGGCGGTGCCGATCTACCAGACCACCAGCTTCGTCTTCGACGACGCCGAGACCGCGGCGCAGCTCTTCGAACTCAAGCAGTACGGGAACATCTACACCCGGATCGGCAACCCGACCACCGCGGTGCTGGAGGAGCGGCTCGCCTCGCTCGAAGGGGCCACCGGCGCCGTGGCGACGGCGAGCGGGATGGCGGCGCAGCTGATCGCGTTCATGACCCTGCTCTCGCCCGGCGACGAGATCGTGGCCTCGAGCCACCTCTATGGCGGGAGCATGACCCAGCTCACGCATACGTTCAGGAAGCTGTCGCTGCCGGTGACCTTCGTCGACCCGACCCGGATCGAGGCGTGGGAAGCGGCGATCACGCCGAAGACCCGCGCCCTCTTCGGCGAGACCGTCGGGAATCCGCGGGGAACGATTCTCGACCTGGAGCCGCTGGCGAAGCTGGCGGCGCATCACCGGATCCCGCTGATCGTCGACAACACCTTTGCCACGCCGTATCTCTGCCGGCCGATGGACTGGGGTGCGACCATCGTGGTCCACTCGGCGACCAAGTTCATCGGCGGGCACGGGAACAGCATCGGCGGGATCCTCGCCGAGTCGGGGAAGTTCGACTACAGCCACTATCCCACGATCGCGGAGCCGTCGCCCTCGTATCACGACCTGCGGTTCTACGAGACCTTCGGGCACTACGGCTTCCTGATGAAGGCCCGGGCCGAGACGGTGCGCGACACCGGCGCCTGCCTGTCGCCGATGAACGCCTTCCTCCTGATCCAGGGGCTCGAGACGCTGTCGCTCCGGATGGAACGGCACGTGACCAACGCGCGGGGCGTGGCCGAGTTTCTCAAGAACCATCCGGCGGTGGCGTGGGTCGCCTATGCGGGGCTCCCCGATCACCCGCAGCATGCACTGGCGCAGAAGTACCTCGCCGGCCGGCCCGGTGCCGTCTTTTCGTTCGGGCTCAAGGCCTCGGAGCAGGAGGCGCGGGCGAAGGGGCGTACATTCATAGAGAGCCTGCAGCTCTTCTCCCACCTCGCCAACGTGGGCGATGCGCGAAGCCTGGTGATTCACCCGGCGAGCACCACCCACCAGCAGCTGAGCGACGCGGAGCTGGCCGCGGCGGGCGTGGCACCGGAGATGATCCGGCTGTCGGTCGGACTCGAAACCCTGGAGGACCTGCTGTGGGACCTGGATCAGGCGTTGTCTGCGACATCTCGCTGAACACCACGCTCACCGACGAGGAGCGGCGGCGGTTCCAGGATCCGGGGACGATCACCCGGCTCCTCGCGACCGCGCGCACCATCGCGATCGTGGGGCTCTCCTCGGACCCGCAGAAGGCGAGCTCGTTTGTCGCCACGTATCTCCAGAAGGCCGGATATCGGATCATCCCGGTGACACCGCGCAAAGGCGTGATCCTGGGGGAGCCGACAGTGCCGGACCTGCTGCATCTCCCGGTGCCGGTCGACATCGCGGTGATCTTCCGGCCGGGCCACGAGTGCCTCGCCGTTGCGGAGCAGGCGATCGCCGCGAAGATCCCGGCGATCTGGTTCCAGCTCCGGATTCACGCCAAGGAGGCGGCCGAGCGCTCGGCCCAGGCTGGGCTCACCGTGGTACTCGACAAGTGCATCAAGATGGAGCACGGGCGCTTTGCGGGGACGCTGCACTGGGGCGGGATGAACACGGAGATCGTCTCGGCGCGTAAGGCTCGTAGAAAAGGGTAAGCGGTGAGCGGTGAGCGGTGAGCGGGAACAGCGGTGTCATCCCGAGGAGCGCAAGCGACGAGGATCTACTCACCCGGAGTAGATCCCTCGCTTCGCTCGGGATGACAGCTTGAGTGCTCTTCCCGCTTACCGCTCACCGCTCACGCTGTTCCAGTTACACCTTCTTCAACTTCCACTTCCCCCTTCTGAACACCAGCCCGCTCACCACCGCAAGACTCGAGAAGGCGATCGTCACGGCCCAGAATGCCCCGCTCGGACCGGCCGTGGTATGCTCGGCCAGGAACCACGCCAGCGGGATCTCCATCAGCCAGAAGCAGGCGAAGTTGATGATCGTCGGTGTCCAGGTGTCCCCCGCCCCGTTGAACGAGTTGGTGAACACCATTCCCCAGGCATAGAACACGAAGCCGAGGCTGACGATCCGGAGACAGCTCATCGCGATCGGCAGGACCCCGGGATCGGTGGTGAACTGCCCCGCGATCCAGCGCGCGCCGAAGATGAACACCAGTCCCACCAGTCCCAGGAACACCATGTTGTACCGCCCCGCGAGGGCGACCGCGCGCTCGGCCCGCTCTGGCCGGCCGGCACCGAGATTCTGGCCCACCATCGTGGCCGCGGCATTGGCGAGCCCCCACGACGGCAGCAGCGCGAACATGATCACCCGGAACCCGATGGTGTAGCCCGCCACCGCGGCGCTCCCGAAGGTGGAGACGATCCGCACCAGCCCGATCCAGCTGGCGGTGCCCACGAAGACCTGGAACATCCCCGCCCCCGAGAGCCGCACCAGCGCGAGCATGACCTTCGGGTGCAGCACCAGGTGCCGCCGCTTCACTTCCACCCGCCGGCCCGGCCGGCTCAGGTTCCAGAGCGCGAAGAGCACACCCAGGCCCCGGCCGATCGTGGTCCCGATCGCGGCCCCGGTCACCCCCAGCTTCGGGAAGGGACCAAAGCCGTAAATCAGCGACGGCGCCAGGAAGATGTTGATCCCGTTGGCGAGCCAGAGCACCCGCATCGCGATCGCCGCATCGCCACTGCCCCGGAAGATGGCGTTGATCAGGAAGAGCAGCAGGATGACGCCGTTGCCGCCCAGCATGATCCGGGTGTAGTTGACCCCGCCGGCGATCACCGACGGGCTCGCGCCCATCAGCCGGAGCAGGTCGGGCGCGAAGGTGACGCCCACCACGCCCACGATTGCCGCCACCACCAGGCCGAGCGCGATCCCCTGCACCGCCGTGTCGGCGGCGTCGTCCGGGCGCTGCTCGCCGATCCGCCGGGCCACCATCGCCATGACGCCGATCCCCAGGCCCATCGCCACGGTGTAGATCATGGTGATCATCGACTCGGTGAGCCCGACGGTCGCCACCGCGTCGGGACCGAGCCGCGCCACGAAGAAGACGTCGACCACCGCAAAGATCGACTCCATGATCATTTCCATGACCATGGGGACGGCCAGCAGGATGATGGCCCGCCCGAGCGAGCCGGAGGTATAGTCGTGGTGGCCGCCCCGGAGCGCGTCGCGCACCGTGTCCCACCAGTGATGCCGCGCCGCCGCCGCCGCGTCGAGTTGTGTTTCGGTACTGGTCACGTGGTCTCCCGACCGGTCTCTCGTCAGTGTGCGGCGATCCACCGTAGAACGCGGACCGCCCGAAAACAGTTCGCCCCACCCGGCTCGGAGCGCGGGTGGGGCGGGGTCTCGGCGGATCCGCGGTATGATCTGCGGCTATTCCACCAGGCTCACGCGGCCAGCGGCGCTCCGATGCCCATTCCCCGGCACCCGGTCACGGGTGTCAGTGGGGAAGACGGGGGCAAAGGCGGCGATCCGCATCGGCAACTTCCAGCTGGAGGATCGGCTGGCACCGCCAGCCGCTGCAACAGACTAACACCCGGTCCCGGCACGAGGCAAGTCACGTGGCCTACGGGGAGCGCGCTAGTTGGTTTCGAGCGTGCTCCGGAGCGCGCCAGCCTCACGGGTGCGGACAAACTCCTCACCCGCGCCGGCCTTGAGAGCCACCAGCGCGTCGTCCACCGCGCGACGGGCCTCGGCGCGCCGGTCGAGGGCCGCGAGCGCCAGCGCCTCGACCAGCCTGCCCTCGCCGACCGCCGCGCTCCCGGTCGCCGACAGCGAGTCGAAGGTGGCGATCTTCACCGCCACCTGCGCCCAGGCCAGCGCGGTGTCGGCCTGCTTGAGGGCGATCAGGGCACGGGCCCCCTCGAGCAGCGCCGGCCGCATCCCCTCGTTGCGCTTCCCCGCGGGATAGCCGTCGACCTGGAGCACCGCGCCGAAGAGGTCGGCGGTCTCCTGCCACTTCCCCTCCGCCTCGGCGATCGACGCGGCGAGATAGAGACTGTCACGCGTCACCGGCCGCTTGAGCCGGCGCCCGAAGGCGAGGGCGCTGTCGCGCGCGCGGCGCGCGAGGGGCAGGTCGCCGGCCCGGCCCGCAGCCCGGCTCAGGCCGATCCAGCCCCGGCGGCCCACCTCGGGGAGCTGCCCGGAGTCGGCAGCGGAGATGACCCGCTGGAACCAGGTCACCGCGCTGTCGGGGAATCCGGCGATGAAGAGCGCCTGGGCCCGCTGAAAGCCGACGATCGGGTGGATCGTCCCCGGATCGCTCAGGTCGACCCGGCGCGCCGCCTCCCGGGTGGTCGCCAGGCTGGCGCTGTAATCCCCCAGGCGACTCACCACGTTGTAGCGGTTGGAGAAGATCGCGATGGCGGAGTAGGTCTCCCCGTAGCCCACCGAGTCGAGCGCATCGGCGGCCTTCTGGAAGAAGCCGAGCGCCTCGCGCGGCTGCCCGCTCCGGTCGATGACCGCGGCGATCTCGCTGAACACGGTGGCGCCCTGGAGGGTCCAGAGGGCCCCGGCGGTATCGAGCTCGGCGGCGGCGCGGCGGAGGAGGGCGAGCGAGGTATCGGGAAAGCTGTCCTTCTCCAGCGAGGACCGCACGAAGAGGCAGCTCGCGAGGGAGCGGCGGTCGGGATGCCGTTCCCGCTCGAGCGCCGCGAGCGAGGTCTCCACCATCGCGAGCGCGGTGTCGCGCCGGTCCACGTCGTCCAGGGTGCTGGCGTAGGAACAGGCGATGTCGCGCTGGAGCGTCTTGTCGCCGGCCACGCGCGCCAGGGAGTCGGCCTGGAGGAAGAGCAGCCCGGCATTCTGGTTGTCGCTGATCTCGCCGTAGCGGTCGGCGAACTGGGCCAGCATCGTCGCGGTGATGCGGGGATCGCCCTTGTAGCGCGCGAGGATCCCCCGCCCCTTGTCGAGCAGCTCGCGCATGGTGAGCGGTTTCTCGCCGATCTGCGCGATCAGGAGTCCCTGGAAGGTGCGGATCGCGTCGGCCCGCCTGGCCTGGAACAGCGCCTCGTCGCGCTGGCGCCGGGCCTCGAGCATCTGGGTCCAGGTGATGATCGTGGCCCCGACCAGCGCGAGCAGCACCACCAGCGCGCTCGCCACGGAACCGCGGTTCCGGCGGACGAACTTCCCGGCGCGATAACTCCAGGAGTCGGCCCGGGCCGAGACCGGCTCGTGCCGGAGGAAGCGGTTGAGGTCGTCGGCGAAGGCGGTCACGCTGGCATAGCGCTCGCCGGGGTTCTTCTTGAGCGCCCGCGCGAGGATGTTGTCGAGGTCGCCGTGATAGAGGCGCCGCAGCCGGTCGGTGGTGCTGGAGCGGGCGGGGCCGGTATCGGCGCCCTGGCGGGTGATCACGTCGCTCAGCCGCACCGGATCGGTGTCGAGGATGGCGCGCACGAAATCCGACGGGGTTCGGCACCCTTCGCTGGTGGGGTGCCGCCCGGCGAGGAGCCGGTAGAGCAGCACGCCCAGGCTGTAGACGTCGGTGGCCACCGACACCGGTTCGCCCCGCACCTGCTCCGGCGAGGCGTACTCCGGGGTGAAGGCATTGGCCCCCGGCTGGGTCAGCGCGGTGCTGCCGCCGTTGGTCTCGCTGTCGAGCAGCTTGGCGATGCCGAAGTCGAGCAGCTTCACCGTGCCATCGGGGGTGACGAGGATGTTCGACGGCTTGAGGTCGCGGTGGACGATGAGGTTGGCATGGGCGTGCTGCACCGCGGCGAGCACCTGGAGGAAGAGCTGGATCCGCTCCGGGGCGCCCAGCCGCTGCTCGTCGCACCAGGCGTCGAGCGGCTTCCCGTCGACGTACTCGAGCACCAGGTAGGGCTGGCCGGCGAGGCCCACGCCGGCGTCGAGGAGCCGGGCGATGTTGGGATGGGCCAGCCGCGCGAGGGTATTCCCCTCCCGGCGGAAGCGGGCCTGCATCACCGGCTCGAGCAGCGCGATGCTCATGAACTTCACCGCGACCCGGGCGTCGAAGCGCCCGTCGGTGCGGCGGGCGAGCCAGACGCTGCCCATCCCGCCCTGCCCCAGGAGCGACTCGAGGGTGTAGGGGCCGACGGTCTGCCCGGCGAGGGTGGGGGCGCCCCCGAAGAGCGGGGCCGAAGCGCCCTGGGCGAGGAATCCCTGCTGGTCGAGCTGCAGCTCCTCGGCCAGCATCGCCTCCAGCTCGGCGGCGAGCTGGGGGTCGCGTTCCCGCTGGCGGCTGATCCAGGTGGAGCGCGCATCAGGCGCGAGGTCGAGCGCCTCCGCCAGCAGCGGCCGGAGCTGCGCGAGTCGATCCTTGTCGAGGGGCATGGGGTGTCTCCTCGTCGGGCGAATTGGGTGTGGCGGTCAGGCGGTCAGGCGGTCAGGCGGCCAATATGGCGATCCTACCGGGCTTCGCCATCAGTTGCTGGATTCTCGGGCCCCGCCTCTTCCGGCAGGTCGATCCGGATCAGGTCCCGCAGCGAACGCCGCCCTTCCTCTCCCAGGAAACCGGTACGGTCGAGCTCCGCCTCGCTGCCGAGCAGCGATTCGAGATCGGCGGCGAGCCCCGGCTCGGTGTCGCGCAGGGCCGACAGCCACTCCGACCGCGCGGTGGGGGGCAACTCCAGCACCTGGTCGAGCAGGGGGCGCAGGATGCGCCAGCGATTGGAGCGACGTGATTCCATGGCGGAAGGCCGGAGAACGGGTAGTCTCCCTGTAGAACGGGAAAACCGCCCGGTGACCGACATCCGGGCCTCAGTCGCCGGAGGGGTCCGGCTCCGAGAGGGTGCGGTGGAGGAGGAGCCGGGCGGTGCGCCAGTCGCGCTGGACGGTGCGCTCCGAGACCCCCCGGAGGACCGCGATCTCGGCGAAGGTGAGCCCGCAGAAGAAGTGCAGGTCGACCAGCTGGGCCAGCTCCGGCTCGGCGCCGCCCAGCTCGTCGAGCGCCTCGCTCAGGGCATCGAGGTCGGTGAGCAGGCTCTTCGGGTCGGGCGAATCGAACCCGTCGGTCCGGGTGATGTGGAACTCGCCGCCCCGCTTCTTGGCCTGGCGGCGTCGCGCGTAGTCCACGATGAGCCCGCGCATCGCCCGGGAGGCGTAGCCGAGGAAGCGGGCCCGGTCGGGGAAGCGGAGGTCACCCCGGTTGGCGATGCTGAGATAGGCCTCGTGCAGCAGGGTGGTGGCCCCGAGGGTGAACCCCGACCCCTGGTGGCTCAGGTGCCGCTCCGCCAGGGAATGCAGCTCGCGGTAGAGCATCGTGAAGAGCTCATCCGCGGCCTGGCTGCCGGCGCCGGCGTAGGGGTTGGGAGGGGTCTCGGAGGATTCGTCCACGGGGCCGGTGTGTGGGGGGTTGAAGACAATATGTTTCTCCCATGCCCCACCCGCCACTCCTCGACTTCCACCGGGTCACCATCATGCGCGGCCCGCGCGCGGTGATGCATGACCTGACCCTCCAGATCGGCGCGGACGAGCATGTCGCGATCCTCGGCCCCAACGGCTCGGGGAAGTCGACCCTGATCCGGGCCATGATCCGGGAGTGCTACCCGCTCCGGAAGCCGGGCTCCTCGTTCACCATGCTGGGGCAGAGCGACTGGAACGTCTTCGAGCTGCGCCGCCAGCTTGGCATCGTCACCCCCGACCCGCTGGCCCACGCCGGCGAGGGACTCACCGGGTTCGACCTGGCGCTCTCCGCCTATTTCTCCAGCGTCGGAGTGTGGAACCAGCGCGACCGGGTGACGCCGGAGATGACCGCGGCGACCAGCGCCGCGCTGGAGCGGCTCCAGGCGCGACACCTCGCCGACCGGCTGGTGACGGAGATGTCGTCGGGGGAAGTGCGCCGGGTCCAGATCGCCCGGGCGCTGGTGCACCGGCCGCGGGCACTGCTGCTGGACGAGCCGAGCGCCAACCTGGACCTGCAGGCGCAGCAGGAGTTGCGGGAGATTCTCCGCGGCCTCGCGCGCGAGGGGATCGGGCTGATCCTGGTGACCCATCACCTGGGGGACATCATCCCAGAGGTGACGCGGGTGGTGCTGCTCGCCGATGGGCGGATCCAGGCTGACGGGCCCAAGGATGAGTTGCTCACCGCCGAGCGGCTCGGCGCGCTGTTCGGCACCCGTGTGACACTGGCGCAGCAGGATGGGTACTACCAGGCGTGGTGAGTTGAGGCGGCAAGTCTGGTGCGGCTGTCCCTGGCAGCCTCGATCGGAGAAGTCGGCAAACCGACTGACACAGATGAACACAGATGGGTCGAGATGGACTCCTTGCTGAGGCGGGGAACGCCGGAGGTGTGGGGCGGGCCGGCGGGAGGAGTTGCAGTGACCCATTACCCATTGTCATTCCCCAATCCAACAGCAGCCGAGCGAGCAGACACATCGCAACCCCGATCGCCACGGATTCCATCCAGCCCCATCGGTGTTCATCTGTGTTAGTCGGTTACGAAGCCAGAACAGACCCGGTTCTCGAGGACAATCAGATGAATACAGCCCGCACTGGCTATCAACTGCCCGCCGAGACACGTATCGGCACGGTGCGGCTCCAGGTGGCCGACCTGGGCCGGTCGCTGGAGTGGTACCAGCGGGTCCTTGGCCTCAGGGTGCTCTCGCAGGGGCCGGGGACTGCCGCGCTCGGGCCGCTCGGCGGCGACACCGCGCTGCTCGAGCTACGGGAACATCCCGGCGCACTGCCCCCGCCCCGCCGCGGCCGGCTCGGGCTCTTTCACTATGCCATCCTGGTCCCCGACCGGGCTGCGCTGGGGCGCTTCCTCGCTCACCAGGTGAAGCAGCGGACCCCGATCGGCGCCAGCGATCACCTGGTGAGTGAGGCGATCTACCTCAGCGACCCCGACGGGCTCGGCATCGAGGTCTACCGCGACCGGCCCCGCGCGGAGTGGCCGTACGTGAACGGCCAGCTGGCGATGGATACGTTGCCGCTCGACGGGGACGGCGTGCTGCAGGCGGCGGGCGGCTATGAGTGGGAGGGGATGCCGGCCGGGACGACCATCGGCCACATGCACCTGCACGTGGGCGACATCGCCACCGCGTCGCGATTCTACCAGCAGGGGCTCGGCCTCGACGTCACCGTCTCGGGCTATCCCGGCGCGCTGTTCCTCTCCGCCGGCGGCTATCACCATCACCTGGGCGTGAACACCTGGGCGGGACCGGCGGCGACCCCGCCGCGGGAGAGCGATGCCCGGCTGGTCGAGTGGGAACTGCTGCTGCCGAAGAAAGAGGAACTCGGCGCGGTGAGCACGTCCCTGACGGGAGCCGGCGCGACCCCCGAAATGACCGATCGCGGACTGGTGGTCCGCGATCCGTGGGGAGCGCAACTCGTGATCAGAGCTGTGGTGTAGGAGAGCGTTCGAACGTCGGAACTTCCGGCTCAGACCACCCCGGCCTCCGTCGTCTGCGCCCAGATGAACTCGTCGTACGTCACCCCCGCGCCCTGCAGCGTCTTGACCAGCAGCGCCAGCCCCGCCTGCACCTGCTCCGGCCCGCGCGGGTACTTCTGTTCTTCCGCCAGCAGCACCTGGTAGATCCCCTCCAGCGTCTCCACCGCCTTCCGGTCCGGCACCCGGCGCGACGAGTGATAGCCGATGATCTCGCCCCGCGGCCCGAAGGTCGGGGTCACGTGGGCAAAGACCCAGTAGTGATCCCCCGACTTCGACATGTTCTTGACGTAGGCGAAGACCTCGTGCCGCGCCTCGATGGTGTCCCAGAGATACTGGAAGACACACCGCGGCATCGACGGGTGGCGGATGATGCTGTGGGGCGCGCCGAGCAGCTCCGCCTCGCTGTAGCCGCAGACGTTCACGAACACGTCGTTGGCGTAGGTGATGACACCCTTGAGGTCGGTCTTGCTGACGATGATGTCGGCGTCATTCCAGAGCTTCTCGCGCCCGGTGGGCGTGACCTCTCGACGGCTCATGCACTGCTCCGAAGCAGGAAGACAGGTGGAGGCTTTTTCTGCTATCGGCTATCGCCGCCAAAAGTGAAGGAAGGGTGAGCGAACGGTGACAGGCGGGGCCGTTGCCGGGTGTCACTTGGTGAAGACGCCGAACCCGAAGTAGCAGGGGTCGTCCTTGCACTGGGTCATGGTGATCTCGATGGTGTAGCGGCCGTCCCGCCTGGGCTTGAAGGACAGCACCGGGGTATCGTCGGCCTTGTCGTCCTTCTCCACCACGTTGTTGTCCTCGTCCTTGAGCACGATGTCCACGTCCCGGCAGTCATCGTCGCAGGCCCCGGTGATGATGTAGTCGGTGCCCCCGTCGAAGCTGAAGGTCCACGAGTCCATCCGCCGGTTCTGCAGCTTGCCCATCACGTAGTTGCGCAGGAACCAGTCGGAGGAATTCCGCGCGATGGTGCGGTAGTGACTCTGGAGCTGATCCCAGACCTGCTGCGCGTAGCTCTGGGCCGACAGGGGTCCGGGTACGGTGGCCAGCAGGATGGCCGCCGGGATCCAGCGAAGGGCCTTCATGGTGAAACCTCGGGCAGGGAGGTGACCTCGGTTGGGGCCGGTACGCGGGCAGGCTTGCCCGGCGTCGCCAACGGAGGCCACATTAGGCCGACCCCTCACATCGCTCTCACGCCGCTCTCACCGCGAGCCCGTGTACCGACTCCGCACCCTCGGGGCGATCGACCTACGGGATGCTGCCGGGGAACCGGTCGCCGCCCTCCTCCAGCAGCCCCGCCGCCTGGCGCTCCTGGCCTACCTGGCCTGCGCCCGGGACGGGTTCCTTCGTCGCGACCATCTCCTCACCCTCTTCTGGCCCGAGCTGGACGAGGCCCGGGGCCGCGCCGCGCTGAGCCAGGCGCTGCACGTGATCCGCCGCTCCCTCGACGCCTCGCTGATTGTCACCCGGGGCACCGAGGAGGTGGGGATCGACCGCGACCAGCTGGAGACGGATGCGTCCGAGTTCGCCAGGCTGGGCGTGGACCGGCGCTGGGAGGAAGCGGACCGGCTCTATCGGGGAGACTTTCTCCCCGCCTTTCACCTCGACGAAGCGCCGGGATTCGAGCGCTGGATGGAGGAGACTCGCGAGTCGCTGCGCACCCGGGCGCAGCGCGCGGCCGAGGGCCTGCTCGTGCAGGAGGAGACCGCGGGGCGCGTGGCCGGGGCGATCCGCTGGGCGCGCCGGCTGGTCGAGCTCGACCCGATAGACGAGTCCTCGACCCGGCGGCTGATCCAGCTCCTCGCCCGCACCGGCGACCGCGCCGGCGCCATCCGTGCCTACGAGGAGCTGGCCGACCGCCTGACCCGGGAGCTCGAGCTCACGCCCCACCCGGAAACGACCGCCCTGGTCGAGCGGCTCCGGACCGCCGCACCGGCCACCCTGCCGCCGATTGCGCCGGCGCCGGCGAGCGGGAGCGCAGTGGCTGCCCCGATCCCGGAGCCTCCGTCAGTACCCGTGCCGGTACCGGTGGTCGAGCCGCAGCCAGTCCCGGCCGGCAACCGGTGGCGCTGGCGACTCGGCGCGCTTCTCCTCGTCACGCTCGCCGGGGTCGTGGCCTGGCGCGTCCTGCGCAGACACCCCGCCGAGCAGCCCCGCGTGGCGGTCTTCCCCTTCACCATTCGCGGCGACACCTCCCTCGCCTATCTCGGCGACGGCATGGTCGACCTGGTGAGCACCAAGCTCGAGGCGATCGGGCAGGTCCGCACCGTCGACCCGGGCACCCTGCTCGCACGGCTGGAGCGCGAAGGGGGGCGGGGCGACGATCCCGCCGAGCTCGCCGGCGTCGCCACCTCGCTCGATGCCGACCTCTTCGTGGTGGGGCGCATCACCGGCATCGGCCCCCGCATCGCGATCTCGCTGGGTCTCTACAACGCGCGTGGGGAACGCCAGGCGCTGGTCACCTCGGAGGCGACCGACCAGCGCACCCTCCCGCTCGCCGTCGACCGCGCGATCACGGACCTGGTCGCGTCGCGCTGGAGCACACCGGCGGAGCGGCTCGAACGCCTCGCGGTGGGGTCGACCGGGAGCGCCGCGGCACTCCGGGCCTATCTCGATGGCGCGCGGTACTTCCGCGCCGGCCGCTATACCGAGGCGCGCGATGCCTTCCGGGCGGCGATCGCCGCCGACTCGCTCTACGCCATCGCCTGGTATCGCCTCAGCACCAGCGGCGCGTGGGTCGGGAACGATGACGACTATTGGAACGGCGCCCGCCGCGCCGCCGAACTGGCCGACCGCCTGGGCGATCACGACCGGACCCTGGTGCGGGCCCACTGGGCCTATGTGCGCGGCTCGGTGGCCGAGTCGGAGCGGCTCTACCGCCGGCTGGTATCGGAGTACCCCGATGACGCCGAGGCGTGGTATCAGCTTGGCGAGGTGCTCTTCCACACCGGCGCGCAGCGGGGACTCTCGCTCGAGGGCGCCGGCGCCGCCTTCACCCGGGCGGAGGCGCTGATCGGCGGGTCGGCCGAGGCCCTGGGGCACCTCATCTCCCTGGCGGTGATCTCGCGGGACGTGGTCGCCGCCGATACCCTGCTGCCCCGGCTCCTCGCCCTCTATCCCGAGGGCGAACCGCGCCGGCTCTACCAGCGGCTCGCCGTGGCGGTGCTGCACGACAACAAGGCGGTGCGCCGGGGGATCATGGCCGAGCTGCCCCGTGAAGCGACCATTCTCTGGATCGCGGGGCAGGTCGTCGGGACCTACACCGATGACCTGGAGACGGTGGACACCCTCGGCGCCTGGATGGTGGCGCCGGGCAATCCCGCCGAAATGCGCGAGCTGGGCATGCTGCTCCAGATCGATGCCCGGCTGGGCGGGGGACGCTGGGAGGAGGCGCGGGCGCTCGCGGTCCGGCTCGGGGAGAGCAATCCCGCGCTGGGGAGCGAGCTGGTCGCCCGCTGTGACGCGGCGCCGTGGCTGATGCTGACGCGGGAGGAACGGGACCGTTCCCTGGCCGAGGTGGCGCGCTGGGCGCCTATCCCGCCCTCGGCGGGCGTCGCCCCCACCGGCATCGGCCCCGGCCTGCATCCCGCGATCGGCGAGTACTATCGCGTGGCGATCGGGGCGGACCGGGGCGACTCGGCGACGGCGTCCGCGGCGCTGCTGGCACTGGAACGGATGGGCGCGGGCGATTCGCTGGTGCGCCAGAGCGGCCTGCTGGTGGCCGCGCGCGCCGTGGCCCAGCTGGCGCGGGGCGACTCGGCGGCGGCACTGCGGGGACTCGAGACGCTCACGGCGCCGGAGATGGACCTGCGCCTGCCGGGGACGGTGGGCGCGCCGAGCCGGTACCTCCGGGCCGAGCTGCTCCGCGCACGTGGACGCCCGGCCGACGCGCTCGCCTGGTATCGCAGCTTCCGGGTGATCTTCGAGGGCGACCTGCCCTACCGGGGCCCGGCGCTGCTGGGCGAGGCGCAGGCGCTGGAAGCGGCGGGCCACCCGGAGGCGGCGCGGAAACGCTACGAGGCCTTCCTGGACCTGTGGGCGAGGAGCGACCCGCGCTTCGAGCCGCTCCTTGCCCGGGCCCGCGAGCGGGCCGCCTCGCTGGGCCGCACCGAGGTGCGCTAGGCGCGGACCGCCTGCGCCGCCGTCATCCCCTCCTGCCGCGCGGCGAGGAGCCGGTCGATCGACCAGGCGCCGCTGCCGGTCAGCACCACCGTCGCGGCGAGGCCGAGGGTGATGATGTGGTACTCGAAGCCTTCGGTGCCCGCCGGCATCTGCCCGAACCAGTTCATGAAGAAGCCGTTGGCGGTGTGCACGCTCGCGGCACCGAGCATCAGGCCGAAGAGGCCGAGCGCGGCGGGGCGGCCGAGGAGCCCGAGCACCAGGGCGATCGGGGCGAAGAACTCCACCACGATGGCGAGGGCGGCAAGGGGCGCGGGGAAGCCGGCGGTCCCGGTCATCCAGCCGAGGGTGCCCTTGAAGCCGTAGCCGCCGAACCAGCCGAGGAGGTGCTGGGCGCCGTGGGGGAAGAGGACCAGCGCCAGGGAGAGCCGGGCGATGAGCGGGGCGATGCTGTTCTCGGTCTGGACGATACGGCGCCACATGGGGACTGCTCCTTGTGTAAGATGTCTGTGCTGCAACAATTATTGCTCTAGCAACTGTCTGGTTACACGAATGGTTCCGTCAACCGACTATCACAGATGAACACCGATGGGACCGGATGCCGTCCGTGTCCATTCATGCTTCGTTGGGCTTGATGCCTCAAGATCGGTCAGGATGTGGTGTGGTCGCGTGGCGGCATTCACAGAGTCAACCACAAAGGCCACACACATCTCCGCATTCTTTCCATGCGCTCTCTGCCTGACTCCGAAGATCGATGAACCCGACCGCGGTACGACCGCATCCGGTCCCATCTGTGTGCATCGGTGCTAGTCAGTTGAGTCGCACACACCCAGACTCAAACGGCCGCCGAACGCGGCGCCCGGGGCGCCCCCTGCTCCGCGTTGGCCTGGCGGACCGCATCGAGCAGCCGGATGAGCTGCTCCTGCTGCCCCGCCCCGAGCGCTTCCATGACCGCCACGTCGGCCGTGTCGACCTTCGGGTCCAGCCCGTCGAGCAGTTGCCGGCCCCTGGCCGTCACGTAGCAGAGGACCTGGCGGCGGTCCGGCTCGGCCCGCTCGCGACGGATCAGGCCTCCCGCCTCGAGCTTGTCGACCAGCCGGGTGATGGTGGAGCCCTCCTCGATCATCCGGTCCCGGACGCAGAGAGTGGCGATCCCGTCCGGGCCGGCGCCGCGGATGATCCGGAGCGCGTTGTAGGAGGCGAGGCTGAGGCCGGCCGGCTCCACCACCCGCTCCAGCGCCCGCTTGATGACCGACGCCGTGCGCAGGAGCGTCAGGGTGGCCTCCTGCCCCTTCGACCGGAAGGGACGGGTCTGCCGCAGTTCCTGCGCGATGAGACTGGTGCGTGCCATGCTGCCCTCCCGGCCCCGGCGTCCTCTTTTAGTGTCACCAGCAACAGTTGCTATGATAACTAATTGGGAATCCCATGGCAAGTCGCGTCCTGCAACGGGAACCATTTCACCGGCCCTGGCGTCTTCCGAGAGCTTCCGCGGGACTGGGATGCCGGTCCCGCTTCTCTGAACTACCGCAGGAGGTTGTGCATGTCACGCTGGATCTCCCCCACCCGGCTGATGCTCGCCGGGCTCCTCGTCACGGCCACCGCGACCGGGCTCCGCGCCCAGGCGGTGAACACCGACAAGGATCATCTCGCCCTCTACGGCTACGACGCGGTCGCGTACCAGACCGACAACGCCGCCGTGAAAGGCACCACCCAGTACACCGCCACCTACGAGGGGAACACCTACCGCTTCGCCTCGGCGGCACACCGGGACGCCTTCAACGCCGCCCCGGCGAAGTACGTTCCGGCCTACGGCGGGTACTGCGCCTACGGCGTCTCCCAGGGGCACAAGGTCAAGATCGATCCCGAGGCCTACCGGGTCGTGGATGGCACGCTGTACCTGAACTACGACAAGGGCGTGCAGAAGAAGTGGCTGAGCGACATCCCGGGGTACATCGCGAAGGCGGAGAAGAACTGGATGGAGCTGAAGGACAAGCCGCGGGATTAAGACGAACGCTGTCATCCCGAGCGAAGCGAGGGATCCCTGATTTCCTCTCAGAGAAAATCAGGGATCCCTCGTCGCTTCGCTCCTCGGGATGACAGACTTCGCCTTCAGTCCGCCACCCGGCAGTACGCCTTGATCACGCCCTTCCCCATCGTCAGCAGGTCGATCAGCTCCCCGTAGCGCTCCAGGCCCTCCACGGGATGGGTCAGCAGCCGGCCAAGCCAGCCCGGGTACTGCGCCTCGCAGGTGGCCAGGTCCTTCACCCCGGTCTCGAAGTACTCCCGGTTGGCGTTGACCGTCCCCACCATGACCTTGTTGCCCAGCACGAAGTCGAGGTTGATCCGGTCCGCCGGCACCGAGACCATCCGGTCGCCGCCGGTGACACTGGAGAGGACCAGCACCCCGTTCTTCGCCAGCGCCTGCATGCTCTCGAAGACGATCGGCGAGTACCCGGTGGCCTCGAAGACCAGGTCGAAGGGGCCGTGCTTCGCCGCCCCCTCCATGACCGTGAGGTCCCGGGTGGACTCGTAGCGGGCACCCAGCGCCTCGATCAGGTCGGAGTTGAGGTACGGCCGCCGCTCCAGCCCGAAGACGGTGACGTCGAGCCCCCGGATCCGGAGCGCCATCGCCGCGAGGAGCCCGATGGTGCCGGCGCCCATGACCGCGGCCTTCCGTGGCTTCCAGACCCGGAGCCGGCGCTGGATCTCGTAGGCCTGGGCAATCCCCTTCTCCACCACCGTGGTCGGCTCCAGCAGCACGCCGACCTCCCGGAGCCCCCCCGGGATCTTCACCAGGAACTCGGCATCGTCGACATAGTACTCGGCGAGGAAGCCGTGGCGGAGGTTGATCCCCCGCTCATAGTAGGTGTCGTCGGTGGTCATGTCGTTGGTGCCGATCAGATCGTAGAGACTGTGCCCGGGCCGGCGCACCGTCGCGACGACATAGTCCCCCACCGCGAACTCGCCGACGTTCGGCCCCACCGCCTCCACCCGCCCGAAGCTCTCGTGGCCGATCACCAGGAAGTCGAACCCCTCCGGCGCCGCCCCGTACTCGGCGGCGTTGATCTCCCGGTCGGTTCCGTCGACCCCGACCCGCAGCACCTTCACCAGCACGCCGCGCCCGTTCGGGACCTCGGAGACCACCGGCTTCGGCATGGTGGCGAGGTGCACCGAGTTCGCCATCCCGGGCCGGACCGCCACCGCCTGCATCATGTCGCGCGCCGGCGCGCTCGTCCGCCCGGGCATCGCGTTGCTCATCACGTTGGTCATGCGCTCGCCTGCAGTGGAGTGTCGTCCGCCCACGCGCGCATCACGCCGGCGTGGCGGGTGAGGGCGATGGCATGCTTGGCCTCGCCCTGGGTATCGAAGTCATGGACCTGCACCGAGAGCCAGCGGCCGATCTCCTGGACCAGCTGGCGGGCGCGACGGCCGAGGTTGAGATGACGGTATTCGGGGAGGATGTAGAGCCCGGCGATGTAGGCGCGGGTCGCCTCGAGCCGGGCCCCGGGGCGGAACTGCACCGCCAGGTACCCCACCACCCGCTCGTTGTGCTCGATGAACCAGAGATGCCACTCCTGGTTGTCCCGCAGGACCTTCAGCGCCTCGCGCCGGGTGACCGCCGGGTCGAGCGGCCGGCCCTCCTTCCGGTGCCAGCGCACCAGGGCCTCGGTCAGGGTAGCGACATCATCGGGGCCAAGCTGCCGGAAGAAGGACGCCATGGAGTGTCTCCGGGGTCAGTGCTCGACGAGCTGGACGACGTGGCCGTCAGGATCTTTCACCAGAACGCCGAGGGCCGGATCGAGGTTCCCCGGGCCCCCCGCCGCGGGGCGGGAGACCAGCTGGACCCCCGCCGTCCGGAGCCGCGGCTCCAGCTCTGCGAGCGAGCGCACCCGGATGACGGTGTGCCAGTGGGCGAGGTCGTTGGGCCGCTGGTCGTCGGGGATCGAACGGCCGTCGGTGGGGGTGAGATAGTCGAGCAGCTCGACGCCCGGCCCCATGCCGCTCCGGAGCCCGGTGATGTGGAGCCTCGCGCCCTCGACATTGTTGAGGTGCTCCTGCTCGGTCCCCTGGTTGCGGCTCTCCCCCGCCACCCGGAAGCCCAGGAGATCGCGATAGAAGGCGAGGCTCCGCGCGGTGCTGCCGACCACGATCGCGGTGTGGTCGATGCCGAGAAAGAGCGCGTCGCGCCGCTGCCACTTCGCGTCACCCTTGTCGGGCGGGAACTGGAGGATCTCGAGGGGATGCCCGTCGGGATCGCGGAAATAGAAGGCGCGGATCCCCGCGGCCCCGGGAATGCTCTTGGGCAGGAGCTGCGGCCCGGTGGACGCACTCCGCACCCGGTGGGCCCGGAGCACCCGGTAGGCGCTGTCCATGTCGCTCACGATGATCGCGACATGCTGGAACCAGCGGTCGTTGCTCCGGCTGTCGACCGGCGCAGGGCGGCCCGGCGTCGAGGCGGCGATATACTCGGCCAGCTCGAGATGCTCCTCGCCGAGGCGGAGCCGCACCAGCCGGAGCCGCACGCCGAAGATGCCGGTGAGGTCTTCCCAGGCCTTGCCCGCGACCTCGGTATCGGCCTCGACCCGGAACGGCAGGACGCCGGTGTAGAAGGCGAGCGACCGGTCCATGTCAGAGACGGTGAGCCCCACCATCGGCACCGCGTCCGCCGCGGGCATCGCAGCCGACTCGAGGCCGACGCCGGGACCGGTCCACGGCGCCTGCGCGCTCGCCGGTACGGCCACCAGCACGAACGACATGAGGTAGAGGTACACCAGGTACCGCCCGCCGGTCGCGACCAGCCGGAGCCCGGCCCGCCGGAGCAGCATCGCCATGCCGCTCATGCCAGCCTCTCCAGCAGGTGGTCACCCACCCGCAGCGCGTTCGCCATGATGGTGAGCGCCGGGTTCACCGCGCCGCTCGAGGGGAAGAAGCTCCCGTCCACCACATAGAGGTTGTCCACCTCGTGGGCCCGGCAGTGGGGATCGAGCGCCGAGGTCTTCGGATCATGCCCGAAGCGGATGGTGCCGTTCTGGTGCGCCACCCCGGCGAGCGGGATCCGCTGGCCGAGGAAGAGGTTCCGGGCGAAGAGTCCCTGGTGGCACTCGTGGCCGTGCACCGGGCAGGCGGTCTGCTGCTGCATCAGCTGCTCGAGCTTCCGGGTGAGCCGCTTGTGGCCCTCTTCGTTGTTGGGCTTGTAGCTCAGCACGATCCGGCCGTCGCGGTCGAGGGTGACGCGGTTCTCCGGGTCGGGGAGATCCTCGGACGTGAGCCAGAAGTCGAGCGAGTGCTTGCCCATCAGGTCGAGGGTCCAGCCGGGAGCGATCGCGGGGGCGCCGGCGGCGAGGGTGTCGCCGTCGAGCTTCCCGACGAAGGAGATATGCCCCATCGGGTACTGCCACTCCGGCGAGCCGAGGTAGAAGTCGTTCACCGAGAGGGTCTTCTGGAAGACCGTCGGGTTGGGGCACTTGCTCACCGCCATGAGCACCGAGTTGATGTGGCCCATGTAGTGCCGGCCGACCACGTCGGAGCCGTTGGCGAGGCCGTTCGGGTGCCGGTCATTGGCGGAGCGGAGCAGCAGCGCCGCCGAGTTGATGGCGCCGGCGGAGACGACCACGACGTCGGCGGAGTAGGTCTCCTGCCGGCCTTCGCGTTCGACGTGGACGCCGGTCACCCGCCGGCCGGTCGCATCGGTCGAGAGCCGGGAGACGTAGGCATCGGTCAGCAGCGTGAGGTTCTGGTGCTCCAGCGCCGGATCGACGCAGATCACCTGGGCGTCGGACTTGGCATTGACCAGGCAGGGGTGGCCGTCGCAGGTGGCGCAGCGGATGCAGGCGCTCTTCCGCGCGTTGCGCTCGTTCAGCATCACCCCGATCGGGGTATGGAACGGCTTGAGACCGAGACGCGCAAAGTCCTCGGAGAGCTGCTGGATCCGGGGCTCGTGCGAGACGGCCGGGTGATCGTACGGCGCGCTGGACCAGGGCTCGGTCGGGTCTTCGCCCCGGTTGCCGTGGACCTGGTAGAGCTGCTCGGCCAGGGAGTAGTAGGGCTCGAGCTCGTCGTAGGTGATGGGCCACGCGGGAGAGCAGCCGCCGTGATGGCGGAGCTCGCCGAAGTCTTCCTTCCGGAGGCGGAAGAGGGCGGCGCCGTAGAACTTGGTGTTCCCGCCGACGAAGTAGTTCGTATGGGGGTGGAGCGGCTTC
>JAXLXZ010000016.1:0-105916 GCA_046327735.1 Gemmatimonadales bacterium | reverse complement strand
GGCGACCTCGGATGGTTCCGGCGCGGGCAGATGGTGAAGGAGTTCGAGGCGGTGGCATTCTCCCAGCGTCCCGGCGTGGTGTCGGACCCGGTGGAGTCGCCCTTCGGTTTTCACATCATCCAGGTCACCCGCATCCAGCCCGCCGAGGTCCAGGCGCGGCACATCCTGCTGATGCCGGCGGTGACCCAGGTGAACGCCGACAGCGCCTTCCGGGTGGCCCAGTCGATCGCGACGGCGCTCAAGGCGGGCGCGTCGTTCGACTCGCTGGCCCGGCTCTACCACGACCCGGGCGAAGAGCGGGAGACCCCCGACGACGTGCCGGTGACGCAGCTGCCCGAGGAGTACAAGGCGGGAATCGGCGCGGCCGACAGCGGTTCGGTGGTGGGCCCGTTCGAGATCCGCAAGGAGATGGGGCTGCGGCGGAAGTACGTGGTGCTCGAGGTGGTGGGCCGCCACCCCGAAGGGGCGGTGAAGTACGAGGACGTGAAGGACCAGATCCGCACGCGGCTCGCGGGTGAGCTGTCGCAGAAGCGCTATATCGACCGGGTGCGGCGGTCGACGTATGTCGATGTGCGGATGTAGGGAGCTGTTAGCTGTTAGCCATTAGCCGTTAGCCATTAGCCATTAGCCGTTAGCCGTTAGCGGCTCTTACCTCAGCACCCCCGTTCATGCCTCGCATTGCGATTACGCTCGGAGATCCTCGGGGCATCGGCCCCGAGATCACCGCGCGGGCGCTGGCCACCCCGATCGATGCCGAGGTGGTGGTGCTCGGCGCCGATGACCAGATCGCGGCGGTGAAGGCGGACCGGCACATCCCGCTTGGCACCTGGGGCGAGGGCTTCGGGGAATCGGGGCCGGAGAAACCGGGCCCGTCGCGGGCGATGCGGGCCGGGCGGATCACCGGCGCCGGCGTCGAAATTGCCGCGCGGATGGCGCTGGCGGGCGAGGTCGACGCGATCGTGACCGCGCCGGCCCACAAGCATGCGATCAACCTGGCCGGCTTCCGCTACCCGGGGCACACCGAGTGGCTGGCACACCTCGCCGGCGACGTGGACGTCGCCATGATGCTCGCGGCCGACCAGCTCCGGGTGGTGCTGGTGACCACGCACGTGCCGCTCCGCTCGGTCCCCAACCTGCTGACCACCGAGAAGATCGTGAAGACCGGCGAGACCACCCGGCGGGCGCTCCGCGAGTGGTGGGGCATCGCCGAGCCGCGACTGGCGGTGTGTGCGCTGAATCCGCACGCCGGCGAGTCGGGGCTCTTCGGCGACGAGGAGGAACGGGTGCTCGCGCCGGCGGTGAAGAGTCTCGGCGCCACCGGGCCGCTGCCCGCGGACACGGTGTTCGTGAAGGCCATGCGGGGAGAGTTCGACGCGGTGCTGGCGCCGTATCACGACGTGGGAATGACCGCGATCAAGGTGGCCGCGTTCGGCCGGGGCGTGAACGTGACGCTCGGACTGCCGTTCCCCCGCACCTCGCCGGATCATGGGACGGCGCTGGACATTGCGGGGAAGGGGATCGCCGACGCGGGGAGCATGCGGCAGGCGATCGAGCTGGCGGTGGAGCTGGGGAAGAAGCACGCGGCCAGGCGCTGAATCGGCGCGGCGTCCCGAGGGATCCGCTCCGCAGAACTGAGTCGGCGCGGCGGGTGGGGGCATTCGCTCCGCGGATCGGCGCGGCGGCCCGAGGGATTCCCTCCGCAGAACTGACGAGCCTTGATTGGGCCACCGACGATGAATCAGCCGTGGGCTCGTCCGTTCTGCTCCGGGAATCCCCCGGTCCGCCGCGCCGATCCTGACTACCTTCGTTCCGCCCGACCGCCCGACCGCCCGACCGCCCGACCGCCCGACCGCCCGACCGCCCGACCGCCCGACCGCCCGACCGCCCACCGCCCTACGGCAACACCCCCGCCAGACTGAGCACCAGCACCAGCAACACCACCGAGGTGAGCACGACGTACGTCCGGTCCCGTTCCCGCGCGAACGCGATCAGGGAGAACGCGACCCGGAGCACCGGGGTGGCGAGCAGGACGAGGACGCCGAGCTGGATGAGTCCTTCGGGCGAGCCCCGCAGGGCGAGCGCGAGGATGCGGCCGGGCTGCTGGAGTTCTCCCGGCTCGCCGGCGAAGTGCTGGTAGTCAGGATGCTGCCCGCCATGCTGGATGAGGTGCAGCAGGCCGCCTGCCAGCACCAGCATCGCCGCGACGATGACCCCGGCGCGGAGGAGCATGGCGAGCGCGAGCTCGACCCGCTCGTCCTCAGATCCGGCCGGTGGCGCCATGGTAGATCATCTCGAGGGCAAGGGCGGTGACGACCACACCAAAGATGAGGCGCAGGACCCGCGGCCGTGTGCGGGTGAGCAGGGTGGCGCCGAGGGTGGCGCCGCCGAGGACGCCGAGGACCACCGGCATCGCGATGCCGGGATCGATGTAGCCGCGCTGGAGATACACGCCCGCGCTGGCCGCCGCCGTCACCCCGATCATGAAATTGCTGGTGGTGGTGGAGACCTTGAAGGGCAGCCCCATCGCCTGGTCCATCGCGAGGACCTTCACCGCGCCGCTCCCGATCCCCAGCAGCCCCGAGAGCGTGCCGGCGACGAACATGAGCGCGAAGCCGAAGGGGACCCGCTGCACCAGGTAGGCCTTGGGGCCGGCGGGGGTGGGGTAGCTCGAGTCGAGCTTGAGCCGGACGGCGAGGGGATGGGGCGCGAGCGCGGGATGCTCGGTCCGGGGCCGGCTCGCGGCCCACGCGGAGTAGAGCAGGACCACGCCGAAGACGATCGCGAGGACGTGGGTACCGATCAGCCCGGCGAGGAGCGCACCGAGTACCGCGCCGACGGTGGTCGCGATCTCGAGGAACATCCCCACCCGCATGTTGGTGTACCCCTCCCGCATGTACGCCGCCGCCGCGCCCGACGAGGTCGCAATCACCGCGACGAGCGAGGCGCCCACCGCGTAGCGGAAGTCGATCCCGAACCCGATCGTGAGGAGGGGGACGATCACCACGCCGCCGCCCAAGCCGGTGAGGGCGCCGAGGAGGCCCGCCAGAAAGCTGCCGGCGGCGATGGCGAGGGAGAGGAGGAGGACGGTCATGGCCGTTCCTCGTTCCTCGTTCCTCGTTCCTCGTGAGAGAGTGCGCTACTCCTGGAGGGCGGCGAGAAAATCGGGCAGGGCTGCTGTCGAGCGTACTTCCGAGTGACTTCGCTGACGATCCAACACGAGGAACGAGGAACGAGGAACGAGGAACGAATCACCGTATCGCGCCTTCAAGCCGAGTCATGAGCGCCAGGTGCGCATCCAGCTTCAGCTTCTGGCTCGCCCGGTTGGCGACCAGCACCGCCCCGACCTGGAGAATCGTCTCCCGCTCGGTGAGCCCGTTGGCGCGCAGGGTGTTCCCGGTGTCGACCAGGTCGACGATCCAGTGGGCCAGCCCGAGGAGCGGGGCCACCTCGACCGAGCCGTTCACCGTGATGATCTCGACCGGCTTGCCCCGCTCGGCGAAGTGGCGCCAGGCAAGGCGCGGGTACTTGGACGCCACCCGCGCGGTCTGGCCGCCGGGCAGCTCGGGGTAGGGTTCGCTCGCGGGATTCGCCACCACGAGGCGACAGGCGCCGAAGCCGAGCTCGAGGGGCTCGAGCACGTCGGCCTCGGTTTCCCGCAGCACGTCGGTGCCGGTGACGCCGAGGTCGGCGGCGCCCGATTCGACGTACACCGCGACATCGCCGGGCTTCACGACCAGGAAATCGATGTTCGGGTCGCTCGAGGGGATGAGCAGCCGGCGGCCGGGATCGGGGTCGACGACCACACCCGATTTCGCGAAGCAGGCGACGGCGGGGTCATAGAGACGGCCCTTGGCGAGGGCGATGCGGAGCCGGGCGCCGCCGGTCATCGGGCCGCTCCCGCCAGCGCTTCGGCAATGGTATCGAGGTCGAGCGAGACGCCCACGGCCGGCATCGGCTCACCGAAGCGGGCCATGAGGTCGTCGTAGCGCCCGCCGGCACCGGCGGAGTGGCCGGCACCGGCGGTGAAGAGCTCGAAGTGCACCCCGGTGTAGTAGTCGAGCCCGCGGACCTCGCCGAGGTCGTAGACCACGTGGGCCCGTTCGGCGGGGGTGAGCATCGCATCGAGTTCGAGCAGATGCCGGAGGCCGGGCTGCGCCGCAGCGGGGGCGCCGGCCAGCGCCTTGTCGAGCGCCTCACGCCGCCCGATCGCAAAGGCGAGCGAGGTGAGCGCCCGCGACTCGGCGGGGGCCCCGGCGAGGGCGCGGGTGAGGTTGCCCTTGTCCTTCCGGTCGATCCAGCGGCGTACCAGGGCCCGCTGCTCGTCGGGGAGCGCGGAGAGCCCGGGGGCGAGGACACCGGCGTGCCCGAGGTTGAGCTGGAAATCGCGGAGGCCCATTTCTCGCGCGAGCGCGAGGGTGAGCCGGACGATCTCGACGTCGGCGGCGAGGTCGCCCTGGCCGAGGAGCTCGGCGCCGGCCTGGAGGGTCTCACGGGGGCGGCCACCGCGATCGGGCTCCTGCCGGAAGACCTTCCCGCCGTAGGAAAGGCGGAGGGGACGGGCGGCGTGCCGGAAGGTGGTGGCGGCGACCCGCGCGAGGCTGGCGGTGAAGTCGTAGCGGAGCGCCAGGATCCGGCCGTCGCGGTCGGTGAAGCGGATCAGCCGGTCGCCGACCTCGGGTCCGCCGGCCCGGAGGAAGACTTCCTCGTACTCGAAGGTCGGGGGGAGGAGTTCCTGGTAGCCACCGCGCTCGAGTACCTCCGCGGCCAGGCGCTGGAGCCGGCGGCGGCTGGCGGCGGCGGGACCGGTGAGGTCCTGGACGCCAGGGGGGATCGGGGCGATGGGGCGGAGGGGCTGCATATTGGCGCGGAAGTTAGTCAACCACTGCGGGATCTGCGACGCGTCAGGTTCGGAGGGGCGAGCGGCTGGCTTGGCGCGGCGTCCCGGGAGATCCCCTTCGCGGAACTGATGCGCTCGGCGTCAGGGCGGGCGTCCGTGTGACGAGGGGGCGCATACGTTCCGCTCCGGGGATCCTCCGGTCCACCGCGCCTCGCCTGACTACCTTCGGCCGCCTAGCCGCCTAGCCGCCTAGCCGCCTGACCGCCTGACCGCCTGACCGCCTGACCGCCTACTTCCCCGCCACCTTCTCCTTTTCCCCGCCGCCGAGCAGGAACCGCACCGACTTCACCCGCCGCCCCTCCATTTCCACGATCTCGAAGGCGTCCTTGCCCGCCACGATCCGGTCACCCGGACGGGGGAGCCGGCCGAGCTGGCCGAAGAGGTAGCCGCCGATGGTGGTGTAGTCGGTGTCGTCGAGCTGGAGCTCATGATCGGCGTTGAACTCGCTGATCGGGAGCGCGCCGTCGAGGAGCGGGGCCCCCTCGACCGGCGGCTTGGGGCGCTCCTGCCGGTCATACTCGTCGAAGATGTCGCCCACGATCTCTTCCAGCAGGTCCTCCATCGTGACGAGGCCGGCGGTCCCGCCGTATTCGTCGAGCACCACCGCCAGGTGGACCTTGAGCCGCTTCATGTCGGCCAGCACATCCTCGACCTCGCGGGTCGCGGGCACGAAGAGCGGCGGCCGCATGATGGTGCCCACGCTGCTGCCGGGGGCCTGGCGCACCGCCGTGAGGATATCCTTGGCATGCACCACGCCGACGATGTCGTCGAGCGACTCGCCGTAGACCGGATAGCGCGACCGGCGGGCCTGGGCCACGACATCGGCCGCCTCCTCGACACTCAGGACCCGTTCCAGCGCCACCATCTGGGTGCGCGGGGTCATCACCTCCTGGGCAGTCTTCTCGGAGAACTCGAAGACACCCTCGAGGAGCCGGGCATCCTCCTTGGCGATGGTGCCTCCCTCTTCGCTCTGCTCCACCAGCATCCGGATCTCGTCGGGGGAGTGGAGCCGCTCGTGTTCGCCGGGGTGGCGGATCCCGATGAGGCGCAGCAGCCGGTTGGCGGTGCCGTTGAGGATGCCGATGGGCAGCCGCATCACCCAGGCAAAGCCGATGAGCGGGGCGGCGACCCAGCTGCTGACCATCTCGGGGTAGAGAAGGGCGAGCGCCTTGGGCACCAGTTCGCCCAGGATGATGTGCATCGCCGTGATGATGACGAAGGCGATGACGACGGCGACGCCATGGGTGGCGAGCGCCTCGAGACCTCCGGGGAGCCAGGTGAAGGCGCCTTGGATGAGGCCTGAGAGGGCGGGCTCGCCGATCCAGCCGAGGCCCAGGGAGGACAGGGTGATGCCGAGCTGGGTGGCGGAGATGTAGCGGTCGAGGGCGCGGATGGCCTTGAGGGCCATGCCGGCCTTGCGGTCGCCCCGCTGGATCATCTCCTCCAGCCGGGTGCGCCGCGCGCCCACCAGGGCAAACTCGGCGGCCACGAAGAAGGCGTTCAAGGCAACCAGAACGACGACAGCCGCCAGTTTGGCGGCTACCCAGCTACTTTCCGGCGTCTCCATAGCCGGTAACACTAGCCGCCAAATCCGCCGCCCGCGAGGGCATGCATGATCCGCCAAGTCGCCGTACCACCGTTCGACCTCCTGGCGCCGCTGCTCCCCAAGCCGACCACGGTCGACATTCCCACCCGCACCCGGGTCGCCGAAATCCTGGCCGACGTGGAGGCGCGGGGGGATGCCGCCGTGCGCGACTGGACCCTCAAGTTCGACAAGGTGGACCTCGCCCCGGAATCGTGGGAGCTGCCCCGGAGCGAGTGGGAGGCGGCGCTCGACCGGATCAGCCCGGTGCTGCGCGATGCGCTGGAGGCGTCGGTGGCGCGGGTCAGAGAGTATCACCTGCGGCAGCGCGACCACGGCTTCCAGATCCTCGAGGAAGACGGGACGATCCTGGGGATGCGGGTGACCGCGCTCGACCGCGTGGGGCTGTACGTCCCCGGCGGAAAGGCGGCGTATCCCTCCAGCGTCATCATGAACGCGGTGCCGGCGACGGTGGCGGGGGTGGGCGAGATCGTCGCGGTGACGCCCCCGGCCGGGGTGACCGACGCGGTGCTCGCGGCCTGCGCCCTCTCCGGCGTCACCAAGATGTACCAGATCGGCGGGGCGCAGTCGGTGGCGGCGCTGGCGTTCGGCACCCGCACGATTCCCCGGGTGGACAAGATCGTCGGGCCGGGCAACAAGTGGGTCGCGGAGGCCAAGCGCCAGGTGGCGGGTCCGGTCGGCATCGACATGTTCGCCGGCCCGACCGAGCTGGTGGTGATCGCCGACCTGGTGGCGCGGCCGGAACGGGTGGCGGCGGACATGATCGCCCAGGCGGAGCATGACGAGGATGCCACCTCGTGGTGCATCACCACCGACGTGGTGCTCGCCGACCAGCTCCCCGCCGCGATCGAGACGCTGCTCGCCAGGAATCCGCGCGCCGCCGTGGCCCGCGCCGCGCTGGAGCGGAACGGCCTCATCGTCTGGGTGCCGAGCATCCAGGACGCGGTGCACGTGGCCAACCTGCGGGCGCCGGAGCATCTCGAGATCGTCACCCACGACCCCGAATCGGTGGCGGCGGGGATCCGGCACGCCGGCGCGATCTTCCTGGGCGACAACACCCCGGAGCCGGTGGGCGACTACATCGCCGGCCCGAGCCACGTGCTGCCCACCAGTGGCACCGCGCGGCACGCCTCACCCCTCGGCGTCTACGACTTCCTCAAGCGCACCTCGATCATCAGCTACACCCCGGACCGGCTCAACAACGACGCGGCGCGGATCATCGCGCTGGCGGAGGCGGAGGGGTTGCACGGGCATGCCGAAGCCATCCGCGTCAGGCTCTAGCCTGGTTGGAACAGCGTGAGCGGTGAGCGGTGAGCGGGAACAGCGGTGTCATCCCGAGGAGCGTCAGCGACGAGGGATCTACTTGCCCGGAGTAGATCCCTCGCTTCGCTCGGGATGACAGCCGGCGGGTTTGTCCTGCTCACGCTGTTGCGGGTCCCGCTCACCGCTCACGCGTTTCCCGCTACATTCCTACCCATGTCCACGGACCCCACCCCCTGCGTCCACGTGAAGGCGGACCGCCAGAGCGGCGGGCCCCCGATCGCGCGGCTGAGCGTGGTGTTCGGTCTCACGGCGCTGTTCATGATCGTGGAGGCGGTGGGAGGGTGGCTCTCCGGCTCTCTCGCGCTGCTGGCCGATGCCGGGCACATGCTCACCGATGTCGGCGCGCTCGGGCTCACTCTCCTCACAGCCTGGATCGCGCGGCGCCCCGCCGACCAGACCAAGACCTACGGCTACCTCCGCTGGGAAATCCTCGCCGCGCTGATCAATGGCGCGGTGCTCTTCGGGCTGGCGGCGTGGGTGGTGGTCGAGGCGATCGGCCGGATCAACCATCCCGAGCCGATCCAGGGGCGGCTCTTCTTCGCGATCGCGGCGGCGGGCCTGCTGGTGAACGGGGTCGCGCTCTACCTCCTGCACGGGCAGCACGAAGGGCACCTCAACACCCGCGGGGCGTACCTCCACATCCTGGGCGACCTGCTCGGGTCGGTGGGCGCGGTGGCCGCGGCGGTGATCGTGCTGCTGACCGGCTGGACCCTGGCCGATCCGATCCTGTCGGTGGTCCTGTCGCTCCTCATCCTGGTGGGGGCGTGGCGTCTGGTGCGGGAGAGCACCGATGTGCTGCTCGAGGCGGTGCCGGGCCACATCTCGCTGCCCGAGGTCGAGTCCCGCCTCCGGGCACTGCCCGGTGTCACGGCGGTGCACGACCTCCACGTCTGGACGGTGGCCAACGGCATCGTCGCGATGAGCGGTCACGCGGTGGTGCCCGACCTCGCGAGCCACCCCGATATCCTCAGCCGCATCCGCAGTACCCTCGCCGAGCTGGGGATCCTGCATGTGACGGTGCAGCTCGAGTGCGGGGATGGGTGCGAAGAGGAAGTCCTCGCCGCGCCCAGCGGTCACCACGACCACTCCCACGCCGGGCACCGGCACTGATTTGCCCTGGGTTCGTAACTGACTGACACAGATGGACACCGATGGGGCCGGATGCGGTCCCTGCGGAGGCCGGGTTCGCGATCTCAGCCGCTGGGCTGGATGGTTTCGGGGTGTTGGCCTGAGGTTTCTTACCAAATACAGCGAGACCATTGGAGCGACGCGACCGCCGAAGCTCCTTCGACAACAAGGAGCTCATCCAGACCCATATGTGTCCATCTGTGTTAGTCAGTTTGCCCAGCCCGCCCGCTCACCGAACTCTGCCGAACCAGCGACTTTTCATGCAGAAATCAGCCTTTTCGGGGCCTTGTAACGCCCGATAGGACCCCGGTTTACCCCCCACCTTGCCCCGCCCTCACGGCTCGTCTATATATGCCGCGCGTGAACCCCGGGTTGCCGCCTGAAGCGGGCTGCCCCTGACGCCCTACGGGCCAAGCTCGCTGGTGAAGGACCGGATGCCGACTGAACGGAACATTCGCAACATCGCGATCATCGCGCACGTCGACCATGGCAAGACCACCCTGGTCGACCAGATGCTCCGTCAGGCCGGCGCCTTCCGGGCAAACCAGCAGGTCGAAGAGCGGGTGATGGACTCGAACCCGCTGGAGCGGGAGCGGGGCATCACGATTCTCGCCAAGAACACCGCGGTGCGCTGGGGCGACACCAAGATCAACATCGTCGACACCCCGGGCCACGCCGACTTCGGCGGCGAGGTCGAGCGGATTCTCCGGATGGTCGACGGGGTGCTGATCCTGGTGGACGCCGCCGAGGGGCCGATGCCCCAGACCAGGTTCGTCACCCGGAAGGCGCTGGCGCTCGGGCACCAGCCGATCGTCGCGATCAACAAGATCGACCGGCAGGACGCCGAGCCGCTGCGGGTGCATGACGAGGTGCTGGGGCTGTTCATCGACCTCGAGGCCAGCCACGAGCAGCTGGACGCGCCTTTCCTCTATACGTCGAGCCGTGCCGGGACCGCCACGCCGGAGCTGGACCAGCCGGGGACGAGCCTGACGCCGCTCTTCGAGGCCATCCTCAAGCACGTGCCCCCGCCAACGGGGGACGTCGACGGCCCCTTCCAGATGCTGGTCTCCACCCTCGACTTCTCGACGTTCGTGGGACGGATGGGGATCGGGCGGATCGAGCGGGGGAAGGTGCGGGTGGGGCAGGAAGTCGCCCTCCTGCCCATCGGCGAGCCGGGCATGGTCGAAGGCAACATGCCGAAGGGCCGGATCACGAAGCTGATGACCTTCGACGGCCTCAACAAGGTCGACACCGAGGAGGTCGCCGCCGGCGACATCGCGGTGGTTGCGGGCATCGAGGGGATCGAGATCGGGCGGACCCTGACCGCGGTCGAATGCCCCGAGCGGCTCGCCGGCATCGCGGTCGAAGAGCCGACGATGTCGGTCGACTTCATCGTCAACAACAGCCCCTTCGCCGGCCGGGACGGGAAGTTCGTCACCAGCCGGCAGGTGCGGGACCGGCTCTACAAGGAACTCGAGCGCAACGTGGCCCTGCGGGTGGAGGACACCGACTCCCCCGACACCTGGCAGGTGAGCGGCCGGGGCGAGCTCCACCTCGGCATCCTGATGGAGACGATGCGGCGCGAGGGGTTCGAGTTCCAGGTCTCCCGCCCGCGGGTCATCACCAAGGTCGGCGCCGACGGCGAGCGGCAGGAGCCGTACGAGGAGCTGATGGCGGATGTGCCGGAGAGCTACATCGGCACCGTCATCGAGAAGCTGGGGCCGCGCCGGGCGGAGCTGATCGAGATGAAGAACCCGGGCCAGGGCATGGTCCGGATGAACTTCCGGATCCCCTCCCGCGGCCTCTTCGGGTACCGGTCGGAGTTCCTGACCGACACCCGGGGCACCGGGACGCTGCATCACCGGTTCCTGGAGTACGGGCCGTGGGCCGGGCCCCTCGCGGGCCGCAAGAACGGGGTGCTGGTGGCCGACCGGGTGGGGGAGGCGGTGGGCTTCGCCCTCTTCAACCTGCAGGAGCGGGCCCAGATGTTCATCTCCCCGGGCGACGAGGTCTACGAGGGGATGGTCTGCGGGGAGAATTCCCGTCCGGGCGACATGGACGTGAACGTCTCGAAGGAAAAGAAGCTGACCAACATGCGCACCACCGCGTCGGACGAGAACATCCAGCTCGAGCCGCCGCGGCAGATCACGCTGGAGTACGCCCTCGAGTACATCGAGGAGGACGAGCTGATCGAGGTGACGCCCAAGTCGATCCGCCTCCGCAAGCGGGCCCTGGCGGCGACCGACCGGAAGAAGATGGCACGGGCCGCCGCACGCGCTGCCGACGCGTCGTGACGAACATGTTTTCTCTTTCTCCAATCACGGAGGCTGTCATGTTGCCGTGGGAAGCGTCGGTCGATGCGATCCAGATGCGCCGCCGCCGGGACGACTCCGACTTCGACGATGATGAGGACTCCTTCTCGTTCGACGACGAAGAGGATGACGAGGACTTCGACGACGAGGACCTCGACGAGGACGACGAGGACGGGGATGACGACGAGTTCGATGACGAGGAACTCGATGTCGACATCGAGGAAGTCGACGAGGATGACGAGGACGGCCCCCGCCGCCGGTAGGCGCTCCGTCCCTCTCCCGTGATATGCATGCGCCCGCTTTCTTCCTGGAAGCGGGCGTTTGTCATTCTGCCGGCCTTCGTCGACGGCATACCGCAGAGGCGCAGAGGGCCGTGGAGGTAGCAGGATTTGGGGATGTTGATGGAAAACGACGGATTCAGATTGGTACGAGGGAGACTGAGGTAACAACAGGCAGAATCCCCCAATCCATGGACATCCTGAGATCCTGTTCCCCCTGCGCCTCTACGTCGCAGAAGTTCGGAACTCGACATCGCAGGCGACCGTAGGCAGGACACCAGCCGGCGGCTCCCCAACATCACGAGGATCTCCATGCGCCTCTTTCCTGTTCTCGGTCTCCTCCTCATCCCCGCCCTCGCCACCGCCCAGGCTCCCGTCACCGAGTGGCAGGTCCCCTGGCCCGATGCCCGGCCCCGCGATCCCTCGGTGGCCGCCGATGGCCGGGTCTGGTTCGTGGGCCAGGCGGCGAACTTCATCGCCGTCCTCGACCCCCGGAGCGGCGAGTTCAAGCGCTTCGAGGTCGACCCCGGCACCTACCCGCACAACCTCGTGGTCGGCGCGGATGGCGGGATCTGGTACACCGGCAACCAGAACGGGATGATCGGCCGGCTCGATCCCGCCACCGGAGCCATCAAGCGCTTCCCGATGCCGGAGAAGGACCTCACCGATCCGCATACACTCGTGTTCGACAAGGCCGGCAACATCTGGTTCACCCTCCAGGGCTCCAATGCGGTCGGACACCTCGACACGAAGAGCGGTGCTGTCCGGATCGTGCGGATGCCCAACCAGGGGATGCGCCCCTACGGGATCATGCTCGACTCGAAGGGACGTCCCTGGTTCGACGAGTTCGGCAGCAACCGGATCGGCATGATCGACCCCGCCAGCTTCAAATTGGAGGAGCACATCATCGGCGACCCGATGGCGCGGCCCCGGCGCATCGTGATCACCCCGGACGACAAGGTGTTCGTCGGCGACTACAGCCGCGGCAAGCTGGTGATGCTCGATCCCGCCACCGGCACGTTCACCGAGTGGCAGAACCCGGGCGGGGCCCGCTCGGCCCCGTACGCGATGGCGGGAGATGACCGGGGGCGGGTCTGGCAGGTGGAGACCGGTCCGCAGCCGAACCGGCTGGTGAGCTTCGACCCGAAGACCGCCACCTTCGGCACCCCGATCCCGGTGGGGGAGAGTGGCGGGCTGGTGGTGCGGCACATGGTCTTCGACCCGAAGACCCGGAGTCTCTGGTTCGGGACCGACGCGGGGACGATCGGGCGGATGTCGGTGGCGCTGGCCGATGCGATGCGCCCGGCGACACCCTGAGCCCTACTCCGAGTCCGCCCCGGTCATCGAGTCGGACTGCTGCAGCAGCCGGGTGAAGTCGACCAGCTCGGGATGTCCCAGGTCGGACGCGACCCAGTAGACGTAGGCCGGTGTGGACCAGTGCAGGAGGTTGTAGCCCTGCCGGAACCCGGGCCGGCCGCCGTCCTCGCCTTCGCTCCGCGGCCAGACCATCACGCTGATGAGGTGCTTGCGCCGGGCGTAGACCAGCGAGGCCACCTTGCGCCCGCCGATGTAGTCGAGCCGCCCCCCCACCAGCGGGTAGCCCCGGCCGGCGAAATCGTAGACCGGCGGTGAGTAGTCGAGCACCCCGTTGAACCAGGGCTTCACCGTGTGCTGGTCGCTCGAGAGCACATCGGTGAGGTGGCCCGGCATCAGCGAGCGGACGTGGCTCTTGAGCACCTCGTCCTCCACCGCGCCGGCCCCACCGTGCTGCGACCCCAGGGTCCAGCTTCCCAGCGCCACCACCACCAGCGACGCCGCCACCGCCAGCCACTGCCAGCCACGCGGGCCCCGGCGGCGCTCCTCCCGCCGGCGCGCCTCGGCCAGTCCCTGGCGGACCTGCTGTCGCAGCAGGTCGGAGGGCTCGCGATGGGGCAGGGCGGCGCGCACGGCGCGGGAGAGGGCCACGCGCTGGTCGCGGTGCCGGTTGCAGGCGGCGCACTGGGCGAGGTGCCGCTCCAGCGCTTCCGCTTCCGCGGCCGCCAGCTCGCCGTCGAGCCAGGCATCCACCTGGAGTTCCACGTCTGGGTGGCGCATCTCAGTCTCCCCGCACCGGTTGAAGGAGGCGCTGCAGCCGATCACGCGCGCGGGAGAGCCGGGACATCACGGTGCCCGCCGGCACTCCGACCACCTCGCTGATCTCCTTGTAGCTGAATCCCTCGACCTCGCGCAGCACGATCACCTCCCGGAACTCGGGAGGGAGCTGGTCGATGGCGGCGCTCACCGCCTCGCGGGTGGTGGTGGCGAGGAGTTCCGCCTCGGGATGCTCCGCCGAGGCGGCGTCACTGTGCTGGATCTCGTCGAACTCGGTCACCTCCACCTTCGCCCCGGCCGAGCGGCCGCGGGAGAAGGCGGTGTTGCGGACGATGGTCAGGAGCCACGCCTTGGCCGAGGTACCCTCGCCGCCGCGGAAGGTGCTCCGGTAGGTGAACGCCCGGAGAAAGGCGTCCTGGACCACGTCCTCGGCGTCGTGGTCGTTGCGGGTGAGATAGCGGGCAAGGGTGTACGCCTCCCCCATAAGGGGGAGCATCGCCGCCTCGAAGTCCTCGTCAGCCCCTGTGTGCACCCGCTCGACCCCGGCAGTCAGTGTGTCGAGGTAAATACGCACTGGGCCATCGAAAAATTCCCGGGAATAGACGGCAGGTGCTACCGGTATCCGTCGCCGAGTGCTGGATGCGACGATTCTCAACCGGGAGGCAGGGACGATGTCTCGAAATCATGCGGAATGCCGTGGGCGGGCAGGGCTCACGATGCTGGCAGCGCTGGCGGGGCTGGCGCCGTTTCAGGGTGCACGACACAGCGCGGCGGTGAGTGCCAAGTTGTCCGAGTGGAAGGTGGAAATCTCCGAGCGACGGGTGCCGGCGGGCCCGGTCACGTTCACCCTGATCAACGCCGGGAGTGTGCCGCATCAGTTCGAGGTCGAAGGGGAGGGGATCGAGAAGTCCACCGACCTGATCCAGCCGGGCGGGAGCGCCACGCTGAGTCTCGACCTTAAGCCGGGGCACTACGAGCTGTACTGCCCGATCGGCAACGGGTCGCACAAGCACCTGGGGATGGAGACCGAGTTCGAGGTCACCGGGCAGGCGGTGGAGATGCAGCACCAGACGATGGCGCCGAGCGAACCGATGACGCCGCATGACATGATGCAGCACGACCAGGCGCACCCGGCGATGGGGGCGGGGCAGGGAATCCGGGTGACGGGGGGCGGTCCCGTGGTGCAGATCCTCCCCGGCTCGTTTCCCTTCCCCGACAGCGCCGGCCCGATCCTCAAGGCCTTCGGCGGGGAGCAGGAGACGCTGGAGTCGCAGGCGGAGAATGGGCCGTACTCCAACAACGTGGCGATGGCGAAGGGGACCTTTACGCTGAGCGCGTGGGACTTCGGGGCGGTGAAGGACTCGGTCAACGGGACGGCGCTCATTACCACGAAGGACGGTGTGCGCTGGAAGGTGGTGCTCGACCGGGTGCAGACCAAGGATGTGCCGCACCATCCCAAGTTCGGCGGCGTCATCATGGGCCTGTACTACCACGGGGCCACCCAGGTGCACACGCCGCTGGTGCCGACGATCAACAGCGCGGTGGCGCTCTGGTCGGTGGCGCACCTCTACCGGAACGGCCAGCTGGTGAGCGACAACGCCCTGGTGCACGTGATGCTGCTGTCGCGGACCCGGCACCCGGGCGACTGGAAGCTCCAGTGCTGGGACTGCAGCAACAATCCGATCGAGGAACTGCAGCTGCAGGTGACGCAGGGGCCGGGAGAGCCGCCGATCGACGCGCCGGGCGGATTCCTGTTCGTGAACTGGGAGAAGTCGGTGAGCGCGAAGCTGTAGGGCGGAAAAGCAGGGATCCCTCGCTGCGCTCGGGATGACAGAATTGGGTGCTGCGGCTCATGTCTCCGTCGTTCCGAGCCGCAGCACCCAATTCTGTCATTCCGAGCCGCGAAGCGGCGAGGAATCCCTGCTTCTCCTGCTACTTCGCCGGCGGGTACTTCTTGAAGAGCTTCTCGGCCGCCTTGTTGATGTTCTTCTCGCGCTTCTCCGGGCTGGCCTGGGTATCCACCTCCTTGGTTGCGGTGCCACGCCAGACGATCGTCCGGGTGGTGGTCTCGATCAGGTCCACCACCAGGGTGCCGACCACGATCTCGCTGGTGCGGGCGCTGACGCTCCGGTTGCCGGCGAAGCGGTAGCCGCCCCAGCCATTGGCGAAGCCGGTCACCTGCAGGTTCTTGCCGAGCGCCGCGTGGTAAGCCACCAGCACATCGGGGTGCTCGCTCGGGTCGACCTGGCGCAGCCCCTTGAGCGCCATCTGGGAATCCACCGCTGCCACGATCCGCTTGTGGTTGAGGGCATCGTCCAGTTCGTGGCCCCGGGTCCAGGCGTAGGTGTGGTAGCCGGGGAAATCGGCGTGCTTGTCGTAGTCGTAGCTGACATCCTGGGCCCGGGCCGTCACCGGCGCGGCCACCAGGGCGAGGAGCGCGACGACGGCGCCCTTGGCGCTGCGCGTCGGGGCGGGGGAGGCAACAGCCGGGGCCTCCCGCCGCGCCTCGCGGATCACCGCCCGGAGAAGCCCGGCGCCGATGAACACGAACGGCACCGCCGTGACGGCGCCGGGGAAGTAGCCGTGCAGGACGGTCTTGACCAGGTGGTGCACTTCCACGAGCCCCGCCACGCCGAAGAACCCCGGCGCAAGGAGGCGGGCGCGGCCGGTGGTCATCTGGCCGTACATCAGGGCGGCCACCAGCAGCACCACCAGGCCGACCATCATGACGATGCCGTAGTCGGGATTGGGCAGGTGCCCGAAGATCCAGGTGAGCTGCCCCGAGAGCTCGTACAGTTCGTCGAGCCCGAAGAGCAGCTGCTCGGAGACGTGCAGCACCAGGATGAGCATGAACCAGCGGAACCAGCGGCGAATCTCCTGCATGGGTGAGCGTCCCTTCTCCAGTGTGAGTGTCGAGTGCCGTATCAGACGCCGCCAAGTTAGGCAGCGGCCCTGGAGCGCGCGTCAACCGGTTGCGGGGAGGGGGGATCAGTCGATCGGTGGATGGGCGCGGGCAGCGGGGGCGGGGTGCGGCGATGCGGTGCGAAAACCGGGACGGGACGGGACGGGACGGGGAGTGGGGGTGAGGGACCGGGCGTGCCGCGAAGCGATCTCACCGATCCCTTGCGGCCGCCCGCAGCCCTCACCCCCACTCCCCGTCCCGTCCCTAACCCTACTTCTCGAGCCGCAACACCCCCCGCTCGATCGCCGCGGTCACCGCCGCGGTGCGGTCATCCACGCCCAGCTTGGCAAAGATGTGAATCAGGTGGGTCTTGACCGTGGCCTCACTGATCTTGAGATCCTTCCCGATGATCTTGTTGCTGATGCCCCGGGCCACCAGGGTCAGCACCTCGAGCTCCCGCCCGCTGAGGGAGCGTTCCAGCGGCCCGCGCGCCCGCCCCACCAGCTTGGAGGCCACCACCGGCGACAGGACGCTTTCGCCTTTCGCGGTGGCCCGGATCGCCTTGAAAAGCTCCTCCCGCGGGGTGTCCTTGAGCAGGTAGCCGGTCGCGCCCGCCTCGACCGCGCGGAGGATGTCGCCATCGCTGTCGTAGGTGGTGAGCACCAGGATATGGGTGCGGGGCGCCGCCTCCCGGATGGCCCGGATGGCGCCCACCCCGTCGAGCTCTGGCATCTGGAGATCGACCAGCAGGACGTCGGGCGCCGCGTGGCGCACCACCGATACCGCCTCGCGGCCGTTGGCCGCCTCGCCCACGATCTGGAACTCCTCGTTGCCCGAGAGCAGGCCCAGCAGGCCGGCGCGGAAGATCGGGTGATCATCCGCGATGACGATCCGGATCGCGCTCATGAGGTCGGCCCTCGCAGGGTCGGGTGGGTTCCCGAGGGCGCGATCACCGGGAGCGAGAGGCTCACGGTGGTGCCCTCGTCCGGCGTGCTCTCCACCGAGAACGAGCCCTGCAGGTAGGCCGCCCGTTCCCGCATGCCGGTCAGCCCGTAGCCGCGGCCGCCCGCCATCGCCGGGGCAAAGCCCCGGCCATCATCCTGCACGTCCAGCACGATCACGTCCTCCATGTAGCTGAGGGTCACCGTCACGCTCCGGGCCCCGGCGTGCTTGGCGATGTTGCTGAGGCTCTCCTGGGTGGCCCGGAGGAGCGTGAGCTCGATGTCGGGGTGCAGGGGCAGGGCATTCCCCGTGACCTCGAGATCGGCGGGGACGCCGGTGCGGCGGGACCAGTCGTCGCAGACCCGGTCCAGCGCCTCGGGGAGTCCCCGCTGTTCCAGGATCTCGGGCCGGAGGGCCTGCAGCATCCGGCGGGCCTCCTCGAGGTTGTCCCGGGCCACCGAGCGCGCCAGGTCGAGATGCGGCTTGGCGGGCGAGGTGCGCAGCGGGTCGAGCTGTTCGGCGGTCTCGAGGTGCACCACGATCCCGGCAAAGCCCTGGGCCAGCGTGTCGTGGATCTCGCGGGCGAGCCGCTGCCGTTCCTCCAGGACCCCGGCCTTGCGCTCGGCGGCGGCGAGGCTCGCCTGCAGCTGGGCCCGCTCTTCGCTCTGGATCGCCATGAGCTTGAGGGTCACCCCGATGGCCATCACCGCCACGAACCGCATGACCGCGGCCGCGAAGGGGAAGCTGTTGGGGTTGGCGAGGATCAGCATGCGGTGGGAGATCTCGGAGCCGATCACCGGACCGGCTCCGCAGAGCACCGCCACCCAGAAGGGGAGCCGCAGGAAATAGTGAGGCATCACCGCCAGGGCCACGATCGCCATCCCCAGGTCGAGCGCCACCATCCGGCCCTGCAGCACGCTCCCGGCCAGGGCCAGCCCCAGGTTGGCCAGGCCGCGCGGGCCGGTGGGCTGTCCCACCCGGACCCACAGCGGCAGCCACCCGGCGAAGACCAGCGACATGCCGATGATCTCGAGCATCCGGGCGCCCGTCTGTCCCGGCCGGAGGGACGCGAGAATCAGCGCCACCACCAGGGCCGCGAAGGGATACCCGTAGGGATGCTCCACCACCCGGCGGAGGAACCGCTCCGAGATCCGGCTTGCCTGACTCATTTCCATTGCCGCCGTCATTCCAGATCCCATAGGCACTCCGGCCGGGGGTCGCCTGCCTGCCACGCCAGCCAAGTTATGGCCCCGCCAGCCTCTTGTCGCCAGCCGGGCCACTGAACCGGGCATCCACCGATCGATGGATGCCCGGGCACCGGGCGCCGGATGGCCGGTCCCGGTCCCGGATCCAATACTTGGTCCCGTTCGCGGCACCCCTGGACCGATCGACCTGGATGGAGGCTTGGGATGGGATCTGCAGCACTCTTGGCGCGACGGCTGACCGGCGCCGGCACCGGGACCGGTGACCCCGCCAGCTTGTCAGGCACGTCACCCCACGTGGTCCGCCGCCTGGTGGCGGTCGGCGTGGCCTTCGGCGGCATCTGGGCGCTGGCCCTGCTGCTCTTCGACGGCCTGGCCCCGATGCTGGGCCAGATGCCCGCCTCGCGCGCCGGCCTCTGGCCGATGCCTGGGACCCTGATTGCCGGGGTGGGGCTGCTCACCAGCCTGGCGCTCGCCTGGGTGGCGCGGCGCCGGTCGACCGAGGTGCCGTTCCTGCGCCGGGTCGGCGCCACCTACCTGGTGCTGACCTGCTTCCTGTTCGGGCTGGTGACCTTCTGGGTGCCGCGGCTGGACGCCCCGGTGCCGGTCTGGGTCGGGCTCATCATCCTGGGCTACGCCGGGCTGGTGCCGACGACGCCCATCGCCACCCGGGTGACCGCCCTCATCGCCGCCACGATGGCGCCGCTCGCCCTCGGCCTGGTGGTGCTGGCCGGCCGGCGGGTCGAGGCGACCTTCTTCGACTACCTGCTCGCCTTCCTTCCTAACTACCTCTGCGCCCTGCTGGCCGAGGTGCATGCCCGCCTGATCCGCGACCTCGGGCAGCAGGTGAAGGAGGCCCGGGAACTGGGCAGCTACCGGCTGGAGGAGCGGCTCAGCGCCGGGGGCATGGGTGAGGTGTATCGCGCTTCCCACCGGATGCTGGCCCGCCCGGCGGCGATCAAGCTCATCCGCCCCGAGGCGATGGGGGGGCAGGGCCCCGATCACGCCCACGTGATGCGGGAGCGGTTTCGCCGGGAGGCGGAGGCGGTGGCCTCGCTCCGCTCCCCCCACACCGTGAGTCTCTACGACTTCGGCGTGGCCCAGGACGGGCGGCTCTTCCTGGCGATGGAGCTGCTCGACGGGCTCGACCTCGAGTCGCTGGTGCGGCGGCACGGCCCGCTGTCGGCGGGACGGGTGGTGCATCTCCTGCGGCAGGCCTGCAAGTCGCTGGAGGAGGCTCACGCCCGCGGGCTGGTGCACCGCGACATCAAGCCGTCGAACATCTTCGCCTGCCGGCTCGGGCTCACCGTGGACTTCGTCAAGGTGCTCGATTTCGGCCTGGTGAAGGAGCGGCAGCGTGAGGACGTGCGGCTGACCGCGCCGGCCAGGACCGCGGGGACGCCGGCCTACATGGCCCCCGAGATGGTGCGGGAAGGCGCTGAGGTGGATCATCGCGCCGACATCTACGCGCTCGGGTGCGTGGCCTACTGGCTCCTCACCGGCCGGATGGTGTTCCAGGGCGAGAGCGCGGTGGACCTCCTGATCCAGCACCTCCACGACACCCCGCTGCCCCCCTCGGAGCGGGGAGCCTTCGAGATTCCCACCGAGCTCGAGACGCTGGTGCTGGCCTGCCTCGCGAAGGATCCGGCCGACCGGCCCCAGAGCGCCGCCGACCTGGCCCGCCGCCTGTCGCTGTCGCTCCACCCGGCGAGGCCGTGGACCGAGGTCGACGCGAAGCAGTGGTGGCGGGAGAACCGGGTTCGCACCGAACCGGTCCGGCTCACCGAGCGGGGCGCGTGGGTCACGTCCGTGGTCGGCGCCGGCGTGGTGGCGGGTGCGCTCCTCCTGGGCGTGGCCGCCCCGGCGGCGGCGCAGCAGCGCGCCGCCGAGCGGTTCGACGTCGGCGTGGTGCTCGACGGGCCCTCGCTCACCAACGACTCCGCCCGCGCGGTCCTCGAGGGCGAGGTCCTGACGATCGCCCCGGGCAACGTGCGGTTCCCGGCGCGGGCCCGGCTCACCGGGGACTACACCACCGCCGGCGTGAATGCCGCGATCGAGCGGCTGCTGGCCGACAAGGACGTAGACCTGGTGCTGGCCCTCGGGCCGATCGGGTCACACCTTCTCGCCACCCGGAAGGCCCTCGCGAAGCCGGCGATCGCCGCGCTGGTGATCGACGCCCGGCTCCAGGGACTGCCGCTGAGCAACGGCACGAGTGGCGTGAAGCAGCTCGGCTACATCGACCTGGAACTGCCGCTGGCGCGGACCTTCGAGGTGTTCCACCAGGTGGTGCCGTTCCGCCAGCTGGCGCTGCTGGTGCATCCCGGCGTCGCGGGAGCGATCCCCGGCCTGGCCGAGCGGGCGCGGGATGCCGCCCGGGCCCAGGGCGCGACCCTCACGCTGGTGCCGGTCACCGGCTCGGCGGCCGACGCGCTCGCCGCGATCCCGGCGACCTGTGACGCGGTGTATCTCGGCTCGCTGGACGCGCTCCCCTCGGCGGCGGTGGACACCCTGCTCGATGGACTGGTGCGCCGGAAGCTCCCCGCCTTTGCGTTGCAGGGCCGGGCCCTCACCGGCCGGGGCGCGCTGGTGTCGTATGCCGCGGAGGACGATCTCGCCCGGCGGGCCCGGCGGATCGCGAGCTCGATCCAGCGGATCCAGGATGGCGAGGACGCCGGCACCCTGCCGGTGGCGCTGCCCTCGATTCCCCAGCTCACCGTGAACCTCGCGACCGCCCGGGCGATCGGCTTCTCGCCCGGGTGGCAGGTGCTGACCGACGCGATCCTGCTGCACGAGGAGGCGCCGGCGACGGGACCGCGCTGGTCGCTCGCGGGTGTGGCGCGGGAAGCGCTCTCCACCAATCTCGACCTGAAGGCGGCGGACCAGGCGGTGCGGACCGGGGCGCAGGACACCCGGATCAACCGCGCCGCGCTGCTCCCCCAGGTCCAGGCCGAAGCGACCGGCACGATGATCCGTGAGGCCACCGCGGCGAAGAGCCTGGGCCAGCGGGCCGAGCGGGAAGGGGCCGCGCAGGTGGTGTTCTCGCAGTCGCTCTACGACGACCAGAACTGGGCCGGCTACCGGATTGCCCAGAACGGTGAGCGCGTCCGCCTGGCCGACCGGCAGCGGACCCGCCTCGATGTCGTGCTCCGCGCCACCACCGCCTACCTCAACGTGCTGCGCAGCCGCGCCATCGCGCGGGTGGAGCGGGAAGACCTCGCCCTCACCCGCAGCAACCTCGAGGTGGCGCAGCTCAAGGAGCGGGTCGGTGCCGCGGGACTCTCGGATGTGTACCGCTGGCAGGCGGCGCTGGCGCAGAGCCGCCGGCGGGTGCTCGACGCCGATGCCCGGTCGCAGGTGGCGGCGCTCGAGCTCAACAGCAGCCTCAACCGTCCGCTGGAGGAAGCGTTCCAGGCCGAGGACGCGAGCATCGGCGATCCCGCGCTGCTGGTGAGCGACCCGCGGCTCCTCGCCTATCTCGGTAACCCGGCCACCTTCGCGCTCTTCCGCGACTTCAGCGCCCGGGAAGGGGTATCGGCCTCGCCCGAGATCCAGGCGCTGGAGGCCCAGATCGCCTCGGAGGAGCGGCGCGGCACCGCGGCGAAGCGCGCCTTCTTCATCCCGTCGCTCTCGCTCCAGGGCGGGGCCAGCTCGCTGCTGGGCCGGAGCGGCGCCGGCGCCGAGACCCCGACCATCGCGGGGATGCCGCTCGAGCGCGGTCCGGACCAGACCTGGAGCCTGCAGCTCAAGGCGACCCTGCCGCTCTTCACCGGCTTTGCGCGCGAGGCGCAGGTGGCCCGCGCCTCGAGCGAAGTGGAGCGGCTCTCCCTCACCCGGCAGGCCGCGGCGCTCAGCATCGCGCAGCAGGTGCGCGGGGCGCTCCAGCTCGCCGGGGCCTCGTGGGCCAACATCGCCCAGGCGCGCCTCGCGGCGGACGCCGCCGGCAAGAACCTGGAGCTGGTGCGCGACGCCTACGGCCGCGGGGCGGTGAACGTGATCACCCTGCTGGACGCGCAGCAGGCGGCGCTCGAGGCCAACGAGGCCGCCGCCAATGCCGTGTACGACTTCCTGATCGATCTCATGAATGCCCAGCGGGCCCAGGGGACGTTCGATCTCCTCTACACCCCCGCGGAACGCGACGCCTGGTACCAGCGCCTGTCCGGGTACGTCGCCGCCCAGGGCCACCCGCTTCCCTGACTGGAGACCCGATGCGAACCCCACTGCTGTTGCTGAGCCTGCTGGCGCTCGCGGCTGGATGCCGCGGGCATGAGGAGATGACCGGATCGCCGCCGCTCCCCGTCACCGTGGTGTCGGTCGCGGGCGGAGGCGCGGGCAACGGTGCCCGGTACTCCGCCAGCCTGACCCCGGACGTCGAAGTGCAGGTGGCCTTCAAGGTGAGCGGCTACGTCGAGCAGATCCTGCAGGTGAAGGGCGCCGACGGCCGGCTCCGCCCGGTGCAGGACGGCGACATGGTCCGCCGCGGCACCGTGCTGGCCCGGATCCGGGTGCGGGAGTACCAGGACGCCGAGCGCCAGGCCGCGGCCGCGCTCACCAAGTCGAAGGCCGACTTCGACCGCGCCGCCCAGCTCTACGAGAACCGCTCGGTGTCGAAGGCCGACTACGACGCCGCCTACGCGAAGTACCAGGCCGACCAGGCCGAGCACGACCGGGCGGTGCAGGCGCTGGCCGACTGCGCCCTGGTGGCGCCGCTCGACGGCTACGTGCTGGGGCGCAGTGTCGAGGTCGGGACGCTGGTTTCCCCCGGGGCTCCCGCCTTCCAGGTGGGCAACCTCCGCGCGGTGAAGGTGGTGTTCGGGGTGCCCGACGTGATGCTGGCCTCGCTCCGGCCCGGTGCCCGCCAGCAGGTACGGGTGGACGCGGTGCCGGGCGTGCTCTTCGAGGGGCGCTACACCCGGATCTCTCCCATCGCCGATGCGGCGAGCCGGACCTTCGAGGCCGAGGTGACGATCCCGAACAGCGACGGGCGGCTCAAGCCGGGCATGATCGCGGCGCTCGAAGTCACGACCGGCACCGCGGCGCTCCCGGCCCGGCCGATCCTGGTGCCGCTCAACGCGGTGGTGCGGCCTCCGGGCCGCGACAGCGGCTTCGCGGTGTACATCGTCGCGGGCAAAGACAGCGAGGCGGTGGCGCAGCTGCGGGAGGTGGCGCTGGGCGACATCAGCGGCAACCAGGTGCAGGTGACCCGCGGCCTGGCTGGCGGGGAAGCGGTGATCGTGCGCGGTGCGACGCTGGCGGTGGATCAGGGGCGGGTGCGGGTGGTTCCGTAAGGCGGACAGGCGGACAGGCGGACAGGCGGGCAGGCGGTCAGGCGGCGAGGCGGCTAGGCGGCTAGTTGGCACGATGAACGACACGATTGCGGTGTGGGTGGGTTTCGGGGAGGGGCGGCTTGCACGGAATGACCAGCCGCCTGACCCCCCGACCGCCTGACCGCCCTCACAGGAGACTGGAAGCACACATGGCACACCGTTCTGACGACTGGATGATCGCGAACATCCACAACACCGCGCGGTTTTTCACCGAGAACCGGCACATCGCGTGGATGACGCTGGTGGCGACGATCCTGTGGGGCCTCTTCGGCTACCTGCGGATGCCCCAGCGCAAGGACCCGGACATTCCGGTGAAGGTGGCGATGGCGATCGGGAAGTGGCCCGGCGTCGATGCCACCCGGGTCGAGGAGCTGGTGACCCGCCGGCTGGAGGAGACCATCGCCGAGAACGTGAAGGTGAAGGAGATCACCTCCACGACGCGGCTGGGTGTCACCTTCGTGACCGTCACCCTCAAGGACGAGACGCCGGACCCGGCCAAGGAGTTCGACGACATCAAGCTCCGCCTCGATGGCATCAAGGACCTGCCGCAGGGGGCCCAGCCGGTGGAGTTCATCCGGGACTTCGGCGCCACGGCGGCGCTGATGCTCACCGTGGCCAGCCCGCGGGCGAGCGAGACGGCGATCGCGATCCGTGCCCGGGCAGTGGCCGACAGCATTCGCCGGCTCCGGGCCGGGACGCGCGAACCGGGCGGCCGCGCCGCGCTGGTCTACAACGGTCCCGCCTCCGAGGCCCAGGAGACGCTGCGGCCGGTGGTGGATCTCTTCCTGGCGACGGCGGTTCGCGATGGCGTCTTCCGGGACGCCCGGATCCTCTGGGGTCCCGGGTTCCTCGGCGTGGACGGCGTCACCACCCAGAGCGACAGCGCGCTCCTGGCCTACGCCCAGGGCTTCACCGAGCGGACCCTCCACGCCGCCGAGTTCCATCCGGACGCCTGGCCCGGCGTGGTGGTGCGTGATCCGGCAGCGACCGAGGCGCGGTTCGCCGAGCGGGCGGGAGAGAAGTACAGCTACCGCGAGCTCGACGAATACACCGACCTGATCCGCCGGACGCTGCAGAGCATCCCGGTCGTTACGAAGGTGAGCCGCAAGGGGCTGCTCGACGAGCAGGTGCTCCTCACCTTCTCGCAGGAACGGCTCGCCTCCTACGGGCTCGGGACCGCGCGGCTCAAGGATGTCCTGAGCGCCCGGAACATTCCCGCCGCCGCCGGCACGATGGAGGTGCAGGGCAAGACCGTGGCGGTCGCGGCCACCGGCGAGTTCACCAGCGAGAAGGAAATCGGCGGGGTGGTGATGGGGGGCTCCCGGACCGGCGCGCCGCTCTACCTCCGCGACCTGGTGCAGGTCGACCGGGCGTACCGCACCCCGGCGAGCTACCTGAACTACTTCTCCACGATGGATGCCGACGGCCACTGGCGGCGGAGCCGCGCGGTGACGCTCAGCGTGGAGATGCGCTCCGGCGCCAAGATCGGGGAGTTCGGCCGGCTGGTGGACTCGGCGCTCTCCCGGGTGCGGGACCGGCTGCCGGAAGACCTGATCATGGCGCGGACGTCGGACCAGCCCCGCCAGGTGCAGGAGAGCGTCGACCTGCTGATGGACAGCCTGGTGGAGGCGATCGTCCTGGTGATTCTCGTGGCGCTGGTGGGGTTCTGGGAATGGCGCTCGGCGCTGCTCATGGCCATCTCGATCCCGCTCACCCTGGCCATGACGTTCGGCATGATGTCGGTGCTCGGCGTCGACCTCCAGCAGGTGTCGATCGCGTCGCTCATCATCGCCCTCGGCCTGCTGGTGGACGACCCGGTGGTGGCGGGCGATGCCATCAAGCGCGACCTCGCGCTGGGGCACTCCTCGCTGATCTCGGCCTGGCTCGGACCCACCAAGCTGGCGACGGCCATCATGTATGCCACCGTCACCAACATCGTGGCCTACCTGCCGTTCCTCATGCTGCCGGGAAACACCGGGCTCTTCCTCCATACCCTGCCGGTGGTGATGACCTGTGCGCTGGTGAGTTCACGGCTGGTGTCCATGACCTTCATCCCGCTGGTGGGCTATTACCTGCTGCGGCCCAGCCGGAAGCAGGAGCTGCCGATGGCGGAGCGGCGTAGCAGGGGATTCGCGGGCTGGTATTACCGGGTGGGCCGTGCGGCGATCGAGCACCGGAAGCTGGTGTTCGCCGGGTCGCTGCTGATCCTGGTCGGCGGTGCGCTGATCGGGAAGCAGCTCAAGAGCCAGTTCTTCCCCAAGGACCTCTCGTACTTCTCGACCGTGGACGTGTGGCTGCCGGAGGACGCGGCGGTCTCCGCCACCCAGGCGACGGTGGCGCGGGTGGAGGAGATCATCCACCGGACGCTCGACGGCGATTCGGCCGCGGCGGGTCACCGCCGGGTACTGCGGTCGCTCACCACCTTCGTGGGCGGGGGCGGGCCCCGGTTCTGGTCCTCGCTCTCTCCCGAGCCGCAGCAGGGGAACTACGCCCAGATCATCATCGAGGTGCTCGACAAGCACGACACCCGCCACGCCGTCGACCGGCTGCAGCCGCTCATCGCGGCCGAGGTGCCGGGGGCGCGCGTCACGGTCAAGGAGTTGGAGACCGGCGACGCGGTGGGGATCCCGGTGTCGGTCCGGATCATCGGGGATGACATCGGGACGCTACGGCGGGAGTCGGAGCGGCTGGCGTCGATCTTCCGGACGATCCCGATCACCCGGCAGGTGCAGGACAACTGGGGGGCGGACGGGTTTGCGCTGCACCTCCAGATCGATCCGGACCGGACCGCGCTCGCGGGGCTCACGCACGCGGACGTGGCCAGCTCGGCGGCCACCGCGCTCAACGGGTACCAGGTCGGGACGCTGCGCGATGGCGACCGCCAGGTGCCGATCGTGGCGCGGCTGCGGATGGAGGAGCGCTCCCAGCTCGAGGACCTCGGCAACCTCTACGTCTACTCGTCCGGGGCCGCCCACAAGGTGCCGCTCCGGCAGGTGGCGAACCTCGCCACCACCATGCAGCCGGCCAAGCTGAGCCGGAGGAACCAGTTCCGGGCGGTGACGGTCTCCTGCTATCCCACCGCCGGTCACCTCCCCTCGGAGGTGATGAAGGCGGCGGCGCCGGCCCTCGCGCAGTTCGCGCGTGAGCTGCCTCCCGGTTTCCGGATGGAGATCGCGGGGGAGCAGGAGAAGCAGCAGGAGGGGTTCGGCAACCTGGCGGTGGTGATGGCGATCTCGATCGCGCTGATCTATATCGCCCTGGTGCTGCAGTTCCGGAATACCGTCAAGCCGCTGCTGGTCTTCGCGGCGATCCCCTACGGCATCATGGGGGCGCTCGCGGCGCTCTACATCATGGGAACCCCCTTCGGGTTCATGGCCTTCCTCGGCGTGGCCAGCCTGATCGGCGTGATCGTCAGCCACGTGATCGTGCTGTTCGACTTCATCGAGGAGGCGCACGAGCGGGGCGAGTCGCTGGTCGAGTCGCTGCTCGATGCCGGGATCCTCCGGCTCCGGCCGGTGCTGATCACGGTGGGGGCCACGGTGCTGGCGCTCTTCCCGCTCTCGCTGCATGGCGGCCCCCTGTGGGAGCCGCTCTGCTACGCCCAGATCGGCGGGCTCACCTTCGCGACCTTCGTGACGCTGCTGCTGGTGCCGGTGCTCTACGCGATCTTCGTCCTCGACCTCAAGTGGGTGACGTGGGAGACCTCGGCGCACGCCGGGCCTACTCACCCGCCACACACTCCCAGCGGTGCATGATCCCGAGCTTGATGCTGATGCCGAGGTTGGGCGTGGCCAGGTTGGGACCGACGCTCACCAGCAACCCCTTGAAGAGGCTCGGCAGCACCCATGGCGATTCGCTGCCACCCTGGAACCACCGGCCCAGGGTGCGGGCGAAGGCCTGCGGCGGGGCGTTCATGCCGAAGAACATGAACGAGAGGCTGCCGCCGACCAGGCACCCGCCGCCGCCGTCGAGGATGACGACGTTGCCGCAGATTTCATCGGGGCTGAGGGTGGCGCCGGCAGTGACGAACTTGCCGATCCCGCCGAGGCTCGGAAAGTCGGGTGGGGAGATTGTCAGGCTGGCCGGCACGAAGTCGTCGGGGCCGAACGAGAGCCCAAGGCTCGCGGCATGCCAGGTGAGCAGCGCGTCATCGGTATCGCGCCGCAGGGTGATCTGGGCGTACTGTCCCGCGAGGAACGAGACGCCGCCGTCGATCCCGGTGGAGCCTTCGAAGCTCCAGTCGGTGACCGGGCAGATGATCTTGTAGACATAGTAGAGAAACTGCTTGAACCGATCGGCCAGCAGCGCCCCCTCGGGAGTCGGCTCCTGGACGCCGGGAGCAGGCGCGGGGCGCGGCGGCCTGGGGGCGAAGCCCGGTTCCTTCGGCAGCGGGCCGGGGTGATAGACCCGCTGGCCCACCCGGATCAGGTTCGGGTTCGCGAGCGGCTTGTACCGGGGCGGCCCGTAATTCGGGCTCTCGACCTTTTCCTTGAAGTGCCCCCAGTACTGCTCGCTGGTGCTGCCGTAGATGGCCGCCGCGTACTTGCTGATCCAGTCGCCCGGCTTCACGAGGATCGAACGGTCATCCTCGACGGTGACGGTGTACCCGAGATTCGTGAACGTGCGGCTCATGGGCGGCGCTCCTGCCTGGGGTGATCTGCTCCATCCTGTTCCCCATGGCGTCAGCCGCCGCCCGTTCTGGACATCGCCCTAGTCGGTGGGCCCCGTCGGGTCGGCCCGGATCCCGCCTTCCGTGCGCCAGTTGAGGTTGTAGGAGGGCCGGAACCCGCTGAAGCTCCCCTCGGATCGGAGGTTCTGGGTCGGCGCGTTGATCCCCCGCTCGGTCATCGACGGCAGCCAGATGTAGTTGGGCATCAGGAGATCGGAGCCGCCGTTGTTGGGCCAGGTGCCCGGGAGCGGCACGTTGGGCGCGAGGACCTCGAGGGCGACAAGGTCGTTGGCGACGATCGTCGGGTCGCCGGGCGCTGGCACATGGTCCTCGGTCATCCGGAAGTTGAGCGGCACGGTGGTGATGCTGTTGGCCGCGGGCGTGAAGACGTCGCCGTACTGCTGCACCGAGCAGCAGGCCTGCCCGGTGGCGCTCTGGTAGAGGATCCGCGCCTTCACGAACCGCATCGGCCCGGTGAACTGCCCCACCCGGATGTTGGCCGACACCACGGTCCCACCCTGTTTCGTCGCCGCGCCGTCGAAGAAGGTGACCAGCAGGCACGACTGCGCCCCGGCGCCGGTGAAGGGCTGCGGGAAGGTGGCGTTGATCTGGATCGGGAAGCCGTCGCCGCAGGTGACCAGGTTGTCCGGGGCAAAGTTGAGATCGTTGCCGACCTGCGTGACGGTGCCGCCACCGCCCCCGCCGCCGCAGGCGAGGGTCAGCGCCATCAGCGAGAGCGACAGGGCAGTACGAGGACGCAGCATGGGTCCGCCGGGGTTTTGGGGGATGTTCGTGGGCGTTGGGCCCCTCCACCCTGTCACGCGCAGCCGCCAGACCTTCCGGCTCATTCCTGAGCCCTGAGCCCTTTCCAGTCCCGCTTGCGCGTGAGGCTTGGACGGGGCCACTATGCCGGGTCTCCCTGACCCCCCATCGCGTGGAACCCCAGGCCTCAGACGTCACCAGGCTGCTCGCGTCGATCTCCGCCGGCGATCCCGCCGGGATGGAGCGGCTCATGCCGCTCGTCTACGACGAGCTCAAGGGGCTGGCCGCGAGCCAGCTCCGCCGCGAGCGGGGGGAGCACACGCTCACTCCCACCGCGCTGGTGCACGAGGCCTTCTTCCGGCTGGTTGACCAGCGTTCGGTCAGCTGGCAGGGGCGGTCCCACTTCTTCGGGGTCGCCGCCCAGGCGATGCGCCGGATCCTGGTGGACCACGCCCGGCGGCGGAGTGCCGCGAAGCGGAGCCGCCAGCACCAGGTAACCCTCGATTCCGAGGTGGGCGATGCGGACACCGACGGGGGTGCGGAAGAGATGATCGCGGTCGACACCGCGCTCGAGCGGCTCGCCGCCGCCGACCCGCGCCAGGCCCAGCTGGTGGAGCTGCGCTACTACGCCGGCTTCTCGATCGAGGAAGTGGCCGAGCTCATGCAGCTCTCTCCCGCCACGGTGAAGCGGGAGTGGGCCTTTGCCCGGGCCTGGCTCCAGAAAGAGCTGGGATGAGTCCCGGCGGGAGTGCGGGCCCCGCCTGGGATCGTCTCAAGGCCGAGTTCGCCGCCCTGAGCGAGCAGACGCCCACCGAACGCGCCGCCCACCTCGCCGGGCTCGACATCGCCGACCCCGCTCTTGCCGCCGAGCTGCGCGGCCTGCTCCTCGCCTCCGACAGCATCGGGGAACGCTTCGAGCGGAGTGCCGCGTCGCTCGCGGGCTTCGCCGCCGGCCCGGGCCTGGTGAACCAGACCATCGGCCAGTGGCACCTCGTGCGGGAGCTGGGGCAGGGGGGGATGGGGACGGTCTACCTCGCCGAGCGGGAGGACCTCCAGCAGCGGGCCGCGTTCAAGACCCTCGCCATCGGCCGCGCCGGCGACGCGATGCTGCGCCGCTTCCGGCATGAGCGGCAGATTCTCGCCCGGCTGGAGCATCCCAACATCGCCCGGCTCCTCGACGGCGGCGTGACCCCCGACGGCCAGCCCTGGTTCGCGATGGAGTATGTCGAGGGGGAACCGATCGACCGCTGGTGCGCCACCCACCGGGCCGATCTCTCCACCCGCCTCGCCCTGATCCGCCAGGTGGCGAGCGCGGTGCAGTATGCCCACGAGCAGCTGGTGGTGCACCGCGACCTCAAGCCGAACAACATCCTGGTGACGCCCGACGGGCTGGTGAAGCTGCTCGACTTCGGGATCGCCAAGCTGATCGAGCCGACCACCAGCGACGCGCCCCTCACGCTCACCGGCGCGCTGCCGATGACGCCGGGCTACGCCTCCCCGGAGCAGCGCCGCGGCGCCCCCATCTCCACGACCAGCGACGTCTATTCCCTCGGCGTGGTGCTCTACGAGCTCCTGGCCGGCCGGCGGCCCTTCGAGGAGCTGGGCCCCGGGGCCGCGCCGCCCGACGCGGTTCCTCCCGCGCCGAGCCGGACGCTGAGCGATGTGTCAGGCGGGGCCGCCGGCGTGACCGATGTGCCCCGGCTCCGCCGGGCGCTCCAGGGCGACCTCGACAGCATCGTCCTCAAGGCGCTCCGCCCCGAGCCGGAGCAGCGCTACCGCTCGGCCCAGCTCCTCGCCGACGATCTCGACCGCTTCGAGGCCGGCGCCCCAGTGAGTGCGCAGGACGACGCCTTCGGCTACCGGACCCGGAAATTCGTGCAGCGGCACCGCGCCGCGGTGATCGCGGCGGGCGTCGCGGCGCTGGCGCTGGTGGCGGGGACGGTGGCGAGCGTCTCGCAGGCGCGCGCTGCGCGGATCGAGCGCGACCGGGCGCTCCGCGAAGCGGCCCGGACAGCGAGGGTCACCAGCTTCCTCCAGGACGTGCTCGCCGCCGCCCGGCCCCAGCGCCAGGGCCGGAACGTCACCGTGCTCTCGGCCATCGATTCGGCGATCGTCCGGATCGATTCCTCCTTCGCCGCCGACAGCGATCTCCGCGCCGCCATCAAGCTGACGCTGGGGCGCACCCTCAACGACATGAACCTGTACGAGCGGGCCGAGCCGCTCCTCCAGGACGCGTATCGCCTGCGGCGGAGCATCGACGGTGCCGCAGGCTCGCGGGACCAGGCCGACGCGCTCTACTATCTCGCCAACATCCAGGCCCAGGTCGGCAGCGCCGAGAAGGCGGAGTCGCTCTATCGGGTGTCGCTCGCGATGCTGGGCCGCCTTCCCGAGCCCGATTCGGCCGACATCTACGAGGGGCTCTCGAACGTCGCCGAGGCGCAGATGACCCAGGGGAAGGTGGCCGAGGCGGCGGCGCTCTACGACACGGTGGCCCGCGCCCTCGACCGGCTCCGCCCCGCCAACCTCGAGACCCGCGGGATCACCCGCGCCAATCGCGGGACCGCGCTGGCGCTGCTGGGACGCACTGCAGAGGCGGAGCCGGTGCTCCGGGAGGCGGTGCAGCTCTTCGAGCAGTCGCGCGGGCCCGAGTCGCCCCGGGTGGCGGCGGCGCTCCAGCCGCTGGCGGGGACGCTGGTGATGAACCGGAAGTTCGCCGAGGCGGAGTCGGTGGCGCGGCGCGCCGTGGCCATCGACGAGCGGGAGTACGGGCCCACCAACCCGTCGACGATCTCCGCGCTCCGGATGGTGACCGCGGCCCAGGTGGAGTCGGGGCGCTGCGCCGAGGCGCGTCCGCTGCTGGAGCGGATGCTCCAGCTCCGGGGGAAGGAACTGCTCGAGACCGACCCGAGCCTCGGGACGGTCCTCTTCCAGTCGGGGCAGTGCGCCCTCGCCGAGAACCGCATCGCCGATGGGGAGCGGATCCTGCGCGACGCGGTGCAGGTGCGAGAGCGGGGGCTCGGCGCCACCCACTGGGCGGTGTTCCAGGCGAAGAGCCTACTGGGAGAGGCGCTGGTCCGCGGCGGCCGGGTGGACGAAGGGCGGCGGCTGCTGGAGGAAGGGGCCCGGGGGATCGCGGAGGCGCTCGGGGAGAATCACCCGAGGGCGAAGGATGCCGAGGCGCGCCGGGTACGCTGGACCTCGACCGCGCCCGCGAGCTAGACCAGCGCCAGCCGCAGGAGTTCCCCGGCAATCTTCTCGATCGGCAGCCGCCTGTCGGTCGCGCCCAGTCGCACCGCCGACCCTCGGCGTGGGATCCTGCTGGGCGCCCTTCTCACCGACGACTCGGACGACCTCACCGACCTGAGTTGCCGGAGCCGCGGGCTGTTCATCAACCTCGTCGGTCAGGAATGAGGCGCCCCTTGCGGCCGACTTCACGGCGGCCTCATGGATGCCATGGCAAGATCGATCAGGAACAATGGGGCCGGCACCAACAGGAGGACCGAATATGACGACCACGACCACCACGATGACCGTGACGTTCCCCGGCGGCAAGCGGGTGGACGCCGACTATCACGGCTTCGCCTTCCGGACCGACCAGCCCGTGACCAGCGGTGGCGAGGCCTCGGCCCCGCCGCCTTTCGACATGTTCCTCGCCTCGATCGCGACCTGCGCCGGGATCTACGCCAAGGGGTACTGCGACACCCGCGGGATCTCGGTCGACGGGCTGGCGCTCGAGATGCGGATCGAGCGGGACGAGGCGGAGCGGCGGATTGCGAAGCTGGTCCTGGAGTTCACGCTGCCGGCGGATTTTCCGGAGAAGCACCGGGATGGGCTGATCCGGTCGGCGGAGCTGTGCGCGGTGAAGAAGCACATCCTGCACCCGCCGGAGTTCGAGATCCACGCCCTGCCGGGTGTGGCCCACCCCGCCTCCGCGTAGGGGCGAAAGAACGACCTGGCTGTCATCCCGAGCGCAGCGAGGGATCTGCTCTTCCGACCACCGAGGTGGGGACAGTAGATCCCTCGTCGCTGGCGCTCCTCGGGATGACAGCGATTCACCGCCTTCCTGCGGCTGTCATCCCGAGCGCAGCGAGGGATCTGCTCTGCCAACCACCGAAGCCGGAACAGCAGATCCCTCGTCCCGGGCGCTCCTCGGCATGACAAGGCCTTCAGTTGACAAATCCCGGACAGTTTGATATTCATAGAACTATGAAACTTGATTCACCACCTCTCTTCATCTCGGACAAGCAGTTCGAGCTCATCGCCAAGGCCCTGGCCGATTCGCGCCGCATGGCGCTTCTCGAGTCCATCGGGAGCCAGCGGGAGTACAGCTGTCAGCGCCTGTGCGAGCACTTTCCGGTCTCCAAGGGGACCATCAGTCACCATATCAAGGAACTGGTCCGGGCCGGCCTGGTCGAAACGCGCAAAGAGGGGCAGTACCGCTTCTATGAAGTCCGCAGGGAAGTGCTGGCGGCCTACACCGCCGAGCTGATGCGCCGAGTCTCCCGCATCGGTTGAAGCACCGGTTGTCGTGTCAGGCTCTTTTTTTTCGCATCAGTGTTTGATGGTTGTAAAACTGTCGCTTGGCTGAGAGCAAAACCCTTGAGGAGTAGTCGTTTATGACTTCCCTGCATGCCTCCCCGCGCCGCTGGCTCGGATCCCTGATTCTCGTCGGTGCCGTCCTCGGCACCGGCCTCCTCCTCGCGGCCTGGAAGCGGAGCAGCAACCGCGCAGCCGAAGCCGCCGCCGCGCACCAGCCCGAGCCGGTCGAGCTCGTCACCCTCGCCACCGCCGAGCCGCGGGCCCACCGCCAGACCACGACGGCGGTCGGGACGGTGCTCGCGCTGCAGTCGATCACCCTCCGCAACGAACTCGCCGGCACCGTGAAGCAGAGCTCGCTCAACCCCGGCCAGATCGTCGAGGCGGGGCAGGTGCTGGTCGCGCTCGATGTCTCGGTCGAGACCGCCGACCTCGAGGCGCAGCAGGCCGAAGCCGCACTGGCCCAGACCACCCTCGAACGGCTGGAACGGCTCAAGCAGCACCAGGCCGTCTCCCAGGAAGAGGTCGACCAGGCCCGGGCCCAGCGGGACGTGGCCCAGGCCCACATCGCCCGGACCAGGGCGATCATCGCCAAGAAGACCATCCGCGCGCCGTTCCGCGCCCGGGTCGGGATCTCCGACGTGCATGTCGGCCAGTACCTGAACGAGGGGGTCGAACTCACCACCCTCCAGGGGGTGGCCGATGCCGCGCACGTCGACTTCGAGGTCTCCCAGGGCGTTGCCGCCGGCATACACCCCGGCAGCAGTGTGCAGGTCTCCACCGACGATGGCACGAAGCCCTTCACGGCGAAGGTGATTGCCATCGACGCGCGAGTCGATCCGACGACACGTAACGCCACCGTCCGTGCCCGCCTCTCCGGCGCGAACGTGGCTCCCGGTGGCTCGGTGAAGGTCGAAGTCCCGGTGGGCGCGATGGGAACCGCGGTCGCGATCCCGGTGAGCGCCCTCCGCAAGGGGCCCGGTGGCGATCACGTCTGGGTCATCACCCCCGATTCCTCCGGTGCGACCCGTGCCCACGAGCGGACGGTCGTGAGTGGCGAAGTTCTCGGCGATACGGTGCTCATCCTCGATGGCATCAAGCCCGGCGAGCAGGTGGCCGCGTCGGGTTCCTTCAAGCTGCGCGAATCGGTGAAGGTGGCGTCGGCTGACGCCGCCCAGACCGCGAAGAAGTAAGCGAGAGACACCATGCGCTCCTTTACCGACATCTTCATCCGTCACCCGGTCCTCGCGGCCGTGGTGAACCTGGTCATCCTGCTGGTGGGATGGCGGGCGCTGTCGAGCCTGCCGGTGCAGCAGTATCCCAAGATCGAGAGCTCCTCGGTGGTGATCACCACGGTCTACTACGGCGCCAGCGCCGAGACCGTACGCGGGTTCCTCACCACCCCGATCGAGCGGGCGGTCTCCGCCATCAGCGGTGTCGACTACATCGAGTCGACCAGCCGCGCCGGCGTGAGCACCGTGACCGTGCGGCTCAAGCTCAACCACTCGAGCACCGCGGCCCTGGCCGAGGTGACGGCGCGGCTCCAGCAGGTGCGCTCGGAACTTCCCAGCGAGGCGGAACCGCCCGCGGTGGAGATCCAGCGGGCCGACCGGCCCTACGCCTCCTTCTACCTGAGCTTCACGTCGACCAAGCGGGATGTCCCCGCGGTCACCGACTGGCTGCTCCGCACCCTCCAGCCGCAGCTGGCGACCCTGCCGGGCGTGCAGCGGGTGACCTTCGAGGGCGGCCGGCAGATCGCGATGCGGGTCTGGATCGACCCCGCCAAGCTCGCGGCGCTGGGCCTCGCGCCCGGTGACGTCTACGCAGCGCTCCAGCGCAACAACTATCTCGCGGCGGTGGGCCAGACCAAGGGCAACCTGGTGCAGGTCAACCTGCTCGCGAACACCGACCTGCGCACCACCGAGGAGTTCAAGCAGCTGATCGTGGCCGAGCGGAAGGGGGCGCTGGTGCGGCTCTCCGACGTCGCGCGGGTCGAGCTCGGCGCCGAAGAGGCCGCGATGGTCGCCAAGTACGGCGAGCACAAGGCGGTGTACCTCGGCGTGTGGCCGCTCGTCGGCGTCAACGAGATCGACGTGGCCCACCGGCTCCGGGCCGAGATGGACCGCATCCGTCCGACGCTCCCGGCCGACATCGACATGCAGATGGCGTACGACGCCACCGTGTTCATGGAAGACGCGCTCAAGGAGATCACCAAGACCCTGACCGAGACGATCCTGATCGTCGGCCTGGTGGTGTTCCTCTTCATGGGCTCGATCCGCACGGCGCTGGTGCCGCTGGTGGCGATGCCGATCTCGCTGGTCGGCGCGGCGATCGTGATGTACGCCGCGGGCTTCTCCCTCAACCTGCTCACCATCCTGGCGATCGTGCTCTCGGTCGGTCTTGTGGTCGATGACGCGATCGTGGTGGTGGAAAACGTCGAGCGGCATGTCCGCGAAGGACGATCACGCCTCTCGGCGGCGCTGATCGGCGCCCGGGAACTGGTGGGACCGGTCCTGGCCATGACCGTGACGCTGGCGGCGGTGTACACCCCGATCGGATTCCAGGGCGGCCTCACCGGCACGCTCTTCCTGGAGTTCGCGATTACGCTCGCGGCGGCGGTGGTGGTCTCCGGCATCGTGGCGGTGACGCTCTCGCCGGTGATGAGCTCGAAGTTCGTGCACGAGCATGGTGAGGAGACCCGGCTGACCAAGCTGGTGAACCGCGGCTTCGAGGCGATCAAGCAGCGCTACGCCAGGCTGCTCGATGGCGCCCTCGCGATGCGGTGGGGCGTGGTGGCGGCGTCGCTGCTGGTGATGCTCGCCGCCTGGCCGCTCTACATGTTCTCCCGGCGGGAGCTGGCCCCGGTCGAGGACCAGAGCCACATCAGCCTCTTCATGCAGGCGGCGCCGGATGCGTCGCTCGAGGCAACCAACAACGCTTCGCTCGAGGTCGTGAGGCGGATCCAGGCCTTCCCCGAGGCGAAGTTCATGTGGTCGCTCTCGGCCAACTGGGGTGCGTTCGGCGGCATGGTGGCGAAGAACTGGAAGGAGCGGAGCCGTTCCACCGAGGAGATGTACGGTGCGGTGTATGGCGCCGTCTCCCAGGTGCCGGGGCTGCAGGTGTTCCCCCGCCTCGACCCGCCGCTCCCCACGCCGGGGCAGTACGACGTGGAGATGGTGCTGGAGAGTGACGCGCCGCCGGAGCAGCTGCTCGGGGTGGTGAACCAGGTGGTGGGGGCCGGCTGGCAGAGCGGCAAGTTCCTCTACGTCGACACCGATCTCAAGATCGACCTGCCCGAGGCGCGGGTGGTCATCGACCGGGAGAAGGTGGCCGACCTGGGGCTCGACCTCGCCAGCGTGGGACGGGAGCTCGGCACCCTGCTGGGCGGTGGCTACGTGAACCGGTTCAACTACTTCGACCGGAGCTACAAGGTCATTCCCCAGATCGGCGACGCCGACCGCGCCACCGTGGCGCCGCTCCTCGACCTCAAGATCAAGACCCCCTCGGGGGCGCTGGTCCCGGTCTCGACCTTCACCCGGATCGAGTCGACTGCGGCCCCGCGCACGCTGCAGCGGTTCCAGCAGCGGAACGCGGTGCGGATCTTCGGCGGCGTGAAGCCCGGCATCACCAAGGAGGAAGGGCTCAAGGTGCTGGAGGGCGCGGTGGCCGCGGCCAATGCGCCGGGCATCGTGACCGACTACGCCGGTGAGTCGCGCCAGATCCGGCTCGAGGGTTCGGCGCTCACGGTGACGCTGGGCTTCGCGGTGCTGCTCATCTACCTGGTACTGGCGGCGCAGTTCCAGAGCTTCCGCGATCCCTTGATCGTGCTGCTCGGCTCGGTGCCGCTCGCCATCAGCGGGGCGCTGGTCTTCAGCTTCCTCGACCTGACGACGATCAACATCTACTCGCAGGTGGGGCTGATCACCCTGGTGGGGCTGATCGCGAAGAACGGCATCCTCATCGTGCAGTTCGCCAACACCCTGCAGCAGCAGGGGTGGGAGAAGCTCGCCGCGCTCCGCGAAGCGTCGCTCACCCGGCTCCGGCCGGTGCTGATGACCTCCTTCGCGACGGTGTTCGGGCACCTCCCGCTGGTCTTTGTGCACGGCCCTGGCTCGCAGGCGCGGAACTCGATCGGCATCGTGCTGGTCGCGGGGATGACCGTCGGCACGATGTTCACGCTGTTCGTGGTGCCGGTCTTCTACTCACTCATCGCGGCGGAGCACAAGCCCAGCCCGGTGATTCATACCGATGAAATGGCGGTGCCGGTGCTGGCACGGCCCGAGGTGGCTCATGCGTAAGATTGCGCTGTTGTCCCTGGTGATCCTCAACGCCTGCATGGGGGCGCCGGCCTACCGGCAGCCCCCGGTGGCGGTCCCCGCGGCGTATCGCGAGACCGGCGCTGGCTCGGTTGCCGCTCAGCCGCTGCCGCGCGCCGAGGCGGCGCGGGCCAACGACCCGGTGGAGTTCGAGGCGGGGTTCCTGACGTCGCTGGGCGACACGACCCTCACCCGTCTGACCGAGGAGGCGCTGCGCGCGAACCTGGATGTGCGCGCCGCCCAGGCGCGGGTGCGGCAGGCCCGGGCGCTCCGGAGCCGGGCGCTGCTCGACCTCACCCCGGAAGGGGTCGCGAGTGGCGGGTTCACGCGGCGCCGCTTTGCGAGTGCGTCGTTTCCCGGTGCCAGCGGCCGGCTGCCGGACGAGAGTGTGTGGGACGCCGGCTTCGACGCGGCGTGGGAAATCGATCTCTTCGGCCGCCTGCGCGGCAACATTCGGGCGCAGGATGCCTTCGTGGCGGTGAGCCGCGAGGACCTCCGGGGCGTGCTGGTGGCGCTGACGGCGGAGCTGGCGCGGTCGTACTTCGAGCTCCGCGGTGCGCAGGAGCAGCTCGCGGTGGCGGAGCGGAACGCCGAGAACCAGCGGCGCACCCTGGCGCTCACGCGGGACCGGCTCGATGCGGGGCGGGGGAGTGCCTTCGATACCGAGCGGGCGCTGGCGCAGCTCAACATCACCCTGGCCACGATCCCCTCGCGGCAGGCGCAGGTGGCTGCGGCGCAGTACCGGATCGGCGTGCTGGTGGGGCGTTCACCCACGTCGGTGGCGGCGGAGCTGGGGCCGGTGAGCGCGCAGCCGGCGCTGCCGGACTCGGTGCCGGTCGGGAGTCCGGAGACGATCACGCGGCACCGTCCCGACGTGGCGGCGGCGGAGCGGTATGCCGCGGCGCAGTCTGCGCTGACGGGCTCGGCCAGGGCCGAGTATCTCCCGCGGCTCTCGGTGGGTGGCAGTGTCGGCCTCACCGCGGGTGAGGTGAGCGGCCTGGGCGACAACGGCAGCTTCCGCTACGCGGTGGGACCGGTGGTGAGCTTCCCGCTTCTCAACCTCGGCCGGGTGCGCACGGGGGTGAACGCCGCCGCCGCACGGGAAGAAGAAGCGCGGGCGCAGTACGGCCAGGTGGTGCTCTCGGCCATCGAGGAGGTGGAAACGGCGCTGGCGCGGTACCATGCCTCGCGGAGCCGAGTGGCGCAGCTGGCGGAGGCGAGTGCGGCGAGTGGCCGCGCCGCCGACCTGGCGCGGATGCGGTTCACCGAGGGCGTGGCGGATTTTCTCCAGGTGCTCGACGCCGAGCGGACCCAGCTCGAGTCGGAGGAACTGCTGGCGCAGGGGAAGACCGACGCGGCCACGGCGTACGCGGCGCTGTACAAGGCGCTGGGGGGCAGCACTGGGAGTTAGGCCGTAGCCTGTCGCAGGAAGATCAGGGATTCCTCGCCGCTCGGCGGCTCGGAATGACAGACTTGGAAGCGCGTGGCGACCAGTTCTGTCATCCCGAGGGAGCGAAGCGACCGAGGGATCCCTGATTTTTCCGCGACCGACCCCCGCCCGGTTGACAGACCGGGGCGGGGTGGGGATTTTCCTCCCCCGCCGCCTTCCACCCCTGGCTGGGAATCCGGCTTGAGAAGATGGGTGTAAGTAGTTATTGTTGTTGCGGTTAGGGCCTGTAGCTCAGGTGGTTAGAGCGCACGCCTGATAAGCGTGAGGTCCGAGGTTCAACTCCTCGCAGGCCCATTCCCTACCATTAGAGAACGCCTCCGGTGACTCCGCGTCCCCGGGGGCGTTGTCGTGTGGGCCAGGTGTATCAGCGCCACCGCCCGGTCGACCGCTGAGGCCACTTTCGCATCGTGGTTCCCCTGTCCCCGGTCCTCCGTTTCCTCTAAGATCCCCCCGACTCCTCCCACCGCGAGGCTCCCCTGATGCGCCGGTTGCTCCCGCTCCTCCCCCTGCTGGCCGCGCCGCTCGCGGCCCAGGACTCGATCCGCCCGCCCGCCTCGCTGGTGGCGGACCAGATGCCCGCCGTGCCCGCCGCGCTGGCTGAGCGGGCGGGCCGCTACGGCCAGTACCGCTCCGCGGGGCTGCTCGACTGGCACCCGACCCGCCGCGAGATCCTGATCCGCACCCGCTTCGCGGATGCGCCGCAGGTCCATCAGGTGCGTGTCCCGGGCGGAGACCGGCGGCAGCTGACCTTCGAGGCGGAGCCGATCGCGGATGCCATGTGGCAGCCGACCCGGGGCGACTACCTCGTCTTCCGCCGCGACCAGGGGGGTGACGAGTTCTTCCAGCTCTACCGGCAGGACTCGGCGAGCGGCGCGATCACCCGTCTCACCGACGGGAAGTCGCGCAACACCGGCGGCGTCTGGAACCGCGCGGGCACGGCGCTGGCCTACGAGTCCACCCGGCGCAACGGCACCGAAGGGGATCTCTGGGTGATCGACCCGCGCGACCCGCGCTCGGACCGGATGGCGGTGCGGGTGACGGGCACCGGCTGGGGTGCCCGCGACTGGTCGCCGGATGGGAAGATGCTGCTCGTCGGCCACTTCATCTCGGTCAACCAGAGTGAGTTGTGGCTTGCGGACGTCGCCACCGGCGCACTGACGATGCTGACGCGCGCGGACTCCGGGAAGCAGGTGAGCTATGCGGGCGCGGTGTTCAGCCGGGACGGGAAGGCGATCTACTACCTGAGCGACAAGGACAGTGAGTTCCTCCGCCTCTGCCGCCGGGACCTCGCGACCGGCGCGGTGCGGGTGCTGACGGCGAACATCCCCTGGGACATCGAGCAGTTCGCACTGTCGGACGACGGGCTGCTGGTGGCGTACATCGCGAACGAGGATGGCTACGGCCGGCTGCACCTGGCGAGCGCGCTGACCGGCTCCGCTCGGCGCCTGCCCGCGCTGCCGAGCGGGCTGGTGGGGAGCCTGCACTGGCGGCCGAAGAGCCGGGAGCTGGGGTTCACCATCTCCTCGTGGCAGGCGCCCGGCGATGTCTGGTCGCTCGATGTGGCTACGGGGAAGGTGACGCGCTGGACCGAGAGCGAGACCGGCGGGCTCGACTTCTCCGACCTGCCGGCGCCGGAACTGGTGCACTGGAAGGCGCCGGATGGCTTGACGATCAGCGGCTTCCTGTACCGGCCGGCGGCGCGCTTCGGGTCGGCGCGCCCGGTGGTGGTGAGCATCCATGGCGGCCCCGAGGGACAGTCGCGGCCCGGGTTCCAGGGACGGTGGAACTACCTGCTCGAGGAACAGGGCGTGGCGCTGCTGCTGCCGAACATCCGGGGCTCCACCGGCTACGGCAAGACGTACCTCGCCGCGGACAACGGCGTGAGGCGCGAGGCGGCCTACGGGGATATCGGCGCGATGTTCGACTGGATCAAGACCCGGCCCGACCTGGACTTCGCACAGGTGCTGGTGATGGGCGGGAGCTACGGTGGGCACATGACGCTTGTCACCGCGTCACGCTACGCCGACCGGATCTCGGCGGCGGTGGACGTGGTCGGGATCTCCAACCTGGCCACCTTCCTGGAGCACACCTCCTCCTACCGGCGCGACCTGCGGCGGGTGGAGTACGGCGACGAGCGGGATTCCACCGAACGGGCGTTCATGCAGCGCACCGCCCCGCTCAATAACGCAAAGGCGATCACCAAGCCGCTGCTGGTGGTGCAGGGGGCCAACGACCCGCGCGTGCCGCGAAGCGAGGCGGAGCAGATCGTGCAGACGGTGCGCGCGAACGGCACGCCGGTCTGGTACCTGCTGGGGCTGGATGAGGGGCACGGCTTCCAGAAGAAGGGGAACGCCGACTACCAGTTCTACGTGACGCTGGTCTTCCTGGAGCGGTATCTGTCGAGAGGGGGGAGGCTGTAGCCCACCAGGCCATCCCAGACAGATTCAGCACAAAGAAACGCCCCCGGTGACTTCGCGTCGCCGGGGGCGTTCGTCGCTATCGGCGGGGATGTTCAGGCTCACGGCTTGAGCAGCGCCCGCTCCACCTCCGCCTGCCCCGCCACCAGCCGCTCCACACCCGCCGAGATGTCGGCGGCGAGATTCAGGTGGGTGGTCAGGCCCTCCACCGTCGACGAGCCCGCGTGCAGCCGGAGCAGGTTCAGCCGTATGGTCTCCAGTGCGCCAACTGCCTCCGCCAGTTTCGTGCGCATCGCGTCGCGGGCGGTACGGGCATCGGCATAGCGCGGATCATCGGGGGCGGAGCCGGTGTCGGCCAGGGCTTCGAGCAGTTGATCGTAGCGCGCGCGGAGCCGCTGCGCGTCGGCCTGCAGCCGCTGCAGCACCCCCGGCACGTCGCCGAGTGCCTTGCGTGTGGCCTTCGGCAGACTCTCGAAGAGCTGCTCCGCGGCCATGCCTAACGACAACTCGGTGGCCCGATGGGTCATCGCCGGGCCCACCATCCGGCTGCCCATGAGTTTCCGGCCGAGGAAGAACGCCGCCTTGCCGATTTTTCCCATCCAGAGCTTTGCCCAGAACTCGGTGTCCACGTCGCTCCGGCGATAACGCAGCGAGAGATGCCCGATCAGGCTGAAGACGGAAGCGCCGGTCGACAGGGAGAAGATCTGCAGCAGGCCCATCAGCATGCCCCGGACACCGAGGGGTGCCGGCAGAATCGCTAGCAGGATCATGCCGGCGAGCGAGATCCCGGCGATCCCGCCCGCGCCCCGCGCCACGAACAGGAGCAGTCGCTCCATCCTGGTCTCCCGCACCAGGCCTTCCACCGCGCGCTCTTCGCGCCCCTGTTCGATCTCGCTCTTGAAGGCCGGGTCGAGGTCACTGTGGTTAAAGCCCAGCAGGGAGAGGCGCCGGGCGGCCGCCGTGAGATACCCGAACGGCAGAGCGGTGAGCCCGAACAGGAAGCTGCCGAAGCCCCACCAGCCCCCCGCCTGGGACGACACGAAGCTGGAGAGAAACACCAGCGCCAAGCCGTAGAGCATCGTTCCGCTGCCATCGATTCGTCCATTCCGCTTCACGAAGGCCCGGAGCGCGACCGGCAGCTCGCGGCGCTGCTCCAGGGCCACGCCGAGCTGCTCGGCCAGGAGATCGGCGGTGGCGGGACGATGCCCGGGATCCTTGGCGAGGCACCGGTCCACCAGCAGCGCCAGTTTCCTGGGCACCGCCAACCCCAGGCCGGCGAGTGAGGGCGGCGGATCGGTCACCTGTCTCGCCAGCACTTCGGTCGCCGTCGACCCGGTGTAGGGCAGCCGGGCCGAGAGGGCGAAGAAGGCGGTGGCGCCGAGGGCGTAGATGTCGCTCCGGGCGTCGACCGTGCCGCCGAGGGCCTGTTCGGGGCTCATGAACTCGGGGGTGCCGGCGAGCGGGACCAGGGTCTCGGTGCCGGCGCGAGCAACGCCGGGGTCACTCCGGAGATCGCTGCCGGGCACCGCGCCTGCGGCGGCGATCCCGAAATCCACCACTACCACGCGGCCGCTGGCCGTTTCGAGCAGGATGTTGTCAGGCTTCACGTCGCGATGCACCACGCCCTGCGCGTGGGCATGTGCCAGCGCCCAGGCGGCTTCCCGGAGAATACGGGCGCCATCGGCGCCACTGAGCGGACCGCGGGTGCGAACCCGTTCGGCCAGCGTCATTCCGTCGATGAATGACATCACGTAGTAGACGAAACCCTGGGTCTCGTCGACCGCGTGGATCGGGATGATGTTCGGGTGCGAGAGCTTGGCGGCGAGCCGGGCCTCGCGCAGGAAGCGCTCCCGGAGCGTGGGGTCCGTGGCGCGCTCGGGGGGCAGCAGCTTGATGGCGACCAGCCTGTCGAGGTGCACCTCATGGGCGAGGTACACGATCCCCATGCCGCCGCGCCCCAGTTCACGGTCAATCGAGTAGCGCCCAGCAAGGGCTTGCTGGAAGGAGAGAAACAGCGGGTCGGCGGTGGGGCCCAAGGTGGGCATGGGTCGAATCTACCTGCGGAGCCCATGAGGGGCACGTCCGCCCGGTCAGCAGGCGAAGGCTGGAGCCGAGCGGGTCAGCGGCGCAGGGGGGCGTTGTCGTGCCGAGGTGATCGCTATTTCCGCGACATCTTCGCCCGGATGTCCTCGCCGGCGTTCTCGACCACAATCAACTCGTCGGGGCGCTGCAGGTACTTCCCGACCACGCGGGTGAAAAGAAACCGCCCGTCAGGTGCGATATCGCACGGCGACGTAGAGAGCGGGCCGTACGGGTCCGCGGAGAAGAGTCGTTTCGGCGTGCCCGCCACGAAGACCGCTCCCGGCGTGATCTCGCTAGACCAGAGTTCGCCGCTGTAGGTCACCCAGAACAACTCCCGCCCCGACCTGGACCAGCGCGGGGCATACCCAGTCGTGACCGAAACCTGCCGCTTGGCGACCTTGGTGTCAGGGAACGGCCGCACGTAGATCTGGTGCACCCCGGATTCGTCCGACGTATAGGCCAGCCAGCGGCCATCCGGGGAGATCGCCGGCATCAGCTGGTTACTCGCGTCGTCGACGAGCACCTGCGTCGCGGTGTCTCCGTCGGTACGAGCTCCCAGGATCGCACCCTTGGACGTCCCGACGATCCACTTCCCGTCGGGTGAGACATTCAGGCCGCTGCCCAGCCCCGGCACGGATGCCGGCAGGGTATGGCCGTCCGCGGGGACTTTCATCAGGCGGAGCGTGGTCGGTACGGCGAAATAGATCGAGCGACCATCCGGCGACCACGCGGGTGACCCACCGTCGTCCGCGAGCTTGGACGCGGGTCCCTTGTCCAGTTGCTTGACCCACACCTGACGGGAGGGGCCGTTCCCGATGGTCACCGCAGCCGCACGCCCGTCAGGTGACAGCGTCGGTCGGCCCACGAAGTCTCCCCTCCACGAAGTATCCACCGCCGTCGCGGCGCCGTCCCGCGTAACCCAGACCAGCTCCCGGACCCCGACGACCGAAGGCCCCGCCAGGTAGGCCAGCGTGCCGTTCGACGACAGCGCGAGATCGACCCGCTGGTTGCCGCGTACGGACGCACCGTCAGCAATGATGACCGGGTCCCCCGTCAGCACCAGGCGATTCGGGTCGAACGGTGCGGCCATCATGGTCCCGTTGTCTGTCACGTAGACGAGGTGGCCCGTGGGCGAATACGCGGCGGCCAGGCCACGCGTCAGTACGGTGTGCGTGTGGGTCTTGAGGTCCAGGACGCCGATGTCCCAGGTGGTAGCCCCGGTGCTCCGGCCGATCACGAGCAGCACCCCCTTGCCACCGGGCAACGCGGTCGGGGTCACGTGGTACGACTCGCCGTCGATGGGTGTCGACGCCACTTCCGGCGGCCCGCCGGTCTCCTTGATTCGGCTCAACCCGTCCTTGCCGAGGTGGCCGTCGAAATAGATGTACCCGTCATAGCCCCACGACACACCACCCATGTCGACCAGGGAGTCGGTCAGCGTCAGCGCCGGTCCGCCGGTGACGGGCACCACCTTCAGGGCACGAGGCTGCTGGTTGGCGACGAACGCGAGGTGCTTGCCGTCCGGCGAAAAGGCGGGATTCACGGCGTCGTCGGTGCCGGCCAGCGGAGTGGCGCGCAGCTGGTCGAGCGGCCGCACCCAGAGCCGCGTCGACTGCGCGGTTGTCCCCGGTCCGACATACACGATGGTGCGTCCATCGGGCGACAGCGCCAGCCGTCGTCCCGAGGTCAGTGCCAGGCTGTCCGGCAGCGCCACACTGTAGCGCGACACCAGGGGCGGCGCCGCCGGGCGGCTCCATCCCCATGCCGCCATCGCACTCGCGACCAGCGCGACCGCTGTCACGGCCAGGAACAACGGGGAGAAGAGTGCGGCCCGCCGGCTCGCCTGTGCGGCGGCAACCATGGTCGTGCCGGTGAACGACCGATTGGCGAGTGCGTCAGAGAAGGCCTTGGCGGACTCGAACCGGTCGGCCGGGAGTTTCTCCAGCGCCTGTGCCACTGCCGCGACCACATGCGGCGGCACGCTCTTCCGGAGTTTGGTGACCGGGGCCGCGTCCTCGGTCACGATCTTCATGATGATCTGCTGGGCCGAGGTGCCCATGTGGGGCGGCTCGCCGGTCAGCATCTCGTAGAGCACGCTCGCCACGCTGTAGATGTCGCTCCGGGCGGTGATGTCCCGGTCGGCGGTGGCCTGCTCCGGACTCATGTAGTGCGGGGTTCCCAGCGACAGCCCCGTTTCGGTCATCCGCCCGCCCGCCGCGGCGCTCACGGCCAGCGCAATCCCGAAGTCGGCGACCATCGGCCGGCCGTCGTGGAGCAGGATGTTCTCCGGCTTGATGTCCCGGTGGATCACGCCCTGGCGGTGGGCGTAGTCGAGGGCATCGGCCACCTCGCGGGTGATCCGGATCGCCTCGTCGATGGGAAGCTGCTTCTCCCGGTCGAGCCGGCTCCTGAGCGTCTCGCCCTTGATGTAGGGCATGACGTAGTAGAGAAAGCCGCCGGCCTGGCCCGAGTCGAAGAGCGGGAGGATGTGCGGATGCTGGAGCTGCGCCGTCGTCTTGATCTCGACGACGAAGCGCTCGGCCCCGAGCACGGCGGCCAGCTCGGGGCGGAGGACCTTCACCGCGACCTTGCGGTCGTGCTTGAGGTCTTCGGCGAGATAGACGGTGGCCATCCCGCCCTGTCCCAACTCGCGCTCGAGCCGGTAGTGGTCGGCCAGCGCGGCCGCGAGGCGCTCTGGTGGGGCCGAAAGGTCTGACAGGGTCAGTCCTTGAAAGGGGAGCCAGGCGGGCCGGGACGTACCGGGCCCCTGGCGGACTGCCCGGGGCGTTCACGGTGCTCGGCGGTATGGTTCTCGGTCCACCCAATATGCGCCAACCCTGTCTGAGGCGCGAGGATCGGCCCGCGTGCCGGCTCTTCCGGTCTCCGGCAATCCTCGCCGCAGGGTTCCCGCTGCGCCGCTGCCGAAAAAGCTGGCGGGTGCTCGATTCGAGGCCGGCCTTCGTGCCGCGGGGCGAGACACTTTGTCGCGTGCGCTCCCGCCCACGCGTGTCCGTCGCGCGGGCTATCCTCAGGCAGGGAAGGAGTTACCCGGGGTAATTGTTAGGCATCCCGGGCGAGGTAGCCCTCCCGCCTGACGTCCAAAGATCACAAAAATTGTTTGACACCGCTCATGGCCCGCTTCTCCCATGAGGGGTAATGTCGCAGGACCGCACTAGATGGTTATCCGGCCGGGCAGCACAGACTCGCGCTCCGGATCTCCCACCGATCATCTCCGCAGGACACGCACGCAAAGGTAGACGTCCATGTCTTTCCACCCCACTTCGTGGCGGGTGAGCCGTTGGGGCTCACTGGCCCTCGCGGTCAGCGCTGTTGCGGCATTCGCCGGCTGTCAATCCGAGCAGATGCAGGAGGGCCTCGGCCCGCAGTCGCAGGAGGTTGCCGGTGCGGACACCACGCTCAAGGCAGCGGCCGCAATCAGTTACCAGGCACTCGCCGTCATTCCCCAGACCACCACGCTGACACCGGGCCAGACGCTTACCTTTCAGGCCCTGAACTACCAGGCGGGGGTTGGCAGGCCGTTTCCGTACCCGGTCGCGTGGAGCGCGACGGGCGGGACGATCACCAGCAGCGGCGTCTACACCGCCGGCCAGACGCCCGGTACCTTCTCCGTCCGGGCCAGGGGAACCACCACACCCTATGACGACCAGGCAACTGTCGTGATCTCGAGCAGCGGCACCACCACCATCCGGCAGGTCGTCCTGACGCCCGCCATCGTCTCGCTCGCCATCGGCGCCAGCCAGCAGTTCAGCGCCTCGGCCAGCCTGAGCGATGGCGCGACCCAGGCCAATCCGGCGGTCACCTGGGCGGCGACCGGCGGGACCGTCAGCAGCGGCGGCCTCTACAAGGCCGGCAGCACCGCCGGCAGCTTTCGGGTCATCGCCACCAGCGGCAACGGGAAGGCCGATACCAGCGCCGTCACGGTCACCACGACGGCGCCGCCCCCGTCGGGCGGGAACGGGACCACGCTCTTCTCCTCCGACTGGGCCTCGGGCGACCTGCTCGACGGTGGCAAGTGGCGCCGCTGGGGCGGCCAGGGGATCCTGAGCATCGTGTCCGCCAGCGGCATGGGCTTCCCCTCCACCATGGCGCGTGTGATGCGGGTGGCGATGGGCACCGGCTCCTTCGACTGGGTGGAGGCCGACGGAAAGTGGTCGCTGCCGGCGGTCGGGCAGTCGCGCGCCTTCCGGCTCTACATCCGGAACGCCGTGGGCAACGTGGACGGCGGCTGGTCGGCGACCCACCCGGTCGAGTCGAAGGGGACCGACGGCTCGATTGCCGGGAACTTCTACGCCTGGCACCTGGGGTCGAACGCCGACGGCACCTTCCCGATCGCGCTGGCGGTCTCCGCGCCGTATCCCCGGAACTACTGGACGATCTCCAACGCGACCAACACGGCGGTGGGGACCCTCAAGAAGCAGAGCACCTACCGGCTGGAGTGGAAGTTCACCCGCACCGGTGGCAACCAGTACTCGCTCGACATGCGGGTGTACGGGGCCGATGACCGGACCCTCGTGGCCGACCGCAACAGCATCAAGGCGTGGGGCGGCGGGGCGCTGGCGTCGAACGCCGGCGGGATCACGGTCGACGATGCCTTCATGACCGGCATCCGGATCGGGCTCAACGGCGGCTTCAGCGCGAGCGGCTTGAACTACGTCTACTACGGCGGGTTCGCGGCCTGCTCCGACTGGTGCGGCGCGTACTGACCTCGCTCTGCATGTCGGATGCAGGACAGCGGCCCGGGCGCACCCCGGGCCGTTTTGCGTTCGGGCCCGGCTATACTCCGCCCATGATCGTTCACCTGGTCGACGGAACCTACGAGCTCTTCCGCCACTTCTACGGCCTCCGCCGCTTCAACAAGGGCAACGACAAGCCCTACGGCGCGGTGGCCGGGGTGCTCCACACGATGCTGGAGATGATCGAGGGGGGCGCCACCCATCTCGGCGTGGCCACCGATCACGTGATCGAGTCGTTCCGCAATGCGCTCTGGCCCGGGTACAAGACCGGCGACGGGATCGAGCCGGCGCTGTGGCGCCAGTTCGGGCCGCTGGAGGAGGCCCTGGCCGCCATGGGCGTCGTCGTCTGGCCGATGACCGATCTCGAAGCCGACGACGGGCTCGCCTCGGCGGCGTACCTCGCGGACCGGGATCCGCGGGTCGAGAAGGTCTGCATCTGGGCCAACGACAAGGATCTCGCCCAGTGCGTCCGGGATGGCCGGGTGGTGCAGGTGGACCGGAAGGGGAAGTCGATCCGGGATGCGGAGGGGGTGAAGGCGAAGTTCGGGGTGACGCCGGCGCTGATCCCCGACTACCTGGCGCTGGTGGGTGATGCCCAGGACGGGTACCCCGGAATCCCGGGGATCGGCGCGGCGACGGCGGCGCGGCTGCTCAACCGGCACGGCCCGATCGAGGGATTCCCGCCCGAGGTGCTGGGGGAGAAGAAGGATGACGCGCTTCTTTTCAAGCGGCTCGCGACGCTCCGCACCGATGCGCCGCTCTTCGCCGATGTCGACGCGCTGCGCTGGCGGGGCCCCGGCCCGGAGTTCCCCGCGTGGGCGGAACGGATCGCGGACAAGCGACTGCTGGAGCGGTGTACCAAGGCCGCGCACGCTGTCAACGCTGTTTCGTAGCCGCTGACCGCAGAGGCGCGGATGCGCACGGGGATAGCTGAAGGGCAAGCACCGCTGACAGCAACAAAAACAGCAGTCACGAAGGTCACGAAGTCACGAAGAGCACGAAGAGTGCTCTTCACGTTCTTCGTGGCTTCGTGATCTTCGTGATGTGCTGTTGCTGTTTATGTGTACAAAATGAAGAAGGGCCGCATGAGGATATCCCTCTGCGGCCCTCTGCGCCTCCGTGCCTCAGCGGTAGGCAGTTCCACCTTCACGCGAGTGCCTCCAGCAGCCGGTCGATGTCGGCCATGTCGTTGAAGACCGACGGCGCGATCCGCATCCAGTAGTCCGCCACCCGCACCGTCACTCCCGCCTTGGCCAGCTTCTTCGTGATCCCCTCCGGATCCTTGTGCGCGAAGGTCACGATCGGGGAACTGCTCCCCGCCGGCGTCTGCGGCAGGTAGCCGAGTCGCGGCATTTCCGCCTGGAGCTTCGCGAGCATCGGCTGGCGCCACTGCTGGATGTGCTCGACGCCGAGCCGCATGAGGTAGGGGATCGAGGTGCCGAGGGCGGCGCCGACGGAGAGCGCCATGGTGCCGAGCTGGAAGGTGCTCGCGGCGTCGGTGCCGGGGGTGTAGGTCAGCGGCGTGGCGCGCGCGGGGTCGAGCGGTGAGAGATGGATCCCGGTGTCCGGCGCCGAGTCGTAGCTCCAGTGGGTCCGCTGGATCACCCGTCCCAGCAGCTCCTGCCGCACGTACAGGAAGCCCACCCCGAAGTCGCCCATGAGCCACTTGTAGCTGCTGGTGGCGGCGAAGTCGACGCCGGTGGCGCGGACGTCGAACGGCACCGCGCCCACGCCCTGGATCAGGTCGACGTAGACGTACGCGCCGTGGGCATGGGCGAGGTCGGCGATGGCCTTGAGGTCGTGCTGGAAGCCGTTGTACATCGAGACGAAGGAGACCTCGATGAGCTTCGTCTTCCGGTCGACCAGCCGCGCGTAGTCCGCGAGCTCGATGTGTCCCTCCGGCCGGTGCTGCACGATGCGCAGGTCGAGTCCCCGCTTCTTCAGCTCCATCAGGTGCAGCAGGGCGCCCTCGAAGTGGAGGGAGTCGGTGACGACGTTGCCCCGGTTGTTCGCGATGCCGAGCGCCTCGACGACGAGGTTCTCGCCGGTGCTGGTGTTGGGGATGAGGGCGATCTCCTCCGGCGCCGCGTTGATCAGCGTGGCGTACAGCTTGGCCGCGTCGTCGATGTGGGGGATCTTCGGCAGGGCCGGGTCGGGGGCGCGGGGACCGACGGCGGTGCGGCGGGCAACCGCGCGCTGGTACATCTCCGACGACGCGATCGGCATGGGATGGGTGTACGCGCCGTTGATCCAGGTCTGGCCGGGCACGAGGTCGAAGTCGGCTTTGCGGGGAAAACCGGTGGGATCCACGGTGTCGCCCTTCCGGGAAAATGGGGCGTGACCCGGGCGCGGCATGAGGCCACCAAAGGCGACCGAGGATGTCAGAGCCGCAAGGCCGGAGATGGCTTCGCGCCGGGAGAATTCCATGTGAGCCAGTCGCAAATGTGATTACTGCAGAATTAGGAGTACCCTCAGGCCCGTCGTAATATGCTGATTCGCTCGGCCGGGGTTAGTCCTCCCCTTCAGGAGAGCCAGACCGGTGTCCACTCCCCCCACTCATGTCACGCGCCGACGGGTGCGACGGTACTTCCTCGTCGCGGGCGCCGTCACGACGCTTGCGGGCCTCACGACCGTGCTGGTCCTGCTCAGCGCCCGCGCTTCCGGCCGGTGGGCGGAGCACACCCACGCCGTCCTCGACCGGGTGGTGCGGGCGGAAACTGCCATCGAGAACCTCCGGGCCCAGTACCGCATCTTCCTGCTCAACGGGGACTCGGTCTCGGTTGCCGAGGTCGCTCGCGGTCGCGCCGCCCTGACGGCGGCGATCGACACCCTCGTGAATCTCACGCGTGACGATCCGGGACAGACGGCCCGCTTCGCCGCCCTGAAGGCGGTTCTCGCGAGAGCCGACACCGTGCGGTCCGTGGTGGACCAGGCGCGCGCGAGAGGCATCGAAGCGGGCCGGGCGACCTTCAACAGCGGTCCTCATGCGGAGATCCGGGCGCTGGTTGACAGCCAGATTGCGGCGATCGAGGCCAATGAGCGCCAACTCCTCAGTGTGCGGGAGAAGCGGCAGCGGAGTGCAGAGGTGATCGCGTCGCTGGTGGTCATGCTGTCCCTCGCCGCCGGCGCCGTGCTGGTCTGGTGGGGATGGCGACGGCAGCAGGCGGAAGCGGATGCGCTCGAGGCGGCGGAGGCGCGCTACCGGAACCTCACGAACCAGAGTCCGGACGGCGTCATCGTGCATGCCGACGGCGTGGTCCGCTACGCCAGTCCCACGGCCGCCGCCTTGCTGGCTGCGGGGGCGCCGGAGACGCTGGTCGGAGTGCCGTTCAGCACGCTGCTGCATCCCGACGACCGGCCGGCGGGCCAGGAGCGGCTGGCGGCACTCCTCTCGACCGGGCGGCCCAACGAGCCCCGGATCTTCCGGTTGCAGCGCCTGGACGGCCAGCTGGGCGAGGTGGAGGCCCGAAGCGGTCTGGTGGACTTCGACGGAAAGCCGGCGGTGCAGGTGATTCTGCGCGATGTCAGCGACCGGCTCCGGATGGAGCGGGAGCTCGAGCACAGCGAGGCACGATTCCGCTCGGTGATCAACGGGATGTCCGAGGGAATGGTGATGCAGGATGCCTCCGGCGCCATCACGCTGTGGAACCCGGCGGCGGAGTGGATCCTCGGGCTCGACGGTGACCAGCTGGGGGGCCGCAGGTCGATCGACCCCCGGTGGCGCGCGATCGACGAGAACGGGGAGGTGCTCCCGGGCGACCGTCACCCCGCCATGGTCTCGCTGCGGAGCGGGAAGCCCTGCCGCGCGGTCCTGGGGATCGAGACCGGGGAGGGGGACCGGGCCTGGCTCCGGGCCAGCTCGGCGCCGCTCTTCCGCGTGGGCGAGACCACACCGTATGCGGTGCTCACGACCTTCGCCGACATCACCTCCGAGTGGGAAGCCCAGCAGCGCGTGGCGGAGAGCGAGGAGCGCTATCGCCTGCTGGCCGAGAACAGCAACGACCTCATCAGTCTGCGCTCCGTGGATGACCGGTTCCTCTACGCCAGCCCGTCGCACCAGGCTGTGCTGGGGTGGAAGCCGGAGGAACTCGTCGGAACCAGCGCCTACGAGCTGATGCATCCCGATGATCGCTCCTGGATCAGCAAGGGACCGCGGGCGGCACTGGCGAAGGGGACGCGGCCCGGACCCGTCACCCTGCGCGTGCGCCACCGCGATGGGCACTACGTCTGGGTGGAGGGCGTGGCCACGCCACTCCTCAACCCGGCCGGTGAACTCGGGGGGATCCAGGTGACCGCACGGGACGTCACCGCCCGGCGGGCGCTCGAGGAGGAGCTGCGTCAGTCCCAGCGCCTCGAGGCGATGGGACGGATGGCGAGCGGCGTCGCCCACGACTTCAACAACCTGCTCACCGTCATCCGCGCCTCGGCCGAGCTCCTGCACGAGGGCGGCGGGGACGAGGATTTCGTCCAGCTCTCGGCCGCGGCAGACCGCGCCGAGCTTCTGACCACCCAGCTGCTCGCCTTCAGCCGCGGCCAGCACAGCGAGCCCGCCAGGGTGGTGCTGGCAACCCTCCTCCGCGGGGCGGAGGACCTGCTCAAGCGCCTCGCTGGCCCCCAGGTGCAGGTTCGTCTCTAGGTGCTACCCGACGCCCGTGACGCGGTGATCCTGGCCGAGCCGATGCAGGTCGAGCAGGTGCTGATCAACCTGGTGGCGAACGCCCGGGATGCGATGCCCTCGGGTGGAACGGTGTCGATCGCGCTCGCTCGTGCCGCGGTCGCCGAGGATCGTGTGCATCGATACGGTCGTCTCCCCCGGGGGGACTACGTTGCGCTCCAGGTCCGTGACTCCGGGACCGGCATGACCGCGGAGGTGCAGGAACACCTGTTCGAGCCGTTCTTCACGACCAAGACCCAGGGTGAGGGCACCGGCCTCGGCCTGCCGATGGTGCATGGCATCGTGGGTCAATCCGGGGGGAGCATCCTGGTCGAGACGGTGCCTGGCCATGGCTCGATGTTCACCGTGTACTGGCCCCTCGCGGTTGCGGAGAGCGCCCGGGCCTTCAACACCGCAGCCGTTGCGCCGGTGCTGCCGCCCGGGGAGCGGAAGTCGTCCCCGCGGGTCCTGCTGGTGGATGATGAAGTGGCGATCCGGCGGGTGGTGGAGCGGTTGCTCCGCCGACTGGGCTTCGAGGTCTTCACCGCCGGCAATGGGGCCGAGGCACTGCACCTCATGGTGGAGCGAGGGGTGACGTTCGATGCCCTCATCACCGATGTCCGCATGCCGGGCATGACCGGCGTGGAGCTGGTCGGGTCGCTGCTGAGCCAGGGGATCGACCTGCCGGTGCTGCTCATCTCCGGGCAGATCGATTCAGAGCTTCCGCGGGACTGGCCGGACACCTCCCCGCGCGGGTTCCTCAAGAAGCCGTTCAGCCGGAGCGACCTCGTCGTCGCGCTGGCCCAGCTGGTGCCAATCCCGCCGCAGTTCCCCCACTAGCGTCGCACCGCCCAGCGAGGTGGTCAGCCCGCGCAGGGCTGGCCACCCGCTCCCTTCGCGGGGCAGTGGCGGTGGCCAGTTTCCGTCCCTGTCGAACGGGGATGGCCTCGTTCGACGTATCAGTGAAGCCCGATGAGCCGGGTTGCCCGGCTCCTGCTCATACAAGGAGAGAGACGCATGCGGTTCATGATGCTGGTGATCCCGAAAGGGTACGAGACCGCCCCGGTGGGCGCGGCCCCCGACGCCGAGGCCGTCGCGAGAATGATGCGGTACAACGAGTCGCTCCAGAAGGCGGGGGTGCTCCTCGCGCTCGACGGGCTGCATCCGCCGGCGGCGGGCGCCCGGGTGAGCTTCGAAGGGGGAAAGCCGAAGGTCACCGATGGCCCCTTCACCGAGGCGAAGGAAGTGGTGGGGGGGTACTGGATGATCCAGGTGAAGTCGCGGGAAGAGGCGATCGAGTGGGCCCGCCGCGCCCCGATGGGTCCCAACGAGATCATCGAGGTGCGGCAGGTGCAGGAGATGGCGGACTTCCCGCCCGACGTGCGGGAAGCGGCGAAGGGGTTCGACGAGATGCAGCGGAGCGTGCGCCGGTAGGGCGATGGGCCGGAAGGACGGATGCCCTTCCGGCCCTGTGGGGTCAGCGAACCTGGTAGGTCACGGTGGCGGGCCGGGCGCTGTCCAGGTACCGCTGGGTGATCACGAGCGTCGTGTCCGACAGCTTCTCGCCGGTGAAGGCGGGCCGCGTGGCCTCATCCGGCTGGAAGTGGAAGAGGCCGGTCACCGGGTCGCGGCTCACGCTGCCGCTGGTGATGTACGTGCCCCCCACAGGAGCCTGCCCTTCCCGGGTCACCAGCAGTTCGAACCGCTGCTCGTAGCGCTGCGCCCCGGTCAGCCGCAGGGTGCCGGCACTCACGTCGTAGCGGGTGGTGGTCCCGTCGGTTTCCGCGGCGCTGAAGAGGAGGGTGGGGAGCGTCCTCCCGTTGGCCGACACCGCCTCGAAGTCGGCCGAGCCCACGATGGTCACCAGGGTCGTGCCCCGCACCCCCTGCACGGTGGCGGAGATGGTCACCGTGCCCGCCTTCAGCGCGGTGATCCGGCCGTTGGTCACCGTGGCCACGCCGGCGTTCTCGCTCCGCCAGGTGATCGGGGCATCCACGATCACGTTGTCCCCGCCATACGCCTGGGCGTTCACCTGGGCCACCTCGCCCACCACCATGGTGAGGGTCGTGGGGTCCATCACCACTCGCTCCACCGCGGCCCGCACCGACACGGCGATCGTGTCGGCCTTGTCGCCGGAGCGGGCGATGACCTGGCCCTCCCCGGTGAAGATGCCCTCGATGATCCCGCCGTTGGAGACGAGCACCGCGTCGGTGTTGGTGCTGCTCCAGGTGATGGGCAGGTTGGGGATCACCTCGCCGGTCGCGGTCCGTCCCTGGGCCGTGAGCGCCTGGGTCTGGCCGATGTAGAGCGCGGTGCGGTCGCCTTCCAGGATCACGATCCGGTCGAGGGTCGCCGCGCCACGGCTCACCTCCAGTGCGGCCTCGGCCTGCCGGCCCTCACTCGACGCCGAAATCACCGTGGAGCCTTCGGCCAGGGCCGTGATCGAGCCATCGGCTGCGATCGTCGCGACGGCGGGACGCGAACTGGTCCAGGTGATGGCCCGATGGGGCAGGTCCTGGCCGCCGGCATCGACCGCCATGGCGAGCGCGTGAGCCGTCTCCCCCACCACCAGGCCCCGCGGCATCTGGCGGATCTCCACCCGCTCCACCGCGATGGCGGTCACCCGCACCCGCGTCTCCGCCCGCTTCCCCTCGCTCGTCGCCGTGACGGTGGTGACGCCTTCGGCGGCGGCGGTCAGGTGACCGTCACGGGTGATGCCGGCAACCTCCGGCGACGAGCTGGCCCAGGTGATCGAGCGGCCCGGCAGCACCGCGCCGCTCGCGCTCCGCGCCACGGCGCTGAGCCGGAGGGTCTGGCCAACGGCGACCTCGGTCACCGGCGTCGTCAGCTCGACCCGCGCCACCGGTTCGGGCCCGCCGGGCCCGGTGGAATCATCGGAACAGGCGGCCAGCACCAGCGCCGCGAGGGTCAGGGAAGGGAGGAAGGTGCGCAGCATCGGACGCTCCGGTCAGGTTGGGCCGGCGGTGCCGGCGTCGGGTTGATCGAACCGGAGCCAACCTCGCCCGCGCCGCTTAGCGGGGTGCTTAACGGCGGGAGGACCGGCGGCCGTTAAGCGGGTGGGGCTACCATGGGCCGACCTCCAACCGGTTGCGTCTCATGGCCTTTCCCCCCGCACCCCGGGCGATTCCCGCTCCACCGGACCCGGCCCACTGGATCTCCGCCGAGTTCCAGGCCAGCGCTGTCACTTGCCGCTACCGGGTTCGCGGGCGCGGCCCGCTGGTGATCGCACTCTCCCGCAAGAGGGAGAACGACCTCCCGCGCTGGTGCGAGTCGCTGGCCCGGACTTGCCGCGTCGTGGTGCCGGAGCTCGCAGAGCAGAGCGCCTTGCCCTCCAGCATCATCCTTGGCCTCGCCGAAGTGTTCGGGGGTGGCGAGGCGCTGGTGCTCGCCGACAGCTCGGCCCGCGGAGACGCTCTCGCGCTGGCAACCTGTCAGGGACTCCTCGTGTCGCTGCTGGTCGAGCCCTAAATTCGGGCAGCGTCCGCCGGGCACCACTGGGTGCGCCGGTCCATTCACCAGTCATTCGCCGCGCACTCGATGACCGCCACCGACGGTCCCGCCCCGCTGCTGCCCGCGCTTCCCCAGCCCCTCACGGCGTTCATCGGCCGGGAGCGGGAGCTCGGCGAGGCGTCGCACCTGCTGGGGGAGTCGCGGCTCCTCACGCTCTGTGGCGCGGGGGGCAGCGGAAAGACGCGGCTGGCCCTGGAACTGGTGCGGCGCGCGGCCGGGAGCTTCCCCGACGGTGTGGCGTGGGTGGACCTCGCGGCGCTGGAGGACGCGACCGTGGTGCCGCAGCAGGTGGCGACGGCGCTGGGGATTCGCGACGAGGGCAGTGGTGAGACCGCCGCGGTGATCCTGGCGTACCTGCGCGACCGGGCGATGCTCCTGGTACTCGACAACTGCGAGCACCTGGTCGACGCGGTGGCGCCTTTCGCCGAGCGCCTGCTGCGTGCGTCGCCGGCGCTCACCATCCTGGCAACCAGCCGGGAGCCGCTCGCGATCGCCGGGGAGCGCGCCTGGCTGGTGCCCCCGCTGGCACTCCCCGAGGAAGCCGCCTCGGTGGCGGATGCGGCCGGCGCCGAGTCGGTGCAGCTCTTCGCCAGCCGGGCCCGCGACGTGCTGCCCGCCTTTGCGATTTCCGAGGCGAACGCCGCCGCGGTGGTGGAGATCTGCCGGCGGCTCGATGGTATTCCGCTCGCGCTGGAACTCGCGGCCGCCCGGGTGCGGGCGCTGGGTCCGGAGCAGATCGCGCGGCGGCTGGACGACGTCTTCGGCCTGCTGACAACTGGCGGACGCACCGCGCTGCCGCGGCACCGGACCCTCCGCGCCGCGCTCGAGTGGAGCATCCGCCTGCTCTCGCCGCCGGAGCAGGCGCTCCTCCGCCGGCTGGGCATCTTCACCGGCGGCTTCACGCTGGAGGCGGTTGAGGCGGTCTGCGCCGGCGATCCCGTACCCGACGGCCAGGTGCTCGACCTCCTTGCCCAGCTGGTCGATCGCTCGATGGTCGTGGTGCGTGAGCGGGAGACCTCGGCCCGCTACTTCCTCCTCGAGACGGTGCGGCAGTACGCCCAGGAGCGGATCGCCGAGGCGGGCGAGGCCGATCAGCTCGGCGAGGCCCACGCGCGCTGGTTCGGCGCCGAGGTCGCGCACTGGGCGCCCAGGCTCCTCACCGCCGATCGTCCCGCCGTCATGGCGCGGCTCGATGCCGACGTCGACAACATCCGCCAGGCGCTCCGGTGGACCCGCGACCATCGACCCCTCGCCCACATCGAGTTGTGTGGCGGGCTCTGCTGGTACTGGTTTTCCTCCCGGCACTGGGCGGAAGGGCGGCGCTGGATGGAGGAGGCGCTGCGCCTCCCCGAGGCGGAGGCACCGTCCCCGGCTCGGGGCGCGCTGCTCTTCGCGCTGGGCGTGCTGGCGGCGCTCCAGGGCGACACGCCCCGGGCGCTGGAGACGCTGCGCGCGTCGGTCGGGCTCGCGGTGGCGCGCGGCGACCGGGGCGGCGAGGCGTGGGGCAACGTCATGCTCGGCCAGGCCATCGCGGCGAGCGGCGGGGCCGAGGGCTACGAGCTCTGCTCCCGCGCGGGGGAGTGGTTCGCCGCGGCGGGGGAGACCTACGGTAGCTGGATCGCCGAGCTGATCCTCGGCGCCTACGCCATCGCGGCGGGACGGCTGGACGAGGCGCTCACCCATGCCCAGCGGGCGGTGGAGGTGGCGCACGACTTCGGGCTCGACCGGGAAATCGCGATCGCGCGGCAGTCGGTGGCGTACGTGCTGTTCGACCAGGGGCGATCCGCGGAGGCCACCGCGCTGGCACAGGCCTCGCTCACCGGCCTGCAGCAGGATCCCTCGTTTCTCTTCCTCGCGCGTGGCATCGAGCTGTCGGGGATGGGTGCGTGCGCGCTCGAGCGCTGGCAGGAAGGGGTGGCGCTCTTCGGGGCGGCGGAGGCGCTGCGGGAGACGATCGGCGCGCGCCTCTTTCACATCGACCGGGAGCGATACCAGCCGCGGCTCGCCGCGGCGCGCGACGCGCTCGGCGAGGCGGCGTTCCAGGCGGCGCGGGCCGAGGGGCTGGGTCTTTCGCTCGAGGCCGCGATCGTGCGGGCCCACGCCCTGCCGGCCGGCGCACTGGCGCCGCGGTCCGGTGCAGCGCCGGCCCCGGCGCCGGAGGCCCAGCTCCGGGTGCGGCTGCTCGGCCCGCTCGAGATCGACCTGGATGGCCGCCCGGTGCCGGACTCGTCGTGGCGCTCGGCCCGGCCCCGTGAGCTCTTCCTCTTCCTTGCGCTCCACCCGGAGGGGAAGACCCGCGAGCAGATCGGGCTCGCCTTCTGGCCCGAGGCCTCGGCGGCGCAGCTTCGCAACAGCTTCCACGTCACCCTCCACCATGTGCGCAAGGCGCTCGGCCGGAGCGACGCGATCGCCATCGACCGCGGCCGCTACCGCCTCGCGCCGGCACTCTCGCCCTGGTGCGATGCCCTGGAGTTTGCCCGGCAGGCGAAGGACGCGCTCCGGACCGTGAAGGGCCGGGGTGATGCCGAGGGAGCTCTCAGCGCGGCACTCGAGCTCTATCGCGGGCCACTCGGCGAGGGAATGGAGCTCGGGGAGTGGGCGAGCGACACCCGGCTTCACCTGGGCCGGCTCGCCGCCGACCTACTCTGGGCACTGGCCGAGTTGCGCCTGGGCCGGGGCGATGCGGCGGCGGCGATTCCCCTCCTCGAGCGGCTGGTGCGGGTCGACGAGTTGCGGGAGGAGGCGCACCGGGCGCTGCTGCAGGCGTACGCGGCCCTGGGGAACCGGGGCGACCTGGTGGCGCATTACCGGCGGCTGGTCGATCGGCTCGAGCGGGAGTACGATACCCGGCCGGAAGTCGCCACCACTCAGCTCTACCAGCGGCTCACGGGGGCGCCCTGACCCTCTTTGCGCGCCGCTATGTGCCCGTTCCCCAAGGTCTTACCCGCCTGTCGATCTGGTCCCTGCTCGAACGACGTACTGGTGAAGGAGAAAGGGACGCCACCATGACCCACCTGCCCGGATGAGTGAGACCCACGCCGCCATCGACGCGGTCTGGCGGATCGAGTCGGCCCGGGTAATCGCCCGGCTGGCGCGGCTCGTGGGGGACGTGGGTCTCGCGGAGGACCTGGCGCAGGACGCGCTGGTCGCGGCGCTGGAGCAGTGGCCGAAAGAGGGCGTCCCGCGGAATCCCGGCGCCTGGCTGATGACGGCGGCGAAGCACCGGGCGCTGGACCAGCTGCGGCGGCGGAAGATGCTCGAACGGAGGCATACCCAGCTGGGGCACGAGCTGGAAGAGCGGCAGGAGGCGGGCGTGGCGGAGCTGGAGCAGGCGCTCGACGATCCGATCGGGGACGATCTGTTGCGGCTGATGTTCGCCACCTGTCACCCGGTGCTCTCGCAGGAGGCGCGCGTCGCGCTCACACTCCGGCTGCTCGGCGGGCTCACCACGCCGGAGATCGCGCGGGCCTTCCTGGTGCCGGAGCCGACGGTGGCCCAGCGGATCGTGCGGGCCAAGCGGACCCTGACCGAGGCCAAGGTGCCGATCGAGCTGCCGCCCCCGGCGGAGCTGGACGAGCGGATCGGCTCGGTGCTCGGCGTGCTCTACTTGATCTTCAACGAGGGCTACGCGGCCAGCGCGGGCGACGACTGGGTGCGGCCGGGACTCTGCGAGGACGCGCTGCGGCTCGGCCGGATCATGGCGGAGCTGGCGCCGAAGGAGCCGGAGGTGCACGGGCTGGTGGCGCTGATGGAGATCCAGGCCTCGCGTCTCAAGGCGCGGACCGGCCCCGGGGGCGAGATGATCCTGCTGCTCGACCAGGACCGTTCCCGCTGGGACCAGCTGCTGATCCGCCGCGGGCTGGCGGCGCTCGACCGGGCGGCGGCGCTGGGCGAAGGGCTCGGGCCCTACGGCCTGCAGGCGGCGATCGCGGCCTGCCACGCGCGGGCGGTGTCCGCCGGCGACACCGACTGGCCCCGGATCGTGGCGCTGTACGATGCGCTCGCCTCGCTGACGCCGTCGCCGGTCGTGGCGCTCAACCGGGCGGTGGCGGTCGCGATGGCCTTCGGGCCGGCGGCGGGGCTGGAGGCGCTGGATGGGCTGGCGGAGGCACCCGCGCTCCGCAACTATCATCTCCTTCCGAGCGTACGGGGCGACCTCCTCGCGAAGCTGGGACGGAACCGGGAAGCGGTGGCCGAGTTCGAGAAGGCCGCCCTCCTGACGGAGAACCTGCGGGAAAAGACGCTGCTCAACGCCCGGGCCTCCGAGGCCCGCGGCACGCTCGGACCGATTCACTGATTACAGGGGACCACCGCATGTCCGGCCTGGACCTCCGCTACGCGCTCCGCAGCCTGGCGCGCGTGCCCGGCTTCACCCTCACGGTCATCCTCACCCTCGGCCTCGGCATCGGGGCGAACACCGCGATCTTCAGCGTGGTGCGCGCGGTGCTGCTCCGGCCCCTGCCGCACAAGGACGGCGAGCGGCTGGTCTACCTGCGCCAGTCGATGGACGGGCCGGGCGGCGAGAGCATCAACTTCTCGGTGCCCGAGATCAACGACGTCCGGGAGAACGCCCGCTCCTTCGCGGGCATCGCCGAGTACAGCCCGATGACCTACACCCTCCAGGGCGAGGGGGACGCGGTCCGCATGAACGTCGGGCTGGTGACCGGCAACTACTTCGACGTGATGGGCCTGCGGCCGGTGGTGGGGCGGCTGCTGAATTCCGGCGACGACGGCACCAAGGTGCCCCCGGTGATGGTGCTGACCTACGAGTACTGGAAGACCCACTTCGGCGGCGACCCGGCCATCGTCGGGAAGAACGTGCGGCTCGACGGGAGGGCGGTGGCGGTGGTGGGCGTGGTGCAGGCGGCCCCCTCGTTCCCCACCCGGATCGATGCCTACCTCAACATGGTCATCAGCGAGCACCACACCAGCGCGATGATGGTGCAGGGGCGCACCCACCGGATGACCGAGATGATCGGCAGGCTCGCGCCCGGGGCGACGCTCGACCAGGCCCGCGCCGAGGTGAAGACCATCCGGGCGCGGGTGCAGTCGGAGTTCCCCGACGCGTACGACCCCGGCTCGCACTACCGGGTGACGCTCACCGCCTTCAAGGACGTCATGGGCGAGAAGGCCCAGCTCACCATCTGGCTGCTGATGGGCGCCGCGCTCTTCGTGCTCATCATCTCCTGCGCCAACGTGGTGAACCTGACGCTCATGCGCGGGGTGCGGCGGGAACAGGAACTGGTGGTGCGCGCCGCGCTGGGGGCGGGCGCCGCCCGGATCCGGAAGCTGCTGCTGGTGGAGAACCTGCTGCTCGCCGGGGCGGGGGCGCTCTTCGGGCTGGTCATCGCGAAGCTCGGCCTCCGGATGCTGGTGGCGCTGGTGGAGCGCTACTCGCCGCGGGCCGACGAGATCCGGCTGGACGGGATGGTGCTCGGGTTCGCGGTACTGCTGACGGTGGCGGTGGCGCTGGTCCTCTCCTTCGCGCCCCGGCTGGCCAGGGAGGGTTCGCTGGGCGGGTGGCTGGCGCAGGGGGCGAACCGCGCCAGCGGCGGGCTCCGCCGGCAGCGGCTTCAGCGGGCGCTGGTGGTGGCGCAGGTGGCGGTGTCGGTCATCCTGCTCACCGGCGCGGGGCTCCTCACCCGCACCATGCAGCAGCTGTCCGAGGTGAAGAGCGGGCTCACTCACGAGGACGTGCTGACCATGGAGGTCCCGCTGGTGGCGACCGGCCGCTCCGAGGCCGACACCCGCGGGCTCTACGAGCGGATGCGCTTCGAGGTCGCCGCGATTCCGGGCGTGAAGGAAGTGGGCGTCGGGTCGGTGATGCCGCTCCGGCTGGCCAACTTCCTCCTCGAGGTGAAGGCCCAGGGACGGGCGCTGGCGGCGGGGGAGGCGCAGCCCACCGCGGAGTACCGGACGGCGAGCCCGGAGTACTTCAGCGCCGCGGGCATTCCGCTCATCAAGGGACGGGAGTTCCTCGGCACCGACCGCGACACCAACAACCTCGTCGTGATCCTGAATGCCACGCTGGCGAAGCGGCTCTTCCCCGACCGCGACCCGATCGGCCAGCAGGTGGCCTGGACCGGCGACGTGCTGCGCTTCATCCCGGTGAGCGGGAAGTGGCGCACGGTGGTGGGCGTGGTGGGCGACACCAAGGACGGCGGGCTCGACGCCGAGCCGCGCGGGGTCATGTTCCAGCCCTTTGCGCAGGAGCAGATCTTCTCCGGCGGGCTGGTGATCCGGGCGCAGAGCTCGCCCGATGCGCTGGCGGCGGCGGCCACCCGGCTGGTGCGGGGCATCGTCCCGACCGACCCGGTCGAGAACGTGCTGACGGTGGCGCAGATCCGCGACCAGAGCGTCGCTCCGCGGCGGCTCAACGCGGTGCTGGTCTCGTCCTTCGGCATCCTGGCGCTGATCATCGCGGCGGTGGGGATCGCCGGGGTGCTGGCCTTCTCGGTCAACGCCCGCACCGCGGAGATCGGGATCCGGATGAGTCTCGGTGCCGACAGCGGGATGGTGCAGCGGATGGTCCTGTGGGAGGGCGGGGTGCTGCTGGGGCTCGGGCTGGTGGGTGGGCTGGCGGGGGCGCTCCTCGCGACCCGCACCATCCAGGGGCTCCTCTTCGGGGTGCCTCCGTATGATCCGGTGACGCTGGCCGCGGTGGTGGTGCTGATGGGATCGATCGGGCTGGCCGCGTGCTGGCTCCCGGCCCGGCGGGCCGCGGCGATCGATCCGGCCGTGGCGATGCGGCGTAACTGACGGTGATGGGGCCCCTCGCGGGGCCCCGAACGCTCAGACGGTGACGGCCAGCGGCACCTTCCCGTCGAGGACCAGGAGGAACTCCCGGGCCAGGCGGTCGACCGTCTCCCAGTCGGTAAATTCCCAGTCCCGGCTGGTGTCCACCGGTCCGCCGGTGGCGCGATTGATGACGCGCATCATCTGGCGGGTGAAGAACCCGTACTGCGTGTAGGGAACGCCGCCGCCGAGGGAGTGCGCCAGGCGGGGCGCCCAGGTAGCCCGCTTGAGGAAGTCGATGCGATACTTCGAGGCGAGGGTTTCGCCTTCGGGAGTATCCCGGCTCGCGGCGCCACAGACCGACAGGAACATCGACGGGTGGTTGGTCAGGAGCTCGTGATACTGCCGGACAAACGACTCGAGGTACTGCTGGTGCCTGCCGAACCGGACGGAGCCCGCCACGATGAAGCCATCGTAGTCGCCGGGGCGGAGATCCGGGGGAAGGGCATCCCCTTTCACGATGCTGCACTGCACGCCGGTGTCCCGCAGCCGGGCGGCGACGCGGTCGACGATTTTCCGGGTCTGCCCGTTCGCGCTGCCGTAGACGATCAGGGTTCTGGTCATGCGTCCCTCCTGTGACCTTCAGGACGGGCGTACTCGGAGATGCGCCCGCCTTTGTACCCGGATACATGCTAACAACAGGGTGGTGAAGAGGGTGGGAAGGGGCCATGACAGTTCGACCCGCTGAGTCGCGCTACGACCGCTCGATCGTGGAGGGTCCCCTCGCGCCCGCGGTCTGGAAGATCGCCTGGCCCAGCATGCTCACGAACATGGTGAGCGGGCTGCAGGGGATGGTCGACCACGCGCTGGTGGGTCACCTGGTCGGGTTCCGCGGCAACGCGGCGATCGGGGTGAGTTTCCAGATCTTCATCATCGTCATCATCTTCATCAACTCGCTCTTCACCGGGATGAGCGTGCTGGTGGCGCGCTTCGCCGGGGCGGGGGAGTCGGAGAAGGTCGACCGGACCGTCTACCAGGCGTTTCTTACCGCCACCTTCCTTTCCTTCGTCATCCTCGCGCCGCTGGGGTATTTCCTCTCGCCGTTGCTGCTCGACCTGGTGCATGCCGCCCCCGAGGTGAAGCAGGAGGCGCTGCCGTTCATCCGGATCATGTTCCTCTGCAGCCAGGGGATGCTGGTGTTCTACATGCTGAGCGGCGCGCTCCGCTCCGCCGGCGATGCCCGCACCCCGATGATCCTCGGCATCGCGCTCACCGTGATGAACCTCTTCCTCAACATCCTCTTCATCGAGGGATGGGGACCGGTGCCGCGCTTCGGGACCGCCGGCGCGGCGATCGGCACCTCGATCGCTTCGGGGACGCTGGCGCTCTACTCCATCTGGAAACTGTGGCGGGGCGGGTGGGTGGTGCGCTTCCCCCACGGGAACTACCGGCCCGACTGGACCATCATCCGTTCGCTCTTCAAGTTCGGCCTGCCGAGCGGGATCCAGGGGATCGCGATGAACGTGGGCGGGTTCCTGATGCTCTCGTTCATCGGGTCGCTGCCGGAGAGCGCCCCGGCCCAGGCGGCGTTCGCGGTGAGCTACACCCAGCTCTTCTCGCTCATCACCTGGACGTCGATTGGCCTGATGGGCGCGGCCGCCGCGATCGCGGGGCAGAACCTCGGCGCCGGCCATCCTGACCGGAGCGACCAGGCGGTGAGGGCCGCGGCCCGGCTCGGCATGACCGGCGCCGCCTGCATCGGGCTCATCTTCTTCCTCCTGCCCCGGCAGCTCCTCGCGATCTTCGGGATGGAGGACCCGGTGGTCGTTTCGCTCGGGGTGCAGCTGCTCCGGGTCCTGAGCGTCTCGGGGCTCTTCATCGCGGTGGCGCTGACCTATACCGGCGGGCTCCAGGGCACGGGTGACACCCGGAGCCCGCTCTACATCTCGCTGGTGTCGCAGGTGATCATCCCGCTGGGGATCTGCTTCGCGCTGGAGCAGGCGGGGATGCTGACGGCGCTGGGGATCTGGCTGGCGATCCTGGCGGGGCACGTCACCCGCTGCCTGCTGAGCATGTACCGGTTCCGGCAGGGGCAGTGGCGGGGGATCGCGGTCGACATCGCGCCCCGGGCGGGCTGAGACCGTAACTGCCTTCCGCAGATTACGCAGATCAGGGGATTATGCTCCTTGACCAGGTCCTACTGGTCAGACAGAACAGCAACAGCAACTGCACATCACGAAGAACACGAAGCCACGAAGGACACGAAGAACAGCTGCTGTCCTTCGTGCTCTTCGTGTCTTCGTGCGCTTCGTGATTTGCTTTTTGCTGTTTGTTGTTTGCTGTCGTGCTGGTACTGGAGGCGGCCTGGGGGGCCGGTCAGGGAGTGGAATCTGTGTAGCCGGGGGAGAACAGTTCAGCGAATCTACCAACCGAACCGTGCCGCCTGCCCCGAGGGCTTGGTCCGCATCCGGTTGAGCAGCGCCCGGAACGCCGGCTCCGCCGCCAGCGGCTTGAAGTCTCCCTCCCGCTCCACCTGTTCCGGTGACACCGGGCCCCGCGCCGCACACTCGAGGGCCGAGACCGCCTGCGATTCCTGCCCCAGGCGGGCGAGCGCGCGGGCCTCCTGCCAGCAGACCTCCGGGTCATTGGGCCGCATCGCCTGCGCCAGTCCCAGCACGCCCAGCGCCCGGGTGGCGTCGCCCTCGGCGAGGTAGTCCATCGGCTCGTAGAAGGAGGCGTAGACCCAGAGCTGCTCGAGGCCGCGGGTGGCCGCGTTGGCGTCGACGGTGTCGGTGGAAGCCATGCGCCGGTCGAGATCGGGGAGCTGCACCGCGGCAACCGCCTTGTCCACGTCGGGGGGCTCCGACTTCTGGAGCGAGCCGAAGAAGCCGGCAAGCTTCGCGTTGTAGGCCCGCTGGAGCTTCGCCGCCCGCTCCAGCCGCTCGTCCAGCTCGCGCGCACCCCGGCTCTTGCCCAGGCGGGCGGCATTCGCCGCGGCGGCCCGGGTGTCGTGCAGCCCGTCGAAGTCGCTCGCGACCGCCCGGTACCCGAGCCAGGCATGGTACTCGTCGCCATGGGCGGCGAGGGCGGCGGCGCCGGCCATCCGGGCGGCGTAGGACGAGTCGATCCATCCCTGCCTCCGCTCCGTCAGCCCGAAGCGCATCGCCATGAGCTCCATGAACTCGACCCCCTCGGTGAGGGTCTCCGCCGGGGCCCAGGTATGGGGGCCGTCGTAGAACGTGACGCGGTGCGGCAGGTTCACCCGGGCGAGCGTGGTGTCGAGCGCCCGCACTTCCTCGTAGTTGTAGTCGGTGGTGCCGGCGGCGCCGAAGAAGACCAGGGCGGGAAGGTCGTTGGGGGCGCGCGGCGTGATGGTGAAGTTGGCCGGCGTGCTGGCGCCGATCCCGATGATGCCGGCGACATGTCCCCGAAGACCGTAGCCGAAGATCCAGCTGGCCCGCGCGGTGCCCGACTGCCCCACCAGGTAGATCCGGTGCACGTCCAGGGAGAAGCTCCGCTGGGCATCGGCGAGGATGGCGTTGATCGCGTCGGCGTTGGGGTCGACCGATTCGTCACTGCGGCTGTTGTACGAACTCACGGCAATGTAGCCAAGCCGGTCAGCCACCTCCCGCAGCCGTTCCAGGGGGAAGAGCGCCCGGCCACGGGGATCCATGATCAGGAGGAGCGGCCAGGTGCGATCGGCGCGGTAGCGCGAGGGGAGGTACACCGCATACTGCTGGGACGGATTGGCCTCGCTCGTCACCCGCTCGACAATCTGGCCCGTGGGGAACGGCCCGGGACGAAATGCCCTGGCTCCCGTTGGTCGTGCTGCCACCAGAGAGGGAAACAGGCAGGCCGCAACCTGGAACAGCAGCGTCAGGGTGACGCGTAACCGCGCCCGGAGCCCGGCAGGTTCATGTTGCAGCATCCGAAACGTCTGACCTCACGATCGGGTTTCCTAACAAGCAGCACAGGTGCGACGCAGGTGATTACGCGGATTGGATGCCGGATGTTTGCGGAGCGTTGCGTGGAGATGCGGCGTGAGGCCTGGTTTGAAACGGCTGAAACGCTTTTCTGCCGGGAATCATCCTTTCCGGGTTGCCCTTGCGGGGTGGACCGGCGCAGGACACCCTACCTCCATGCGACTCCTGGCCGCGGGTGCCCTGGCCCTCGCCCTCCTCCCTTCGTTCCATCCTGACGACCCCACACCGGACTGTCCCCGGCTCGCCGCGAGCGGGGGGAGCACCGACCTCTACTGCATCGCTCTCTTCCCCGCGCCAGGAGTCAGCGCCTCGGGCTCGGCGGAGCTGAGCTGGACGGGGGGACCGTTCACGGTCGGCGTTGCAGAGGATGGAACGCACGCCTGGATGGTCCGCTTCCGTGTCCGCGGGCTCCCCTCCCTCCGCGCCAAAGGTCCCAGGGCGGGGTACGTCGCCTGGGCGGCGAGCCCGATGATGAACACGGTCACCCGGCTCGGCGTAGTAAAGGAAGGAGAGACCGACCTCGGTCCCGTCGCGCTCGACCGCTTCCTCCTTCTCATCAGCGCCGAGCCCGACACCGCGGTCCGGAGCTGGAAGGGCCCGATCGTGCTCCGGGGGGAATCAGCCAGCAACCGCCTCCGTCCCGCCGACAACTACCAGTTCTTTCTCGGCCTGACCGGTCCCGATGCGGCGACCGCCGCGGCTGGCCATGACCACATGGCGGGCATGGCGGGCATGGCGGGGATGACCGGGATGGACGGGGGCGGGTGGGCCCCGGTGCCGATGTTCCCCGGGCTCGACATGCTCGACGCCGAGATGGCGTTGCGGCCGAAGGAGGAGCCGTACCTGCCGGTGGGGGGCGGGGAGGTCCGGTTTGCCCGGCCCTCGCAGGTGGTCACCCTCCGGAGCGGCGACACCCTCGACCTGACCGCCGACCAGGTGCTCCGCAGCATCGCGGGCCGCACCTACCTGATGCTCGGCTTCAACGAGCAGTACCCCGGGCCGCTGCTCCGGGTGCAGCGCGGCGCCGAGGTGTACGTGCGGCTGGTGAATCGTCTCGCGCAGCCGACCACGGTTCACTGGCACGGCATCCGGCTCGACAACCCGTTCGATGGTGTGCCCGGCGCGACCCAGCCGGCGGTGCCGCCCGGCGGGACGTTCGTCTACCGGCTCCGGTTCCCGGACGCGGGGGTCTTCTGGTATCACCCCCACGTGCGCGAAGACGTCCAGCAGGACCTCGGCCTCTACGGCAACCTCTTCGTGAACCCGCCGGGCGCGCGGCAGGGACCGGCGCGGGAGGAGTTCCTGATTCTCGACGACCTGCTCATCGGGGACGGGGGACCGGTGCCCTACGGCAGGGACGCGGTCACGCACGCGGCGATGGGACGGTTCGGCAACGTGATGCTGGTGAACGGCGAGGCGGGGTGGAGCACTACCGTGGAGGGCGGGGAGGTGGTGCGGTTCTACCTGACCAACGTCGCCAACACCCGCACCTTCAACCTCTCATTCGGGGCGGGCACCCGGATCAAGCTGATCGGATCGGACCAGGGCAATTATGCCCGGGAGCGCTGGGTCCCGAGTGTGGTCATCGCGCCGGCCGAGCGGTACGTTGTGGACGTCGAATTTCCGCGGGCCGGGAGGGCGGCGCTGGTGAACCGGGTCGTGGCGATCGACCATCTCTACGGCCGTTTCTTCAACGTCACCGACACGCTGGGGCGAATCGCGATCGAGGGCCGGGCGGCGCCCGCTTCGGGCTTCCCCTGGCTGCATCTGAGCGACGAGGCAAAGACGCTCGATTCGCTCGTCGCCGCGCACCAGGGGGAGGCGCCCGAGCATACCCTCGAGCTCCGTGTCGCGTTCTCCGGGATGCCCTTCGTCAGCGAGGCGCTGATGCGGCTCGACTCGGTCTACTTCAACCCGGTCGAGTGGGAAGGCACGATGCCGGGGATGAACTGGGCCACCACCGCCCGGGAGGCGCGCTGGATCCTGCGCGACCTCGCCACCGGGGCGGAAAACATGGACATTCACTGGCGGTTCCGGCGGGGGACGCTGGCCCACCTGCGGCTCATCGGCGCCCGCAACACCCTCCACGGGATGCAGCACCCGATTCACCTGCACGGGCAGCGGTTCCTGGTGCTGGCGGTGAACGGGGTGCCGAACCACAATCCAGTCTGGAAGGACACGGCGCTCGTCCCGGCGGGCGCCTCGGTGGACCTCCTCGCCGACATGTCGAACCCGGGGAGCTGGATGCTGCACTGCCACATCGCCGAACATCTCGAATCGTCCATGATGATGCACTTCGACGTGGAGGAGTAATGCGCGCTGCCTGCCGGCTGGTCCTTGCGGGAACCGTGTTCGTCGCCCTGCCGCTGGCTGCCCAGCGGCCTCATCTCTCCGACCAGGTGAAGCAGCGCTTCGTCGCCTTCGACACCGGCGTCGTCGCGATCACCGGCGTCACCGTGATCGACGGCCGGGGCGGGCCGGCCCAGGCGGGACAGACGGTGGTGATCCGGGATGGGAAGATCGCCGCGGTGGGGAGCGGCGCGGCGGTGCCGGCGGGAGCGTACACCATCGACGGGAGCGGGAAGACGCTGATCCCCGGCATCGTCGGGATGCACGACCACATGTTCTATACGGCGGCGGGCGGGTTCGCCAACCAGATGAGCTTCACCGCGCCCAAGCTCTATCTCGCGAGCGGGGTGACCACCATCCGGACGACGGGGGGCCGCTCTCCCTATGCCGAGCTCAATTCCAAGGCCACCATCGACAGCGGACTCGCGGCGGGACCCCGGATCCATGTGACCACGCCGTACCTCACCGGCAGCGCCGGCGGCGGGGCGATGTTCGCCACTGACGACCCGGCCGCGGCCCGGCGCTTCGTGGCCTACTGGGCCAGCGAAGGGGTGGAGTGGGTCAAGTTCTACACCGACATTCCCCGCGCGGCGATGAAGGCGGCGATCGACGAGGCCCACAAGCGGGGGATGAAGGCGACCGGGCACCTCTGCTCGGTGACCTTCAGCGAGGCGATCGACCTCGGCCTCGACGACTTCGCGCACGGGGCCATCACCGCCACCGATTTCTATCCTGGCAAGACGGTGGACAAGTGCCCCACCAACGCCCTCAAGGTGGTGGACTCGCTCGCCGGGCCGGACAACCCGGTGGCGCAGGCGCTGATCGCGAAGATGGTGAAGTCAGGCCGCTCGATGACGACCACGATGCCGATCTACGAGGCGCTGTACCCGCACCGGCCGGTCAGGGACGAGCGCTCGCTCGAGCTGATGGCGCCGCAGGTCCGGACGGCGTTCCTCGCGAGCCGGGATTTCATCGACTCGTCGTCCACCTACGTCTTCACCTCCGCGGGCTTCAAGCGCCTCCTCGCCTTCGACAAGGCGTTCTACGACGCCGGCGGCACCCTCGCGAACGGGGTGGACCCGACCGGCAACGGTGGCGCGCTCCCGGGCTTCGGTGACCAGCGCGGGTACGAACTCCTCCGCGAGGCGGGGCTCGGTGCGGAGCAGGCGGTGCAGGTGGTGACCTTCAACGGCGCGAAGATCCTCGGCGTGTCGAAGACCCTCGGCTCGGTGGAGGCGGGGAAGACCGCCGACCTGGTGCTGCTCGACGGGGACCTCCGTGCCGATCCGTCGGTCATCCGGAAGGTGGTGACGGTCTTCAAGAGCGGCGTGGGGTACGATCCTAAGAAGCTGATCGATGCGGTGCGGGGGCGGGTGGGGATCGACTAGCGACCCGGGTCAACGCTTCGAGCCGTGGAAGTCCCGGAAGGCCGGGAGGGCACCGTGTGGCAACAGCATGTCACGAAGAACACGAAGCCACGAAGAGCGCGAAGAACCCATCGGCTGTGCTGCCGGTACTTCGACGTGATCTTCGTGCAGTCTTCGTGTTCTTCGTGTCTTCGTGGTGGCAGTTGGTAGTCAGCTGGCCGGCTTGGCGGCCAGCTTGAGGGTGTCCGCCAGCTCCCGCCGATACCGCTCCCCCTTGTCCGGCGTCCCGAGCGAGTCGTACGCCGCGACCAGGTCCTTCCGCGCCGCCTTGAGGAAACTCACCATCGGGTCGGCCTGTTTGATCAGGATGTCGTACCCCTGGGTCGTCTCCCGGACCGCCTCCGCGTAGCGCTTCGACCGGAGCAGCACCCGCCCCAGCTTGATGTGCCCGATCCCCACGTTCACGTGCTCCGGCGACAGGATCCCCTGGTAGATCCCGATCGCCTCCCGGAGCAGCGCCTCCGCCTGCGGGTACTCCTTCCGCTGCTGGTAGACCCCGGAGAGGTTCGAGAGCGCCACCGCCACGAACTGGTGCTTCTCGCCGTAGGCGCCCCGGTAGATCGCCACCACCCGGCGCCAGGTGCGCTCCGCCTCGTCGAGCGAGTCGCGCTGCCACGCCAGGGACCCGAGCTCGTTGAGGGCGTTGGCGACCTCGGGATGGTCCGGCCCGTGGAGCCGTTCCTGGATCTCCGCCGCCTGGGAGAGCGCCACCTTGGCGCTGTCGAACTTGTTCTGGAAGAGGAGTGCCCGCCCGACCATCGTGAGGTACGACGCGGTCTCGGGGTGGTCGAGGCCGTACCATCCCCGGGCGATGTCGAACGCCTGCCGGTAGTAGTCCTCCGCGCTGCTGTAGCTCCCGAGCATCTGCTGGATCTGACCGAGGTTCGAGAGATCCTCCGCCACGTGCGGGTGCCGCTCGCCGTAGCGCCGCCGGCTCATCGCCAGCTCCCAGTGATACAGCGAGTCGGCCAGCGGGTAGTGCCCGGCGAAGAAGTGCGCGTTGGCCAGGTCCCCCACCGCCGAGGCGTAGTCCGCCGAGGTCGAATCCCACTCGCGCTGGAGTCGCACCGCCCGCTCGATGACCGGCACCGCCGAGTCGTACTGCCCCCGCTCGACCAGCACCTGGCCCAGCGCCGCGGTGGCCAGCGCGATGGTCTGGTGGCCTGCGGGATAGCGCCGGGTGGCGACAGCCAGCCCCTCCCGCGCAAACGCCTCCGATTCCTCGTACCGGGCCTGTTTCATCCGGAGCTCGCCCAGCGCCACCAGCACCGGCCCCACCCCCGCCGCGTCGGGTCCCTCGGTGCGGCGGCGGATCAGGAGCGCCGCCTGCAGCAGGGAGTCGGCCCGCTCGAAACGACCCAGCTGGCGATACAGGACGCCCAGCGTGAGGTCCAGCTCCGATTGCAGCGCCGGGTCCTCCGCCAGCGACTGCGCCTCCTCCAGGCCGCGATCGATGACGGTGAGGACCCGGAGGCTGTCGTTCGGGGCGGTGGACTCGTCGCCGCTCTGGAAGAGATTCACCATGAAGCGCTGGATCCGCTCGCTCCGCGCCGCCTCCGCCCGCGCGGTGTTGCGCGCCCGGGCCAGGTTGATGGTGTAGAAGAGCACCAGCGCCGTCACCAGCAGCAGCGCCAGCGTGCCCGCGACCACCTCCGCCTGGTGCCGCCGGACGAATTTCCCGAGCCGGTAGCCGACGGTATCGGGTCGGGCCTCGAGCGGCTCGCCGTCGAGAAAGTGATCGACGTCGCGGAGCAGCGCTTCCACCGTGCGGTAGCGCCGTTGCGGGTCGCGGTGCATCGCGGTCAGGCAGAGCACGTCGAGATCGGCCCAGGCGGATGCCGGCGCCGGGGTCGCATGCGACGCCGCCGAGGGGCGGGGGGGCGCTTCCTCCGTGATGATGCGCGCCACCTCTTCGGCGGAGCGGCCACCGGGCTCGAAGGGGAGGCGCCCGGTGAGCAGCTGGTAGAGGATGACGCCGAGGGCGTACACATCGGTGTAGATGCCGACGCGCGCGCCCCGGATCTGCTCCGGTGCGGCGTACGCCGGCGTGAGGAGCCGGAGCCCGGTCTGGGTCTGGTCGGCGGGGAGGTCGAGGGAGTCGAGCTGCTTGGCGATCCCGAAGTCGAGCAGCTTCACCTCGCTCGCGGGGGTCACCAGGATGTTCGAGGGCTTGAGGTCGCGGTGAATCACAAGGTGGCGATGGGCGTGCTGGACCGCCTCGCACACGGTGTGAAAGAGCCGGAGCCGCTCCCGCACACCCGCCTTCCGCTCCTCGCACCAGGTGGTGAGTGGCACGCCGTCCACGTACTCCATCGCGATCCACGGCGTCCCGTCCTCGAGCGCGTCGGCATCGTAGAGCCGGGCGATGTTCGGATGGTTGAGCTGCGCCAGGGTCCGCTGCTCGCTGGTGAACCGCTCCCGCCGCGCCGGCGAGAGCCAGGCGTCCCGCAGGATCTTGATGGCAGCGGTGCTCTGGAGATCGTCCCGTTCGCCCAGGTAGACCACGCCCATCCCGCCCTCGCCCAGCAGGCGGGTCAGGCGGTAGGGACCGAAGCGGGTGCTGGGGAGCTGGTCCGGGGAGGCGAGCATGCGGCGCGCGAGCTCGGCCGCCGGGGTATCGAGCAGGGGATGGTCGCGGGCGTCGGCGTCGAGGAGAGCACGGACCTCGGCGAGCAGCTCGGCGTCGCCGGCGGTGTGGGCCGCGAGGTAGCGGTCGCGCTCACCGGCCGGCAGGTCCGCCGCGGCGAGGAAGATCGCCTGGACCAGTTCCCACCGTTCCGGGGTCATGCCTCAGGGAGTGCGGCCGAGCTCGCGCCCGAGCCAGGCCCGGGCGGCGCGCCAGTCGCGGAGCGCCGTGGCCTCCGAGATCTCCAGCAGCTCGGCGATCTCCGCCATCTCCAGCCCCCCGAAGAAGCGGTGCTCCACCAGCGCCGCCTGCCGCGGATGCAGCCGCGCGAGATCCTCCAGTGCTTCGTTGAGGGAAAGGAGATCGAAGCGCGGGTCGGCGGCGCCGTCCAGCGCCTCGTCGAAGGTGACGAAGGGTGTTCCCGACCCGCGCTTGGTCGCCTTGCGGCGGCGGGCCGCCTCGACCAGCACCTGTCGCATGGCCCGGGCGGCGATCCGCTTGAAATGAAGGCGCGAGGTCTCGGCGAGGCCGGGTGAGTGGCGCAATTTGAGCCACGCCTCGTTCACCAGGTCGGTGGGCGTCAGCGTCGTCCCGGGATCGTCCTGCCGCACCGTCGCGGCGAGCCGGCGGAGCTCCTCGTAGGCGAGACTGAAAACCTGGTCGAGCGTGGTCGGCATCCGGCAGATATACCGCGCGGACGGGACTCCGCAAGTCGGTTTTTGTCAGGCTCTGACGGTTTGCGGCGCGCCGCTGCGCAAGGAAGGCATGGCGCGAATCGTCTCCCACTCGGGGAAGGTGAGCCGGATCTCCTACGCCCTGCCGGGGCGGAAGGACGGGGATGCGGTGCCGCGGCGGCCGGCCTATCTCCTGGACTTCCTGGTCAACGACCACCCGGCCCGCTACCGCGGCCTCCCGGTGGTGGGGAATGGCGACTTCGTGGTGGTGGCCGGAGTTGAAGCTGACGGGGTCCTCACGGCGCTCGCCATCCGGAACCGGTCGACCGGCGTCGACTACGGCGGACCTTCGCCCCTTCTTTATATAGTGCTGGCCGTGGCGCTCCTGGCCGGGCTCCTGACCCTGGCGTCGGGGGTCGGCCTCGGCTTCCTGGCCGGCGCCGCGGCGCTGGGGCTCCGGCTCCGGCGGGAGCTGCTCGCCCTCGCGATGGTGCGGACCCGGGTGACATGAAGGTTCGGCGCGGCTTTCTGCGCATGGACGGGGGACGAGGTTCCTTCCCCTGATGCGAGGTGATTGCATGCGCAGACTGACTGGCTGGACCACCGCGGGCCTCCTCGGGCTCGCGGCGACCGGGGCCTGTGGCGGCGGCGGCGACTCGAACGGCCCCGGGAGCGGCAGCGGCTTTACCGCGACGATCGACGGCCAGGCGTGGGAGGCCACCGAGATCAGCATCGCCGCCAATCCCATCCCGGGATTGCCCGGTGCGCTGCTCATCACCGGCAACGAGGGCGGCACCGACGGCCGCGGCGTGGTGATCACCCTCAACAACATCAGCGGCACGGGGACCTATCCCCTCGGCGTCGGGAGCGACGTCTACGGCGGCACCGGCCAGGTGGGTCAGTCCAACAACGGCTGGATCACCGACACCAAGGGCACCGCCGGCACCATCACGCTCACGACCCTCACCGCCAGCCATATCACCGGCAGCTTCTCGTTCGTGGCCGAGCCGGGTCACAGCAACACCGTCGGCGGCAACCGGGTGGTCACCAACGGCCACTTCGACCTGCCCTTCGGCGGGGCGCTCACGCCGGTCCCCGCCAACAAGGGCAGCATGGTCACGGCCACCCTCGGCAGCGACCCGTACATCGCCTGGAGCGTGAACGGCCTGCTGCAGGACCACCTGGGCGGCGCCGGCTTCCAGTTCAGCAGCGCCACCAGCGATCACGGGCTCTCGATCCTCCTGAGCGGCACCATCACCCCGGGCACTTACACCCTCACCAATACCGGCGCGATCCGGGTCGTCACCGCCGGGCGCAACGGCGGCGACGCCAATCACTGCTGCTGGGGCAGCGGCAGCGCCGATGTCGGGACCATCACGATCACGTCCATCACCGCCCAGCGGGTGAAGGGCACCATCACCGCCACGCTGCAGCCCCAGCCGGGCAAGGCGGCGGTCACCCCCCTCGTCATCACCGACGCCGCCTTCGACGTCGGCATTCCCTGACCCTGCGGCACGAGGAACAACCATGCGCACGACTCTTCGATGGTGGACGGCGGCCGCGGTGGCGCTCGGCGCGACGGTGGCCTGTGGTGGTGGCGGCGGCGGCGACGGCGGGGGCGGCCCGAACAATGGCGGCGGGGAAATCAGCGCGAAGATCGACGGCGTGGACTTCACCAACAACCAGTTCGCGGTGCAGGCCGGCTCCCCCGGCATCCCCGGGTCGATGCTGGTCACCGCGACCCGGGTCGATGGCAGCACCACGACCACCATCCAGTTCATCCTGGGATACGTGAGGTTCCCCGCGATCTATCCACTGGGCGTCAACCAGGGGACGACGCCCGGCGGTTCGGCCACGCTGATTCACACGACCAGCAGCGCGGCCGAGACGCGGCTGACGCCGCTCGATGGCCAGTCGGGCACCTTCCAGATCGTGAGCCGGACCGGGAACCACATCACCGGCACCTTCAGCTTCGTGGCCCAGCCGCTGGCCGGGACGACGACGGTCGGAAACCGGACGGTCAGCAACGGGACCTTCGACTTCGACCTCCCCGACGGGTTCACCGAGGTTGGCACCACGAACTACGGCAGCGAGGTCATGGCCACGCTCGACGGGAACAAGTACTACGCCGCCACGGTGGTGGGACTTGGCGCGAACGGTGGGTACAGCATGGCGGGGCAGACGCTCACCCGAAGTCTCCAGATCCTCAACAGCACCGTGATCAACAGCCCAGGCACGCTCAACTTCCTCTCCGGGGTCACGGTGACCCTGATCGACGTTCCCACCGGCCACAGCTGGGGTGGCATCGCCGGGGACTCGGGGAAGGTGACCTTCTCGGGCGTCGGCGCCCGCGCGATCGGGACCTTCAGCGGCCGGCTGGGCGCGAATTTCCAGGGCGGATCACCGATCACCATCACCAACGGGAGCTTCAACGTCCGGATCGACGCGCCGTAGCTTGCACTTCATGCGGGACCGGGTGAGCTTCCGGCATCCATGGCGATTCCGGGAGTCATCCGTGCCACAGCCGCCTCGTTCTGCGGGCCCACCCGCTCGCGGAACGAGGACATGGCCGTGCTCGGCGGCCGCTGCGTGCGGGATGCCGCGCTGGTGACCGAGTGGACCGCCGCCGACGCCGGGCGTCCCTTCCTGGCGGCGGTGCTCGACGGCCTGGGCGGACACCAGGGGGGTGACCTCGCCAGCGCGGTGGCGGGGGAGCGGCTCGCCGCCGGCGTCTGGGAGTGGCCTGCCGACGCGACCGTGGCCGAGCTGCGCGAGGGACTCGAGCACCTCGCCGAGGTGATGCACGAGGAACTCGGGCGCCTCGGGGAGGAGGACGTGGAGCGCGCGGGATGCGGCACCACCTGTACCGCGCTGGCGGTCTCGACGCTCGCCATGGCCATCCTCCACATCGGCGACTCGCGCTGCTACCGGCGCAGGGACGGGGTGTGGGTCCAGGTGTCCGAGGACCACGCCATCGTCATTCCCGACGGCCAGGGCGGCAAGATCTCCCGGCTCATCTACGCGCTCGGCGCGGACCTTCCCGAACTCCCTCCCGATCTCAGCGACGATCTGACCGACCGGTGCCAGCCGGGCGATCTCTTCATGCTGATCACCGACGGCGTGCTGGCGGCCGCGGGAAGCGACGAGCGCCTGCTGGCGGCATTCGACGGAGCGACCGCCCAGGAGGTGCTGGACCGGGCGCTGTCGAACGGGCAGGCACCCGACAACGTCACCGCGGTGCGGATCGAGTTTGGCGCCATCGCCGGGTAGGTGTCCGGGCAACAGCCGTCGCACCAGCGGGGCACGGCGCACACGGAGGCAAGACGGAGGGCACGGCGGACAGCGATTCGCTGGTCTCCGTGCCCTCGCCGGTTGTCGTCCGTACCAGCGCCTGCCGGGGTGTCAGCGGGGACTCCCGCTACGGCTGTCGTCCCATCCGCTGGCTCATTGTTCCCAGCATCTCCTGCTGGTGCTCGTCCAGCGTCTTCGCCTGCGCCGGGGTCAGCAGCGGCCTGATGCTGGCGACGAACTGCATCCGCGCCGGCATCATCGACATCATGATGCCCTGCATCTTCGTCCGGAGGGCGTCGAGGGAATCGCCGGCGACGCCGCTCTGCCGGGCCTCCCGGAGCGCGGTGCGGGCGGCGAGGGCGTCCTTGCGCTGGGTTGCGGTCTGGGCGAGCAGGGTATCGCGGAAGGGCGCAATACGAGCGGCCTGCTCGGTGGAAAGCCCGAGCATGGTGGTCAGCATCGGGACGGTGGGACGAAAGTTGGCCTCATCGAGCGGGGGGCCCCCGCCCATTCCGCCCTGGGCGGCCGCGATTGGCGCGATTCCGAGTGCGAGCGTGGTGGCGACGACGGTGACGAGTGCACGCATGTTTGCTCCGGTGGGTGTGCGCCGTCAATCTGTCACCGGCGTGCTAAACCGCGGGTGAATCGCGCATGAGTCGCCATGTCCGAGCCGCGCAATCCTATTGACTCCGACGTCGGGCCGCCGCGCCGGCACCGCCGAGCCCCACGAACAGGACATACACCAGCAGTGGCACGGTGAACGTCACGATCCAGCGGCGCAGGGTCATCGGCGCGCCGGTCTGGACCCAGAGGTACTGCGCGTACGCGATGGTGAGAAAGCCCCCGAGCGCGATGATGTGGATGTAGAATGGCAGCTTGTAACCACTCCTGGCCCAGCGGATCACGGTCCAGTAGCCCAGGAAGCCTCCCACCCCGATGTACCCCAGCCACCAGTTCAGGTCTCCGAAGGTCTTGCGGACGACGTACTCCGTCCCGTTTTCCTCTCCACCGCACTCGGGCTTGAACTCGGGACACTTGGTGAGCTCGATAGTCACCGAGGCGAGCTCGCTCAGGGCGGTGGCGTTGGTTGGATCGAACGCCAGGACGGTCTGGTAGTCCCGCTTCTCCTGCTGGAGGACGATCTCGCGGATTCCACCCGTCTCCCAGGCGGACGAACCGGACACCGCCTGCGCGTGGTACAGGATGCCCACATCGTCCTGATATCGCTGACCGAGCGCGGCGTCGAGATCCACGATCGCGCGGGCGTAGTTGCCGGTATTGAGAAAGGCGTGGCCCCGCTCGACGAGGTAGGAGAATTCGGGGCCGTACTGGAGGGCGGCGTTGGCGTGCCGGAGCGCGGTACGGGCATCCTCGTCGGCGAGGTCGTTGGCGATCTCTCCCTCGACTGCACCCTGCAGGGTGCGCAGCCGGGGGTTCTCGAGCGTATCCGGGAGGATCTGGGCGATGAAGGCGTTCATCGCCTCATGGCTTCCACCCCATCGGGGCCAGAGGCGCACCAGGTAGATGCGCGTGAGGTTATAACTGGCGGGGAAGCGGGCGTACCCGGCATTGAAGGCTGCGGTGGCGGCGGTCCCATCACCGGTGAGGAGGTGGGCCCGGATCGTAGCGCACCAGGCCCCGTAACTGGCGGAGTCGATCGCCAGCGCCTCACTCGCCGCCGCGAGGCTCGCCGCCACCTCGTTCTTGACCACCTCCCAGCTGCTGCCGCTGACCGTGGAGGCGAGTCCCTGGCCGCGGGCATTCCAGGCGCGGGCGAGATGCCAGGTCGCCAGCGCGGCCCGCGCGTGGGCCGAACCTGGAAGCGTGGCGGACCACCGCGCCAGCGGGGGGCCAAGCAGGGAGTCGGCGGTCTCGAACGTCTCGTAGGCGGAGGCGAGGTCGTACTCCCGCTGGATGCGCGCCCGGGTGCTGTCCTGGAGCGTGGCCAGGGTGCGGTCGAGTTCGTCGAATTGTCCCGCAAGCAGGAGCCGGCGGATCGCGAGCTTGTCGACCGTGACGGGTGGATAGCCCAGGACCTCGGTATTGGCGGGGCCGGGAAGCTTGATCTGGTCGACCGGTATCAGGTGCGCCCAGGCGGGCACCTTCCATTCCTGGGCGGGCAGCGGCCGGGCCAGCAGGAGCAACCCGACCGCGAGAGTGAGGCGAGAGCGGAACGTCATATGTCTCCGGAGATGCCTAACAAGCAAGGTTGCAGGGCAGCCCTTCAGGCACAAGCAGGCCGTCGCATGTAGCTTTGGGCATGCACTCCATTCTTCTGGCGCTCGCGCTCGGCGCGCGCGCGATCCTGGCTCCCGCCACGGTGCCTGCCGCCGACTCGCTCCTCGTCTCCCCCAGCTGGCTCTCCGCCCACCTCGCCGATCCCGGCCTGGTGGTCATCGAGACCGGCGGCAACAGCGAGAGCTACCAGGCGGGACACATCCCCGGCGCCCGCTTCATCCCGCTGAGCGCGATCGTGGTGACCCGCGACGGCCTCCCCAACGAACTGCCGGAGGTCGCGGCGCTGGAGCAGGTGCTGGAGGGGGCGGGCATCGGCGAGTCGGGCCGGATCGTGATCTACGGCGATCCCCTCCCCGCGGCGCGGCTCTTCTTCACGCTCGACTACCTCGGCCTCGGCGGGCGCGCGGCGCTGCTCGACGGCGGGCTGCCGGCGTGGAAGAAGGCGGGAGGCGCCGTGACCTCCGAGGTCCCGCCGCCGCGGCCAGGCAGCTTCACGCCCCATCCCCGGCCCGACCTCGTGGTCACCGCCGACTGGGTGCAGTCGCACCTGGGCGACTCGAGTGTCGCGCTGATCGATGCCCGGCCACCCGCGGAGTACCGGGGCGACCCGGCTGGCGCCGAGGTGACGCGGGGCGGACACATTCCGGGGGCGGCGAGCTATTTCTGGCGCTGGAGCCTCAACCCGGGAGAGCCGGCGACGCTCAAGGATCCCGCGGTCCTGGCCAAGCTCCTCGCCCGGGCGGGCGCGGCGCCGGGAAAGGTCCTGGTGTCGTACTGCCGGACCGGGGTGCAGGCGAGTCATCTCTACTTTGCTCTCCGTTACATGGGTTACGCGCCGAAGCTGTACGACGGCTCGTATCTCGAGTGGAACCGCGGGGAGCGCCCGGTCGAACGGTGAGCCACCCGGGCGCGGCTTGCCCGCCCGGCAACCGGTTGCGACCTTTCGGTCTGGCGGTTTCCGCCCGCTCAACACCCATCATGGTTTCGCAGCCCTGGCTGCCCTCCTGGAGGATGCTGTCGTGACCCACGCACGTCCGTGTCGTTCGCTGCTGCTGGCCGTGGCCGCACTCACCGTCGCGGCGCCGCTCGTCGCGCAGCAGAAGGATGGTCTCGAGACCTGCGAGAAGCCGGTCGGCACCCTGGCGGTGGTCGAGCCCAACTCCCAGGCGATGTCCGGCTTCTCCCGCTACGGCCTCGAGTCGCCCACCAGCCTCATCCGGATGTATGCCCAGAAGTCGAACTGCTTCGTGGTGGTGGAGCGGGGTCGCGGGCTGCAGACGATGCAGGGGGAGCGGCAGCTGGCCAACTCCGGCGACCTCAAGCAGAACTCCAACGTGGGCGGCGGCCAGATGGAGGCGGCCGACTTCTACCTCACTCCCGACGTGATCTTCTCGGAGGGGAACTCCGGCGGGATCGGCGGGGCGGTGGGCGGCGTGCTCGGGAAGCGGACCGGCGGCGCGGTGGGGGGCGGGCTCAAGTTCAAGGAAGCCCAGACCAGTCTCCTTCTCGGGGACACCCGCTCCGGCGTGCAGGTGGCCTCGGCCGAAGGGAAGGCCAAGAAGGCCGATGTCGGCGCGGCGGTGGGCGGGCTGCTCGGGGGCGTGGGCGTGGCGGTGGGCGGCTACACCAAGACCAACGAGGGGAAGGTGATCGCCGCGAGCTACCTCAACAACTACAACAAGATCGTGGTCGATATCCGCAAGGATCCCCGGATGAAGGGGATGGATGCGAGCGCGGTGGGGAAGGCGCTGGGGAACCAGGGCACCCGGGCGGGCGCGGCGTTCAACGAGGGGGACGTGGTCTATCCCAAGATCGAGAACGTGAAGCTGCTCTCCGACGCGAGCGACAAGGCGTCGGTGATCGCGACGCTCAAGAAGTCGACCGAGCTGGTGTTCCTGGGTGACGAGAAGGACGGCTACCTGCACGTGCAGGGCGACCCGGGCGAAGGCTGGGTGAAGCGGGTGCTGGTCGGGAAGCGCTGAGGCGGATCAGCCCCGCCCGTCCTCCCCGATCCATCCCGGACCGCCGCGCTCGATCTCGAGCCCCGGTGGTCCGGGATGCTCGTTTGCAGGCCTGGGGTGCGCCGCCACCCGGGCTCCCACGCAGGAGCCGAGGCCGAGGAGCAGCAGCCAGGGGAGCAGGTGAACGAGAGGTCGGGCGCGCATGGCCACGATAGTAGGATTGGCCGTCAGCCATTACCATGCCTTGGCGTCCCCATTTCTTGCGGGGGCCTGAGCCGGCCGGTACTATCCTGCTCCGCCGTCCGGGAAACCTGCCCCGGCGTCCGGCGCAGGTCCTTTTTCCGGGTGCGCGATGGATCCGCTCTCCGATGTGCTCCGTGCGATCCGGGTGGACGGCGCGTTCTTCTACGCGGTCGAGGCGGGTGCGCCCTGGCGGGTACACGCCGCCGCGGCGACCGAGCTGACGCCGCGGATCCTGCCGCATGCCGAGCACCTGATCTCGTACCACATCGTGACCCGGGGACAGTGCTGGGGCGGGGTGCAGGGCGAGGCGCTGACCGAGCTCCACGCCGGGGACGTGATCGTCTTCCCGCATGGTCATCCGCACGTCATGGCGAGCAGCGCCGCACGGGACAATCCCGCCTACGACCAGACCACCGCACCCGACCGGCATCCCAATCTCGTCCGCCTCGGAGGCAAGGACGAGCCGGTCGCGACCTTCATCTGCGGTTTCCTCGGCTGCGACCGCCGGCCGTTCAATCCGCTGCTCGCCACGCTGCCGAACTGCCTGCACATGCGGGGTCTCTCCCAGGGATGGCTCGGGGCGTTCGCCCAGGAGGTGGTGGCGGAGTCGCAGCAGCCGCGGATGGGATCGGAAAGCGTGCTGACGCGGCTGGCCGAGCTGATGTTCATCCAGTTGGTGCGGCAGTATCTCGAGGCCATGCCGTCGGAGCAGACCGGGTGGCTGGCGGGACTGAGGGATCCGCTGGTGGGGCGGGCGCTGACGGAGCTGCATGCCCGGCCGGCGCACGACTGGACCCTGGCGGAACTGGCGACGGCGGTGGCAGGTTCGCGCTCCAAGCTGGCGGAACGCTTCACCGAGATGGTGGGCCAGCCGCCGATGCAGTACCTGACCCAGTGGCGGCTGCAGCTCGCGGCAGGGCTGCTCCGCCGGAACGGGGCGAAGGTATCGGCCGTGGCCGCGCAGGTGGGCTACGCGTCGGAGGCAGCGTTCAGCCGGGCGTTCAAGAAAGCCACGGGGGTGTCGCCGGGGAGCTGGCGGGGCCGGGGCGACGCGCCGGATCAGAGTTAGTAGCTCGGCGCGGCGTCCCGGGGGATCCCCTCCGCAGAACTGACGGGCCCTGATAGTGCTACCGACGATGAATAGCACTGGGCCCGTACGTTCTGCTCCGGGAATCCCCCGGTCCGCCGCGCCTCGCCTTACCTTCGCGCCGCCTAGCCGCCTCCGTGCCTCCTACAACCTCTCTCCCACGACCGGCAGCTCCCGCCGGCGGATGAACACGACCACCAGCGCCGTCACCAGTACCGTGACCGCCAGCTTGAAGAGCAGGCCGCCGTCGCCCTGGACCTCGATGCCGAGGCGGGTGAGGTGGCTCATGATGGCGCCGCCCATGAGGCCGACGGCGAGGGCCGCGCCGAGGACCGAGGTCTTCGGGTAGAGGAGCAGCGCGACCGCGACGAGCTCGAGCACGCCGGTGCCGATGCGGCCCCACGGCTCGACGCCGAGGGTGCTGAAGATGTACTTCGACTCGGGCGCGCCGCTGAACTTGAAGAAGAGCGTCTGGCCGAGGATGATGGCGGCGGCGAGTTGGCAGGCCCAGCTGGCGATGGTCTCGCCCCGGGAAAGCGCCATCGATTTCATGCATGACTCCGGTCTGGAGAAACGGTCGAGGGTGACGGGGAGTCAACGCCGTCACCCTCGTATCGGTTCCCTGCCGGGCGCGGAAGCCCCCGGGTCAGCGCAGCGCTGCGGGCCGCTCCTGTTCCTGGCTGGCCCGGTAGGCGATCGAGCTCGGCGCCACGCCGAAGTCCCGGTCGAGGGCGACGCCCACGTCCTCGAGGAGCAGCTTGATCAGGGCGTAGTGGTGCACCGTGTGGCTGACCAGGAACTGGAGTTCCCGGCCCACCGTCGAGGGGCGCCAGTCGGGGAGGTGCTGCCCGCCGCCGCAGTCCATCTGCACCGCGACGGCGCGGTTGGCATCCTCGACGTGAATCCGGTCGAGCGCCGCGATGATCGCCTCGGTCTGGGCGAGTGCCGCCTGGGGATCGCGCTCGATCTCGGGGCTGCGCTGGCGCGCGTCGTAGTCGATGCTGCCGGACTCCCAGTGGTCGACAAAGGCGCGGTAGTGGTCGAGGACGTGGCGATACTGGCTGCCGACCGGGGCCCAGCCTGGCCGGGCCGGGTCGCGATAGGCCGCGACCGGAATCCGCCGCAGCAGGGCGGCGCCCTGGGCGAGGAAGTGGCAGTTGCCGCGGACGGCGGCGAGGGAAAGGCGCATGGAACTATCCGCAGGGAAGGACGCTGACATAACGCTCCGACTGTAATGGCGGTTCCACGCCTCGGGCGATGGAACCGGACGACCTGGTTCGGCATTTCAGGTGGTGAAGACGTCACCAGCCTGGAGACTCTGTGCCGATCCCGACGACTGCTATTCCACTCCGCTACCCGGCTCAGCGTGAACGGGTGCTGCGGATTCTCCGAAAATGGGAACAGAGCGTGAGCTCGGCGCGGCGCCCCGGAGGATCCCCTCCGCGGAACTGACTCGGCGCGGCGTCCCGGGGAATCCCCTCCGCAGAACTGACGAGCCTTGATCGGGCTTCCGACGATGAATCGGCCGTGGGCTCGTACGTTCTGCTCCGGGAATCTCCCGGTCCGCCGCGCCTCGCCCCCACATACCTTCGCTCCAGCCCACTAGCCCACTAGCCCACTAGCCCACTAGCCCACTAGCCCACTAGCCCACCAGCCCACCAGCCCACTAGCCCACTAGCCCACTAGCCCACGCTTCCCGCCACCAGTTCCAGCTCCAGTCCGCCCTCGCACGGCGGTCCCCCCACGTACCCCAGCATCACGCTCGCGCGGTCGGTCACGATCCGAGTGAAGCTCACCGTGGCCGCATCGTCCCGGTGCATGCACACCGAGAGCGCTCCCTTCTCCGGCAGGTGACTCCGGTGGAGCTCCTCGAATGCCGCGGTGTCGGTCATGCCATCGTGCAGGGTCCGTTCGAAGAGCGTCCGGCGGCTCGCCTCCGCCTCCCGCTGCACCAGCGACGAGCTGGCCGCCAGCAGCCCGCTCTGGCCGATGGCCTCGTCGGTGAGCCGGGCGCCGTCCCAGCTCAGCAGCAATGCCGGCAGCGCCGGCTCGAACACCGCCAGCTTGAACGGCGCATACTGCGCGAGTCCGCTCGAGCGCACCGCCTGCCACACCCCCGTCTGGGTGGTGCTCGCCGCGAGCGAGAGGAGCAGCCGCCCCCGGCTCACCTGTCCCGGGATGTTGCTCCGCGGCGCGTCATACTGGTTGAGGATGCAGAGCCCGATCCGCCGGTCGTTCACCGCGGCCCAGCTTCCGCCCCCTTCCGGGTCGATCGGCGCGAGCACCCGCACCCCGTCGATCAGCTGCTCCTGCGGCGGCAGCCCCGGCGCCCGGGTGCGCCGCTCGTCCCGGTTGAAGAAGACCGCATAGCCGCCATCGTTCCGGAGCCAGCTCAGCGTGCACATCAGGGCGTGCCGCTGGGCCGGAAGTCGGCGAGCAGCGCGGCGTGGAGTGCCCGGGCGAGCTGCTTGCGGTCGGATGCGCTGACGGCACGGTCGCCGAAGGCGAGCCGCACGGTGCTGGGGTTGAGCCGGGTCACCCCCGCCAGATGGGGCAGGAAGGTCATCTCGCCCCACCAGCAGAGCGCCTCGCTCGCGGGCGGGTCGCCGGGGGTGGTGTGATACGAGAGCGTCGCGGTGTGTACCGCGAGTCCCTCGCTCGCCGCCCACTCGAGCAGCGCCGACCGGAGCGGGAGCACTGTCGCCCCGATGCTGCTGGTTCCCTCGGCGAAGAGCACCACGCCTTCGCCTCCCGCGTACCGCCGCCGCATCAGCGCCCCTGCCCGGACCGCATCGCCGCGCGAGTCGCGGTCGACGAAGACGCACCCGATCGCGCGGGCCCCCAGCCCGAATAGCGGCCAGGCGCGCACCTCGCGCTTGGCCACGAAGACCGCATCCACCTCGCTCGCGAGGACGATGATGTCGAGATAGGAGAGGTGATTGCTGACCAGGAGAAAGGGCGCGCTGGGCGGCGGGCCGCTCCGCTCCACCCGGAGGCGGAGGATGCGGGTGACGCCCCGGGCCCAGCCCCTGACCACCCGGCGGCGCAGCCCGCCACCGTCCGGGACCAGGCGGGCGACCAGGGCCGCGACAATGCTGGCCGCCGTCCACGCCGGCACCAGCACCAGCCGGAGCAGGCTCGCGGGGGTGGCCGGCGCCGGGGCCGGGGCAAGCGATACCGCGCCGGGGGCAGCGGTCACCGGAAGAACGTCTTCACCACCGCCGGGTCGACGGTGGTGACGTCGAGCCCGACGATGAAGTCGATGGTCTTGAACAGCCGGTCGATGGCCGGCGGTCCCCACACCTTGGCGCCGAGATTCAGGTAGCTCTGGAACAGGGCGGGGATGTGCGGGTCGGGGGCGGGGCCGTCGCCCTCCTCGCCCTCGCAGGTGGTGTGCGGCAGCGGTGTCACCCACACCCGCGGGTCGATGCGCCCCTCGCCCTCGAGCCGTGCCAGCACCGCCCGGCCGAGGCGCGGGTCCTGGCTGGTGAGGGAACAGCAGCCGAAGAGGCAGGTGAGCTGGTTCCAGATCAGGTAGCTCGCGAGCCCGCGCCAGAGGAGGTTGAGCACCCGCCCGTTGCGGTGCTCCTTCGCCACGCAGGCGCGTCCCAGTTCCACCGAGCGGGCGAGGACATCGGCCGGGATGCCGCTGAGGTCGAACTCGTCCGCCGAATAGAAGCCGCCTTGCTCCCGGGCCATGGCGGCGGTCTGCATCCGGTAGGTGCCGACCACGTCGCCACTCTCCCGGTGCTCGATCATCAGGTGATGAAAACGGGCGTCGAAGTCGTCCTCGTCCCGCTGGGTGACGTAGGCGAGGTCGAGTCCCTCGCCCAGCTCGAGATTGAAGACGGTGAACCGGAGCCGGAGGATGGCATCGAGGTCGTCGTGACTGCGGGCAAAGCGGAGCCGGTAGCGGCCGGCGTCGAGCTCGATGTCGGGGAGTGACGCGGGCGCAACCGGGTAGTCGAGGGCGCGGGGCGCCCGGCGCTCATTGATCACAGCCGCTCGATGGTGGAAGGTTCGACCGCGAGAAACAGCAGGCTGCCCATCCGCGACGCCCGTCCGGTGATCCGCACCGGCTCGGCGACGAAATCCAGTATCCGGTTGCCCACCGCGTGCCCCTCCGCGTCCGTCAGGAGGAAACGCCAGTCGCGGCCCGCCGAATCGTGCGCCACGAACAGCGGGGGCGACCCCCCGGCGATGCACTGGATGGCACAGCCGCGGTGGGTCACGCCCTCGCCCGGCGTCATCACGCCGAGGTGACACTTCGCGTCCACGATCTCGCCGGTCAGGGAGAGCCGGCCCAGGTCCTCGATCGGGTCGAGCTGGCCCGGCCGGGCCGCGATCTCCCGCAACGGCGCCGCCACCTCGAGTCCTCGGCTGCCGTCCCGCTCGAACAGGGTCCCCGACAGCCGCACCGTCCGTCCGGCCAGCCCTCTGACGGAGGAATCGGCCCCATGTTTCCCCTGGCCCACCAGGACATAGTACGACCAGCCGGGTCGGCTGGATCCGCAGCCGGCCGCGGCGGTGTCGCAGTCCGGGACAGCGAGGAGAGGGTACGGCGCCTCGATCACGCGTCCGTCAAGATCGCGCACCGTTCCGTACTCGAAACGTCCCTGGCCGAGCCTGGGAGACCAGAGCGCCGCCGCCACCGCCACCCCCGCGAGCAGGAGCACCAGGGTGACGATACGGTCGCGAAGGAATCGCGCCAGTGCCGCCCCGGCCTTCGGGAAATATCCGACGTAGAACTCGGTCTCGCTCATGCAGCCCCCCGGGCCGGAACCATTGCCGGGGGGACCGGCGTACCCGGGGGATTCGGCTGGCGATGCACCTGCACCCGGTCACCCACGATCCGGACCCGGTAGGTCGCAATCTTCTCGGTGAACGGCGGCGGCGAGGTGCCGCTGTCGGGCAGGTACTGGTAGCCGTGCCAGGGGCAGGTGAGGCACCCGCCCACGATGCGGCCTTCGCCGAGGGGTCCGCCCTGGTGGCGGCAGACGTTGGTGACACAGCTGATGCCCCCTTCGTGCCGCACCACCGCCACCCGCTCGTCGCCGACCACGGCGGTGCGCGCCTTTCCCTCGAGGCACTGGTCGACCGCCCCGACGTCGACCCATTCGCCGTCGTCACGCGGACGCGCGTCGCGGGGCTGCTCCCGGCGGCCGGCGGCCAGGTGGAGCCCGAACACCAGCACCGCACCCGCCACGACCAGCACAGTGGGCAGGCCGTTCCGGTCATCCTGGAGGGCGCCGAAGGCGACGTGCCCGAGCAGCAGGGTGTAGGCGACGTACACCAGCATGTGCAGCGCCTTCCAGGTCCGGGCCGAGAGCAGCGCCAGCCAGAAATCGTGGCTGGTGACCGCCATCAGCCAGAGAATCAGGAGCGCGGCCAGCCCGAAGAGCTCGAAGGGGAACCGGCTGATGTCGTTGACCCGCCCGGTGTGGGTCAGGAGGCTCACCAGCATCGGCGAGCTGCCCAGGGCGTGGAACTGGATCGTGGCGAAGCTGGCGTGGGCGAGGGCGAGGACGCACATCAGCACGCCCAGGTGCCGCCGGTTGTAGAGCAGGGGGAGGAAGCGCGGGTCGAGCCGGCAGAGCGGGCCGATGCAGAGAATCACGTGCAGCAGGGCGAACGCCCCGAGTGCCAGGCCGCGGATCAGGACCGTTTCGGCGGTGATGGCGGGATTGGCGGCAAGGCTCGCGCCGGCATACACTGCCAGGAAGAGCGCCACCGTGCCGAGGGTCACGCCGTCGTAGACGTACTTCTGGCGGTTCCAGTTCACCGCCTGGAAGTGGGCGCTCATCGCGCGACGCTCCCCGGGGGCGCCAGCTGCAGTGGCGGGTTGTCGGGGGCGTGGCGGCGCACCGCGATCGCCGCGAGGAGAAGCAGCGCGGCGACCGGGGCGAGGAGGCTCATGAGCAGGACATGCCGCCGGCGCAGGGGGCGGTTCACCGGCCAGCCCTCCACCACCGCAGAGCGAGCAGGGGCCACAGCGTGACCGCGCCGGGGAGGATCAGGAGCCGGAAGCCGAGCGTCCCCTCGCGCGCGACCGGCTCGAGCGCACCGGCCCCGCGCCAGGCGAAGGGGATGCCAAATAGGACGCCGGCCAGCAGGTAGGCGCCGGCCACCGTCAGCACCAGGCGGGCGACGGGTTCGGTCATGGATGGCTCCGTGAAGATCCGGGGTACACGGGCGGTCTGGTGCTCAACGCCAGTTCTGGCTCCGGGGTTCCCGGGCCTTGGTCGTGAGTTCGAGGTCGCAAAAACTGACTAACACAGATAAAGGCAGATGGGAACGGATGCGAGGTCCCGCGAGTTCTTCCAGACCGTATCGCGATTCCTCGAGAAGGAGCATGAAGTTATCGGGTTGTTGTATTCTCAATTCTCCCTGCGTCCGGTCTGAGGTTCAAGACCCATGTACGCCGTTTGTCCGTTCAAGGAGTCCATCCGTACACATCTGTGTACATCTGTGTTAGTCAGCTTGCCCAACCATCCTTCAGAAGAAGCTGAGGGTTGCCAAGACCACCCTCGGGAACCAAACTGACCCGACCGGCGTTGAACCCCCTGAGATGACCTTGCTCGTGAACCCGACACCCGAACCTTCCCCGGCACGCCCGGCCGGCCCCGAGGCAAAGGCTGCCTTCGAGGCCCACCTCGGCGCGGTCATCGATGGGGCCTTCGGGACCGCGCTCCGGTATACCCGGAACCGCACCGAGGCGGAAGACCTGGTGCAGGACGCGGCGCTGCTGGCGTGGCGGGGGTACGGGAGCTTCGAGCAGGGGAGCAACTTCAAGGCGTGGTTTTTCCGGATCCTGACCAACTGCTACTTCAGCAAGTACCGGAAGCGGAAGCGGCAGGGGACCGAGATCGAGCTGGACGACGCGCCGGAACTGTATCTCTACTGCCAGACGGCGGCGCTCGGGCTGCATGGGAGCACCGAGAACCCGGCCGAGCGGCTGATGAGCCAGCTTGCGACTGAGCAGGTGGAGGCCGCGATCGCGGCGCTGCCCGACGAGTACCGGGTGGTGGCGACGCTCTATTTTCTGCAGGACTTCTCCTACCAGGAGATCGCCGAGGTCGTGGGCGTGCCGGTGGGGACGATCCGCTCCCGGCTGCACCGGGGGCGGCGCCTGCTCCAGAAAGCACTCTGGATGATCGCCGAGGAACGCGGGATCGTCGGGGCGCTCACCGGAGGTTCGGATGATGGAGAGTAGGATGCACCCCCCCGACCGGTTCACCTGCGAAGAGGTGTTCGCCCGGCTGGACGACTATCTCGACCGGGAACTCACCGCCGACGAGATGCGGCTGGTGCGGGAGCATCTCGCGACCTGCGCCGCGTGCGCCAGCGAGTACCGGTTCGAAGCCGGGGTGCTCGAGGGGGTCAAGGAGAAACTCCACCGCCTCGCGGTCCCTGCCGACCTGATGGCGCGCATCTCGGCACGGATCGAGGCGGAGGGTGGCGGGGGAGGGTGAGTCGCGACACTCCCCCAACACTTAACACCAGAAAGCAACCGCCAGGAAGCAAGCGCAAGGAAGCAACCACAACAGCAGGACACGGAGCACACGGAGGCACGGAGTACACGGAGAGGTCCTTGAATGTTAGAGCACCTCTCCGTGTTCTCCCTGGTTACTCCGTGTACTCCGTGTCTTGCTTTGTGGTTTGCCAAATCCCGCCTTAGATGGTGCTGGGGGGTGACACGCCGAGCCCTTCCAGAAACTCCGCCGGCAGCTGTCCCCGCAGTGCCATCCAGGTCGTCACATCGATCGACGACGGCGCCAGGTGCGATGCCCGGGCCAGCCCCAGTGCGTCGGCCAGGGTGGGGCAGTTCGCGATGATGGTGTGCCCGAAGCTCGCCTCCCCGAAGCGGCACCCCGCCAGCTCGGTCCGGTGAAAGAGCGCCTGGGAGAGGTCGGCGTGCTCCAGGATCGCCTCGCGCAGCACCGTCTTGTCGAGCCGTGCCCCCACCAGCGAGACCCCGGTGAGGTTGGCCCCGGCGAAGCTGGCGGTCTCCAGGTTCGCCTCCGCCAGCTCCGCCCCCGAGAAATCACACCCCGCAAAGCTGGTGTGGTCGAGCCCCGCCCGGCGGAGCTTCGCGTTCCGGAAGTCGGCCGGGGCGGTGGCGACGTGCGCCAGCTTGAAGCTCACCCGCGAGAAGTCGGCGCCGGCACAGTTCGCCCCCGAGAAGTTCACCCCCAGCATCCGCGCGTCGGTCAGCCGCGCTCCCGCCAGGCTCGCGCCGGAGCAGTTCGACCCGCTGAGGTCGGCCCCGCGCAGGTCGGCCCCGTCGAAGCGCGCACCCGCGAGGTCGGAGGAGCAGAGATCGGCGCCCCGCAGGTCGGCCCCGGTGAAATCCGCCCCCGCCAGGCTGCCGTAGAGGAGAACCGCGTGCGCCATCCGCGCCCCGGCGAGCGTGGCCGCGTCGAGTTCGTGGAGGAGGGCGCCGTTGTCCCGCCGGTAGATCCGTATCATGGGTCTCCCTTTCCAGCCTGAAGTCCGGAACATACCGGCCGGTGCCCGTCGCGGGAACCGGAATCCGTGCCGGGGCGTTCCCCCTTCCGGATGACCATGGACGCGAACGAACACTTCCGCTTCGTGCTCCGGCCCCGCCTGCGCGCGGTGCCGGCACCCGCCGCCCTGCGCCAGCGCCTTGCCCTGCTGCTGGCGCTGGAGGAGGTGCTCGCGCCCTTCGGCCGGGAACCGCCCCGCCGTGAGGTGCGTTGACCCCGGGTTCACCAGCGTAGCGCACACCCGGAACGACGTGGAGGCAGTGTGGGACGAACCACCGCGGAAGCGGCGCGGCTCGAGGCGAACGGCATGCACTCGCCCTGGCGGGCCTGGGGCCCGTACCTCGCCGAGCGGCAGTGGGGCACGGTGCGGGAGGATTACAGCGCCCACGGCGCCGCCTGGGATTCCTTTCCCCACGAGCACGCCCGGAGCCGCGCCTATCGCTGGGGCGAGGATGGGATCGCCGGGCTCTCCGACGAACAGCAGCGCCTCTGCCTCGCCCTCGCCCTCTGGAACGGCCGCGACCCGATCCTCAAGGAGCGGTTCTTCGGGCTGACCAACAGCGAGGGGAACCACGGCGAGGACGTGAAGGAGCTGTACTACTTCGTCGACGCGACGCCGACCCACTCGTACCTCAAGATGGTCTACAAGTATCCCCAGCGGCCCTTTCCCTACGCCGAGCTGCTGGAGGAGAACCGCCGCCGCGGCATCGGGGGGCTCGAGTACGAGCTGATCGATACCGGCATCTTCGACGACGACCGCTACTTCGACGTGATCGTCGAGTACGCCAAGGCCGGTCCCGAGGACATCGCGGTCCGGATCACCGCCCACAACCGCGGGCCCGACGCCGCCGAGCTGCACCTGCTCCCGCAGCTCTGGTTCCGGAACACCTGGTCGTGGAAGCACGGTGACGATCGTCCCCAGCTCCGCGCGGCGCCGGGCGGGGTCGCCGCCTCGCACCCCACCCTGGGCGGCTGGCGCCTCACGTTCGACGGCGCGCCCGAGCTCCTCTTCACCGAGAACGACACCAACGTCACCCGGCTCTACGGTGTGCCGGGGGAAGGACGGCATTTCAAGGACGCCTTCCACGAGCGGGTGATTGCCGGCAACGAGGCCGCGGTGAACCCCGGCCGCACCGGGACCAAGGCCGCCGCCTGGTACCGCGCCACCATTCCCGCCGGCGGCTCCCTGGTGATCCGGGCCCGGCTCGCCCGCGAGGAAGCGCCCGCCAGCGTCCACGAGGTGGACCAGGTCGTCGCCCTGCGCCAGCGGGAAGCGGACGAGTTCTACGCCGAGCTGCAGCACGAGATGACCGATGCCGATGCCCGCAACGTGCAGCGGCAGGCCTTTGCCGGGATGATCTGGAGCAAGCAGTTCTTCTACTACGACGTTCCCGAGTGGCTGGCCGGCGACCCGGCCCAGCCCGCGCCCCCCGAGGAGCGCCGCCAGGGACGCAACCGCGAGTGGCTCCACCTCAACAACGCCGACATCATCTCCATGCCCGACACCTGGGAGTATCCCTGGTACGCGGCGTGGGACCTCGCCTTCCACTGCATTCCCCTCGCGCTGGTCGATCCGGAGTTCGCCAAGCACCAGCTGGTGCTGCTGACCCGCGAATGGTACATGCACCCCAACGGGCAGCTGCCGGCCTACGAGTGGGCCTTCGGCGACGTGAACCCACCGGTGCACGCCTGGGCGACGTGGCGGGTCTTCCAGATCGACCGCAAGCGCCGGGGCGGGGCGGGCGACCTCGCCTTTCTCGAGCGGGTCTTCCACAAGCTGATGCTGAATTTCACCTGGTGGGTGAACCGCAAGGATGCCCAGGGCCGCAACGTCTTCCAGGGCGGCTTCCTCGGCCTCGACAACATCGGGGTCTTCGACCGGAGCGCGCCGCTCCCGACCGGCGGCTACATCAACCAGGCCGACGGGACCGCCTGGATGGCGATGTACAGCCTCAACCTGATGCGGATCGCCCTCGAGCTGGCCCGGCACAACCGGGTCTACGAGGATATCGCCACCAAGTTCTTCGAGCACTTCCTCCACATCGCCGAGGCGATGACCCATATCGGGGAGGACGGGGTGGGGCTGTGGAACGAGGAGGACCAGTTCTACTACGACGTCCTCAACACGCCCGACAATCGGCTGGTACCCCTCAAGGTGCGGTCGATGGTCGGCCTGATTCCGCTGTTCGCGGTGGAGACGATCGACCAGGGGCTCCTCGAGGAGCTGCCGGAGTTCGCCCGGCGGCTCCGCTGGTTCCTCGACTACCGTCCCGACCTGGCGAAGCTGGTCTCCCGCTGGGAGGAGCCGGGGATGGGCGAGCGGAGGCTGCTCTCGCTCCTGCGCGGGCACCGGATGAAGCGGCTGCTGGCCCGGATGCTGGACGAAACCGAGTTCCTCTCGGGGTACGGGATCCGGGCGCTGTCCCGGCACCACGAGGAGCATCCCTACCGCTTCGACGTGATGGGGATGCCGCTCACGGTGCGCTACCAGCCGGCGGAGTCAGATTCGGGACTGTTCGGCGGCAACTCCAACTGGCGCGGCCCGATCTGGTTCCCGGTGAATTACCTGCTCATCGAATCGCTGCAGAAGTTCCATCACTACTACAGTGATGACTTCCGGGTCGAGTGCCCGACCGGCTCAGGGCGGTATCTCACCCTCGCCGAGGTGGGCGACGAGCTGTCCCGCCGGCTCACCCGGCTCTTCCTCCGGGATGAGACGGGCCGCCGGGCGGTCTACGGCGACCATGCCAAGCTCCAGCAGGATCCCCATTTCCGGGACCTGCTCCAGTTTCACGAGTATTTCCATGGTGACAGCGGCCGGGGCGTCGGGGCCGCGCACCAGACCGGCTGGACCGGGCTGATCGCGAAGCTGCTGATGCCGCGCTGTCCCCCGTCGCACGAACCGATGGCGCGGGGCGCGATGGCCATGGGCGGGAGCAACGGCCGGCGCGAGGCGGAGGTGGAACATGCCCGCTGAGATGACGCGGCGTCCGGTCCCGGCGCTCCTCCCGGGCCAGCGGGCGCTGGTGACCGGGGCCAGCTCGGGCATCGGCCGGGCGATCGCGCTGGCGCTGGCGGAGGCGGGGTGCGACGTGGTCGTGAACTACGCCTCGTCGGAGGGCCCCGCCCTCGAGGTGGTGCGTCAGATCGAGGGGATGGGCCGCCGGGCGGTGGCGGTGAAGGCCGACGTGGGGGACGAAGCCCAGGTGCTGGCGATGTTCGACCGCGCCCGCCGGGAATTCGAGAGCCTCGACATCCTGGTGAACAACGCCGGACTCCAGCAGGACGCGCCGGTGGCGGAGATGACCCTGGCCCAGTGGAACCGGGTCCTCGACGTGAACCTGACGGGCCAGTTTCTCTGCGCCCGGGAGGCGGTGAAGGAGTTCCGCCGCCGCGGCATGGACACCGGCCGTTCCCGCGCGCTGGGCAAGATCCTCTGCATCAGCTCGGTGCACGAGGTGATCCCCTGGGCGGGGCACGTCAACTACGCCGCCTCCAAGGGCGGGGTGATGCTGCTGATGAAGAGCCTGGCGCAGGAGGTCGCGCCGGAGCACATCCGGGTGAACAGCCTCGCCCCCGGCGCAATCCGGACGCCGATCAACCGCGCCGCGTGGGAGACACCCGAGGCCTACGCCAACCTGCTGACGCTGATCCCGTACAAGCGGATCGGGGAGCCCGACGACCTGGCCCGCGCGGCGGTCTGGATGGTGTCGGACGAGGCCGACTACGTGCACGGGACGACGCTGTTTGTCGACGGCGGGATGACGCTGTATCCGGGTTTCGAGGGCGGCGGCTGATCCGGTCTCCTGGCCTTTGTGTGTGGTCGAGGTGGGCAAACTGACTAACACAGATGGTGAAGGATGGGAACGGATGGACTCCCTGTCAGGGAGGGTTTCGTCTTCGGTCTATTCTGCTCGCTGTGTTGGGGATGGGTGATGGTGGTCGTGTGATCCACGATCTCGGCGTCTCTTCAGCGTGGGCAACTGACTGACACAGATGACTTGGGATGGGACTGGATGGACTCCATGACAGGGAGAGTACCACCTGCGGTCTATTCTGCTCGCTGGGTTGGTCGGAGTCGGTGGTGTTGGTGTCGTTGTGGGTGACTGCCGTACCCACGAGCACCCATGACTACCTGCTCAGCGAGCAAGCGCCCGAAGACGTCTCCCGAACGGACTCGGTTCCATCTCTGATCCATCCCTTCTATCGGTGTTAGTCAGTTGCGGTGCCAGGCCCCGCCATGGCATCCAAGGAACCAAGCCAGGGCCGGGGGCGTTAGACGCCCATGCTTCCCCACGACCGACTCGACTGCGAATACCTCGAAACCGACGGCCTCGGCGGCTTCACCTGCGGCACTGTCGGCGGGTGGCGCACCCGGCGCTATCACGGCCTCCTCACCCCCGCGGTGCGGCCCCCGTCGGGGCGCGCGGTCCTGGTCGACGGCTTCGAGGCCTGGCTCGAGCGGGGCGGGGTGCGTCATCCGCTCTCGACCCAGCGCTACCTCCCGGATGTCACCCACCCCGACGGCGCTTCCCGGATCGTCAGCTTCCAGCACCACCCCTGGCCCACCTGGACCTTCCGGCTCGACGACGGATTCGAGATCGTGCAGGAGATCCTGGTACCCCATGAGCACTCGGCGGTGGTGGTGCGCTGGTCACTCCCCAGGCCCGAGTCGGGCCTCAAGCTCATCGTCCGGCCGCTCCTCTCCGGCCGCGACAGTCATGCGCTCCATTACCAGAATGACGTCGCCAGTACCCGGGCCGAGCAGACGGCGGAACGGGTGCGCTGGCGGCCCTATGCCAGCCTCCCCGCCGTCCTGAGCCTCGCCAACGCCACCTACCGGCACGACCCGGTCTGGTACACCAACTTTTTCCTCCAGGAAGAGCGCGCCCGCGGCTTCGAGCATCGGATGGATCTCCTCTCGCCCGGTGAGCTCTGCTGGCCCATCAACGGCACCGCGGCCTACTGGGTGCTCTCGGCGGAGGAAGCGGACAAGGGGCCGGGCGTGCCGCGCGGCACCGCGCTCCGGGTCGCGACCGACCTCATCGAGCGGGAGCGGGAACGCCGCAGCGAATTTGCCGGGCCACTGGAGCAGGCGGGCGACGCGTACCTGGTGCGCCGCGGCGAGGGGAAGACCATCATCGCCGGCTATCCCTGGTTCACCGACTGGGGACGCGACACGTTCATTGCCCTGCGCGGGCTCTGCCTGGCCACCGGCCGGCTGACCGATGCTCGCGCGATTCTCCTCGAGTGGGCGGGGCTGGTCTCCCAGGGGATGCTCCCCAACCGCTTCCTCGAGCAGGGCGACGAGCCGGAGTTCAACTCGGTCGACGCGTCGCTCTGGTACATCGTGGCGGTGCACGAGTTTCTCGAGGCCCTCGAGGCGCACCGGAAGCGCATCCCCGTCGCCGAGCGGAAGCAGCTCGAGCGGGCGGTACTCGCGATCCTCGAGGGCTACAGCAGCGGCACCCGCTACGGCATCCGGATGGACGAGAGAGGACTCCTCGACGCCGGGGTGCCCGGCGTTCAGCTCACCTGGATGGATGCCAAGGTGGGCGACTGGGTGGTGACCCCGCGCATCGGGAAGCCGGTCGAGATCCAGGCGCTCTGGATCAACGCTCTCCTGATCGGGGCGCGGTTCGACGAGCGCTGGAGCCGCATCGCGGGCCGCGCGACCGCCACTTTCCAGGCGCGCTTCTGGAATCCGGATGGGTGGCTCTACGACGTGATCGACGCCGACCGCGAGCCGGGGAAGCTCGACGCGGCCTTTCGCCCTAACCAGCTCTTCGCGATCGGTGGCCTGCCGTATCCGCTGCTCGACGGGGAACGCGCCCGCGCCGTGGTCGATGCGGTCGAGACGCGGCTGTGGACGCCCATGGGTCCGAGGAGCCTCGCCCCCGGCGAGCCCGGCTACGCGCCGCACTACGAGGGCGGCCCGGTCGAGCGGGACGGCGCCTACCATCAGGGCACCGTCTGGCCCTGGCTGGCCGGGCCGTTCATCGAGGCGTGGGTTCGCACCCACGGCGGGACGGCGGAGGCGAAGCGGGAGGCGCGGCGCCGCTTCTACCAGCCGCTCCTGGCCCAGCTCGACCGCGCCGGACTCGGCCACCTCGCCGAGATTGCCGATGCGGAGGAGCCGTTCACGCCGAAGGGCTGCCCCTTCCAGGCCTGGTCGATGGGCGAGCTCCTGCGACTCGAGCGGACGGTGCTGGCCACCGCCCAGACGCCGGCCGCGAAGGTGCCCGCCGCGAGCGCCCGATGACTCGCTGGCGCACCAACTGGCCCGAGTATCTCTGCGAGGCGCTGGGGCTCGGACTCTTCATGGTGTCGGCGTGCGGGTTCGGGGCGCTGCTCTTTCACCCGGGCTCGCCGGTCGTCCGGAGCATCCCCTCGATGCAGATCCGGGGGATGTTCATGGGCATCGCCATGGGGCTCACCAACATCGTCAACATCTATTCCCCCTGGGGACGGCGTTCCGGGGCACACCTCAATCCCGCGGTCACGCTCACGTTCTATCGACTGGGGAAGGTGAAACGGGAGGATGTCGCGGGGTACATCGTCGCGCAGTTCGCCGGGGGGCTCGCCGGGACCGGACTCGCGGTGCTCCTCTTCCGGCCCTGGATCGGCGACCCGTCGGTGAACTACGTCGCGACCCTGCCGGGGCCCTGGGGGCTCGGCGTCGCGTTCATCGCGGAGCTGGGCATCAGCCTGGGGCTCATGACGACCGTGCTCCTGGTCTCGCGGCGGACCCAGCTGGCGCGGTTCACCGGGCTCTTCACGAGTCTCCTGGTAGCGACATACATCGCCCTCGAGGCGCCGCTCTCCGGCATGAGCATGAATCCCGCCCGCACCGTCGGCTCGGCGGTGTTTGCCAATGTGTGGACCGGGTGGTGGCTCTACTTCACCGCGCCCCTCCTGGGGATGCTGCTCGCGGCAGAGTTCCTGGTGGCGCGGCGGGGCGAGGGATGTGCCAAGCTGTGCCATGACCTCCGGGTGCGGTGCATCTTCTGCGGCCACGCAGGGAGCCATTAGCAATTGGCTGTTAGCTGTTCAGCGCGATTGCTTGGCAAGTCGCTTTGCCGGGCTAACTACGGTAATACGCACCTCCTAACGGCTATACCCGGGAGGGTCGCTAGCTCACCGTACGAGCTAACAGCTAACAGCTAACAGCTTCCGGGAACCTCCCAGCCCCCCTCCGCATTTAAGACCCGACCGCACCAACGCGGCACATTCCAAACTGCATGAGGGAGGCACAATGCGCGGGATCCTGAAGGCTCTGACCGTGATGGCGGCGCTCGTGACCGTGACCACCGCCGCGGCGGCCCCGGTGAAGACCTTCACCAGCAAGCCGTTCGCCGGCGTGAAGGCGAACACCGGCACCGTCACCGCCACCGTCGACATGGGCAAGATCACCCTGAAGGTGTCCGATGACTTCGTCATCCCCGACACCCCGGCGCCCAGCTGGCAGATCATCGACTCGAAGGGCAACACCTATCTCCTGAACCAGTTCCGCATCAAGGGCGACAAGACCAACCGCCAGATCACCCTGCCGGCCTACATCAAGGACGTGGCCAAGGTGCAGGTCTGGTGCTCCTTCGCCGAGGTGGTCCTGGGCGAGACGAGCTTCGACACGATCGTGAAGTAAGCAACCCGGTAGGGCCGGGAATCCGGGGTCAGGTGTCGGGAGCCTGTGGCTGGGACGAGCCGCTCTCCACCCCTGACCCCTTTTCTCCGCCTGCCATCACCCTGACTCCGGAACCAGCGAGCCCTATGCGCACCCTGACCATCACCGCCCTGGCCGCCGTGACGCTCGCCGTCCCGGCCTCCGCCCAGGTCGCTTCCCACAAGTCCCTCACCATCGAGGGCGCCCACAACGTCATCGCCGCCGCGGTGGCCTATGCCCGCACCAAGGCTGGCACCGGCGTCATCGCCGTGGTCGACGACGGCGGCAACCTCATGGCCCTCGAGCGGCTCGACGGTACCTTCGCCGCGGGCGCCAACATCTCGATCGGCAAGGCCCGCACCGCGGCCCTCTTCAAGAAGCCGACCCGCTTCTTCGAGGAGCTGATCAACAAGGGCCGCACCGCCATGACCACCGTCGACTTCACCCCGCTCATCGGCGGCGTGCCGATCGTGGTCGACGGGCAGATCGTCGGCGCCATCGGCGTGAGCGGTGCGGCCAGCGCCACGGAGGACGAGGAAGTCGCGATGGCCGGCGCCGCCGGGATCTCGACCCGGCTCTCCAGCGCCGAGCCCGCCCACGTCATGAACGTGAGCTACTTCTCGCACGACTCGGTGCGCGCGGCGTTCCAGAAGGGGAGCGTCCTGCTCGACGGGGAGGGCCGCAACTACATGATCCACGCCTCCCGCCGGGAAAAGCCGGGGATGGCCGAGGTCCATGTCCTCGACACCGACGTGATCTACGTGCAGGACGGCACCGCCACGCTGGTGACCGGTGGCAGCGTCATCAATGGCAAGACGATCGAGGCCAACGAAGTCCGGGGCGACTCGATCCAGGGCGGCGAGACCCGCAAGCTCGCCAGGGGCGATGTGATCGCAGTGCCCAACGGCACGCCCCACTGGTTCCAGGACGTGAAGGGGACGTTCACGTACTACGTGGTCAAGGTCCGGTAGGCCGCCATGCGCCACGCGCTTCTTCTCGCGGCCGCACTCACCGCGCTCGGGGCAGTTCCCGCCCGGGCGCAGGTGACCGGTGACGCCCCCTATGGCAAGCCAAGTGCCATCATCGACCTCGGCAGCCCGGCCGGTGCCGCCCTGGCGGGCGCCCAGTGGCGTTACAGCGACGCCCGCTTCGTCGAGGTCGAGCATCGCGCCCCCGGCCCCGACCTGCGGCCCTCGGGTCCGCCCAATCGCACCCAGGACATCGTGCCGCATGCCGGCGCCGCCGACTTCGACGACAGCGGGTGGCTCTCGATCCCCGCCGAGTCGATCCAGGCCCGGCGGGGGAACGGGAAGTTCGCCTTCAACTGGTACCGGGTGAATTTCACGATCCCGGCGCGGGTTGGGGCGCTCGATCCCACCGGCATGACCGTGGTGTTCGAGCTGGTGGTCGACGACTACGCCGAGGTCTGGGTCAACGGCAAGTTGCCTGTAGTTCTCGGCCAGACTGGTGGCCAGCTGGTGAAGGGCTTCAATGCGCCGAACCGGGTGGTGCTCACCCGTGACGCCCATCCGGGGGATCAGTTCCAGCTGGCGATCTTCGGGATGAACGCTCCGGTCAGCAATCCGCCGGTGAACTACATCTGGATCCGCTCGGCGACGCTCGACTTTCACAGTGCCGAGTCGGCCCGGGTGGCGCACGACGCCGGCGGCAAGGTGACTCGCCTCGCGCCGGGGTTCGATGCCCTGGTGGCCAGGGACGCGAAGATCGAGAAGCTCGCCGGCGGGTTCGAGTTCACCGAGGGGCCGCTCTGGAACGCCGACGGTGGCTACCTCCTCTTCAGCGACCCGAACACCAACACGATCTATCGCTGGAATCCGGATGGGCAGGTCACGGTATATCGCACCAAGAGCGGCTACGCCGGGGTGGACATCGGCCTCTATCACCAGCCGGGCTCGAACGGCCTCGCGCTCGATCGCGAGGGACGCGTCACCATCGACCAGCACGGCAACCGCCGGGTCATCCGGGTGGAGCGGACCGGGGCCATCACGGTCCTGGCCGACCGCTACCAGGGGATGCGGCTCAACAGCCCCAACGACCTGGTCTACACCAGCAACGGCAATCTCTACATCACCGACCCGCCGTTCGGCCTGCCCAAGGTCTTCAATGATCCCGGCAAGGAGACGCCCTGGAGCGGGGTCTACCTGCTCAAGAATGGTGAGCTCACGCTGCTGACCAAGGAGCTCACCGGCCCCAACGGCATCGCCTTCTCGCCCGACGAGAAGACGGCGTACGTCGACAACTGGGACCCGAAGAAGAAGGTGATCATGGCCTATGACGTCCTGGCCGACGGCACCTTCGCGAATGGCCGGGTCTTCTACGACATCACGAAGAGCACGCCGGGCGATGACTGCTGGGATGGGATCAAGGTCGACGCGATGGGGAACGTGTACGCCGCCGGGCCAAAGGGCGTCTACGTCCTCTCGCCGGCGGGGACGCTGCTCGGCCTGATCACGCCGCCGGAGCATGTCGCCAACATGGCGTGGGGCGGGGAGGACAACCGGACGCTGTTCATGACGGCGTCGACGGGGCTTTACCGGATCCGGATGCAGCAGCCGGGCAGCGGTCCGTGGGGCATGACCACCGCCAGCCGGTAACAGGATTTGGGGCGACAGGATTTGGGGAGACAGGATTCGGGGATTCAACTGCGGATTGGGGGATTGGGTCCAGGCAAGGGATCCATCCCCTTTTCTGTACTGCACGCCACACCGATCTGAATCCCCAAATCCGTCGTTCAATCCCCTAATCCTGTAACCGGGAACCGTACGAAGCAGCCCGCACTTGAGGACAAGACGACTGCCACCCTGTCCTCGGAGGCTGCTGTGTTCCGTCGGCTCGCTCTTCTGCTCGGGCTCTCCCTGGCTCCACAGGCAATCCTGTCGGCCCAGGACCCCACCACGCTGTACCCGGCCAACTACAAGGTCATGATCCTGAATGACCAGGTCCGGGTCATGGACTTCCAGCTCAAGCGCGGGGCGCACGAGGCGATGCACATGCATCCCGCGCACGTGCTCTATGTCCTCACCGGCTTCACGATCCGGTTCACCTTCCCCGACGGCACCACCCGCGTCCGGGAGGCGAAGGCGGGCGACGTGCTCTACAGCGACGCGGTCATGCACTCGCCGGAGAACATCGGTGACACCGATGCGCATGGCATCCTGGTCGAGCTCCGGGATCCCTCGCCCCTGACCGCCTTCACCTTCGTGCACGGCAAGCCGGGCCAGGGCGACTCGCTCAAGGCGCACCTGCTCTCCCTGACGGCGCCGACCCGGGCCGAGTCCGGCAATCTCCACTACGACCTCTATCAATCGGTGGAGCATCCCGACGAGTTCCTCCGCTGGGAGGTCTGGAGCGATCGCGCGGCGCTCGAGGCGCACAAGCAGACGCCGCCGCTCCGGGAGTCGTTTGCCCGGCGGCAGCGCGAGGGATGGACCACCGACATCACCCTCTGGCGTCCGGCGGCGAAGTGACCATGCGCACCCACTATCTCATGGCGCTAGCGCTGCTCGCCGCGACCGCGCCGGCGGTCGCCCAGGGCCCGGGAACCCCCTCGGTCGAGGGACGCATCACCCGGCTCGACCCGCGCTTCGACCAGCTCATCCCGCCCGGCGCGAGGCTCGAGATGATTGTCGACGGCCATGAGTGGGCCGAAGGGCCGCTCTGGGACCGGACGAACGGCTGCCTCCTCTTTTCCGACGTCATTCGCAACACCGCCTACCGGTGGTGCGAAGGGAAGGGGGAGTCGGTGCTGCTGGAGCGCAGCGGCTACACCGGGAGTGCGCCGTTCCCGGGGAAGGAGCCGGGCTCCAACGGCCTCGCCTTCGACCGGAAGGGCAACCTGCTCATGGCGGAGCATGGCGACCGGCGGATTTCACGGCTCGGGCCGGACGGGAAGAAGGCCACGCTCGTCGACCGGTTCCACGGCCGGCGGATCAACAGCCCCAACGACCTGATCCTCGATGCCAACGGCGATCTCCTCTTCACCGATCCACCCTGGGGGCTGCCGAAGTGGTGGGACGATCCGGGGAAGGAACTGCCGATCAACGGGGTCTACCGGCTCACTGCGCGCGGCGAACTCCGCCTCATCGAGGGGGAGTTCCAGGCGCCCAATGGCATCGCGCTGACGCCGGACGGGACGACGCTGATCGTGAGCGAATCGAAGCCCGAGATCGGGGCCTGGTACGCGATGGCCGTGAACCGGGATGGGAGCCTCGGTCCTCGGAAGAAACTGCTCGACGCCGTTCCCTGGAGCGTGAACCGCAAGGGTGTCCCCGACGGGCTCAAGCTCGACCGTGATGGCGTCATCTTCGGCGGCGGCCCCGGCGGGGTCTACGTGATCGCGATGGACGGCACGCTCCTCGGCATCATCGAGACCGGCGGCCCCGCCTCGAACACCGTCTGGGGCGATGACGGCTCGACCCTCTACATCACCAGCGGGGCAAGGATCTTCCGGATCCGTACGTCCACGGTCGGGGCAGGCTGGTAGCTCCCGGAACTGCACCACAGAGGCACAGAGGGCACAGAGAATGGCGGGAGGCTCTGGCATACCCTCCAACTGCCACCACGAAGCCACGAAGAGCACGAAGATGGCACGAAGAACTGCCTTCGTGATCTTCGTGACTTCGTGGTCTTCGTGATTCGCTGTTGCTTCTTTGCGTTGGGCACTGCGCTCTCCCGCCGTTCCCTGTGTCTTCTGTGCCTCTGCGGTGAACCGCCCGGCCCAAACTTCCCTCCTGGGCCCCGGGAACCTCCTCCCCCGGAACGCGTTAACACGGCATGGAGGAACCCATGCCCGACACCATCCTGGCCCACCCCGCGCTTGCCGGCCGGACCCTCCTGGTCCGCCGGGGAGCCCGCTGGGCCACGCAGGAGATCCAGGCCGGCGGCACGCTCGGTGACCCCCGCCCGGTCGAGACCGATCCCGACCAGCACGCCTGGCGCACCGGAGACGCCGCATGAACACCCACTACGACGTCATCATCATCGGCTCCGGCGCTGGCGGGGGCACCCTCGCCTGGAAGCTGGCGCCCAGCGGGAAGCGGATCCTCCTCCTCGAGCGCGGCGGCTACGTCCCGCGCGAGCGGGAGAACTGGTCGACCAAGGCGGTGAACCAGGAAGGTCGCTACAACACGAAGGAGGAGTGGCGCGACAGCAAGGGGAAGCCGCTCCACCCCCATACCAACTACTTCGTCGGCGGGAACACCAAGTTCTACGGCGCCGCCCTCTTCCGCCTCCGGAAGGAAGACTTCGGCGAGCTCCGCCATCACGGCGGCTGCTCCCCCGCGTGGCCCATCACCTACGACGAGCTCGAGCCCTACTACTCCCTGGCCGAGCAGCTCTACCAGGTCCACGGCAACCGGGGCGAAGACCCGACTGAGCCCTGGGCCAGCGCGCCGTACGATCACCCGGCCGTCTCGCACGAGCCCCGGATCCAGCAGCTCTCCGAGGATTTCGCGCGGCTCGGCCTGAAGCCGTTCCATACCCCGATCGGGGTGATGCTGAACGAGCGCAACGCGCGGAAGAGCGCCTGCATCCGCTGCGCCACCTGCGACGGCCATCCCTGCCTGGTCAACGCCAAGTCCGACGCCCAGGTGATCTGTGTCGACCCGGCGCTGGCGCATGAGAACCTCACGCTCCTCACCGACGCCTACGTCTCCCGGCTCTCGACCGACGCCACCGGCCGGCGGGTGACCGGCGTGCACGTCGAGCGTGACGGCCGGCAGGAGACCTACTCCGCCGACGTCGTGGTCGTCTCCGCTGGCGCCATCAACTCGGCGGCGCTGCTCCTCCGCTCCGCCAGTGACCGGCACCCCAACGGGCTCGCCAACGGCTCCGACGTGGTGGGCCGGCACTACATGGGACACATCAACTCCGTCCTCATGGCCGTGAGCAAGTGCCCCAACCCGACGGTCTTCCAGAAGACCCTCTCGGTCAACGACTT
>JAXLXZ010000015.1:0-123223 GCA_046327735.1 Gemmatimonadales bacterium | reverse complement strand
CGGGCCCAGAAGGGCCCGCCGAGATGCACCAGCAGGACCTCGGTGCCCCCGGGCCGGTGCCGGAAGAGAAGGAGTCCTGCGGCGGTTCGGGCCATGTCTCAACATAGCGGCTCGGCACTGGGGACCCACGGTCCGGAGCGCGAGGTTGCCGGCCGAGGGCGGCGCGGTGCTGCCTGGGCCTACGTTCGCCGCGCGCGCTTCCGGGTGTTCTCGGCGAGCCGGGCGCGGGCGAGCTTTCGGAGCAGCGTGGCGGACGGAGGGTCGTCGGGGGGAAAATGCACCGCGCCCTTGGTGCGCTCGTAGCGGCGCAGGGCGTAGGCGTGGGTCCGCATGACCGCGGGGCTCATCACATACAGCGAGCAGCGGCTCCTGGTGGCCCCGAAGCCCAGCACCAGCCGGCCGTCCACCTTGTAGGCTGGCACGCCGTAGCTGATGACCTCCTCGGCGCCGGGCAGGGCGGCGCGCAGGTCCCGGCGCACCTGCTGCAGCGCCCGGCGGATGGCCGGGTCGAGCGACGCGAGATACTGGGCGACGGCGCGGCCGCGGCGGGGCGCGCGGGAAGCGGGGCTCATGCCGGGCGGGGGCGCGCGAGCCGGGTGAGGAGGTGCTTGCGGACGTCGGGCCACTCGTGGCGCAGGATGGTGTAGAGCACGCTGTCACGCGCGCTCCCGTCCCGCCGGGCCTGGTGATGCCGGAGCACGCCGTCCTTCTTCGCGCCGAGCGCCTCGATGGCGCGCTGGGAGCGGAAGTTGAAGTTGTCGGTCCGGAAGCCCACCACCGCGCAGCCGAGGGTCTCGAAGGCGTGGGTGAGCAGGAGCAACTTGCAGGCGCTGTTTACCTGGGTGCGCTGCCGGCTGGCGGCGTACCAGGTGTAGCCGATCTCGACCCGGTCGATCGCGGCGACGACATCGTGATAGCGGGTGGATCCCACCAGCGTCCCGGTCGCGAGTTCGCGCACTGCCCAGGGGAGCATGTGGCCCGCCATCCGCCCGGTCTCGGCGGTGGCGATGTACTCGGCGACCTCCTCGGGGCGCGGGACCGAGGTGTACCAGAGTTCCCAGAGGCGGCCATCCGAGGCCGCGGCGGCGAGCCCGTCGGTGTGGGCGGAGCCGAGCGGCTCGAGCCGGATGCCGTGACCTTCGAGCGTGATGGGGGTGGGGTGGATCATGGCGAAGCGCGTATGCCGGTCGAGAGGTGCCGAAAGGTGGGGGCGGGGGAGGAGCGAAACAAGCGTACGGATGGGCGGGGATCCGGTCGTGCGTGCCGGGCGTGGGAAGAGAAATGAAAATGAGAGGTGAGAAGGGCCCCACGCCCCTCACCTCTCACTTTTCACTTCGGGAACGACGTCTCAGCCCGCCTGGGTCTCCGGCCGGAGCTCGGTCGAGCGCTCGCAGGTCGGGGCCAGCCGCGGCTCGGCGCCGAGCCAGTAGAGCCCGTTCGCCATGATGCAGAAACCGGTCGCGGCGAACCAGACCATCGCGACCCCCACGAAGCCGGTGAAGTACAGCCAGTTGTGGCTGTGCACCAGCGAAAGGGTCGAGGCAATGTTCAGGTTGATCCCGACCGCGAGGTAGATCCGGCGCTCGAGATACCAGCTGTCGGTCTGCATGAAGTAGGGCTTGCCCGGCTTCCAGTCAGGCCGCGCCAGCTTCGGCTGGAAGCCCAGCTTGGCGAGGATGTTCCCGACCATGCAGAACCCGGTGAGGCTCACCGCGATCGACGACAGGGCGGTGACAATCACGCCGAAGACGAAATACGGATTGACCGTGGCGGCGAGGGTCGTGGAGACCAGCAGGACGATGCCCGCGATCAGCCAGACGGTCCGCTCGATGTACCAGCGGTTGGTCGGGACGATGTAGATGCCGGAACGGAACGCCATGGACTGCCTCTCGCGTAGAAGGTTGCTGCGGTACGACTCAACAGCCCCAAGGTGAGGCACCCTCGGTGAATGCACTTCTATTTTGACCCTGAACCGATCTTCATGTCCACGCTGGCGCGGCGAGTTGTCAGACAAAAGTGTTCGCGGCCAGCCAGAATGCGAGGGTCAGCAGGAGGCCGCCGAGCAGCCGGCGGTAGCGTGCAGGCGGAATGCGGGAGAGGAGCGGAACACCGGCCAGCGTTCCGGCGAGCACGCCGGTGGCCAGGAGCGCAATGAACCCCGCGCGTGCCATCATGTCCGACCCGTGCTTCCAGAGATAGATCGGGGTACGCGCGGCGTCAACCACCATCGCGGTGGCGGTGGCGGTGGCGACGAGCTGACGAGCGGTGAGATCGAACCGGAGCAGCGCGGCGGCCCGGATTCCCCCCTGGTTGCCCACCAGCCCGCCGAAGGTGCCTGACAGGAATCCCGCCGCGAGTGACCAGAAATCGGACTGCGGGATCGGCACCGGCCTGCCGCGCAGCTCCTTGAGGCCGGCCAGCGCCAGCAGCCCCGCGAGGACCCGGGTCAGCCCCGGCGACCCCGCCTCGGCCTGGAGGAGCGCGCCGATCAGGCCGCCGGCGGCGCTGGTCAGCCCGAAATGCAGGAAGGTGGGGCGGTGGATCTCTCGGCGAAGCTGCCAGAGCCGGACGCCGGTGGAGAGGGCGTGGGGGATCGCGACGAGCGCGACGGCGAGCGGGGGAGCAAACCAGAGCAGCAGGACCGGGGTGAGAAAGCTCCCGATACCGAACCCGCTCACCGCCGCGATGGCGCCACCGACGAAGGCGGCGAGCAGGGCCAGCGGAATCACGGCGAGGTGAAGCCGACCCGGATATGGCTCCCGTCGCAGAAGGGGGTGGTGCGGGTCTGGCCGCAGCGGCACAGCGCGAAGGCGCTGTTGCGCTCCTCGGTGCGGCCGGTGGGCAGCTCGAGGGTCACCTTGCCCTTCACCACCACCGGGCCGTTGGGCGTGGCATGCAGCGACACCCCGACACCGGGGAGCGGCCGATCGGGGGGACGGTTGGGCCGCACCGCGTGGAGCGCGCCGCTGGGGCACTTCGCCGCGACCTCGGCGATGACGTCGGGGTCGGCGGCGGAGAGGTCGATCCACTCGGGGCGGCTGCGGTCGAACACCGCCCGGTTGGCGCGGAGGCAGTCGCCGAACTGCATGCAGACGTTGGGATCGTAGGTGACGATCAGGTCGCGGGTGTGGTATTCCTGGAGCGGCTTGGCCATGTCGACCTCGGTCAGGGACGGCGGAGCGGCGGGATCTTGAGCCCCTCAGCCGAGCAGGCGATGAGGGTCGCGAGGCGGCGCTCGCGGGTCTCGTCCTTCTTCGCGCTCATCACCCAGAAGGCGCTGGTGCGCCGGTAGTAGGGCGCCGACGCCTGGTACCAGGCCCAGGCCGCCTTGTTCGCCTGGAAGCGCTTCTGCAGGGCGGGCGCGAGGGTGACGGGCCTGGCCTGCTCGAAGGAGTAGATCCCGGTGCGGTGGGCCTGGCGGGCCTCGAAGACCTGGAGGCCGGTCGCGGTCATCCGCTTCGCCGCGATCAGCCGCTCCACGTGGCGCACATTCACCAGGCTCCAGATGCTCCCCTTCTTGCGGGGCGTGAAGCGGACGGTGAAGTGGTCCGCGTCATGGGCGCGGCGCACCCCGTCGATCCAGCCGAAACAGAGCGCCTCATCGAGCGCCTCGGCATAGGTGACGCCGCGGCTGACGTGCACCTTGCGCAGCTGGAGGACGATGGCGGTGGCGCTCCGGTGATTGGCCTTGAGCCAGGCCCGCCACGCCGCCGGCGCCGGGAAGAACGTGAGGGGAAACTCGGACACCAGCTTAGAATGGAACCGCGCCACCCGGTTTGCAAGTCGCGCGGCCCGGGTGCGAAGCGTCGCCGGGCCACGGGGTGGGGCGGAGTGTCAGGGTCGCCCGGGCGGTGGCATGCGTACCGCCACCACGTGCCGCGCGATGCGGCGCCCGGGAAGGACCACGACTTCACCGGTGAGGGTGTCGTGGCTGACGCGGCAGGTCCAGCGGATCTTCACGCGGGTGTTCTCGAAGTCGCCATTCCACTCATGGGCGCCCGCATCCCAGCGGTAGTCGAGCTCGCCCATCAGGTCCCACTGGCCGTTCACCAGCTTGTCGGCGACCTGGTGCACGAGGGTGGAGTCGGCGCCCTTCACGGCGAACTGGTACCGCACCGTCTCGTCGTTGCACGCCGCGTTGTCCGGGGTCTTCACGCAGATGGAGCTGCCATACCAGGTCCCCAGGATGTCGCGCGGGCCGGCGGCGTCGCCCGCGACGGAGAGGACGAGGAGTGCGGCGAGGGCGGAACGGGGCAGCATGGTGGCCTCAGGTGCCCTGGTCGAGGGTGAGATCCAGCGCGGTGAGCGCCTGCTGGAGCTCGCGCACGAAGACCAGCATCGCGCAGACCAGGCTCAGCAGGCTGATGACGAACAGCACCGCGGCGGGGGCGGCGACGTCGAGGTGGAGCAGCAGCCCGAGGAAGAGCACGGTGATGAGAATGCCGATCATGGCGACGCTGCCGGCGCCCAGCGCCACGGCCAGGCGGATGAGCCGGGCGCGATGGGCGAGGATCGCGAGCTGGGCGTCGAGGGTGGCGCGCTGGGCCGGGTCGGCGGCACGCCGCTCCGCCGCCAGCAGCCGGGTCCGGTCGACGATCCGGCCGAGCCGGGCGGTGAGGGTGAGCAGGAGCAGGCCGACGCCGGAGATGAGCACGACGGGGGCGATGGCGGCCTGGATGGTCTGGAGGATTTCGGGCGACGGCGGGATGGGCATGGGACAGAGTGTAGTGCGTGGGCCGGGCGGGTGGGAGTGTCGGCGCGGCGGACCGGGGGATACCCTCCGCAGAATCCGCGCGGCGTCCCGGAGGATTCCCTTCGCGGAACTGAATCGGCGCGGCGCCCCGGGGGATCCCCTTCGCGGAACTGAATCGGCGCGGCGCCCCGGAGGATCCCCTTCGCGGAACTGATGCGCTCGGCGTCCGGGCCGGACTCCTTGTGAAGAGAGGGCGCATACGTTCCGCTCCGGGAATCCCCCGGTCCGCCGCGCCTCGCCTCAACTACCTTCGCCCCGCCTAGCCGCCTAGCCGATCCGTGAGCACGGGCAGGAACTGCATCCATGGACCGACCTCGGAGGCGTACTGCTTGGCCATGACGCGGGCGATCTGCGCCAGGTGGCCGAGGTCGTGCGCGACCCAGGTCGAGAGCAGGTGGCGGAGGGTGACGGGGCCGAGCCGCGGATGCAGGCCCGGGAGGGCGAGGTGCGCCTCGGTGAGCTTCCACTCGCGCACCTGCGCGAGGTTGGCGGCCCGGAGCCGGGCGAACTCGTCCAGCAGCGATTCGAGTGAACGCCCCACGTTGCGCTCCCGGTGGCGGAAGCGGTCGTAGGGCTGGAAGGTGAGGTCCGGGCCCTGGCGCAGGATGATCGCCGCGCGGACCATCCAGTCGGTCTCCTCGCCGTCGATCAGGTGGCCCACGACATCGAAGGGGCTGAACGTCTCAGCCCCTTCGTTGCTGCGGGTCCACTGGTCCGGCAGCCCCGCGAGCAGCGCGCGGAGTGTGCCGGGCGTGCGTCCGAGCAGGTCGACGGCCTCGTCGAGCCGGTACTGCATCTCAGCTCGCCGCGGCGGGCACCCGCTGCCGCAGGCTGGGTCGTTCGTCGCGGCGGACCCAGTCGGCTGGGGCGGGGACGAACTCGGTGTCGGCGCCGAGCTCCTCGAAGCAGGCGTTCACCACCCGGGTGTCGGTGCGGGTGCGATGCACCGTACCGGCGGGTACCGTCACGGCCTGGCCCGGATCGATCCGGAGCGTGGGCGCGTCGGGAAAATCGATGAAGAGGTGCCCCTCGAGGACGAGGAAGAGCTCATCCGAGTGGGCGTGATAGTGCCAGGGATACTCCCCCTCGAGCACCGCCAGCCGGAGGCAGTGCTGGTTGACCTGCGAGAGCACGACGTTGGCCGAGGGGCCGGTCATTGCGCGGGCTTCGCCCAGCAGGTCGATGACCTTGAGGGCGGGATGGCGGACCGGTTCGTTGCGATAGGCCTGCGCGGAAGGGATGGAGCCGGAAACGGACATGAGAGCCTCCGGGGAAGGAAGGACGTGGTTGCAGATGCACGTTATCCCCGCGGCCCGGCCTGCGCGAGAGGCGAGTTGCCGACAGGACCGCTCCGGATGCCCGGGCGGGGTGGACGAAACCAGAGCACCCCGCTCGGATCAGCTTCCCGGGGGCCTCAGCGCTTGAGCATGTCCGACGACATCGCGGTGAAGCCGTTGGGGAGCATCTTCTCGACGATGGCCTCGACGCACATCATGATCGCATCCCGCCCGCTGGCCTGCGCCTTCCCGTACCAGCTGGTCGAGACCATGGCGGCGCCGCTGCCGTGGCTCTTGGTCACTTCCTTGGGGTAGCGCACCAGCTCCCCGTTGATCTCGCACTTGGTGTCGCCCCCGACCTTCTCCACCTTGGAGAGCTTGAGGCGCACGAAGTACCCCTTGGAGTTCTGGTCCTTCGCGGTGGTGAATCCCGCCGCCTTGTCGGCCGCGTTCTTCACCATCTCCTGCATCCTGGTCTCCGCCTGCGCCGCGACCTCCCCGGCGAGCTTGGCGTCAAACAGCTTGTACTGCTTCTGGTCGGTCTCGACGTAGATCGGCATCCCATCCTCCCTGGCGGTGTCGGCCCCTGCGGCTCTGTCAGATAGATCGGAAGAGGCGGGAGAAGGGCGACACGCCCATGCCGTCAGGGGAGGGGGGCGGACCACCGGAGGGTGTAGGGATCGGTCGGGCTGGTCACCTGCCACTCGAGGGAGAGGGCGTCCGAGGTCCAGTCGAGCCGCGCGTCATACCGGTCGGCCCCGCAGAGGTGGGGCGCGACCGCCCGCCATCCGGTCCCGCCGGGTCGGAGTTCGACGAGGAAGGTCGGCTGCTCCGCGCCCCGGCGCAGGTGGCTCACCTCGATGGCGGCAGGGCCGGTGCGCCGCCACTGCACGGCGTTGTGAAAGGCGAGTCCGGCCAGCTCCCCCGAGGTCCAGCGCCCCCGCTCCTGCCAGGTCACTGCGCCGGCCGCGGTCGCCACTTCCACCACGCCCTCGCCGGTATTCCAGAGGGCCAGGGCGCCATCGGCTGCCGGCCGCCACACCTCGAGCCTGCAATGGCGCACCCGGCAGAGGAGCGGCCAGGGATCGGTGAAAACACCGGGGGAGCGGATTCAATCCTCCTTCACCGTGACTTCACGGCCCGCTGCAGACAGTTGAGGCAGGACCGCACCTGGAGGAACCATGGTGAAGCACCAGGGTCTGGCAATGTTCGGGCTCTTCTTCCTGCTGAGCCTGCTCGAAGCCACACAGGGCCGCCACTGGGTTACCGCGACGGCGTGGTTGCTGGTCGGCGTGTTCTTCGTGCTGATGGACCGCCCCCGCCATACGCACTAGCGTTCGGTACAACCCGCGGAGCCGCTCGTCCCGCAGGCCGGCCAGCCGGGATGCAGCCCGACTGGCGAGCCTGCCTCGGGCTCACTGCTCCTTGTAGACGATGTCGATGGCGAGGCCGGCGGCCAGGAGGAGCGCCGCGGTGCCGGCAGGCAGGTTCATCGACTCGTTGAGCGAGATCATGTAGTTGTCGGCCGAGGTGAAGAACTCCTTGCCGAGGCCGGCCCACTTCTTGGTGACCCGCCCGATCTCCGCCCCCGCGCTGTTCAGGAACTTGAACTCCCACCCCTTCCAGTTGCCCTTCACCTCCGCCACCTGCCGTCCCGCGGTGTCGAAGACGAAGAACCCGCCGCCGATCGAGAGGAGCTTGCTCTTGAAGGAGCCGATCCCGCGCCCCTTGCCGTCCCGCACGTCGATGGTGGAGCGGAGCAGCCCGGTGCGGAGGATCGAGAGGACGAGCTGGTTGTCGGTGGTCCGCACTTCGACCGTGGTGGGGAGGAGCCGCTTGTTGATCAGGAGCCGGAGCACCTTGATCATCGAGCTGTTCACCTCACTGGCGAGGCCCAGGGGAGCGCCGGTGGCGGGATCCACGATGTCGAAGACGTCGTGGAGCTTCATGAAGCCGACGCGTTCCTTGACGAGCAACGTCTTGCGATCGAGCACGCGGTCCTCTCCTGGGTCGGGGGTTGGGAATCGAAAAGCAGGGATCCCTCGGTCGCTCTGCTCCCTCGGGATGACAGACGTCCGTGGCAGAGCGCCCAATTCTGTCATTCCGAGCGGAGCGAGGAATCCCTGCGTGTCGGTCAGGCGATCGATTTCCGCATCTGGATCAGGTGCGCCGGCTTGAGCAGCAGCTCCTTCGGCTCGAAGGGGGCCGTCCCGGTCTCGGTGAAGCCCGCCGACCGGTAGAAGCCGTGCAGCTCCTCCCGCACGTCGAAGACATCCAGCTCGAGGGCGGTGCACCCCTGGGCCCGGGCATGGTCCGCCGCCTCCGCAATCAGGCGGTGGCCCAGCCGCTGGCCCTGGAGCGCGGGATCGACCGCGATGAACCCGAGGTGGGAGGCCTCGCCCTTCCGCTTCACGTAGATCGAGCCGGCCAGCGCGCCGCTCGGGGCGGCCTCGAGCACCAGGAAATCGGCGTCCGGCGCCGCGATCAGTTCCCGGAGCTCCTCGGTGCTGGTCCGCTGGCCCTTGATGAAGAAGGCTTCGACCCGGTAGGCCAGGTTGATCAGCGCCAGCAGTGCCGGTATGTCCGACTGTGCCGCGACCCGGCAGCGATATAGCTTTCCGTCGTTCAATCCTATCCCCTTTTGCCGAGACCCGCGCCATGAGCGGACCTGCCGCCGTCGCTGCCAAGGCCAGCTACCAGCGGTGCCTCAACGCCCCGGACTTCTTCCCCTCGTTCTACCAGCGGTTCTTCGAGGCCTGTCCGGAAGTGAAGCCGATGTTCAGCAGCACCGACTTCGAGCGCCAGCACAAGCTGCTCCAGCACGCGATCAGCCTGCTCCTCTCGTTTCACGGCGGCGAGCGGGAGCCGAACCTGCTCACCCGGGTTGCGGCCCGGCACGGTCGCTCCGACCTGAAGGTCGACCCGGCCCACTACGGCGCGTTCGTCGCCAGCCTGATCGACACGGTCCGCCAGTTCGATCCCGAGTTCACCCCGGACACCGGCGACGCGTGGCGCGAGGCCACCCGCGCCGGCATCGAGTACATGCGCTCCTGGTCCTGAGCACTCAGGGCCGCACCATCCGGAAGGCGTGCATCCAGTCGTTCCGCAGGAAGCCGGGGATGCACCAGAGCTGACAGAGCGGCTCGATCGCCCGGGCCGCCGTGGCCTTCCCCATGTCCTCGCTGTCCCAGCCGAACTGATCCAGCAGGTGGGTGACCATCGCCTTGGCGTCGGCGTCGTTCCCGCAGATGAACATCGTGGGGCGGCCCGACGGCAGCGCGGGGTTCACCATCAGTCCCGCCCCCACGCTGCTCCACACCTTCACCAGCTTCGCCGCCGGCACCGCCAGCTGCAGCCGTTCCATCAGCGACTCGTTGGGGCCGGTGAAGAACCGGAGCACGCCATCCTGCGGCGGCTGCCCCTCGGCGATCGGGTTGCAGGTATCGAGCACCGCCTTGCCGGCGAGGTTGGCGCTTCCCGCCAGCTCCATCGCCGCCGTCGCCGCCGTTCCCTGCACGGCCAGCACGATGGCGTCACTCCACGTCGCTACCTCGGAAAAGCTCGCTTCCGGAATGCCGGTCTCCCGGGAGAAGTCGGCCAGCTTGCCGGGGGACCGGGTGCCGATCCTCACCTCGTAGCCATGGCGAAGGAGACCCTTCGCGAGGGTCTGGCCCACCTGGCCCGAGCCGAGCACGCCGAAGCGGCGGGGCATGTTGATCGTAGACATTGAACACGGTGTCCGTGTGAGGAGGGTGAACAATAGCAGCCCTCCGTCAGCGCGGGTGTCAGGTCGCGAGCCGCTCTCCCGCCGCGAGTGCGTCCCCGAATCCCGGTTCCCCGGTTACGTCAGGCAGCGGCCGCGGAGGAGCGGGGGGCGCGGGATACGCTCCCAGTGCCCGCTCGTACCAGCTCACGTCCCGCCACGCGCCATGCTTGAAGCCCACCCGGCGGTAGGTGCCCACCAGGGTGAAGCCCACCGCCTGGTGCAGCGCCACGCTGGCGGGATTCGGCTGCGCGATCCCGGCGTAGGCATTCTGGTAACCCTGCAGCGCGAGGATGGCGAAGAGGCTGGTGTAGAGGCGCCGGCCGATGCCGCGCCGCTGGGCTGCGGGGTCGACGTAGGCCGACACTTCCACCGACCAGCCGTACGCGGCGCGTTCCCGGTGCGGGCTGGCATAGGCGTAGCCGACGACCAGTGGACCGTCGGCCGCGACCAGCCAGGGGTAGCGCGGAAGAATCTGGTCGATGCGCCGCGCCATCTCGGCGCCGTCGGGAGGGGTGGCCTCGAAGCTGGTGGGGACGCTCACCACCGCCGGGCGGTAGATGTCGGCCAGGCGGGCGCCATCGCCGGGGCGGGCAAGCCGGATCGCAATGGAAGTGGGGGGCACTGCTGAAGCATAACCAGCCGGGGCTTCATTATATATGTTCGACCCCGGTCCACTCCCACCCGCTCCGCACTCTGCCTCATGCTCTGCCGACGCATTGCCGGATCCGCCGCGCTCTCGGTCGCCCTGCTCCTGCCTGCCGCCGCCGGGCCGCTCGCCGCGCAGGAGCTGCCCCGGTTCCGCCGGGCCGAGCTCTCCATCCCGATGCGCGACGGCACCACCCACTTCGCGGTGGCGCTGATCCCGGCCGACACCTCGCGGCCGCTCCCGATCATGCTGGTGCGCACCCCCTTCGGGGCGGCGCGCGAATTCCGCAGCGACACCCTGCCGCTCCAGTTCCAGGCCCTCGCGAAGGACGGCTACATCTTCGTGACCGAGGACATCCGCGGGCGGGGAAAGTCGGCTGGCACCTTTGTGACCGTCCGGGCGCAGCGGGACCCGCGGAGCCCCGCGGGGATCAACGAGTCGACCGACGCCTGGGACGCGATCGACTGGCTGGTGAAGCACCTCCCGCACAACAGCGGCAGGGTGGGGGTGATGGGGATCTCGTATCGCGGCTGGCTCGCGGCCCTCGCCGGCGTGGGTGCGCACCCCGCGCTCAAGGCCATCTCGCCCCAGGCGCCGATGGGCGATGTCTGGATGGGTGACGATCTCTTCCACCAGGGCGCCTTCCGACTGACGCAGGGCGTGGCGATCGCGGCCTTCATCGAGGGGGAAGGATTCAGCAGCACCGACGACGACCAGTATGCGTTCTACCGCCGGTTCCCGACGCTCGACTCGCTGGCGCGCTTCACCGGCGTCGACACCCTCCCGGTCTGGAAGGCGATGGCGGAGCACCCGGCCTACGACCAGTACTGGCGGGAGCGCTCGCTGACCACCACCGCGCCCCGGCTCGAGGTGCCGGCGCTGATTGTCGGCGGGGTGTGGGACCAGGAGGACATCTACGGCCCGCAGCAGCTCTATCGCACCACGTCGGCGAACGACAGCGGCGGGCGCGCGTACCTGGTGCTGGGGCCCTGGTCGCACGGCTCCTGGGCGCGCAGCCCCGGCGACTCGCTCGGGCGGATCGGCTTCGGCTCGGCCACCGCGGAGTACTACCGCGACGAGATCCAGCGGCCCTGGTTCGCCTGGTACCTGCATGGGAAGGGTGACGGGCGATTCCCCCGCGCCCGGGTGTTCGAGGCCGGCGGAGGCGGGTGGCGGAGCTACGATCGCTGGCCTCCCGCCGGGGCGACGCCGCGACGCCTGTACCTCCGTGCGGGGGGCGCGCTCTCGTTCGATCCCCCGGCGACGGCGGGAAGCGATCGCTTCGTCTCCGATCCCGCGCGGCCGGTGCCCTACCTCGCGCGGCCGGACGACGGCTCGCTGTGGGACACCTGGCTGGTGCAGGACCAGCGCTTCGTCGATGGCCGCCCCGACGTGCTCACCTGGCAGACCGCGCCGCTCACCGAGGACCTGATCATCGGCGGCGACGTGCGCGCGACGCTCTTCGCCTCGACCACCGGCACCGATGCCGACTGGGTGGTGAAGCTGATCGACGTCTACCCCGACACCCTCCCCGACCAGCCGGGCATGGGCGGCTACCAGCTGATGGTGAACGCCGACATCCTGCGGGGCCGGTACCGCAAGAGCTTCTCCTCGCCGGCGCCGCTCACGCCCGGCGCGGTGACGCCGTTCAGCATCGACCTGCACCAGCAGCTGTACCGCTTCCGGCGGGGGCACCGGATCATGGTGCAGGTGCAGAGCAGCTGGTTCCCGCTCTACGACCTGAATCCGCAGCGCTACGTCGCCAACATCTTCCGGGCTCGGGCGACGGACTACGTCGCGCGGGAGCACCGGGTGTGGCGGTCGCCGGCGGCGGCCTCCCACCTCGTCCTGCCCGTCATTCCCGCGGGGACAGGTTCCTCTCAGGCCCCTTGAACAGCAAATCACGAAGATCACGAAGCCACGAAGAGCACGAAGAGAGCAACCTTCGTGTCTTCGTGTCTTCGTGTCTTCGTGTCCCTCGTGTTCTTCGTGACTTGCTCTTGAAGTTGTAAGACCGGGAACCTTCCGGAGGCCCGGCACATTCCATTCTAGACTGTGCGGTCTAGAATGCCGACTCCCTTCGCCGGCGCCTTTCAACTCCTGGGGGTGAGGTGGTATGCGCGTGATCCAGATGTCCCGCTTTGGCGGGCCCGAGGTACTCGAGACGGTGGAGCGGGAAATGCCGGTGCCCGGTGCGGGCGAGGTGCTGGTGCGGGTGCGGGCGGCGGGGGTGAATCTGTCTGACACCCTGATGCGGCAGGATCGCTACGCGATGACGCCGCCGCTCCCCGCGGTGCTGGGGACCGAGGTGGCGGGTGACGTCGCCGGGGTGGGCGAGGGGGTGACCGGATGGCGCATCGGGGCGCGGGTGGCGGCGCCGCTCTTTGCCGCCGGTGCGATGTTCGGCGGCTACGCCGAGTACGCGGTCATCGATGCCCGCTACGTCACCGCGATCCCGGAGGACATCTCCTATGAGGTGGCCAATGCGCTGATGGTGCAGGGGCTCACCGCCCTCCTCCTCACCGAGCAGGTGTCGCCCGCCGGCAAGTCGGTGCTGGTGAGCGCGGCCGCGGGCGGGGTCGGTTCGCAGCTGGTGCAACTCGCCCGGGCGGCGGGGGCCCGGCAGGTGATCGCCGCGGCGAGCAGTGACGAGAAGCTCGCGCTGACCACCTCGCTCGGTGCCGATGCCGGGGTGAACTACGCCACACCGGCCTGGGTGGAGCGGGTGCGGGCGGTGACCGGTGGCGCGGGACCCGACATCATCTACGAGTCGGTGGGTGGCGCGGTCACGATGCAGGCGCTCGAGGCCCTCGCGCCGGGTGGCAACCTGGTGATCTACGGGGCGCTCAACATCCAGCAGTTCCAGCTCGGCGTGCCGGAGCTGCTCGGGCTCATCTTCAAGAACCAGTCGCTCACCGGCTTCGCGACCACCCCGTTGCTTTCACCGGAGCGGGTGCGGAGCGGATTGGAGCGGCTGTTCGGGCTGGTGCGCCAGGGAACGCTGCGGGTGACGGTGGGGGGAACCTGGCCGCTGGCCCGCGCGGCGGATGCCCATCGGGCGCTGGAAGGCCGGGGGACGACCGGGAAGCTGGTGCTGGTGGCGTAACAAGTGCGCCTGGTAGCGAAGGGGAAACAGGATTTGGGGATTTTGATGGATCATCTTTTCAATCCATTGAAATCCCCGAATCCTGTTTCGCTCGGCGGCCCTCTCCGCTCCGCGGTGTCCGGTTCAGGCCAACAGGACGTCAGGCCGCCGCGCTGGTCCGGTCGATTGCGCGGAGCGCCGCCTTGATCCGGGCCAGGTGGTGCCAGGGGTGACGCAGCGGATGATCCTCCACGATGAACTGCACCGTCATCGGGGCGCCGAAGCTGAGCGAGAAGGGAACGCTCCGGGTGAGGTCGGCGTCGGTGAGCTTCCGGACGGCGCGGGCAGCCTCCAGGCTGTTGCGGGCCAGCAGGTCGAGCGCCTCGGTCTTGCCCACGCTGGCCATCTCCTTCGCATGCTTCGCATTGATCTCGGCAACCAGCTCCCAGGTCACGTCGGTGATCGGCTTGCCCTCGACCGCCTGCTGCACCACGCCCATCTCGATCGGGTACATGCTGGCGACGTGATGCACGATGACGCCGATGGTCCGGCCGTCACGGGGGACGACCAGCTTCCACTGGGCGTCGTTCAGCTCCCGCGCGAAATTCGCGAGGGTGGCGGCGCCTTCCTGGATCCGGTCGGCGAGCTGGTTGGCGAGAATCGACATGGGGTGCTCCGGGTGACGGGTTGCGGGCCACCTCGTGGGGCCCGATACCCGGAATGCGCGATCGCGGGCCCGGCCCCGCCATCGCGCTGGCGGCCGGACGACGTCAGGGTGTGGCGGGAGCGGGCGTGGGGGACCGGCGCGGACGGCGGATGAGGAGGGCTCCGGCCACGCCCACCACCAGGAGGGCGGGGAGGTTGAGCCCGACCCAGGTGAGGCTGGGGTCGTCGTCGGGCGTGATCTCGAGTGCCGGTCTCCCGTGGGCCTCGATGTGGGGCGCCCACTCCGCCGTCACCCCGACCACCAGCGACACTGGGAGGCTGGCGACGTAGGTGAGGGGATGACTTTCGCCCTGGACCAGCTGGGTGCCCTGGACCACGAGGGAGAGAAACGCTCCGAGGAGGGTACCGCGCCAGAGACCGCGGGCGGCGAAGAGCGCGAGGATGCCGAGGCCGGCAAAGGCGCCGACGAGGAGCAGGACCAGGGCCGAGGGGTTGGTGCGCAGGCCGATGCGCGCGCCGAGATAGAAGAGGGCACCGGCGAGGAGCAGGTTGAGCAGCGCGGCGAGGCGCCGGATCAGTTCAGGCATGGAGTTTCCACTCGGTGATGGCGCCGAAGGCCTGGAAGCCGAGCCGGGCGTAGAGCCGCTGGCCCATGGGTGCGGCCTGGAGAATGGCGTGGGTGAGGCCGGCGCGGGAGGCGTCGCGCAGGGGCGTCCAAGTCATGGCGGTGCCGATGCCGCGGCCGCGGTGGTCGGGCCGGGTTGCAATGTTGTAGAGGCCGGCCATTGTCCCGGTGCGGGTGAGCTCGGCGGTCGCGACGGGGGTGTCCGCGTTATATCCGAGGTAGAGCCACTGGGGGGCGTCGGGTGCGAGAAAATGCGGTGCCGCGGCCCGATAAAACGCGAGCACGTGCGGGTCGGGCGGCGACCAGTTTGCCGCCGAGAGCTGGGCGAACTCCTCCAGCTCCCCCGCCGTGGTGACCCGCCGGACGCTGAGCCCTGCCGGCAATTCCACTCCCGCCAGCTCGGTGAGGTCGAGGCCCATCGCCAGTTCCGATTCCGCCGGCACGAGCCCCGCGGCCTCGAGGTAGCGGGGGAGGTCGTCGGGCTGGGCCCCGGGGCCGAGCCACCAGGAAAACGGGTGCTGGGTCTCCTGATAATACGCGAGCGCGTCCGCGATCCGCTGCGCGGCGGCCTCGGCGCGGAGCCGCGACCGGCAGATCAGGTTGAAGGTGTCGCAGGGAAGCCCGCTGTCCACCACCGTCAGCGCCTCGTCCGCCCACACCCGTGCCCCCGGCAGCACCCGGCAGGGGAGGATGGCGTGCGCCGCGAGGTTTGCGTCGGCGGCGTCAGCGAGATCCGGCAGCAGGGACATGGATGGTGCGCCGATGCCGGCGGAGCTCGACGGTGTCATGGGCCGCGGAAATCACGGGCATGGGTCTGTGGATGGTGCGGGGCTAAGAGTCGCCAGCGGCCTCCCCCGGCGCAAGCGGCGTCAGAGGTCGGCGGGCAGGAGCAGCACCGGCCCGAGCAGGTGATCGGCGGGGCTCGGCACGCCGCCGCCCCGGGCCAGCACGTGGGTGTAGAGCATCGTGGTGCGCACGTCGCTGTGCCCCATCACCTCCTGCACCGTGCGGATGTCGGTGCCACCCTGCAGCAGGTGGGTGGCGAAGGAGTGTCGCAGGGTGTGCGGGGTGGCATGCTTCCGGATGCCGGCATGGTACACCGCGTCCTTCATCGCCCGCTGGAAGGCAGTGGGGTGGAGGTGGGGACGGATGAGGGCGCCGGTCTCCAGGTGCCGGAACGGGCGGCGGGCGGGGAAGATCCATTGCCAGCGGAGATCGCCGGCGTATCGCGGGTACTTGCGGGCGAGGGCGAAGGGGAGGTGCACCACGACGGGCTCCTCGCCGGCGCGGTCACGCCGGTGGAGGTTCCGCACCTTCACCAGCTGGGCGGTGAGCGGGGCGCGCACCACCTGGGGCAGGGGCGCCCAGCGGTCCTTGTCGCCCTTCCCGCCCCGGATGGCGATCTCGTTGCGGGTGAGGTCGATGTCCTTCACCCGGAGTTGCAGGCATTCGTGCAGCCGGAGGCCGCCGCCGTAGAGCAGCACCGCGATGAGCCAGGGGACGCCGCGGAGCTGGCCCAGCAGGCTTTTGACTTCCTGGGGCGAGAGCACCACCGGGATCCGGGTGGGCTCGCGGATATGGGCGAGATGCTCCGGCAGCTCGAGGTCGCGTCCCACCACCCGGTTGTAGAGGAAGAGCATGGCCGAGCGGGCCTGGGCCTGGGAGGCGGGGGACAGGTGGTGGCGGGTGACGAGCTCGGTGAGCCAGGCGGTGACGTCGGCTTCGGCGATGTCGAGGGGGTGGCGGGTGCCGGCCCAGCGGACCAGGCGGCGAATCCAGCCGGCGTAGGCCTTGGCGGTGCGGGGGCTGAGCCGGATGGCGCGGGCGACGCGGAGGGTTTCGGGGAGGAGCGGGGGTCGCGGGTCGGGCGGCGTGGCATCTCCCACGTTGCAGGTCTCGTGACGATGACCGATACAACGCGGAATGAGGGCGAATCGTCTCAGTGGCCCGCTATAACGCGGAAACCGCGTAACCTTACCGCGCACCCCGGAGCAGGCTGACTGCCAGCACCAGCAGCGGAATCACCACGAAGAACAGGCCCAGCACGACCCACACGAAATGGTTCTCCGCCACCGTGAGCAGCCGGTTGCTCCAGGTCGGCGCCTGCCGCGCCTCCCAGGACAGGCGCGCGTCCTCCCGCCCCTTCCGGACGTAGTACTCCACGATCCGCGCCGCCTCCGCCCGGCCCTCGGGACCGACCGGCACCGGCACGTCGTACGCACCATCATCCATGACGAAGAGGATGCAGTCGTCGGCCAGGCGGATGTCGGAGATGTTGTTGTAGAGAAAGGCGAGGCCCCACGAACCCGCGAAGACCGCATCGTCCCGGCAGACAACCTCGAGCCCCGATGTCGGGGCCTGTTCACAGGCGGCGAGGAGGTCGACGGGAGGAAACTCGCGGTAGTGCGCCCGCACCCGCTGGGTGAACACCCGGAGGTGGGCCGGGCCCACCAGCCAGCGGGCCAGGATCACCTCATCGCGATGCCGCTCCGGCACGGCCGGCTCCGGGGCCTACGCGGCCGCCGAGTCGTTCCCCCGCCACTTGGCCCACATCTTCCGCGCGCCCGCGGCCGCCGCGGCGGCGCCCAGCACCAGGAACTTCTTCGCCGCGATCAGGGCCGTCAGGATCACCTTGAACAGTCCCGCCTTGGTGGCCACCGCGCCGGCGATCAGCCCCGCGATGCCGTAGGCCGCGACCTTGTCCTTGCCCGCGATGAAATCGGTGTAGCGGTGCCCCTCGTTGAAGTCCACGAAGGTGATCACCTCCCGCATCGAGCTCTTGATCGGGGCGAGGTAGGTCATCCCCGCCACCGCGTTGAGGACCAGCACGCCCCGCCGTCCCAGCACCCGCACGTTGTAGTTGAGGGTGTGCTCCGCGTTGGTCCCGAACTTGAGCTCCTTCGCCCAGTAGAGCTTGTGCGCTGCCCGGTCGTAGGTCGGCTGCTCCGCCCATCCCACCAGCGTCACCGGCTGGTAGCCGTCCTTGGCCCGCTCCTTGTTCGCCTCCTCGGTCGACGCCTGCATGTCCTTGAGCAGCTTGGCGTAGTCGATCTCCTCCGCGCCCTTGTCGTCGATGTACCCCTCTTCGTCGTAGGTGATGACCACCGCCCACCCCGAGTCGGTCATCGGGCTGAGCCCGCTCGGCACCAGCATGCCGAGCACGTCATCGCCCGAGCCCTTGGGATTGCTCCAGCCGTCCTCGAGCAGCCGCTTCGATCCCTCCGGCCCCAGGAAGCGGAAGGTGGCCGGCAGGGTGAGGGTCGCGAGCCCGTCCTTGAGCGAGTGGGTCCCGCCGGTCTGGTAGCCGAGCGATGCCTCGAACTTCTCCACCGTCATCCGGTCGGCGGCGGTATCGGCGGGCGCCGCGGCACTGTCCTGCGCCGCGATGGTCCCGGGCACCAGCGCAAACGTGAGCACCGCCAGCCAGCGTGCCAGCATGAGCGACCTCTCGGGCAGAAGTTGTTGAGTGGAATGGTCCCAAGTTAGGCCGCGCCATCGCGGTCCGGAAGGGCTTCCGCCCAGTGGCTGCCGGGCATGTGCTCCAGGTCACCTTCCGCGGTTCACCACGGCGCCACCGAGGGCACAGAGAAGCGCCGATGTGCTCCTCCGTGCCCTCGGTTGTTCTGTGCGCCTCGGTGGTGAATGCCGCAGGCGCTCACCCCGCCTTGCCCGCCGGCTCTCCCGCCTGTGCCTGGCCCGGGGTTGCCGCCGGCGGGCGTGGAGCCGGGACCTGGTTGTCGATCGGCTTCACCGTCTGGAGATAGGCGAAGATGGCGCGCAGGTCGTCGTCGGTCATGTGGGCGTAGTTGGCCCACGGCATCGGCGGGAGGAGCGGCCGCCCGACGCCCGCGTGGCGTCCCTTCCGGATCGTCGCGATGAACATCTCCGGGGTCCATCCCATCAGCCCAGAGCGCGAGGGCGTGAGGTTGGCGGTGAAGCTCACCCCCCACGGGCCGGACCAGGCCGTCAGGTCGCCGTTGGTGCTCGCCACCCAGGTGTCCTTTGCCGCCGCAGGCGCGTCGCCCACCGGCACCTCCGCGGGGTGTCCCATGAAGGCGCGGGTCATGTCCGGCTCCGGGCCCTGGGCCGTCATCATCTTCGGGGTGTGGCAATCGTGGCAGGCGCCGACGACCGTCAGGTAGCGACCGCGGTCCACCAGCGCTGACTGGTCGGTGGCGGGTGGCCGGTCTTCCGCACCGGCGCCGGCACAGGCGCCAAGCAGGGTGACGAGGCCGAGAGCGAGATAGGGCGGGCGGAAACGCGACACGGGGTACCTCCAGTTCGGTGTGAGCGGGGCCGCACCGGCGAGGGGCGGCGTGAACTGGGGGCCAAGCTACCGCGGGTGTTCATTTGCCGATCAAGTGCCGATCAACTCGCCTAACTGGCTGCATCGCCGGGAGTTGACCGGCGGCGCTCGAGCGCCTGGGCCCAGCCTCCCGGCTCCGCATCGGGGAGCCGCACCCGGGCTCGCTCGGCCGCCTGCTCCAGCAGCAGCAGTGCCTGCACGTCCGCCACCGGTCGGCCCAGCACCGCGGCGACGTACCGGCCCATCGCGCTGTCGGGCCGGGTGGTGTTGGCGCCGAAGAGCATGCGCAGGTGCTGGAACCCGGCGAGCCCGAATCCCGGCGCCGTGATCGCCAGGTACTCCTGGGGCCGGGCCCGCTGGGCCCAGAGCCGGAGCCGCTCCACCTCCGCCCCGGGCCCGTCGAGCACCGTCCGCACCAGGTAATCGCAGAGCGCCCGCAGCATCTCCACGCTGGATGGCTCGGCGTGGGCCAGCACATCCTTCGCGAACAGCGCGCTCGACTTGTAGCTCTGCACCAGCGTGCGGAGCTGGGCCAGTCCCTCCACCGCGGGAAAGCGCCGCTCGAAGGCGTCGAGCCGCTCGGGGAGGCTCTCCTCACCGCGGCGCAGGGTCAGGACGCACTCGAGCAGCTGTACCGCCGGAGCCCGTACGCGGGCGCCCGCCGGTGGCGGCGGCGGGGCGGGGAGGTCGCGGGGAAGCGCGGCGGCGAGCAGCTCGACGTCGGACATGAAGCCTGGGTTGTGGATGGGCGGAGTCGCGGGGTCCCGGCGCGCGATCAGTGGTAGGAGACGCCGGGATAGAGCAGCTGGATCGCCGCAACCCAGAGCGGCTGGAACACGCCGTCGATCAGCTTCCACGCCACGAAGATGCCGAGAAAGCTGAGGCCGGGGGTGCCCCAGATGAACTCCTGGTAGCGCCGCGTCGCCGCGGGGCTCAGGAAGAGCGGCAGCGCGCCGCTGCCGTCGAGCGGCGGCACCGGGAGGAGGTTGAAGATCCCGAGCACCAGGTTGAGCGAGAAGAGCACGCCGATGAAGTGGTACGCACCGGTCCACAGGCCGGTGCTGCTCGCCTCGGCGATCTCCCCGAAGCTGAGCGACTGCGGGGCCGAGACGATACCCGCCATCACGCCGGCGCGGATCGCGAGGCCCGCGAGGAGCACCAGGAGGAGGTTGCTCGCCGGGCCGGCCAGCGCCATCCAGGCGGCGCGGGTGGGGTAGCGGCGCGCCCAGTCGATGCTGTACGGCGCGCTGGCAAAGCCGAAGGGCCAGCCGGTGATGAACACCGTCACCAGCGGCAGCACCACCATCCCGATCGGCTCGCGCTTGATGTGAGGGATCGGGTTGAGGGAGACCTGCCCCCCGTGATACGCCGTGAGGTCGCCCCCGCGCAGCGCGGCCCAGGCGTGAGCCGCCTCGTGCAGCGTGGTCGAGAGGAGAAAGACGACGTAGTAGACAACCGCGTTGGCGAAGTCAGCCATGGCGTGGGGAGCGGGGGAAAACGACCGTGCCGGTGCCCGAAAGCTGCACCGGCACCGGGGCCGCGGCAAGCTGGCGCGCTCCCCGCGCGATCACATCGGCATGATTTCCCGAACTTCGCACTCCCCGGTGAACGCCGGCCAGTGGGTGAGGTGGAGCTCCATGAACTTCCGCGCCTCCGCGAGCGCCTCGTCCCGCGAGGCCAGCTCCATGATGGCGTAGCCGCCCACCACTTCCTTGGTCTCGGTGAAGGGCCCGTCGGTCACCGTGATCCGGCCGTTGCTCTGGCGCACCCGGAACCCCTGGCTGGTGCGGTTCAGGCCGGCCGTGTCCTTGAGCACGCCCCGCTTGAACCCGTCGGCAACGTGCTGGTCCATCGCCGCGAACAGTGCCTGGGGGATGTCCTTCATCTCGAACGTCTCGGAACTCCTGATCAGCATGAGGAACTTCATGGCCGGCACGCTCCATTCGTCGTCAGTGGGTGATTCTGTCTGGCTACACTAACGCGTCGAACGGCTGGGGGCGGATTCGACATCGGGGCGGGGAGTGGGTGGTGTCTCAAATTGCGACCTGCGGTCGGGGGCGGGATGGGTCTCGGGCTCATTCTAAGGAAGAGCAGGGATTCCTCGCCGCTCCGCGGCTCGGAATGACAGAACTGGTTGCCGGGGCACCCGCCGGGCTCGGAATGACAGAACTGGTCGCCGGGGCGCCCGCCGCGCTCGGAATGACAGAACTGGTTGCCGGGTGGCCAACTCTGTCATCTCGAGCGCGGCGAGGGATCCCTGCTCTCTCCCTCAGCGTACCCGGTAGCGCACGACGCTCTGCACATCCATCGAGTCCCGGGTGACCGCGTAGAGCGCGTCACCCCGGATGATCAGGGGCCAGTACGACACCCCGAATGGGGCCGGGCCCTCCGCGACCTCGGTACCGGTCGAGTCGAAGACCACCATCCGGAAGCCGCGCTTCTCCTCGATCTGCATCCAGACCTGGCCGCGATCGTCGACATCCACCCGCTGCAGCAGCGGCTTCACCTTCGGAATGAGGGAGAGGTCGACATCGGTGCCCCCGACCTGCTTCGCAAAATCGGTGACGTGCTTCGCGGCGCTGTCATGGCCGGCCGGGGTGACCGGGGCAGGCTCGACCTGGACCCCGAACTGCCGGAAGGGAATCGTGTCGCCCAGGTGATACTGGAACACGGACGCCTGCTTCATGTCGCCGCACCAGGAGTAGCCGCGCGGGTCGATCCGATAGTAGCGCCGGGCCGCGTAGGGGATGCTCATGTTGCCGCGGGGGAACTTGTAGAACCCGGGTCGGTCCGCCTTGCACCGTGGCATGGCCAGGGTGTCGGTCCTGCCGGAGGCCAGGTCGGTCCGCTCGACGGCACTTCGCCCGCTGTCGGCCGAGACCGGGATGTAGATGTCATCGAGGATCCGTCCCTCGGGATCGATGCCCCCCTCCCAGATGTAGCCGTACGACCGGATCCTGAGTGGGTGCACCTTTACCAGCTGCCCCGCGGTGTCGAATTGGGTGATCCGCTGGTTGGCATGATCGTAGACCCAGAGCCGGTCGTCGGCGCCAACGACGAGGCCGTTGGCCTGGTTGAACTCTCCCGGCCCGGCGCCTTTCCGGCCGATGGTGCGAAGATGGGCGCCGGTAGGTTCGAAGACGTGGACCACCTGCGCCTGGGCATCGAGGATGTACATCCTCCCTCCCCGGTCGACCCCGAAGCTCCGGACCTCGGCGAAGGCCTCGGGCCCCTCGTCGGCCGATGCCCAGCGCTGCTCCGGGGTGAGCGTCAGCTGCTTGACGCCGCCACGGGCCTCCGGCCGGGCACAGGCCCCCAGCAGCGCGAGTGCGACCGTTCCGGCAGTGAGGCAGCTGGCAGCAGAGGGAAAGAGAGGGGTGGGATCAGCGGCCCGGCGGTGCATGCAACCCTCGCGAAGACGGGGAAGAAGCCTAACGAGAGCTCCCAAGGTGTCGCTCCCTCCCCGCCTCCGCAACCGCGCGAAAGATCACCCGAGCGCCGCCGTTGCCCGCGCCGGGCTGGCGCTCTGGCGGTCCCGCCGGCGGCTCAGGAGCCCGGCGCTCACGAGGGTGATGATCAGCCCGACCGGGAGCGGCTCGAGCAGCGTCACCGCCGCATTGAAGAAGATGTTGTGGTACTTCACGCTGAACTCGGCCATCTGCTTCGCCTGCGCGGCCAGTTCCGTGTCGGAGGCGCCCCGCGCCCGGGCCTGCTCCATGGCGTAGGCGGCGTACTTGTCCATGAAGTCGGGGCTGAGCCGGAAGTAGATGAACTCCCAGGTGGCCACGTAGCAGAGGCTCGCCACCAGCACGATCAGCCCCCCCACCGCGAAGGCCCGCCCGAACGAGATCCGCCCCCCGCCCACATCGTCCCGGTAGGCCCGGACCCCGAAGTAGACCATCAGGAAGGCGACCACCATCGAGGTGTAGCCGACCCAGGCCGACTTGTCGAACCCGATCCGGTCCTGGAACTGGAGGCTCACCAGCATGGCGACCGAGAGCATCGCCCCGGCGATGAGCCCGAACTTGAGGATGACGTTCCGCATGTAAGCTCCGGCAGAGGTTTGAGGTGGGCCGAAGCTAGGGCGCACCCGGGGTTTGCGCGTCACCCAAAGGCATGATGTCGGGGGATTCGGGGCGGAAATCACCCGAAAGTTTCGGCCGTCAGTGGCGATTGTCATCCCGAGGAGCGTCAGCGACGAGGGATCTGCTGTCCCGTGCTCTGGCCAGGTCGAGTAGATCCCTCGCTCCGCTCGGGATGACAGGCGTTTCCTAGGGAATCAGCCGCGCCGCCTTCCCCAACTGGACCGCCTGGGTCCGCCGGCGGGCGCCCAGCTTGTCGAAGACCCGGCTCGAATGGGTCTTCACGGTGTTCTCGCTGACCGCGAGGCGAAGCGCGATCTCCCGGTTGCTCAGCCCTTCGGCGATCAGCTCCAGGATCTCCAGCTCGCGGGGGGTGAGCCCCAGCGACTCGACCTTCCGCTCATCCCGCTGGAACGGTCCGCCCGCCGGGACCGGGACCTCCTGGATCTCCGTCACCACCACGGTCTCGGGCGGGCGGGTGAGCTTGAGCCCGAGCCAGATGCCGAGTCCCGCGAACAGCGCCGCGATCAACCCGCCGTAGATCGCAAACGAGTGCTCCAGCACCAGCCAGCGGTACTCGATGAGCCGGAGGATGACGATCAGGATCCCGCCGAGGATCCCGTAGACCAGGATCGGCCGCCGCATCAGGGGCGCTGCCGGATCCGTCGCGCGACCGCGGGGCCCACCCGGTCGTACTGCGCGCCCAGCACACTGCGGAGGTCCAGGTCGATCAGCTGGTCCTGGTCCTGCCGGGTGCGCCACTCCTGGATGTGGCTGCGCAGCCGGTCCACCATCGCCTGCGCTTCCTCGATGGTTCCGACCGTCAGCGCGTTCGCGCCGGCGGGCAGGCGCTGGCGGTGGAGGGCGAGGACCGCCTGCACCGGCTGCCCCGGCGCCAGGTGTTCCCGCACCACCGTCGGCGGTGCGGCGACCACCCGGTTGACGGTGCTCTGGTGGGTCACGAAGAAGGTGGTCGGCACCAGCTCCGAGAGGATGTACATCGCCGGGATGGTCGCACTGGGATGCTCCACCACCGCGTACCACCCGGTCACCTGGCCGGTCCGGTCGCGGAACCATCGCGTCACGCCGGCCGACGAGCCGTCCGGCTGGATCTCCTCGGAATCGCCCAGCACCACGCCGCCGTCGCTCGCCAGGTCACGGGCAAACTGCTCGTACTGGGCCGCGCGGCGCTGCAGCACCGGGTGGCTCGCCGCCGCGGGCCGGCGCCGGGTGGGGCGCGCGACGATCGCGCGGAGCCGGGTGATGCTGTCGGTGAGCCGGCCGATGGCCTGGGAGCGAGCCCGCCACCAGGCGATGGCGAACGCGATGAACCCGACGACCAGGAGGGGGAGCAGGGAGCTCATGAAGTCCAGTCCGGGGGACGTGATGTGTAGCCGGGAGAGCGAAAGGTGCCGGGACCCGGAATCACTCGCAAGCAGGCGGGGAGTCCGATGTCGGAGATCCGGGGAGCGCCCCGCATCTGGGGCTGAGGCGCCTGGCGCGGAGCCCGGGGCCGTCCACCATCATCTCATCGAGGATCGACTCCATGTCCCGGACCCTGCGTCACTGGATGTCCCTGCTGTCGCTCACGTTCGTCGCCGCCTGCGGCAGCGAGCAGTCGCTGCCCATCGAGGCGCCGTCGTCCCCGGAGATCGGGCTCACCCGGGGCAGCGAGCTTGGCAGCTGCGACAGCCTCGCCGCGCCGCCGGAGACCCGCCTGATCGCCCGTCTCTTCGCCACCGGCGACCAGATCTATCGCTGGGACGGCCAGGCCTGGGTCTTCGTCGCGCCGAGCGCGCGTCTCTACCTGACGCCGTTCGGGCGGGGCCAGGTCGGGATCCACTATGCCGGCCCGACCTGGGAGAGCCTCAGCCACAGCAAGGTGGTCGGCGCGGTGAGCAAGCGCTGCACCCCCGATACCCGCGCGATTCCGTGGCTGCTGCTGACCGCGGTGTCCAGCACCGGCCCGGGCCTTTTCGACGGAGTCACCGCCATCCAGCGCCTTTCCACCACCGGCGGTCTCGCCCCCTCGGCGCCCGGCGCCACCATCGGCCAGACGGCGAACGTGCCGTACACCGCGGAGTACCGCTTCTACCGGCCGCGTCCCGTCAGCCGGGACTGAGCCGGCCGAGCAGCCCCGTCAGGGTCTCCAGGATCTCCGCTTCCTCCCGGAAGTGGAGCGCCTGGAGCCCGGCGCGCCGGGCGCCCTCGCAGTTGGCGGAGGAATCGTCGACGAAGAGAATGCGCTCCACCGGGAGCTGGAGCCGCTCGGCCAGCCGCGCGAAGGCCAGCGGTTCCGGCTTTCGCGCTCCGAGTTGGCAGCTCACCCAGCAGCGGTCGCCCAAGACCTCGGCGAGCCCGGGGCAGAGTTCCGTCATCGTCTCGGCGAGGAGCGCGCCGTTGTTGGTCAGTACCCCGACCGGCACCCGGGCGGCCAGTCGCTGCGCCAGCGCGAGCACGGCGGTGCGCGGCCGCATGGCGCGGCGGCGCGCCTCGATCCACTCGTCGCGGGAGAGCGCCGTCCCCAGCAGGGTGTTGAACGCCGCCAGGTAGGCCGCGCCGCTGGCATACGCTCCCGCCTCCGCCTCCAGTTCGAAGCTGGAAGTGAACACCGCGGCAAGCTGCTCGGTCGGGAGACCGGTCCGCTCCGCCAGGTAGGCGGCGCGATGCGCCGGCTCGAAGTCGTAGAGCACCCCGTCGAGGTCGAACACCACGGCCGACACCTCCCGGCTCCGCGCCGCCAGGATGAGCCGGCGCCATTCGGCCAGCATCGCGGGGTAGGCCTGCTCGGTCATCGCGGCCAGCACCTGGCTGCCGGCGGGCGACATCGAGGTGAGCGAGTAGCTCACCCGCACCAGCGAGCCGGCGCCTTCCGCGCGGGCCTCCACCCGCACCGTGCCCAGGTGCGATCCCTCCGTCAGTCGCGCGTAGAGCGCCCGGCCCGACGCCGGGTCGAACTCCAGCACCAGCCAGTGGGTCTCCTGGTCATTGTGACGGGTCCGGAAGACGGTGCCCGCGGCGTTGCTCGGCGCCTTCGGGTGGAGATACACCGGTTCCCATCCCGGCACCCAGGCCCGTTCCCCTTCGGCCGAGAGGTACCCCAGCGCCTCGGCGGGCGCGCAGGGGAGTTCGAAGGTCCCGCTGCGTTCGATGTGCAGGGGGACGAAGTCGGCGGTGGTCATTGCCCGCTCCCGGGATCTTGTCGGAGCCGTTCGAGGTGCTCTTCGTCCGCGGGAGACGAGAGCAGGGTGTCGGCGATCTTCGCCAGCTCCTCGGCCTGGCGCCATTCGCGTTCGAGCCGCCAGAGCTCGCCCCGCATGGCGCGCTCCTCGTGGGCTTCGCGCAGCATCATCTCCAGCGCCAGCCGATGGGCCGCCGGCTGATGGCGAAGCGTGTGATCCCCTCCGCCATACCACGGCGTCACGGGTGACGTGGCCATCATCCAGATCTGCTCGGCGGGATCGGGGACCATCTCGAGCCGCGTGACCGCATCCCTGACCGTCCGGGATGAACCGCCGCCGACGTTGATGTGCGGGAGGATCTGCTGCAGCGCGGCGATGGCGGCTTCTCCGGAGAGGCGAATCGGGCGGACCGTCGGCTCCATCGGGTCGGATGGGATGGTCAGGTGCCAGGTCCGGTCGCGCACGCTGTCCTCGAGGCCAGTCTCCCGGATGTGCCCGAGCTTGAGTGGCAGCGACTCACCCGCTGGCCCCTGCACGGTCGCCACTCTCCTGCGGTTCCGAAGGTAGTGCCGGCCATGAAGCTGGTCTCGACCAGCATGCTGCCCGTCGCCCCCACCGCGGCGATCGCAAGGAAAGACCCGGCATACGCCGCCGAGAAACCGCCGAGCACCAGGCCGGAGAGGAGCAGGTGCTTCCGCCGTCTCCGCCCGAACTGGTCGCCGTAGCGCCACGCCGCCAGCTCCGGCCGGAGCGGCTCCCCGATCCGGACCAGCTCCAGTCCCTCCGCCAGCCGCGCCAGCCCGATGTTGGCGGTCGAGTAGCGGAGCCGGGTCCCGCGGTAGCGCCGCTCGCATGCCTCGAGCGCTTCCCAGCGTTCCTCGAACGGGGTGAGGTTCCACCGCTCGCAGCGGCGGCACACCACCCAGAGCCGGCCTTTCGCCGGGTCGAAGGCGAGCCGCCGGCCGATGGGGCACTCCTCGATGCTCTGGTTGGCACCGAGGTCGCCCTGGGTAACGGCGGCGGGGGCGCCGCGCCCGCGGGGCGGGGGCCCGGCTGGCCGACTCGTGCGCGGTGCGGAGCGCGCTCTTCACCAGCCGGGGAGAGACCTCGAGCAGGTTGAAGAGGGTGCAGCCCGACTTTCCCCACGCGCCACTGGCCGGTTTCACCGCCCGTCCCCCCGCCGCGAGCACCACCCGCTGGTCCTCGGGGGTGAGCTTGACCATGGCCCACCCGGGTGCCGGCGAATCGAGCGACGCCAGCACCCGGCCGTCGTAGCGGAAGTCGGCGTGGCCCATGTGCGAGCCTTCCACGACCCCGTCGAGCGCGAGCGCGTGGCGCCGGAAGTCGGTGACCAGCTTCGGCGCTACCGTGCGCCACGCTTCCTCCAGCAGGGGCCGGAGCCGGGCCGGCGTGATCCTGGGCAGGTGCACCAGCACCGCGGGGCCGTTGTAGTGCGGCTCGGTAAAGAAGACCGCCGGATCGAGCCGGAGGAGCACGTCCTTGTCGTCGAGGCTGGCGGTGCGGATCGCGAGGACCCGCGGCTGCGGCACGCGCCCCTTCTTCGTGTCGACCCGCTCGAGCCACACCCAGCAGAACCCCTTCACCTTGTCCTTCTGCCGCACCCCGACCGAGAACCCCTGCGGTCCCTCCTCGGCGCCGGGGAAGGTGAGGGCGATCCGGCGTGCCTCCGCCAGGGTAGCCATGCTACGCCCCTTTCACCGCGTGCGTGCGTGCGTGCGCGCGCGCGCGCGTGCGCGTCCCCCCCCCCCCCCCCCCCCCCCCCCCCCCCCCCCCCCCCCCCCCCCCCCCCCCCCCCCCCCCCCCCCCCCCCTTTTTTTTTTTTTTTTTTTTTTTTTTTTTTTTTTTTTTTTTTTTTTTTTTTTTTTTGTTGTTCCCCTCGTCCTCTTCGGTCCCGGCCAGCGTCATGCCCGCCCCGCCGATCAGGCCGGCATAGGCCGCGTGCCCGAGAGAAGCCGAGCGCCGCCCGGTCGAGAGGTCGTTCCACTCGCCGGCCTGATGCGGCGCGGTGAACAGCAGCCGTCCGCCGGGCCGGAGCGCGGCGGCGAGGCGGGGGATCAGGGCGCGCTGGCCTGCCTCCGGCAGCAGGAAGATCAGCCCCCACGCCACGATGCCATCGAACGCCCGGGCGAAGAACGGGGATGTCTCCGCCGCTTCACAGGCGACGGTCGCGGCGGGGTAGCGCCACTGGTAGCGCTCGAGGAGCGTAGGGGAGGCGTCGATGCCGTAGCGGAGGAGGTCGGGACGGGAGAGGGCGTCACCCCGGGGTCCGCCGGGCCCGCAGGCCACGTCGAGCAGCGCGGCGCCGACGGGAAGGGACGCCACCCAGCGCCGGAGCGCGTCGGCGCCGATGGTGGAGCGGCCGGCCTGCTCGATGAAGGTGCGCGCCACACCTTCCCATCCCAGCGACGGATCGTCTCCCACCTATGGCGCGATCTCGACCCGGGGGCAGTCGCTGCGGAGCCGCACCAGCCGGGGGAGGTGACCCTCGCCGCTGGTGTCGATGATCTCCGAGGCTTCGAACGTTGCCACCAGGGGGCAGCCATGATGGAGCGTCAGGCGGCGCAGCGTGAAGCCGAAGGTGTCGGCCGAGCGCAGTCCGGCGCTGGCCATGACCAGGGGGCCGAGCCAGCCGGCGAGCGCCTCCCGGTCTGCCCGGGCCGCGGCGGCCACCCACTCCCGCGGCTGGGTGGCGATGGTGTCGCGCGCCACCGGCTCGGCGGTGGTGTCCGTCGGCGCGACCGGCACGAACGGCAGCGAGCTCGTGCCGGTGCGCACGCCGTCCCCCTCGAGCGGTGCCCCCGCGGCGCCCGCGATCAGGTTGTAGATCTCGGTGTCGGCACTCGCGCCCGCCATGAGGTCGGTGTAGCGGCTCATCGCCAGCCCCGCCGCCGCGAGCATGCCCACCAGCGCCAGGAAGAGCGGCATCGTCGCACGTGGCATCGTCCTATCCTTTCACGTAGCAGAGCTTCTCGCTCACCTTGCCATCGCGGACCCGGAAGATGTCGACGCCGCGCACATGCCCCGGCTTGTCCTCGATGATCCAGTGATACACCCACCGGACGACACAGCGGTCACCCATGACGATGACCTCCTCGCTGTCGAACCGGGCCTGGGGGGAGCGGGTGAACATCGCCTTCCAGAAGGCCCGCACCGGCCCCTGGCCGCTGAGCCGCCGGCCATCCGGTGCCGGGCCGGTGTTGTCGAAGACGCAGTCCTCGGTCATCAGCGCCATGATGGCATCGACGTCGTGGCGGTTGAACGCCTCGTTGAACCGGGTGACGGTGTCGAGGGTCGCGGCGCTTCTGGGGTCGAGCGGTTCTGCCGGCATCTGTGCTCCCGGGGCAAGGTCCCCTAGGTGGCGCCCGAGTGCAGCCGCATCGTGCGCATCGCGAGCCGCACTTCGAGCAGGAAGGTGACCAGCCCGCCGATCAGTGCGATCATGGCGAGGACGAAGAGCAACCCGACCACCGCCGCGACATTGAGGGTCAGAAACGCGCCGAGGAAGAGGGCCACGATGAGGGTCGCCACCAGGAGCGCCGACGCCGTGACCATCGCGATGCTCCGGTTGATGGCCACCGCCCGCTCGGTCAGCACCGCGAGCTCTTCCTTCACGTCGTCGGTGCGGGTGGGGAGGGCATCGAGGGCGCGGGCCCGGTCGATGATGCGGGCCAGCCGGTTGGTCAGCACGGTGAGGAGGGCGCCCACGCCGGAGATGAGGAAGACCGGCGCGACCGCGAGCTGGATGACGTGGGCGATGGCGGTGAGACTCGATTCCTCCTGCATGCGAACCTCCCGGGCTACCTGGGGTCGGGGGCGGGCTGGAGCCGCTCCTTTTCGCCCGGCGACAGGGCGGCGTAGTCGGCGGGGGAGAGATACACCCGCGCCGCCGCGTCGCGCCGCGGCAGGTAGACGAAGGTGAACGCCACCGCCGCCGCGGCCGCCACGATGAGGGTGCTGACGAACCACCCCGGCCGGTAGAGTCGGCCGATCCCGCCGCGCGCGTCGTACGCCGCCCCAGCCGATGCCACCAGCACGATGCCCAGGAAGGTCGCCATCGTCACCGCCGCCGCGTAGAGCGGAGCAGGGCGCCGCACCTCGGGGCGCTGGAGTCCCCAGTACGCGGCGCCGGCCAGCAGTCCGCCGAGCAGGGTGAAGCCGAGGACATAGAGCACCCGGCCCCCGACGCCAGGCCCGCCGTTCGCCTGCGACGGCATGCCGAAGAGCGCCTGTCCCAGGGTGTAGACCAGCAACGCGGCGGCGCCTGCCGCGGGCGGTTGCCAGAGGGGAAGGGGTGGGCGGGTACGGTAGTAGAAGGGCATGCCGCGCTGGTCAGCTCCCTCAGCGCTTCCGCGCCGACTTGGCCATGGCGATCCACCGGTCCATCGGCACGGCGGCAACCAGCTCCGCGATGACGGGGAGGGCCAGGTCGTCGGCCTTCCGGAAATGGATGCAGGATTTTCCCATGTCGAGCTTCTTGCCCGCCTCCTTGAAGCCCTCTTCCAGCCGCTGGCGCAGCCCGGCATCGCCGTACGCGCCCATCAGGTACAGCGACAGGTAGCTCTTCTGCGAGGCGAGGGCCACGTACCAGAGCGCATGCCCGTTGTAGGTGTCGGGATACTTCGCGAGCGGGACCTGGTACACCAGCGTACCCCGCACCACCGCTTCCTCGTATCCCCTGGGCAGGTGCTTCCGGATCAGGGTGCGGAGTTTCGTCGCCTCGGCCCGCCGGTCGGCGGGCAATGTGGCGAGGAACTCCTCGGCTGTCGCTGCGGTACCCGCCGCCATGACCCGCTCCCGTCTCTGGAATACCCTGAAGCTGTGAGCCGGTGGCTCCTCACGCAAGCGGAACGCCGGTGGCCTCTGCGCTCCTCCGCCACAGCTCGGCCGCCAGGGCGGTGTCTTCGGCCAGGGGATTGGGGGGACGCTCGCTCTCCTTCGTGTAGTACCGCCCTGTCGCCGAGCCGAGGGCATCGTCGGCGGCGCAGTAGAGCGGGGTACTCGCCCCTTCCTCTTCCGAGATCAGGAAGAGCTTGACGAGCCACTGGAGGGGAAGCGGCAGCGCCCGCCAGATGTTGGTGGCCACGCCGCCGGGATGCACCGCGTAGGTGGTCACCGCCGTCCCCGTCAGCCGGCGCGCCAGTTCCTTCGCGTGCAGGATGTTCATCAACTTGGTGGCGGCGTAATCGCCGAAGGTGCCGCGGTCGCGCGAGGGCTTCGTGGTCAGGAGCGACCAGTCGATTGCCCTGACCTGGTAGTTGGCCACGCTCGAGACGTTGACGATCCGGCCCTGCGGCGCCGCGCGCACCGCCCCCTCCAGCAGGTGGGTGAACAGGAAGGGACCCAGGTGATTCACCTGGTAGGTCACGTGGAAGCCGTCGCGGCTCACCCCCCGGGTTCCCGCCACGCCGGCGTTGTTCACCAGCACGTCGAGCCGCGGAACCAGGGTGAGCGCCCGGGCCGCCGCCGCGCGGACCGACGCGAAGTCGGCGAGGTCCAGCGCGAGGAACGAGGCCTCCGCGCCGGGGTGGTCGCGGCGGATGGCGTCGAGCACCGGGCGGGTGCGCTCCTCCGAGCGGGCGGCAAGCACGAGGCGCGCCTTCCGCTCCGCCAGGGCGAGCGCGAGAGCGCGGCCGATGCCGGAGTTGGCGCCGGTAATAAGGAAGGTCCTGCCCGTGAGGTCCGCGGGGATCATCGGCTCATCCTGGGGGAACGGTCTTGGTGCCCTCGACGAAGCCATACACCGCCACCTGGTACGCCGCCTGGGGCGCGAGGATGGCGCCGGCCCGCTGGATCAGGAGGGCGGTGGCCAGCGCGCAGGCCCGGGCGAGTCCGTCGTCATCGAGTGCGTGCCGGTCGCCGATGGCACGCACCGGTCCGGCCAGCAGCCGCTGGCTCTCGACGAACGAGAGGTGCGGCTCCGCCGGTTCGGTATTCGCGCCCTCGGCGGGGGGCGCGTCGCTCCGCACACCCAGGCTGTTGAGGCCGGCGCCCAGCACCTCGACCAGCGCGGGACCGTGCTCGTCGGCGAGGTCGGAGAAGACCGGCGATCCCGGCTCCATCCCTTCGATTGGGAGCCCGAAGGTCCGGAAGAGCGAACTCCCCGCCAGCCGCCCCAGCGCCGCGACCGCCGTCTCGACGTGCACTCCCTGCTCGGTCTGGAGTGCGGCGATCACGGCGTCGACGATCTCGGGTGCGGCGCGGACCTGCGCTTCCATGGCGGCGGGGGAGCTCACGATCGCATGGCTTTCTCGAACCAGACGTGGGCGTACGGTTCGTCGTTGAAGGGAGGGACTTCGCGGAAGCCGTGTGAACGATACAACTGCTGGGCCTCGGGGAGCGCCCGGTTGGTCTCGAGCCGGAGGATGGGACGGCGACGCCGGCGGGTGAGCTCCTCCAGCCGCTCCAGGAGCCGGCGTCCGATGCCGAGGCCGCGGGCCTCCGGCGCCACCCACATCCGCTTCACCTCGGCGTAGCCCGGGCCAAAGCGGAGACCGGCGCATCCCACCGGGTCGCCGTGCAGCCACGCCACCAGGAAGCAGCCGTTGGGCGGGGTGAACGCGGCCGCCGGGGTGGGACTTCTCGCCGGGTCGAAGCCGGCGGCAAAGCGGGCCCCGATCTCCGCGAAGTACGCCTCCAGGCAGTAGCGGGCGGCGGCGGAGGTGAGCGGTTCCGGGCGGATCTCCACCGCGCTCGCGGTCACCAGCCGCTCCACTGTCCGCATCGCCTCCACCAGGGTGTGCTGCTGCGCGGGGGCCAGCCGGGCGAGCAGCGCCTTGGCGGCGGCATCGGACTTCCGGTTGAGCCGGGCGAGTTCGCGCCGGCCCTTCGGGGTCAGGGTCGCGCGGCGCACCCGCGAATCCCGGCGGGCGCCGCCGGTGGTCACCAGTCCCTCGCGCTCGAGGCCCCGGAGCAGGCGGCTCAGGTAGCCGGAGTCGAGCCCCAGGCGGGTGCGGAGGTGCACCACCTCCTGGCCCCGGGTGCCGATCTCGAAGAGGAGCCGGCAGGCGGCGAGGGAGCGGGGCGTCTCGAGGAAGTGGGCTTCGAGGGCGCCGACCTGGCGGGTGACGGTGCGGTTGAAGCTCCGCACCTGGGCAACGGCTGACATATCTGACCTTAGTCAGATATCAGCTGGCTGGCAAGATGGCGGCTGCGCGGTCCCGGAACTCTGTCATCCCAGAGCCGAGGGAATGCCTGTCACCGGAGGTCTGTCATCCCGAGGGCGCGAAGCGACCGAGGGATCCCTGGTTCTCCGCAGAGAAAGCCAGGGATCCCTCGCTTCGCTTGGGATGACAGCGCTGAGCTAGATCCCGAACTGCCGGAAGTGATGATCTGCGTGGCGGAACTGCAGCACGGCCCAGGCCCGCGCCGACAGGGGCCCGAACGCGGGATGGTCGGGCCAGGGGAGGGCGGGGTCGCGCGCGGGCCACCGGCCCAGGGCCGCTTCGAACGCGGCGATTTCCTGGGCCAGCTCCGCCCCGCTCGGTTCGTTCCCGCGGGTCAGGAGCTCGGGCGCGGTGGGAAGTCCCTTGGGAAAAGGCAGGACGAAGATGAGGAGATCGCGCACCGGGAAGTGCCGCACCGGCCAGGGCACCGGCTTCCGGTCGACGGGCAGCTCGCCCAGGGCCATGCGGAGCGACTCGGTCAGGTGTCCGACCATCCTGGGCGGGGTGAACTTGCCCCAGCGGGCCCGGGCCGTGGGTGTCAGGGCGCGCACCCGGCGGAGCAGGGCGGTGCGGGTCTCGGCGTCGGCGAGGGTTGGCATGGAGACTCGGGCGCGGAGGGGTTAGATCGCGCTGAAGAGGGCGCGCAGCGTCGCGGCGGCCTCGTCGGGGGGAAGTGTCACCACATAGCGGTAGAGCTGGTAGGCCACGTTGCACGACTGGCCCGGCTCCTCGCGCGCCTTCACCGGGTTGGAGAACTGCTCCAGGGCAGCGGCGCCGGAGGTGCCCCACTTCTGGATCAGCGTGGCGGTGAGGCTCTGCACGGTCTTGCGGGCCTGATCCGGGGGCATCTTGTCATGGGGCGAGTCGATGCCCGACCGGATGACCTGCTCCATCACCTTGCCAAGCCGGGCCTGGTCCTTCTCGGAGACGCGGCTCACGGTACGGCCGTTGGGGCCGAAGAGGTAGTCCATGCAGGCGTCTGGCGTCTTGCGAAGGCCCTCGAGCAGGTCGGTCGAGGCCTTGCCGAAGGCGACCAGCGACTCGTCGCTCGCCACCGCCAGGTACTGCCGGAAGTAGGGGCTCAGCACCGAGCGGCCCCAGGTCATCCCCGCGGTGAAGGCTTCCCGCCGGGAGGCGCCGCTGGCGATGACGGAGTCGAGCATCTGCACCATGCCGGCGCGCACCTCGGGATGTTCCCGCGTGAGGAGCTCGAGCGCGGGACTCTCCTTGAGCATCTGCTGGGTCAGCTCCTCGGAGGACACCGCCGGGCCGGCGGGGCCCGAGAACGGAAGGCGGTGCCGCACGAAGAAGACGGCGAGGGCCACCGGGATCGCGAGCGCCACCAGCTGGCCGGTGCCCAGCTCCCGGCCGCGCACCCGGAAGATCAGCGCGATGAGCCCGATGATCCCCGCGGTGATGCCGCCGGCCAGAAACGCTCCGAGCATGAGATCTCCCTGTGAAAGCCGCTGGCCGGCGTGGTGCCGTCAGGTCCCTGCCGCGAGGCGGGTCGCGCCGAGGTCGAAGAGCAGCGCGCGCAGGCCGCCGAGCTCGAGACCGTCGAAGTGCACCCGGGTCTGCCCCACCTGCAGGTCGCCCGCGTTGCAGTTGGCGAAGCGCGCGATGCGGGCGGTCGGGAGCAGGTAGGTCAGGAAGTGCGAGTGGGTGTTGCCGGTCGGGGCAACATGCGAGGCGGTGGCGAGCGGCACGGTGTCCGCCGTCGCGCCGCACCCGAGCACCAGCCGCGGGCCGGTTACCGCGTCCGGCTCCAGCGTCCGGAACACCAGGGCGACGACCGACGGCATGGCCGCGGGGCGGGCGGTGCCCCGGGTCAGCGCGAAGAAGCTGAGCTGCGGCTTCTGCACCCAGCCGGTGTAGACGCCCTTGTGGGTGGTCACCAGCCGCCGGGTGTAGCCGGTCAGGGTATCGAAGTCATGGCGCACCAGCGCCGCGCCGGTGGGAATCTCCGCGACGGCGACGGGCTGGGCGAGGCCCTCGTCCCATTCCCCGCTCGGGACCGCGGGGGGCGGGAGGGTGAGCGACGGGGCGCAGCTGGCGAGCGCCACCAGCGCGAGGGGCGCGAGCCGCATGGAGATCCGCCGAAGGGAGGATGCCTGACTGGTCATGATCTGGTATGCTTCAATAGTGGGGTGCGCCGCTGCCCGGCGCAACCGCGTGTGTGCGCTGGCTCACCTCCGCTCAGGATGGCAGCATGCGACTTCCCTTCGTGGCCGCCGCGGCGGCGTTCGCGCTCGGCATGGCGCCGGCACAGCTCCGGGCGCAGAACGTTCCGCTCACGCCCGGCAAGTACGACGTCACCATCAGCGGGATGCCGGGCGGCGAGAGCGAGAACCGCCCCCGCTGCATCACCGCCGACCACCTCAAGAATCCCGAGTCGATCTTCACCTACGCCTTCTCGGCCACCGGCAAGGCCAACCCCTCGGTGAAAGTCACGACCTTCACCGCCCAGGGCGGAACCCTCAGCTACCAGGCGGAGACTCCGTCCTCGAACATCAAGGTGACCGGCAGCCTCACCAGCACCGGCTTCAGCGTGGAACGGGTGACGACGTCGAAGAGCGGCAAGGGCCAGCCCATCACCATGAAGCTGGAGGGGAAGCGGACCGGGGCCTGTACCCACTGACACCGGCCGGCGGGGTCACCCGCGCCCGCGGGACTCCGCGGCGCGCTTCACCTGGTGGAGCACCGCCCAGCGGATGATCCCGCTTCCGGGGTGGATCACCGTCCAATAGCGGAGGAAGCGGCGCCGGGTCGCGTCGTCACTGCAGCGCACCCGCGTCTCGGTCCGGAGGCGGGTCGTCCCGTCATCGATGGCATCCAGCTCGAAGGTCCACGCCGCCCGCGCCGCCCCCGCGGGGGCGGGCTCGTGGAAGGTCGCGGGATCGCTCGGCAGCAGCCCACCGGTCAGCGTCCAGAATCTCCCCGTCAATCCGAACGCGAGCTCCTCCGGCGCGCGATGCTCCAGGAGCGCAAAGGCGCCGCCGAGCATGCTGCCCGCCGCCGCGTGGCGGAGCTGGGCCTGTGCCGCGCTCGCCTGGCGGTGGGTGGAAAGGACCTTCCTGGGCGAGAGCAGCAGGGCGGGCAGCAGCCGCACCGCCATGAGGGCGCGCACCACCGGGTTCCGGCCGAAATCGGTGTCGAGCAGCGCCTCGAAGACCCGGGGGCGCGGGGCCGCGATCACCACCGCATGCGCCGAGCGGGCATCCCATGCGGGCATCCAGCGGTCGAGCGGCATCGGGCGGGCTCCGCCGTCAGGCGGTGTTCCAGCGGGGATTCAGGATCGGGTTCTGGCAGTGCGGGCAGGCGACGTACATCCGGGCCGACTCGGCGATCGGGGCGACGAAGTAGTGCTGGCAATCGGCGCAGCGGATCCGGTTGGGGGGCCACAGTTCGGCGGCGGCCAGCTCGATGGCGCGCACCGCGATGGGGGCGGGGCAGTCGAACGACCGGTCGTCCTCCGGCACCCGGGAGGTGGCGAGGAGTTCCCGGACACGGTCCACTGTGCGGGCGGGGTCGGGCACGTCCCGCTGGAAGACGATGATCTCCGGGCGGTCGCCGAAGCGGCCGTCCTCGGCGATCGGCTGGGCCGCGGTGAGCGGCACCTCGGAAATCACCATCCGCAGGTATTTCCGGCCCGGATACGCGACCAGGGAGACGTAGGGCATCGTCAGCGCAAAGTGCCCGGGAGGCAGGGCGGGCGCAAGCCGCCCGGCTCAGGGAGTGCGAGGCGGGCCGTCGGGATGCGGCTGACAGGCCGGCGGCTGCTCCACGCTCCACGAGAGCGTGGCGATGCGCCATCCGCCGGCGGTCTTGAGCAGGGTGAAGGCATCCACGCCGCAGTGGGACCACTTCCCGTCACGGTAGAAGTCGTAGGGCATCCACACCACCGCGAGCGGCCCCGAGACATGCACGGTGGGGTGAAAGCCGCGCTCGGTGAACCCCTTGCCGTTGACGGCGCGATTCTGGGCCCGGGTCTGGAACCGGGTCCAGGGCGCCCCGTCGCGCACGCCACCGGAGAAGGTGACGGCGGAGTCGAGCATCAGGTCGGTCAGGGCGACGAAATCGCCCCGGGAGATTGTGGCCAGCGCGGAATCGGCGAGCGCGAGCGCCGCCTTCTCCTCGCTGGCGGCGGCCTGCGCCGCGAGGGGCGCAGCGCCGGGGAGCATGAGGACGGCGGCGATGACGAGCAGGACAAGCGGTGAACGCATCGAGGCGAGCTCCAGCGGTTCGGGTCGGGTGCAGCTAGGCATTCGGGTCGGGGGTGCGGCTGTACAGGAGCATCGGGGTGGGCTCGAATGCCGGGAGCATGATCTCCGGATACCAGGCGGGGCTCACACCGAGATGGGTCTCCATCGGGGCGAAGAGATCGGCGAAGCCGGGCATCTCCTCGGCGAGCACCACCGGCTCCGGCGCGCCGTGGGCATCGACCAGCAGGACGATCATGTCGTGGGTGCCGAGGTCCTGCTTCAGCGCCACCACCCGCTCGATGCTGTGCCAGAAGATGATCTTCGTCGTACCGGAGACGGTGAGGTTGAAACCGTTGGGATGCACCACGATGGCGGGGCCGTCGGTCGTCATGCCGGCCGTCAGGCGTAGTGCGTGAGGATGTAGCGGAGCAGCACCAGCACGATCGCGAGGATCACCCCGATGACCAGGCCAAGCGGGATGAGGAGCCGGCGCGCCTTGGCCTGGATGTCCCGCTGCGACCGGATGGCATCGGCCTGGTTCTGCAGCAGCTGGGTGGTGGCCTGCACCTGCTGCTGCTGGAGGTCGCGGATCTCCTGCAGGAGCCGGATCATTTCGGGGTCGCTCATCCGCCGCTCGGCGTGACTGGTGAGGGAGCTAGGCCAGCGTCTTGTAGAAGATGACGGTGTCGTGGTACGTCCCGTCCGGATTGAGCGCGAAGTCCGGAATCACCCCCGCGCTGGTCCAGCCCAGCCGGGCGTAGAGCCGTTCGGCGGGATCGCCCCGCTTGGTGTCGAGGGTGAGGAGCCGGAGGCCCTGCCGCCGCGCGTGCTGCTCCAGCGCTGCCATCAGCTGGTTGCCGAGCCCGCGGCGGCGCGCGTCCCGGTGCACGATGAGCTTGGAGACGTCGGCGCGGTGGGGCTGGTTGGGCGCGGTCGCCGGCTGGTAGTGCACCGTCCCCAGCAGGTGGTCTCCCTCCCGGGCCACCAGGAAGACCGATCCCGGCGGCGCACCATCGACCACCCCGCGCCACCAGTCCCTTGCCCGCTCCACCGACAGGGGCGGAAGAAACGTCACCGCGGCGCCAGACTCGACCGCGTCCACCAGCAGCCGGGCGAGTCCGGTGAGGTCGGCGTCGGAGACGGGGTGGGTCAGCGCTTCGATCATCACGATTCCCGGAGTGCGGCCTGGTAGACGAGGTCGGCGGAGACGAGGTCCTCGATCGCGAGACCGAGCGACTTGAAAAGTGTAATCTCCTCCGGCCTTCGGCGGCCAAGTCCCGGGGTGGCGATCAGCTCGCCCAGCTCGGTCACCGGCGCCCGCGCGGCGATGATGTCGCCCGATTCCACCGCGGCGGCGGCGCGGGAGTCGACGTAGAGCCGCGCGCGGCCCAGCACCGTGTCGTCCAGCTCCCGCCAGTCGGGACGACAGGCGCCCACCGCGTTGAGGTGCGTACCCGGGCCCACCCATTCCCCCCGCAGCACCGGCTCCTTCGCGCTGGTGGCGACCACCACCACATCGGCGCCGCGCACCGCCTCCTCGGCCGTGGCGCAGGCGCGCACGCCGTGGGCCTCCGCGAAGGCCGCGGCGTGCCGCGGGCTCCACACCCGCACCTCGCCGAACCGGCGCACCAGCCCGAGGGCGGTGAGGTGACTCCGCGCCTGCACGCCGCTCCCCAGCAGGCAGAGGGTGCGCGCATCCGGCCGCGCCAGCAGGTCGGTCGCGATCGCGGAGACCGCGGCGGTACGCATCTCGGTGATATAGGTGCCGTCGAGCACCGCCAGCGGCTCGCCGGTCTCCGGTCGGAAGAGGACGATCAGCGCGTGATGGGTGGGGACGCCCCGGTTCCCCGGGTAGAAGGTGACCAGCTTGGCGCCGAGCGCATCGGCATACGCCGGCATCAGGCCGAAGAATCCCTGGTGCCGTTCCACCGGCAGGATGGTGCGGACCGGCTGGACCACCTCGCCGGCGGAGAATCGCCGGAGCGCGGGACGAAGCGCCGCGAGCAGCTCGGGCAGCGAGAGGAGCCGCTCGACGGCGGCCTGGTCGAGGAAGCGGATGGGCTGCTCCGGTCAGAGGTACCGGGCGACCGACATGCCCGCGAGCGCCACGAGCAGGAGGGCGCCGCCAATTTTCCCGCCGGCCGAGCCGCGGGCCTTGAGCCGGGCGCCTTCGGCCAGCAGGGCACCGCGCTGCTCCGGCGCCGCCGTGGCCGCCGCCTGGAACGCGGCCGCCGCCTTCGCCATGGCGGGGCGGGTGACCAGGATCCCCACCAGGAACGCGATCACCGCGACCAGGGCCGAACCGAGATAGGCATGGGCCACGCCGGTGGCGGACGCCGCGCCGGCGCCGTCGCCCATGACCCGCGCGTAAAGCCAGCCGCCGGAGAGGATGGTCACCAGTCCAAGCGCGGGGAAGATCGTCGCGATGCCGCGGCGGGCCAGCGCCGGCATGACGGCGTTGGCGCCGGGACCCGCGTCGTCGATCGCGGGTCCGAGGTAGAACGCGGAGAACACGGCCATCCCGACCCAGAGACACCCGCACACGATGTGAAGGAGCCGGGAGAGAAGGAGCAGCATAGGCGGTGGATCAGGACAGGGTGCGGGTGACCGAGAGGAGGTGGTCGACCTCGTCGGCGTTGTTGAAGAGCGCCACGGACGCCCGCACATGATCGTCGCGCACCGTGACGTCGATCGCTTCGCGCTCGAAGGCGGCGCGGATGTCGGCGGCGGGGCGGGTGAAGTAGAAGCTGACGATCGAGGCGCGGTTCCCCGGCGGCGTGAAGAGACGGTACCCCTGGCCCGCGAGTCCCTCGGCCAGCCTGGTGGCGAGGCCGGTCACGTGCGCCTCGATCCGGGCCACGCCCAGCGACTGGAGGTAGGGCAGCGTGGCGCCGAGCTGGTGCACCTCCGCGAAGGGGAGGGTGGCGTAGTCGTACCGGCGGGCGGTGCGGTTGATCTCGTAGTGAAAGTCCGGCAGCTCCTTCGAGACGCCGAAGGCCCCGAAGCGATCGGGGGTGATGCGATCGAGCACCTCGCGGCGCACGTAGAAGGGCGCCAGGCCGAAGCCCGCGAGGAGCCCCTTGTAGGTGCCGGTGCAGAAGAAGTCGACCTCGGTGGCGCGGACGTCGAGGTCGAGCGTGCCGACCCCCTGGATCGCGTCGGTGTACAGGAACGCCCCGTGGCGGTGTGCCGCGTCGGCCAGGGCGCGCAGGTCGTGGCGGAAGCCATTCAGGTGGGAGACCCAGGCCACCGAGACCAGCCTCGTCCGCCGGTCGATGCGGCTGGCGATGGCCTCGGTGGAGACCACGCCCTCCTGGTGCGGCACGATCCGGAGCTGCACGCCCCGGCGCTTCTCCAGCTCGCGGTACACCACGTACGCACCTTCGTAGCTCAGTGCGTCGATGACGACATTGTCGCCCCGGCGCATCGGGACGGTGTTGGCGACGACGTTCTCGCCCTCGGTGGTGGCAAAGAGGAACCCGATCTCGTCGGCCGACGCGTTCACCAGCTTCGCGAACTGGCCCCGCACCTCGCCCACCTTCCGCAGCAGCGGCCCCACCAGCATCGGCTGGCCCCGGCTGGCGATGAACGCCTGGCCGGCGGCGATCGCCTGCTGGGGACTGGGAGTGATGTAGGCGCCGTTGAGGAAAGTGCGGGTGGTGACGAGCGGGAAGTCGCCGCGCACGCCGAGGGGGTCATCCCCGGCCGGCCGGGCCGGGCGCGGTATCGCGGGGGCCGGGTCGGGCGGGAGCGCGGTGCCCGCGGCGAGGGCCGCGGCGGCGGCGACGAACCCGCGGCGGTCGAGGCTCATGGCGTGCCCGCGCTGGCGCGGGTGAGCTCGAGGGCCGCGAGCCGGCGATTGGGATAGTTGGTGACCATGGTTCCGAACTCGCCCGGGAGATTCTCCCAGTAGAAGGAGGCGTTGAGCCCGGCCCCGGTGGGGAGGGGACCGTCGCGGCAGATCGCCGGTTCCCAGGTGACCTCGTCGAGGTCCTGGTCGTAGAGCGAGGCGCCGAGCTGGTCGATGACATCCTCGATCCGCTGGCCGAGGTGGACGCCGCCGGGACCGCCGGCGCGGGAGGTGAGGGGCCGGAGCCGGCTCACCCGCCCGTCGGCGCCCAGGGTCACCTCGAGGTCGCGATAGCGGAGGGTCGAGTCGCTCGCGGACGATGCCGCACCCAGCCGCAGGAGGACCGAGTCCCGCGGCAGCCCGAGCGCGACGCCCATCACCCGCAGCTCGCGCTGGGAGAGGCAGAAGCGTTCGGTCGACGCGACGCGGCCCGGCGGCAGCGGGAGGGCAAGCAGCAACAGCGCCGGGAAGAGCGGAGTGAGTGCGAGGGGCATGGCAGCGGGTGGAGGTCGTCGACCGACGGCTCCTGCAAAGCTGCCTTGGGCCCGGGGGGGACGCAAGCGACCGTCGGAACGGTCCCTAGCGGGTGAGCACCATCATGATGGTGCCGAAGACGATGAGCGGGATCGGCAGCAGGGTCAGCCCGACCGAGAAGGCCAGTCCGTAGCGGAAGAGCGCCTGGGCCACCGGTCCCGCGTCCTCCTTGAGGCGGCGCCGGAGCAGGAGGTCGATCGGGGCGCCGAGGGAGTAGAAGAGATTCGCGGCGAGGGCGTACACCGGGATCAGCATCAGCGGCGGCCCGGTTGGGCCCGGGGTGCCGGGGGTGAGGACGTTGAGGAGCAGGGCGGTGGCGGTGGTGACCAGGCCGGCGAGCCCGACGGCCACGTTGTAGAACAGCCGCCGGCGCTCCCACCACCCCACCACGGACCAGAAGCTCCGGGGGGTGTAGAGCGGGGAGAAGAGGTACCGCTCGACCAGCGAGCCGTTCTGGGTGGTGAGGGCCATGGGGACAATATAAGCAAGGCTCTTTGTGGCGCAAAGTGGACGGTCGGTCTGCGGGAAGAGCAGGGATTCCTCGGTCGCTTCGCTCCCTCGGAATGACAGAAGTGGTCGGAGCGCCAACCAGGTCTGTCGTCCCAGAGGCAAGGAACAAGCCCGGAATGACAGAACTGGTCGGAGCGGCAACCAGTTCTGTCATCCCGAGCGCAGCGAGGGATCCCTGATCTTCCTCCCTAGCCCCGAACCGCTCGCCGCAGCTCCGCGTACCACCCCTCGTCGCTCCGGAGCCCCGGCTCCTCCAGCCACTCCGGCCGGATGCTCGCACCGGCGCGCGCCAGCGCCAGCAGAATCGCCCGATACGACTCGGCCGGCGAGCGCTGTTCCATGAGCCACGCCACCTCGGCCCAGCGGAAGGGCGGTGTGCCGTAGATCCGGTCGGCGGCATCGACCGGCGCCCCGTGCTCGAGCAGCAGCTGCACCAGCGCCACGTCGCCCTGGAATGCCGCGGCGTGGAGCGCGGTCTGCTGGTCGTGCGCACGGGTGACCCCGGGATCCACCCCGAGCTCCAGCATCAGGCGCACCGACTCGCGCTGCCCGCACCACCCCGCCATCACCATCGCCTCACCCTGGGTGCTCACCGGCACGCCGCCGGGTGCGGCGGCAAAGGCGGCGCGGATGGCCTCCAGCTGTCCCACGCCGGCGGCATCGACCAGCGAGAGCGGCGCGCCGAGCGCCGCGAGGTGGGCTGCCGCCTCGGGGCACCCGTTCTCGAGGGCGTAGTGCACGATGTCGGGGCGCATCCTCGCTCCCCGGGCCAGGAGCAGGTCGGCGAGCGGGATCTGCACGCCGGCGGCGCGGGGATGGGCGCTGGTCACCACCAGCGCGAAGGTAGTGAGCCCTCCGCCGTAGACATTCGCCTCCGCGTCCACCTCCGCTCCGGCGTCGAGCAGCCACTCGGCGATGGCGAGGATGTTGGGCGGGGTCTTCTGCCGGTAGTGCTCCACGCCGTTGGCGGAGACGTAGTGCAGCAGCGTGGAGTCGTGCTCCCGGGTGGAGCGTTCCCGGATGAGGGCGGGGTTGGCGCGGAGCAGGCGCTGGAGGGTGGTCAGGTCGCCGGAGACGATGGCGTCGGCGGCGTCCTCGTAGGCGGCAACGGTGGAGTCCCGGCGCGCGAGCGACTCCAGGTGCTCCGAGAGCTTGCGCCAGCTCAGGAAGCCGTGTGCCCGCGCGATGACGAACTGGGCCTGCGCCAGCCCGCCGTCGGCCCGGCTGAGCCGCTCCCGCGCAAAGAGGGCGAGCTGGTGCGTGCGCCGGTCGCGCTCGCGCGGCTCGAAGCCGCGGGTCCCCTCCGGCTGGAGCTTGCCGAGGGCGACGATCCAGTCGCGCGCCCACGCGAGCAGGGCGGCGTCCCCCGCGCCGGCGGCGCGGGCGAGGTCCTTCGCGCGCTTCTTGTACTGGTCGAGATCGGGGCGGGGCGGAAGCGGGAGAACGTCCTGCGGATTGGGATACATGCGAATCTCCTTTCAGAGCGCCTGGAGTCCGCACTGATCAGGCTGAAAGAAGGTTCGTGCAGTGATGTTGGGACTGCGGTGGGTGGGCACGGCCCTTTACGCGGACTGAGAGCGCCCCTCGCGCTGCTGCCAGAGTTTATCGCGCGGGGAGTCGGGGCGCAACGGCGGCCGGCTCAGAGTGGATACTCCATGTAGACGTCGGCTCGGGCGTAGTCAGTGTGGGAGGGAAGCGGCCGGTCCTGGAAGCCGAGGCGACGGTAGAGCCGGAGCGCGGGGCCGAGGCTGCTGTTGGTGAGGAGGAAGAGCCGGGTGGCGCGCTGCGAGCGCACCCAGTCGATCACCGCCCGCCCCAGCGCCTGCCCGATGCCGCTGCCCTGGTGCTCCGGCGATACCGCCATCTTCGCCAGTTCGAAGGCGCCCGGGCCAACGGGCACCGCGGCGGCGGTGCCGGCCACGGTACCCGCCACGAGGGCAAAGAAGATCTCGCCGCCCGGGGCGACGATCGCGCCCGCCGGGTCGTCGAGGGTCTTCAGGTCGGCGGGCTCGAGCGCAAAGAACCGTTCGATCCAGGCGCGGTTGAGCGACCGGAACGCGGGCGCCAGCTCGGGACGGTAGGGGACGATCTCCACTTGGACTCCACCTCGCTGCATGCTACTGTGTGCGCTACAGTATCGATTTCACCGGAGGATGCGATGGGGCAGGGGCTGCGACGGCTGCGGGGCGCCATCGGCATGGGGCTCACCTGGGGCATCGCCTGGGCGCTTGGCGGCGTGCTCATCGGCGTGCTCAGTACCCTCGGTCCCGCTCCCTTCTGGGACGCGGTCTTCCGGGTGTTCGACGCGCCGTTGCCGGCGCTGGCCATCCCCGGGTTCGTGGGCGGCGTGCTCTTCTCGCTGGTCCTCGGCGTCGCCGGCCGGCGGCGCCGCTTCGAGGAACTCTCCCTGCCACGCTTCGCGGCGTGGGGGGCATTCGGGGGCCTGCTCCTCGCCCTGGTGCCGACCGTGATGGTGCTCCTGGGCCTCGCGCATCTCGGCCGTCCCGAGGCCAGCCTGCTCTGGCTCACCGCGGTCACCGGTGTCCCGTTCATGGCCCTCAGCGCCGCGTCGGCGGCGGGCACCCTGTGGCTCGCGCGAAAGGCGCAGGGGCGGGAGCTCCCGGCCGGCCCGGATCAGGATCGGCTGGGCGCGTAGCGCACCGACCAGCGGATCCTCCCTCCACTCACGCTGGTGATGCGGACCACCCGCACCCCGTCCTTCCGCCGCACCGTGCTGGCCGTCGTACCGGGCGCCTCGAGTCCGGCATAGCGAAAGCCGGCCGGCTCGGTGAGGTACAGCTCGTAGGCGTCGTGTGCCACGACGTCACTCTCTCCCGACAGCGTCCCATTCTCCCACTGCACCGCCGCGAGGTCGGGGCCGCCGCAGGTCACGTGACGATTCGTCGCCAGGAGCTGCGGGTGCCCCACCCGCGGCCGGAGACAGAGCACCTGCACCCCGAAGGCGCGGTCGATCGGCGGGGGGCGCAGGGTGTCGCGCACCACGCCGGCGAAGCGGCGGGTCCAGAACTCGAAGGCGAGATAGTCGCCCTGGGGCGCGAGGCCGAGCTCGGCCAAGGGGATCGGTGCGGGGTCATCGGCGGTCCGCGCCAGCACCGTCCACTGCTCGAAGGGGCGGGCGAGATCGAGCTGGTAGAGGGAGACGACCTCGCGCTGGTCGGCATCGAAGGGACGCGGGCCGGAGCCGCTCAGCTCGGTGTTCGCCAGCGGCAGCAGCGCGGAGCGGGAGGGGTCGACGTCGTAGAGCTGGCCCGGGCGGGTGAAGAGCACCGGCGCGGTGCGGCGCGCCGCTTCCACGCGGGAGGTCTCGTAGACCGCGGGCCGGTCGGTGAGCATCAGGACCGAGCCGGTCAGTGACGTCAGCGTGGCGGCGCGGTAGCCGTCGGGCTGGTGCAGCTCGATGTGGTCGGGATCGTTCCGCCAGACCACGTTGTTGAAGGAGTTGTACTGCGCGAAGGATCCGTAGCCGAAGCCGTCGTCGCCCACCCGCACTCCGTCCACCAGCCCGATGAGTTCCGGGCGGATGCCCCAGCACGCCAGCAGGTAGGCGTCGTGCCCGATGGCATCGCGCACCCTCCCGACCACGCCGCGGAAGACCGCCGCGCGGTCGAGACCCTGCTGGCCGAAGTAGCCCGCGTGGCTGTTGTAGCCCTCGTAGCGCAGGTGCCGGAGGGCGTCGAGCTTGAAGTAGCCCCACCCCATCCGCTTGAGCTCGCGATAGACCGGCGTGACCAGCGTGTCCATCGCGCCGGCCGAGTTGCCGTTCATCACATACCCGACCCAGTTGCCGTAGGCGGGACGCCCCCCCGGTCCCGGCACGAACCATCCCGGGTGCCCGGCGGCGGCGGCGCTGTCGGCAAAGGCGACGTTGGTCCAGATCGCCGGGGTGAGGCCCTGCCGCTGGATGTCGCTGACAAGCGCTGGCAGCCCGGCGGGGAACTTGGCGTTGGGCGTCAGCCAGTGGGACGGCAGGCCGATCGGCAGCTGCTGGTAGCCATCGTCGATCTGGAGATAACGATACCCGAAGGGCTGGAGCCGGCGGCCCAGCACCTCGGCGGTGCGCGCAATGTCGGCGGCGGTGACCTTGTCGAAGTAGGCGTACCACGAGGTCCATCCCGCCACCGATTCGCTCCAGGGCCGGTACTCCCAGGGCCGGTACTCGGCGAGCCCGCGGTGGCGCTGGTAGAACCGGGGCCGGAAGCGGAGGGTCACTTCCCGCCCTGAGGCGATGAAGCGGAAGCTGGTGCTGTCAGTGGGGGCGGCATCCGGCTCGATCGAGGCGGCGGCGGGGACATCGACCGAGAGGACCCAGTCGCCCCGGCGATCGTACACCGCGCTGTTGAGCCGGTTGACCGCGGCGCCGGAAGCATGGCGCACCACCCGGAGCCCGTCCTCGCGCGGATCCGCCTCGGCCGCGAACGCTTCGGCCGAACCGTGCACGGTGGCGCGGAGGGTGAGCGGGCCGGTGCGTGAGGTCCACTTGAGCACCTGCGTCACCCGCCCGCCGCTGCTGTCGACCAGTTCCGCAAACGCGGTTCGCTCGTCGCTGCCCTCTATTCGCCCTTCGAGGATGGCCCGCCCGCCATACTGGAGGACCAGCGACGGCATTTGCCGCTGCAGCGTAGCCGGAGCATTCGGCGGCTCCGCCGGCGTCTGGGCGTGCAGCGGAGTGACCGACGCCAGGAGAAGAAGCGCAAAGGCCCGGGAACGGGGCATGGAGACGAGTCTGCCGCGAGCGAGGGGAACGAAGGAAGCGTGCTGGTGGAGGGGAAGCTGGCCCGCCGCTTCCGGACACGCAAGCAGGTTCGTCCCTGCGAAGACGAACCCGTTCGCGCCGGGTTAGGGGGCCCTGCGCGCGATGAGCAGGCGCTCGAAGAGCAGGGCCACCGCCACCCCGCAGGGATAGACCAGCAGGTCGCGCGGGTCGAAGTCGCTGCCGAGGACCAGGTGGCCGAGCGTGGTGTGCCGGAGCGCGACCAGGCCGGGGGAGCGGGCCAGCTGGCTCAGCTCCACCGACCAGCACCCCGCGACGGCGACAATGGCGCGGTGCCAGTCGGTGAGCGCCGGGAACACCATGCTGACGAGCCAGTAGAACATCACCGCCCAGAGGGCATCGCCGAGGATGTCGCCGACGGCGGCGGGCAGGGTGGCGCGGTGCCGCTGGAGCTGGAGGCCACCGAACATCGTGGCCGCGGCCAGGGCCGCGAAGACGAGGCGGTGCCGGGTGGGCCGTGCGTCGCTCACGCGGGGAGAACCCGGGCCAGGCGGCAGACCGCCGACCAGGGACGCTCCGGGTGATACCGGTCGGCGCCGGGGATGGCCGCGAACAGCCGGTAGAGCCAGGGGAGACGCTTGAGGCGGCGCGCGGCGGTGAAGATCGCCTGGCATTCGGCGGCGTGCCAGCCGAACCGCTCGAAGTAGGCCGGTCCCTCGGGCGGCGCGAAGATCATCTGGGCGTTGGCCGCCTCGAGCGCCTTCCAGTTGGCGTTGATCATCCGGCGCAGTCCCGGCGAGATGGTGTCGGTGATCCAGGTCTCGCAGCCGGGCGTGGCCCGCAGCTCCTCCGCCAGCCCGGCGACGTCGCTCTCCCGCAGGTACATGATCAGCCCCTCGGTGAGGACTGCCATCCGGTCGCCGGGGCGGGGCAGGCTGGCCAGCACCTCGCGCCGCCGGTCGGCATCGCTCAGGTCGAGGCCGATCCGGGTGAGCTGGCAGCGGGGCGTCTCCCTGGCGAGGCGGGCCGCTTTCTCCTCCAGCAGCTCGGGATCATCCACCTCGACCCAGCGAAGGGAGGCGGGGAGGTCGAGGCGGTAGGGCCGGGAATCGAGACCCGCCGCCAGGTTCACGACCAGCGTGATCCCCTGCCGCACCCGCTCCTGCACCAGGCGGTCGATGAGCACGGTGCGGGTGACGACCGACCACGCCGCGTCGCGCATCTGTTTCGGCAGCGAGGCGTAGATCCGGGCGCCTCGCTCGCCCGCGAGGGTGCGCGCGTAGGGGTCATGGAAGAGTGCATCGCGCCGCTCCGACTCGAGGGCGCGATACATCGCCACCCAGCGGGCCGTGTCGGCCACGTGCCGGACATGGGGGTCGCCCGACATGCCTAGTGCTTCTCGCCCCGGCGCACCCGCGCCAGCGCGCTGTCCAGGTACGCCCGGTAACCGGCGGGGTCGATGAACGGCTCGACCGGGGTCGGGGCGGAGTCGCGCGCCATGAACTTGCGGTAGCGGCCCCAGAGCCGGGCGTGCGAGGTCACCCAGACATCGACCGGGAGACTCCGGAGCGTGGCGATGCTCCGCTCGAGGTCCTGCTCCTGGCCGGGATAGCCGATGTGACCCAGCATGATGAGGCTGCAGGCGCTGATCACGTCGAGCGTCCGGCTGCCCTCCTGCACCCGGGTGGTCCACGAGGTGCAGCCGCGGGTATGCCCGGGCGTGAGGTGCGCCACGACCGCGAGCGGCCCGACCCGCACGGTGTCGCCGTCCTGCACCTGGTGATCGACCCGCACCGCGGGATAGCTGATGATCCCCACCCGGATCAGGGCGCGAATCGGCAGGGGGATGATGGGATCGTCGCCGCCGGAGCGGAGGGCGACGGCGCTCGCCTCACTGCCCCACACCTGCGCGCCCGAGGCCTGCTGCAGCGCCGCGAGCCCGCCGGCATGGTCGAGGTGCGGCTCGGAGTTGAGCAGGATCTTCACGTCCTTGATGTCGAAGCCGAGCTTCGCAATGCTCGCCATGATCATCGGGGGCGTGGCCGGATAGCCACCGTCGATGAGGATGTGGCCTTCGGGACCGGTTATCAGGAACGAGGAGACGTCGTTGGCGCCGACGTAGTAGAAGTTGCCGGCGATCCGGAATGGCTCGGCGGGGAGCTGGCCCCCGCGATCGCTGGCCCGCTTCCAGGCCGGGAAGAGGGCGATGGCCACGACCAGGAGGAGGGTCGGAATCCCGAGCAGGATCCAGGTGCGCTTGCGGAGCTTCAGGGTGGGGCCTCTCGGTGGCGTGAATCCGGCCGGCGGCGGCTTGTGCTGCCACCGGAAAAGCTAACTGCCAATCACCAGGCGCACGAAGGAAACTACCAGACCTCGCCTGGCCGCCAGTCGACGGACAGCGCCGCGTCCAGGTCCAGGGCCGGCGAGCGGGGCAGGCGCAGCACCATCACCCGCTCCTCGGAATCGGGAACGAACTGTCCGTTTCGCCGGTGGAACAGCGGCCCTCGCCAGTATTCCCACCCTGCCCGGAAATAGAGTCCCTCGGTGGCGGGGCTGAGTGCACCGAGGTCGTACGCCGCGATGCGCGGCGGGAGCTCGGCCAGCAGTGCCGTGGCGTGCCCTCGCCCCTGCGCGGTGGGATGGGTCGCGACCAGTTCGATGTAGGCGGTGCGGAGCGCCGGGCCGGCCGCCACCTCGAGTCGCCGCTCGACCCACATGAGGTGGCTCACGAGGCGTTCCGCCTCGAAGCCGAGCAGGTGTTCCCCGGAACCGATGTCGGCCAGGTATCCCGCCATCGGCTCCTCGTACGCAGCCTCACACAGGGCGAGGATCGCGTCGCGCAGCGCCGCGGGGAGGTTCGGGGTGCTCACCTGCTGTATCCGAAGTGACATGGTGCGACGGTTGGGGTGACTGGCACATCCACACGGGGATTCCACTGCTCGCCCCTACGCCCGCCCACTGGAGGAACCCGATGATGTCCCGGACGTCCCTGGTCCTGTCTGCCCTGCTGGTCTGTGGTGCCCCCCTGGCCGCCCAGTCGCCGCTGGTGGGCACCTGGCGCGTGACCTATGCCGCCGGCGCCAGGATCGAGAACGGGGAACGCACCACGATCATGGCCAACGCGACGCTGCAGATCGCCGGCGCCGGGGACTCCCTGGTCGGGACCCTCGCCAACGACCCGTCGGCGGACATCCCGGAACGGCCGCCCCTCAAGCTCGCGGGGCTCGCCGGGAAGGGTGCCGCCACCCTGGTCTCCACCTCGTCCGGCTCGCTCAACATGAACGGGGAGCAGAAGGCCATTACCGTGATCAGCACCTGGGTCCTCGAGGTCCGGGGTGATTCGCTGGTCGGGACCGTGGCACGGAAGGTCGAAGGGGTGCAGCTCCCGGAGACCGGTCCGGCCGACGTGCGGGGCACCCGGAAGACCGGGTGAACCGGCCTACTCGAGACGCATCCGCGCCAGGCAACCGTCACGGTCGGGAGGATTGGCGGCGCCGTAGCTGACGCGGAGGAGACGGGGCGGCAGTCCCTCGCCCGGGAGCTCCAGCACCAGCATCGTCGCGTACTCGGCGTCGCAGAGATCCGGGATCGCCGGGCCGCCCAGGGCCCGGATGATCCCCGCGAGGGTGTTGCTGTGGCCGACCACCAGCGCCGCGCTGCCGCGGGGAAGATGCCGCACCGCCTCCGCAATCGCGTCGGCCTGCGCCGGTGGGCTCTTCCGCACCGCGATCGTCACTGACTGGAGGCCGGTGCGGTGCGCGACCGGCGCGGCGGTCAGCGCGGTCCGTTGATACTCCGAGACGTAGATCGCGGCCAGCGGGAACCGCGCCAGGGCGGCGTCGAGTGCCTGCGCGCGCTGTTCCCCCGCCGCCGAGAGGGGCGGATCGGCGGTGGTATCGCCCTTCTCGGCATGCCGGACCAGGATGACGGTGCCGGCCTGGGCCGCGAGGTCCGGGCCGGTGCCCGCCAGGAGCAGGGCCGCAAGGAGGATGCGTCGCATCAGTCGGTGGGGTGGGGGGAAGCGGGTCGCGGGTCCAGTACTTTCTCGTAGCGCCAGGTCTCGAGCGGCCAGGGGCCGTTCGGCGTCACCGCCGGGTTGATCATGGTTCCCACCCGGTTCCAGCCGCACTTCTCGTAGAAGCGTCCCGCCCGATCGTTCCCGATCGCACAGGCCAGCCAGCCGACCCGCACCCCGCGCGCGGCCAGCCGCTCTTCCGCGTCGCGCACCAGTGCGGCGGCCAGCCACCATCCCCGTCCCGCCGGGTCCACGAACAGCTGGTAGAGCTCGTCGTGCTCGATGGCGCAGAACCCGACCGGCTGCTCCCGGATGACGGCGACCGTGAGGTCCGGCAGCATCGGTCCCAGCCGCTCGACGAAACTCGGCAGGGTGCGATGGGCGGTGAGCGCCGGCGGCAGGAGATGGGCGTGGGCCTCGTGCCAGCCGCGGTGCCAGATCCCGGCGAGCACCGGGATGTCCGCGGTCGTCGCGGCCCGGAGGGAGAAGTCGCCCGTCACCGCGGGCTCAGCTCGCGGTGAGCTGGAGTCGCTCGACCGGTCCATCCCAGGTCTCGTCGCCCAGGGTCACGTAGAGATGGCCGTCGGTTACCGAGATGGTGAGCCGGGTGCGGCGGTCGAGCCGGCTGGCCAGCGACTCCAGCAGCTCGCGGTCGAGGCTGTAGATCTCCAGTTCGCCGGCCTTGTGGATCCGCTGGCCGGCGAGGGACGCGAGGAGGATGCGCGGCTCCTTGTGGCTGTAGACCACCACCCGCGGAATCGTCAGGCTCGCCTTGTGGAGCCGGGCCGCGTCGGGCGAGCCGATGTCGATCCAGACCTGCATCGCCCCGGTCAGGTCGTGCACCGCCAGCGCCGGCTCGCCCGGCTCGGTGAAGCCCTTCCCGAAGCTGATCCCCTCCTGGTACTCGAGGCAGTAGGCCAGCACCCGGGTGAGCAGGAACTCCGGCGTCTCCGACGGCTGGCAGGCCACCCGCAGGCTCAGCGTCTCGTAGACCGCGCGGTCGACGTGGGAGAGCTCGATGTCGAAGTTGTAGATCGTGGGGCTTTGGGCCACGGCGGGTGGGGGGCGGAGGTCAGTGGAGGCGCGGTGTCAGGGAGTGCCACGGGGCGCGCCGGGAGAGAAGGTGGCCTCGCCGACGTCGCCGAGCAACCCGGTGAAGTCGAGCCGGCGGAGCTTGAGGCCGTAACGTCCCGAGGGGTAGAGCGTGTCGGCGGGCGTCGTCGCCATGGTTCCCCTGGGCGCCTGGCCATAGGTCACCGGCGGGAGGATGCCGTAGGGATGTCCGGCCACCGTGATCGCCCAGACGGTGCTCCCCTGGAGCGTCACGGTCAGCTCGGTGATCGCGCAGGCCGGGGTCCAGCTGAACACCGGCGGCATGGTTTGCGACACCACCGGCACCACCGTATCGCAGCGCTGGGTGGCCGGATCGCGGTCCCCGGCGCTCAGGAGTCCGGCGGCCAGGATGGCGAGTCGCGCCCTCATCAGCAGGCCCACGGGGCGCACGCCGCCGCGACCCGCGCCCACTCCGCCTCTGACAGCCCCAGGGTGCGGAGCCGCGCCACCGACTCGAGCGGCGTCTGCACGCTGAAATCCGAGGCGAAGAGAAAACGATCGATCCCGATCCGCCGGATTTCGGTGAGCAGCTGGCGGGCGGCCGCCGAGTCTTCCCCCGGTCCCGGCACATACGAAAGATCGAACAGCAGGCGCTCGGTCGCGGGGTCGTGCCGCTGGATGTGATCGCCGAAGAGCGCCAGGATGCGGGCGTGCGCGTCCCCGACCACCGGGAGTCCACCCGCGGCGTGCGCGATCTGCACCCAGCTCGTCCCCGCGCGCGGCAGCACCGAGTCGATGAAGAGTGCGGCCTCGCCCGGCCCGAACCCGCCGCCGCCGATGTGGATCACCATCGGGAGCCCCTGCGCGGCGGCCGCGGCCACCACCGCCTGCACCTTCGAGAGATCGCCGGGGCGCTTGAGGTCGACGCCGTCGGCCGTGAGATGGAGCTTGAGGCCGCGCAGCACCCGGCTCCCGCGCCAGTGTTCCAGCTCCGGCAGCGCCGAGGGGTCGAGCGGGTCCACCGCGAGGAATCCCACCAGCCGCTCGGGGTACCTGGCCACCTCGGCGGCGGTGAACTCGTTCTCCAGCCGCGTGAACCTGACGACCTCGGCCGGGGTGAGGTGCAGCGACTCCACGCCGTACAGGTAGGCGTCGCTCAGCACGACTCCCCTGGCCACCCCCGCCGCGTCGAGCGCCCGGATGGCGTCGACGGCATACACCGCCGGCGGCGTGTTGCTCTCGAGGCATTCGCCGAAGCGGCGGCAGACGTCGACCGAACCGACATGGACGTGGTGATCGGCCTTCCAGGTGGCTGGGGCGCGCGGCGCCGCATCGGCCGGGATGCAGGCGAGCAGCGCGAGGGCCGGAAGGTACCGGATCAGCTCAGGCAGCCGCACGGTCCCGGCTGAGGGACGCGAGTCCCCAGACGCACACGATGCCGATGCCGATGAGGAGGGCGGCGTTGCCGAGCTCGGCACGCAGCCAGGGCATCAGGGAGCGGAGCGACTCGCCCCCCCGCACGACCTGGGGGAGGTGAGGATCGGTCGAGAGGAAGTAGGCTTCCGGGGTGCGGATCCAGGCGACCAGCAGCACCAGCGCCAGCATGAACACCCCGAGCATCAGGGCCACGTAGCCGAAGGTCTGGAGCGCGGGGACGATGGCGCTGAGCCGGGCGTGAAGCCGGGAGCGCTGGCGGTCGGGGAAAGCAATCGGCGAGCCCATGATCACGGAAACTACGCGATCGGGGCTCGCCGGTGTCGTGCGCGAAAGGGAACTAGCAGCCGCTCAGATCGGGGCGGCTGAGGGGGACGAGCTTCCCTTCCTTGTAGTTCATCTTGCCGAAATCGTGGATCCAGAACGCGGCGGACTGCTTGGTGATTTCGGGCGTGGGGCGGGTCGCGGTGGTGGCCTTGGCCTGGGGCGCCTTGGGCTGAGCCGGGGCGGTCGCCGCGAGGGTGCCAATCACGCCGGTGATGAGAAGAGCGATGCGAGTCACGTCGGCTTCCTTGGATGACGGTCGACGGGAGACAGGGGGCTGCCAATCGCAGGTCCCTGATCGACTTACCCCTTAAGGCTACTACGTCGGCTCGATGCCCGCCAGCCCGATGCGGCCACCCTCACCAGAGCCGGCCCAGCTGGAAGCCGAAGGTCGCGCCGACGTTCTGGTGGTGGCCTTCCACTGCCGCGAAACCGGTCAGCCCCAGCCCGATCACCGGCGTCAGCCGGAGCCCGATCTGAACCTCCATCGGGACGGTGAGGTCGTTGCCCCGGTCGGGGCCGCCGGCCACCCCCAGGCCGGCCGCGATCGAGCCCCGAATCGGCGCTGCGGGAGCGGAACCGACGCCCAGCATGCCACCCGCGAACCAGTTGGCAGCGGGAGAGGCGCCGGTTCTCGCCCAGCGGACCGATCCCACCAGGACCCGGTGCTGCACCGTGAGTCCAAGCGTCGTCGCGCCGCCGAAGTCAAAAGGGAGACCGTTGGTGCGCCCGGTCAGCCCGAACCCGGCGCCGGCAGAGAGCCAGAGCTGGGTTGCATGGGTGGTGCGGGCCTGGGCGTGTGCCGCGGAGGGGAGCAGTGCGATCGCGGCGAGGCCGATCGCTGACAATGCGGTTCGGAGAGACATCGGGAATCTCCAGGTGAGTGCCAGCCACGCGGGGGTACCCGGAGAAGACGGCAAGCAGCGGACCGCTTGCACAGCATCTCGCAACTGGTGAATTGTCAGGCGCTTGGCTGCGCACTTCCAGCGGCCACCCGGCACACGCGGCGAAGTGACGCGTGCCGAACCGACCCGGCGCTTCCCTCCGGTCTGGCGATGTGCAACCGCGCGCTAGGCGAACTGGCGGCGCACCCCGGGCGGGCACCAGGCCAGCCGGTGAGCCAGTCCCGACGCCTCGAAGCACTGCTCGATCTCTTTTCTTCCCTCGGAGAAGTGTTCCCACCCGTCGAAGTGGAGCGGCACGATGGTGGTCGCCGGCCAGGCGCGAGCCAGGGCCACGCCTTCCTCGGCGGTGAACGTCAGCGGGTGGGGGCCAGCCACCTGCACCCGGGCCGCGCCCATGTTGAGGCAGGCGATGCCGATCGGGATCTGCCGATTGATCGCCTCGATCTCGTCGTACCAGACGGTGTCGCCGGAGACGTAGACCGTTGGGCTCTCGGGGTGCTGGAGCACGAAACCGATCACGGGCCCGCGATCGCCACCGGGGGGACCGTGCCGGCCGGGTGTGGCCGTCACCCTGATCCCGCCCAGCTGCACCACCTGCCCGGGCCCGAGTCCCACCGCGTTCCCGCCCAGCCGCTCCGCGCCGGCGACGGTGGTGTAGACCACCCTGGCACTGGCGAGCAGCGCCCGCCCGGCATGATCGAGATTGTCGAAGTGATGGTCGTGGCTCAGCAGCACGGCGCCCAGTGGCGGCAGCGCGTCGCGCGCGAGCGCCGGTGCCGTGGTCTTGTGCAGGGTGTAGACCGGCGTGGGATAGTCGGTGCCGGCCGGGTCGAAGGTCGGGTCGGTGAGCAGCGCCAGCCCGCCGAGTTCGAGCAGGGCGGTGGGGCCGTTGATGAACGTGATGGCGAGGTCGGTGTCTGGCACACCCCCTCCGTAGTGCAAAGGCTATTGTGAGGCGGATGAATCTTCTGGGCTCTGCTCCCACAGCTCCAGCAGGATGCCCTCGGGATCGAGGACGTAGCCGAACTTCCCGTTCTCCTCCTCGCCCCGCCGGTCGAGCACCTGGGCGCCCGCCGAGCGGAGCTGGGCGAGGATGCCGTCGAGATCGTCCACCCGCAGGTTGATCATGAACGGCTTCTCGCTGGGCTCGAAGTACGTCGTGGCGGCGGGAAAGGGATTCCAGACGGTGTAGCCGATCCCCTGGTTGTCGAGCCGCTGGAAGGGGAATATGGCGCCGCCCCAGCCCTGCACGTCGACGCCGAGGGCGTCCCTGTACCACTGGCTGAGTGCCTTGGGATTGCTGCTCTTGAAGAAGACGCCGCCGATTCCGAGGACCTTGGCCATGGCTGCCTGGGGGAGAAGAGTCGAGTGAAGGTGATTCACGGTGCTGGGCTCCGCAAGCCAGCGGGCTCCTGGTGCCAGCCGGCTTCAAGGGCGGCGCGGCCACTCCCGTGCGAGAACCGCGTGCGGAGGACCAGGCGGGTAGTCCGGAGCGTCGGGCGGGACGGCACCTCAGGCGCCCCGGCTGGCGGCGTTGTGCTTCGCCGCGGCGCGGATGAGGGCCTTGAACGCCTTCGGGTCGAGCGTCTCCCCCTCGCGGACATCGATCGCCCGGCGGGTCGCACCCTCGAGGCTCGAGTTGAAGAGCCGGCTCGGGTCGGCGAGGGCGGCGCCGTGCGCGAAGGTCAGCTTCACCGCGCTCTTGTAGCTCTCGCCGGTGCAGATGATCCCGTCGCGCGACCAGACTGGTACGTTCCATTTCCACTCTTCCGCGATGTTCGAGTCCGCCGCCAGGATGAGGGCGCGGAGTGTCGCGAGCGTCTCGCCGCGCCAGTCGCCCAGCTCCCGGATGCGGGCATCGATGGCCCGCGATGGCGCCGCCACCTTCTCCGGCGGGCTCTTCTTCCCGCTGACCTGCTTGCCGGCGGTCTTCGCCGCGCGCTTCGCAGTCCGCTTCTTCATGGGCACTCCGCTCGGTTCTTTCCGTGTGACCGTCACTGTGTCAGCGCAACGGGGCGGGTCAGCAGCCAGAGGCCCAGCAGGCAGAGACCCACCCCCGCGATTCTTCCCGGGCTCAGGTACTCCCGGAAGAAGATCGCGCCGATCGCCACGAAGAGTACCGCCACCAGCACGTTGGCGGTGAGGGACGCGTTGCTGAGCAGCCATCCCGCCCGGTAGGCGAGGAGGAATCCGATCTCGATCCCGACGATCCCGCCTCCCACGAGGAAGGTGCTCCAGTTGAGGGTCCGCCACGCGGAGCGGAGCGGCACATCGGCGGCGAGCAGCGGGATGCAGGCGGCGGTCACGGCAATCGCGACCAGGTAGGCGGCGAAGGTGGCGACGATCGGGTTGGCCCCCGGTGGCACCCGCCGCTGGCCCAGGTGGTAGATGACGTTGCCCGCGACGACGAGGAAGATCGAGAACCAGGCCATGGGGAGTGGGTCGGGTTGGAGGATCGATCGGGTTACCGGTCCTTGAGCCGCCGGACGAACTTGAGCCCGGACCAGATCTCGGTGATCGCGCAGACCTTCACGTCCACCAGGCCGGCCGCGAGGCCGATGGCGCGCACCTTGTCTTCGGTGAGGTCGGTGACCACACCGGAACTCTTCTTGGGCCACGCGACCCAGAGCAGGCCGGCGGGTGGGAGCTTCGCCGCCACCTGGGGAAAGCGCTCGCCGAGTCGCTGGACCGAGGTCACGCACAGGATCGCGGCGTCGGCCGAGCGGGTCCTCGGGGTGACGAGACGTGCGCCTTCGGGGAGTGGCGCGAGGAGGGCGGGAAAGTCCCGCGGCGCCCCGTCGAGCAGCACCCGGAAGCCGGGCTTGAGGTCGAGCTTGGCCACCAGCGGCCTGGAGGAGTAGCCAGCCACGGAGTCGGTTGCGCGGTTGACGCGTTCAGCGATCGGGTTTGGGCAGCTGGCCAAAGCCGGCGCGCACCTGCTCGAGTACCAGCGACCAGGAGGCGCGTCCGTCGTCGGTGAGGAGCGGTTCGCTCACGAGGGGGAACTGCTCCAGGAACTGGAGCTCCGCGACCTCGGGTATCCGGTGATGCGCAAGGACCTCGCGGGCGGCGTCAGGCTGGTTGGTCCAGACCTGGAGATGCTTGGAGGGCTGCACGAACACCTGCTCGGTGCGTCCCTCGTGCTGCGAGATCATCCCGAACGCGAGGAGCCCGTCGTGCTGGAGCGCCTGGGTGTGGGGCTCGAGCAGCCGGAGTGCGGCGGCCCGGATGGTGTAGGGGCCGAGGTGGGGTGGCTCGTCCTTGCGCCCGATGATCGGGGCTGCGCTCCGCGGGAGGAGCCGGAAGACCAGGTCGTGAAAGAGGGGATAGAGGTTGATGGCGTGGGCGTTGACGTCGATGTAGGCGGTGAACGCCCCCGCGGCATTGGGATGGAGCCGGTACCCGGTGGTCACCTCGGCCTGGCGGACGCGGGCGATGTCGGCGTCGGAGCCGGGGGGAAATTCGTCGGGGCGGGGGTAGCGCACGCCGCGGGGCAACAGCAGCGGCTCGGGGGTCGCGGGCGGCTTGGGCGGCATCACTGCGTAAGCTGGGAAGGTCGCGAGGTTCGCGCAAGCGAACGCTTTCAATGGCTCGGCGTCCCGTCGCCCGTGCCCGCACGCTGCAACCGGAAGACCAGGCCCTCGGCGGGGTAGACGGCATAGAACTCGTCCGGGGTCAGGCCTGGAATCAGGTACTTCGCCCCCTCGGCGCCCGGGAGTACCTGCCGGTGGATCAGGGCTCCACTAGTGTCATACGCCAGCAGCACCGGTGGCACCGAGTCGGGGAGGGCCACCAGCAGCGAGAGCCCGTTCCGGGCCACGGCGTTGAAGGCGGTGTTCAGCACATGGAGGGCATCCGGGTTCTTCTCCGCACGGTTGGCGGCGAAGAAGGCCTCGATCAGCGCCGTCATCTCGCCCTGCGGGATCCGGCCCTCCGCCAGCTGTCGCCCGCTCCGGTCGAAGCGCTGCACCACTCCCTCGGTCTGGCTCACCACCCAGACATCGCCGGCCGGGTCCGCGGCGGTGATGACGAAGTTCCGCTGGGCGTCGGGGATCTTCCCGGCCGCGATCTGCTCCTTCATCTGCGTGAAGTTCTCTCTTCCCTGCGGCGGTACCACCAGCCGGCCGTAGCGCGCCACGACCCGGCTCGACGAGTCGCGCAGCAGCGCGAGCGCCGAGTCCTCGTTGCTGCTCGAGGTGATGGCGCCGCCGCCGGGCAGGATGATCGGCGCCCCGTAGTCCGCTCCGGTCGGGAGAGGCCGGCTTCCCACCGAGCCGGTCCCAAGGAGAAAGAGGTCCAGCCGGTTGTTGCCGAGGTCAAGCACGGCGAGGGTATCGCCCAGCCGGAAGAGGCTGGTGGGGAGCTGGAACTCGCCCGGGCCGCCGCCATGGCGGCCCAGGGCCTGGTCGAGCGAGCCATCGGGGCGGAGCACGAAGAGCTGTTCGGCCCTGACGTCGACCAGCGCCAGCCGGCCGTCGGGGAGCACCACCCCGTTGACGGGACGCTGGAAGGGGATCGTGGCGGAGGTGGCGAAGGTGTCGACCGCGAAGGGCCGCGCCACCGGCTGTCGTTCGCGAGGTTCGGTGCGGCAGGAGCTGGCGAGCAGGAGGGCAAGGCAGGCGCCGATCCACGGCCACCGCCTCAGGGCACTCCGCACCCTAGCGAGCCAGCCGGGCGATCAGCTCCAGCTGCACCGCGGCCCCGAAGGGAAGCTGGAGCACGCCAGTCGCGGAGCGGGCGTGGCGGCCGGCATCGCCCCAGAGGGCGATGAGCAGGTCGGAGGCACCGTCCAGCACCACCGGGTGCTGGGTGAAGTCGGGTGCGGACCGGATGAACCCGTGAAGCCGCTCGATGGCGACCACCGGCGCGAGGGTGCCGCCGAGGTCTTCCTTGATGCTTGCGAGCAGGTCGAGCACGGTGTCGCGCGCCGCCTGCTGCGCCTTCTGGATGGTGATTTCCCGCCCGACCTCGCCCCGCATCTGGCTGACCCGCCCCGAGACGAAGAGCAGGTCGCCGGAGCGCTTGGTGTTGAGGTAGTTGGCGACCGGCGGCTTGGGTTGGGGCAACGTGAGACCGAGCTCGGCCAGGCGAGCCTCGATATCCGTCACGGCACCGCGGCTTTTCTTGCGGGACATGTCCTAAACTTGGCGCCTCGGACTCCCCACGTAAACCCGGGTTGGCGCCCTGGCGCCGACCGGCGTCAGGCGGGCTGCTAGTGCGCGATGGGGATCGTGGCGAGGAGCGAGTCGATGGGGTTGTCGAGGTAGTCGATCGCGAACGCCGAGACCTGCATGCTGGTGCCAGTCACGGTATCCGGGATCAGGTACCAGCGGCTCCGCACCCCGCCCGGAGCGCCGATGAAGATGGAGTCTCTCCGGGTGTAGGCTCCGGAGAACCGGAGGATCGCGTAGCGCACCCGCACGTTGTCCACGGCCTCGAAGTGCATGAAGACCGAGTCTCCCGGGTGCGGTGCCCCGGGAGTGATGCCGTCGAGGATGAACTGGGGTGGCTGGTCATCCATGATGAGGAACACGGAGGAGTCCTGCGCGACCTCGCCGTCGCGCGTCCGGGCCCGGGCGATCAGGTTGACGATCCCGTTCGGGCTGCCGAGGGGGATGGCATACTGCCGGCGGACAGTCACGCCACCGCCTTCGGTAATCACCCCGGAGTCGTAGATCCCGAAGGCGCCGGTCGCGACGATGATGATCGAGGTGACCCGGTCGCCGCTGACCGGATACACGTTCACCGTGAAGTTGGCGGTCCCGCCCTGGACGGTCCGGGGGGCCTCGATGATCGTGATGACCTGGAGCGCATCGTCACTGCCGCAGGCGGCGCTGCCGCCCAGCAGGAGGGCGAGGATGCCCAGGCACAGTCGCCGCACGGCAGGGTGGCGGGTCGGAAGCTTAGGCTGTGTCAGGCGGACTCTCCTGCCGGAGCGACGCAAGCAGCAGCAGGGCGGCGCCCAGGAACACCGAGACGTCGGCGACGTTGAAGATCCAGAAGCGCCAGCTGGTCAGCCCGACGTCCAGGAAATCGACCACGCCCCGGTCGCTCCGGAGGCGGTCCCACAGGTTCCCCGCCGCTCCCGCCGAGACCAGCGCCAGGCCGAGGATCAGCTGGACGCTGGTGGTGCTGGGCTGGCGATACCAGTACCAGAGGAGCCCCAGGGCGAGCATGCTGGTGAGAGAGAGGAGCAGGCGAGAGCCGGGGCCGAGGTCGACGCTCATGGCCGCGCTCTGGTTGTAGACCAGGGTGAGCCGGAAGAAGTCGCCCAGGACCTGGTGCGGCACGTCGGGGTGGAGGTGGCGCTCGACCAGCGTCTTGGTGGCGCAGTCGGAGAGGAAGACCGTCAGCACAACCGGCCAGAAGCAGAGCGCCTTGGTGAACCGGGGCATGGGAACAAGGTGCCCCCCTCCGGCCGCCGCGGCAAGGGCCGTTCGTCAGGCGCCGGCTCAGGTGATCCGGGTGCCGGGGTTGAGGGTCCGGATGTCGGCGAGCACCCGCGGGTTGGAGACCTGGAGCCGGATGAAGGGCGTGTTGCCCCGCAGCAGGTCCTTCCCCGCGTTGAGCACCCGGAAGGCGCGGCCGACGGCGGTCTGTCCCGGCAGCATTCTCCAGCGCACCAGGAAGAGCGGCAGGTCCTCCCAGACCGAGGGGCGGGCCCGGGGGAGGCAGCGCTCGCAGAGTGGCACCGGCCATCCCCCCGCCGAGGCGGCGGCATCGCGGGCCACGTGCATGGCCAGCCCGATGAAGCCGTGCGAGCTGCTGGAGCCCATCCCCGCTTCGTTGTGGACCACGACCGCCTGCCCGGCCGGCGCACCGCAATTGAAGCAGTAGCCGGTCGGCAGGGTGACGCTCGGGGCCCAGATCGTGGCTTTCATCGACCCTCTCAGCGGGAGGGAACTCCGGTCGCGCCGTGCCACTCCTGCTCCAGCTGCCCGTACACCGCGTGGTCCAGGAAGCGGGTGGTGATCCAGTGGCTTTCCCGGCGAATGCCCTCGAGCCGGAAGCCGAGCCGCTCGGGGATGGCCCGGCTGGCGTGGTTCTCGACTGCGCACTGCATCTCGATGCGGTGGAGCTGCTCGGTTTCGAAGAGGTAGTCCCGCACCACCGCCGCACTCCGGCCCGCCAGCCCTCGGCCGGTGGCGTTCGCGGCCAGCCAGTAGCCGATCTCGCTGTTCCGGTTCTGCCGGTGGATGTACCAGCAGACACACCCGCCCGCAAGCTGACCTTGGTGCCAGATGCCGAGGTGAAAGCCGTTGCCGGCGCGCTGCTGCTCCTCGAAGCGGGCAATCAGCGCCTCGACGTCCGCCAGAGTCTGCACTGCCGACGACCAGCGAAGCCACTGGTCGAGGTGGGCGCGGTTGGCCGTGATCAGGGCGTGGGTCGCAACGGCATCGGCGGAGGCGAGCGGGCGGAGGACGGTGTCGCGGTCGAGCAGGATCGGGTTCATTGGAGTCAGGGTTGGTGAATGACCTGCCTCAACTCGAGAGAAATCTCTCCCTCCGGCGACTCGCGGAGCAGCACCAGCCGGTCGCCCTCGACATCCAGGACCTCCCGCGCCCCGGGAATGGCGACCGCGGCGAGGTAGGGGAGCGACAGGCGGCCGAGCGGCACCCCACTGGGTGAGATCACGAACCAGGTGCGGAGCGAATCGGCCGGGCCGGGTGTCGTGCCGACCCAGGTGTTGCCCTCGCCATCGACGGCCAGGCCGCCGAGTGCCGGCATGGCCGGGACCGTGGCCGCGCGGTGGAGGGCCTCGAGGTAGATGCCCACCACATCCGGAAGGTCCTCGCGCACGCCAGCTTCGAATCCCGCCACATCCTGTTGCGTGGGCTGCCGGGTTCCGACGCCACCGCGGACCATGAGCACCACCGCGGTGTCCGCAAAGAGCGTGACGGCGAGGGAGTCGGTCGGGGTGACGGCGGTGTAGTGTCCCCGGCTCTGCATCATGGCGGAGCGGGCGAAGGCAGGGGGAATGCGCCCGACCTGGGTCGGGACCCGCTCCAGTCCGGGCCAGACGCCGAGAACCCGCTGGAGGGTGCCAAGGGAGTCGAAGATGCGGAGCGGCGCGGAGTCGCGATCGTGGCCCCCCAGGGTGAGCCCGGCTTCCTCCCGATTCGGGCGACGTTGCAGGAACCCCACCAGGATCCGGTTGCCGTCGAGCAGGCCCATCGGCTCGGGCTCATAGCCCAGGCTTGGCCCGACGCGGGGAATGATGCGGCGCAGGCGCAGCGTCGGGTCCAGCAGCGTCACCCGCTGGTTGCTGAAGTCGCCCACCAGGATCTCGCCGGTCGGTGAAATGCCCAGCCGGAACGCCATCTGAAATTCCCCCGGCCCTGCGCCGGCGCGCCCGATTCTCCCGAGCAGATGGCCCGAGGGATCGAAATGCACGAGCTCTCCCTGATTGGCCACCAGAACCGAGCTATCGGCGAGGATGCGCGCGTCGGTGTACTTGAGGAGCGGGGCGATAGCGGCGCTGTCGCTGGAGAAGAGCACCCGCGTGCTCCACTCCGGGAGCTTTGCCGAGGCCAGGTCGGGGAGGGTGACGATCCGGACACCCGCCGAGTCGCGCGCGGCAATGCCGCTGGCAGCGGGAGCATCTGGACGGCAGGCGGAGAGCAGTGCGAGCGCGAGAACCTGGGGCCGCACCTTCACGGTGCGCTGCCGCCCTTGCCGGGGAGGGAGCAGAGCCGCACGCCGTCCTGCACCACCACGCTGTCACACGGCAGGGTGATCGGCTTGAAGCGCAGTTCCTGCCGCATCAGGACCCTGATCGGCAGTTCCTTGAGCTTCCCCGGGCGGTAGCGGGCGTTGACCACAATGGCGCGGGCCGCGGCGGTCAGGGCCGAATCGGGCGAGGAGACGACCCGGATCGTGCCCGGGGCGACCATGCCGTCGGCGTTGACCACCAGCGTCAGGACCACTTTTCCCGTGGTCGCCGTCGGCTCGGCGGGGTAGAAGATCGGAGCGCCCGGGAGCATCCGTGGCCGCTGGTCGATCTCTTCGTAGAGGAAGACCTCGTCCTCGGTGCTGCCGGTCGGCGGGGGCGGGGGTGGGGGAGGGGTCTGCGCGGCTGATCGCACCGTGCCACCGATCGCGAGACAGAGGATCAGCACGGGTGCAAGGCGCGAGACGCGGATCATCGTACGCGTTCAGACGGTGTGGAGGTGAGCTCGGCCGGGGAGAGGTCCAGCGGGTCGCCCCCTTCGAGCGCCGCAGGTTCCGCGGGTTCCCTGCCGGCACGGGCCAGGCGGACGGTGAGCCACCCTGACGCCGCGCCCATGAGCCCCATGAAACCGACGGTAATGGAGAAGAGCGCGATCATCGACGCGGGGCTCCGCCGGGTGGCCACGATCAGTGCGATGGGGAACCAGAGCCCCCCGATCACACCCCAGGCCGCCCCCCGCCAGGGGGTGAGCTTCCCGAAGCCGCGCTGCTGCTCCGCCAGCATCAGGACTCCGCCGAAGAGCGCGCCGGCGGCAAAGCCCCAGGAGAAGCCGGTCCCGAGGGCGCGAAGCAGGAAGGCGAAAGAGAGCGGGAGGCCCAGTCCGACGAACACCGCGCTGCTGACCAGCGCGAGCGCCGGCGCCCACAGGACGCCCCACATGATGCCCATCCCCAGGATCCCGCGCAGTCGGCGCCAGAGCATGCCGAGTCTCCGGTCGGAAGGTGCCTAACGATCGTCGCAAGCTGTCATGCGGAGCCCCCCGGCGCAAGCGCGCGCCGGGGCGAGAGCAGCCAGAGCCCGAGGAGCGTGCCCGCCAGCACGGCGCCGAAGCAGAGCGCCGTCCCGGACCGCCCGTCGCGCTGCCGTTCCTCCAGGCCAGCGACTCCGGCGGAGACGGACGGGTCGGAGGCGACATACACCAGCGGAACCTGGGCCCCGGTCCGGAGATCCTCGCAGGGGATGCCGAAGGCCGCGGGCGAGGTGGTGCCGAACCAGGTGCGCTCCTTCGCCTCGAAGGCGTACCGGACCGTCGCCGGCTCCTTGCAGCTGACCAGGGTGAGGCGCGCGGCGGTGGGCGTGCCGTGCTCCAGCAGCCGGGTGAAGGGCCGCAGGTGGAGCCAGGCATAGATACCGGAGGCGACCAGGGCGGGCGCGAGCCCGGCGAACCAGAAGCCGGGCCGGCCGGCATGCAGCAGGGGAGGAAGTCGGGAGCCGGAACCGGGCAGGGGCGGTCTCGTGGGTGGGGGGACCCGCGAAAGCTGCCGGGCTACTCTGGCGGGCGCAACGGCAGCCAGACGACCGCTCCCGGCTCCAGAGGGGAAGATGCCGGCAGCGGTGCGTCGTACGTGGCGCTCCTAGTCGCCGCCCTTGATAGCCGCGAGGTGCCGTTTCGCCGCGGCGATGGCGGGCCCCATGTTCTGGGGGGCCAGCGCGATGAAGCTCTCGAAATGCTGGGCCGCCTCGGTCTTGAGCCCCGCCTGCTCGTAGACCAGCCCGAGCGAGAAATGCGGAGTGGGGAAGAACGGTTCCGCCGCCACCGCGCGGTTGAGCACCGCGATGCCGGAGTCGGCCGCACCCCGCACGATCAGCAGCACGCCGAGGTCGGCGAGGTAGGTCGCATCGTCCGGCGCCAGCGCCGCCGCCTGCTGATACTCCGCGATGGCGCCGGCGGTGTCCCGGGCCGCGAGCCGCACCTTCCCGAGCTGATAGTGTGCCGAGTGCAGCCGCACATCGTCGAGCAGCGCCCGCTCGTAGGCGGTACGGGCCGAGTCGGCCTGGCCGGTCAGGGAGAAGAGCAGCCCTACCGCGTACTCCGCCCAGGAGTGGGAGATCCAGCCATAGCCCGGCAGCTCCACCTCGGTCGCGCGCTCGAGCGACACCGACGATTGCAGTTCCATCCGGGCGCTGTCGAGCTGCCCCTTGGAGAACTGGGTCAGCGCCCGCCAGAAGCGGAGGTCGGGGTCTTTCGGGTACCGCTTCACCAGCTCGCCGAAGACCTTCATCGCCATCGGGTAGTCGCCGCGGAGGTAGGCCGACCAGGCGGTGAAGTAGCGGTCGTAGCTGCCGAGGTCGCGGAGCGTGGTCTGGTCACCGGTCTCCCGCGACAGCCAGGTGCTGATCAGGATCCCGTCGAGCCGTCGATCGACGAACGGGTTCTTGATCAGGGCCCGGAGCGCCAGCGAGTCGATGCGCTGGAGGTCGGGATTGTCCTGGCCTTCCCGGCGCTTGACGAGGTAGGTCTTGAGGTCGCCCGGTGGGCGCGCCAGCAGGAGGGCGGTCCGCTCGGCGTAGAGCGGGAGGGCCCAGCTGGGATCGAGCCGGCTGGCCCAGTAGAACGCCGCCGCGGCACCGAGCGGGTCGACCGCCATCCGCCCCATGCCGTAGTTGAAATAGGCGAGGGCGCTGTTGGTATCGGCCTCGGCGGACATCTTCGGACGCTTGGGCGGCGTGTCGAACGGCACCTGGGCCGCGGCCACACCGGCGACGCTACTCGCGAGTGCGAGCAGCAGGGCCAGGTGGCGGAGAAGGCGGGACATCGGCGGTGTCCTCGGGAATGCCTGGTTGCGATCGGGGATGGTGCAAGGTGTGGTGCCGCGGGAGCCGCCGCAAGGCGGTCGGCGGGCTGCCTGACAATCAGCCGGGAATAGCACCGACGAGGTCGCAGATCAGGATCTCCGGCGTCGGCCCGAAGCGAAGTGGCAGGCCGGAGTTCCCGATTCCCACGCTCACGCAGAACGTTCCCCCGTGCTCCAGGGCGTAGCGTCCCGCCAGGTAGGTGCGGGAGAGCGCCCCTTCCGGCACCACCGGGGCAAAGCCTCCCGGCAGCGTGATCTGCCCGCCGTGGGTGTGCCCCGCAAGGGCGAGATCGAAGCGCCGGTCGCCGATGTCGAGAAGCCCGGACGGCTGGTGCACGAGGAGGATCGTCGCGAGCTCGGGATTCCACTGCGCCGACCCGGCTTCCGGGTAGCCGGAGATATGATCGTCGATCCCGACCAGGAGGGTGTGCTCCCACGGAGCGGGGAGGTGGAGGCTCCGGTTGCTGAGGAGGTTCACCCCGGCCGCCTCGAGTGCCGCGGTGACCGCGTCGGCGCCGGCCCAGTGGTCATGGTTGCCCAGCACGGCGTGAACGCCCAGCGGGGCCCGCAGGCTCGAGAAGGGCGCGGTCAGCTGGCGTGCATGGCGCGAGGCCAGCGAGACGAAGTCGCCACCGAGGAGAATGAGGTCGGCGCGGGCGGCGGTAAGCGCCTCGCACGCCGCGGTGATCGTCGCCGGTGGGGTGAGGGGACCGGCGTGAAAATCGGTGCCGAAGGCGATACGCAACGTCGGCGCCGATCCGAGCGGTTTCCGGAGTACGAGATGCTCCTCCCAGACCCGGAAGGCCGGCGGGAAGAGCCGGCCGGCGATCGCCGCGGGCCACCGGTCCTGGAAAATCAGGTCTTGGAGTCGCTCGGAGGTCCGGCGCCACCAGCCGAAGTTGCGCGGCACGGCGGCCGGCTCAGTCGCGCTTGCGGCGCACCGCGCTGCCCTTGCTCCAGAACACGAACTCGGGCTCGTAACAGCTGGCTTCCAGGTCGGCCAGCCGGTCCCGCAGGAAGCCCTGGGCGTCGGCGATGGCGGCGTTGTACACCGACGGCGCGATCTCCTTCAGCACGAACTCCAGGAAGAGCCGGGCCTGGAGGTCGTCGAACTCCTGGTCGAGATTCTCGCGGCTGTAGCGCTTGAGCGAGGCGACGATCAGCGCCTGGGTCTTGTCGGGCAGCGTGACGGACATGGGCTCGGAGGCGGAGGTCAGGGCAGCCGGCTGATCGCGACACCCTGCGCGCCGGTTTCGGCATCGGTCACGACGCAGGCGAGGGTCCGGCCGGCGACCGCGATGGCGGGCTCCGACTGGCAGGCGGCGGGAATCACGACGGTCCGGAGCGGGCGGCCGTCGGCGGAGAGCACGTCGATCACGGTGCTGGCCTTGAGCGGCGGAGGCGACCAGCGCACCGCCCAGACCTCGGCGCCGGCCGCGAGCAGGGCACGCACCGCCGGATAGCTCGCGGGGAGGCGCCGTTCCCGCACCTCGTCGCTCATGCCGCGCACCTGGGTGAGCGGCACCGGAATCGAGTCGAGCCGCCGCTTGAGCGCCGCCAGGCTCTCGGCCCGCTCGGCCGGCGGAATCGCTCCGCCTCCCGCACCGAGCCGCAGCTCCCGGAGCACCTTTCCCTTCGCATCGGTCTCGGCCAGCACCACGCCATCGGCCGCGCTGCTCAGCAGCGTGCCCGCGGGGAGAACCGTCCACTGAGGCCAGGGATGGAACGGCACGGTGTTCACGCCCCGCACCACCCGGCCGGTGCCGGGGGCGACCGGCACGCTTGCCCAGCTCGAGCGGGAGGTCGGATAGATCGGCACCAGCAGGCTGTCGACGTAGTGCCCGTCGAGGGTGTAACGGGCGTAGGCGTAGTGGGTGAGTCCGTCCGGGTATCCCGCCTCGAGCGGGAAATAGAACCGCCCCTCACGGTCGATGGCAGAGGCGAGCCGGGAGCGCCAGGGGGCGAGCGAAGGACCGTCGAAGGTCCGCTCGAAGCGCGAGGCGATGCCCCCCGCGGCCGGCGGCCGGAAGCGGGCCACCTGGGTCATGTTCCGCACGTACAGCGCGCCGTCGGGCCCGAAGACCGGGCCGGTGGGCGCCTGGAACTCGCCGGGACCCTGGCCCTTCCGCCCGATGGTGGCGAGGTGCTCGCCGGTGGTGGCAAACACCAGCACCCGCGGCTCCTGGAAGTCGGTAACGTAGACCCGTCCTGCCGCGTCGATAGCGAGTCCACTGATCTCGCCGATCAGGAACGGATGGGAGGGACTCTCTTCACTGATGACGGCGGTGACGGTCGCGCGGACGGTGTCGGCGGACGGGGCGGCGCAGAGCGCCGCCGCGAGGAGGGCGATCATCGGGGTTACGCGCCGGGGAGCCGGTCTTTCTGCGACTGCTGGGCCAGCAGCCGCTCGGTGAAATCGAGCCGCTCATGCACGTCGGCCAGCTCGCGCCGGACCTGGTCGAGTTCCGAGCGCATCTCCGCCAGCTCGGCCTGGTCGCCCTGGTTCAACTGGCCGGCCCGGATCTTCGCCTCCATGATGCGGCCCTGCCAGTACTTGCTGATCCCGCCCACCGCGATGGCCAGGACGGGAATGCACAGGGCGAGGATGGGAATGAGAAGACCCATGGCGTGACGATCCACGAGAGACTCCGGAGAGAGCGCGCTGCGGCGGTCGACCACTGTAAGGTGGGAGCGGCCCCCCGCGGGCGCAAGCGAGGCGCACGGCGCCTCCCGCGCCAGGGCGCGGGGCGCTGCCGGTCAGCGATGCAGCGCCCGCTCCGCTTTGGTCACCGCCGCTTCCAGCGCCGTATACGGGGCGAGGGTCCCGGTGGCGAGGTCGTAGAGCATCGCCCGCTGGCGCATGTCCCGCTCCTCCATCCGCTCCCTGGCGCTCCCGACCGGCTCGAGGGCGTAGATCAGCAGGGTGTTGTGCCGGGGCCCGGGCGCCGCGGAGTGGAAGCGCAGGGGCGCCGCGAGTGGATGCCGCGCGTTACGCCCATCCAGGTCGGTGACCACGAAATCGGGGTCGTCGCTGGCCGTCAGGCGTCCGTCATGATCGGTATCCGCCCGGATGACGGTGAACGTCAGCCAGGTCTGGAGCGAGTCGCTCTCGGTGCTGGGGATACTCGATTCGGTGATCAGTCCCGGCTGCTCCAGCAGTGGCGCCGCCTCTTCGTCGCCGTTGCGAAGGAAGACGATGTTCACCGGCGGGCCGAGATCGCGGGGGCCGTAGGCATCGGAGGACGCGAACAGCGCCTCGGACTGGTGCTGGCCGGTGCCGAGATAGACGCGCACCAGCCGGGTGCTGGAGCCCTGGATGTGCTCGGGGGATTCGTAGCGGAGCGCGAGGATGCTGTCGGGGGTTGCCGCCGGGTGGCGGGGTGGCACGAGCACCGCGGGTTCGCCCCCGTTGTGACGATCCTCGTACCAGCTCCAGAGCAGCACCCCGGCGAGGAGCAGGACCAGCGGCAGCACCACCGCGCCGATGACCAGCCAGAGCCGCTTGAGCCAGACGTCGATGGCCATCTCAGTGCTCCGCGGCCTGCAGGGAATCGGCCTGCCGGAGGAAGGTGCGAACCGTCTCCAGCATGACGGAGGGATTGTCCCAGGTGGTCAGGTGGGCCGCGCCGGGAATGATCGCGACCTGCGCTCCCGGGGTAAGCAGCGCCTGGCGGCGGATCGTCTCGGGATTGGCCTCATCGAACTCCCCCACGGTGAAGAGCGTCGGGACGGTGATCGACGGCAGGAAGGTGGTGCCGTTGTAGTGCTTCAGGGTTCCCACGATGGTGAACTCGCTCGGCCCCTGCATGTAGGTGTAGATCAGCTCGTTCACCGTCTTCGTCAGGCTGTCGAGGTCGGCCGCGACCGGATGGCGCCAGACGTAGCGGCTGTAGAACTCGCCCAGCGCGGCCTGGTAGTCGGGAGCCGAGAATTCGTGGCTCGCCTCCCGCTTGCGGATCGCCTGCTGCATCGAGTCGGGCAGGGTCTTCACCAGCTCCTTCGCATGGCGCTCCCACTCGGGGATGTCGAGCGCGGCGCTGGCGAGCACCAGCCCGGCGACGTTGCCGGGGTGCGCCCGGGTGTACTCCACCGCCAGGATCGTCCCCCATGAATGTCCGACCAGGTAGACCCGCGGCGCGGCCAGCGCCTGGCGCACCGAGTCGAGTTCCGCCACGAAGTGGGGAATGTTGATCAGGGCGGTGTCGGTGAGGCCGGTCGACTTGCCGCTGCCCAGCTGGTCGTAGCGGACGGTCTTCCGATCGAGGCCGAGCGAATCGAGGAGCCGCAGGTAGAAGCTCGAGTACCCCGGCCCGCCGTGCAGGAGGATCACCGGGGTCTTGTCGCTGCCGCCGGTCACCCGGTACCAGACCTGTCCGCCCGGGACCGGCAGCATCCCTTCCTTGACCGCGAGGGTGGGCGCGGGCGCCTGGGTCGTCGCGGCCGGCTTGGGCTGCTCGGAGCAGGCGGCGAGAACGAGCGTGAGGATGGCGCACACTGGGAATCGCAAGGAGCCCCCTTGAAGGAAGTTACCGCTCACCGCTCACCGCTCACTGCTCACCGCTTACCGCTCACCGTCGGAGGCTGTCCACCCACTGGCTCACCATCCCCAGCGAGTCGATCGCGGCCTCGATGCGACGGAGCGCGACCAGCTTGTCAGGGAGGGGCACCTCCCCGTCTCCGGCGGGGCCGTAGCAACCGTGATAGTACTCCACCGCGTGCTTCCGCCGGCCCAGTCGGACCGTGATATGGCTCGAGGGATGGTCGGTCGCCATGCGGCCGCAGAGCGCGGGGTTCTGGGCAATCGAGGTATCGATCAGGAAGAAGCCGAGGCTGTCGGCCAGCGCCACGGTGGCGAGGACCCGTGCCGGCGGCACCTGGAAGGCGCGCTGGAAGTCCCGGCCGCTCGAGGTCGCCTTGAGTACGCCGGCGCCACTGCCCTGGATCTCCAGGGCATAGACCGGGCAGGCGCCGAAGCAGGGGCCCCGTTCCAGCCCGACGGCGTAGCTGGTGTCGGGGGGCGTGGTGCTGCTCGTGTCCGGCACCGGCGCGGGACGGGAGCAGGCGGCGAGCAGGAGGAGCAGCAGCGATCCGGCAAGGCGGGGCATCAGGGATTCTCCATCAGGGGACCGACATAGTTGATCGGGGCATGATCGGCGGCGTCGCGGGTCCACATCGTGCCCGGCCGCCAGGCCCAGCGCCAGGCGTAGTCGCGGCGGGCCAGCGCCTGGTCGGTGGCCATCGCGTCGTCCGCGGGCAGCGGCAGCGGCCGGCCATCGCGGCCGACATACACCAGCTCTCCCACGTGCCGGAAGTCGAGCATCTCCGGCGGCACCCGCGTCACGATATCGCAGCAGTGCACGAAGCGTCGGTGCGCCAGCCCGGCCAGGGTCTCGCCGAAGGCAATATCGCCGACGCGCGGCGAGCCGAAGGTGTAGAGCGCCGCCGGCCGCCGGCGGGTCGAGGCGAGGGTCGCGAGGGCGGCGCCAAGGCTGTGACCGGTGTAGAGCAGGCGGCCGGGCAGCGCGGCCAGCGCGGGGGACAGCGCCGGCCAGAGCAGCTCCAGCGCGGCAGCGAAGCCGCGATGCACCCGCCCCCCTTCGCTCCAGGGGATCATCACGGTATCGAGATCCGTGGCCCAGTCGCGCACGTCCACCTCGGTGCCGCGGAACGCCAGGACCGCGGTTTCCGCGGCCGGATCCCGCGCGAGCAGCGCCTGGGTGCTCGCGCTGCTGAAGAAGGTGACCTCCGGAAAGCCGGTGCGCTCGAGCGTCGCGAGAAGTGCGCGCCGGGCCCCATCGTCCCGCTCGAAGGGAGCATAGACCAGCCGGGCGAACTCCGCCGCCAGCGCCGCTTCCGAGCCGGGACGGCCGGCGGGGAAGAACGTGGCGTCACGCGCCGGGGTCAGCAGCGCCTTGCGGGAAGGATCGTACCGGAAGGCCATCAGCGGCGCACGCTCACGCGCGGGCCTTCCGGCGCAGCTCCTTCGCCCGGGCATTCACCAGCTGCTGGATGAGCCGCGCCGGGAGGGGCTGGTCGAGCGGAAACTGCACCGTACCCTTGGCGGTGCGGTACGTCGCCAGCGCCTTCTCGAAGGGCCGCCGGACCGACGGGGTCATCGGGAAGAGCGAGACATGGTGCTTGAAGGCGGCGTACCACACCAGCGGCCGGTCGTACAGCCGGAAGGCCGGCATCCGGTAGCTGAAGAACTCGCTGGCCTCCGGCTGCGCCGCACGGATGAGCGACCGAAGCCGGCCCAGCGCCCGCTTCGCGATCGGCGGGTGTCCCGCGACGTAGGCCTGCCGGAGCCGGGTGATCTCCGCCCGGGTGAGCTCGCCGGCGCGGGGCTTTGCCCTGGTCGACTGTCTTGCTCGAGGCATCAGGGCCCGCTCCTCAGCTCGTCGGCTTGATGAAGTACCCGCCCACCAGCCAGTTCCCCGGTCCTTCCCGCATCAGCGAGATGGTCTCCACCACCTCGTGCCCGCCGCCCGCCTTGGTCTGATACTGGATGACGACGTACGGCCCGGGAGGAGCGTTCGGGATGTTCTCCAGGTACCGTGCCGCGAGCAGGGTGCGGGCGCCGAACGGCTCGTACGGTCCGCGCGCCCGGGTCAGGGCCTGCGACCAGTCGGCCTGGGTCACCGCCTTCTGGAACGCCGACGCCGCAGTCGTCCAGCTCTCCCCGTACTTCCCCGCGTCCACCAGCGCCAGCCACGCCGTGGTCGCGCTCGTGGCCAGCCGCACGGCGGTCGTGTCGCCCTGCTGCGCCTCGAGGCGGGGGTGGGAAACGCCGAGAGACAGGAGCGCCAGCAGAGACAGGAATCGGAACTCACGAGCGAATCGCATCAGGACCTCGAGGGGATGAGACGGGTGTGGTCGCGCTGCCGCGGCCTTACCCGGCGAACGCCGACCAGACGATGACCGCGTTGTAGCAGGCGTGGAGCGCGATGCCCGGGAGCAGTGAGCGGGACCTGAGCCGGACGATGGAGACCACCGTGCCGAAGACCAGGATCGCCACGAAGGCGGGCCAGAAGTTCCCCAGCTGGCTCAGGTGCGCCAGGGCAAAGAGGCTGGTGCTGGCCGCCACGCCGGGCCACATCCCCCAGGCGCCACCGAACCCCGCGAGCAGCACCCCCCGGAAGATGAACTCCTCCACCGGCGGCGCGATGCAGATCGCCAGGACGCCGAACACAACCCGCCCCGCTGCCGATGCCCCGGTCAGCATCCGGGAAATGTCCGAGGTGTCCCATGTGGGCGAGTCGAAGAGCGGCAGCAGCAGGAAGGTGTAGACCAGCGCCAGCAGGGCACCGGAGAGCCCCGCCAGCAGCAGCACCCGTGGCGGCACCAGCCGCCACCCCAGCGCCGCCACAACCGCCGGCCATGCGCCGCCCGGAAGGTTCCGTGCCAGCCGGTACCAGACGAAGACCGCCGATGCCGGCATCGCGATGGCCATGACGAACAGCAGCTGGTCGTCGCTGAGGAAGTGGTCCGGGCTGATCGCGCCGGGCTGCGCCACCGCCAGCGCGATCGCGAGCACCACCGCGAGCCCGAGCTGGATCACCAGGTACCAGATACCCAGTCGTACCGCGGCCCATGCGCCGAGGGGAAGCGGCTCCGTGCCGGTGGCAACGATCTGCATGTCTCGGAGAGTGGGGGAGCGGTGTCACCCGGGGAACCGGGGAAAGGTACCGACGCGCTCCTCGCCGCGCAGCCGTGCCCGCCGGCTAGGCGGGGTCTTCCCCCAGGCCGGCGTAGTAGCCGGTGACCCGGCCCCTGGCACCCGGGATGGTGTAGAGATCGGGCGACCGGGTCTCGATCGCCCGCACGATGACCGCCGCGACCTCCTCGGCGCTCTGGGAGTTGGGCAGGGTGCGGGAATCGGGACCGCCATGCATGGCGTTGGTGCCGAACTCGGTGCGCACCACCGGTGGCGAGACGAGGGTGAACTGGATGCCGGGATACTGCTCCTGCACTTCCATGCGGAAGGTCGCGGTGAGCGCGTTCAGGAAGTGCTTCGCCCCGCAGTAGGCCGACCGGAACGCCACGAACGGCACCCGGCCGAGCATCGAGGAGACGTTGATGACCTGGCCCTCGCCCCGGGCGCGGAAGTGGGGCAGGACCTCCTGCATCCCGTAGAGCGCCGACTTCACGTTCACGCGCATGATCGTGTCGATGTCCTCGTCGGTCAGCTCCGACGGCGCCCGGGTGATGCCCTGGCCGACGTTGTTGATCCAGACATCGATCCGGCCGAAGCGGGCGAGGGTCTGCTCGACGGCGGCGCGGACGTCGCTCCGCTGCGTGGCATCCGCCGGCAGCGAGAGCACCCGGGCGCCGCAGCGGGCCGCAACCGCGGCGAGCGCGTCGGCCCGGCGGGCCACGAGCGCCACCGAGGCGCCGCGGCTCGCCAGCAGCTCGGCGGTGGCCGCGCCGATACCGGCGCTGGCCCCGGTGATGACGACGACCTTGTCCATGAGGGTTACGCCATCGCGCGGAGAAGGTAGGTGATCGTGGCCAGGTGATGGTCGTCGTGCTCGGCCGCGAAGAACGCCAGGTCCAGCAGGCGCATCGGGGTCTGGAGCCGGGGGTGCACCGCCGAGCGCAGCCAGTCGGCTTCGTCGGCCCGCTCGAGCTGGCCTACCAGGTCGAGGCGGGCGTGCTCGAACCGGGCGAGCAGCTCCGGCAGCGGCCGGGCGTTGTGGTGGGCCTCGTGGGTGCGCCGGTTTTCCAGGTCGGCGGGCTGCAGCATCCGGCGTCCCGCGGCGAGGTCCTCGATCCGGCTCAGCCAGAGCGGCTCGAGATCGCCCAGGTGGCCCACGTTCTCCTGGATCGACCAGCGATCTCCCAGCCGGGCGGTCAGGACTTCGGGGGAGACGCCGCTCAGCCGGTGCGCGAGCCGGGCCGGCGTGCCGCGAAGCCGCTCGAGCACCCCGGGGGCTGCCGCCACCGGCAGGTCGAAGGTGAACTGGCGCTCGAACCACGGTTGACGCTGAATCATGCGGCCATCAGGTGGAGGTGGTGGCAAGGAAGAGCGCCCGATGTGGCCAACTCTCACAGGCTTGAGAGGAATATGTAATCCGTCGGCGGCGTTCCTGACACCCGGCGCTCTCATCATGGCTCTGTCCTCTTGACCGGAGCGCGCCATGTTCGAAGTGCTGGTGGAATCGGGTGGGCAGGGCCGGGCCGGGATCGGCCCGCGGGTGACCTCGTTCGTCGTGCACGGTGGCCTGGTGGCCCTGGCCGCGGCGGGTGTCAGCCGAAGCAACGTGGCTTCACTCACGAAGCCCGCCGCGGTGCCCATCCCGATCTACGTCGAAACCGCTGTACCGACTCGTGCCCAGGCTGGGGGTGGCGCGAGCATTCCCGGGACCATCATCGGTCCCGCGCTCACGGTGCCCGTCGATGTGCCCTCGACCATTCCGCCGCTCGGGGTTCCCATCCCCGCGACCCGCCTCGGTCCGTCACCCCAGGATCTCGCCGGCCGCCAGCTCTTCGGCGGCGGGCCCGAGACGACCGCCGTCGACCCGGCGCAGGTGCTCCTCGCCGGCGAGGTCGATGAACCGGTGACGGTGCTCGTCCCCGCGCGGCTGGTGTATCCCGCCCAGCTGGCTGCCGCGGGCGTCAGCGGCGAGGTGCGGCTCGAATTCGTGGTCGATACGGCGGGACGCTGCGAGCCCTTGACGGTGCGGGTGCTCGCGAGCAGCGACCGGGGCTTTGAAGCGTCGGCGAGGGAGGCGGTCTGCGGGACGGTGTATCGGCCCGGGAAGGTGCGCGGGCAGGCGGTGCGGCAGCTGGTCCAGCAGAAGGTGGCCTACCGCCAGCCGTAGGCGCCGCTCACTCGCCCGCTTCGCGCTGCACCCGCCACGCGCCCAGGCGGGAGACGAAGTAGCCGGCGACCAGCCAGTCGAACGCGGCGCAGAACACCCCGTAGGCGAGGGGAATCGCCGTGAGGCTCCGCTCGCTCCCGCCCTGGACGCTGAGATGGGCCGAGAGTTCATGCAGCAGGTCCCAGGCGCCGTGGAGGAAATAGGCGAGCGGGACCAGCGGTGCGAATCGCAGCCCGAGGAGTGCCAGCAGCGCGAAGCTGGCGACCGCGATCCCTTCCACGCGCAGCGCCCCAGGCATCCCGAAGTAGCCGAGAAAGGCCAGGTAGATCGCCGCGATCGGCAGCAGCAGCAGCGCGAAGAAGCTGGACTCCCCACGCGCGGAGAACCGCCTCCGGCCGAGCGTGATCGCCCCGGTGGCGGCCAGGAGCCCGATGACGAGGTACAGCAGCAGAATGCTGGCGAGTGCCATCCTGTGTCTCCCGGCGTTATTCCGACTGGGTCGGGCCGATCTGCATGTGGATGTGCTGCCAGTGGGCTTCACGGCCCCCCTTCGCGAGGGGGTCTGGGTTGCTGGTGGGATGGTCGGGGTGAAAGACGATGTCGCTGGTGACGCCGATGCTCGACATCACCGGCTTCGAGGTATCGGCCCCTTCGGTGATGGCATGCTGGTAGGCCGAGGAGAAGATCTGCCGCGCCAGGTCGGGGGTGAGTGTCGGGTCGAGATAGGGATTCGACGGGTCGAGCCGGAAGGTGGTCTTGTTGAACGGGGCGGGGGGCCAGTCGGGAAGCCGCTGTCCCCGGGTGTAGCGCTTGCCCTCGGGTGAGGTCCAGTCGATCGGCATCACGATCGGCTGGCCACCCCAGTGCTGTGCCACCGTCACCTCCCAGCCATCGCCGCCGGCGCCGGCGAAGTCGCAGGCCCGGCCCTGGCCGTGGCAATCCTGCCGCTTGGCATCGAACACGAAGCCGATGTGAAAGATCTTGTTGGCGTTCTGCCAGCGCATCAGCTCGGAGAGCCGCACCAGGAAGACCACGTTGCGGGCGTCGAGGTTCGCCACCGCCTGCCGCAGGGTGGACTTGTTCCCCTTCTTGTCGATCGTGAGCAGGTAGAGCCACTCCACCCCGGCGATTACCGGCGGCCAGATGGTGACCTTGGCGGTGGGCGACGGCGGCTGGAGGGTGCCCTGCGCGTCGAGCGTGAACAGCGCGTCGCGGTCCTTGAGCTCGAACTTGCCCCACGCGAGGTAGTGGAGATAGCAGTCGCGGGCCTGCTCCTTCGACATCTGCTTGGCGGGCTGGAGAAATCCCGGCTCGGGCGCGAGTGAGTCACGGAGCAGCGCGAGATACTGGTCGATCCGGTCCCGCTTGGCTCCTGCCTGTTGCCCGCTCATGCACACCTCGGCGCTGCGGAGTGAAGGGCACGGGGCGGGAATGCGGATGCCCCCGGACGCCTTTGCGAAGCTGAAGCCCTTCCGCCGGGGACGCAAGCATCCCGGCAAATTGCCGGGTGGTGGCCTTTCCTTATATAGGGAGGCAGGGTCGGCCCGCTACGGCGCCGGGGAGTGGTGAGCCGGCAGGGGCCGGCGATGGAGCGCCGACTCGATCACCGCCGCCGCAAAGGCATTCGCCCCCGCCGGCGACTCCGCTGACTGGATGGCCCGGTACCAGCCGGCCGGAGCTTCGGGGTGAATGCCGAGCAGGACGACCCATCCCGTTCCCACCTCACCCTGGACCACCGCGGGCGTGCCGTCGGGATACCCTGCCACGCTTTCGCCCCAGCCGCTCAGCACCGGGCCGTCTTCCCAGTATGACATGAACGATGGTGCCCCGCCGACGCTGATGGGAAGCACAACCTTTCGGATGCCTTCGCGTTCCGCCGCGTAGAAGCCGAAGCTCGTGCCGCCGGTCAGGTCGAAGCCGTTGTACGGACCCCGGCCCGCGAGAAACGCCCCGGCACAGATGCCGAGGTAGTTGAGGCCGCTGTCCACCGCGGCGCGGATGCGGGTGGCGGTGCCGGGCGTGAGGCTCCGGCCCATCTGCTCGAAGTTTCCGCCGGGGACGATCAGCAGCGTGTAGCCTCGGAGGCTGGCGGGGGTCGCCTCGTTGAGCTGACGGGATGAGGCGCTGGCGTAGCGGATGTGCCGGGCATCGAGCAGGGCGGTGAGCGCGGCGACGTCGTTGGGCGACGTCCCCGTGCCCGCGAACAGCAGGACCTCCGGCGGAGGGCCGCTGTCACGGGCGCACTGCGTCAGGAGGCAGAGGCCGAGGGTGACGACACGGAGGGTCCGCACTCAGCCCCGGAGCGCGGCCTCGATCGCCGCGATGTCGATCTTCTTCATCGTGAGCATGGCGTCGAAGGCGCGCTTCGACGCCGCGCGGTCGGGGTTGCTCATCGCGTTCGTCAGGGCGACGGGGGTGATCTGCCAGCTCAGGCCCCACTTGTCCTTGCACCAGCCGCAGGCACTCTCCTGGCCGCCGTTGCCGACGATCGCGTTCCAGTACCGGTCAGTCTCGGCCTGGTCCGCGGTGGAGACCTGGAAGGAGAAGGCCTCGGTGTGCTTGAACATCGGCCCGCCATTGAGGCCCAGGCAGGGAGTGCCCAGTACCGTGAACTCGACGGTCAGCACGTCGCCCGCCTTACCGGACGGGTAGTCGCCTGGCGCGCGATGCACCGCGCTGACCTTCGAGTCGGGAAAGACGGTGGCATAGAAGCGCGCAGCCTCTTCGGCATCGCGATCATACCAGAGGCAGATGGTGTTCTTCGCAGGTTTCGTCATGGATACGTCCCATGGAGGGAATAGAGATGCTCCGTGCGCCCTCAAGGTGGGTAGGCGCTCCAGTCATCGCAACCCTCGATATGGCGCCGGCAGGGGAGGGGACGCCGCTGGTCCCACAGAGATAGAAAGAGCAAAGGGCTCGCCCGCGAGCGCGGACGAGCCCAACAGCCCAAACGGAAATTACTTCTTGGCCGGTGCGACCTGCGGCGGCGCGACGCCGCTGAACATGTCCACCACGTACCGCCACTTCCCGTCCTCGCCCTTCCGCAGCACCTCGGCGTACTTCACCGTCGCCGCGGCGCCGCCCATCTTGAAGCTGGCGGTACCCACCGTGTAGGCCAGGTCCCCGATTCCGTAGGTGAGCGTCGGCGTCAGGACGAAGTCGCTCGCCCCGCCCGCGATCAGCCCGGCGATGACCGGATGTCCCGCCGCACCCTGCAGCGCGGGGGAATCGGGCGGCATCAGCATCGCATCCGGCGCGTAGACCGCAAAGACGGCGGCGGTGTCCTTCGCGTTCATGCCGGCGGCGAAGGCGGCGTCCACCGCCTTGACTGCGTCGAGCTCCGCGGCGGAGAGCGGGGCGGGAGCGGCCGGTGCCGACGCCGGGGCGTCAGCCTTGGGGGCGCAGGCCGTGACCAGGATACCGGCGGCGAACAGGGGGAGAAGACGCACGACGAGGTCTCCAGAAGATGGTGGTGAGCTGCGATGGTGACGGGGAAAGGCGGGTAGCGCGGCGGGGAATCTGTGGAAGGATGGGCCCGCGGGGAAGGGGCGGGGCTACCCGCCGGCGGCCGGCGGGTAACCCGGGGTCAGTCGGTGAGGCCGACTAGCGGGCCCGGCGCAGCCGGTACCGCACGATCGTGGGCAGGCCCTCGGCGTTCTCGGCGATGGTATACACCGCGCTGTCGCCCCAGGTGGTACGGCCATACCGGGCGAGCCTGACCGGGGCGATCATCGGCCCGAGGTAGGTTCCGCTCCCCGAGAAGATGTCGTACCGGGAATGCAGCGTGTCGGCACCGCCATCGCGCTCCACCCAGAGACGGCCCGCCTTGTCCGTGGTCAGCCCCACGTAGGCCGGCGCGACGCCCGGCACGTCGGAGGCGTGGATGACCCGTGCGATCTCGTCCGGCGTGACGCCACCGATGTTGCGTCCATTCTTCTCGAGGAACGTCGTGATCCGCGCGGTCGCCGCGGCGCGGCGCCACTCCGGAATGGCCACCGGCGGGGCATCGAGGCTGAACAGGAAGGCGGTGTCTCGTCCCGAGCGGGTTGCGACCAGGGTGTACGTCTCGCTCCAGCCGTAGACCATGCCGGTGGCCGGCAGCACCGCCGCCTCCGCGCCCGGCGTCAACGGAATACCTGTCGACCAGTGGCCGAATCCGGTGTGCAGTTCCCAGACCCGGGCCGCGGGGAAGGAGGGCAGCCGGAGCGTGTCGACCAGGCCCCCGTCCTGCCGATAGCGGACGTACAGGTGGTTGGACTCGGACGAGGGAGACCAGATGACCACGTTTCCCCGCGCGTCGACCGACGGGGTGGAGGGGGCGCAGCAGAGCGTCCGCCAGCTCGTCACGAAATGCCCCGCCGAATCGAAGACGCTGGCGCGTCCCAGCGAGACGTCCTGCACGATGAGGCGATCGCCGGCCGTGGCCAGGAAGGCGCTGCGATACTCTCCCGGCCCTTCGCCGTCGCGCCCCACGGTTCGCACCAGCCGGCCATCCTGGTCGAACATTTTCACGGTCCCGTCGGAGACATAGATCCGGCCGAGTGCATCGACCGCCACGCCGGAGGGATGCTCCAGGGGCGAAGCGGTGTCGTTGCCTCCGATGCGGAGATCCTCGACGAAACTCCACGTCAGCGTGTCGGGCCACTCCGTCGGGGCGTGATTCCGGATCCGGAGCGCGCCGCCGGGAAGGGTGTCGATGGTCGGGGCGGTGAGACGTGAGGCGGTCCGGTCCTGGCAGGCCAGCAGCGCGACGGCCACGGCCAGGACGCCAGGCATGCGATGCCAGTGCATATGACTCTCGGCGCGTTGTGGGGGATGCCTAACGAGCTGCTGAAAGGTGCCGGGCGCTCGGGGTTGGCGCAACCGGGTCGCCCTGGCTACGGGCAGGTCACGCAGTGGGCGTCGATGCGTCAGGCAGGGTCACAGGATGGGGGCCAGCGCATGCCGGCCCCAGGCGACGAACGCCATGACCAGGCCCAGCGCGCCGCTCATGATGATCGAGCCGGTCTCGCGGTACTTCACGTGCACGCCGATGAAAATGAGGCTTTCGAGCGCCAGGACCGTTGCGGCGACCACCGTCAGCACGGGATGCCAGTGCAGGGCGGAGGGGAGCACCAGGCCGGCCGCGGCCGCCAGCTCGATGATGCCGAGCGTCGCCCAGCCCTGGCGTGGCAGCGCGCCGAACGAGGGCACCTGGTCCTTGATCCTGTCGAACATGAACGCCTTCATGACGCCCGATGCGAGGTAGAGGCAGGCCGCGAGGACCTGGAGCGTCCAGAGCAGGATGTGCATGGCGGTTCCCGGTGCGGCCGGGCTGAGCCGGCGTTAGACCGTGGTGCCGAAGAGCTTTCCGACCAGCGACGTCACGCCCATCGCCGCTGCGCCCCAGAAGCCGACGCGCATTGCTCCGCGCAGCTTCGGCGCACCGCCGAGGTGGGCCGCCAGCGCTCCGAGTGCCAGCAGCAGCAGCAGCGTCACCACCGCCACCGAGAGCGTGACCTGGGCCAGCGGGAGGAGGAGCACCAGCACGACCGGGGGCAGCGCACCGACGGAGAAGGCTCCGGCGGAGGCCAGCGCCGCCTGGAGCGGCCGGGCCTGGGAGGTCTCGGTGAGCCCCAGTTCGTCGCGGGCGTGTGCGCCGAGGACATCATGGGCGGCGAGGGCCCGGGCGACCTGGTCGGCCAGCTCGGGCGAGAGTCCCCGGGCCTGGTAGATCCCGGCCAGTTCCTCGTGCTCCGCGCCGGGCTCCGTCTCGAGTTCCCGGCGCTCGCGCGCCAGGTCGGCTTCCTCGGTATCGGCCTGGGAGCTGACCGAGACGTACTCGCCCGCCGCCATCGAGAGCGCGCCCGCGACCAGCCCCGCCAGGCCGGCGAGCAGCACCGGGCCCTTCGTCGCGTTGGCCGCGGCGACGCCCACGATCAGGCTGCTGGTGGAAATGAGCCCGTCATTGGCGCCGAGGACGGCCGCGCGGAGCCAGCCGATGTGGGCGGTGCGATGGAACTCGACCTGTGGCATGGCGGCGTGGTTGTCCAGGTGTCAGGGCGTGAATGCCGTCGCGCCGCCGGATTCGATCGTGCCACCCTGACGGTCGTCGTACCGGTAGACCGTCACCTGGTAGGTGACGCCCGCGGCGAGGGCCGTGGCCGCGGTGACGACCCGCGCGCCCTTGGGCGTCGAGCCGTACCGGACTGACGGAGAGATGGTATTCGTGCCGGAGGTGCTCTCCACGTTCCAGAGCACCCCTCCCGGCCCGGTGACCGCCAGCCCCTCGAGCTGGCAGTCGGGGGACCACGAGAACGACGGCGAGGTGCCGGTGCCCGCCGTCAGCGTCACCGGTCCGGTGCAATCGGGGGCAGAGCTGTCGGAGCAGCCGGCGGCGCCAAGCACAAGCGCGAGGCCGAGGAGGGGGGCGTAGCGGGTCACGGTCCAGTCCAGTGTGAGCGGTGAACCCGTCTAAGGTGCCGACCGCCGCCCGGTCGCGCAAGCGAGCGGACGGCGATGGCACACCGCCCGTGGCTCAGTGCCCCGCGAGGGCGGTCCGGGGATCCTCGCTGCTGTTCACGTAGGTGATCATGAACGGCCCCGCCCCATGAATCTGCACCACGGTGGGGTCCGCGGCGATCGCGTAGTGATGACTCTGGGCCGGCGCGCCCGCGTAGTCGCCCGCGCCCAGCCGGCGGGTCTTGAACCGGTCGACCGTGTCGCCCATCCCGAGCAGCAGGTGCCCCGAGATGACGGTGACCTGTTCGTCGGTCGGGTGGAAATGCGGCGCAATGACGTAGCCCTCCGGCAGCTTGAGCCGGATGGTGTAGACCCCCTGGCTTGCCGGGTCCCCCTGGAGCACGGCGATCTGGGCTCCCTTGGCCAGGAACGCGGGCGCGGGGCTCCAGTCGGCCGGGGCCTGCGCGGCGAGCGGGGCGGTGACAAGCAGGAACGCGGGGATGAGACGATACCGCATGGTGGGCTCCCGGGGAGTGGGGACAGGTCGACGGACACCCCGGGATGCGCAGGACGGCGCGTCAGGCCGCCATGTCCGCGCTCAGCGGAAGTACCAGCGCACCAGGGCGGCGCCGCTGGTCGATATCACGTGCCCCCGGTCGTGGGTCACCAGCAGGAGTCCAGCCGGCAGCGGCCACGGCTTTACCTTGGCCGGGCCCAGGAAGGTGTAGCCGAGTGAGACCTCCCCGCCCAGGCTGAAGTGGCGCCCCAGTGCCACCTCCGCGCCCGCCACCGCGGCAACCTGCTCATCCAGGAAGTACAGCGTGAATTCCTGCCGCGGGATGGAGTTGGGAATCTCCTGGGTGCTCGAGGTCCGCCGGAGTTCGAACCGGGGGCCGACATAGGCCGACACCGTTGAGTCGAGTGCCATCCGGTACGCCAGCAGCACGCCGAGCGCCCAGGCGCTCTGGTCCGAGCGCTCCCCCGACCGGGTGCTGTCCTGGATCGTGACCGTCGTCGTCGAGAGCACGCCGAAGCGTGCGCTCGGTTCCAGTCGCCACCGTGCACCGAGGCGAATCGGAACCCGGATCGTCACGCCGCTGATGCCGACGGAGCCGTTGTCGGCGTTGACGCCCACACCGATCCCCACCCGTCCCTCCGGCTGCTGCCCGGCGAGGGTGCACAGGGGAAGGCAGGCCAGCAGGAGCACCAGTCGCAGGAGGCGCATGATGGGTGGGAAGGGTCTGGTCAGGTGCCGGCGGGAAGCCGGGCGAGAAAGTTCCGCATGGCCCCGACGACCTCCGCCCGGTTGGAGTCGAAGACGTAGTGATTGGCCCCGTGCAGCTCCAGCAGCTGCGCCGTCGGTACTCCCGCCGTGAAGCGTCCCCGTTCCCGCGTGGCCCAGGCCTGCAACTCCGCCGCGAAGCGCCGGACCTCTGCCTGCGCGCTGCTGTCGAGGGTGGCCCAGTACGGGAAGAGCTGCGGCGCCGAGTCCAGCACCGCGTCGATCGCGAGCGCCGGCGTTTTGACCCGGGCATAGTCCGGATGCCCGCACCCCGCCAGCATCATCGAGTCCACCCGGGGCGAGGTCACGTCGCCCCGCAGGTGGCCGGTGGAGTCGTAGCGGCCGATCGCGAGGACCTGCCCGATCGGGATATGCTGGCCGTAGGTCCGGAGCAGGTACTGCTGTACCCCGGCTGCCGAGGCGGAGTCCGCCGGGGTCATGGACGGCGGCGCCGGCGCATCATCCAGGGTGCTGGTGAGGCCGCTATGGTCGTACGCCGCGTCCAGGTAGATCAACCCCGCGACCCGCTCGGGGTATTGCCCGGCGAACCCGGTGAGTTCATCCCCGGCGATCGAATGGCCCGCGAGCACCACCCGGCGGAGGCCAAGGGAGTCGAGCACCGCCGCGAGGTCGGCCACCCGCGAGGCGAGGTCGTAGCCGGTCGAGGGCTGGCTGGACGCGCCGTACCCGCGGCGGGTGATGGCCAGCACCCGGTGCCGGTCGGCAAACTGGGGGGCGAAGTCGTCGAAGCCGTGGGCCACGTCCTGCAGCCCCGACAGGAAGACCAGCGGAACCCCCTCTCCACCCCATTCCAGCACCTCGAGCGAGACGCCGGGTGCCACCGTCACGAACCGCGCCTGGTGCGGCGAGCGGTCGGGGGCGCCTTCGGGAGTGGCGTGCGGAGCCGCCGGCCGGCAGCCGAGCAGCAGGAGCGAGAGGCTCGCCCGGCGCGCGAGGGACGTGATCATCAGCGGGCTACCCCGGCAGTCCCGACCCGGATGCTGTCCGATACCGTGATCCGCATGAGGTCTCGGCCCCCTTCCAGCCGGCCGGGGTACAATGCGCGAGTGGCGGCGAGCACCATGTCGGGGGTGAGGTCGGCCCCGGCCTGGCGGGTGGGCGGGAGCGCGAAGTGGGTGAGCACCGCGAGCCGGGGCGAGGTCAGCGCGAACACCCGGGCGACCTCGGCTGGCGACGTGTGGTGGCTGAGGATGAAGCGGATCGGCGGCTGGTCCTGCACCGCCGCCGGCGCCATCGCCACCTCGTGCAGCAGGACATCGGCCCGCTGGGCATGGGCGATGAGATTGGGCGAGTAGCGGGTGTCGCCGGAGATGACCACGCTGCGGCCGGCGTAGGAGACGCGATAGCCGTAGGCGGGCTTGAGCTCGCCGCCGTGATCCACCAGGAAGGCCTCGACCACCACGCCATCCTCGTTGAACACGATCGTGTCGCTGGCGAACTCCTCGGCCACGAGCTGGCTTCCCGCCGGCGGGAGGTGCTCCTCGGCGACGCGGATGCGGAGGTCTTCGGCGAACGCGGTGCGAAGGCCCTCGACCAGGCCGCGAGTGCCCGTCGGGCCGATCACCCGGAGCGGGGTGCTGCGGCCGCCGAACGGGGGAAGCCAGCCGGTGAGCCAGAGGTCGGGGAGGCCGGTGGTGTGGTCCGAGTGATGGTGGGTGAGGAAAACCACCTGCACGCTGCCGGTCCGGATGCCCGCCTCTTCCAGCCGGATCGGAACTCCGCGCCCGGCATCGAAGAGGAGCCGCCGGCCACCGGCTTCGATCAGGGTCGCCGGACCGAAGCGGTCGCTCCTGGGCTGGGGTGTGCCGGTACCCAGGAGGGTGATGACCAGCGAGTCACCCGGAAGGGGATGCTGCGTGAGGAGGAGGGACGCGAGCAGGGCACTCAGCAGCATTCGGGCACTCGGGGGAGCGAGATCCTGCGGTGACCTGACGGTCCCCTAAGCTGTGCCCCACCCGCCGATCCCGCAACCGCCGCGGCCCCGGGCCCAGGCGGCGCGAGCTACCTTGGCTCCAGTGGATCGAAGGACAAGGGCATGACATTGCCGACCGAGGTCGTCAGGGCACCGGTGATCCGGTCGCCGACCCCGAACTGACCGTGATACTGGAACTTTGCGCCGTAGTCGTAGGTGAAGGTGAGGTCGACATACTGCCCCCGCAGGGTGCCGTCGAGTGTCAGCACACCGCCGGACCCCGTTTCCATGACGTACCTGCCGCCACCCACGACCGCCTGGTCGTGAATCCGGAGATCGATGACCAGGCTCGAGCCCATCACCTGCTGGGCCGCACCCCATGTCCCGCAGAAGTCGGCGTTCACGGAGGGCGTGCTGCTGCAGGGGAGAGAATCGGGCCCGGTGCGATCGCTGCACGCGACGAGGGCCAGCAGGAGGAGCAGGGAGGGCCGCAGCATGAGGGGTTCCTGGTGGCGGGTTCCGGCAGAGGTGAACGATGCAGGTGACGCTGGCGAAATCCGTGAATGCACAGGATGGTGCTCGGCGGCCCACCTTCCGGCGCCCGGAACTCCACGGTAACTCTCGCGTGAGCAACCGCTTACTGGCAGAGCCCTGGTGCTGTCGATTTTTCCGGGTCTCGTTCGACGTAGTGGTGAGGCCGCACTCGATTCACCAACCCACATCACCCGATTCAGGAGAGCTGCATGCGCTTCATGATCATTGGCATGGCGACGGAACAGTCGGAGCCGGGCCCGCCGCCCACGCCCGAGCAGTTTGCCGCGATGCAGAACTACAACGCCAGGGCGGCGGAGTCCGGCATGCTGCTCGCCGCCGAGGGCCTGGCCCCGACCGCCAGGGGGGCGCGGGTGACGTTCCGGGGCGAGGAGCGCCTGGTAACGGATGGGCCCTTCACCGAGGCGAAGGAGGTCATCGCCGGGTTCTCGATCATCCGCGCCGGCTCGCTGGCGGAGGCCATCGAATGGGTCAAGCGCGCCCCGAATGTCGCACGGAACGGCGAGGCCCTGGTCGAGATCCGCAAGGTGATGGACGTCGAGGACTTCGGGGAGAACTTCACCCCGAACGAGGAGATCGCGAAGGTGAAGATCCAGTAGTCAGCGCGTCACCTCGCGCCGGCTACTCCTCGATCCGGCTGTGGCCCAGCCGCACCACGATGCCGGCCCAGGCCGTCATGTCGATCTGAAAGCGGCTCGGAAAGGACCCGGTGCTGTCCCGCAGCGCCAGGCTGTAGAGCAGGGAGCGCAGCCCGAGGTCGATCCCGAACTGCCGCCCCAGCGGGACGCGGGCCCCGGCGCCGAGCGCTCCCCCGATGGACTTCCGGTTGGAGAAGCCCTTGAACGCTTCGCCGCTGCGATTGGTGAAGGCGACGCCTCCCGAGACCCAGATCGGGGCGGCGACATCGCCCGGGGTGAACCGGAACAGTGCCGCGAGGGTGCCGACGGTGACGCTGGCATCGGGCGTGTCGGTCGCGGCGGTGCCAACGCTGCCATGCAGGGCGACGCTGGTGCTCGTGTGGAGCAGGGAGGCCTCGAGCCCCACCCGTCGCTCGACCCAGACCCGGGCAATGCCGCCGAGGGCGACTCCCGTCCGGACCTTGGCGTTCGCGCCGAACGCGTTGCTCGCCACCGAGAGCGCGATGTCGGAGGTTGGGACGTAGGCGCCGAGAATGGGCCCGATTTCGAACTGGGCCTCGAGTGGCGTGGCGGCAAGCACGAGGGCGGCTGTAAGCGCTGACAGTCGGAGCACGGTGACTCGGTGTTGGCGAAGGGAAGACGGGCTGGCAAACCTTCCCTAAGCTGCGACCCGAGGTGCGTTCACGCAAGCGAACGCGCCTCGGGTCATGTGCTGCGTCCGGACCGGCCGAACTAGTCGCGCACCTTCCGGAGCACGATCGTGTAGCGGGTGGTGCCGGAGGAGTCGTCGGCCGAGAGGCTCCCGGAATGCACCTGGAAGGGCAGGTCGTTCAGGAAGGCGCTGCCGGCGTCGTGGAAGTGCACCGCCGTGCCGGTCGTGTCCCAGGTGCCGGCGATCGGCTTGACGGTGCCACGCTCGGAGATGGTCCCGGTCGTGGTGCCGTTGTCCCTCAGGCGGATGACCATGATGAGTCCGGCCGCGATGCGGTCGATCGAGACCCCGCCGTCGCTCGTGCGGAACGAGGCGGCGGAGTAGGTCCCCGCGAGGCCGGGCGGGGGAGAACTGTCCGTGGAGTTGCTGCAGGCGAACGCCGTCCCAAGCAGGGCGGCGGCCAGGAGTCGAGTCGGGTAGCGCATGTTTCACCAGGGTGCGGGAAAGAGTCGAGCTGCACTGGTGGATGCGCACAGGCTGCCCCGATCCCGCCATGCCGCGGGAAGGGGTCGGGATGCTGGCTAGGGCGGGCAGGGGCGCCTGACATGGGCGACCCTCGACTCCATCGGCGGGGGATGGTCGATCACCCACACCATGTGGACCGGTGCCGTGGGCGTGCCCGCCGGACACGGCTCGGTCGGCTGGACCTCGGTCGCGAAGAGCACCGGCCCCCCTGAATAGACCACGATGCTGTCGATCGTCACCGAATAGCCCGTGCCCACCCGGTCGCCGATCCCGAACGCGATGACGGAACTCAGCACGAAATCCGGTTCCGGCCGCGGCGGGATCGCCTGGCTGTCGGCCCAGGTCTGGCGCCAGAGGCGCTGCCAGGCGGCGGTGTCGGTGACGATCTCGAAGGTGGGATAGTGCAGCGACGAGCGGGTCTCGTGCAGGACCGTGCTCGACGGACCGGGCACCCAGGCGCCCAGCCGCTCGATGGTCGGCGGCGGCTGCACCGCGGCGCTGGAGCCGCACCCGGTCAGCAGCGCCAGCAGGAGCGGGAACGCCAGGTGGCCGGCGTGGCGCGGTTGCAGTGTTCGCGGCGTCATGGGCGGATGGTGCGGAGCAGCACCGAATCGAAGCGCGCCGGCTCTTCCTCGAGCGGGCCATGGCCGGAGTGTTCGAACCAGACCAGCGACTTCGCCGGCGCCGAGAGGGAGTCCAGCCAGCGCGCGGCCAGGACGCTGGGCACGTTCCAGTCGTGCCGGCCCAGGAGCAGGGTCACCGGCACCTCGAGGTGCCTCACCTCGGCCAGGTCGGTGTTGAAGAGGTCCGCTTCCAGGTGCACCACCGAGAACTGGAATCCGCGCTCCCAGTTGTAGCCGCGGTAGTCGGGATACCGCTTCATGGCCGCGTCGACCGGAGGGATGGCGGCGGGGGAATACACCGCCCCGTGATACCGCTGCAGCAGCTCGTACTGCGCCATGAAGCAGGCCATGTCCCCCTGGCAGCGGGTCGGGGCCGGGCGCGCGAGGTCGGCGAGGATGCGGAGCCCCGCGCTGTCCCCGGCGGGGCGCATCTGCGACGCCAGCCACTCCCGCGTCAGGGAAAGCCCGCGCCGCACGTTCACCACCTGCCCGATGCCGATGTAGCCCGCGTAGTCCTGCGGGTAGCGCTCCGCCAGCCGCACCCCCACGATGCTGCCCCAGGAGAAGCCGGCCAGGTAGATCTTCGGCTGGTGAAACCGGTTCTGCAGGTACTGGGTGAGCTCATGCCCGTCGGCCACGATCTGCTCGAGCGTGACGTTGGGCGGTGCCGAGTCCCGCAGGTACGAGAGCCCCGCGCCCCGCTGGTCCCATGCAACCAGCGTCACCCCCGTCGGCAGCGCGGTGTTCAGGGCCCGCAGCATCGGCGTCTGCGGCCACCCCGGCCCGCCATGAATGAAGAGCAGGACCGGCTGGCGGGCGGAGGCCGAGGTGATCTCGACGTACTGCGGCGAGCCCCCGAGCGCGAGATAGGTGTGCTCCGCGACCGAGTCGGCCTGCGCGGCGGCCTTTGGCGTGGAGGAGCCCTGGCACCCCGGCAGGAGGCCTGCGCCGACGACGGCGAGCACCGTCACCGCGGTGGCGTGGTGCAGGGCGCGCTGTCCCGGCATCGCCGATTGCTCTCTACTGCGGGCGGCCGGCATCCCGCATGGCGGTCGAAGTCACGGTGTCGCCCCGGGCCTCGAGGGCAGCGGCGGCGGACAACCGGTCCCGCTCCTCGCGGTTCTGCCCCAGTTTCCATTTCCCGACCAGGCGCGTGATCCGGATCTCGAGCCCGATGATCGCGCCGAGCTGCTGGGCGATGTAGTCGCGGGGCGCGTCGGTCATCTTCCACGGCTTGTCCTGGCTGACCTGCTGCTCGTGGTCGCGGGTGAGCCGGGCCACCACGCCCCGAAGCCACGCCTCGTCCTGTCGGATCCAGATCGTTCCATGGGCATGGACCACCTGGTAGTTCCAGGTCGGCACCGTGCGGTGGTGCTCCTGCTTGGTGGGGTACCAGCCGGGCGAGATGTAGGCGTTCGCCGCCCGGAAGATGATGAGCGCTTCGTCCCCGTCGCTCACCTCGTGCCACAGCGGATTGGCCCGCGCGACATGGGCCAGCAGGTGCCCATGTTCTCCCTCCGAGGCATCCAGCAGGAAGGGAAGGTGGTTGGCGTCGAGACCCTGCGGCCCGCGGAGCACCAGCGCGCCGAGCGGGTACTCGGTGATGACCCGGTGCAGCTCTTCGGGACGATGCTCGACGAAGTGGTCGGGGAGGTACATGCGCGGCAGATCGGAAGGAGAAAGACCGGCGTGAGCCGTGTCGCTCACGATGACCCCGCAAGGTGCCGGGGGGGACCGGTTCGCGCAAGCGAATAGGTTGTGGCCGCGCTCAGTGCGGCCACCGGTCACCCCGCGACCGGCCACTGGAAGCAGATCCCGAAGCCGTCGGGGTCGCGGGTGTAGAGCTGGCGCATGCCGTACGGTGCGTTGGTGGGCGGCTCGGCCGCGACGCCCGCCGCCTGCAGGTGGCGGTACACCGCGTCGACCTCGGGGGCCCCGAGATAGATGATGGTGTCGGCGTGGGCATCGACCCGGGATGCATCAGGCTGGGGCGGGCGCGGGTCGTCGGGGTCGTGCAGGGTGTTGAGCATCACCTCGCTGGTGCCGTGCCGGAGCCAGGCCCAGCCGAAGCCGTCGGGATGACCCTTCGGGTTGGATGGTGCCGATGCGACGACCTCGAAGCCAAGAATGTCGCGGTAGAAGGCGATCGCGCGGGGCATGTCGAACACGGCGAGGAGCGGGCACACGCCACGCAGGTCGAGCGGCATAGGCTGGTTTCCAGTGATGCCTGTCAGGGATGGCGGGTCTTCACGGATAGCGACAGGTGTCCCACAGGGGAGCGCGCCCCGCCGTCAGGACAAAGGGGCCGAGCACGGTGCCCATGTCGGCCACCGCGATGGTCACCGAGACCTGCTTCGCGCTGACGGAGCCGGCGAAGCGGGCCGGGTGCACCACGAAGCCCGGGTAGGCCCCGATCAGCTGGGTGTAGGTGCCGGGAACGTCGAAGGCCCCCGACCCGGGCCTGGTGGCCAGCGTACCGAAGGAGCCGATGCAATCGCCGGGGGCCAGGAGATTCAGGGTCGAGGTGGAGTCGGTCAGGGTCAGCGACGCCACGCCGGAGTGCCAGTGGTCGGTATCGCTCGGGCCGGTGGCACAAGCCAGGGCGCCGAGCAAGAGTGGGGTAGCGACGGCGAAGCAGGCGCGGAGGAGGGAGCGACGCGGAGCGGTCATGGGGACCATCCCAGCCGGTGGGTCGGATCGATGATGACGGGAGAAGCTGCCTGACGCGCTGGTCCCGCGCAAGTTTCGCCGCCTCACCGTGAAACTAGGAGAGAAAGATCACCAGCCCGGTGCCGTCGGCCGCCGCCTTCGCCACGATTGCGCGGAGCGTCTCCAGGTTTTCCATCAGGTAGCCGAGGGTGTCGTCCTGCTCCGGCGGGCGGTTCCAGATGGCTGGATAGATGTCCGCCTTCATCATGGCCGATGGAGCGAATCTCCCGGCGAGTGCTTCGTCGGACTGCGCCGACAGCGCCGCGTGAATCGTGCCGGTCTCCGCCGCGGAAAACACCCGCGCCGGACCATAGCCCACGTCCACCGTGCCGATCTCGCGTCCTCCGGCGAGCAGGAAATTGAGGGGCGGAGATCCCTCGAACGCCGTCTGGGTGAACAGGTAGTGGAGCCCGTGCCACGCCTTGTCGAGATCGCCGTGCACTCCCTCAGTGGGGCCGAGGTCGAGCGGTGCGGGCTCCGGCGCTGCGGCGCCCCTGCCGAAGAGCCGGCCTAGGAGCCCGGGCCGGCCTGCCCCCTCCGAACGGGCCAGGGTGTACATCTCCGGATCATCAGGCGCGATCAGCTGCCAGATGAGCGGTGGATCGGCGAGGACTCGGGCGATGTTGGCCTCGGTCAGGGTACCGAGGCCCAGGATCATGCTCATGACAGTGCCCCACGGTTGGAGCCTGACAACCCGCCGCGGCCGGCATTAGCGCGATCGGGGAACACCTCCAAGCGGCCGCAACGTGGCACAGTCGACCCGGACGTACTCCGCGGCCCGGAGACCATATCGTCCCTCCGGCGCCTGGTAGTCTCCCACCTGGCCGCCCTGCGAACTCCGCAGGATGAGGAGCGCGCCATCGTGCGGATCGGAGAGGCGGCCGCGGCAGGTGGCCGGCCCGCTCGTGACCGAGTCGACCGGCGCAAAGGTGGCCGGGAGGCCGGTCAGCGGCCGGACCGGGGCGCTCGCCGGATAGGTGTTGCTGGATCCCAGCGAGCAGGCGCCGAGAATGAGACCCGCCAGCGCGGGCCAGGTGAGCCTGGGCAACCTCAGTGAGGCGTGACCGGCCGCGACTGCTCCGGCTTCGGGGCCGGCAGCCGCAGCTCCGCGCGCTCGCCCAGCCGGGCCACCAGGAGTGCCTGCTGGTCGGACAACTGCTCGGTGCGGATGAGGAGCTGCTCCAGGAGCTGGCGCAGGTCCTCTTCCCGGGCCTCATCGGTGGTCCGGGTCAGGAGCGTCATCTCGAGATCCCGGATGCGGCGGCTCGCCCGGAGCCAGACGATGAACGACGGGATCGCGGTGGCCATCATGGCCAGAAGCATGATCAGGACGACATCGGGGTTCATGCGGACCTCGCGCGGGAGCTGTTGGTGATGATGGATGCACCGGTGCCTGTCTCCCAAGCTGCCGACGGGCGCGCACCCGCGCAAGCGAATGCGCCCGGCTGGGCCGGTCAGCCGGAGGTCAGGCCCAGCTTCTCACGCAGCCGCCGCACCGTCGCCTCGGGGTGCTCGACTTCCACGACCAGCCGCTGGTAGCGCTCGTCCTGGAGGTCGATGGCGATCGCCCCCTCCGGGTCGTGCACGTCCCAGAAGACCAGCCCGCCGTCATGATAGAATGTGCCCGCCGTCAGCACCCCGGGAATGTGCGAGCCGGCCAGCTTGAATCCCTGGAACCAGCGGCGGGCGGCGTCGGGTTCGCGCTGAATCCCCCGGACGTGGGCCAGGGGAATTGTCAGGCGGCTGCGAAGACTCCAGAGCTTGTCGAGGCCCTGGACTTCGAGCTCGAGGTTGCGACCTTCGATGGTGATTATGACCATGGGGGACACCAGGTAGGGAGCGGAGTGAAAGGTGCCCCTCAGGTGGTGCAGGCGCAAATGGCGGTCGCCCGGAAGTGAGACCGGCCCGACGGGGAATCGCGCGCTCGAAACCCTGGTGCACCTCGCTGCCGAGCACCATGAACCCCGCCGCGATCGAGCGGCCGCTAGGTGAGCCGCTCCAGGCGTCCTTTCCGGCGCACGATGTTCTTGTAGTCCCACTGGACCTCGCGCGACTCGGCCAGCCAGCGCGAGAGCTTCCGGGTGTCCACCTGGTCCGCGGCGGTGTAGCGCGCCTCCGCTGCCTTGAAACTCCCTTCCTTCGTCAGTCCCTCCTCGCGGAAACCCTGCCCGCTCCAGAAGAGCAGGCGAACGCAGCTCTTGAGCTTGCTGTACCCGACGATGGGATTGCCGTCCAGGAACCAGACCGGATGCGCGTGCCAGATCCGGTTCTCGGCCTCGGGCAGTGCGGCATCGATGGCGTCCGCCAGGCGCTTGCAGATGGCCCGGTCGGCTGGTGCCAGCGCCGTGTTGTATTTCCTGGTGTCCGGATGCATGAAGTCTCCACCGCTGTTGGTTGCCGGCGGCAGCACGAGGCTGACGTGCCCGCCGCTGCTGGTCAGCCGGCCACTCACGTCCCGATCGCGCGCTCCATCCGCACGAAGCCGAGCACCGTCCCGTCCGGGAGCCGGTCCTGGACGGCCTCGATGTCCCGGAAGCCCAGCTTGTGATAGAAGGGAACACCCGGCAGGGTCGACATCAACTCCAGTCGCTCGAAGCCGGCGGCGGCTGCTGCCGCGACGCAGGCATCCATGAGGAGGCCGCCCAGCCCCTTCCGGGCCTGGCCCGGCGCCACGAAGAACGCCCGGATCTTCGCCGCCGGCGCGACCTGGTCAGGTGGAGCGTCGGCTCCCACGGGGCGCTGGTCGCCACCGTAGAGCGTATTCCGGAAGCTCCAGCCCCCACAGGCCACCACAGCTCCGGCATCCTCGATGACGAAGTAGGTCCCGTCCGCGATGAGCTGGTGATTCACCCCGAAGACATACCTGATCGCGGCCTCCGCCTCGGCTGGGGTGTAGAACCCCCGGCTGAGCTCCCGCGCGGAGGCGGGGATCAGGTCGTTGAGCACCGGGACGTCGGCCGAGGTGGCCAGGCGAAGGGTGGGTGGCATGAAGAACCGGGGCGGAGAAAGCGGTGAGGACGCCGGGCCCTACTGCGGACCCACGTATACCTGCTGGGTCTCGTAGCGCACCCGGAAGCTGCCGGCGACGGTATGGTGGCCGCCGGTGTCCGGCGTGAGTGCCGCGACGTAGGAGAAGTTCCCCGCGATCACCGTATCCGCCGGACGGAAGAGCGTGATGTGCAGCTGTCCCGGATTGGCGCCCCTGCTGGTGAAGAGCGGCAGCTGCGCCGGAGGGCCGGGAGGCTGGGGAGCATCGTCGAACCAGGTGCCGACCGCGACGCTGCCGGTGTCGGCCAGGGGAAGGTTGAGTGCGGCGACCGGCAGCCGGATACTGAGGGAGACGCTCAGGGTGGATGTCGCGCCGACCCTGGTTGCGTAGAGGTTCAGGGTGCCGGTGTCGGGCTGCACATAGAAGAACATCCCGGTCGCGGTGTCGGGTGTCCAGGGGGCGCCATCCACCGTCATGTTGTAGAAGGAAGCGCCGGAGAGATCAGGCCCGCCGGAATCGGAGCACCGTACCGCCGTGGCCAGCGCCAGCAGGGGCAGGAGGAAGCGGAAACGTCGCACGGAGGACTCCCGGACCGGTCGCAATGCCGGCCTTTAGTTAGCTCTCAGGCTCCCACCAGCCCGGGAAGCAGCAGGCCGATGAGGCGCGCGCTGAGATACAGGCCCAGGCCGAACATGCTGTGCGTCCCCAGGCTCTTGAGCCTGGCCGCCGCGGGGTTCGGTGTCCTGGAGGACGCCATGCCGAGACCGAGGGCGGGCTGCATGACGAAGAACGGCATCACCACGGACACGATGCCGAAGGCCAGCGGCTGCCACAGCGTCGGGCTCTTCCACCACTCCGTACCGGCGAGCAGGCTGAAGGCGCCGCCGAGGCCGATGCCGATGGAGTAGTGTGTCGCCCAGCCCGTTGCACACTCGCCGGGCTTCGCGGCGGCCTTCGCAATGTTCGGGTGCGCAAAGGTCCCGCCCGGCATGTGCAGCACCCAGCGCCCGAGCAGGCAGAGGTTGAGCGATGGAATCTGGAAGGCGCTGCGCAGGAACAGGGCCCAGAGGTCGATGAGCACCGTTGCCCCGACACCGCTGAGCCCGCCGGCAATGAGGTTGCTTAGGATCATGGAGCGGCGCTATTGCCCGCTTCCGGCCGAGTCGATGCCCGCCGCCCGGCTTCGGCTGCTGTCCTGGACATCGAGGGCCTTCTTGACCCCGGTTGCGCCCGGAACGGCCGATTGCCCGATGACACTGTCGGTCTCGCGTTCGGTGCGTCCAGTACTGGCCTTGGTTCCGCCGGCACATCCAGCCAGCCCCAGGGCGAGCGCGGCGGTTGCCAGCAGCAGGCGGCGATCAGGCATGTTGGCTCCAGTGAGGGTGCGCTGAAGGGAAGTAGTGGAGCGGGCGACCGTGTCGGAGACCGCCTAGTGATCCTCCGGGGACAGCGCCTCCTGCAGCTTCGGCCCGTCGAGCAGCCTGGCCCAGTCGCTCATCCCGGCCATCACCGCCTGGTGCGAAAAGAGCTGCTGCGCCGCGACCTGTCCCAGGATCGAAAAGGCCGGCTGGAGCCCGTTCACGCCCTGCGCCTGGACCGCCGCCCGCGCCTCGGCACGGCACGACACGGTCACCAGCCGCATGACCAGGTCGGCCGTGGCCCGGTTGAGGCCGCCCCGCACCGAATCGCTGACACTGGCGATCGGCTTGACGTCGGGATGCTGGGCGAGCATCGAGAAGATCCACTGCACCAGCAGCGACCGGTCCGCGTCGGTGGTGGAGCTGACCAGGCAGGAGGAGAGGTCTTCCAGGGTCTTGGACGCGGGCGGGGCGCTCGCCGGCGCCGCGCTCGTGGCCACGGCGAGGGAGAGCATGGCGGCCAGGGCAAGAGGTCGCACGGGGAACTCCGGGAGTCTGGGAGCACACGGGGGGAGCGGCCTAACGACTGGCTGTAAGCTGTCCCCGGCCGGGGGTTCCCGCAAGCGAAGTGGCGGACCTCTGCCCGCCTCCGCGCGCTAGCAGAAGCGGAAGCGAACCTCCCAGAGGTCCTTCTCGTCCCGCTGCTTGTAGGGACGCAGGGCGAGTCCCATCGCCCGGCCGAGGTTCTGGTTGTCGATCGCGTCGAGCGCCTCGACATGCGCCGCCTTGCCGGCCGTCCAGATGAACATGGCCCCCGGGCACTCGTCCAGGTTGGCTCCCTTCTCGCCCCGGTAATAGTCCCGCAGCTCGTAACAGCTCATGTAGCGCCGCTGATTCGCGCCGAATCGCTGGATGTAGATCTTGCCGTAGCCGCCGTGCGACGCGCCACTCAGGACCCGTCGCCAGTGGATTCCCGCCTGGCCATAGGCCGCGGTCCGGATCGTCATCTGGAGAACCCCGGGTTGTATTTCCATGACGGTGATCACCGGTCCCACCTCGCGGGAAGAGAGTGCCTGGAAGAATGACGCAGGAGGACGGTTGGTCTTCTCACTCCTCCCCGGAGTTCGTGTCACCCGAGAACATGGCGGCCTCAGCGCTTCCGGCCGGTCCGGAGTTTGGTGCCCACCTCCCGGGCCACCCGGGGCGCGATGGCGTCCTCATGCTCTTCCAGAAATGCGGCGACTGCCGCCGCATCCCAGACCGCCAGCGAGCGCAACGCCCAGGAGAGTGCCTTCACCACCATGTCGTCGCGGTCGGCCACCACCCGCCGGCAGAGCGCGAGCGTCCTGGCGGGGTCGCCGGTGCCGCCGCGGGCGCGGAGGTTGAGGGGGACGGTGCACACCACCGCGAGCCGGCGCTGCCAGCGGTCCGGAGAGGCCGCCCAGCGGTTTACCACCGTGGTGGGCAGCTGCCCCTCGCGCCAGGCGGGGCCGGCGACGTAGCAGCCGAAGGTGTCGACGCCGATCCAGTCGGCGAGTCCCCGCGCCAGCCGCTGGAGCCGGCCCGGGGTCAGCGCGGCCATGGCGCCGGGATGATACGCGAGGAGTTCGTAGGCGGTGAGCCGTCCCCACGGCTCCACATCGATGAGCTCTTCCGCGATCCGGAAGATCGTGGCTGGCGGGGCATCCGTGAGCTCGCGTGTCCAGGCCCGCCGGAGCGGGCGCCACGCCGGCACCGACCGCGGCTGGACATGGTCGAGCGTCGACCGGATCGACCTGGCAGAAGGGAAGGGCACCGGGCGCCCGGTCATGATGCAGGGACCAGCCGCCGGCCCGCGGCCCGGGCACTCCGGATCGCCTCCTCGGTGGCCGCCGCCAGCTCCTGCAACGGTCGGCTGAGTTCCGGGTCGCCGAGCACCGCCGCAACGTCCGGGCGGCGCCCCGTGAGCGGGACCAGCCAGATCCCCGGCGGGATCAGCTCGGCCGACATGGTTCGAACTGTCTCGGCGAGGGCTGCCTGGGCGTGAGTGGAGTGGGGCGAGGTGTTCACCAGGGCGACAGGGAGCGCCGGGAACTCGGGACCGCTCACCAGCCAGTCCAGTGCGTTCTTGAGCGTGCCCGGCACACCATGGGCGTACTCGGGAGAGCAGAGAATGAGGGCGTCGGCCGCGGCGATCGCGGCGCGCCACGCCCGCACCGCCGCGGGACGCTCGCCGTCGGTATCGAGGTCGGGATTGAAGTGTGGCAGCGCGCCCATGCTGGGGTAGGGACGCACCTCCAGCGCAGGAGGAGCGAGGCGGGCAAAGGCCTCGAGAATCGTTGCGTTGGAGCTCCGGGCACGGAGACTGCCGGCCAGCGTGAGGACGGCGTACGGGCCGGTACGGGGTGGCAGTGGAGCGAGCATGCCGTGGATGCTAATGCGCGCAGCCGCGAAGGGGAGACCGCGCCGGCCCCCCGTGACCGGGGATCAGGTCGGCCCGAGACTCACGAGCGTTCCGCCCGGCTGCCAGCGGGTCTGCTCCACCAGTTGATAGACCGGGGCCAGGAGCCGCCGCTCCTCGGCCGAGCCGGGACAGACGCTCACCTGGCCGAACTCTCCCCCGAGAGTCTGGTACGCGAGGGTCACGGTCGCCGTGGAACCACAGCTGCCCTCGATCGCGGGGCTCGTGGCCGCAGGCGGCCTGAGCCCCGCCGAGAGGAGCCGGTTGACCAGCGTGGCGAATCGGTCGGCGCCGATCCGTCCCATGTAGTTGCCGGGGATCGGGACGCGGGTGCTCCCGGCGTACAGCGCATCGCCACTCGCCGTGAAGGTGATGGCGAAATCGGGGTCGGTCGGGTGCTCGCCGGTGCCGCGCTGCAGCAGGATCTGGGTCACGGCCAGCCCCTGGGCCGGGGCGGGGCAGGCCGCCGGGGCAAGCGGCCGGCAAGCGAGCAGGAGGGCTACGCCCATGAGCAGGGGAGTGCGCATGCGGACCTGCCTGACAATGGTGTGAGGGAGCCGCCTAACGATATGGCCTAAGGTGGGGCGGGGTACGCGCCACCGCAAGGCAACGGCCCGGCGGTGGCGTGAACTAGAAGTCCGGGTGGGTCTGCCGCAGCGTGATGGGCGGCCAGCCGGCGGGAGTCCTGGCCACCATCCCGGTCACATAGATGGTCGCCGCGCCCTTCGCCGGCCGCGCGCATCGGGGAGTAACCGTCGTGATACAGGGGCGGGCCTGGAAGAGCTGGAAGAGCGCCACGCTGACGCTGTCGCCCCTCCCCGAAGCATGCCTGGTGATGGACCCCTGGACATACAGCGTCGGGTATGCCGTGTCGCTCACCACCGACCAGCAGTCGGCGGCGTCGACGACATACTGGCCAATGCCCTCGAGGAATGGGACGGTCGCGGTGTCCGGTTCGGCCAGGGTCGTGAGGTCGCGCGGGTCGGAGTCGCCAATCGTCAGCCCGTGGGAATCGATGCAGATCCGGGGCGCGCCGCTGAGCGCGCCCTCCGGGTCGAGCCGGAAGAGCGAATACCAGGTGGCCTTCACGTACTCGCTGGGGCTCGTCACCGGAGTTCCCTGCGCCAGGAGGGCAGAGAACGGCGCGCAGGCCAGGCATGCGCTGAGCAGGCTGAGAGAAAGGCGTCGCACGTCTCTGCGGGAGTAGGGCGTGGCCGTCATCCGATGACTGCATCAAGCTGCGAACGCTGGGGGGCCCGCGCAAGCGCCGGGTTGCCTCGTCAACGCGTGATGCCAGGCCGGCCTGAAGGCCCCCTCCCGGAACGAGGCGGGGATGGCGTGGCGGTGGACAGCACGGGATGACGCATTCCCACCTGGTCGTCATCCACGTCACTGCCAATGCCAATTGAGGAGCGTCAGATGGAAGTCAGCGTGAAGAAGGTGCGGACCGGGGCCTTTGCCATTGCGGCGGTACTGCTCGCCGCCTGCGGCAGCGAGTCGACGACGGCGCCCGACGGGGCGGTCATGTCGCAGCCGGCGGTCGCGGCCAGCCGTTCGTTCGAGCCGGGTTCGCTCGGCACCTGCGACAGCCTCGCCGTGCCGGCCGGCAGCCACCTCCTTGCTCACTACTATGCCTCGGGCGACCAGATCTACTTCTGGGAAGGCCAGAAGTGGTTGTTCATCGGCCCCGATGCCATCCTGTACCGGGACCGCGCCGGCCGTCGCCAGGTCGGGGTGCACCAGGTTGCCGGGGTCTGGGAGAGCAAGGACGGGAGCAAGGTCGTCGGTCAGGTGCAGCGTTCCTGCACGCCGAGTTCAACCGCGATTGCCTGGCAGCTGCTCTCGGTGCTGGGGCAGATGGGCCCGGGGATCTTTGCGCGGGTCGATGCGATTCAGCGGATTCGCACGGAGGGAGGACTGCCGCCGGTCACGCCGGGGACGGTGTACGGCCAGCAGGTTCGGTCGCCTTATCGTGCCGAGTACCTGTTCTATCGGGTTGGCCGCCAGTAGCCGGCTGGGGGAGGGCAGCGCCGCACGGAGCTGCCCTCCTCACTCCCGGAGCTGCCAGCGGCAGGCGCGCGATCCGGCCGCGGACTATTGCCCATCCACCATGATGGGCGTGGAGGAGCTGGCAACGCCCACGTGGCCCAGCTGCCCGAACTGATTCGACCCCCAGCAGTACAGCACCTGCGCACTGGTGATGCCGCAGGTGTGTCCCCCGCCCGCCGCGATCTTCCGAAGCTGCAGCCCTCCGCTCACCGGCACCGGGATGGAATCGGACGCCACGGAGCCCGATCCCAGCTGGCCCGCGAAGTTGGCGCCCCAGCAGTAGGCGCTGCCGGCGGCCGTGATCGCGCAGGTGTGCTGCGTTCCCACGGCAAGCGCCGCGGCGTGCCGGCCCCCGGCCGTCGTGGTCGGGAGCGAGACAGCCGCCGTCGACCCCGTGCCCAGTTGCCCGTCCGTGCCCCGACCCCAGCAGTAGACCAGGCTGTCGACCGCGATGCCGCAGGTGTGCTCGGTCCCCCCGCCGAGGACGCGAAAGGCGATCCCCCCGCCCACGGCCGTCGGCGCGTCGGCCCGTGGCTGGATGACGGCGCCAAGCTGGCCCCAGCTGTTGCTGCCCCAGCAGTAGGCGGCCGAGCTCGCGACGGCACAGGTGTGGTTGATGCCGGCGGTCACCGAGGTGAAACTCAGGCCGCCGGATACCGCGGTGGGAAGGTCATGGTTCTGGGGCGGCGTCTCGGTGCCCAGCTGGCCAAGGCTGTTGTCTCCCCAGCAGTAGGCCTGGCCTCCGCTGGCAACCACGCAGGCGTGCCCGCCTCGGCCGGCCACGTCGATTCCGCTGGCCGGTGTCGCGAGGCTGGTGGCGAGCGCGGCTGGAGACTTCCAGCAGTAGAGCCCCCCGGCGGCCGAGAGGCCACACACCGTCGGCGGGGACCCGACCTCCAGCCCCGCGGTCAGCTGCGTCATCGGCGTGGAGAAGGGGATGAGTGCCGGCGCGGGTACCGTACCTCCCAGCACGATGGGTCCCCAGCAATAGACCTTGCCGGCCGTCGTGGTGGCGCAGGTGGTGAGCTGGCCCAGGCTGACCGCGGAGAAGCGGAGGCCCACGGCGACGACGTTGCGGGAGCCCTGGGCGGGACCGCTGTGCGCGGTGAGCTGCGCGGTGCCGCCGGCCTTGAACGCGACCAGCCCGCTGGCGCTGACGGAGAGCGTGCCGGGGGCCGACGAACTCCATTGGATGGTGGCCTGCGGCAGCAGTACCCCGCTGGAATCGTAGACCGCCGCGGTGAACTGCACCGAGTCCGGATAGGCGACGGAATCCGGGCCGGTGATCGTCACCGTCGCGGCTGCGGCGTCGGGATCGGGGGAGCCGGCATCCGAGCTGGAACAGCCGACGGCGGCAAGAATCAGGAGGAGGCGGCGATGTCTCATGGCTGGATCAGTGGCGTTGTGGCGCGACCAGCTGCTCGAAGATCGCGTGGCCCAGCGGCCAGGCCTGCACCGTCTCGTTGAGGCCGAGCACGAAATACATGTCGGAGGCGCCGCCGGTGCCGCGAGACACCCAGGGGCCGCCCGTCGTGGCTGGCCGCTCGCCGCATCGCTGCTGAACCGCGTAGTAGGTCGGGCGAACGACGGTGAAGACCTTCCGCTCGTGCTTCTTCATTTCCTCGTAGCGCAGCACCCCGTCTGTCACGGAGGCGGCGACGCCCGTGGTCCCGTGTGCCAGGGCAAAGGATGGTGGGAGATCGACCTTGCAGTCCCCGCCGGTCGCCTGGCCGGCAGCAGCGGTATCGGGGGTCAGGCCCCCGCAGGTCTTGAGGTGCTGGTCCCGCGCCGCCTCCTCGGCCTTCATCAGGACCTCCGGCATGTGCCGGCAGGCGAAGAGGTGATTGCTGTAACTGTCCTGCCACCGGAGGTCGGGTTTGACCTGGCAGCTGGCATGGTGCTGCATCAGGGCGTACTGCTCGACCGCGCGGTGGGCATAGCGCTCGCACCGATCCTGCGCGGCCAGCGAGGTCGCGGTCCCCAGCGCCAGGGCACATCCCGTCAGCATCACGTGGAGGACGGCCTGGCGCGTACGGCGTGGCATGGATGCTCCCGGGTGGTGGTGCTGGATGGCTGGGTCGAGGGGCCGCCTAACGACAGGACAAAGCTGCTGGCCGAGGCTCCCTCGCGCAAGCGAGGCGGTCAGCGCAGGAACAGGTAGGCGAGCGAGTAGTTGAACGACACCGGCAGGGACGCGAGCAGCCCGGCGAGGTACGCGGCCAGTACCCAGCCGGCCCGCGCGGCAACCCGGGGCGCCGGGTCCCGGCGCGCGAGGATGGTAACCGCACACGCCCCGGTGGCGAAGGGCAGGCCGAGGCTCGAGGCGAACGCCACGAAGAAGCCCCAGGCGAATCGCCGGAGTTCCGGGGACTGTTCTGCCCAGGCCGGTCCCACCCACATGACCGGGAGGGCGAGCGTGAGCGCGAAGGCGGTGGCGAGCGCCGCCAGCCGGATGGCCGGCCGCGGGCGCCGGAGTGCCAGGAGCAGGAGGAGGAGCAGGATCCCGAGGTGGGTGTACCCCAGGGCGCGCGACGACATCTCCAGCCCCATGACGTGGTCTCCCCAGGCAGGTCCCGCCTTCACCGTCGGTGAAGGCGAGACCTCGCGCAGCTGTGGCGGGGGAAGGTACGACCGGGGCCGAGGGGCGCAAGCAGGTTGCCCGTTGCCGGCAGCCGCGCGACCGGATTGCGGCCGCCCCTTGCACGCCACCGGGCCGGCCGATATACTGAACCATATGGTTCAGTATCTGACGACCCGGCTTGATGCCTCGTTTGCCGCGCTCTCGGACCAGACGCGCCGTGGCGTCCTGGAACAACTCGGCCGTTCCGACGCCTCGATCTCGGACCTGGCCCAGCGCTTCCACATGACCCTGACGGGCATGAAGAAGCACGTCGGGGTCCTGGAGCAGGCCGGCCTCGTCACCACGAAGAAGACCGGGCGGGTGCGGACCTGCCAGCTGGGCCCGCGCCGGTTGGAGGAAGCGACGGCGTGGCTCGAGCGATATCGCCAGCGCTGGGACGAGCGTTTCGACGAGCTGGACAAGGTGGTGGAGGAACTGATACGAAAGGAGAAGGGTGATGAACGCAGGCATCGAAGGTAGGTCCGGCCCCGTGAAGCACCGGACCACGGTGGAGCGGAAGTCGGACTGCGAGGTGGAGGTCACGCGGACGATCAACGGCCCGGCGCGCCTCGTGTTCGAGGCCTTTACCCGGGCCGATCTGCTCCGGCGCTGGTGGGTACCGAGGTCGATGGGAATGACCCTGCTGTCCTGCGAGGTGGATGCGCGGGTGGGCGGCAAGTACCGGCTGGTCTTCGACCACGGTGGCCCCGAGCCCGCCGCGTTCTTCGGCACGTACACCGAGGTGACGCCCTGGTCGCGCCTGGCGTGGACCAACGAGGAAGGTGGCGAGGACGGGTCGGTCACCACCGTGACGTTCGAGGAAACAGGCGGCAGGACCCTGGTGGTCCTGCGGGAGCGGTATCCCTCGAAGGAGGCGCTCGACGCCGCCGGTACCGGGGCGGCCGAAGCACTGGTCGAGACCTTCGGGCAGCTGGACGAGCTTCTCGTCGAGCTGGGGGAGAGCTCAGGGCAGTAGGCGGGGCGCCGGTTCCGGACGACCTGGGGTTGCAGCGGGTTCCGCTGCCCCCGGGCAGCGGTCCGGAGCACCGGGCCAGCCATCGCCACGGTAGCGCCCGAGCAGGGTGCCCACGAACACCACGACCCGGAAGAACGCAGCCTGCAGCGGCCCGGGCATCAGGAGCACCGTCTGGGTCCGGCGGTGCCGCACGGCGAGATGCGCCAGGTAGAAGAGGGGCGGCCGCCCGGGCGGCCCGGCGTTCATGATCTCGAAAACGCCCTGGAGGTAGCGGTCGAGGTCCACCACCGGCCGCGCCCAGCCCTCGAAGGCCAGCGGCTCATCGCCGGCATTCCACCAACGATGCGGCACGCCCCGGGGAAGGCGGACTGATTCACCCGGCGTGAACTGCAGCGTCTCGCCGCCGACCTGGGCGGTGAGGACACCCGCCGTGACGCGGCCCTCTTCGTCTTCCAGGTGATGGACATGTCGCGGCGGTCCCTCCTGGCGCGGGGGGAGGGAGCCCTGCAGGCGAAGTACCGGGACGCCGGCCTCGAGATGCCGGGTCAGTTCGAGAACTTCGCCGGTGTGGCGGTTGACCAGCCGGAGGGCGGGCGGAGCGTCAGGCAAGACGGGGCCTACACCTCGCCGGGCCGCAGCGTCGCCAGCAGCTCCTGCTGCGTGGAGTCGGAGGCCGCGGCAATCGGCAAGAGGAGCGTGGCTGGAATTCGCATGGGACTATGTCGAGGTAGTCAGGCCCCGTCGCTGCGCTTCCGGGCAAGCCACCAGGCCGTGAGGTTGCCGGCCAGCATGACCAGTCCGAGGGTCCCGCTGAGGCCAAAGAACTGATACGCGGGCAGCCCCGAGAACCGCTGCACCAGGTAGATGCCGCTGACGGCAAGTGCCGTGACGTACCCCATGAATCGGTAGGACCTGAAGCGCGAGGTCGACCCGATCCCGATCGTGGCGGCCCAGCCGGACACCTGGAGGATCTTCCAGATCAGCGCCGAGGCCGACATCGCGAGCGGCCAGTGCGGGAGCGAGGGGCCGAGGGCCAGCATGATGGCGTACAGGCCCAGCGTCCCAGCGGACCCGAGGGCCAGAATGTTCTCGGGCTCGCTGAGACCCGGTTCCAGGTGGGCCGGGAGCCGCTGATCGGAGGCCTGGTCTGGCAGCGATTGAGTGTTGATCGCTGGCGTGCCGGGCGGGGTGGCCGGCTTGAGGAGACGTCTGAAAAATGGCACGGACCCGAGACCTCCCGGAGCGGGCAGGGGGTTTGCTGACGCGCGCCTGACAACCTCGATCAAGCTGTCCCCTGCGCCTGGTTCGCGCAAGCGAAGCGACCTGCTGGAGGGATGCAGCGGGCGGGCTCACCCGGCCCGCTCAGCGTGGCCCGCTGGCTAGCAACCCCCGGCACAGCCCTGGAACGCGCGCTCTGCGGCTTGCAGGAGCGTGGCGGCCAGATCGGGAGGGATGCGCACCGGGACTCCACCGATGGTCATCGTGGGTGGAAGGGTCGCGAGCGGCCGTCCCGTGATTCCCCGGTATACCACGAGGGCGGCGAGCAACGTGCCGAGTGGCCCGGGATGGAAGCCGTCCGGCCCGTACAGGGCCAGGCTCGGCTGGGTCTGCCACGCCGCGGTCCACCCCCGTCCTGCCGGCAGGAGTACGCCGTCGACGGCCTGAGCCGCGGCCGAATAGGAGGCCGTAACCGAGTCGAAGGCGGTGAGACGGTCGTTGGCCGGCCACACCCCGAGGAGGGCAATCCGGGCGTGGACCGGACGGGTGAGGGTGAGGTATTGCCGGGTGGAGGCGACCAGCTCGGTGCGGCTTTCCGGAAGCCCGGAGGGACCCTGCTGCAGGACCACGACCGACCACCTGCCGCTCTGAATCTCGGTGACGGCGTCGCCCTGAGTGAGGTGGTCGGCCAGGCTGAAGTTGGGGTACGCCACCATCCCCGAGCGGATCACCTGCGCGCCGGGCTGGCGGCCAAGCGCCTCGACGACCGCGGGCAGATTGTTGGTGTAGGTCAGACTGTTCCCGACGAAGAGCACCTGCAGCGGCGGCGCGTCGGCCGGCTCATTCGCGGAACACGCGGAGAGCGCCAGCGCCGCGAGGAGGCAGAAGAGGCTGGGCATACTTCGGAGACGTGGGGGCCGCCCTCGACCGACACGTCGAGCCCGGTCGACGAGTCGAGCCGCTGGGGATGCCAGCTGCAGGCCGTGTCAGAGGTCCGTCGGCACGACGAGGTCGGGATACAGCCGCTGGGCGCACTCCTGGCAGAGCCCGTGGGTGAACGAGGCGTCGGTGTGGGCGCACACGTACTCCTCCAGCCCCGTCCACTTCCCTGTCGCATCGCGAATCCGCTTACATCCCGCACAGATCCGGAGCAATCCATGGAGGGTCCGGACCTCGGCGAGCGCCCGGTCTCGCTCCTGCACCAGCTGGGCCAGGTGGCGCTCCTGCGCTTTCAACAGCGTCACGTCCGCGACATGCACGAAGAACCCCACCACCATCCCGTCCTGTTTGTCGGGAGTGTACGTGGCGATCGAGTCCCGAATACCCGGACCATTCGGGACCGGGATCTGACGCTCGAAGACCTGCTCCTCCCCGGCGAGCGCGCCCTGGATGAAGGGGCGGTTCAGCGGATAGATCGGCCCGAGGAGGTCGCAGAGCCTGGTGCCGATGAGCTCGTCGCGCGACCGCCCGAACCAGCGCTGATAGGCATCGTTGGCGAATCGGCAGATCTCATCGCGGTCCCAGTACGCAATCATCGCCGGGATCCGGTCGATGACGGTCAGCGCGAGGGGAGCGAAACCCGGGTCCGCATGGGGGGGCATGGGCATATCTGATCTTTGGAGCGGGATGGCGGAATAGTACGGGGCGCTGTGCCGGCGAGCCAGCAGGAAGGGGGAGTGGGTGGTCGGAATTGCGGCAGTCTTACCTCACTGCTTCGGGGGAAGCTGGTCGGTCCATTCCTGGGTGAAGCGATACTTGTACGAGTACCCCTCCGTGGACCCCCGGAAGCCTCGGACCAGCGCGAGGCGGGTGGACTTGCCGGGCTTGAGCGTGGGACCCTTGTCGTGCTTGCCGCAGATGCCGCCTGCCACCTTGAAGCACTCGTAGATCTCCCACGAGGTGATCGTGATGGAGCGGTCGGGCGAGATGTTGCGGAGGTAGATGCCTTGCTCGCCTTCCGCGCCATCCTCGGCGGTCCAGAACACGAGAAACTTGCCTGACGCAGTGATCGGCGTCGTGATGGTGCTGTCGAGGCGCGGAACGCCCTGGCCCCGCATGGTGGCCGGTGTGGAGGCCGCGATCAGGGAGGTCAGGACGAGACACGCGAGGGGCGACCGTCGCATGGTGCGGTGCCTCGAGGAGGGACGAAGGTTGACGTGCGTGACCGGGCCTGCGGCTAGGGCCAGCGCGCGGCCTGCCGGGTGAACCCGCAGCTGTGGGATTCGGGGGACATGCGGTCGGCGCCGGGCATGGTGCGATCCACCAGGGCGGTGTCGGCCTGGGTCCGGGCTGCCCGGTAGAGAGCGAGGCAGGCCTGGCTGTCCCGGGTGATATAGGAATGACTGAACGCCCAGAGGGCGAGCAGCAGGAGTCCGAAGGCGAGGAGGTACGGGCGAGCGGCTGGGTGAGCCGGCAGGGCGAAGGCACTCATGCGGTCTCTCCGTGGTCGAGGCCTGACGACGCTGCGAAAGCTGGCGATCGAGGCGGCTTCACGCAAGCGAACGACGGTATGGGACCGCCTCGGCGCCTAGATCGCAATCACCTCCACGTAGAAGCGGGTATCGTCGGTACGAGAGGCGGGCCTGGATACCAGCTGCGACTCGATCCATTTCACGGCGTTTCGATAGGCCTGGATATCCGCGGTATTGGGAGCGCGCAGCCCCGAGGCGCCGTTGCGATGTCCCGCCCACCAGGCCGAGGCCAGTCCGTACTTCGACTGGCACGCATGGAGCACCTGCATGTCCAGCGAGAGGTTGGCATTGAGCGCGGCGCCCCGGTGGTAGTCCTTCTCCCCCAGAGTGACGAACGGTTGCCAGGCGGCACGGATCATCATCCAGTTCTGCTTGAAGATGCCGAAGTTGGCGGCATCGCCGGTCTTGCCATCCCCATACACGTAGTCGGCCAGCATGTGATCACTCTCGAGCATGGCGATCGCCATGTCTGCGAGGGTCGCCCCGGCGGAGAGGAGCTGCGCCTTTCGCGCGCCAAGACCTGGAACCGTGTAGGACCCGGACTTGCCCATGAGTGGCCTCCGGCAGGATGAACGCTCGACCTGTTTCGCATGGCGCGTCGCCGCACGGATGCGGGCCGACGCCCGGCACTCGAGTCAGGGAAAGGGCAGGCCCGCCTGGTCGGTGCAGACGCCCGGCACCGCTTCGCAGGAAAGCGCGATGCGAAAGCCCCGGTAGTTGGTGCGTTCCGCCGGAGGCGCATGCCCGCGCATCGGGATGCCCATGACCGTGATCGCATCCTTCCACGAGCCTCCGCGGGTGGAGCGATCACCGCATCGGCGCGGCACTTCGCCCAGCTTGACCGGCGCCAGGAGCTCGAAGGCGCTCCCATCCGTTGCCACCAGGTCATACGATGGGGTGTAGCAGTCCTCGACCCACTCCTCCACGTTGCCCAGCATGTCGCTGGCCTGGAACCTGTTCCATGACATGGAACCGACCGGCGCGGTGCCCGGGAACTTGTCGTGGCAGGGGTTGGGCCTGAGCTGGCCGCCGACGGCAATCGGGGCCCGGACGACCGTGAACGCCGGAGTGCCCTCCGCATTGGCGTTGTCGCAGTAGGCTGTGGGGTCGGAGGCGGGCCAGTAGTACCGTCCCGTCGTCCCCCCGTGCGCCACGTACTCCCATTCGGCTTCGCTCAGGAGCCGGAAGGGCGCGCCGGAGATACTCCGGAGCCAGTCGAGATAGGCTCGGGCATCGAACCAGCTCACACAGGTGACCGGATCGTCACTTGTCTGGAGCGGCCCCGGCAGCCACGGCTCCTGCCACGAGCTGGTGGTCGACTCCTGATACTGGTAGCCCTCTGGCCGGGGTGAGGCCACCGTGCAGCCACCGGTCGTGGCGTAGTGGGTTTCGGCGACGAACTTTGCAAACTGTGCCCGGGTGACTTCCGGCGAGATGGCGATCGAGTGTGCAAGTGTTACGGTGCGGGTCGGATTGCCCTGGGAAGGGTCGACGGCCCCGGGGGTGCCTTGCAGGTACGAGCCAGGAGGAACGGGGTGGATGACCGGGCAGCCTTCGGCGCACCCGGCCCAGATGCCGGGCGAGTCCAGGTCGGGTTTTGGCTCTGGTCTCGGGCACCCGAGCAGCAGGGTGGCGAGCAGGGTCGAGGAGGCGAGTGCCTTGGAGAGCGTGTGGGGCATGGGCGCAGTCCTCTGGGTAAGCAATGTCGCGGAGCTCGCATCGCCAATCGGCGAAGCACCTCGATTCGTGTGATGGGAAGATCGGAGCCTTCGGTCAAAGGGCAGTCAAATGCGGAAAGCGGCGCTAGACCCTGAGCTTCTCAGCGAGGTCGTTGAAGTCGCTGGCCGAGACGTCGGCCCCGGGCGCCGTCAGCTCGGGGGTACCGGCCGAACCGAACTCCAGGGGCCGGGTCCAGGAGATCGAGGGCGCACTGGTAGACCGCGGGGTCCGGCTTGTAATGGCGCGCGAGTTCCGCCCCCAGCACGCAGTCCCAGGGCAGCTGGGCATATCTCGCCAGGGCAATCATCAGCGAGAGATTGCCGTTCGACAGCGGGGCGATCACGAACGCCCGCTTGAGCCGCGAGAGCCCGCTGACGGCATCCGGCCACGGCTGCAGGCGGCCCCAGGCCCGGGTGAGGTGGGCTCGTTCTTCCTCCGTCAGCGGATCAAGGCCGAACTGCGGCAGGATGGCGTCGAGCGACCGGCGGTGGAGCTGATCCAGCGTGAGCCAGGGCAGCTCTCCGGTGCGGACGCGGTGCATGCTCGGGGCGTACTGCGCCCGCCAGGCATCCGCGAAGGCGGGGCCGTCGATCGGCCGGCCGATACGGGTCGCGAGCTCCTCGACCTCCCGAGCCACGGAGGAGCGCCAGTCCACGACCGTGCCGAAGACGTCGAAGAGGAGAGCCCGGAGGCCAGGGAAGGGCGCGGTGGGGAGATGGCTCATTCGGGACTGTAGCGCGCCTCAGTTCAGACGCGGAGCGAGCACCTGAACCCGCGGGCGGCGTAGTAGGACTCGGCGCCATTGTGGTACACGAAGACCGTGTCGTAGCGACGGTCACAGAACAACGCGCCCCCCAGGGCTCGGATCGTTGCCGGTGTGGCGATCCAGCTCGACGTGGTCGTGTCAAATGAGCCGAGGCTCTGGAGAGTTCGATATTCCCCCTCGGTGAGGAGGGCCGCCCCCATGCGGTGGGCCATGGCCACCGCACTGTCCTTCGGCTTGTGCTCCTTCCTGGCCTCGAGTGCCTCGGAATCGTAGCAGACACTCCGCCGGCCCTTGGGGCTCTGGGGCGAACAGTCGAAGAAGATGTACTCCCGGGATGTCGCATCGACGCCCACTACGTCGGGCTCTCCACCGCTTTGCTCCATCTCGTGCAGGGTCCAGAGCTTCGCGCCGTTGGCGGAGAGGCGGGCCTCCACCGCGCTCCACGTGATGTGCGGATGGCGGTCGGGGTGACTCTCAAATCGCTCTCGCAGCGTGCGCAGGAGACCTTCCCGCTGTCTGGCCGCGAGTTCTTTTGCTTTTGGCATGGCGCTGGGGGAAGTGGCGGAGGGTAGTCTGAACCCGCCTAGCCCTTGTAGAGGTCGGTCGAAAGGTACTTGAGGCCGGTATCACAGGCGATCGTCGCGATGGTACTGCCTGACGGGAGCGTCTCTGCGACCTGGAGAGCGGCCACCACGTTGGCGCCGGTCGAGGTGCCCGCGAAGATGCCCTCTTCCCGGGCGAGTCGCCGTGCCATCGCCTTTGCGTCGGCCGTGCTGACACTGACGATCTGCTCCGCGAGTTCGGGTCGCCAGCGCGGAGGCACGAACCCCGGGCCGACCCCCTCGATCTTGTGGGGGCCGGGTGGGCCGCCCGCCAGGACCGCCGATTCCGCCGGTTCCACCGCCACAATTCTCACCGCCGGGTTTGTCCGCCGCAGCTCGTGCGCCGCCCCGGTGAGGCACTGCGCCGTCCCCACGCTCTGCACGAAGAGGTCGATCGGGGTGCCGGCCTGCTCGTGGAGTTCCTGCGCCATCGGGTAGTACCCGGCGGCGGCGTCAGGGTTGTTGAACTGGTCGACGTAGTAGGTCTGCGGCCTGGCCGCGAGATCCTGGGCCGCCGCGATCATTCGCTGGATCAGCTCTCGTGTCGTCCTGCCGCCCTCACTGGGGAGTTCGATCACGTTGGCGCCGAGGGCGCGCATGTGGTCGCGCTTCTCCTGGCTGAAGGCGTCCGAGGTCACGATCGTGATCGGCAGGCCGAGGGCGGCACAGACGAAGGCGAGCGAGGTCCCGGTACTCCCGCCGGTGTACTCGACCACGGTCATTCCCGGGGTCAGCTGGCCTCGGCGCATCGGGCCGAGGATGGCGCCCAGGGCCATCCGGTCCTTCATGCTGCCGGTCGGGTTCTGGCCCTCGAGCTTGAGCAGGACCCGGACATCCGGCCGACGTGCAATGCGGGTGAGCCGGATCGTGGGGGTGTTGCCAACCGCGGCGAGGATCGGTGGGAGGTCTTGCATTGGGCGTGCGCCTTCAGGACGGTTCGCACAAGCTGCGGCCCATGACTGGTCGGCGCAAGCCGATCGCAGGGCGAATCCTGGGTGGGCTACCGCTTCTTGCCCCCGGCACCGGGCGAGGCCACAACCTGGCTCATCCATGCCGCGACCTGCCGCTCGTCGAGCTCGGAGACGGCCTTGAGCTCCACGCCCCGGGTCGCCTTGCCCATCGCGACCGGTGTCACCGGCGGAACCGGCGTGAGGGCGGCCCCGTTCACGAACATCAGCTTGACGTGGCCCGCGAAGCCCCCGCACGAGAAACACCATCCGTTGCCGACGCCATAGTACGCCATGCCCCACTTGATCGCGCGCTGCAGGCCCGGAAGCGTGCGGGCCGCGAGGGCATCGACGCGTTCCGCGATCCGGCGCTGCGGCTGCGGAAGGCTGCTGATGTAGGCGAAGACCGGCTGGTCGCCATCCGCGGCTTTCGCGGGGCTGGCCTTGCCGGTGAGCATGGATCGCTTGAGCTTCGTGGCCGCCTTGCCTTTCGGCGTGGCGCGCTTGGTCGGCTTCCGGCCAGTGCGCTTGGTGGTCTTGGTCTTCCGGGGGGTGGGCATGGAGGTCACGTAGAGGGATGAAGGCAGAAGGCGACCGGCCGATAGGGTGGCCCAACCGTTCTCAGGGAGGACAGGTGATGGAGCTGACCGTGCGCCGAAAGGCGAAGGTGCCGGCCAGCCGGGGGACCTGGACGATCTGGAAGGGGGAGGTGATCACGGTGAGCACTGGGCAGTTGTTCACCCGCTCCCGCTCGGTAACGTGAACCAGGATGGAGTCGCCGGCGCGGGTGAGACTGTCCACCCGAATCCCGTAGCCGGAGCTCGCTCGAGGGCCGAGGGTCACGGCGATCCCGAGGGAATCGTCGAAGGCGAGGCTCGGTCGGAGAGCGATCGGATCGGCGTACACCCAGAACGAGTCGAGGTCCGCGGCGGAGGTCAGGACCCGGTCGGTGGCCGCGGGAGCAGAGCTGTAGGAGCTGGCCGCGACGACGTTGGCACTGTCCACGCGGAAGGGCAGGGGGTCCGTCTTCCCTGGGCCGCCCGGATCCGGACGGCCCGCGGTCGGGCCGTCGGAGCAACCGGCGAGTGTGAGCACGGCCAGGACCCGGAAACGCCAGCGAGCCAGACCTGCGGAGGAGAGCCTTAGCATGAGGGCGCCTTGTGGGTCGGATTCCGGGGAGACGCCGAACGGGTGGTGGCAGACACCAGCTTCACGTTGTGGTCAGCGGACCCCCGAGGCGGACTCCTGCTGCGTTCGCCAAAGCGCCAGCACCAGGCACCCGGAAATCAGGACCGCGAAGATCACGGGGGCCGGAAAGAGATAGCGCCAGCTCACGGCGGCAATCCCCGCCGTCACCAGAACCAGCCCCCAGCGGAGGAGCGGAAGGGCTGCCTGGGTGTTCCCGAGCTCCCACGCGACGGCGATGGCCAGGACCTGCCACACGGTCACGGAAAGACCAAGCCCGTAGAAGAAGTCCCAGTGGGTACGGGTCTGTCCCTGGACCACGAAGGTGGCCTGCCGAATCTGGGCGAGGAGGGCATCCAGGCCCCAGGTGGGGTCAACCTGGGCGAACCCGACGGTGTGGAGGACGGCAAACAGGCCTAACAGCACGGCGGCGGTGCGGTAGAGGATCTTGGCGGTCACACCGACTCCGATCGAGGTGCAGGCGTCATGCGGCGGTCGGCTGCCGCTAGTGGAATGCGATCCCGAGGTTCACGCGGCGTCCGTTGGCCGCGTCGCCGGCACGGCCGGGAAGCCGAAGCCAGCGCCCCTCGAGCAGGATGCGCTCCCTCGTCCCGATCGGAAGGCCGAGGCCGGCCCCGAGTTCGACGCCCAGCGAGAGTGCCGGCACATTGTCCGCGCGGTGATAGAGCGAATACCCACCCACCATGAGCGACGGGCGAAACTCGAGGCCCGTGGTCCGGAAGACCGTTTCGAGGCCCAGGGTCGCGCCGACCATCCCGAGGCCGGGAATGGTGTTCTGGACGGCAGGGCAGGGGGTGCCCGGTTGTGGGCAGAAGACGGGCCGGATGAGATCCTCGTCGGGCATCCGGGTCCAGTTGACGCCGGCGAGCAGCCGGACCGTGCGGCCTCGGGTGAGGCCGACCCGGAGTGCGGCGTGGAATCCGTCCTCGGCGACATCCTGCACCGAGGGAGACCGATGAACCCACCCGATCACGGCCTCGACGGGACGCGTTCCAGTCTGCGATGACGCTGGGGTCGCCGTCCCGAGGACCAGGAGAGTGGTGGTGAGGAGCGCGGGGAGACGCATAGGACCCTCCAGGGGCACCCGTAGCAGCCTAACGACTCCCGCATAAGCTGCGGCCCGAGACACATTCGCGCAAGCGAACGGGCCAGCGAGCGCCGCAGAGGGAGGCGCCAGGGCTCAGGGCCTTCGGCTCATGGGCCGAAGACGCCTATGGATCGAGGATGATCGCCTGCAGACCGGTGGAGTCCCCGCGAATCAGCACCACGGTTCGCTGCTCCTGCTCCGGAATCGCGATGGGGCCGACCGTCAGTGTGACATGGGCGACGGTGTCTTCCGCGTAGACAAACCAGTCGCCTGGTGTGCTGGGGATGTAGGGGGAAACCGCGCCGTACGCAAACGGGAACATGACGTTGACCGGGTCCGGGTAGTCGGGCTGGAGTCGGGTGACGACCAGCGGCGGAGTGCTGTCCGCGAAATGGGCTACACGGAGGCGGCTTTGCCCGGGCAGGGCAACGAGGCCGGTATCGGTCAGCGGCTGGGGGATGAGGATCGAGAGGGAGTCCAGGATGACGAGGGTGGTCGTGTGCCCGTTCTGGAACGCCACGCGCGCCGACCCCGTGGATCGTCCAGCTGCCGACGGCGTGAGGGAGACGTTGTGCGACCCGGCGCTGATACCGATGGAGTCGGCCACGGTGCCAAACGGAACGTTCGCGCGTACCGTCCGGCCATCCACGCGGACGGTGACGTTCCCCGCGCTCTTGGCAGTCTGATAAAGCCGAAGATACGAGTCGGCAGGGCCTGCCGGAGGGCCCGAGGAGGACTCGGCGGTACAGGCGGCCAGGGCGAGGAGAGGAAGGAGCCTGAGACCAGGAGGCATGGAGGGGGGACGGTCTCCCGTCGGGAAGAGTTTCAGGATTTCACTGGGGCGTCATGTGTGCCGCCATGACCGGGGAAGCAGGGGCGACGCCAACCGGTCGTCCCGGAACTGCCGTGGCGGCGACGATCGTCACCCAGGGCGGAATCAACTCGCCAACGAACCAGCTGCAGTATACCGGCGAATCAAACCCGCAGACCACGCCTCCTCTGCCGGACACCATGGCCTGCGCGAGCGCGCTGAGGAGGTCCCGCCCTGGCTGGCCAGCGGCCAGGAACGACCCATGCAGAAACACTTCCGCATTCGCGGCCATCGCCCATCGACACGCGGGGGCGAGGCGGTGGGCATTGTGGATGGTGAGCGACTCGTCTTGCAGGGAGAGGGCGCCCGGGATGCCTCGTGCCAGGATATCGATCCGATCGATCGGGCCACGCACGCGGCGGACAAACGAGATCTCGCTCGCAATATCCGCGACGTTCAGCACCGGGACCGAGATCGAAAGCGGCGACCGGGCCTGCATAGCCTGATAGCCGGCCTGCCGGACGCGATTCCCGCGGGGATCGTACAGCAGCAGCCTGGGCACACGGCCTCCTCCGGCGCCCGGGCAGGGCGCCTCGTCAGTGGAGCTACGATTGAGGTGGCGTCGTTTCAGGGAAGATCAGGACATGAACGGCAGGCGGGAGGTGTGGTGCTGCCCAACGGCCCCGGATACCCTGCGGCCCGAGGCTGGGCCGCCGCTCACGCTTTCGCGGGTGGTATCCCGCAGGGCCTCATCCTGCACATAGAAGAAGAGCCAGTCCTGGAGATCAAACATGAGCCGGAGCCAGACGAGGACCAGCGCGAGTCCGTAGCTGCGGATCATGAACAGGCGATGGGTGGCGAACTGGCGGTGCACGGCGCTTCGCCAGGCGGCGAGGGTAAAGAAGAGCCAGAGCAGCCCGAGGAGGACGATCGGAAGCCGGGAGCCTTCGTACTCGATGGTGGCGCCGAGGTAGACGGCCGTGAGAGCGGCCAGGGTGGCGCCCACCACATAGACCTGGCCGATGCGCCGGTGCAGCCCGGGGTATCGTGTGCGCAGCGGGGTCAGAAACTGCAGCGGCGCTCCAAGGAAGACGGCGAGCGCCGCAAGCAGGTGGCCAAGGTACCAGGCCTGCTTGTTCCACAGATCCGGGCCCAGGCGATCCGGCGTCAGGAAACGGTAGTTGAGTGCCCGATAGAGATAGTAGGTGCTGAGCGGGGCCAGGATGAGCCAGGGAAGTAGCCGGGTGAGACGGCTGACACTCGAGCCGGTCAATGCGGTGGCCTCCAGCCGGAGCGGTGACGAGGAAGTGGTACGACGATCCCGAACAAGCTGCGCCCCGAGGCTGGTCGCCGCAAGGCGACACACGCCGATGGCCGACGTCGCCAGCTTCACGCGGTGGCTGGTGTCAGCGCCTCCTGCCTCGGGGTGTCGGCCTGGGTGGCTTCCACCACCAGACGGCGTCGGCCGCCTTGGGGGCGACTGGCTTGCCGAGTTGCTGCGCGATGAGCAGCAGCTGCCCGCGGTGGTGGGCCTCGTGGGCAATGAAGTAGGTGATGAGGTGCCCGAGGTCGAGGGCGAGGTTGCGCCAGACGTACCGGGAAGTGGCCGGGAGGTGGCCGTCGCGCTCACACGCCAGGAGGAAGAGCCGCTCCATGGCGCGAGCACTGCCTTTGAGGGCGCGTACCAGGTCGGGCTTGCCCACCCCCTCTCGCTGGAGCACTCCCGGAGCCTCGATGCCGAGCGGGCTGCCGAGGGTTCGGAGCCAGCCACATCGACTGTTGTGGATGTGGGCGGCCAGCATCTGCACGGTCCGTCGCGGGCGCCCGGGAATCTCGGCGCGATAGACCTGGAGTGGCAGGGCTCGCACCAGGCTCTCGGTCACCCGGGCATTGGTGGTCCAGGCGGGCACGATCAGGTCGGCAAGTGCTGCGGGGACAGTCATGGTTTGGCCTGCCGGTTGAGCCGGGCCTCGCCGACGAGTCGCGGCCCGGTCGCGCCGCGATTGGCTCAGCGAAGCGTATCGAGTTCGGGCAGGAGCACGATGCCCTCCTGATCATCCGCTGCGGAATGGGCCACCAGGACGAGGCATGGCTTGCCTGACCGGTTCAGGACCAGGTGCGGCATGTCGGCCGGCACGAAGACATACTCGCCGGCGCGCGCCCGGAGGTGCTCCTCCAGTCTCGGGCCGAAGTACATCTCGGCCTCGCCCTCGATGATGTAGGCGCCCGTCTCAATACCCTGATGGAGGTGGGTCCTGGCCCTGGCGCCGTCGGGGAGCGTGAGGACGGTCATGCAGAGGGCGGTCGAACCGGTGGTCGAGCCGGTCAGGCCGGTGAGATAGGTAAAGCCCTGTTGCCCGGTATAGGCGGGCCCGGACGGGACGACTTTGCAGGTCGGTGCAGGCACGGGAGATCCGGCGCGGAGGCTGGGACTGCAGATGGGAGTGTGATACCGCAGGACGATTCCGCATAAGCTGAGGCCCGAGGCGGATCGCCGCAAGCCGACCCGACGTGGGTCACGCTATCGGACGAACAGGAGCTGCCATTCGGGTGTCAGGGCGCTCGCCGCGACTCCCACGACAGCGAGGCCTCCTCCCACCATCAAGCCGAGCGAGCCGCCAAGACCGGGGTCTTCCCCGTGGGGGTCATTGGTCGCGATGAGAGTGACTGCCGCCAGGCCTCCCGCGACCACCCCCGCGATCGCGCCGTCGTTCCGATCGGTCCGCTGGCGCCAGGCGGAGTCCACCTCGGAGCGTGAAAGCGGATCGCCGCCCACGCTGAGGTAGAGGGAGTCCGCCGTCGCGCGCTCGACCTTCCCGGTCACATACCCATTCGGCGTGTGCACCTTGAGGGTGGTGTTCGGCGGGAGCGATTCCCAGCCGGAGGGAACGGTCTGCGGAGCTGGAGCGACGGCCGTCGAAGCGCACCCGGTCGCGGCGAGCAGCGCACAGCAGAGGGCCACACGGGCGTGATCAGGGAGTCGGGTAGTAGGCAATGCGGTCGCTGCCTGACGCAAGGGTGGATGTTCCTTAGAAAGGCCGTTCCCATCGGAGACGAGCTGCATCAGGCCGGTGGCACACCGCAGGCCTCATGCGGTGGTCAGGCGGCGGCACGGCTCAGTTCAAGCGATTCGGGTCGCGCGGCATCTCCCGCCCATCCCGCTCGGCGAGCAGTGGGGGGATGGCCCGGAACAGGAAGCTCCTGGCCGAGAGGGGATGACCATCGAACGCCCGGCGGCCGGCCGCATCCGCGACGATCAGGCGAGGGATGCTGTAGATCTCGAGCGCCTGGAAGAGGTCGCGCGTGATCAGGGCGATGGGGAAGGGGGCCCCGCCGTGGGCCTGGACCCACGTCATGGCCGCCGCCGAGTCCTCGAGGATCCCGATCGAGAGGACGGTCACCCCGCTGTCCGCGAGCTGCGGTGCGATGTCCGTCAGGCTCTCGTGCATCGGGCCGCAGGGGACGCACCCTGGAGACCAGAGGTCGAGGACAAGGATCTTGCCGGCGAGGTCTGCGGATCGGACCCGGCCCGCCGCGGTCGCGGTGGGGACCGCGGGGCCGCCGATCTGGGCGAGGTCGAAGGCGGGAAGGGGAAGGCGGTCCGGTGGAGGGAGCAGGCGCTGACCGGCCGCCGTGGCCACCTGAAGGCAGGCCATCCCGAGAATGAGTGTTGCTCGTCCCACGACCATGTGCCCCTCCCGGCAGCTGCCTAACACTCCGCGTAAGCTGCGACTGGAGGCCGGGTGCCGCAAGGGCACTACTTCGCCCGCACCCAGCGGGTCCAGGTCAGGCCATCCCTGGCACAGGTTCCCAGGCCGGAGGGCCGAGGCTGGGTCACCTTGGCGAAGCAGAACTCCAGCGTATCACCGCGCCACCGGTAGATCCCGAGCTGGCGGGCGCCCGGCGGTGTCGTCAGGAGGTAGTCGATCCCCGCCGGGCTGGATCGGGGCGAAAGAGCGATGGCGGCATCCAGGTAGACCTGGTCGCCGGCGGTGACGACGAGGTGAGTGCCCAGGAGGCGGCGGCGCATGGCTTGTTGAATCATCGGAGGGATGCCGTGGCCATCCACGCTCCCTTCGAGGAGACGCCAGTCGCCCTGCATGCGCGCAGAGTCTGACGCAGCCGGCGCACCGGTCTGGGCGGTCGCCACCCGCGATACGAGGGCCGTGGCTGCCAGGAGCAGGGGGAGGATACGCAAGGTGGCCTCACTCGGAAGGCGTCTGCCGTTTTCAGTGTTGCGGCCGCAGGGAGGCGGCATACGCGGCCACCGCCACCATGTCCTCCAGCGACAGCGTGCTGGCGACGGCTTGCATGGGAGCGGCTGCCGGGGAAGCGCGTGACCCGTTGCTGAACGCCAGCAGCTGGCGGAACAGGTAGGTCGGAAAGCGCCCGGCCAGGGGAGGAATCGAGTCGTTGCCCCAGAGTTGCGGGCCGTGGCATCCCACACAGGCGGGCGTCGGTGCGGCGGCCGTCCCGTTGGCCAGGGCTTCTCCCCGTCGCAGGCTCCCGACAGGAACATAGGCGATGTAGGTCAGGCGCGGGTCCCGCAGCTCATGGCGTTCGAGCTCGGTGGTCCCTTCGAGGATGCGGGTGCCCAGCGGTTGCGTCCCTTGCCCGGGCGCGAAGTGATACAGCCAGCCCGCCTCCGTGGCGGAAGGGACGTCCACCGCTTCTCGAACCTCCACTCCGGATCGAAAAGGCCGGGACGCGAAGTAGGCGGCCGCGGTCCGGATCTCCGCTTCGGTTGCCTGAGTGGCGACCTGGTGCATGCGGAGACCCGGGCGGTAGTTCGGCAGCTGGGGTCTCCGGAGGCCGGCACGCATCGCCGTAAGTTGCGCTTCGATGTAGCCCGCGGGGAGGCCGGCGAGCGCGGCGTTCTCCGGTCGGCCGCGGCCGGACGGCAGGTGGCAGTAGGCGCAGGCGCGCAGGTCGGGCATTCGGCCCTGGGCGACCACGCCCGGCATCGGGGGATGGCTGGCGGGGTACCAGTCGGGGGCCGTGAACTGGTCGGTCAGCTCCCGGAGGTTGTACGTGACGCGGGTGTCGGGCAGCGTCCGCGGAGCCGCACTGTCATGCAGGACAGGGTCGAGAGGATTTCCGGGAAAGGCCCAGGAGGGCGGCGGGAGAGAGTCCGTGGCGTGTGGTGGGGCCGGGCTGGTGGTCCCATGGATCCCGAGTGTCACGGCGCAGGCTCCGGCGAGAACGGAGTATCGAGCGAGGGTCACGAGGGGATTCCTGGGCGTGGGGGAAGGGCTGACCGCGGCGGTCTATGGGAGGCTGAACACCGCGCCGTGGGGGATGCCGGCTGCGTCACTGCCATGCGGCCAGTGCTTTCCGGTCATCACGTATCCCGGCACGCTGGCACCGGGCTCCCGGAACCGGTCATCGACGGTGAGCCCCCCGGTCTGCGGGTCAAACCGCAGGAGCACCACCCGATGGCGCATGGCACCATATCCCGTGACCACCACACGCCGGTGATCAGGCGCCACCGCGATCCAGTGCGGCACATCGTCGGGGCCCAGCACGGCGCGGCCAACCTCGCGGGGATGTGCCGGATCGCTGACATCGAGGCTCACCACGGCACTCCAGGCGGGAACCGTCACGAGGTAGAACGACCCCACGACCACGGGGATGGCGCAGTGCGTCCCTGCCTTCATCGGGAAGGAGGCGACCAGGCGCCCGGAGGGTCTCGGGCCGTCAAGACCATCGAGCAGGTACAGCCCGCAGTTGAACGTCGAGACCAGGACGGTGCGGCCATCCCGCAGCACCCTGGGTTCCGCCGTCAAGCGGTTCTCATCGCCCCGCGGGCCCGGGGGCAACGTGATGGTGTGCTGCAGTCGGAGATCGGAGAGTCGCCAGATCTGGAGCTGGTTGGAAGCCGGGAAATCCTCGAGCATGTCGGTCGTGGTCGTCACGATCCGATCCAGGCGCGGAATCACGCCGGCGCTGTAGACACGGGTGCCCGAATCGATACCGGGCTGGTTGGCCGATGCGCTCCGACGGACGCTGCCCTCCGGCGTGAGCTCCACCAGGCCGCCCGGGCGCATGCCCAGGGCGGAGTGGGTCATCTGAAAGGTGGCGAGGACGTTGCCGTTCGGGAGCCGGAGAAAGGAATGGGGGTCCGTGAAACCCGCGAGGTCGCCGAACTGCCGGGCAATGCGGGGCCGGGTCGGGTCAGTCAGGTCGAAGATGAACGACTGTCCGGTGCCAAAGCCATTGGCGAACAGTCGGCGGTCCGCCGGCATCTCGTGTTCGGTATGGTGGGGAATATTGTGGCGACCAGGCACGGGCAAGGTTGCCACGAGCTCCCCATATCGGTCAGCGGACTCCGTGACGTCGAGGACCGCGAGGAAATCGGGGGCCGTCGTGTCGGCGGACGCGGTCCATAGATAGAGGTACTGGGCTGAACTGGGTGCTGCCTGGGCTGGAGGCGAGGCGCAGGCGGGTACCGTTGCCAGGAGGGCGGTGGCGATGGCCCGGAGCAGGGGATTGGGCAAGAGATCAGGCCGCATCTACCGCGCGGCGCCGGCCATCAGTGTGCTGACCCGTCGACCGAGTCGGCTGAGGCTGATCCGTGAGGACGGGAGGGAGGACCCCCACCGCTCCCGCCACCGCAGTCCTCCAGGGAGCTCGGCGGCTGCGTACTCCAGGTGGAGCACCCGCCGGTGACGGGGCGCAGCCGCGGGCGAGGATGCGTGCAGGAGCAGCGGGCGCATCAGGAGGAGGCCTCCGGCGGGTACCGGCACCGTGACCTCCGGGATCCGCTGACGAAGGTCGTCGGCCTGATCGGCGCTCAGCTTCCCGAATCGATGCGACCCCGGAATCACCCGCACGGGGCCGTTCTCCACGTCGCAGTCGTCCAGATGCAGGCGGACCGTCAGCATGCCCTCCAGGACTCCGGTGGGCGGCTGCACATGGGGCGCCCCCGCCTTCTCGGACCACGGCCCGAATCCGGAGACCTCAGCCCGGGTCGCGGTCGGAATGGTCACATCCTGGTGCCAGGAGACCTTCCAGTTCGCCTCCGGCGTCTTGTCGAAGTAGAGCGCGCGGACGGCGAACGCCGCGGGCCCAAGGACGGCCTGCGGCCACCCCCGGATCGCCGGGTGGGCAGCCAGTTCCCGAACCAGCGGCACTCGGGTGAACACATCCCGGAGGCCAGCGCGCTGTTCATCGGGAGTGAGCGGGGGCAGTTCACCGAAGGCGGCAAGGAGCCCGCCGACCTCGGACGGGCCGAGGGCATCAGCAATAACAGCGTAGCCTCGCAGGGCGAGGTCATCAAAGACGGTGTCCACACATCCTCCCCGAAGGATGATGCAGCCTGACTACCTCGCATAAGCTGCGGCCCGGGGCGGGTCAGCGCAAGGCGACCGGCGGACGGTCGGCGATGGCCGGGGTCGCCAGCTTCATCCAGTGGTTGCCCACGCGCGGTTATCGGGCGGGACGGGCCTCAGGGGGCCAGGAGCCGCTCAGGAAGGTCTCGATGGCTTCAAACACCGGTCCCGGATTGTCGCTCGGGAGGTCATGTCCCCCATTCGGAATGACCAGGTATTCGGCGTTGGGGTAGCCGCGGGCGTAGTCGAGGAGTCCGGAGAAGGGCAGGAAATCGGCGTCGCCCTGCAGGAGGAGCACGGGGGCCGTGACCCTCCCGAGTCCAGCGACGAACTTGGCGATGGGGATGCTGTGAAGTGCGAGCCGGTACACGACGCCTTCCCGCCGGGCGGTGGCTTCCTCCTCGGGCGTCCGGGGGCCAGGATGGCGGCAGGCGTCGGCCACCATGGAGTCCCGGTTGGGGCCAGGGGCGGTCGCGATGATGACGTTGATGCGCTGAAAAGCCAGGCAGGACGCCGTGTCCGGGTGAGCATCATAGGCGCGGGCCGCTGCCACCCACTCCGCACGCTGCTCGGCCGTCAGCCGCAGGCGGAGAACGTCCTGGCCGATGCCGTTGAGGCGAGGTGGCATCGGGTTGAGCTGAATCACGCGAGCAATGTGCTCGGGGTAGGTCGTCGCATAGAGCGCGGCCAGGCCGCCGCCCCAGGAGTGGCCGTACAGGATGAGCCGCTCGATACCGAACGCGCGTCGGAGGGCCTCCAGGTCCTGGATGTGCTGCGTGGCCGTGAGCAGCGAGTCTTCA
>JAXLXZ010000014.1:0-135829 GCA_046327735.1 Gemmatimonadales bacterium | reverse complement strand
GGCGGCCCGGAAGCGTCGTATCCTGTTAGCCATGACACGCCTTTCCCGCCTCAACGTCACCGTCGGTGCCTGGCACAATTGCCGGGGTAATTGCCATTTCAGGTGACCAGGGGGCGGGCGCAGCAGGATTCTGAAGTTTCCCAATGCGGCCCGCTCCTCACGGAGCGGGCCGCATCGCTTTGAACGCCGGACCATCCCTTCGGGGACTGGAGCACTGCCGTGACTGCGAGTCCGCTGCTCACCCAGATGGAGACCGAGCCTGACCGGCTGGTCGAACTCACCACCCTCTATGAACTGAGCGAGTCCCTCGCCTCGGCGCGCTCGCTGCACGAGGGGCTGGGCCAGGCGATGCTCCTCCTGAGCCGCCACCCCGGCGCGCTCCGTGGCGCCCTCACCCTGCTCGACGACGAGACCGGCGAGCTCTACATCGAGGCCCATCTCAACCTGCCGGACGCCGCCCGGCTGGCGCGCTACCGGCTGGGCGAGGGGATCACCGGCCAGGTCGTGGCCACCGGCCGGGCGATCGTCGTCCCGGACGTGGAGCGGGAACCCCGCTTCCTCCACCGCACCGTGCGGCGGAGCGAGGCCGTCAGCTTCGTTTGCGTCCCGATCCTGCTCGACCACCGCGCCGTCGGCGCCCTCTCGGTCGACCTGCCCGGCCGGCTGGGCGATTCCAACCGGCACGTCCGCTACCTCACGGTGGTGAGCGCCCTGGTGGCGCTGGCCATCCGGACCCAGCGCCCCGCCGAGGCGGCCCGCAAGTCGCTGGAGCAGGAGAACCTGTCGCTCCGGCGGGAGCTCAGGGAGCGGTACGACTTCAACCACCTGATCGGCACCAGCAGCCCGATGCGGGAGCTGCTGGCCCAGATTGCCCAGGTGAGCGATACCAGCACCTCGGTGCTGCTCCGGGGCGAGTCGGGCACCGGCAAGGAGCTGGTGGCCCACGCCATTCATTACAACAGCGCCAGGGCGGCGGGCCCGTTCATCCGGGTCAACTGCGCCGCCCTCCCTGAGACGCTGATGGAGTCGGAACTCTTCGGGCACGAGCGGGGCGCCTTCACCGGGGCGCTGGCCCGGAAGAAGGGACGTTTCGAGCTGGCGCACGGCGGCACCCTGTTTCTCGACGAGATCGGGGAGTTGAGCCTCACGACTCAGGCGAAGCTGCTGCGGGTGCTCCAGGAGCGGGAGTTCGAGCGGGTGGGCGGGAGCGAGGTGCTGCACGTCGACGTGCGGCTGATCGCCGCGACCAACCGGGACCTGGAGCAGGCCATCGGGGAGCGCCGCTTCCGGGACGACCTCTACTACCGGCTCAACGTCTTTCCCCTCTTCCTGCCGCCACTCCGGGACCGGAAGCCCGACATCCTGCTCCTGGCCGACCATTTCGTGGAGAAGTACGCCAAGGCGCACAACAAGCCGGTGGAACGGATCACCACCCCGGCCATCGACATGCTGATGCGCTACCACTGGCCCGGCAACGTGCGGGAGCTGGAGAACGTGATCGAGCGGGCGGTGGTGGTCTGCGACGGGACGGCGATCCACGGCCGGCACCTGCCCCCGACCCTCCAGACGGCGGAGGCCTCCGGTACCGCGCCCGGCTCGCTCAAGGCGGCGGTGGGCCAGCTGGAGAGCGACCTGATCCAGGATGCGCTCAAGAGCACCCGCGGCTCGGTCATGGAGGCGGCCCGGATGCTCTCGACCACCGAGCGGATTCTCCGCTACAAGATCAAGAAGTACCGGATTCAGCCAAACCGGTTCGTCTGACAATTGTGTCGGCCCTGACTGGAGAGCCAACAGAAATGTAGGTGACCCCGCTCCCCAATCATGTGATAGAAGGTGCAAGCCAGAAAAGCGGAACCGCATGAGGTACAGGCGGTTCCGCTTTCGCTTTGCAGGGAGCGGAGTTGGCTCGTTCCAACGGCACGCGTCTTGTCTTGGTACCCGGCGAACCCCAGCTGGAGTTGCCATGCGTCGCCGTATCGCTCTGTTCGTGTTCGCTCTCGGATCCGCTGCCCCCGTCGCCGCCCAGCAGGCCACTCTGCTCGCGGCCGGCCTCCCGGGCGCCGAGTCACCCGCCGCCGTCACCCGCGCCCTCCACGCCGCGATGCTGAAGCCGGCGTACCAGGTGAAGCTGGTGAGCGACTGGCCCCAGCTCTCAGCCGGTGGCGTCGGGTGCGTGAACGGCGGCCAGGAGGTGCTGGAGGGGAAGCTGGTCCAGACCTCGAGCGGCGACTACACCGGCCAGCTGGTGCGGAAGGGAACGATCCGCTTCTGCGGCGTGCATGCCGGCGTCGCCGAGGTCTGTGCCCTCACCCTGACGAGCGCCGGGACGGTGACCGCCCGGGGCGCGGTGGCTCCCATCGGCAATGGCTGGACCAGCCCGGTGGTGACCCTCCGCTGGTCGAGCCCGGAGGGGAGCTCCGAGGCGGTGGTGGAGGGCGACTGCTCCGCCCAGTTCAACGAGGCGGTGCGGCGGCTCTACCTCAGCGTGTCGCACTCGGTGGAGTTCCTCCTGCCGACCGCCGACCAGGGGCCGAGCACGGTGCGGCTGGATGATTTCGGCTGGATTGTGGATGTGCGCTGACCGGGCGAAGCCCGGTGAGCGCGCATCCACATCCCGAGCGGAGCGAGGGATCCCTGGTCTTTCTCCAGGAAAAGCAGGGATTCCTCGTCGCTTCGCTCCTCGGAATGACAGAACTGGTTGCCCTGCCGACGACGTCTGTCATTCCGAGGGCCCGTCGCGCAGCGACGGGCACGAGGAATCCCTGATTTTCCTTAGAGTGGGAGGTTGTCCCATGGCACGAGTCGGTCTCTGGGCCCGGCTGCAGGGTCCTGCCGCGCGCAGGAGTGAGCGACGCCACCGGCGTGGTGACGCTCGCCTGCCGCGGTCGCCCCGCATCTGGTGGCCGGAGAAAAAGGCCGTTAGCCGTTAGCCGTTAGCCGTTAGCAACCGCCTCGCGTTGGAGATTGTGCCCTGCATCACAGGGAGCAGCCAACGGCTAACGGCTAACAGCTCCTGTGGCTAACGGCCGGATAACAATCCCATGTGACTCGTCGTTGCCTGATTGACGCCCGGAGGAGAATCACCATTTTGGTGTCCTCTCCTTCGGAGTCGTCACTTCATGCTGTCCCCCCGGGTCGTGGCTGCGATCGCAGCCGCCGTGCTCGCCGCCCAGCCGCCCACGTCGCTCCAGGTGCTCTCCTCCTCGCCCACCGGCGAGGCGAGCCTCACGTCCAGCATCCAGGTGATCTTCGACCGGCCGGTGGCCGGTTCGCTCGATCGCAGCGTGGACCCGGCCAGCATCATCACCATCGACCCGCGGGTGCCGGGCCGGGCGGAGTGGCGCGACCCGGTGACTCTCCGGTTTCTCCCGTCCAACCCGCTCAAGCCGGGCCAGGGCTATACCGTCACCGTCGCCAACAATTTCCAGGCGATGGACGGCACCAGGCTGGACCAGCCCTACACCTTCACCTTCTCGGTGCATGGGCCCCAGCTCCTGGCGGGCCTCCCGGTCGGCCAGAACGAGCATCCCGCCTGGCTCACCCCCAGCGCCACCTTCGACCTGGTGTTCGGGGCGGAGCTCGACCGCAATGCGCTCCGGGGACTCGCCTACCTCGACTTCAACCGGAACTGCTCCAACCCGGGGATCATCAAGCTCAACCCCACCGCCCAGCGGCCGATCACCGACCAGGACCCGTGGCAGTACCGTGAGGCTGGCGGGTGGGATCGCGACCGCGCCGCGGACAGCTACCGCCGGGTGGTGACCCTCACCCCCGAGAAGCCGCTGCCCCTCGGGTGCAGCGCCGAGCTCGTGGTGCCCACGGTGGTGGACCCGGAGGGCACCAAGCCCTTCGCCCGGTGGGCCTTCAATACCTACGACAAGTTCACCTTCACCCGGGCCGAGTGTAACGGCTCCGACGCGGTCTGCCCCGCTGGCGGGATCCGGGTCTACTTCAGCAACCCGGTGAAGGGCGCCGAGGTGCAGCGGAAGATCAAGGTGCTGCCGCCGGTGGAGTTCACCGTCGCCGACACCGCCCTGGAGTCGAGCGAGTGGTACCTCGAGTCGACCCTGGTTCCCCATACCGCCTATGCCGTCATGGCCGACACCGGGATGCGGGATGTGTTCGGCCAGAAGCTGACCGGCAACCCCGCCTCCGGCTTCCGCACCACCGGGTACGCCCCGCTGGTGGAGCACGAGTACGGCCGCATGACCGTGGAGCGGAACGGCTTCGGCACCCTGGCGGTGAAGCACGTCAACGTCGATACCCTGACGGTGACCACCGCTCCCGTGCCCGACAACCTCATCGCCGGCATCCTCCAGTACAGCCGCTGGAACAACGACGACAGCACCCTGGCGAAGGTGCTCAAGGGCGCGACCACGAAGGCGGTGGTGCTGCCCCCCGCCCGCGACCGGGTCCGGATCTATGGCGTGAAGCTGCCGGTGTACAACGCGCTCCGGCCCGGCGCGCCGGTGCTGCAGGTGGTGAAGGTGACCAGCCCGAACCTCCCGGCCGGCTGGCAGGAGAACCAGCCGTTCGCGGTGGTGCAGGTGACCGACCTGGCGGTGCACGCCAAGGTCGGCGCCAACGAGGGGGCGGTGTGGGTGACCGGCGTGAACGACGGCAAGACTCGACCCGGCGCCCAGGTGACGCTCTACGACACCCGCGGGCGGATCCGTGCCTCGGCGAAGACCGGCCCGGACGGCGTTGCCCGGCTCTCCGGCTTCCGGGCCGACACCGCGTCCGAGGGGTACGGCTTCGAGGGATACGTGATCGCGAAGCTCGGTAACGACCGCGCGCTCACCAGCATCAGCAGCTACGACCCCGACCTGAGCCCCTGGCGTTTCAACGTGCGGGAGAGCTACGGCAGGGAGCGGGAACCGGCTGCCGCCGGCGTCTTCACCGAGCGGGGGATCTACCGGCCGGGCGAGCCGCTCTACGCCAAGGCGATCGTGCGCAAGGGGACCCTGGGCGCGCTGACCGTCCCGGCCCGGAACGACAGCCTGCACTGGATCTTCAACGACCGGGAAGGCGGCATCCTCAAGGAAGTGGTGGTGGCGCCCTCGGCGTACGGCACCAGCGACCAGGCGATCACCCTCCCCGCCGACGCCCCGCTCGGCTACTACGGCATCTCGGTGGAGCAGCGCCAGAACGGGAAGTGGGTGGTGCTCGCCAGCACCTCGTACCGGGTGGCGGAGTACCGTCCCCCTGAATTCCTGGTGACGGTCACCTCCGACAGCGCGCCCCGCTTCCCCGGCGACAGCGCCACCGCCGCGGTCGAGGCCCGCTACCTCTTTGGCGCGCCGATGGCACGCGCGGCCATGAACTGGGCGGCGCGGCAGCGGACCATCGACTTCTGGGAGCTCAGCATCCCCAACACCGACGGCTTCTTCTTCGGGGAGAACGGCTGGTGGTGGGAAGAGCAGAACCAGGGGCCGGCGGTCACGGTCATCGGCCAGGGGGTCGACACGCTGGACAACACCGGCCGCTCGACGGTGAAGGTGGGGCTGGTCACGCCGGAGAAGGGGAAGCCGGCCCGGGCCACCATCGAGGCGTCGATCACCGACGTAAACCGGCAGGCGGTCGGGTCGGCGACGTCGTTCATCGTCCACCCCTCTTCCTTTTATATAGGCGCCAGGCCGCTGGGCGACAGCTACTTCATGACGGCCGGGAAGCCCCAGTCGGTGGCGGTCATCGCGGTCCGCCCCACCGGGGAGCGGGTGTCCGGGGTGAAGGTGACGGGCACCGTGGTGCGGAAGGAGTGGCACCAGGTGCACCGGAGCCGGGGCGGCTACAGCGAGGTGTACGGGGAGTGGGTGTCCGACACCGTCGCCAGCTGCAAGGTGACCACCCAGGGTGGTTCGACGCCGGCGGAGTGCCGCTTCACCCCGTCGGGTGGCGGCAGCTACACCGTCGGTTTTGCCGCCGAGGACGAGAAGGGGCGGCCGGTCTCGACCAGCATCTATCGCTGGGCGGTGGGCACCGACTGGGTGCCGTGGAACGACGAGAACCAGTTCAAGATGGACGTCATCGCCGACCAGGCGAAGTACTCGGTGGGTGACACGGCGACGGTGATGTTCGCCTCGCCCTTCACCGACGCCGAAGCGTGGATCACGGTGGAACGCGAAGGCCTGATCGAACAGCGCCGCCTGCGGCTCACCAGCGGGTCGACCACCCTCAAGTTCCCGGTGGTGGAGAGCTGGGCGCCGAACGCCTTTGTCTCGATCGTGGTGGCGCGGGGGCGGAGCGCCAAGCCTGGTCCGCTGGATGATCCCGGACGGCCGACGATCCGGGTGGGGTACGCCGAGCTCCGGGTGACGCCCGAGGTGAAGCGGCTCGCGGTGGCGGTGAAGCCGCTCCAGGCCGAGTACCGGCCGGGCGACTCCGCGAAGGTCGAGCTCCGGGTGACCGACCGGGCGGGGAAGGGGCAGCGGAGCGAAGTCACCCTCTGGGCGGTAGACGAAGGGGTGCTGTCGCTCACCGGCTACAAGACGCCTGACCCGATCGACCTCCTGTACGCACCGCGGGGGCTCGGGCTCCGGCTCGCGAGCAACCTGACCACGGTGGCGCCGCAGGTGCCCGAGGGAGAGAAGGGCCGCTCTCCGGGCGGCGGCGGTGGCGCGGGAGAAGCCGAGGTCTTCCGGTCGCAGTTCAAGACCACGGCGTTCTGGCTGGGGAGCGTGGTGACCGATTCGACGGGGGCAGCGGTGGCCAGGGCGAAGCTGCCAGACAACCTGACCACCTTCCGGGTCATGGCGGTGGCGGTGATCGCGGGTGACCGCTACGGCAAAGGCGAGTCACCGATGCTGGTGACCCGTCCGCTGCTGGCGCGGCCCGCGTTGCCCCGCTTCCTGCGCGAAGGCGACAAGTTCTCCGCCGGCGTGGTGGTGAACCAGCGGGCTGGGGGCACGCCCACGGTGAAGGTGGAGGCAAGCGCCCAGGGGGTGCAGCTCACCGGCGACGCGTCGCAGAGCGCCAGGCTCGAGGCGGGGCGCGGACGGGAGGTGCGGTTCGACTTCAAGCAGCCGGGGCTCGGGCCGCTCGGCGCCGACAGCTCGACCTTCCGGTTCAAGGTGAGCGGTGCCGGCGACGCCGACGCGGTGCAGAAGCGGCTGGGGGTGAAGCCGGCGTACCGGCCGCGGGCGTGGACCGTGTCGGGGGTGCTCAACGACACGGCGACCAGCGACATCGTGCTGCCGGAGGGGATCGACCCGGAGCGTTCCCGGCTGCAGCTCACGCTGGGGGCGTCGCCGCTGAGCATCATCCGCGGGGTGAGCTGGTACCTGAACGTCTATCCCTACATGTGCACCGAGCAGACCTCGAGCGCGGCGCAGCCGATCATCGCGCTCTACCGGGCGCAGCGCTCGGTGAAGGGGGTCACGCTCATCCCGGGGAACCCGAAGCGCGACATCGAGCTGGCGGTGAGCATGCTCTCCCGGCGGCAGCGGCCTGACGGCGGGATCGGGTACTGGAGCGCCACCGACTGGACCACGCCGTGGCTCAGCAGTTATGCCGGGATCACGCTGCTCGAGGCGCGGTCGGTCGGGGTGGAGGTGGACGACTCGGTGCTGGCGCGGCTGGCGGAGTATCTCCGCGGCACGCTCAAGTCGCCGGAGCCGGCGCGGGCGCCGGTCTACAACTACTACTCGCAGGTGCAGGCGACGCTCTCGGACCAGGTGGCGGCGGCCGACTTCCTGAGCCGCTACGGCAAGCCGGAGCTGCCGGCGGAGAACGAACTGCTCCGCAATGGCGCCCAGCTGATGTGGGAGGACCGGGTGCGGCTGGCCGAGATGCTGGCGCGGCGGCGGGCCTTCAAGGCGGCCCGTTCGCTGCTCGAGCCGACCTGGAAGGCGACGAAGATCGAGGGCCGCCGGGCAGTGGTGCCGGAGGAGACGATCACCTGGCATCACTACTTCGATTCGCGGATCCGCCCGACGGCGCGGCTGCTGACGGCGACGCTGGCGGTCGACTCGGCGCACCCCCTGCTGGGCCCGCTGGTGGAGACGCTGGTGCAGCAGGGCCACGCGGGGATCGGGGTGAATCCGTGGAACACCCAGGACTACGCGTCGATGGTGACGGCGCTGGTGGCGTTCGACCGGGTGGTGAAGGGCGGCGCGGCGCGGAGCTTCACGGTGAGTGCCGCGGGCCGGACGATCTACACCCGGACGGGGGGAGTGAGTCCGCCGCCCGCGACCGGGCCGGGCGCGCCGCCCCCGCGGCCGCAGCCGGCGATCACCGACTCGGCGCTGCCGCTCACCGGGCTGATCAGCCAGGTGGGGAAGGACAGCCAGGGGATCCGGCTGTCGCTCGCGGCGACGGGCACCGGCTCGCCCATCTACTACTACGTCACCGTCTCGGAGGTACCGAAGGCGCGGCCGGTGAATCCGGAGGACAAGGGAATCAAGGTCGAGCGGTGGTACGAGAGGTACGATGCGCCGACGCCGGTGGTGAGTGTTCCCGCGGGCCAGCTGGTGCGGGTGCGCCTCCGGATCACGGTGCCGTCGAGCCGGGAGTTCGTGGTGGTGGACGATGCGCTGCCGGCGGGGCTCGAGGCGGTGGACCTGAGTCTCCGCACGGCGAGCCTCTCGCCCGGCCCGGGCGTGGACCAGAAGTCGCCCTATCTGTCGCCGGAGCAGGCGGAGAGCAATGAAGGGGAGGGGGACAACGGCGCGAGCGACGGCGCCGAGTCGTGGTACTACGGCAGCTGGGACAGCGGGTGGTGGTCCCCGTTCGATCACAAGGAGATGGGGGACAGCCGGGTGCTCTACTCGGCGACCTATCTCTGGCAGGGGACGTACAACATGACGTACATCGCCCGCGCGACGACGCCGGGGGTGTTCGTCCGCCCGCCGGCGCATGCGGAGGAGATGTACAATCCGGCGGTGTACGGGCGGAGTGATGGCGGGGTGTTCACGGTGACGGAGAAGTAGAGGCTCGCGTCATGAGCTCAGCTGCCACGACCTCAACCCGGAGTCACAGAGAACACCGGGGGAAGAACGGGGTCTCCCCAGTTCTTCTCGGTGTGCTCTGTGTCTCGGTGGCGATCGTGTGTGGGTGCCTGTTCTGGGTCAGCCGGCCTTTGCCGGCCGAGCTGCTCGCGCCCGCGAACCAGCAGAGCCTCCTCATCGAGGACCGCCACGGCGCCCTCCTCCGGAGCACCCGCGCCGGCGACGGAAGTCTCAGCGCCTGGGTGCCGCTCGGCGAGATGGACCCGGACCTCCCGCGCGCCTTTGTCGCGGTGGAAGACCGTCGGTTCTACCAGCACCACGGGATCGACGGACGCGCGGTGCTGCGGGCGGTGCGGGACAACCTGGCCCGGCGGCGCGTCGTCTCGGGCGCGTCGACCATCTCGATGCAGCTGGCGCGGCTGGTGTACCCGGTGGGACGCGGCTGGGGCGACAAAGTGGTGCAGAGTCTCTGGGCGCTCCGCCTGGAGGCGCATCTCGGCAAGAACGAGATTCTCGAGCAGTACCTCAACCGGGTGCCGCTGGGCCAGGGCACGGTGGGGGTGAACGCCGCGATGCGGCTCTACTTCGGCGGGGCGCCCGGGGAGGTGAGCCTCGGGGAGGCGGCCATGCTCGCGTCGCTCGCGAAGGCGCCTTCCAGCCAGAACCCGATGGTCGACCCGCACCGGGCGCTGCTCCGCCGCGCGGGCGGGCTCGCCGCACTCCGGCGCGAGGGGTACCTCACCGCCGCCGAGGAAGAACGCGCCCGGCAGGAGCCGCTCCTCGGCAGCGGGCGGGGAAAGCCGTTCCTCGCGCCCCACTTCACCAGCCGGCTGCTGCTGCAGGCGGAGGAGACGCACCGCCCGATCCGGGGGGAGTGGCGTACCTCGCTCGACCTCGAGCTCCAGGGTGAGCTGGAGGACGAGGTGCGGCACACCGTCGATCAGCTCAGGGACCAGGGAGCCCGGCACGGCGCGCTGGTGGTGCTCGACAACCAGAGCGGCGAGGTGCTCGCGTGGGTGGGCTCGCCCGACTTCTGGGCCGATACCGCGGGGCAGGTGGACATGGTCGTCAGCCCGCGGCAGCCGGGCTCCTCGCTCAAGCCGTTCCTGTATGCGATGGCGTTCGATCGCGGCATCACCGCCGCCTCGGTCCTGGCCGACATCTCCACGACCTACCAGACCGCCAACGGTCCCTATCACCCGCGCAACTACGACCGCCGCTATCACGGCCCGGTGCGGGCGCGGGAAGCGCTGGCCAGCAGCTACAACGTCCCCGCGGTGGGCATCGCCGAGCGGATCGGGTACGCCACCCTGCTGCACGGCCTGCACCAGGCGGGGTTCGGGTCCCTGACCCGTTCGGCGGAGCACTACGGCCTCGGCCTGGCGCTCGGCAACGGCGATGTCACGCTGATCGAGCTGGCCAACGGGTATCGGACGCTGGCGAATGGCGGGGCGTGGTCGCCGGTGCGCTACTGGGCCAGCGAGGGGGGCGCGGCCGCTCCCGATTCGGCGCCGCGGCAGGTGGTCTCACGGGCCTCGGCGGCGATCGCGCTCGACATCCTGAGCGACCCGGTGGCGCGCATTCCCGGCTTCGGGCTCTCCACCCCGTTCGACTGGCCCTTCCGCGCGGCGGCCAAGACCGGCACGAGCCGTCACTACACCGACAACTGGGCGGTGGCGACCACCGGGCGGTTCACGGTGGCGGTGTGGGTGGGCAATTTCAGCGGGCAGCCGATGGAAGGGGTGAGCGGCGTTTCCGGCGCGGGCCCGCTGCTCCACCGGGCGGTGCTGGTGACGGCGAAGCACTACCCGCCCGGCGACCTGCTGCGCCCCGAGGAGGCGGGACTGGTCGGCGCCAGCATCTGCCGGCTGTCGGGCGAGCTGGCGGGGCGGGAGTGCCCGCAGATGACGGAGTACTTCAAGCCGGGCACGGTGCCGACCGCGGTGTGCGCGTGGCATCGGGATGGGGAGGTGCGGATGCCGGCGGCGTATGCGGAGTGGAGGGCGACGGCGGAGCCGGCGAGTTCCGAGTTCCGAGTTCCGGGTCCCGAGATGACCCAGCCGAGGGTCGAGGAGCGGTTCCAGATCACCTCGCCCGCGAACAACGATGTCTATCGGGTGCCGCCGGGGGTGGATCTCCGCTACTCCACGATTGCGCTGCGGGCCAGCGGTATGTCCGGGGGACGGGTACGCTGGTTCGTCGACGGCAAGGCGACCGCCGGCGAGCGCTGGCAGCTCACTCCGGGCCGTCATACGCTCCGGGCCGAGAGCGGGAAGCTCAGGGACGAGGTGACGTTCCTGGTGGAGTAGGCAGCATCTGCGGGAGAAGCAGGGATCCCTCGCTGCGCTCGGGATGACAGAACTGGTTGCCGTGCGACGCAGCTCTGTCATTCCGAGCCGCGTAGCGGCGAGGAATCTGCTGTCCCGGCCATGGAGCCAGGTCCAGTAGATCCCTCGCTGCGCTCGGGAAGACAGAACTGGTTGCCGTGCGACGACCTGGTCGCCGGCGCGACGCAGCTCTGTCATTCCGAGCCGCGTAGCGGCGAGGAATCTGCTGTCCCAGCCATGGAGCCAGGTCCAGTAGATCCCTCGCTGCGCTCGGGATGACAGAACTGGTTGCCGTGCGACGACCTGGTCGCCGGGTGACGCAGCTCTGTCATTCCGAGCCGCGTAGCGGCGAGGAATCCCTGATCTTCTGGCACAGAAGCCTGCGAAACGGTATCCTCTACCGTCCGAACAACCCAGGCATCCCGCCCATGAAAGTTCCAGCGATCCTGTCGTTGGCCTGCCTCGCGCTCGCCGTCGTACCGGCGCAGGCCCAGGAGCCGGCGCCGCTCGACGTCCTCGCCCGGCGGCTCGCGGCCATGACCGCGGTCTCCGGCTATGAACAGCGCATGGCCGACACCCTGGTGTCCCTGCTGCGGGGCGCCACCCGCGACCGCGCCGGCAATGTCATTCTCACCCTCGGATCGGGGGAGCCGCGCTCGCTCATCGCCTGCCCGATGGACGAGCCGGGGTTCGTGATCGGCGGGGTGCGGCCCGACGGGTACATCACGCTGCGCCGCGTGGGCCGGGCGCGCGGGGTGCTTTTCGACCAGCAGATCGAGGGGCAGCGCGTCACCCTCTTCGGCAGGCGCGGCGCGGTGCCCGGGGTCGTGGGGGTGCGCTCGATTCACCTCACCAACGGGCGGGGCCCGCTTCCCGATGCCCCGTTCGCGGTGGATGACGCCATCGTCGACGTGGGGGCGGAGAATGCCGCGGGGGTGGCAAATCTTGGCGTGGGCGTGCTCTCGCCGGTGGCGCTGGCCAAGCGGCCGTTCGTCTATGCCGACTCCCTGCTCTCGGCGCCTTCGGTGGGACGGCGCACCGCCTGCGCCGCGCTGATGCGGGCGGCGCAGACCAACACGCCGGCGCGGGGCACGGTGGTCATCGCTTTCGTGGTAGAACAGCTCTTCACCCAGCGGGGGCTGCTCACCGTCGCGCGCAACCTCGGTCCCTTCGCCGACGCGCTGCTGCTCGACGTGGGAACGGCAGCCAACCGGACGGGCAGCAAGGTCTCGCCTGACAGCGCCGCGCTGCCGAGCTTCGAGACCTGGCTCCTCCCGGTGCGGCACCCCGGCTCGGCGGTGGAAACCGTCTCGCTCCGGGAAGCCACGGTGTTCGAGCGCGGGCTGGCCTTCCGGATCCGGGGAGGTGAATGATGCGGCGGATGCTTGTAGTGCTCATCCTGCTGGTCGCCGGCGTGGCGCTGCCGGCGAGTGCACAGGAGGCGGCGCAGCGGATCGCCGCGGCGGAACGGCTGCTCGAGCGGCTGATCGAGACGTACGGGGTGTCCGGCCATGAAGATGCGGTTCGGGAGCTGATCCGCTCCGAGCTTCCCGCGTGGGCCAAGCCGGAGGTCGACACCGCGGGGAATCTCTGGGTGCGCGCCGGGAAGGGCGGCGCCCCGGTCGTCATCGTGGCGCACATGGACGAGATCGGCTACGAGATCACCGCGATCCTGGACGACGGCACGCTCGACCTGGCGCCGAGGGGCGGGATGTTCGCCTCGCTCTGGGAGGGGCGGCCGGCGCTGATCCACACCGGGTCGGGCGCGCTCCCCGCGATCTTCCTCCCGCGCGATTCCGCCGCGGCCGGTACGCACCGGCCGCCGAAGCCCCCGCGGGTGGACCCGGGCGCCGGCTCGCGCGCGGCGGCGGAGGCGATGGGGATCGCGGTGGGCCAGACGATTACCAGTCCCAAGGAATACACCCGCCTCGCCGGGACCCGCGCCACCGGGCGGTCCTTCGACGACCGGGTCGGGTGCGCGGCACTGCTGATCGCGCTCCGGCGGCTCGATGTCGCCCGGCTCCGGCACGAAGTGATCTTCGTGTTCAGCGTGCGGGAAGAGGTGGGCCTCGAGGGCGCGCGGGCGGTCGCCAACACGCTGGGGGTGACGCCGGCACGGGTCCACGCGATCGACACCTTCGTCTCCAGCGATACCCCGCTCGATCCCCAGCAGTACGGTCTCGCGCCCCTCGGCAAGGGACCGGTGGTCCGGGCGCTCGACAACAGCTCGGTGGCGTCCCCGGCGCAGGTCGACAGCCTGGTCACGCTGGTGCGGCTCGCCGGCTACCCGATCCAGGCGGGGGCGACGAGCGGCGGCAACGATGGCTCGACCTTCCTGCCGTATGGCGTGCCCGACATCGCCGCGGGGTGGCCGCTCCGCTACGCCCACTCGCCGGCGGAAGTGATCGACCTCAAGGACGTGGTGGGCCTCTCCGAAGTGGTGCGGCTCATCGCCGAGCGCTGGTAGGTCCGCGCACCTCGAAGAGCTTCCGGACGGCGGGGTTTCCGTCGAGCAGGATCACGAAGCGCCAGGTTCCCTGTGGCCAGGGCCTGGCGCTCGTTTGTTGAAAGGCGCTGTGGGCGGGATCGGAGCCGCTTACTGCACCTCGAACTCCTTCACGCCCGCCGACGTGCCGTTGAGCGACACCTCGACCTTGTACTTCCCCTTGGGCCAGGGGGTCTTCTTGGTGATCTGGAACTTCGACGCGATGGGGCCGGTGGGCGAGATGGTGAGGGAGCTCTCGTTCACCGGGACCTCACCGCCGGCGGCCTTCACGAAGGTCCACTTGGCGGCCAGCGTCGCGTTGCTGCCCACGCCGGTGGTGTTCACCGAGGCGTAGATGGTGTCATGCACGCCGAAGGTGGTGAGCGGCGCGGTGACCTTGTTGCTGGTGTCGACCGTCTTGCCGAGATCGATGCTGGCGACGGCGAGCGGCGGCGGCGCGGGGGGCGGGGCCGGGGTCGCGGCCGGCGTCTCGGCCGGCGGCACGGGCGCGGGCTTCTTGCCGCAGGCGGTGAGCACGAGGCCGGCGGTCACGGCGGCCGCCAGCGCGCGGGGTGCGGAGATGCGGAACATGGTGGGTCCTCGCCTCAGGCGTCGGGAATCTTGAAGACCTGGCCCGGACGGATCAGGTCGGGGTTCTTGATGCTGTCCTTGTTGGCCTCGTAGATCTTCCGCCACTGCCTGGCGTCGCCGTAGTACTTCTTGGCGATGAGGGAGAGGCTCTCGCCCTTGGCCACGGTGTGGGTCCGGCCCTTGTGGGCGTCGGCGGCGCTGGAGGCGCTGCCGCTCACGTCGGAGAAATCGGGATCGTCGGGGAGCATGGTCGACCTTCGGGAACGGGAAGAGGAGACGGCTGCCGCGCCGGTAAGATGGGGCGGAAACCGGCGGGCGGAAGGGGCGTCCACGGCTTGCATTTCGTTTTTGCATAGTGCATACTTATCCAAATGAAGACTCTCGTTCTCGCCTTCTCGGGCGGCCTCGACACCTCGTTCTGCGTGCCCCACCTCGCCGGCCAGGGGTGGACGGTGCACACGGTCTACGTCGACACCGGCGGCGCCACCGCGGCGGAGCTGGCCGCGATCGAGAAGCAGGCCTACGCCGTGGGGGCGAAGCAGCACCACACCCTCGATGCCCGCCAGGCGGTGTTCGACCGGTTCGTGCGCTACCTGATCCAGGGGAACGTGCTCCGGGGTGAGGTCTACCCGCTCTCGGTCTCGGCGGAGCGCACCCAGCAGGCCATCTCGGTCATCGAGGCGGCGCGGGCGGTCGGGGCGACCGCGGTGGCGCACGGCTCCACCGGCGCCGGCAACGACCAGGTGCGCTTCGACATCGCCTTCCGGGTGCTGGCCCCCGATCTCGAGGTCATCACCCCGATCCGGGAGCTGGGGCTCAAGCGGGAGCAGGCGATCGCGTACCTCGAGGAGCGGAAGCTCCCGGTGCCGCCCAAGGCGGGGGCGTACTCCATCAACCGCGGGCTCTGGGGCACCACCTGGGGCGGCGGCTGGACCCACGACACCTGGGCCGGGCCCCCGGCCGAGCTGCTCGACCCGCCGGCCAATGCGCCGGCCGCGAAGGACATCGTCCTCGGGTGGAGCAACGGGGTCCCGGTCTCCCTCGACGGGAAGACGCTGTCGGGGCCGGACCTGATCCGCACCCTGGGCGACCTGGGCGAGAGCTACGGCTTCGGCCGGAACATCCACGTGGGCGAGACCGCCCTCGGCATCAAGGGGCGCATCGGGTTCGAGGCGGGGGCGGCGCTGCTGCTCATCGCGGCGCACCGCGAGCTCGAGAAGCTGGTGCTCACCAAGTGGCAGACCTTCTGGAAGGACCAGCTCTCGCGCTTCTACGGCGACCGGCTGCACGAGGGGCACTACTTCGACCCCGCGCTCCGCGACATCGAGGCGCTGCTCACCTCGAGCCAGCAGCGGGTCACCGGCGAGACCCGGGTGCATCTCGCGCCGGGGCGGTTCCAGGTCACCGGGACGAAGAGCCCCTACTCGATGATGGACAAGAGCGTCGCCACGTACGGCGAGGAGAACCGGCTCTGGACCGGGGAGGAGGCGCAGGCCTTCTCGCGGGTGAGCGCGATCCCGGAGTTGCTGGCGGAGCGGGCAGGGCGGAAGTAAGACGTCACTCTGTCATCCCGAGCGCAGCGAGGGACCCCTGCTTTTCCTGCAGGAGAAGCAGGGGTTCCTCGTCGCTTCGCTCCTCGGAATGACAGAATTGGGCGCTGGTCCCTGAATTTCACTGGAGGTAGAGCCACATGGTCAAGACCACCCGGATCCGGCTGGATCGTATCTCGAGCAGCACGCGCAACGCGCAGCTCAGCACCGAGGTCATCATCGGCGACGAGATCGTCGCCGCCGAGGGCTACGTGCTGGCCGTGCGGATCCTGCACGACAAGTCGAGCTACAACACGGTCGAGGACCGGACCGGCCGGATGGTCTCGCTCCGCGCGGGGGACATTCTCGCCGGGACGCTGGGGCACCGGCGCGCGCTCCGCGGCTATGCCGGCGTGGTGCCGAGCACCGTGTCGGTGGGCGACACCATCGAGGTGCTCAACCTCGGCGGGATCCTGGGGAAGTGCACCAGCAGCAACCCGGAGAACGGTGCGCCGTTCAAGGCCGAGGTGCTGGGTGCCATCCTGAGCTTCCCCGAGCTGGGCGACCGGATCGGCCGGCCGGCGCACATCCGGGATCATGCCGTCCCCACTGCCGACCGGCTGGAGTCGCAGGTGCCGGTGGTATACGTCGCGGGCACCTGCATGAATGCCGGCAAGACGGTGGCGGCCACCGAGCTGGTGCGGGGGCTCTCGCGCGCCGGCCTCAAGGTCGCGGCCACCAAGCTCACCGGTGTGTCGCTGATGCGTGACTCGCTCTCGATGCTCGATGCCGGCGCCATCACCGCGCTGACCTTCAACGACATCGGCATCGCCACCACCCGCGCGGGGCTCACCGTGCCGGCGGCCAAGGGGATCATGAACCGGCTCGCCACCAGCAAGCCCGACGTGGTCGTGGCCGAGCTGGGCGACGGGATCCTGGGCGAGTACGGGGTGCAGGACATCCTGCGCGACCCCGAGCTCACCGGTGTCGGCGTCGCGTATGTCATGGCCGCGCCCGATCCGGTCGGCTGCTGGGGCGCCGTCACCCTCATGCGCGACCTCTTCAACCTCCCGGTCACCGTCATCACCGGTCCCGCCACGGACAACGAGGTGGGCCGCGACTACGTCAAGGCGGAGCTGCAGCTCCCGGCGCACAACGCGATGCGTGACGCCGAGAGCCTGGTGAAGATCGTCCTCGCCGCGGTCGAGGCCCGGCAGCAGGCGTCGAGCCGCGTCTCGTCTCCCCAGCTCGCGGCGGTCGGCTAAGCCTCCATGGCACTTCGTGTCGCAGTGATCGGCGCCGCCGGCTATGTCGGCGGCGAGTTGCTCCGCCTTCTCATGCAGCACCCGGAGGTGAGCGACATCGTCGCCACCAGCCGCAGCAAGGCGGGGGTGCCGGTGGGCGAGGTGCACCCGGCGCTGGCGCCGCTCACCGACGTGCGCTTCTCGGGGGCGTCCCCTGGCGAGGCGGCGCGGGAGGCCGACGTGGTCTTCCTCGCGCTGGAGCATGGGGAGAGCTCGAAGGTGGCGGAGGAGCTGTTCGCGGCGGAGCCGAAGCTGGTGATCGACCTCGCGGCCGATTTCCGGGTGAGCGACCTCGAGCTCTACGCCCGCTACTACGGGCCGCATCCGGTGCCGGCGCTGGTGCCACGGTTCACCTACGCCCTGGCCGACGTGCTGGGCGACGCGCTCAAGGGGAAGACGGCACTCGCCGCGCCCGGCTGTTTCTCGACGGCGGCGCAGCTCGCGCTCTATCCGCTCGCAAAGCTGGGACTCACCGGGGTGCCCTCGCTCTATGGCATCACCGGCTCGAGTGGCGCCGGTGTGCATCCGAAGCCGACCACGCACCATCCGGCGCGGGCCCACAACGTCTTTGCCTACTCGGTGCTGAATCACCGCCACGAGGCGGAAATTCTCCAGCGCTGGCGGGAGTGGTCGGGGGAGCCGCAGGCGCGGGCCCGCCTGATGACCCACTCGGGGCCGTTCGTGCGCGGCATCTATCTCACGCTGCACGTCGACCTCGCCACCCAGGGTGGCGCCAACCCCGCGGCGGTGGATGTGAAGGCGCTCTACGAGGAGGCGTTCGCGGGGCGGCCGTTCGTGCGGCTGCTGGACGCCCCGCCGGAACTCACCCACGCGGTGGGCACCAACTACGCGCTGATCCACGCGGCCCAGTCGGCCGACGGGCGGGAGGCACAGGTGATGGTGGCGATCGACAACCTGGTGAAAGGCGCGGGCGGCCAGGCGATCCAGGGGATGAACCTGGCGCTGGGCCTGCCCGAGACGATGGGACTTCGATTCGGGCCGGTGTTTCCATGTTGACAGGCGGTCCGACGGTCGGGCGGTCAGGTCAGGCGCTGCTCGGGACGTATTCGATCTTCCCGGTGAAGCCGGTGGCGGGGCGGGGCTCGTGGCTCATCGATGCCGACGGCAACGAGTGGCTCGACGCCTACGGCGGCCACGCGGTCTCCGCGACCGGCCACAGCCACCCCACGGTGGTGCAGGCGATCAAGGACCAGGCCGAGAAGCTGCTGTTCTATTCGACCGCGGTGGCGCACGAGAATCGCGAGCGGCTGGCCGATGAGCTGGCCCGGCGGGCGCCGGCGCCCCTCTCCCGGGTCTTCTTCTGCAACTCCGGGGCGGAGGCGAACGAGAACGCCCTCGGCCTGGCGCGGAAGTTCACCGGCCGGCGGGCGGTGGTGTCGCTCGAGGGCGGGTGGCACGGGCGCACCGTGGCCTGCCTCGCGGTGACCGATGGCGCCAAGTACGAAGAGGGCGCCAACCGCGCGGGAATTCCGCTGTCGCGGAAGATTCCCTTCAACGTCGTCGAGGGACTCGAGCGGGCGATCAACCCGACCGTCGCCGCCGTGATCCTCGAGCCGGTACAGGGGATGAGCGGGGCGCGGGCGGTCGCGTCCGCCTTCCTCAAGCGGATCCGCGAGCTCTGCACCGAGCACGGCGTGATGCTGATCTTCGACGAGGTGCAGTGCGGGGTGGGGCGCTGCGGGGCGTTCACCGCGGCGGAGTCGTTCGGGGTCACCCCCGACCTCCTCACGCTGGCCAAGGGTCTCGCCTCGGGTCTCCCGATCGGCGCGACCCTCATCAGCGAAGCGATCGGCGCTACGGTCAAGTCGGGCGACCTCGGCAGCACCTTCGGGGGCGGCCCGGTACCCTGTGCGGCCGGGCTCGCGACCCTCGAGGTGATCGACCGGGAGCGGCTGATCGAGAACGCCAGCAGCGTGGGCGCGCATATCGCCGGGGTGGTGAAGAGCCTTCCCGGGGTCACCGGCATCGAGGGGCGGGGGCTCCTGATCGGGCTCCGCCTGACGAAGCCGGCGGCAGAGGTTCAGAAGGCGCTGGTGGCGAAGCGGATCCTGGTCGGGACCGCCAGCGACCCGTCCATCCTGCGGCTGATTCCTCCGCTGTCGTTCAGCCGCGAGGAGGCCGACCGGCTCCTTGCCGCCCTCCGGGAGGTCCTGGCGTGAGCAAGCGCGACTTCATTACCGCCGAGGAGCTGGGCTACGAGGCGGTCGAGGAGATCCTGGCGCTCGCGGCCCGGATCAAGAAGGGGGAGATCACCGGCGGGCTGGAGCGGAAGGTGATGGCGATGGTCTTCATGGACCCGAGCCTTCGCACCCGCACCAGCTTCGAGACGGCGATGTTCCTCCACGGCGGCCACGCGGTGGCGCTGGAGCCGGGGAAGAGCAGCTGGACGATGGAGACCGAGCCCGGTGCCGTCATGGACGGCACCACCGTGGAGCACGTGAAGGACGCCGCCCGGGTGCTGGGCCGCTACGCCGACGTGGTCGGGGTGCGTTCCTTCCCGCGCGGGACCGACTGGCACGTGGTGCGGGAGGACCGGGTGATCCGCGACTTCGCGCGCTGGTGCGAGAAGCCGGTGATCAACATGGAATCGGTGCGGCGCCATCCCTGCCAGCAGCTGGCCGACGCGCTGACGCTCAAGGAGAAGCTGGGCAACCCCAAGGGGAAGCGGTTCGTCCTCCAGTGGGCCTGGCATCCGAAGGCGCTGCCGACGGCGGTGCCGGCGAGCGCCGCGCTGGCAGCGGCGCACCTCGGCATGGAGATCGTGATCGCGCGGCCGGAGGGCTACGAGCTCGACCCCGAGGACACCGCCCTGATCCGGAAGATCGCCCAGCAGAACGGGGGCGAGTTCGTCCACATCATGGACGACGCCGACGAGGCCATGGTCGGCGCCGACGCGGTCTACGTGAAGAGCTGGGGCGCGGTGAAGTACTTCGGCAGGCCGGAGGAAGAGGCCCAGTTCCGCGCCGGGCTCCGGGACTGGCGGATGACGCCGCGGCGCCTCAAGGCGACCCGGGGCGGCAAGGCGGCGGTGCTGCACTGCCTCCCGGTGCGCCGCAACGTGGAGATCGACGACGAGGTGCTGGATGGGCCGACCTCGGCGGTGGTGGACCAGGCGGAGAACAGGCTGCATGTACAAAGAGCCTTGTTACTTCAGCTGATGGCGCAGGGCCGTTAGCCGTTAGCCATTAGCCGTTAGCTAACTGCATGAACGGACAGGCGGCGACGTACACGACCTTTGGATTCGCGGTTAGTTCCTAACGGCTAACGGCTAATGGCTAACGGCCTCTATAACCGACACCAATGACCATCGACTCCTCCAAGGGCATCACCGGCCTCAAGGGCGCGCTCCGCTACGTCCGGGCCTACCGCGACCACATCTTCGTCGTGAAGCTGGGCGGCGAGGTGCTGGCCGACACCGAGGCGCTCGACCGGGTCGCGGCGCAGCTCGGTCTCCTCTCCTCGCTGAGCATCCGGGTCGTGGTGGTGCACGGCGGCGGACCCCAGGCCTCCGAGCTCTCCCGCCGGCTGGGCGTCGAGCCGGTGATGGTCGCCGGGCGGCGGGTCACCGACGACACCGCGCTCGATGTGGCCAAGATGGTCTACGCCGGCTCGCTCAACACCAACCTCCTGGCGGCGCTCCGCGCCCACGAGGTGCAGGCGGTCGGGCTCTCGGGGGTCGACGGCGATCTCCTCACCGCGAAGCGCCGGCCCCCGGTGAAGGTGGTGGACGACGCCGGGGTTACCCGCACCGTCGATTACGGCCACGTGGGCGACGTGGAGCGGGTCGACCCGCGGGTGCTCACCACCCTCCTCGAAGCCCGCTTCGTGCCGGTGGTGGCGAGCCTCGCCGGCGATGGCGACGGCAATGTCTACAACGTCAACGCCGACACGGTGGCGGAGAGCATCGCCGTGGCGGTGCAGGCCCAGAAGCTCCTGTTCCTCACCGGCGCGCCGGGCGTGCTGCGCGACCGGAACGATCCCTCGACCCTGGTCACCTTCGCCGATCCCGACGACCTCGCTGCCCTCATGGCCGGCGGGGCGATCGCGGGCGGCATGCGGCCCAAGGTGGAGGCGTGCATCCGCGCCGCGACCGGCGGGGTGGAACGGACCCACATCATCGACGGGCGGCTGGCCGACTCGATCCTGCTCGAGGTGTTCACCGGCTCGGGCTGTGGCACGATGATCGTCGGGCGCAAGGAAAAGGCGACCTACATTGGCGTGGACCTCGCGACCTGAAGTCGCCCTGCTCCGGGACCTGGTCGCCATTCATTCGGTGAGCGGGACGGAGGAGGGTATCGCGCGCTGGATCGAGGAATGGGCCGAGGCGGCCCGGATCCCGGTCCGGCGCGATGACGCGTCGGTGACCCTCTCCATCGCGGGGAAGGCGCCGGGGCCGGTGCTCGCCTTTGCGTCGCACATCGACACCGTGCCCGCCGGCGAGGGGTGGACCCGTCCCCCCTTCGAGCCCACCATAGAGGGCGACCGGCTCTACGGCCGCGGCTCGGGCGACGCCAAGGCCTCGGTCGCATCGATGCTCATGGCGGCGAAGGACCTGGCCGAGTCGGGCGGCCCCACCACCGGCACGCTGCTGGTCGTGCTGGGCTATGGCGAGGAGACCAAGAACACCACGATGGGGACGGCGGTCGCGCGGCTCGGCCCGATCGACGCGGCGGTGGTGGGTGAGCCCACCAACCTGGAGCCGGCCATCGCACAGCGGGGCCTCATGATGGTCGACCTCGTCGCCCGCGGGGTGCAGCGCCACGCCGGCTACGCCGCCGACAACCCCGATTTCACCAACGCCATCGTCGAGCTGGGGAAGAACCTCGCGAAGCTCCCCGAGCTCTTCCGCGAGCGGGTCCACCCGATTCTCGGCATCGCCACCGCGACGCCGACGATGCTCGAGGGCGGGGTGAGCCGGAACGTCACCCCGCCGAGCGCGAAGGCGGTCCTGGACGTGCGGAGCACCCCCAGCTGGACCCATGCCGAGCTGGGCGAGGTGCTCCGGACCTCGCTCGACTGCGAGGTGGTGGTGACCTCCGAGCGTCTGGTCCCCTGCGAGACCCCGCCGGACTCCCGGATCCTGGCCCTGACCCGCCAGCTCCGCCCCGGGGCGACCCCCTTCGGTTCTCCCACCTGCTCCGACTGGGTATTTTTGCGCGATCGCGACACGATCAAGCTCGGGCCCGGCACCAGCCGGCGCTCGCATACCCCGGACGAGTACGTGGACCTGCCGGAAGTCTCGGAGGCACGGGCGTTCTACGGCCAACTGGCGAAGGCGTATCTCTCATGAAAAAGCGGGCAGGCGGGAAAGGGCGGTCAGGCGGTCGGGCGGTCAGGCGGTCGGGCGCGAACTCGGCGCCGCGGTCCGCGCTGCCCACCACCCTCTGGGTGTCAGGCAACGCGCTCGACCGGCAGATGCTCGACTACACCGCGGCGGAGGACCGGCTCTGGGATGCCCGCCTCCTCGCGTGGGACATCCTCGGCAGCCTGGGCCACATCGAGGGGCTGCGAGCCTCGCGGCTCCTGACCCAGGGCGAGTACCAGCGGCTGCGCGCCGGGCTCCGCCAGGCGCTCAAGGAAGTCGACGATGGCCAGCTGGTGGTCACCCCCGAGCATGAGGACGTGCACACCGCGGTCGAGGACTGGCTGGTCCAGAAGCTCGGCTCGGTGGGCGAGCGGCTCCATACCGGGCGCTCCCGCAACGACCAGGTGGCGGTCGACCTCCGGCTCTACCTCAAGGACCGGCTGCTGCTCCTCTCGGGCGAGGCGCTCGACCTGGTCGAGAGCCTGGTCATCTTCGCGCGGAAGTACCAGCACGTGCTTTGGCCCGGCTACACCCACACCCGCCGGGCGATGCCCTCGTCGGCCGGCCTCTGGGCCGCGGCCTTCGCCGAGGGGCTGCTCGACACCGTCGAGGGGGCGCCGTCGGTCTGGGCCCGTATCGACCGCTCGCCCCTCGGCAGCGCCGCGGGCTACGGCGTGCCGCTCCCGCTCAAGCGCGAGGCGGCGGCGCGGGCCCTCGGCTTCGGCGCGCTGGAGCACAACGTGGCCCTGGTGCAGAACGGCCGCGGCAAGCTCGAGGCGCTGATGCTGTTCTGGTGCGTGCAGCTGGGCCACGAGCTGGCCAAGCTCTCCACCGACATCATCCACTTCTCCTCCGACGAGTACGGCTTCCTGGTGCTCCCGAGCGATCTCGCCACCGGGTCGAGCATCATGCCGCACAAGCGGAACCCCGACCTCTTCGAGCTGACCCGGAGCCGGGCCGGCGCGCTGGAGGGCGACCTGCTCACCGTCTTCCAGATCAAGTCGAAGCTGGGGAGCGGCTACCATCGCGACTTCCAGCTGCTCAAGGAGCCGGTGATGCGCGGGGTCGACCGGCTCGAGGGGATGCTCTCGATGCTGGCGGTGTCGGTGCCGCGGATCGGGGTCGACCAGAAGGTGGGGCGTGACATCCTGCGGGGCGGGCCGCTGGCGACCGACGAGGTGATGCGCCGGGTCGAGGGGGGCAGCGCCTTCCGCTCGGCCTACCGGGAAGTGGCCGCGGCCATCAAGGAAGGCGACTGGTGGCGCGAGCCGAAGACCAGCGAGATCATCGGCCGGCGCAAGAGCACCGGCGGGCTCGGCAATCTCGGGCTCAACCAGGTGGCGGCCCGGCTCCGCACCGCGCGGCAGTGGGTGGCGCGGGAGCAGAAGAAGTTCGACGGCGCCATGGACAAGCTCGCCGGCCGGGTAGGCACGCGGGCGCGGTGAGTGTCGACCGGCGGAAGCGGCAGCTCAAGATCCTCGAGCTGATCAGCGCGCGGCCCATCCGCACCCAGGAGGAGCTGGCGGAGGCGCTGGCGGCGGAGGGATGGTCCGTCACCCAGAGCTCGGTCAGCCGGGACATCGGCGCCCTCAAGCTGGTGAAGGTCGAGGGGGCGTACCAGCGCCCCGCCCGGGTCGCCTCTCTACCGGAGCACCCCGACGAGCGCCGCATTGCGGAAGGAGTCCTCACGATCGACCTTGCCGGCGAGGCGCTCGTGGTCCTCCACACCCCGGCCGGGGAAGCCAACCGGGTCGCCCTGGCGCTCGACCGGCTTGCGTGGGGCGATATCGTGGGTACCATTGCGGGGGACGACACCATCTTTCTCGCGGTCCGGCACCGCCAGGCCCAGCAGCGTGTCGTACGCCAGCTACGACGGCTCGGCGAATCTCGCTAGTACCAAGGTCCAGCACTTCACAATCAGGCGTGCTCCCCTCCCCCTGGGGCCATCATGACCGACCCGTCAACCACACGGGACGAGAATCGCGCGGCCGGTAACCTGCTCGCTGCATTTTCCTCCATCCCGCGCGGTCGCTGGACCTGGATCGTCGCCGGCTACGGACTGGTATACCTGGTACTCAGCCCGTGGCTTCCGGGCGGGCTGCTCGGGACCGGGCTCGACACGCTGACGTTCTTCCCGGTCAGCTTCATCACGACGCTGGTGATGTACCGGGCCACCCGCGCGGCATCGGCCCAGCGGTTCCGGCGCGGCTTCGCCATGCTGGCGATCTCCTTCGGGCTGACCAGCCTGGGGAGCCTCATCTGGGGGCTCGAGGGCATCACCGGGCACGACCCGACCTACAGCTGGTCGAACATCCCCTACCTCCTGAGCTTCGTGTTCGCCGCGCTCGGGATTGCCGCCCTGCCGCTGGTGAAGCCCGACCGGGCCGACCGGATCCGGCTGGCACTGGATGCGGCGGTCGCGGTGATCGCCGGGACGGTCATCGCCTGGCTGCTGGTGATCACCCCGATGCTCCAGCAGGACAGCGACCCGATCCACGGCGCCATCCTGCTGGCCTACCCGATCTGGGACCTGCTCCTCTTTGCCCTGATGATGCCGCTGCTGCTCACCTCGGCGGCCACTCGCGACGGGGTGGTGCCGCTCCTCGCCACAGGCCTCGGCCTCTACCTCCTGGGTGACTTCGGCTACCAGCTGAGCTGGTCGGGAACGACGCTGCTGGGTTTCGACTGGTCGAACATCCCGTACCTGTCCGGCTACACGATGATGGTCTGGGCCTCGGAGGCGTGCACGATCTCCTCGAGGGCGCTGGCGGCGGCGGAGCCGGTCGGCCGGGCGCGGCTCCCGTCCCGCAACCCGGTGCCGCTGATCCTGGGCGGCGTGGTGGTCTTCCTGCTGCTCACCACCGGGTTCGCGTCGCGCACCCTGCCGCACCAGGTCCTGGCGATTACCGCGGTGGTCATCACCGTCCTGCTGCTGGTGCGGGAGGGGCTGACCGAGCGGGAGAACCGCACGCTCCAGCGCGCCCTCGACGCCCGCCGGGCGGAGGCGCGCTTCGCCTCGGCCATCGAGCGCCTGAGCATCGGGGTGGTGGTGCACACCGCGCAGGGCATCGTGACCATGGCCAACAAGGCCGCGCTCGACCTCTTCGGCGTGACCGAGGAAGAGGTGCGCGGCCGGAAGCTGGTCGACTTGCCGGCCGAGCTCCGGACGGAGGATGGCACGGTGGTGGATGCGGAGCTCTGCCCCGCCGGCGCGGCCGCGCGCACCCGCGAGCCGGTGCGGAACGTGGTCGTCTCGATGGAACGCCCCGGGATCCGGGACCGGCGCTGGCTGCTGATCGACGCCGAGCCCGAGAAGGACGAGCAGGGCGCGGTGACGCAGGTGCTGGTGACGCTGCATGACATCACCGCCCGGCGGGAGCTCGAGGACCAGCTCCGCCATGTCCAGCGGATGGAGGCGGTGGGGCAGCTGGCGGGCGGGATCGCGCACGACTTCAACAACCTCCTCACCGCCATCGCCGGGTACTCGAGCTCGCTGCTCGACCAGCTCTCCACCGCCGATCCGCTCCGGGAAGAGGTGGTCGAGATCGACCGCGCCGCCATGCGCGCCGCCGACCTCACCCAGCGGCTGCTCGCCTTCGGGCGGCGGCAGGTGCTCCATCCCCGGGTGCTGGACGTCGGCGGGGTGGTGCGGGGCGCCGACCGCCTGCTGCGGCGGCTCCTGCGCGAGGACATCGACATCGTGCTGGAGATCGCGCCGCAGTCGGGGCCGGTGCTGGTCGACCGGGGCCAGCTGGAGCAGGTCATCATCAACCTCGCGGTGAACGCGCGGGACGCGCTGCCGCGCGGCGGTCGGCTCACCATCGCCGCCGGCACCCTCGACGCCCCTCCGCCGGGCATGCCCTCGGCGTACCAGTTCCCCCGCTTCGGCGCGGTCCTGCTCGAGGTGCGGGACAACGGCTCGGGGATGGACGAGGCGACGCGGGCCCGCGCCTTCGAGCCGTTCTTTACCACCAAGGAGGTCGGGAAGGGCACCGGCCTCGGCCTCGCCACGGTGTACGGCATCGTCCGGCAGAGCGGGGGCGAGGTCTGGATCCGGAGCGCGCCGGGAGAGGGCACGGTGGTGTCGGTCCTGCTCCCGCGCACCAGCACCCTCCCCACCGCGAAAGCCGATTCGCCGGCACCCTTCTCGGCCCGCGGTTCGGAGACCATACTTGTGGTGGAGGACGAGCCCTCGCTGGTGACCGTGGTGCGCCGCTCCCTGGAGCGCAACGGCCACCGGGTGCTCACCGCCAACTCGGCGGCGCGCGCCCGCGACATCATGGAAGTCTCGGCGGTCGACCTCCTCCTGACCGACATCGTCATGCCGGGCGGCAGCGGGCCCGATCTCGCGCGCTGGGCGCGGGGGCGCACCCCGGAGCTGCCGGTGCTCTTCATGACCGGGTATGCCGACGACGCGATCCTCCAGTCGGCGATCGACCTGCCCCACAGCGGGCTGATCACCAAGCCGTTCAAGCCGGAGCAGCTCATGGCCAAGGTGCGCGAGGTCATCGACCGGACCGAATCGATCGTCTGAGCCGTGGCGGAGCAATTCCTGCGGGACCTCGCGGTGGTCCTGGTCGCCGCCGCGATCACCACGGTGGTGTTCCACCGCCTCCGCCTCCCCGTCGTCCTCGGCTATCTCCTCGCCGGGCTCCTCGCCGGGCCGCACACCCCCGGGCGGCTGGTGCAGGACGAGGCGACGATCCGCACCCTCGCGTCGCTCGGCGTCATCCTCCTCATGTTCGGGATCGGGCTCACCTTCCGCCTCAAGCGGGTGGTGTCGCTCATCCCCACCGCCGGGCTCACCGCGCTGGTGGAGCTCGGCGTCGTCATCACCCTCGGCTACACCGCTGGCCAGCTGCTCGGCTGGGGCACGGTGGCCAGCTTCTTCGCCGGCGGCGTGGTGGCCATCTCGTCCACCATGATCGTCGCCAAGGTGTGCGAGGAGACGGCGCCCCCGCGGGAATTCCAGGAATTCCTCTTCGCGGTGCTGGTCTTCGAGGACCTCGCCGCCGTCCTCCTGCTCACCGTGCTCTCGGCGGTCGGCACCGGGGAGGCCCTCTCGGGCGCGGTGCTGCTGCGGCTGGGGGCGAGCCTCGGCGTGGTGCTCTTCGCCATGCTCGCCGGAGGGATGCTGGTGGTGCCGCGGGCGCTCCGGTTCGTGGCGGGGCTGCTCCGGCCGGAGACGATGCTGGTGGCGGCGGTGGGTCTCTGCTTCGGGATGGCGGCCTTTGCGGAGGCGAGCGGGTTCAGCGTCGCGCTGGGCGCGTTCCTCGCGGGATGCCTGGTGGCGGAGGCGGGGATCGGGCGGCAGGTGGAGCGGGAGGTGCGGCCGGTGCGCGACCTCTTCGGCGCCATCTTCTTCGTCGCGGTCGGCATGCAGTTCGACCCGGCGGCGCTCCTCGCCCACTGGCCGCTGGTGCTGCTCTTCACCCTGGTGGTGATGTTCGGGAAGACCGTCGGGGTCACCGTCGGCGCCTTCCTGGCGGGGCGGGGCACCAAGGGGGCGGTCCAGACGGCGCTGGCGATGGGCCAGATCGGCGAGTTCGCGTTCATCATCGCCTCGGTCGGCCTGGCGGCGGGCGCGGTGCCGCCGGCGCTCTACACCATTGCGATCGCGGTCTCCGCGATCACCGCGTTCACCACGCCCTGGTACGTGCGCTGGTCGGGCGGGGTGGCGAACTACGTCGACCGGAAGCTCCCGGGGCCGATCCAGACCTTCGCCTCGCTCTACGGCTCGTGGATCGAGACCCTCCGGAGCGCCTCGGGAGAAGACACCCCCGCCCGCCGGGTGCGCCGGTCGCTCCGGCTGCTGCTGCTCGACGCCGCGGCGGTGCTCGGGCTGACGCTCTCCTACGCGGTGCTGCGGGAGCGGATCCTCGGCTGGCTGACCACCGAGCTGGCGCTCCCGATGCTGGTGGCGCGCGGGCTGGTGGTCGTCACGGTGCTGCTGCTGCTGGGTCCCTTCGTGACGGGGATCGTGTCGATCGCGCGGCGGCTGGGGCTCGAGCTGGCGCTGCTGGCGATCCCGCTGCCGGTGCGCGGGGTCGACAACGCGGTGTCACCCCGGCGGCTCCTGGCCAACGCGCTCCAGATCACCACGGTGATCCTGATGGGGATCCCGCTGGTGGTGGTGCTCCAGGCGTGGCTGCCGACCCTGCCGGCGGTGGCGGTGCTGGGCGGGATCCTGCTGCTGCTGGGGTTCGGGTTCTGGAAGAGCGCCCGCGACCTGCAGGGCCATCTCCGGGCCGGCGCCGAGGTGGTGGTGGCGGCGCTGGCGAAACAGTCGGCGCGGGAGCGGCGGGAGACCACGAGCGTGGACCTGGCCCGCCAGCTCCTCCCCGGGCTGGGCGACTTCACCGCCCTGCAGGTCCGGGAGGAGAGCCCCGCCAGCGGCAACACCCTGGGGCAGCTCAATCTCCGCGGGCGCACCGGCGCGACGATCGTGGCGCTCCTCCGGGGCGACCAGCGGATCGCCTTTCCGGAGGCGCACGAACGGCTCCAGGCGGGCGACCTGGTGGCACTCACCGGCAGCCACGAGGCCATCGAGTCGGCGGCGCTGCTCCTCGCCGGCGAGCAGGCACCGGCGCACTAGACCATTCATCGGGACGGGATCATGCGGACCACACCGATCTTCCTCGCGCTGGGCCTGGTGGTGGCGGCGGCCGCCTGCAAGACCACCACCGCGACGCTGCCGCCGGACCTGGCCAGCCGCTTCGAGGCCGAGAGCGTGGTGCACCGGGCCGACGACCAGGTGTTCCGGTACACCTACTACTCCCGCAGCACCCGGGGGAATCGCTGGGAGGACCGGGACGCGTCGATCATCGTGACGAAGTCGAGCGTGTTCATCCACAAGAACGGGAAGGTGGGACTCGACCTCACCCAGGCGACGCGCAAGGCCACCGAGGTGCGGCGTGATGGGGACCGGGTGATCATCTCGGCGGGGAGCGGGCAGTCGAAGGTGTCGTGGTCGTTCCGGCCGCCGGCGGATGCGGAGGGGTGGGCGACGGACATCAGGCGGGTGTTGAAGGACGATGAGGGTGAGAAGTGAGCGGTGAGCGGGAAAAGCAGGACGAAGGAAGCAGGGGTGGGGGTGTGGGGCGCAGGGCGTGCCGGCGACGAATTCTGTCATTCCGAGCCGCGTAGCGGCGAGGAATCCCTGATCTTCCTGAGAAGAACCAGGGATCCCTCGCTTCGCTCGGGATGACGCCTACTGGGTCACTTCTTCGGCTCCAGGATATTCTCGATCCGCGCCACCACGTCCCGCAGGTGCAGCCGGGTCGCGGTGTCGGTGGTGCTCGCCGCGGCGGCCGAGGCCTGGCGCTTGATCGTCTCGAGGTCCCCGCGCGCAAAGGCGCGGATGTCCGACTGCGCCACGTTCACGGCGGTCACGGTCACGAACCGCGCGAACTGCGGCGGGATCGGCGGGAGGTCCTGGGTCATCAGGTACTCCATCCGCTCCAGGTAGCCGCGCTGCAGGTTCCGGCGATACTCGTCGATCGCCTTCCCGCCCGCCAGCTCGCTCCACACCCCGTTGTGCACATCGGTGAAGAGATCGGCGAGGGTGTAGGCATCCTTGCCGAGGGCGGCCTCCGACTCGATCAGCCGCTGCATCCGCCGGGGCTCGAGGATGTTGTTGAGCACCGCCACCTGGCGGCCGCGGATCCGGTCGACGATGCCGGCGTGCTCGATCCGGGAGAGGATGGTCCGGTCGATCATCCAGGTGGGCGTCTGGAGCGCCTGGGCGGTGAGGAACTTCATCGCCCGCTGCTGCCGCGCCTTCTCGACGATGGTGTAGGGCACGCCCTCCTGGCCCTGCGCCTTGCGAGTCCACTCCACCCCGCCGACGACGGTGGTGACGTGGCCCATGTACCGGCCCCACTGCACCACCACCTGGTTGTAGAGCTCCTGGAGCTGGCTGTAGTCCTTGCCCTGCTCGAAGCTCCACTGCGGCAGCATCGGCAGGATCCGCTTCAGGTTGGCGATGCCGTACTCGCTCGCCTTCACGCCGTCGTCACCCAGGTCCTCGGTCTGCGAGGTCGGGTCGATCTGGCTGGGGTCGCCGAAGCGGTAGACCTTGTCGCTCCCCTTCTCCTCGATCCAGGCGTTCAGGATCGCCTTCTCGGCGTCGGGGGAGCCGGCCTCCAGGATCGGGCGGTAGCCCCAGCGGACGGCGTACTTGTCATAGACACCGAGACCGGGCATGTAGGCGACGTCGTCCCCGGGCTGCGCCACGTAGTTGAAGCGGGCGTAGTCCATGATCGAGGGCGCGGTCCCCATCCGGCGGGTGAAGCTGCCGGAGCGGAGCGAGTCGACCGGATAGCTGCTCGACGCCTTCATGTTGTGGGGCAGGCCGAGGGTGTGGCCCACCTCGTGGACGGCGACGAACTTGATCAGCTGGCCCATCACCTCGTCCTGGAACTTGATGCTCCGCGCCGCCGGGTTCACCGCGGCGGTCTGGATGAGGTACCAGTTGCGGAGCAGGTTCATCACGTTGTGATACCAGCCGATGTCGCTCTCGATGATCTCGCCGCTGCGCGGGTCGACCACCGAGGGGCCGTAGGCGTTCTCGATGTCCGAGGGGAAGTAGCGGATCACCGAGTAGCGCACGTCCTCGGGGCTGAACTCCGGATCCTCCGCCGCGGTGGGCGGCTCCTTCGCCTGGATCGCATTCTTGAATCCCGCCTCGGCGAAGGCCTTGTTCCACTCTTCCACGCCTTCCTTCAGGTACTTGCGCCACTTCACCGGGGTGGCCGGGTCGATGTAGTAGACGATCGGCTTGACCGGCTCCACCAGCTCGCCGCGCTTCCAGGCGGCGGTGTCCTTCGGCTCCAGCCGCCAGCGGCTGATGTAGCGGCGGTTGACCGCCCGCTGCTCGTCGCGGCCGTAGTCGGTCTGGTCGATGCGGAAGAAGCCGACCCGCTCGTCCCAGAGCCGCGCCTGCATCGGGTGCTCGGGGAGGAGGATCATCGAGAGCGCCATCTCCAGCGTGATGGTGCCGGTCTCCTCGTTGGAGGGCGGCTTGCTGGCATCGTAGCTCACGACGGTGCGCACTTCGAGGTTCTGCGGATAGCTCCGGGCGCTGGCGAGGTAGGAGCGGTTGTCGTCCAGCCGGCGGACGCCGAAGGCCTCGCGCCGGCCGCGGTCGAGCCCGAAGAGCGGGACGTCGGCGGTGTAGGCCTTGCTGACGTCGACGATGACGGCACTGCTGTCCTGGCTGTACCCGACGATCGGCAGCGCCGCGATGATCGGCTCGAAGTTCGCGGCTTCGACCGCCTTGGCGATCGGCAGCGAGTCATCGGCCACGTTGAGGTAGCTCACCCAGCGGAGCAGGACCTTGTCGCCCTGCCGGCTCCAGCGCACCACTCCCTCGTTCACCTCTTCGCCGCCGTAGCCGATGTTGGTCGCGGTCCGCGCGATGCGGGTGACCAGCAGCATGTCGCGGTTGTAGAGCGCCGCGGGAATGGCGAAGAAGGTGGTGTCGCCCTGGGTATAGACGGTGAAGAGCCCGCTGTCGGCCTTCGCCTTGTCGCTGATCAGGTCCTTGAACGCCTTGATCTTCGGCTTGGCCTTGGTGGTGTCGCGGGCCGGGGCGCCGGCGGCCGGCTTCCCGGGGACGGCACCGTTGGGCTGGGCGGTGGGCGTCGCCTGCGGGGCGGGCGCACCGGTGATGGGCTTGGCTGCGGGGGCACCGCAGGCGGCCAGGAGGCAGACGAGGGACAGGCTCGCGGCGCGAAGCGGCCGGGGCATGCGGATGATCCTTGGCTGATTGTTGGGACGGCGCTGACAGGCCGGGCGAAATTCTACTGCCTGAGGGGTGGGTTGGTAAGACTCGGCGCGGCGTCCCGGGGGGGCCCTCCGCGGAACTGAATCGGCGCGGCGGACCGGGGGATCCCCTCCGCGGAACTGATGAGCCTGGGGCCGGGATAGGTCGCAGGCAGGGAGAGGGCTCATACGTTCCGCTCCAGAGATCCCCCACTCCGCCGCGCCTCTCCCGAGTACTTTCGGTTCGCCTAGCCGCCTGGCCGCCTTTCACCTCACCCCCGGCCCCCGAACCACCCGGCCTGATTTCGCGCCAGTGTGCTCGCCATTCCTGAGCACGGCCGTCCCGTTCACGAAGACGTCGCGGACCCCCGTTGCAAACTGGTGCGGCTGGTCGAACGTGGCGTGGTCCTGGACCGTGGCCGGGTCGAAGACCACCACGTCGGCGTAGTAGCCGGGCGAGAGTTCCCCGCGGCGCTGGAGCCGGAGATTCTCCGCCGGCAGCCCGGCGAGCTTGTGGATCGCTTCCGGCAGCGTCAGCACCTTCTCCTCCCGGGTGTACTTGCCGAGCACCCGGGCGAAGGTCCCGTAGGCCCGCGGGTGCGGGTTGGACTTGAGGAAGACCCCTTCCGGCGAGTAGGAGCCGGCGTCGCTGGCAAAGCTCACCCACGGCCTGGCGATCTCCTTGCGGAGATTGTCTTCCGACATCGTGAAGTAGATGCACTCGATCCGGCTGTTGTCCTGCACCACCAGGTCCATCGCGGTTTCCTCGGCACTCTTCCCACGCAGCACCGCGATGTCCTTGAGGGTCTTGCCGGTGAGCGGCTTGAGCGAGTCGGCCTTGAAGCCCACCAGGAGCACTCCCTCCGGGCCGCCGCTCCCGACGAAGGCGCCCCCCGCCCGCTGCCACTCGGCCAGCAGTCGCTTGCGGATGGCCGGGTCCTGCAGCCGCTTCTTCCATTCCTGGAACCCGCCGGCGCGCACCCAGCCGGGCATGATCGCGTCGAGGCCGGTGGCGCTCGCCGGATAGGTGTACATGTCCGCGGTGATCGCCTCGCCGGCGGCCCGGGCGGCGTCGATCAGCGCGAGCATGCTGTCGGCCTTGGACCAGTTCCGCTTGCCCGCCGCCTTGATGTGGTAGACCTCGGCGCGGGCGCCGGAGTTCTTCGCGATGGTGAGGAACTCGTTGAGCGCGTCGAAGAGGGAATCGTTCTCGTTGCGGATGTGGGAGATGTACATCCCGCCATCCTCCGCCGCGGTCTTCGCGAGGGCGGTGAGCTCCTCCGTGGTGGCGAACATCCCCGGCTCGTAGATCAGCGAGCTGCCGACGCCCATGGCGCCTTCGCGCATGGCGCTCCGAACCAGCTCCTGCATCCGCGCCAGCTCCTCCGGCGTGGCGGCGCGGGGGTCATGCCCCAGGACGTGCTGCCGCACCGTCGCGGCGCCGATGAACGAGGCCACGTTGGTGGAGATGCCCTTCTTGGCGAGCATCTCGAGAAACTCGTTGAGGGTGGTCCAGGTGATGTCGTACGTGATGTCGCCCTGGCCGTCCTTCATTTCCTGCTTCATCGCGTCGCTGAGCGGGCCCATCGATTCGCCCTCGCCGAAGACCTCGAGGGTCACCCCCTGGCGGATGTCGCTCTGGGAGCGGCCATCGACCATGAGGTCCTCGTTGGCCCAGCTGAGCATGTTGATGAACCCGGGGGCGACCGCCATGCCGGTGGCGTCGACCTCGGTCTTCCCCTTCGCCCTGGCGAGATCGCCGATCGCGACGATGCTGTCGCCCTGGATGGCCAGGTCGGCCTGCTGGCCCGGCGCGCCGGTGCCGTCATAGACGGTGCCGTGCCGGATGACGACGTCGTAGGTGGGGCCGGAGCAGGCGGTCAGCAGCGCGAGAATTGGCAGCAGCGTGATTCGCATCGTCTCTCTGTTCCAGTTGCTTGAGAAGAAGAACACATGGTGAGTCGGCGCGGCGTCCCGGGAATTCCCTCCGCGGAACTGATGCGCTCGGCGAGGGGGCTGGCGTCCATGTGAAGAGAGGGCGCATACGTTCCGCTCCGGGAATCCCCCGGTCCGCCGCGCTGTCCCTCGTGGAACCTGTCATCCCGAGCGAAGCGAGGGATCTACTCAGGGCAAGAAGATCCCTCGGTCGCTTTGCTCCCTCGGGATGACAGTGCATTCTCGTTCCGCCTTCCGACCTACTCCACAAAGTCCCGATAGTACGCCATCCCCGAAAACGTCGCCGTCAGTGCCTGGCCATTCACGACGTTTGTGAACCGGAGCCGCTCGGCCGAATCCGGGTCGCCCACCCGGAACTCTCCGCCCGGGAGCGGCGTGAGGACTTCTTCGTTTCCGCCCGGATACACGCACCAGAGGGTGCCTTTCCGCAGCACGATGCGGAACGTCGGTTCCCATGGCTGCATGATCCGGTAGTGTCCCACGTAGCTCTTCCACGCCTCGGGAGCCGGGAAGGTCCGGGGCCCGTTGTAACGTTCCCCGGCGTACCACCTGCCGCCGTACGCCACTTCGCGCATGCCGGTCGAGTCACCGGTGAAGCTGAGCGGGAAGAGGGGGAACTGTTCCCGCGGCCCCAGGAACGCATCGCCGCCCTGGGGTTCGAGCAGCACGCGCGATCCGTGGACGAGGACGTACAGCGAATCGCCCGCGGCCTCGAAGACCAGCGAGTCACCCTCCGGCGACTGGTAGCGCCCGGCATAGCGCGCCGCGTGCGGGGTCACGAAGCGGTCATCCACCGGGACCTCGGGCAGCGAGTCGCCCCGCATCGCCGCTCCCAGGGTGCGCAGCGCGAACCGCGCCACCGCGCCCGGGGACCCGGGGCCGTTCACGAACGCGACCACCCCGATGCCGAGGCTCGGTTCGCCCAGGAGCATGCTGGTGTAACCCAGCATCCCCCCCGAATGGAGGAAGACCGGCTTGCCATCGAGCTCGTCGGTGAACATGGCATAGCCGTAGTGCGGGCCGCCCGGCTCGGTGAGCGCGAAGGGCTGGAGCATGGTGGCGAGCCGTGCCTCGCTCAGCACGACGCCCTTCGGCCCCCGTCCCCGGTTGAGGAGCATGGTGAGGTACTTGGCCATATCGGGCGCGGTCGAGACGAGGGCGCCGTCGCCGGAGCCGTAGTCGCCCCAGGGCGCGACCACCAGCGGATCGCTTCGCCGCGGCGGGCGATCGTCGAACAGCGGCTGGTAGCCCACCGCGAGGCTCGGCCGGGTGGCGGCGGTGAACTCCGCCTCGGTCTCGTCCATGCCGAGGGGTGCCAGGATCCGGTCGCGGATGATCGAGGCGTAGCGCTTGCCGCCCTCGATCTGTCCCAGCACCGCCCCCACGACCTGGTAGCCGATGTTGCTGTACGCCCAGTACTTCCCGGGCGGAGAACCGAGGGTCCGTTCGCGCGCCATGTAGGCCTGCGCCAGCGACGAGGGGATGTCGTCGCGGTCCCGCGGGAGTCCCGAGGTGTGGGTCAGGAGATCGTGGGTGGTGAGGGGCCGCCACCGGGTCTTCGGGGTGAACCAGGGGAGGTAGCGGCTCACCGGCGCCTGCGGATCGAACTTCCCCGCGTCCGCCAGCTGCATCAGGGCGATGGTCGTGAAGCTCTTCGAGATCGACCCGATCTCGAAGCGGGTCCGGGGGCCCACCGGGACCCGCCGGTCGAGGTCGGCGTAGCCGTAGGTGCGGACGGTGATCATCCCGGCGCGGTCGACCAGCGCCAGCGCCAGGCCGGGGGTGCCCTCGCGCCGCATGTGCTCGGTGACGAAGTCGTCGATCCGCCGGAAGGCGGGCCTGAGACCGAGGGTGTCGTGCGCCTGCTGGGCCCGCGCGGGGAGGGCGGTGAGGGCGAGCAGGGCGAGGACGTGAAGCTGACGGGTGACTCGGTTCATGCACATTCCCGGATGGCGGGGACGTCGAGGACGCGGAGGGTGGCGACCGGGGTCTCCACCGAGTGCACCAGCGCGGCGAGCATCTGCGCGAGCGTGACCAGGCCGATCCGCCGGGCGCGCTCGCGGGTGGCGGGGAGCCGTTCCGCCACCGCATAGAAGGGTACCAGCAGCAGGGGCCAGCGATGCCCCGGGCCCAGCACGTACCAGGGCCGGAGCAGCGTCGCCGGCACCCCGCTCTCCCGGATCAGCGACTCGGCCCGCACCCGGGCCGCGACGTAGGCGCGCATCGCCGGCGCCGGATGGGCCACGCTCACGTAGACGAAATGGCCGATCCCCGCCGTCACCGCGGCGGGCACCGCCGCCGCCACCGAGGCGAGATCCACCCGCAGGAACTCCTCCGCCTTGGCGGGACTCGGGTGCGAGACGCCGACCAGGTGCACGAAGGTGTCGGCCGGGGCGATGCGGGGCGCATAGGAGATGCCGTGCAGCGCGTCGCCCACCACCGGCTCGCACCCGGCGGGGAGCTTCCCTTCCGAACCGGGACGCACCAGGGCGCGGACGCGATGTCCCCGGGCCAGGAGCCGGGTGGCCAGCCGGCTCCCGATATAGCCGGTGGCGCCGGTCATGAAGACATGCCGCGCTGGTGTGGCGGAATTCACGCGGCTAGAATGTCACCGGAATTGGCACCGCGCAACCGCGCCGACCCCTCACTGGAGTTCCCCATGTCGATCGCCCAGAGCCTCCTCCCTGAACTCGCCCACGAGATGGCCGGGACCCGCAAGGAGCTCGAGCGGGTTCCGGAGGAGAAGTTCAGCTGGAAGCCGCACGCCAAGTCGATGTCCCTCTGCCGGCTGGCGAGCCACCTGGCCGAGGTGCCGAGCTACGGGACGGTGGTGCTGGCCAACAGCGAGTTCGACATCATGCCCGCCGGCAAGCCGTACGTGCCCAACGAGATGGCCTCGCGCCAGGAGATCCTCGCGCTCTTCGACAAGAATCTCGAGGCGCTGCAGAAGGTGCTGGGCGGGATGTCGGACGGGGACATGATGCAGCCGTGGACGCTGCTCAAGGGCGGGACCAAGGTGTTCACCCTCCCCAGGGTGGCAGTGCTGCGCTCGATGTGCCTCAACCACAACATCCACCACCGGGCCCAGCTGGGCGTGTATCTCCGGCTGGTGGGTGTGCCGGTGCCAAGCATCTACGGGCCGAGCGCAGACGAGCAGTGACGTAAGGCGGCAAGGCGGCTGAAGGGGCGAAAACGAAAGTCTGTCATCCCGAGCGCAGCGAGGGATCCCTGATCTTTCTGCGAGAGAATCAGGGATTCCTCGGGCCTGCGGCCCTCGGAATGACAGAACTGGTCTTCAGCTCGCTTTCCCGCTTTCTCGCTTTCCCGCTATCCCGCCGTACCTCACCGCAGTCATCTCGGCCAGGATCGCCAGCGCCGTCTCCGCCGGTGACCTCCCTCCCAGGTCGAGCCCGATCGGCCCGTGCACCCGGGCCAGGTCTTCCTCGCTGAACCCCTGGCCCCGGAGCCGCTCCCGCCGCGCGACCTGCGTCTTCTTCGAGCCGATCGCCCCGATGTAGGCCGCCGGCGACCGCAGCGCCAGCTCCATCGCCGGTTCGTCGAACTTGGGATCGTGGGAGAGCAGGCAGATGTACGTCGCCTGGTCGAGGCCGATCGTCCGGAACGCCTCCTCCGGCCAGGCCAGCAGCAGCTCGTCGGCCGCGGGGAAGCGCTCGCGCGAGAGAAACGCCTGCCGTCCGTCGGCGACCACGGTGTAGTAGCCCAGCTGCTTCGCCATGGGGACCAGGGCCACGGCGATGTGCACCCCGCCGAAGATCACCAGCTTGGGCCGCCGGGCGAACACCTCGAGAAACACCTCGACCTCCCGGCCCTCGGGCGAGGTCACCATCACCGAGCGGCTCGCCTCCTTCCGGAGCGCGACCCGCGCCGCGTCGGTGATGCCGCCGAGGAGCCAGCCGGGCCAGCCGGTGTGCTCCGCGGTTCCGTTCTCCCGCAGCACCGCGCTCTCGCTGGTGCGCGAGACCGCCTCGGTGTCGAGGGCGGTCGCGATGACGACCCCACCGGCGCCGCGTGCCGCCGACATCACCACCGACGGCACCGCTGGCTGGATCAGCACCTTGATGGTGCCGCCGCAGGCCAGCCCGACCTCCCACGCCTTTTCGTCGCTGACGCCGTAGGTCACCAGCTTCGGGGTGCCGCGTGCGATCGCAGCCTGGATCTCCTGCAGCGCTGCCGACTCGACGCACCCACCCGAGACCGACCCGGCCATCGAACCGCTCGCGGTGGCGAGCATGCAGGAGCCCTCGGGGCGCGGCGCCGAGCCCCAGACGCTGGTCACCACCGCGCGTCCCACCGGCTCGCGGGTCGACATCAGGGCGTCGTAGTCGTTCAGTAAGTCTCGCATGTGCCTGCTCAGGCTTTCTCGGTTAGTCGAGTCCGCAACTGACTAACACAGATGAACACAGATGGAACGGTTGCCTTCCGTGTAGCGCAACTTGCGATGATCTCGTGTCCACGCACCGCCAATGCAAAGAGCGCTGTAGGCACACCAGTCCTGTTGTGCGGTACTCTCGAATGTCGAGCTTTTCATTCAAAATCGCTACACCAGGCGACGCGACTCACCGAAAGGCGGCATGCCACGGAGTCCATCCCGATCCATCTGTGTTCATCTGTGTTAGTCAGTTACGGAGCCGGCCTGTTCTCATCCGCTCGTGAACGTGGTAAGATAGCCGAGACATCCCAGCACAAACCGCCGACCCACCGGAGCATCCCGATGCCGGAACCCGAGCTGACCGCGAAGATCGTGAAGGCCGTCGACGCCGGGCGGGAGCGCACCATCGCCCTGCACCAGGCACTCGTGCGCACCCGCTCCATTACCGGAGACGAAGGCGCCATGGCGGCGCGGACCGCCGACGCCTTCCGGGAGCGTGGCCTCCGGACCGAGACCTGGTTCGCCACTGCCGACGAGATGAAGGAGTACCTCGAGCACGTCGGTGAGCAACCGGGGTATGAAGGACGCCTCAATGTCTACGGCACCCGCGCCGGCAGCGGCGGCGGGCGGTCGATGATGCTCAACGCCCACATCGATACCGTCCCCGAGGGCGATCACGCGCTCTGGAGCCAGCCGCCCTTCGCCGCCAACCTGGTGGACGGCAAGGTCTACGGCCGCGGCAGCTGCGACATGAAGGGGGGGCTGGTCACCCATCTCGCCGCGCTGGATGCGCTGAGCGCGATCGGCGTGACGCTCAAGGGCGACGTGAGCGTCGCCGCCACCGTGGGCGAGGAAGACGGCGGGCTGGGCGCGCTCTCGACCGTGCTTCGCGGCAAGCGGGCGGACGCGGTGCTCGTCACCGAACCGACCGAGCTGGCGCTGGTGACCGCGTGCGAGGGCTCGCTGGTCTTCCGCATCACGATCACCGGCCGTTCCGCCCACGCCGCCACCCGCGACGAAGGGGTCTCGGCGCTGGAGAAGTTCCTTCCGATCTTCGCCGATCTCCAGGCCTTCGAGAAGGAGCGGAATGCCACGCTCCGCCATCCGCTGTATGACGTCTTTCCCAACAAGGTGCCGATCAACGTCGGCGTGGTGCGGGCGGGGAACTGGGCGTCGACCGTGCCGGAACTCCTCGAGGCGGAAGTCCGGGTGGGCCTGCTCCCGGGCGAGGAACTCCAGTGGTTCAAGCGCTACGTGACCGACCGGATCATGACGGCGGCGTCGCGCGACCCCTGGCTCAAGGCCCACCCGCCGGTGATCACCTTCTTCGGCGGGCAGTTCATCGCCGCCGAAACCCCGGCCGATGCGCCGCTTTCGGAGGCGGTCCGCCGGGCGCACCAGGCGGTGACGGGGAAGGTGCCGAAGACCGAGGCCGCGACCTACGGCGCCGACATGCGGCACTTCATCGCCTTCGGCGGGATGCCCTGCGTGATGTACGGGGCGGGGGATATCAAGCTGGCGCACGGACCGGACGAGAACCTGCCGGTCGACGAGCTGCTGACGGCGACGAAGACGGTCGCCTGTCTCCTGGCCGACTGGTGCGGGGTATGACGCCAGCCCACTAGCCCACTAGCAACTTCCCCAGACTCTCCAGCGAAGCCACGCTCGCACACGGCAGGAAGTCGTCCACGAACGGCAGCGCGGCCTTCAGCCCGAGCGTCGCGGGCTCGAATCCTTCCCGGCTCGCCAGCGGATCGAGCCAGATGAGCCGGTGACAGCTCCGCTGCAGCCGTTCCATCTCCCGCGCCAGCAGCTCCGGCTCCCCCCGTTCCCATCCATCTGAAATCAGCAGCACGATCGCGCCGCTCCGCACCGTGCGGCGCACCCACCGTTGGTTCAGTTCCCGGAGGCTCTCGCCGATCCGGGTTCCGCCACTCCAGTCCACCACCGAGCCCGCGACCCGGCGTAACGCCTCGTCGCCGCTCCGCACCCGGAGCTGCCGGGTAATGCGGGTGAGCCGGGTGCCGAAGACGAAGACTTCGAGCGGCGCGCCCGAGCGTGCCAGCGTATGGGCGAACCGGAGGAGGAACCGGCTGTAGCGCTCCATCGAGCCGCTGATGTCGCAGACCAGCACGATGGGACGGGGACGGGTGCCGCGCCGGAGCCAGCGCCAGGTGAGGGGCTGCCCCCCGGTCGCGAGCGAGTGGCGGAGCATCTGCCGAAGGGCGGGTCGGCTCCCCCGCCGGCCGACGATGCCGCGGCGGGCCGGCCGCATGGGCAGCCGGGGCCGGAGCGCCGACAGCATGCGCAGGGCTTCGCGCTCCTCCGCGCCGGTGAGCTCCCCGAAATCGGCGGTGCGCAGCTGCTCGGCGGAGGAGGCCGCGCCTTCGAGCACCACGCTCAGGGGTGATTTCGCCGGCTCGGCCGGGGCCAGCGCCTCGCTCAGGTCGAGGGCGCCCGGCCGGCGTTCGCGCTGCTGCATCCGGGGGAGCTTGTGGCCGAGCGTGGCCGCGGTGGAGCGGCGGCGCCAGAAGAGCTCGAAGGCCTCGTCGTAGACCGGCAGGTCCTCCCGCCGCCGCACGAAGAGGGCCTTGCCGGCGCTCTTCACGTCCTGTTTTCTGCCGACGCCGATCTGTCCCAGCACGGCGACGAAGGTGCGGCTCTGCTCCGGGTCGATGGGGAGCCCGGCGCGGCGCAGGAGGCGGCCGAAGAGGATGGCGTTGGCGGCGAGGGCTTCGCCTGAGGTCTCTGTCATCGTGGATGCCTGATGTGCATCTGGGGCTTCAGGGAGAGGCGCGGCGGCCCGGAGGGATTGGCGCGGCGTCCCGGGGGATTCCCTCCGCAGAACTGACGAGCCTTGCTGGAACTGGCGACGATGAATCGGCAGCGGGCTCGTACGTTCTGCTCCGGGAATCCCCCGGTCCGCCGCGCCTCGCCCAGATACCTCGGGCCGCTTTGCCGCTTTGCCGCTCAGCCCACTCGCATCTCCGCCAGCACCATCTTCGCGCCGCCACCCTTGAGCGCGGCCACATCCTCCTGGTACTTGAGCAGCACACCGAGCGTTTCTTCCACCTGGCCTTCCTCCAGCTTCCGGGCTCCCAGCGCGGTGAGCGCCGCGGCCCAGTCCAGGGTCTCGGCGATGCCGGGGAGCTTGGTGAGTTCGGTCTGGCGGAGCCGCTGGATGAACCCGACGACTTCCCGGGCCAGCACCTCGGGCACCTCCGGCTGGCGCGCGAGCAGGATGGCGAGTTCGCGTTCGGCGGTGGGGTAGTCGATCCAGTGATAGAAGCAGCGGCGCTTGAGGGCGTCGTGGATCTCGCGGGTGCGGTTGCTGGTGAGGATGACGCGGGGAGGCTTGGCCGCACGGAGGGTGCCGATCTCCGGGACCGTGACCGCGAAGTCGCTCAGGAGCTCGAGCAGGAAGGCCTCGAATTCCTCGTCGGCCCGGTCCACCTCGTCGATGAGCAGCACCGGCGCGGGGCCGTCACGATCCTCGATGGCGCGGAGGAGCGGGCGGCGGATGAGGAACTCGGGACTGAAGATGTCGCGGGTGGCGGCGCCCTTCGCCTCGCCCCGGGCCTCGAGGAGCCGGATCTCCAGCATCTGGCGCGGGTAGTCCCACTCGTAGACCGCGGTGCTGACGTCGATCCCCTCGTAGCACTGGAGCCGGATGAGCTCGGTGCCGAGGACCTGGCTGAGCACCCGCGCCACTTCGGTCTTGCCGACGCCGGCTTCGCCCTCGAGGAGCAGCGGCCGGCCGAGGGTGAGGGAGAGGTAGACCGCCGTGGCCAGGTCCCGGCTGGCGATGTAGCCCGCCGCGCGGAAGCGGCGCTCGACGTCGTCGATGCTGGCAAGACCAGGCGAGGGGGCGGGACTGGACATGCGTTGGAAGGTGCGGGAGGCTGGGGAGAGCCGCTAGGGGGATCGGCAAGGCGTCCCGGAGGATCCCCTCCGCGGAACTGAATCGGCGCAGCGGGTGGGGGCGTTCGCTCCGCGGGACCCACGGGCCACTCAGGGACAGCGCGATGGACGGAACAGGGCCCTGACGTCCCGCTTCGCGAATCCCCCACCGCGCCGCGCCTCGCCTTTGCTACCTTCGTGCCGCCTAGCCGCCTAGCCGCCTAGCCGCCTAGCCGCCTAGCCGCCTAGCCGCCTAGCCGCCTAGCCGCCTAGCCGCCTGACCGCCTGACCGCCTGACCGCCTACACCGTCCTCGAATACACCCGTCCCACCGCATGCGGCAGGTACGCGTCCAGCTCCATGCAGAGGTTCCGGAGGAAGAACCGGCCGATGTTGGTCACCACGATCCGGTCCGATTCCATCTCGATCAGCCCCGCCTCCGCGTACGGCTTGAAGCGCTGCAGCTCCTCGCCCAGGTAGTCGCCCAGGAGCTCCCCGCCCTCGAGCAGGAGATTGAAGGGGAGTTCGAGGTTGCACATCAGGTGCAGGATCGCGCTCCGGCGCGCCTTGTCGTCGGCGGTGAGGATGTGGCCCTTCACCACCGGGATCCGGCCCGCATCGACGGTGCGCTGGTAGGCGCCCAGGCCCGGGTCGAGCTGGATGAAGCGGCCGGCGATGTCGCCGATCGCGCTGGTGCCGATGCCGAGCAGGTCGGCGGTGGGCTGGATGGTGTAGCCCATGAAGTTCCGGTGGAGCCGCTTCTCCCGCGCGGCCACCGCCATCTCGTCCTCCGGCCGGGCGAAGTGGTCGAGCCCGATCCACTGGTACCCCGCCGCGGTGAAGGCCTGCACCAGCGTTTCGAACAGCTGGAACTTGGCGTAGCCGCTGGGGAGATCGGCCTCGCGGATCTGCCGCTGGTTTGCGCGGAGCTGGGGGAGGTGGGCGTACCCGAACGCGGCCAGCCGGTCGGGGGCGAGCTCGAGGATGGTCTCCAGCATCGCGCGGAAGCGGGGGAGATTCTGCTTCGGCAGCCCGTAGATGATGTCGAGGTTGAGGCTCTCGAAGCCGAGGCTCCGCACTTCCTCCACGACGTCGGCCACCAGCCCGAGCGACTGCACCCGCCCGATGGCGAACTGGACCTCGGGGTCGAGGTCCTGGACACCGAGGCTCACCCGGTTGAAGGCGAGGGAGCGGAGCGCGCCCAGCTGGTCGGAGGTCACCAGCCGGGGATCGAGCTCGATCGAGCGCTCGGCGTCGGGGGCGAACTCGAAGCCGTCCTCCAGCATCCGGGTGAGCCGGACCATCTGCTTCGCGTCAAGGAAATTCGGGGTGCCGCCGCCCCAGTGCATCTGTACCACCGGGTGGCGCCGGTCCAGCGCGGAGAGCACCAGGTCGAGCTCCCGCTCCACCCGGTCGAGGTAGGCGTCGACCACCTCGCCCCGGTTGGTCACCGTCGCGTTGCAGCCGCAGTAGAAGCAGCGCTTGGCGCAGAAGGGGAGGTGCACGTACAGCGACAGCGGCCGTTCCCGGTGGGTCGCGATGTCGGCGATCGCGTCGAGGTATTCCCGCTCGCCGAACGGCGCGGTCCACGCGGGCACCGGGGGATACGAGGTGTAGCGCGGACCGGATCGGTCGTAGCGCTGCACCAGCTCGGGAGTGACCTGGTCGATGGCGTCCATCAGATCTTCGCCACCTGCTTCGGCGCCTTTTTCGGGGTCTCCGGCTCAGACGGGCCGGCCTCGCATGCCGCGCGTCCCTTGATGGTCTTGCGGGCGGTACGGGTGAGGGTACCGCCGAAATCGAGATCGGGGGCGAGGTCCTTGTTCGCCTTGAGCTGCACCAGCTCCTCGTCGGTGTAGATCTTCGACTGGTCGAAGCGCAGGTTCACCTGGCCGTTCGCCTGTACCCGGCCGATGTCGTAGAAGCGCTTCGTCGAGGTCATCTTGGCGAACGCCTTGAGGCAGCCGAACATGTACTTCCGCTTGAACTTGTCCTTGATGAACGGATACCGGAGGAAGGTCTTCCGGGCGTAGAAGCGGCCATAGCACTTGAGCACCTGCTTCAGCACGTCCTCGCGGTCCATGCTGTTCGGCTTCATGATCGGGGTGGTGAAGTTGTAGCGGGAGAAATCCCGCACCTGCACCTTGTCCCCCAGCTCCTGGAAGAGATCCGAGAAGGGCCACGGCGTGTACATGTTCCAGTTGGCCATGTCCGGGTCCCAGTCCTTGCAGAGCTGGTAGGTCTCCTCGATCGTCTCCGGGGTCTCGTTCTCCAGCCCCATGATGAACTGGGCCTCGGCGAGCATCCCGTTCTTCTGCAGCAGCTTGATCGCCTTCTTGTTCTGCTCGATCGTGGTCTCCTTCACGAAGCGATCGAGGTTCATCTGGCTCGCCGCCTCGGTGCCCAGCGAGACGTGGAAGAGGCCGGCCTTCCGGTAGAAGGGCAGCAGCTCCTCGTCCCGGAGGATGTCGGTGACCCGGGTGTTGATCCCCCACGGCACGTCGATCTTCCGGTCGATCAGCGCCTGGCAGAGCTCGATGAACTTCTTCTTGTTGATCGTGGGCTCCTCGTCGGCGAGGATGTAGAAGCCCACCTTGTGCACCTGGGTCAGGTACTCGATCTCATCCACGAACTTGTGCGGATCGCGGACCCGGTAGTCCCGCCAGAACTTCCACTGGGAGCAGAAGCTGCAGGTGAAGGGGCAGCCGCGCGCGAAGCTCGGCACCGCCACCCGGGTGTTGAGCGGGATGTAGATGTAGGTCGGCCAGTGCAGGATGTCCCAGTCGGGGGTGAGGCTGTCGAGGTCCTTGATCGTCGCCTCGATCGGGGTCGACACCACCTTGCCGTCCTCACCCATGAACGCGATGCCCTTGATCGTGTGGCGGTCGCGCTCGTCGGTGCCGGCGTCGATCGCGGTCCAGAGGTTCCGCGCCACGATCTCGCCTTCGCCCCGGATCACGTAGTCGATCCACGGCGCCTCGTGCAGCACCTGCCGGTACATGAACGTCCCGTGGATCCCGCCCAGGATCGTCTTGCACTTCGGGTTCACTTCCTTGGCCAGCTTGAGCGTCCGCTCGGCGCTGTAGATGATCGGCGTCTTGGCGCCGGTCGCGACGACGTCGGGCTTGAGCTCCCGGATCTTCTGCTCCAGCACCTCGAGCGGAAGGTCGTTGGCCATGGCGTCGATGAAGTGCACATCCGTCATCCCGGCGGCCTTGAGGGTCCCGGCGATGTACGCCACCCAGGCAGGCGGCCAGTTCCCGGCGATCTCGGCACCACCAGCGTGATAATTCGAGAGGATGAGAAGGGTGCGCATGGGGACGAACCTCTGCGGGATTTACATGAGGAAGTGTCAAGCGGGAGTGACACCACACTCTACTACCCCGTTTATAAGGAGGGATGAAAGCGATATGAACGACTAGGCGCGTCCCCTTTCATCGAGTCGAACCCGAAAGAGACAGGAATCCCCACCGGTCGCCTCGCATTTCACCTCCTCGATCACCGCCCGCGGATGCACCAGCCGGCGGATCAATCGCTCGAAGGTCGCGCGGTAGTAGCCGCACATGGCGACCGGCGCGCCGCGGAGCTCGCGGCAGACCGGGCAATGCTGGATGGTGAACGAGGGCGTCGCGAGGTCGGTGGAGAAGGCGCCGGTCCCGGCGAAGGTCCAGGAATGCCCTTCGATCGCGCGGAACAGCGCCCTGAGCGCGACGCGATCGCGGAGCCAGGGGAGCAGCAGCCGTGCGATCCCGGGGATGCGGTTGGCGAGGAGGTACTGCGCGGTGAGTTCGCCGGAACGTTCCAGCACGGCGAGCCCTTCCTCCCGCCCCAGCCCGCCGATCACCCGGGCGCAGAGGGTGGTGACCTCGCCTTCCTCGACCATGTCGGTGGGAAGGTCGGTCACCAGCCGGCCCAGTCCCCATTCACGGAGCAGCCGGTCGGCCTCGGCCACGCCCTGGCGCTCCCGCAGGGCGGTGACCGTCTGGATGATCGCGTTGGGGCCGATACGGCCGACGGGGTGGCTATTCATGGCTGATGGACAGAATTGGTTGCCGCGCGAGAAGATGTCTGTCATTCCGAGGGAGCGTAGCGACCGAGGAATCCCTGCTTTTCTCACAGACGAGAATCAGAGATCCCTCGCTGCGCTCGGGATGACGGAATTGGCTGCCAGAGGCACCCAATTCCGTCATTCGGGCGCACTCAGCTCGCGCGCATAGTCGGGAAACCGGAACCGCATCTCCCGCCCCAGCAATCCCCCATGCCCCAGGTCGGCGAGGGTATCCGGGGTGATCGCCTCGCCCGTGAGCAGCCGCGGCAGCACCAGGTCTGCAGCCGTTGCCATGCTGAACATTCCGCACTGCGGCAGTCCGAGAATCACCGTCTCGCCCAGCGAGGCCAGCCAGATCATCGAGCCGGGATGGGCCGGTACCCCCCTTCGGAGCAGCCGCCCGCCCAGTGCCTCGAGTGCTTCGTAGAACGGCGAGAGCGGATCGCCGGCCGAGACCCCGCCCACCAGCAGCAGTGCCACCCGATCCTCGAAGACCAGACGGGAGAGGGTCGCGCGCAATTCCAGCACCGCCGCCGCCGGCTCATCCACCGCCACCTGGCTCGCCCCCGCGAACCGTCCGCCGAGCGACATGACCTTGGTGCGTGCCGCCTGCTCGAACCGGGCGAGGCCTCCCGGCGGGAGCGTTTCCGCGGCGAGGGCCGCGACCGCCAGCGGCTGGTAGGCGGCGATGTCAATCACCGGTGACACCGCCCGGGCGAGCTGCTCTCCCTCGGCGACGGCGCGCTCGGGGACGAGGTGGGGCGCGACCTTGACGTTCGCAACCACCTCGCCCGCCCGCACCGCCTGGCCGTGAAAGAGCGTGAAGACCTCGAGGGTGTCGATCCGGTTGACCCGCCCCAGCGCGGCGATGTCGACCCGGAGCACGCCGTCGACCTTCGCGGTGAGCGCGACCTTGCTCTGCTTCGGGGAACCGATCAGGAGGCTGGGGCCCGCCACCGCGCGGGCCAGCCGGAGCGAGGCCTCGTCTTCGTGGAGATCGCCGGGCTCGGGCCAGGCCAGCCGGAGGGGGGTGGAGAGCGCCCCGGCGCGGGCGGCGGCGTGCAGCGCGCGCGCCTCGCTGTCGCCGAGCCGCGTGCCCTTGGCGAGGGCGAGGCCGTTCACCGCCACCGGGGCGAGGAGCACGGCGCCCGCGAGCCGGCCCTCCGGCGCTTCGCCGAGGGCGGCGCCGCTCAGGCGCTCACACCGCACGCGACGTCGCGGCCCTGGGGATACGGCTCATGGCGTACTCCGCCAGCGCCGTGATGGTGAGGCTCGGGTTCACGCCGGGGTTGGCCGGCATGATGGATCCGTCGATCACGTAGAGCCCGGGGAAGCCGTGGACCTGGAAGTCCGGGCCGACGACGCCTTCGCCGGCGTCGCGCCCGATGGGGCAGCCGCCCAGAATGTGCGCCGTGATCGGGATGTCGAACAGCCCCTCGTTCACCGAGCCCATGGCGACGCCGTTGGTCCGCTTCGCGAAGGTACGGGTGACCTCGTGGCCGATGTCGAGCTTGGTGGGGATCGTCTTCTCGAGGTCGGGGAGGGAGACCAGGTCGCGCCGGAAGCCGGTGAAGATGCTGCGCCCGGGGCGGAGCCGGATGCGATGGTCCTCCCACTGCATGACCAGGATGATCGTGGTGCGCTCCGCCCACCCCGGGAGGATGTGGGTGCGGAGGAAGTCCTTCGGCCGCCGCGCGATGTCGGCGAGGGACTGGAGCAGCCGCGAGGGGAAGCTTCCCGACTCGATCATTGGCCCGCCCAGGAGCCGCATCGCCGAGCTGCCCGCGGGGTAGCGCACCGGCTCGATGGTGGTGACCGGGTTCGCGTGGAAGATCGAGGTGATCGCGATGCCCTTGGAGTAGTCGATCTCGGGGGTCCGCGCGACGCTCCCCAGCAGCGCCTCGTTGTTGGTCCGCACCATGTCGCCGAGGCGGCCGCTGAGCCCCGCCAGCGAGCCGGTCTGGTCGCGACAGCGGAAGAGGAGCCGCTGGCTGCCCAGCGCCCCGGCCGACACGATCACGTTGCGGGCGCGGATCGGCGCATAGGCGGGATGCCGCCACCCGGTGGTCCGGCGCGCCCGGATCTCGTAGCGCGCCCCGTCGGCCTGGGGTCCCTTGAGCGGCACGATGTCCCGCACCGTGTGCTCCGCCCGGACCTCGGCGCCGTACTTCTCGGCGAAGTAGAGGTAGTTCTTGGGGAGGGTGTTCTTGGCGTTGTGCCGGCACCCCACCATGCAGGCGCCGCAGTGCTGGCAGGCGCGGCGGGGCGGCCCCTCGCCACCGAAGTAGGGGTCGGCCACCTCGACCCCTTCCTTGCCCGGGGTGCCGAAGTAGGCGCCCACCGGCGTCGGCATGAAGCTCTGCTCCTGGCCCAGCTCGGCGGCAATGGTGCGAAGCACGGTGTCGGCGGGACCGAGCTTGGGGTTGGTGGCGACGCCCAGCATCCGCTTCGCGGTCTGGTAGTGGGGCCGGAGCTCCTTGCCCCACTCCACCAGGTGGCGCCACGCCGGCGAGGCAAAGGCCTCGTCGTCCGGCTCCATCAGGACGTTGGCGTAGCCGAGGCTGCCGCCTCCGACCCCGGAGCCGTGGAGGACGAAGACGTTCCGGAAGGCGCTGATCTGGAGAATTCCGTAGCAGCCGACGGTGGGCGCCCAGAGATAGCGCGGCAGGTCCCAGGTGCTGGTCGCGAAGTCCTCGTCGCGGAACCGCTTCCCCCGCTCCAGGACCAGGACGCGATACCCCTTCTCGGCGAGGCGCATCGCGGAGACGCTCCCACCGAAGCCGGAACCGATGATGACGTAGTCGAAGATGTCTGGCACGAGGCGAACGGTATCGCAGGCGGCTGTGAGGTGGCAAGCGGAGTTGGCTGAAAATCTCCTCAAGGTTGAACGGCGGGGCGCGGGGTTAACTTCTGCCCCATGCTCGAAAGTCTCACCCGGCAAAAGCTCATCGTGGTCACCGGCAAGGGCGGCGTCGGAAAGACGACGATCGCCGCGGCCATTGCCCGGCTCCTGGCGGAGGCGGGGCGCCGGGTGCTGCTGGTGGAGGTCGACCCGCGGGAGAGCATGCACCAGCTCCTCGGCACCGAGCCGAGCGGCGGCGCGATCATCAAGGTCACGCCGAAACTGGCGGTGCAGAATCTCCAGCCGAAGGCGGTGGTGGAAGCGCTGGTGCGGGAGAAGGTGCCGGTGGGCGTGCTGGCGAAGAAAATCGTGGCCAGCTCGGTCTTCCAGCACTTCGCCGAGGGGACCCCCGGGCTCAAGGAGATGTCGATCCTCGGCTATGCCCAGCGCACGGTGGACGGCGACTACAAGCACAAGGCCGACGTGGTGGTGCTCGATGCGCCGGCCACGGGGCACGGCGCCTCGATGCTCGCCGCGCCGCTCCTGCTGGGCGACATGGTGGGCGGGGGGCAGCTCGGCGAGATGGCGGCGGGGCTCGCGAAGTTCGTGGCCGACCCGAAGCGCGTGGGGGTGGTGCTGACTACGCTGGCCGAGGAGATGCCGGTGCAGGAACTGGCCGAGCTGATCGCGATGCTGCGGGAGCGGATCGGGCGGCCGCCGGAGCTGGTGGTGGCGAATGGGTTGTATCCGGAGTGGCCGGGCGGACGGGCGGCAAAGCGGCACAGCGGCAACGATGGGGATGAGGTCCTCTCGCTCTGGCGGGACCGGCGGGCGGTGAATGACCGCGAGCTCGAGCGCCTCGCCACGCTGTGGAACGGACCGATCGCCGAGCTGCCGCTCTTTCCGCTCGACCGGGGGCCGGCGCTGCTCGACGCGGTGGCGGCGCGACTCGGCGAGGAGCTGGCATGAGCGGGCTCCTCGATCGGCGGCTGCTCGTCGTGGTCGGCGCCGGCGGGGTGGGGAAGACCACCCTGGCCGCGGGGCTCGGGCTGCACGCGGCCCGGGAAGGACACCGGACGCTGGTGATGACGTTCGATCCGTCGCTCCGTCTCAAGGATGCGCTGGGGGTGGGCGACTCGGCCCGGGACGAGGCGGTCCGGGTGAAGACCGACGCGCCGGCGCGGCTCGACGTCATCCTCCTCGATGCCCGCCAGACCTTCGACCGGCTGATTGCGCGCTATGCGCCGGACGAGGCGGCGGCGCAGCGGATCTACCAGAACCGGTTCTACCGGGAGCTGGCGGGACGGCTCGCGGGGATCCTCGAGTACATGGCGGTGGAGCGGCTCTTCGAGGTCTCGAAGGCACGGGAGTACGACCGCATCATCCTGGACACCCCGCCGACCCGGCAGGCGCTCGACTTTCTCGAGGCGCCGGACCGGATCGTCGACTTCCTCGACTCGGGGGCGGTGAAGCTCGCGCTCAACCCCTGGTGGGAAAAGGGACCGATCAAGTTCGCGGCGAAGGGTGTCGAAGGGCTGGCCGACAAGCTGATCGGCAACCGGCTCCTGGCCGACATGCTGGAGTTCTTCCGGGCCTTCGGTCCGCTGTACGATGGCTTCCGCGAGCGCGCCGCCGAGGTGCAGAAGCTGCTGCGGGCGAAGGAGACGCTGTTCACCCTGGTGGCCGGCCCGGGGGAAGACCGGATCCCCGACGCGATGTTCTTCGCGCGGAAGCTGAAGGAGGCGGGGCACCGGCTCGGGCCGATCGTGGTGAACCAGGTGCACCCGAGGGCGGACAGGCGGTCAGGCGGTCAGGCGGACAGTGCGTTCGCGGATGGGCTGGCCCTGTTCGAGTATCTGGGTGAACGGGATCACCGAGGCATCGAGAAGCTGCGGAAGCTGCTGTCGAAGGACGAGCCGCTGGTGGTGGTGCCGCTCCAGGCCGCGCCGCCGGCGGCGCTGGGTGAGCTCGAGGCGCTGGGCGAGCGGGTGGCCGCGCAGACCTAGGCGGCAGCCTCGGAGGCAGCAGGGCAAGGGCGGGGGTGCGGGAACGGGCGTGCCGCGAAGCGATCTTTCCGATCCCTTGCGGCCGCCCGCAGCCCGCGCCCCCGCCCTTGCCTCGCTGCCGGAGCGCAAACGCCTTACCAGTCACGCGGTTACCGCACCGCGACAATTCCCCCTTGCAATTTTGCCGCATTGCGGTAAATTCCCCGCAGTCAATCACGGGGGCGGCAGCGTGGTCCGGCTCATCAAGCGGTATGGCGGCGGCAGCCGCAAGCTCTACGACACGGAAGAGAGCCGGTACGTCTCCCTGGACGAGATCGCGGCCTGGGTCCGGAAGGGCCAGGAGCTGCAGGTGGTCGACAGCGGGACCGGGGAGGACGTCACCAGCCAGACGCTGGCCCAGGTGATCTACGAGGATCACCGCACCGGTACGTCCTTCCTCCCCAAGGACTTCCTGCACGAGGTCATCCGCCGGGGCCACGAGGCCATCTCCTCGCGGGTGGAGCAGCTGCAGACCGGGGTCGGTTCGCTGGTACGCGCCGGGGTCGACAAGATCACCCCGGTCACCGGGATGCAGGAGGAGCTGGACGTGCTGCGGCACAAGCTGGCGCAGCTGGAAGCAAGCCTGGGAGAGCTGGAGGACGGGCGGAGCCGGGCCCGGCGCAAGACGAAGAAGCGCGCGGTACGGCGCTGACGGCATAGGCAGGGAGCGCAGGTCGACACGTAACGGCCGAGGGATCGGTCAGGCACAGGGGGATTTATGGCGAAGAAGATCAAGAAGATGGTGGCGCTCCCGATGGTGAAGGAGTCTGCCCACGAGATCTGGCTGGCGGGCCTCGGCGCCTTTGCGCTGGCGGGCGAAGAGGGTGGCCGGCTGTTCAAGTCGCTGGTGAAGAAGGGTGAGGGCCTGGAGAAGATGAACAAGGCCCGCATCGGCAAGATCGCCGACAAGGTGGATGGGCTGCGGGGCGAGGCGAAGCATGCGGTCGCCAAGGTCACCACGCCGATCGAGGCGGGGATGACCAGCGCGATGCACCGCCTGGGCGTGCCGACCCGCAAGGAGATCGCCAACCTGACCAAGCGGGTCGAGGAGCTCACCCGGGTGGTCGCCAAGTCCAAGGCGCGGGGCCCGCGCCGGTCGCGCAAGGCGACGCCGGCTCCGGCGGCCTGAGGACGGTCGCCATGTCCACTCGCCGCGGGCGGCGGGGGACGAGGCTGGGACTCGCCCTCGCGGGCGGTGGGCCGGGGGGCGCCGTCTATGAAGTCGGCGCCCTTCGCGCCCTCGAGGAAGCGGTCGAGGGTCTCGACCTCACCTCCTGTCATGTCTATGTCGGCGTGAGCGCCGGGGCCTTCATGGCCTCGACCCTCGCCAACGGCCAGAGCCCGGCGCAGATGGTGCGCGGGCTGGTGACCGACGAGCCGGGCGAACATCCGTTCGACCCGGCCGACTTTTTCCTGCCGGCCTACGGCGAGTGGGCCCGGCGGGGGCTCCAGCTCCCCCGGCTCTTCGCCGACGCGGTCCTCCAGTTCACCCGCGCGCCGCAGGACCAGACCCTCCTCGAGTCGCTCACCCGGCTCACCCGGGCGCTGCCGCTCGGCCTCTTCGACAACCAGCCGATCCGTCACTACCTCGAGGAGACCTTCTCCCGCCCGGGGCGCACCAACGACTTCCGGAAGCTCCGGCAGAAGCTCTTCGTGGTCTCCGCCGACCTCGAGTCGGGCCAGGCGATCGTGTTCGGGTCGAAGGGGTGGGATCACGTCCCGATCTCCAGCGCGGTGCAGGCGAGCACCGCACTGCCCGGGCTCTATCCCCCGGTGGAGATCGACGGGCGGATGTGCGTCGACGGGGTGCTGCTGCGGACCCTGCACGCCTCGGTGGCGCTGGAGCATGGCGCCGACCTGCTCCTCTGCATCAACCCGGTGGTCCCGGTCGACGTCGCGGAGGGGGAGGAACTCGGCAAGCTCCCCGCCGGCTCACTCCGGCGCCGGGGCCTGCCGGCGATTCTCTCGCAGACCTTCCGGACGCTGGTGCATTCCCGCATGGTCGTGGGAATGTCGCGCTACAAGAACACCTTCCCCCACGCCGACGTGCTGCTCTTCGAGCCGGAGAGCCACGAGTACCGGCTCTTCTTCAGCAACATCTTCAGCTTCCGCTCGCGGCGGGAAGTCTGCGAGATCGCCTACCGGGCGACCCGCGCCGATCTCCTCCGCCGGCATCGCACGCTGGAGCCGGTGTTCCGGCGGCACGGCTTGTCGCTCCGGATGGACGTGCTGCGGGACGAGAGCCGGGATGTGTGGGACGGGGTGGGCGTCACCAGGCACGGGCGCCGGGCGGCGGTGACCAACCAGCTGTCGTCGGCGCTGAGCCGGCTGGAGGAGCTGGTCGGGTAACTGCTTTTCCGCAGATGACGCAGATTACAGGGGATTCGATTCCCTGTTTACCGTGCCTACGTCTGCACGCTCAGTGTAGGAGTAGACAACAACAGCAACCACGAAGACCACGAAGGGCACGAAGACACGAAGAACAGCACTTCCCTTCGTGCTCTTCGTGGCTTCGTGCTCTTCGTGATTTGCTGTTTGTTTTTTCCTGGTGTTGTTGTGGTGGCGGTGTAACAGCACACAGCAACAGCAAACAGCAACAGCAACCACGAAGAACTGCACTTCCCTTCGTGCTCTTCGTGGCTTCGTGATCTTCGTGATTTGCTGTTTGGTGTTCTTGGTGGTGTTGTTTCCCGTACGGGGCGGAAAGCAGTTCCGCGGAAAGCAGTCTACAGAGCCTGAAGCGCGGCGAGCTCCTCCTCGAAGGCGTGCACCAGCTCGATCGGGTCCGGGACCAGCTCGGTATCGCAGATCACCCCGATCTGGACCTTCCCCGCAAAGCTGAGAATCGAGATCCCGACCCCGATGTCGGCGCGCTGGGGCACCCAGAACAGCAGGCTCCGGAGGCGGGAACCCCCGAGGGCGAGGCCCCGCTGCGGGCCGGGGACGTTGGTGACGACCGCGGTGCACTTGTTGGCGAGGAAATCGATGAGCCCCCGGCTCACCCCCTGGGGCAGGACCTTGAGCAGGGCGCTCTGGATCCCGTAGATCACGATCGGCGCGACCGAGCTCTTGAGGGCATCCATCTTCGCCTTGACCCGCGCCACCCGCTCGCCGGCGTGGGCGATGCCGGCCGGCAGCTCGAGCGGCACCGCGGCGAAGCGGTTCTCCAGCGTGACCGTCGCGCTCGGCGGCCGGATGCTCACCGGCATCGAGATGCGGAGCCGCTCGATCTCGTGGCCGGCGCGCTGCCGGATGTAGCGGCTGAGCGCTCCCGAGACCGTCGCCATCAGGACGTCATTGACGGTGGCGTTGAGCCGGTTCTTGATCGCCTTGATGATGTCCAGGTCGAGCGGCGCGGTCCACGCCACCTGCTTCCGCCCCGAGACCCGCGGTCCGTGGAGCACGTGCCGGTCGGGCGTCCAGAGCATCCGCGCCAGCAGGATTCCCGGCGCCGCCAGCGGCACCTGCACCATCCGCAGCAGTCCCGGCCCCTTGTGCCCCGCGGCCGGCCGGATCGCCGCCACCTTGGTGCTCCCCTCGCTCGCCAGGTCTTCCATCAGGTGGAACATGACCGAGACCAGCGCCATGCCATCGCCGATGCAGTGATGCAGCCGGACGATGCAGGCGCTGCTGTTGTCCTCGAAGTTCTCGATCAGCTGGATCTGCCAGAGGGGCCGGTCGGTGGGGAGCGCCTTGGAGGCCTCGCGCCCGATGAAGTCGCGCAGCTGCTCGGTGGTGGCGATGCCCGGCTCGGTGGCGGGAAAGATGTGGCGGGCGATGTCGAACGCGGCGTCGTCCACCCAGTACCAGCGCCCCCCGTCCCGCTCCACCCGCTGGTGAAAGCGGGCGTAGCGCCCCTCAGCCCCTTCGATGACGCGCTCCTGAAACACCCGGCGCAGGGTGGCGAGGTCGAGACGGTCGGTGATCAACACGCCGTTGATCACCATGAGGTTGGTGGGCGTGTCCTGGAGCCAGATGGCATCGTTGGGGGCCACGGCGACGCGGCCAGACGTCAGTGCCTTGTGGGCACCGTTGCCTGACGACTGAGCCATCCCCTTTGCCGCCATCGGTGTCAGCCTGGGTTTGGTCCTGGATTGAGGCGAGCGTTGACGGAGACGGGCCCTCCGGCGCTGTACCTCCACGAAGTGCTACCGTCGCAGGACGGGAGAGGGAGCTAACGCGCCTCCGGACCCGCCCCCGTCCCCGCTCGCGCCGGTCCGCGTATCGAGGCTACGTTCTGGCCTGACCGTCTGACCGTCTGACCGCCTGACCGCCTGACCGCCTGCCTAGCTCCGTCTCACCGCCAGGAAGAACGCGATCACGAACAGTCCTCCCCACACCGGCCACGGCGCCCCGAAGCCGAGGCAGATCGCCCCGGCCACCAGGCAGCTGCCGGCGATGAGCGTCCCCCGGAGCCCGCTGAGCGGATTCTGCTGCGGCTGCCGCGCCACCTTCTCCAGCACCCGCAGCCCATCCGTCACCAGCAGCGGCATCTTCGCCATCGCGTCCATCAGGTCGGGCGCGCCGCGCATGCCTTCAGTGAGCAATCGCAGCGGGCTGAACTGATTCAGGAACAGCGTGCGGATGTGGCGCTTGCTGACCTCGGCGACGTCGAACCCGGGGAGCAGCACGTGACCCACCCCCTCGAACGTCACCAGCGCCTTGACCATCAGCACCAGTTCCACCGGGAAATACATCCGGTACTGCGCCCCTCGGCTCAGCGAATCGAGGATCAGCTGGCCCAGCGAGTACTCCTCGAAGCTCGAGGCCCGCTTCCACCGCCCCGAAATCTCGGCGCACTCCCGCTTGAACCCCGCCGGGTTGGCGCCCGGACCCGGCTGCGCGATCGCGGTGAGATAGCGGGACGCATTCTCCGCGTCGCCCATGACCAGCGCGAAGAAGTAGTAGAGCAACGCCCGCCGGAGATCCTCGTCCAGCCGCCCCACCATGCCCAGGTCGATGAAGCCGACCTTCGGCCCGGGGAGGATGATCAGGTTGCCGGGGTGCAGGTCCGCATGGAAGAACCCGTCCCGGTACAGCATCCGGATGATCGCCTCGGCGCCGAGATCGGTGAGGTGCCGGCGCTGGTCTTCAGGCAGCTCCTGGGCGGCGTCCGAGTCGGGCGAGAGCCCGTCGAAGAACTCCATGCAGAGGACGCTGCGCCCGCTGTAGGCCCGGTAGATCTCCGGAAAGACGACGTCGGGGGTGTCGGCGAAGTTGCCCGCGAAGGTCTCAGCGTTGTCGGCTTCGCGCCGGAGGTCGACTTCGCGGAGGGTGTAGTCGCAGAACTCGTTCACCAGCTGCTTCGGCTGGAAGCGCGGGATCAGCACCTGGAGGATGCTCCCCAGGGTACGCAGCAGCCGCGCGTCGCGCTCGAGTGTCTCCCGGATCCCCGGCTTCACCACCTTGAGGATGACCGGGTCGCCCTGGAGCGTCGTTGCGCGGTGGGTCTGCCCGATCGAGGCGGAACCGAGGGGCACCGGGTCGATCTGGAGGAACATCTCCTCCACCGGCCGCTTGAGGTCCTTCTCGATGATCCCCACCAGCACCGGGAGCGGCACCACCGGAAGCCGGTTGAGCAGGTGCTTGAGCTCGCTCGTCACCGTGCGCGGGAGCAGGTCTTCGCGCAGGCTCAGGATCTGGCCCAGCTTGATGTAGGTCGGGCCGAGCCGCTCGAGCCGGCGGCGGAGCTGCACCGGGAAGGGCTCGCGCCGGAGATCGCCGGCGACGAAGGGCGCGGTGACGAAGGCGATAAGGCGGAGCAGGAGGAACTTGAAGCCCCGCCCGGCACCCTCCTCCTTCTGGGCGCGTACGTAGGCCGCCACCCCGCCGAAGAGTAGGCCGAGGAAGTGACGCCAGGTGGTGAAGAGACGGCTGACGAGCCCCTGGGGTCGCCAGGTCTGCATCACCTCATAGCCGCTGGCCTCCAGCGCGTCGGCCTGGCCAGCCGCCTGCTCAGCGATTGCGCCCATACTCCTCGTGTGACGAGACCCATTCGAGCGACGAGATCGCCGCCGCGAGGGAAATCTCGCCCGCCAGCACGACTCCCGCCACGATCTCGGCGAACTTGTTCACCTTCCCCTTGCCGACGCAGCCGAGGATCGAGAGGCACTCCCGCTGGGTCGGGAGGCCGGTGCCGCCGCCATGGGTCGCCACGATGAGCGACGGGATGGTGATCGAGAGGTAGAGGTCCTTGTCGGGGGTGAGCTCGGCGTAGACGATCCCGGCCGAGCCTTCCGCGACGTTGGCGACGTCCTGCCCGGTGGCGATGAACATCGCGGTGATCGCGTTGGGTGAGTGCAGGCCGTTGTTGTTGGCGCCGGAGAGGATCGAGCCGACGTTGGCCACGCCCCAGTGGTAGTGCAGGCTTTCGGGCTCCACCCGCATCACGTCGAGCAGCACGTTCCGCTTGATGACGCACTCCGCCGTCACCCGCTTGCCGCGGGTGCGCATCAGGTTCACCTGGGAGGCCTTCTTGTCGGTCGCGAGGTTGCTCTCGAGGTAGAAGCGCCGGATGGTCTTGTTGTGCTCCAGGATCCAGCTGCAGGCGGCGAAAGTGGCGCGGCCCACCATGTTCTGGCCCGCGGCGTCGCCGGTCGAGTAGTTGAACCGGAGATAGGCGAACTTGCTGGCCAGGTAGGTGTCGATGTACTGCAGCTTGCCCACCCGGGTGGTGGCCTCCGCCTCGCGGCGGATGTCGGTGATGTTCTGCTCCACCCAGTCGCGGAAGGCGCGGGCCTCCCGGGCCGTATCGAAGACGAAGACCGGGGCGCGCTGCATGTGGTCGCCCTGGATGGTGGTGATCACCCCGCCCGAGAGGTTGAGCACCTTCATGCCGCGGTTGTACGAGGCGACCAGGGTCCCCTCGCTGGTCGCGAGGGGAATGACGAACTCACCGTCGGCGTGCTCCCCCTTCACCAGCAGGGGGCCCGCGAAGCCGAGCGGCACCTGCGCGACTCCGGTGAAGTTCTCGATGTTCCCCTTCACCGTCTCCGGCGGGAAGCTGAAATGCTTGATGTGCTGCAGCTTCGTCCCGCTGATCTCCTCCACGAACTTCTGCCGCTCGGCAATCACCTTCTCCGAGTAGTTGTCGTCCTTCGAGTACGGCACCGAGCGGGGACGGGGCGCCGACTGGCTCACGTGGTCCTTCACCTTGAAGGCGAGCGAGCCAATCCCCTTCACCTCGATCCCGATCTCGATCTCGTGGCTTCCCTCGGCCACGGTCTGGCCCGGCGCCCGGAGGTGCGCCACCTGCCGGAGCGGGAACTCTTCGGGGCGCTCCGGGGTCACCGACGTTGCCGGGCGCCACCGGCCGTCGCCCAGGTCCACCTCGAGGGCGGCGGAGGCGATCTCGCGCTCGCCGATCTTCACCTTGAGGATCCGGGTCAGGGTGACGTCGCTGAGGCGGTTCTTGAGGCTGAAGCGGAGTCCATCCGGCGCATTGGTGAGGGAGCCGAAGGTGTACAGCTGCCTCAGCAGAAGCTGGGGAATTTTCATGGCAAGGTTCCCGGGGGGAGGGGGACTGGCTGCCGGTAATGTGTCACGTCCCGGAGCGGGCCGCAAAACCGGGTCAGGGATTCGGGGGCAGGAGGGCCTCGATCAGCCGGGCAATTTCCTCCGGCCGCTCGGTGGGAACGGCGTGGCCGGCCCCGGGAATCCGCACCAGCCGGGAGCTGGGAACCCGCCGGTGGATCATCTCCGAGAGCTTGGGCCGGACGACCCGGTCGTCCTCGCCGGTGACGATCGTCAGGGGAACTCGCACCTGGTCGATCTGGCCGAGGAGGTGCCGGCGCCGCCCCACCGCGTGGAGGGCCTGGGTCAGGGCGGCCGGCGACATCGCCCGGACTACGCCCTCCCAGCGACGGACCTCCTCCGGGTGCTTCTTCCGGTACGTCTTGCTGAAGGTGGCCTTGGAGCTTTCCTCGGGGAGGAAATGCGGGGCACCGGTCAGCGAAATCAGCTTGGCGAGACTCGCGATCTCGACTCGCCGCATCACGTCTTCCGCCGAGGCGCTGCTCCCGATCATGACCAGGCCGGTGAGGCGGTCGGGATGTCGCACGGCGAACTCCACCGCCATCATCCCGCCCATGCTGAACCCCGCGAGCAGCACCGGCCCCACGCCCAGCTGGTCGAGCATGGCGGCGAGGTCGTCGGCGAGATCGCCGACGCTCCACTCCTCCCCTGGCACGTCACTCCGGCCGTGGGCGCGGAAGTCGGGCACCAGCACCCGGGCCCGGGGCGCGAGCAGCCGGGCGAGGCCGGTGAACATCCCCGCGTCGCACCACATCCCGTGTGCCAGCACGACCGGGGGGCCCGCACCCCAGTCGTCGACGTAGAGGGTGAGGCCGCCGACCGGGAGCGAGCGCTCGACGAACTCGGGCACGGAACCGCCGGTCAGGTCGTGGGCGGAGCGGGCGGGGTGTCGGGGGCGGGCGCGGCCGGTTCACCGGCCGCGGGCGGCTGGGAGGCGTCGGCGTCGGCGCTGTCGCGCTCGGGGATGGGGTTCTCCGGGCCGGTCCAGGGGCCGGCCTCGGCGATGCTCGCGGCGAACTTGTTCCAGAACTGCTCGGTGAGCTTCCTGGCGGTGCCTTCCATCAGCCGGGCGCCGACACTCGCGACGGTGCCGCTGATGTTGGTGTCGGCCTGCCAGGCGAGCCGGGTGCGGGTCTCCTCGATCACTTCGAGCGCGAGCGCCGCGGTGATCTCGACGGCCGAGCCGGGCGCCTTGCCGCGGGCCTTCATGGTCAGCTTGTTCTGCGGCAGCACCTGGACCAGCTCAACGTCGATGCCGAAGCGCAGCTTGATGGACCCGACGCCGAAGCCGGTGATGACCTTGAAGCGATAGGGATCGAGCACCTCGACCGATTCCACCCCGGGGCCGTGCTTCGCCACGAAGTGGGGATCGACGATCCGGGGCCAGACGTCGCGGAGGGCGGCGGGAACTTCGGGTGCTCCAGAGAACGAGAGACGCATCAGCGGGTTTCCTCGAGTCGCCTGAGATCGTCCGGCGTATCCACGTCGGGATTCGCGCCGGGCACATCGACCAGCGTCACTTCCACGCCGGCGAGCAGCTGCCGGAGCCCCTGGTCGCCGGTGAGCCGGTCGGCGAGGAGCCAGTCGCGCCGGTCGAGCAGCACCGGGTGACCGGGCTCGTCGGGGGCGGCGGCGTAGCGGGGCCGGGTGCTGCGATGGGTCCGGCGCCACCCGGCGACCACCGCCTCGATCACCTCGACCCGGAGCGCGGGCTGGTCGGCCAGGACGATGAGGGCGCCGCTCGCCGGGGGCTCGATGTCGCTCAGCGCCGCCAGTCCCACGTTGAGGGACGTGGAAAGACCCTTGCCCGCATCGGGGTTGACCACGCGGGTCAGTCGTCCGGTCTCGAGCGAGGTATTGCCCGGCGAGACAACCGCAATGCCACCCGCGAGCACACCGCGGGCGATGGCGCTGCCCAGGGTGGACGTCACATGGGCACCGATCGCCTTGCCCCGCAGCTCGGCCCGCAGCTTGTCTGCCCCGAAGCGGGTGCTGCTTCCGGCGGCGAGGAGCAGGGCATACACCTCTGTCATTCCGAGCCTCGTCGCCGGAAAATCAGGGATCCCTCGCTGCGCTCGGGATGACAGAACTGGTAGCCAGGCGACCGACGCCTGTCATGCCGAGCCGCGTGGTTGCGGGGCAAGGACCTCTGTCATTCCGAGCCGCGAAGCGGCGAGGAATCCCTGATCTTTCGTAGACGATCGCTCACCCCGCCCGCTCGTACGCCGCCTGCACCGCCCGCTTCGCCGCGGTGACGGCAAGGTGCCGGCGGAACTCAGCCGGGGCATGCACGTCGCCGCCAATGTCGATCTTCGCCAGCGCATCCTTCGCGCACTGCTCCACCACCGCGAGGTCGCCCTTGGTGCCGACCACCGGCTCGAAGCTGGTCGCCAGGAACGCGATCTCGCCCACGCCGGTGAAGGCCACGGTGATCTCGGAGATCGTCGCCCGCTTCCGCCCCACCACCGCACAGCACCCGGCGATGGCGTATCCCGACGCCGCCGAGTCGAAGGCGTGATACGCCGCGGCGTTCCGGCCCATGCCCGGAATCAGGATGTCGGTGAGAAGCTCACCCTCCTGCATGTCGGTGGCAAAGGCGCCCTGGAAGAAGCCCCGCGCCTTCGCGGTGCGGCGGCCGCCCTTCTTGGAGCGGAACTGGAACTCGGCGTCGAGCGCCAGCATCACCGCCGGCATGTCGCTCGCCGGGTCGGCGTGGGCCAGCGACCCGCCGATGGTGCCGCGGTTGCGGACCTGGATGTCGGCGATCCCGGCCGCGACCTCCGACACGATGGGGCAGCGCTCCTTGAGGAGCGGGTGGTTCACCAGATCGGCGTACGGCGTCGCGGCGCCGATCCGCACCCCCTTCTTGTACTCCTGCACGCCCTTGAGCTCGTCGAGCCGGGAGATGTCGATCAGCTTGGGCGCCTGCACCAGGCGGAAGCGCATCATCGGGAGGAGGCTGTGGCCCCCGGCGATGACCTTGGAGCCGTCACCGGCGGAGAGGAGATTCAGCGCCTCCTTCACGCTCCCGGCCCGCACGTAGTCGAAGCTGGTCGGAATCATGCCTTGGCTCCCTTCGCCTGCTGGATGGCGGCCCAGACCCGGGCCGGCGTGAGCGGCTTGTCGATGTGGGTGATCCCGAACGGCGCGAGCGCGTCGCACACGGCGCCCACCACCGCGGCGGCGGAAGCGATCGTCCCCGCCTCGCCGCACCCCTTCACCCCCAGCGGGTTCACCGGCGAGGGGGTGATGGTATGGGCCACCTCGAGGTGCGGCATCTGGCTCGCCTTGGGCACCGCGTAGTCCATCATGGTGCCGGTGAGCAGCTGGCCCTCGTCGTCGTACACGGCGATCTCCTGCAGCGCCTCACCGATCCCCTGGATGACGCCGCCGTGGATCTGGCCGTCGACGATGACCGGGTTGATCGGCGGGCCGCAGTCGTCCACCGCGATGTAGCGGAGGATCTTCACCACCCCGGTCTCGATGTCGACCTCGACGGTGCAGACGTGGGTGCCGAAGGGGTAGACGAAGTTGGTCGGGTCGAAGAAGGCGCTGGCCTCGAGGCCCGGCTCCATCCCTGCCGGCATGTTCCAGGCGACGTTCGCCATCAGCGCCACCTCGGCGAAGCCCTTCGCCTTGTCGGGCGAGCCCTTCACCTGGAACTTCCCGTCCTTCCACTCCAGGTCGGCCTCGTTCGCCTCCAGCAGGTGGGCGGCGAGCTTGCGCGCCTTCTCCTTCACCTTGAGCGCGGCGTTCTTCACCGCCGACCCGCACACCGCGGTCGTCCGGCTGCCGTAGGTGCCCCACCCCTGCGGGGTGTTGTCGGTGTCGCCGTGGACGATCTCCACGTTCTCCACCGGGTAGCCGAACTCGTCGGCGACGATCTGGGCGAAGGTGGTCTCCTCGCCCTGCCCGTGGGGCGAGGCGCCGATGTACACCTTCACCATGCCGGTGGGATAGACCCGCACGATGGCCGAGTCGTAGAGCCCCGCGCCGAAGCCGACGGCACCGGCCACCTGGCTCGGGCCGAGGCCGCAGATCTCGATGTAGCTCACCGTGCCGACACCGATGTACCGTCCCTGCCGCCGGGCCTTCTCCTGTTCCGAGCGGAAGGCCCGGTAGTCGAGGATGCCGAGCGCCTTGTCGAGGGCGGCGTCGTAGTTGCCCGAGTCGTAGGTGAGCCCGGTGGCGACGGTGTAGGGGAACTTGTCCTTGGGAATGAAGTTCCGGCGGCGCACCTCCACCGGGTCCATTCCGATCTTGCGGGCGTAGATGTCGACCAGCCGCTCGATCAGGTAGGCGGCCTCGGGACGGCCGGCGCCGCGATAGGCGTCGACCGGGGTGCCGTTGGTGTACACCCCGTGGATGGTGCCGTGGATGTTGGGGATCGTGTAGGCGCCGGAGTAGACCAGGCCGTGGAGAATCGTCGGGATGCCGGGCCCCGCGGTCGAGGCGTAGGCGCCGAGGCCGGCGTAGACCTTGGTGCGGATGCCGGTGATGCGGCCGTCCTTGGTGCCGCACATCTCGACGTACTCGATATGGTCGCGGCCGTGGATGGTGACCTTGTAGTTCTCCGAGCGGTCCTCGGTCCACTTGACCGGCCGGCCGGTCTGCATCGAGGCCCAGGCGCAGAGCGCCTCGTCGGCGTAGGCGGGGATCTTGGAGCCGAACCCGCCGCCCACTTCGGGGGCGATGACGCGCACCCGGTGCTCGGGGAGCTTGAGCATCACCGAGCAGAGGAAGCGGTGGATGTGGGGGTTCTGGCTGGTGCACCAGAGGGTCAGCTGGCCGGTGCCGCGGTTGTACTGCGCCACCGCCGCGCGGGTCTCCATCGCGGTGGGGAGGAGCCGCTGCTGCACGATCCGCTGGCTCACCTTCACTTCGGCGGAGTTGAACGCCGCCTCGGCGTCGCCGCCGTTCACCACCCAGGTGAAGGCGATGTTGTTGGGCACCTCGGGGTGCAGCTGGGCGGCGCCGGGCTGGGCCGCCTTCTCCGGATCGGCGGTGGCGGGAAGGGGATCGTACTCCACCTCGACCAGGTCGACCGCGTCCCGGGCGGCAGCGCGGCTCTCAGCCACGATCATCGCGACCGCGTCGCCGACGTAGCGGACCTTGTCGTAGGCGAGCAGCGGATGGGGGGGCACCTTGAGGTCGCAGCCGGGCGGGTTCCAGGCGCAGGGCACCGGGACCAGGGCGTCCTTCACGTCCCTGCCGGTGTAGACCGCCACCACGCCGGGGGCGTTCTTCGCCGCCTCGATGCTGATGGAGGTGACCTTCGCATGGGCGTAGGGGCTCCGCACGAACATCGCGTAGGTGAGCCCCGGCAGCTTCACGTCATCGGTGTAGGTGGCGCTGCCGGTGATGAGGCGGGGGTCTTCCCGCCGCTTGATGCCGCTGCCGAAGAGGGTGGCCATGGCGCGCTCCTCAGGCGGTGGCGCCGGGGGTGCCGGCGCGGAGGGTGGCGGAGGCCGCCTTGATGGCGGCGACGATGTTCTGGTAGCCGGTGCAGCGGCAGAGATTCCCCTCGATGGCGTGGCGGATCTCCTCGTCGCTCGGGTCGCCCGGATGATGCGCGAGGAAGTCCATCGCCGTCATGATCATCCCCGGGGTGCAGAAGCCGCACTGGAGCCCGTGTTTCTCCCAGAAGGCGTTCTGGAGGGGATGGAGGGTCTCGCCCTTCGCGAGGCCCTCGATGGTGGTGATCTCGCTCCCTTCGGCCTGCACGGCGAGCATGGTGCAGCTCTTCACCGCGCGGCCGTCGACCAGCACGGTACAGGCGCCGCACTGGCTGGTGTCGCAGCCGATGTGGGTGCCGGTGAGGTTCAGGTCATCCCGGAGGGCGTGCACCAGCAGGGTGCGCGGCTCCACGTCGACCGTCTGGGTGCGACCGTTGACCTTGAGGGCGACGGACCGTTTCATCGGGGGGAACTCCTCTGGGCAAGGAGGGGCGAGTGCCTGGGCAAGAACGCCGACGGGGGAGACAGAAAGGCTACGCTACGGCTGGCTGGGGACGTGGTCAAGAGCGGCGAGGGTGAACAACCCCTCAAGAACTTGACGCTGGTGCACGATAACTGTAGACTGAGGGCCTTATGCTGAACCGCCCGAATTCCAATCGCAATCGAAACTCGAATCGACTCCCTCGGGAGACGGGTCGGGCCTAGGGCGATTCCGGAATCGCGCTGGTGTGCCGCTGACCCGTCCTCGTGACGGGTTTTCAGTTTTTTGGGGTGTAGCTCAACTGGCAGAGCGCCCGGCTGTTAACCGGGAGGTTGCAGGTTCGACCCCTGCCGCCCCAGCTGTATGGGAAGTTGGATGTGTGGGACAGAGGCCGTTAGCCATTAGCCGTTAGCCGTCAGGTTGGGCGCCGCACTACGCGTGCGGCGCCTTCTTTTCTGCATCCCCCTGAGCCTGCGCCGAGCCCCGTCGGGGCGGACAGCTGTCAAGCCAGGCCTGCTCCGCCTCGTCGAAGACTCGCGACCGGGTGAGGAACCGCACCCCGAGCGGTGCCTCGAGCGAGAACCCGCTTCCGCGTCCCGGTACCAGGTCGATCAGCAGCTGTGTGTGCCGCCAGAGTTCGTACTGCTGGCCTCCGATGTACACCGGCACCCCCATGACATCCCCGAGGTGCACGTCCCGGCTCCCCACCCGGAACTCCCGGGCGGGATAGCACATCGGGGCGCTGCCATCGCAGCAGCCCCCCGACTGGTGAAAGAGCAGCGGGCCGTGCTCCGCCACCAACTGGCGAAGCACGGCCTCGGCCGCGGGCGTGATGGCAACCCGCTCGACCATCGGCTAGAAGAACCCGAGCTTCTTGGGGCTGTAGCTCACCAGCAGGTTCTTGGTCTGCTGGTAGTGGTCGAGCATCATCTTGTGGGTCTCGCGCCCGATCCCCGACTGCTTGTACCCGCCGAACGCCGCGTGCGCGGGATAGGCATGATAGCAGTTGGTCCACACCCGTCCCGCCTTGATCGCGCGGCCCATGCGGTAGCAGGTGTTGGCGTCGCGGCTCCAGACACCGGCGCCCAGGCCGTAGAGCGTGTCATTGGCGATGGCGAGGGCGTCGTCGGCGGTCTTGAACTTCGTCACCGACACCACCGGGCCGAAGATCTCCTCCTGGAAGATCCGCATCTTGTTGTGCCCCTCGAAGATCGTCGGCTGGACGTAGTATCCGTCCTTGAGCTCGCCGGGATGCACCCGCCGGGCGCCGCCGGTGAGGACCTTCGCCCCTTCCTTCTTCCCGATGTCGATGTAGCTCAGGATCTTCTCGAGCTGGTCGTTGGAGGCCTGGGCGCCGATCATCGTGGCCGGGTCGAGCGGATTTCCCTCGACCACCGCCTGGGTCCGCGCCACCGCCCGCTCGATGAACTTGTCGTAGATCGACTCCTGCACCAGCACCCGGGAGGGACAGGTGCAGACCTCGCCCTGGTTCAGGGCGAACATGGTGAAGCCCTCGAGCGCCTTGTCGAAGAAGTCGTCGTCCGCTTCCATCACGTCGGCGAAGAAGATGTTGGGCGACTTGCCGCCCAGCTCCAGCGTCACCGGGATCAGGTTCTCGGAGGCGTACTGCATGATCAGGCGGCCGGTCGTGGTCTCGCCGGTGAAGGCGATCTTCGCGATCCGCGGGCTCGAGGCGAGCGGCTTGCCGGCCTCGACGCCGAAGCCCTGCACCACGTTCACCACGCCGCTCGGCAGGATGTCGGCGATCAGCTCCATGAACGCCATGATCGCCACCGGGGTCTGCTCCGCCGGCTTGATCACGACGCAGTTCCCGCCCGCGAGGGCGGGGGCCAGCTTCCACACCGCCATCAGCAGCGGGAAGTTCCACGGGATGATCTGGCCCACGACGCCCAGCGGCTCGTGGAAGTGGTAGGCGACGGTGTCGTGATCCAGCTCGCCGACGCTCCCTTCCTGGGCCCGGAGCACGCCGGCGAAGTAGCGGAAGTGATCGATGGCGAGGGGGAGGTCGGCGGCGCGGGTCTCCCGGATCGGCTTCCCGTTGTCGAGGGTCTCCATCCACGCCAGCGTCTCGAGGTTCTGCTCCATCCGGTCGGCGATCCTGAGCAGGATGTTCGAGCGGGTGGTGGCGGAGGTGACGTTCCAGCTGAGGGCGGCGGCGTGGGCGGCGTCGAGCGCCAGGTCCACATCCTCGTGGGTCGACCGAGCCACTTCGCAGAGCGGCTTGCCGGTGATCGGGGTGACGTTCATGAAGTACTGGCCGCGCACCGGGGCGCGGTACTCGCCGCCGATCCAGTTGTCGTAGCGCGCACGGAGCGGAACCGAGGGAGCGAATCCAGCCGCGGACGCGGGCAGGGACGCGCTCGCGGGCCGCGAGGCGACGTTCGTCATGGCAACCTCCAAGGGGGTCCTGGGTGGGCACCGGCCGGGAGACCCGGCCGGGACCGTGGGGAAGGCTGCCCCGACTGTAGGAATGAAGAAATCCAGCGGCAAGCGGGCCGCGACAAATGTCCCATCATTTATGTCTTGCCCCGGGTGGGGCCGGTGGACAACATTGTCAGGGTCCCCGCGGCGACCAACTCCTTCGGAGTTCACCCTTCATGTCCAACCTCCAGATCCCCTTTGGGGCCGACGCCCAGCGCGAGCTGAAGCGGCACTGGGGCGTGCTGGTGGGCAAGGGACGGGGGGGACAGGGCGTGGCGCGGGCCGGCGTGGTCCGGAACCTGGTCCACGACTCCTGGCAGCGGAGCGCCGGCGCGGCGGTGCGCCCCGACCTCGGTTCGGCACCGGTGGTCTTCGACGAGTCGGCGCTCCACGGCGCGCTGGAACAGTCCGACTGGCTGGAGATCGCCGGCCAGGCGGTGGCCCGGCACCAGGAGTCGTTCAGCGGCATCGGGCACGTGCTCACGCTGTTCGACAACGAGGCCCGGATGCTGGCCGCCGAAGGCGATCCCGCCGCCCTCGACGGGCTGGCCGAGATCAACTTCCGCCCCGGTGGGCTCTGGGCCGAAACCGCGGTGGGCACCAACGGGCCGGGCACCGCGCTGGCGACCGGGATGGCGGCGCACATCGTCGGCGCGGAACACTATGTCGAGCGGTGGCAGCGCTGGCACTGCGCCGCGGTCCCGATCCGCGATCCCGCCACCAGCGACGTGGCCGGCGTGCTCGACATCAGCGGCTTCCGGGAATTCGCCCACCCCCACACCCTCAACCTCGCGCTGGCGCTCGTCGTCGCCATCGAGCAGACCCTCGCCGCCCGCGAGGTCGAGCGCCGCTACCTCACCCTCCAGAGCTTCACCGACCTCACCTCCCGCTACCCGGGTGACAACATCATCGCGCTCGATCGCGGGGGCCGGGTGGTGAGCGCGTCCCCCTCGGTCTCGCCCGAGCTGGCCGAGCAGCTGGCGCTGCTGGTACGGCAGTCGAACGGGCTCTCGGGCGAGGCGGTGCCGGTGGTGGTGAACGTGCGGCGCACCGCCATGTGGTTCCCGGTCAAGCAGGCGAACCGGGTGGTGGGCGGCTGCCTGGTGCTCGAGGGGGGCGCGCCGCTCTACGGCAGCGAGGGGATTCCCTTCCATCCCGGCGATGTCCCGGTCTACGCCCGCCGCTTCTTCGAGGCCGGCGCCCGCGACCTCGGCCGCCTCGGCGTGCACGTCGAGCCGGTGGTGTACGAGGCGCTCTCGGCGTATCACTGGCCGGGGAACGTGCGCGAACTCAAGAACGTAGTGCGCCGGGTGCTGCTGGCCACGCCGCAGAGCGTGAAGCTGTCGGACCTGCCGCTCTTCATCCGCGAGGCCTGGGCCGGCGCCACCGACACCAGCGCCTCGGCGATCGACAAGGAAGATGCGGAGCTGATGAAGGTGGTGCGGGAGTCGCGGACTATGGCCGACGCGGCGGCGCGGCTCGGGATCACCCGGAGCACGCTCTACCGGCGGATGGAGCGGTTCGGGCTCAAGCCGAAGCGGGTGGTGGAGCGGGAATAGAGGGAACTGCAACAGCGTGAGCGGTAAGCGGTGAGCGGGGGTGACGAGGTGAGGGCTGTCATCCCGAGCGCAGCGAGGGATCTACTTGGGGCAAGTAGATCCCTCGGTCGCTTTGCTCCCTCGGGATGACAGTCGGCGGGGGTGATCTTCGGCCCGCTCACCGCTCACCGCTCACCGCTCACGCTTTCCCCGTCACTCCAGCATCTCGTACGCCCCCAGCGTCAGGAACTCCTCTGGAATCGGCTGATCCACCAGCCGGTCGAGCAGTTCCGCCGCCTCCCGCAGCTTCCCCGCCGATCCTCGTGCCGCGATCAGTCCCGCCAGTTCCTCGTTCCGGATGGCGCCGTAGCGCGCCCGGGTGAGCGGGGCGCCGTCGTCCAGCTTCGCCTCGAGCCGCACCCACTGCTGCAGCTGCATGCGGGAGATCTCGGCGGTGGCGGAGTCTTCCATCAGGTTGTCGATGCCGACGGCGCCGCGGCCCTCCAGCCAGTTCTCGATGTACTCGATCGCCACCTTCACGTCGGCACGGACCCCGGCTTCGGTGACGCGGCCGCCGGGGATGGCCACCTGCAGGAGGGGACGGGCCTCGGGCACCACGTCATGGCGGGTGCGGTCCTTCTGGTTCGGGCGCGGCCCGAGCACGGCGTCGAAGGCGGCCTGCGCGATCGGCACGAGATCGGGATGCGCCACCCACGAGCCGTCGAAACCGTCGCGCGCCTCGCGCTCCTTGTCCTCCTTCACCTTCGTCATGGCCCGGGCGTTCGCCTCGGCGTCCCGGCGGGAGGGAATGAACGCGGCCATCCCGCCGATGGCGTGGGCGCCGCGTCGGTGGCAGTTGCGCACCAGCTGTTCGGTGTAGGCCCGCATGAAGGGGACGGTCATCGTCACCTGGCCCCGGTCGGGGAGGAGGAAGTCGGGGCGATGGCCGAAGTTCTTGAGCATCGAGAAGATGTAATCCCAGCGGCCGGCGTTGAGGCCGGCGGCGTGCTCCCGCAGCTCGTGCAGGATCTCCTCCATCTCGAAGGCGGCGAGGATCGTCTCGATCAGCACCGTGGCCCGAATTGTTCCGCGCGGAATGCCGAGCAGCTCCTGGGCGGCGATGAAGACATCGTTCCAGAGCCGCGCTTCCTCGTGGCTCTCCAGCTTGGGCAGGTAGAAGTAGGGTCCGCTGCCACGCCGGAGCAGCTCGTGGGCGTTGTGGAAGAAGTACAGCCCGAAGTCGAAGAGGCTCCCCGAGATCGGCTCCCCGTGGAGCAGCACATGCTTCTCCCGGAGGTGCCAGCCGCGTGGACGGATCAGCAGCGTCGCGATGGTCGGGTTGAGGGCGTACGCCTTGCCGTCGGGGGCGGTGAACTCGAGGGTGCGGCGCACCGCGTCAAGACAGTTGGCCTGCCCGCCGATCACGTTGACCCACGAGGGCGAGAGCGCGTCCTCGAAGTCGGCCATGAAGACCTTCGCCCCGGAGTTGAGGGCGTTGATCATCATCTTCCGCTCGACCGGCCCGGTGATCTCGACCCGGCGGTCGTCGAGGTCGGCGGGGGCGGGACCCACCTTCCATTCGGCGTCGCGGATCTCCCGGGTGCTGTCGAGGAAGCCGGGGAGGGCGCCGGCGCGGAAGCTGGCGCGGCGCTCGAGGCGCCTCGCGAGGAGTGCCTTGCGCCGGGCCCCGAAGCGTTCCTCGAGCTCGAGGAGGAAGGCGAGGGCTTTGGGGGTGATGACCCGGTCCTGCTCGGGGGCGTGGGAGGCGCTGATCTGGAGGTGCGGCATGGCGGGGCAGCCTGGGCAATGACCTCGCAAAGGTAGTCACGGAGCCGCCGCGCCCGCATCCCGCTCCGAACTCGCCACTGCCACGCTCCGGCAACATATTGGGGCATTCCATTCCCAGTTCCCCGGGTATGGGCAACCTCGCCCCGATCTCCTGCGACACCACTCGGACTCCCGAAATGCGTGACTCCACGCCCGATGAATGGGCCCGGCTCAAGCCGCTGCTCGACGAGATGCTCGAGCTGCCCTCCGGGGTCCGCACCGAGTGGCTCGCCCGGCAGCGCCTGCTCCATCCCGACCTCGGGGCCCAGCTCACCGACCTCGCGGAGCGCGAGAAGCGGGCCGACGCCGAGGGGTTCCTGGCCGGGAGCCCGCTGGGAGAGATGGCGCCGGTCTCGTCACTCGCGGGGCAGGTGCTGGGCGGCTACGTCCTCGAGCGGGAGATCGGCCGGGGCGGCATGGGCAGCGTCTGGCTCGCGCAGCGGGCCGACGGCCGGTTCGAGGGCGCGGCGGCGATCGTCGCTGGTGCTGAACAACGCCAACCTGACGCTGCCCATCACCGTGACCTCGACCGCGCCGGGCGGGGACACCTTCGTCCTGCACCCTTTGCGGGAGAAGCGGAGAGCCGACTGGTGGAGCCGGGTGACTACACGGTGTCGCTCGGGACCGGTGCCGCGGCCTGCAGCGGCCGTGACCCGCGTACCATCACGGTGGGACGGGGCCAGGTGGTGGTGGCGAACTTTGCGCTGGTCTGTCCGTGACCGCTGCCGCTCGCCAGCGGCTCCGTCAGGCGACATATTGGGGCATCCCATCGGGGGTGCCCCCATGCCCGATCAAACCTGGCCAGGTCTCACGCCGGGCGACTCGACCGACCAGCTCTTCGCGCTCCTCTACCGCGAGCTCCACGGGCTGGCGGAGCGTCATCTCGCCCGCCAGGGCGGCAAGGTCACGCTCGGCACCACCACCCTGCTGCACGACCTCTACCTCCAGATGGCGGACCGGGGCGGGCTCCACTTTCCCGACCGGCGCCACTTCCTTGGCTACGCCTCCCGGGCGATGCGGGGGCTGGTGATCGACTATGTCAGGCGGCGCGGCGCCGCCAAGCGGGGCGGCGAGTTCCAGCTGCTTTCACTGGACCAGCAGCAGGTGGCGGACCCGGCCACCGAAGCCGAGGGGCTGACGAAGCTGGGCGAGGCGATTGATCGCCTCGCGCTGATCGATCCGCCGTTGGCACAGCTGGTCGATCTGCATTTCTTCTGTGGCATGCCGTTCGTGGAAATCGCCACGCTCCGGGGCGTGAGTACCCGGACGATCAATCGCGACTGGAGCAGGGCGCGGGTCTTCCTGCACCAGGAGCTCACGCCGGTACTCAAGGAACACGATCCGGCACCGCCGGGGGGCGGCGAGCAGGCGGAGGAACAGGGGAGCGTGGAATGAGCGACTTCACTCCCGAGGAGTGGGCCGCGCTCCAGCCGCTGCTCGACGAAATGTTCGAGCTCCCGCCCGGGGCCCGCACCGAGTGGCTGGCCCGGAAGCGGATGAGCCATCCCCAGATCGCGGAGCGCCTGCGCGAGCTGTCCGACCGCGACAAGCGGGCGGACGCCGAGGGGTTCCTGGGGACCAGTCCGCTCACGGGGATGGAGCCGGCCTCCTCCCTCGCGGGCCAGGCGCTGGGCGGGTACGTCCTCGAGCGCGAACTCGGCCACGGCGGGATGGGGAGCGTCTGGCTCGCGAGCCGGGCTGACGGGCGGTTTCAGGGGCAGGCGGCGATCAAGTTCCTGAGTCTCGCGGTGGCGGGTGCGGCGGGCGAGGCCCGGTTTCGGCGTGAAGGCAGCGTGCTTGCCCGGCTTACCCATCCCAACATCGCGCGGCTCCTCGATGCCGGGATCACCGGCGCGGGCCAGCCGTACCTGGTACTGGAGTACGTCGACGGGCAGCCGATCGACCGGTGGTGCGAGGGCCAGCGGCTCGACCGCGACGCCCGCATCCGGCTCTTTCTCCAGGTGCTGGCGGCGGTGGGCCAGGCCCACACCAACCTGGTCGTCCATCGCGACCTCAAGCCCGGCAACATCCTCGTCACCGCCGACGGCACGGTGAAGCTGCTCGACTTCGGCATCGCCAAGCTGATCGAGGGCGAGGGGCCCGCGCCCAGCCAGCTGACCGGTTCGGGCGAGGCGGTGCTCACCTTCGAGTACGCGGCCCCGGAGCAGCTCCAGGGCGAGCCGATCACCACCCAGACCGACGTCTACAGCCTCGGTGTGGTCCTGTATCAACTGGTGGCGGGACGTCACCCTACCGGCGCCAACTGCACCACCCCGGCCGAACACATCCGTGCGACGCTGGAGACCGAACCGGCCCGGATCCCGGACGCCGGCGATCTCGACACGGTGCTGGCCAAGGCGCTCCGCAAGGATCCGCGGGAGCGCTACGCCACCGTGGCGGCCTTTGCCGACGACCTCGGTCACTACCTCAATCACGAGCCGGTGACCGCCCGGCCCGACGCCTGGACCTACCGGGCGCGGAAATTCGTGCGGCGGCACCGCGGGTCGGTGGGGACCGGCATTCTCACGGTGCTGGCCCTGATCGGGGCGGCCATCGTTACCACGCTGCAGGCCCGGGAGGCACGCCGGCAGCGTGACATCGCGTTTCAGGAGGATCATCAGCAGGAAGCGTCGAATTCGGTACGGAGTATCCTCACCACGTCCGTCACCGGACCGGAGGGCCAGGAACCCACCCGCGATCAGCGCGTCGAGCTTGCGCTCGGCGTGATCGAGAGACAGTACCGCGACGATCCCAACCTTGCCGCACACGCGATGCTCAGCCTGGCCAGCAGCTATTTGCAGGCGGGTCAACTCGCTGAGGGGCGGGCGCTGATTGCGCGGGTGCAGGACATGGCCAGGCGAGAACACTTGCCGGGCAAGCTGGCCGTGGCCTCCTGCCTCCGGGTAACCTTTTGGCTTTATGACCAATTCCCCGACTCGGCCGGGCCGGACCTTGCCGCGGCCAGGGCGGCGCTTGCCGAACTGGCGGACCCGGGCATCGATGAAACCACGTTTTGCCTCAACGCCGAAGGGATGCTTCTCGCCGCCCAGGGTAAGGCGGACTCGGGAGTGGTCCTGCTGCGTAAGTCGGTCGCCATCCGGGACGCGACGCCTGGGCGCACGCCGGCGATGGCGGTCAACTACCTCTCGTTCATCGCCGACCTGGCGAGCACCCTGCGAGCGGCCGGCCGGACCCGTGAGGCCGCGAAATACCAGGCCCAGATTCTCGCGGTGCTCGATTCTGCCGGGTATGCGAACACGGGTCTGCCCAGCACAGCCCTCACCAACCTCTTCAGTTTCCTGAAGGAACTGGGGGAGTTTGCCGCCGCGGAATCCGCCGCCGCCGCGCTCGCGCGAAGCCAGGCGGCGAGCAATGGTTTCGGAAGGCCCGAGGCCCTCGTGGCCGAACTTCTGGGCGCCACCTACCTGCTGCTGGAGCAGTATGACAGCGCGGATGCGTGGACGACTGCCGCCTTGCGCGATACCAGCCAGGTGGCCCACGTGTGGCAGGTGCGCTACGTGCCACCGGTCATGTCGCGCCTCAGGCTGGAGCAGCATCGCACCGGCGACGCGGCGCCGTGGATCAATCGGATTCCGAACGACACCCGGGGCGCCATGCTGTACCGGACCTGGTTCAAGGCGGTCCAGAAGTATGAACTCGGTGACCGGGGCGGCGGGACGCTGGCACTCGAGGCCGCGGTGCGGCAATTCCAGGGGGACGGCCCCAGGCCGCGACCGGACCAGGCGCCGTTGCTGGTCCAGGCGGCGGAGTGGCGGCTGGCGGCCCACGAGGACCCGGTGGCGGACTCGCTGGCGCGCCGGGCCATCGATGCCGCGGCGGTCGACTCGCTCGCGTTGAGCCGAAGCGCATACGTGGGCCAGGCGGACTACGTGCTGGCGCGGGTGCGGGTCCGCCGTGGGGACGCCGCGGGAGCGCGGACCGAGGCGGCGAGCGCGGTTACCGCGTTGGCCAACGGCTTCGGTCCGACTCATCGTCGAACGATGGAGGCGAGGGCGCTACTGGATTCGCTCAAGTCCAACTGACAGGATTCGCCTTGTAGTTGACCGGGGCGTGGCGAGCTCGTCGTACGATGGCGGTGTTGCGGTCGGAGGCGTCGGATCTCGCCCTCTCTGCGTTTTTTTGTACCTCCCACCAGTTGAGAGTCGTGAGTCCCCCCTTCATATCTTGCTCCATCGCGTGCCGATAAAACGCGGACTCGCTGGCGCCGCCCTCCTCGCGAGGTTCGTAAAACGCGCCACGTCGGCGACATAGAACCCCTCGTGGGCCAAGATGACGCATGGTTGATCCCCGCCCGAACCCAACCCCCAGCTCCCGCCTCGCCACCCACACCGACAGGCCCATCCGGATGTCAAACCCTCAACCATTCCTCAAACCACCCCTCGGCACCCGACGCGGCCCGCTATCCGCCGGCGCATCCATGCTGATCTGTTTGATCCCTCATACACGGTTAACTTCCGGCCGTGCCAGACCCGATCCCGCACGATCCCTACGTCGCTCTCCGCGTCCCCGATTTTCGCCGTTTTATCGCCTGTCTCGCCATCCAGACCATCGCCACGATGGTCCAGACCGTCGTGGTCGGATGGCAGGTCTACCAGATAACCCGGGACCCGCTCGCCCTCGGCCTCATCGGCCTCGCCGAAGCGCTCCCCTTCATCGCCGTTGCCCTCCCGGCGGGGCAGGTCGCCGACCGATTCGACCGGCGGAAGATCTGTCTCGCCGCCCTGGCCGTCCTGACCGCCTGCTCCGCCGTCCTCGCGTGGATGACGCTCGGCGGACTCCTCCACACGGGCACCGTCTGGGCCATCTATGCCGTCATCTTCGTGAGCGGCATCGCCCGGAGCTTCCTCCAGCCGACCCGCACCGCGCTCTCCGCCGACCTGGTGCCGCGCGAGATCTACCTCAACGCCATCACCTGGCGGAGCAGCACCTGGCAGTTTGCGGCCGTCGCCGGCCCCGCCGCCGGCGGCCTGCTTCTCGGCTTTGCCGGGGAGGGGGTCTCCTACGCGACCTCCGCCGTGCTGCTCATCGCCGCCTGGTACGCGCTCTACCGGGTGGAGGCGCGGCCCACCCCGGCCGACGAGAAGGAATCCGCCGGAGTCGCGGGGTTGCTCCAGGGCATCCACTTCCTGCGCGGCCAGCCGATGCTGCTCGGCGCCTTCACGCTCGACCTCTTCTCGGTGCTCTTTGCCGGGGCCGAGGCGCTCCTGCCGGTCTTTGCCACCGACATCCTGCACGTGGGCGCGCAGGGGCTGGGCATCCTCCGCGCCGCACCGGCCGCGGGGTCGGTGCTGATGTCGGTCTACCTCTCGCACCGGCCGCTCCGGGGCCGGCAGGGGCACATCCTGCTGGTTTCGGTCGCGCTCTACGGTCTCTGCATCAGCGGCTTCGGGCTCTCCCCCAGTTTCCCGCTCTCGGTGCTGCTGCTGGCGCTTTCGGGGATGTTCGACAACGTGAGCGTGGTGATGCGCTCGACCCTGCTGCAGACCCTCACCCCGCGGAACCTCCTCGGCCGGGTGGCGGCGGTGAACGCGATCTTCATCGGGTCGTCGAATGAGATCGGCGCCTTCGAGTCGGGCGTCGCCGCCCGGCTGCTCGGGCCGGTCATGGCAGTGGTGCTGGGCGGGTTCGTTCCCATCGCGGTGACCGGGACGATCGCCTGGCGGGTACCGACACTTCGCAAGCTGGAGCGGATCGCATGAAGACCACCACGATCGCATTCATCGGGCTCGGGGCGATGGGCACCCCGATGGCCGCCAATCTCATCGCCGCCGGCTTCTCGGTGCGGGCCTGGAGCCGCAACCCGGCGAAGGCCGCCGCGCTCAAGGGCGCGACCGCCTGTCCCTCGCCGCGCGAGGCGACCGAGGGCTCCAACGTCCTCATCACCATGCTGTCCGACGAGGCGGCGGTCGAATCGGTGCTGGTCGGCGCCAACGGCGCCCTCGCGGGCCTCGCGCCGGGCATGATCCACATCGGGATGAGCACGGTCTCGCTCGCGGCGACGCGGAAGTTCGCCGACATGCACACCCGCTCCGGGGTGCGCTACGTGGCGGCGCCGGTCTTCGGCCGCCCCGACGCGGCCCAGGCCCGCCTGCTCTACATCGTGGCCGGCGGCGACCTGCGCGGCGTGGAGCGCTCCGCCCCGATCTTCTCGGTGCTGGGACAGGAGACCTATCTCCACGAGACCGCCGAGCAGGCGATGGTGGTGAAGCTGGTGGGGAACTACCTGATCGGCGCCACGGTGCAGGCGCTGGGGGAGGCGCTGGCGCTGGGAGAGAAGGGCGGGGTGAACGTCGAGGAGATGTTCTCCATGCTCAACCTCACCCTCTTCGGCTCTCCCATCTTCAAGAACTACGGCACCCGGATTCTCCGCGCCGAGTTCACGCCGCCGGGGTTCACCGTCGCGCTGGCCCGCAAGGACTTCCGGCTGATCCAGGAAGCGGCGGCTGACAAGAAGGTCCCCATGCCCCTGGCCGAGCTGGTGGCGGGCCGGCTCAACGAGGCGATCAAGCAGGGGAAGGGAGACCAGGATTTTGCCGGGCTGGCGGCGCTGGTGCGCGAGGGCGCCGGTCTCAAGGAGAAACGGGAACGCCGCGCGTGACAGAGTGGCGCGCGCCCAAAGTCACTCACCCGGAACTCGGAACACGGAACTCGGAACTCCTGCGTTCCGCGCTTGCCGCGCGACCCGGAACCCGCTAGCCTGACTGACGATGCGGATCGCCATCTTCTCGGAAGTCTACTGGCCGATGGTCAGCGGCGTCGGGGTCACCCTCGACCGGCTGGTTAGCGCGCTCCAGGACCGGGGCCACGAGGTCCGGGTCTACAGCGCCAGCTATGCCATCCCCGAGGGAGAGGCCGAGCGTCCCGAGGCGCACCGCTCGCCCAGTGTCCCGCTCTTTCTCTACCCCGATGTGCAGTGGGCCTTCCCCCGGCAGCAGGAGCTCGTCGACGACCTGGCCCGCTTCCGGCCCGACGTGGTGCACGTCGCCACCGAGTTCGCGATGGGACTCGCCGGGATCAAGGCCGCCGGCCAGCTGGGGCTGCCGGTCATCGCCTCGGCCCACACCGACTACGTGAAGTACGCCGCCCGCTACGGGGTGCGCTGGGTCCTCGGGATGGGCTACGTCTACCTCCGCTGGTTCTACAGCCACGCGCACAAGGTGCTGGTCCCCTCCCGGCTGTTCGAGGAGACCCTGCGCCAGCGGGGCGTGCGCCACACCGGGCTCTGGACCCGCGGGGTCGATCCACGGCATTTCCATCCCCGCTTCCGCTCCGAGGCATACCGGGCCCGCTTCGGCGTCGGTCCCGATGACCTGCTGGTGACCTACATCGGGCGGCTGGCGCGGGAGAAGGACATCCAGCGGCTGGTGCGGAGCTGGGAGGCGGTGCGGAGCGAGCGGGGCAATGCCCAGCTGGTGCTGGTGGGCCAGGGACCGATGGCGGAGGGACTCAGGCGCCGCCCGGTGCCCGGGGTGCACCTCACCGGACTCCTCTCCGGCGACGCGCTGTCCGAGGCCTACGCCTCGGCCGATCTCTTCATCTTCCCCTCGCAGACCGAGACCTTCGGCAACTCGCTCCTCGAGGCGATGGCCTCGGGGCTGCCGTCACTGGCGGTCGCGGCGGGCGGGGTGCAGGAGTTCGCGCGGGACGGGCAGAACGCGCTGCTGGTGGACCCGCGGGAAGGGCGCTCGCTCACGGAAGGACTCTCGCGGCTGCTCCGCGATGCCGGGCTCCGGACGCGACTAGCCGAGGGGGGACTGGCGACTGCGGCGGAGCGGAACTGGGATGCGATCTACGATCAGCTGATCGCGGACTATGCCGAGGTTGCGGCCCGGAAGCGGAAAGAAGCGGCGTAAGAAAAGCAGGGATTCCTCGCTGCGCTCGGAATGACAGAACTGGTCGCTCGGCGACCTGACGTGCTCAAACCGAGGCCGTCAGTCTGTCATCCCGAGGGGGCAAAGCGACCGAGGGATCTACTTGCCTCAAGTAGATCCCTCGCTTCGCTCGGGATGACAGCATGCTGGAACGCTGCCTGGGCTTATCGCGGCCGGACGACGAGGTAGGTTCCCGCCGCGATCGCCGCCGCCATCGGGATCGTCAGGATCCACGCCCACACGATCCGCCCCGCCACACCCCATCGCACCGCCGAAATCCGCTGGCTGGCCCCGACGCCCACGATGGCGCCGGTGATGGTGTGCGTGGTGCTCACCGGGATGCCGAGCCGCGAGGCGAAGAGCAGCGTGAGCCCACCGGCGGTCTCGGCGCAGAACCCGCCGAAGGGCCGGAGCCGGGTGATGCGCGAGCCCATCGTCTTCACGATCCGCCAGCCACCCATCGCGGTGCCCATCGAGATCGCGCTGTAGGCCGCCAGTTCGACCCAGAGCGGCACCTTCTCCGCGCTGGTGAGATAGAGGTGCGACATCCACCCGGTCTGGTTGGCGAAGAGCGCCTGCGAGGACACCAGCAGCCCGACGATGATGCCCATCGTCTTCTGGGCGTCGTTGGCGCCGTGGCCGATGGAATAGAGACCGGCGCTCAGCAGCTGGAGCCGGCGGAAGACCCGGTCGACCGGGCCGGCCGACGCATTCCGGAGGGCCCAGGAGAGCCCGACGGTGAAGGCGAGCGCCAGGATCAGGCCGATCATCGGCGACAGGAAGATGAAGAGGATCGGCTTGGTCCACCCGCCGGGGATCAGCGCGACGACCCCGGCCTTCGCTACCGCGGCGCCGCCGAGCCCGCCCATCAGCGCGTGCGACGAGGAGCTCGGCAGACCGAGCCACCAGGTGATCAGGTTCCAGACGATGGCGCCGGTGAGCGCGGCGAGGATGATGTGCGGGTCGAGGACGGCGGGATCGACCAGCCCCTTGCCGATGGTCTTGGCGACCGCGGTGCCGACGAGGAAGGCGGCGACGAAGTTGAAGAAGGCGGCCCAGGCCACCGCGACGCCGGGGGAGAGCACCCGGGTCGCCACGACCGTGGCGATGGAGTTGGCGCTGTCGTGAAATCCGTTGATGAAGTCAAACGCCAGGGCGAAGGCGATGATCACCAGGATGAACGTGATCGTCGGTTCCATCGGATCAGCCGTGCTTGATCGCGATGGACTCCACGACGTTGGCGGCATCTTCCGCCATGTCGAGGCTCTTCTCCAGGTTGTCGTACAGTTCCTTCCACTTGATCACCAGCATCGGGTCGGGATTCCCCTCGAAGGCCTTGCCCAGCCATTCGTGGTAGAGCGAGTCGCCCTCTTCCTCGAGGCGCTTCACCGCGATGCAGGCGGGGAGGACCTTGTCCTGGTTCTTCTTGAGGCTGCCCACCGCGACCGAGAGCTCCTGGCAGGCGCGCTTGAGCACCTGGGCGATGAGGATCGACCCCTCGGGCGCCTCGCCCAGGTGGAAGATCTGGGCCCGGCGGGCGGTGCCGTCGATCAGGTCGATGACGTCGTCGAGCTTGGAGGCCAGCTCGTGGATGTCTTCCCGGTCGAGCGGCGTGATGAAGGAACGGTCGAGGCGGGTGATCACTTCGTGGGTGATCGTGTCACACTCGTGCTCCAGCCGCTTGATCGTCTCCACCATGAAGGTGCGGCGATCGGGCGCGGCGCGAAGCAGGTCTTCCATGACGCCAGCGGCTTCCACCGAACGCTCGGCGACGGCCTTGAAGAGTTCGAAGAAGTTGTCGTCGCGGGGGAGGAGTCGCACGTTGGGCTCCTGGGTATGTCACAGACGGGTAGCGGCCGGGCGGGAATGTAACGGGCGGGGGAGGGGGGGCAAGCGGGACTCGAGGACATGCGAACCCGGAACCGCCGTTCCGCGTTCCGCGTTCCGCGTTCGGCGTTTACGTAAGTAGTAGCCTCTCAAGGTGTTGAGGGGTTTCCAGCCAGTAGTCTGGCGCTGCCGGCTCGAGCGTAGCTCGGGAAAACGGTCCCCAGAGGACTGCGCCCGTCAGCACCCCGGCAGCCCGGCCAGAATGCAGATCGTGGATGCTGTCGCCGATGTAGATGGTCGTCTTCGGGTCGGCACCGAGCGCGGCGACCGCCTTTTCCACCGGCTCGGGGTGGGGCTTGGCGTTGGTGACGTCGTCGGCGCAGACCATGATCTCGATCGCGTCCTCGAGTCCCACCAGGGTGAGGCCCCGGCGGGTGCCCTCGCGGGTCTTGCTGGTGACCACGCCGGTGCGATAGCCGCGGGCGCGGATGGCGCGGACGATCCCGGAAAGGTGCGGGAACGGCCGCACCATCTGGTCGTGATTGCTCAGGTTGTAGTCGCGATAGGTCGCCACCAGCGTCTCCAGCGTCAGCGTCTCGCTGGCCCAGGGACCGAGCTGGGCCCGCAGCGGGGTGCCGACGCCCTCGAGCCACACCGAGTCGGGCACCTCGGGGAACCCGTGGGCGCTCATGGTGTGGCGATAGCTGGAGAGGATGAGGTCGATCGAGTCGATCAGCGTGCCGTCGAGGTCGAACAGCACGGTCCGGATGGATGGCATGCGGGGAAGTTACATACCCCCACCATGCCCGTCAGCCGGAGCACCGGAATCCGGCGTTCCCGCGGCCGTGCGAGGAGGGGCCGCCATGCGGCGGCGAGGCGGGGACGCGGCACCGTAAGCATCGTCTCCAGCAGCGCCGCCTCCCCCGCGGTCACCCCACCGGCGAGCCACGCGAGGGCCTGGTCTCCCAGTGCCAGCAGGGCCCGGTTTCGCTCCCGCGCGGCCTCGACCACCACCCTCCGCATCCGCCGCACCATCCGGCGCTGCGCGGCGCCGGCTTCGCGCGCGAGCCAGCTGTGCCGGGTCAGCAGCGCGAGGCGCTGTCGTGCGAGGCCGAAGAGCGCTCGCTCCGCCGCCGCCTTCGCGCCGGGCGTGACGCTGACCTCGGCCTTGCCCGCAAAGGCGTCGAGCCTGGCAGCCACCAGCTCGGCATCCTCGGTGATGCCGCCATCGGCCGCGATCCAGAAGAGCCCCGCCGGTTCCCGCCTGAGCGATCCGTCCTCCCCCAGCAGGTCGAGCGCGAGTCCCACCAGCCAGCCTGGCTCGTCGCCCCGGACCAGCGCGAGCCCTGGTTCAGCTTGATTGCCTGCGACCGCATCGGACCGCTCGGTGCGCCAGCGGTAGAGCCACTGCCCCTCCGCGTCGATGCCCGCGCGGCCGACCAGCCGCCGCTTGTTCACCAGCCGCTCCTCCGCCGCGAGCCGCGTCTCCAGCGCCGGCCAGGGCGAGAGCCGCACCACCTCCACCTCCCGCCGGCGCGAGCCCATCCGCACCGCCCGTCCCTCCCGCTGGTCCAGCCGCACGCTGGTCCACGGGAGGTCGAAGTGCACGATCCGCTCGGCCCGCTGAAGATCGAGTCCCTCCGCCGCCACGTCGGTCGCGAGCAGCACCGCCGGGAGTCGCGCGCCCTCGGGCCAGGCCGCCTCCGGCCGGAAGAGCGCGAGCACCGACTCACGCGCGAGCCGCGCCGGGCCGATCCCGGCGGCCGACCCGGTGACCCACGCCGGACGAAGCCCCTCGAGGGCGTGCCGCAGGAGTGCATGGGTGTCGCGGCTGCCGGTGAACACCAGGGTGACCCGCCCGTCGCCGAGCAACGCCGCCAGCGCGCCGGCGCGGGGATCGGAGGGAAGCGCGGCGAGACGGGCGCGGAGCGCGGCAAGTGCCGCGCGATCCTCGAGCACCAGGTCGGCCGCGGCCGACTCGGCGGGCAGGAGTTCCCAGAGGAGCAGCTGGTCGAGCTCTCCCCCGGTGAAGCGCCGGATCTCCTGGCGGCTCACCGTGCGGCCGCTGGCGCCGGCGTGCGCCGCCTGGGCGAGAAGCCGTTCGTAGCGGGAGAGCGCGCCGCCGAGCGCCGCCCGGCTGGAGGCGAGGGCGCGCCAGAGCACCATGCGGATGAGACCGCGGGTGGCACGATCGCGCGAGAGGCGGAGCTGGTCGATTGCGGCGAGCAGGTCGTCGTCCTCGTCGCCGGGTGACCACGCCAGCACCCGCGGCGCGACCGCGGGGCGGTCGGGTACGCGGGGACGCACCAGCACGAGGTCGCCCAGGGCCGGCGCGGACTCGCCCTGCTCCAGCATCCGGCGCAGGCTGGGGACGCCGCGTGCGGCGAGGGCGTCATCGCGCACGCCGAGGAGGAGCTGGTGGGCCAGGTCGGTGAGGCGGTTCACCACCGGCGTGGCGCTGAGCAGCAGCACCCGGCTCCCCACCAGCCAGGGAGCGACGGTGCGGTAGCGCCGGGTGTCCGGGGTACGGAAGCGGTGGCTCTCGTCGATGATGACCAGCCGGCCCTGGCGCGCCGGTGCCCGGCCCCGGCTCAGGGCCTCGTGACTGTGCAGCAGGAGCGGTACGCCGGCCGCCGCGGCGGCGCGTTGCCACTGCGCCCGGAGCGCGGCCGGCACGAGCGCGATCGCGCCACCGAGGCGGGCCGCGACGGCGAGCGCGATCCAGGTCTTTCCGCTCCCGACCGGATCGGCCACGAGCGCGCCGCCGTGCCGCTCGAGCGCCGCGAGGGCGCGCTGGAACGGTGCCACCTGCTCAGGGCGGAGCCACGCCGGCGGGCCGGCGCCGTCGCGCGCCGGTGCGAGACCCGCCGCCATCGAGCCCAGGACCTCGCCGACGGGACGCTCGGGTCCGGCCCGGAGCACCGCCGCGAGCGGGTCCTCCAGCTCAACCAGGTGTTCGGCGACGATGATCGGCACCGGCGCCGGGCGCCGCGGCGAGCAGGCGACGGGCGCGCGGGGTGAGCGCCAGGTGCCGGGCGGTGAGGTCATCGAGTTCCTCCTGGATGTCGTCACCCGCGGCGCCGCGCAGCGCCAGGCCCGCGAGGGCGGGATCGTCGAGCGCGGCCGGGGGCAGGGGCAGTCCCGCGATGGTGCGGGCGTTGAACCGGGCAAAGCCGCCGGCGGCGGTATCGGCCACGGCGCGGGCGGCCGCGCGGATCCAGGTGCAGTTGAGCCACGCCGCGAGGGTGAGCGCCGCGGCGCGGCTCGCCACCGGCAGGAGGTAGCAGCTGTTGAGGGGGAGAAGACCGCGGCCGGCGGCGCCGGTGAGGGCCGCTGCGTTGAGCTGACGGGCCAGGTCGGCCCAGACCACCCGGTGCTCTGCCAGCGCCGGCTTGACCCGGAAGAGGGTCCACACCGGGCCGCCGCCGTAGTCGACCCGGGCGCGGAGCAGCGCCTCGTGCGCCCGGACGTAGCGCGCCGCCGCCGCGGGGAGCCGCGCCAGCGGGGCGCCCTGGTCGTCGTGGGGAAAGAAGAGCGGCGTGGTGGCGGTCCACCGGAACGGCGCCAGGTCCCGCCCGCGGAGCGCGCTCCGGAGCAGCGCCGGTTCCAGCGCGTCGGGGGGATCGAGAAAGAGCGCATTGGCGCCGGTCTTGATCCCGAGCTGCGGCGTGAACCGCGCTCCCAGGAGCGGGTGCTCCCCGCGCAGCTCGGCCAGCGCGTCGAGCAGCGGCGGTGAGGCGAGCACCCACGGCCCGCCGCCGGCCAGGGCGCCCTGCGGCAGTCGCGGCCCGCCACTGGGCTCGAGTTCGAGGGAGACGAGCTGGCCCGGCGGAGGCGAGGTTCTGGTCGCGACGAGCGCCGCGGGATACGCCGTCGCCGCAAAGGCGGCCGAGGGATCGTGCCCGAGGTCGGCCAGCACGGCGAGGGCGGTGCGTTCGGCCAATTCCGCTCGAAGGCGGGTGGCGTAGCCCGCGGTGGCGAGCTTGGCGGGCAGCAGCAGGCTGAGCACGCCGCCCGGTGCAAGCAGCTCCAGCGATCGCTCCACGAAGGCGACCGCGAGATCGGGCTGGTGCCGGAAGCCGCGCCCGGTGCCGCGCCAGCAGCGGTAGCGCCGCGCCAGCTGCGCCCGCTCCCGCGGCGGCAGCTCCTCGGCCCGCACCCAAGGGGGATTGCCGACGACGAGGTCGAACCCGCCGCGCGCGAGCACGTCGCCGAAGTGCACCTCGTAGCGGAACCAGGGCACCCCGCCCTCACGCCGGAGCCGCTGCCGGAGGGCACGCAGGTCCCGCTGACGATGACGGAGCGCACGGAGTCGCTGACAGAGCGCCGGGTCGAGGCCGCGCCGCTCCCCGAAGAGGGTCTTCTCCCGCGCGATCCCCAGTACTTCGGTCAGCTCCGCCTCGGTGCCGGACTCGGCCCGGGCCAGCGTCTCGGCGAAGACCCGCACCTCGGCCTGCCGAAGGCGGCGGGCCGCATCGCGCTTCGACGGTCCCGCGCTGGCCACGAACTCGCGCCGCAGCCGCGCCAGTTCCGGTCCTTCCCGCGGTGCCCGCGCGTCGAGCCCGGTTACCCCCATCGCCGGGTCGAGCAGGCTGTTGCCCTGCCGCACCACGCCATCGAGGTTGGGCAGCGGGCGCACCGCTTCGGGATCGCTCATCTCCTCCGAGGCGATGACCGCGAGCCAGAGTCGCAGCTCGGCGAGCCGCACCGCCATCGGGTTCTGGTCGACGCCGAAGAGGTTGCGCTCCAGGATCCGCCGGCGGAGCTCGGCGGGAGCGCATTCGCCGGCGCGGAGGAGGGCGAGCCGCTCGAGCATCCCGAGGAGGAAGGCGCCGGAGCCGGCGGCGGGATCGAGGACGGTGACGTCCCGGAGCAGATCAATCGCCTGTGGGTCCCGGCGCTCGAGCGCAGCCCGGGCTTCGTCATCCGGCACCGCGAGCCGGCTCGCGAGCCAGGCCACCAGGCCAGCATCCACCAGCCGGGTCACCAATCGGGCGGGAGTGTAGAAGGCGCCGGTGGCGTGGCGCTCGTCGGGAGCCATGAGTCCCTCGAACACCCGGCCCAGCATGTCGGGCGCGATCTGTCCGGGCGGCGCCTCCTCGTGCACGGTGAACTGGAACCGTTCGAAGAGATCGTCGAAGGCGGCCTGCCAGCAGTCGTTGGGGATCTCGGCGCGCCAGCGGGACTCGAGGGGATGCGGCTCGAAGAGCCCGCCGTTGAGGAACGGGAGCCGGCCGAAACGGAGCGCGTGGCCCCGCTCGCCCCAGGGGCGGTTGAGGGTGCCGAAGAAGAGGGGGCGGAAGAGATCGCGGTGGAGCGGCCGCTTCCGGGCGAGGGCGTCATCGACGGCGCGGCGCAGGAAATCGGGGCGCCCGTCGAGCCACCCCTTGGCCTGCACGAAGTAGAGGAAGAGGACGCGGGTGAGCTGCACCAGCGCGAGGGTGCGGCGCTCGGCGGGAGGCACCGGGCCGCCGAGGGCGTCGGCGGTGCGGTCGACGATGCCGCGAAAGGCTCGGAAGAAGCGGCTTCCCAGGTCCTCGCCGGCGAGGATCTCGAGGGCGCGGCAGGCCCAGGCGACGCCTTCGAGCCCGCGTGCCTGGGCGAGGCGGCGCAGGCGCTCCGCGTCCGGGGGCGCGGGAGCGGGGAGGGCGAGGGTCAGCGTGGCGGCGCGGTCGAGCGCGACGGCCACTGTGAGGCAGGTGCCTCGCGGGTCGCAGGCCATGACGCCGGCGAGCCGGCCCCGCGCGGCGAGCTGCTGGCAGGTCTTCCGGGCCGTGCGTTCCGGGTCGGCGGTCTCCAGACCGACCCACTCGAGGGTGCCGGCGCTGCCGATCAGCGCGGCGCGCCCCCCGGCCGGGAGGGTGCCGGGCTCGAGCGGCTGCCAGGCGGGGCGGTGGCCCAGCGCGGTGACGAGGCGGGGCAGGTCTTCGAGCCGGGCGGGCAGGCCGGGCGGGGTGAGCGGATCCACGGTACCCCCGAGGTGGTGGGGGTCCATGGTAGGACCGATGCCGCTATACTTTGGGAGCAAACCTTCGCGGTCCGGCGCGGGAAAATCCGCGCACCCCCACTCGGTCCGCGGTCACACCAGGACGTCCCATGATCCGGGTGGCTTCCCTCCGCCTGCTGCCGCTGCTCTTCCCGACGGTCCTCGCCGCACAGGAATCGGGCGCATTCACCGTCGCGCGTGGTGGCGACACCGTGGCCATCGAGCAGTGGAACCGCGACTCGACCGGACTCTCCGCCAGCCTCATCCGGGGCCTCGGCGCCACCCGCGAGCGGCTGCACTACCACGCCACCCTCCTGCCGGACGAGAGCGCTCCGCTGGTGGAAGTCGCCGCCTGGCGCGGGGATGATCCCGAGGGGATGCCGGCGCGGCAGAACACCCGGATCATTTTCAAGGACGACAGCGTGGCCATCGATGACGCCTCCCAGAATGGGGTGCGCACGATGGTCCTGCCGACCCAGAAGGCGGCGGTCGCCTACCTCAATCTCTCGACCGCGCTGCTGGAGCAGGCCACCCGGCGTGCCGCGGCGGCCAGGCGCGACAGTCTCGACGTTCCCTTCTTCAACCTGGGTGGCGGCCAGACCCTCACCGGCACGGTGAACCGGGTGGGGAGCGACTCCGTCCTGGTCCGCATCCGCACCGTCGAGTTCCGCTTCCGGGTCGACCCGACCGGGCGCATCCTGGGGGGCAGCGTGCCCAGCCAGGGTCTGCAGATCACCCGCGGAGCCGGTCGCTAGCACCCGGTCCCGGCCATGCCTGCCGCCAACAAGCCCTTCATCAAGCGCTTCCCCCTGCTGGTGGCGCTGGGCTATGCCGTCTTCGGATCGGTGTGGGTCATCCTCGGTGACCAGATCTGGTCCCACCTCGACAACCGCGGGCTCCCCGAACTCCTCCGGCTCCAGACCACCAAGGGACTGCTCTTCGTCGCGATCACGACCCTCTTCATCTGGTCGATGATCCGCTGGGCGATGCACCGCGTCGCGCGGGCCGAGGAAGCGCGGGGCGCGAGCGAGGCCCGCTACCGCCAGATCTTCGAGCGGAGCACCACCGTCAACGTGGTGCTCGACGTCGCCTCGATGCGGCTGGTCGACGCCAATCCCGCGGCGGTGATGTTCTACGGCTGGCCCCGCGAGGAGCTGATAGGAAAGCCGCTGGCCGAGCTGACGGCGCTCCCCGAGGCGGTGGTGCGGGACATGATCGACGCGGCCGAGGGGGAACGGCGCAACTTCTTCGTCTCCCGCCACCGGCTCCGTTCCGGGGTGGTGCGCGACGTGGAGGTGCACTCGAGCCCGGTGGAGCTCGATGGCCGGCGGGTGCTCTTCTCGATCGTGCACGACATCACCGACCGTCTCCGGGCGGAGCGGCAGCTGGTCGAGTCGGAAGCGAACTACCGCCGGGCGCTGGAGCAGGCCTCCGACGCCATCGTGGTGAGCGACCGGCAGGGCGCGATCCTCGAGGTGAACGCGCGCACCGAGGAAATCCTGGGCTACCAGCGCGGCCAGGTGATCGGCCGCCGGCTGGAGGACTTCCTGCCGGTGGAAGACCGGGAGCGGAAACCGCTGCGGCTGCGCGACCTCCTCGACGGCGGCTCGCTCCTGGCGGAGCGGCGGCTGCTGCGGCAGAACGGCACCCTGGCGGACGTCGAAATCAGCGCGAGGGACCTGGGCGACGGGCGCTTCCAGGCCATCATCCGCGACATCAGCGAGCGGCGCCGGCTGGAGGAGCAGCTCCGCCAGGCCCAGAAGATGGAAGCGGTGGGCCAGCTGACCGGCGGCATCGCGCACGACCTCAACAACCTGCTCACGGTGGTGCTGGCCAATTCCGAGATGATGGCCTCGGAGCTGCCGCCGGGGCGGGAAGACCTGAAGGTCGACCTGGGGGAACTGCAGGCGGCGGCTCGGCGCGGCGCGCAGATGATCCGGAAGCTGCTCTCCTTCAGCCGGCACGCCCCGCTCACCTACCAGGTGCTCGATCTCGGCCGGCTGGTGGAGGACCTGCTCGGGACGCTGCGCCGCCTCCTGCCGGCCCACATCGAGATCGATTTCTCGCGCGAGAGCGAGACCATCAAGGTCCTGGCCGACAGCGGCGCCATCGAGCAGGTGCTGCTCAACCTGGCGACCAACGCCCGTGACGCGATGCCGCGGGGCGGGACGCTGCAGCTGGAGACCCGCCGGGTCGATGTCGCGCGGCCCCCCGACGGTGCCCTGCCGGGCTCCTACGGCTGCCTGATCGTGCGGGATAACGGCGTGGGCATGGACGAGCGGGTGCGGGTCCGCGCCTTCGAGCCATTCTTCACCACCAAGCCGCCGGGCGAAGGCAGCGGGCTCGGCATGGCGATGATCTACGGCCTGACCCAGCAGCACGGCGGGTTTCTCGAGCTCGACAGCGAGCTCGGCAAGGGCACGACGGTGCGGGTCTACCTCCCGCTCGCCCGGGACGACCAGCCGCTGGCGGAACTCGGCACCACCACGCCGGTACTGCATGGCGGGGTCGAGCAGATCCTGCTGGTGGAGGACGAAGACGGGCTCCGGCGGGTGGCGCAGCGCGCGCTCGAGCGGGTCGGGTACAAGGTCATGACCGCGTCGGACGGGCTGGAGGCGCTGGAGGAGTACCGCAAGTGCGCCAAGACCGTCGACCTGATCATCACCGACGTGGTGATGCCGAAGCTCGGCGGGCTGGCGCTGTACCGGACGCTGCGGCAGGAGGGCCATGCGGTCCGGTTCCTCTTCACCAGCGGCTACGCGGCGCACGAGATCGTGAAGGGGGACCTCCCCGAGAGCGACCTGCTGCTGCTGCAGAAGCCGTGGACGCTGGCGGATCTCACCCAGCGGGTCCGCGAGGTGCTCGACCGCAAGTAGTCCGCGCCTCTGCGGTGATCTTTTCCGCGGTTCGGCGCTATTCTTCGCGACATGACCCGCGCCCTGGCCTGGCTGCTCCTCCTCGGCAGCCTCCTGCTGATCGCCTGTTCGATCCTCCACCCCATCCTCCCCCTCTCGGGTCAGGCCGATCTCGCCATGATCGGCTCGATGGCCCGCTGGCGGTGGATCCACCTCGGCCTTCTCTACGCCACCGGGATGATCATCGCCGGGATCTGGGCCCGCTGGCTCGCCGCACCGAGCGACCAGCGGGCGGCGCTGGGCGTGGCGTTCGCCGTGCTCGGCATCGGCGAAGCGCTCAACGGGGTGAACATCGCCTTCATGGCGGGGGCGGGGACCGAGTATGCCCGCCTCTTCGCGGCGGGCAGCGATGTGAGCGCCATCTACCAGGCGCAGCACCTGGCGGCGGTGATGTCGGGGAAGCTGGGCGGATTCCTGGTGGCGATCGCCGCGGGCGTGGTGGCGGCCGCGACGGCGCGGAGCCGGGTGGAACCGAAGTGGATGGTGGGGCTCGCGTCACTCGCCTGCGGCGCGGGACTGGCCGGCAACTTCTTCGCGCCGAGCGGTCACCCGCTGATGCTGACGTCGGTGGGACTGATGGCGGTGTGGGGGGTGGGAGCGGCGGTCAGAGTGCTGCGGGGGTGAGGCGGAGTTCTGTCATCCGGCAAGGAACCCTGTCATCCCGAGCGAAGCGAGGGATCCCTCCTTTTGTCTCGGGGAAGATCAGGGATTCCTCGTCGCTTCGCTCCTCGGAATGACAGACTCCCTCGGCGCTTCGGTCCTCGGAATGACAGAGGTCCCTGTCAGTTACCGGTGCTTCACCACCACCGCGAGTTCCCCCTCGAGCTGCCCCAGCTGCTTCACGATATCCTGGGCATCGAGCGCCGAGTCGGGCGCGGGGACGCCGTTCTGGGCGAAGAGGGTGGCGACCAGCGCGTCGGTATAGCCCACCACCGCCACCGCGATCCCCTTGTCGAGAATCGCGTTCAGGCGGAGAATGATGGCCATGGCCTGGCGGGGCCGCAGGTTGGAGAGCACCGGGCCGAGCCGGCGGATGAGGATTCCGCGGAGGTACTGGATCTCCTCGACCACTTCACCGGCGGCGAGCCCGCGGGCGGCGCCGACCCGGCCATAGTGCTCGCAGGCGTGGATCCAGACTTCGTTGATCGAACGGCGCATCGGCCCCACCGACTCGATGAGGACATCGAGCAGGAGCCGCAGTTCACGTTCGATGGTCTGTCGGGGGATGCCGGCGGCGGAAGTGACGCGGTCGCTCAGCCAATCGGCCCATTCCTGGATCATTGCATCGCGATGGTCGGCCATGGAGCGGCCGATGGAAAGCAAGGTCGGATGCGATGCGCGCAAAGTGCCGGGCTCCGGGGGTGGGCGCCGGGGTCCAATCTATACGGGGGAGGCTCATGTCAAAAGCGCTGATCCGGCCGCCGCGCATGGTCCCCGGGTGCCGGGTGTCACTTGTTGCACCGGCGGGGCCGTTGCTGGACCGTGACGATATCACCCGCGGCGCCGAGCTCTGTCTCGCCCTGGGGTTCCAGCCGGTCATCGGGGCGCACGCCCATCGCCGGTACGGCTACCTGGCGGGAACCGACGACGAGCGCCTCGCCGACCTGAACGGCGCGCTGCGCGACCCGGCGATCGACGCCATCTGGTGTCTTCGCGGCGGCTACGGGGTCACCCGCATCCTCGACCGGGTCGACTTTGCCGCGCTGGCGGAACGGCCCCGCGCGGTGATCGGCTACTCCGACATTACGGCGCTTCTCCTTGCCATTCACCAGGCCACGGGAGTGGCCACCTTTCACGCGTCGATGGCGCGCACGCCGCTCACCCCCTTCAGCCGCCGGCATTTCGAGCCGGTGCTTTCCCGCGCGGCGGCCATGGGCCGGCTGGGACGGCTCACGCCGCCCAAGGATGTGCTGGTGCCGAAGTCGCCGCGGATCGTGCCGATCCGCCAGGGCATCGCCGAAGGGCCGCTGGTGGGAGGCAACCTCTCCCTCCTCGCCGCGCTGGCGGGGACGCGGTACTTCCCCGATCTCACCGGGGCGATCCTCTTTCTCGAGGATGTCGGTGAGGACCTCTACCGGATCGACCGGATGCTGGCGCAGCTCCGGATGGTCGGCGCCTTGGACAAGCTGGCCGGCGTGATCCTCGGCCAGTTCACCGACATGAAGCGCGGCACCGGCGACGGGGCCCTCGGCTTCGACGAGGTGCTCACCACCTACTTCGAGCCCCTCGGCATCCCGGTGGCCTACGGGTTTCCCATCGGGCACGTGGATGACCAGTGGACGATGCCGATCGGGGTGCGCGCGCGGCTCGATGCCGGGGCGGGGGAGGTGGATATCGTGGAGAGTGCGGTGGTATGAGACGTTCCTCGTTCCTCGTTCGGAACTGCCGTTCCTCGTTCCTCGTTCCTCGTTCCTCGTTTCTCAGGCATCGTGATGGTGCCTTGGGCGGCGTGGTTCCCGCTTCACGGTTGTCGGGCTCCTGTCGCTCGCCGTTCCGCACGAGGAACGAGGAACGAGGAACGAGGAACGACTAGTGGCCACACCCTCCCTCTCCCACCACATCCTCGACGGCGTGCTCGGCCCGATCCTGGTCGATGTGCGGACGAGCGACCGCGTCCTTCCCCGGCCCGCCGTCCTCATTCTGCACGGCTTCAAGGGGTTCAAGGACTGGGGGATGTTCCCGCCGCTGGCGGAGCGGATCGCGCGCGCGGGGTTCACCGCGGTCTCGTTCAACGTGAGCGGCAGCGGGGTCGATGCCCGGGGCGAATTCGCCTTCCCCGAGCGCTTCGGCCACAACACCTACTCGGCTGAACTCGACGATATCGCCCGGGTGATCGCGGCCCTGGCCGAAGGGACGCTGGGGCTCGCGCCGACCTCGCGCTTCGGGCTGGTGGGTCACTCCCGCGGCGGCGGTACCGCCATTCTCACGGCGGCGGGCGACCGGCGGGTGCAGGCGCTGGTGACCTGGGCGGCGATTCCCGAGGTGCAGCGCTGGGCCGGCCAGCTGGAGCAGTGGCGGGCGGCGGGCCGGCTCGACATCGTCAACACCCGCACCGGCCAGGTGCTTCCTCTTTATACCGACGTGCTGGACGATATCGAGCGCAACGCCGAGCCGCTCGACCTCGCGCGGGGCGCGGCCCGGATCGGGGTGCCCTGGCTGCTCCTCCACGGGGAGGAGGACCAGGCGGTGCATGTCTCCGCGGCCGAGACGCTCGCCGGTGCGGCGCTCAAGCCCCCGAGGGTGATGCTCTTTCCCGGAGCCGGCCATACCTTCGGAGCGGTGCACCCCTGGGCCGGGATGACGCAGGACCTCGCCCAGGCGATCGACGAGACGGTGAAGTGGTTCGGGAGGTATCTATAGAGCGAGTACCAATTCTGTCATCCCGAGCGCAGCGAGGGATCCCTGCTTTTTCTTGAGAGGATCAGGGATTCCTCGCCGCTTCGCGGCTCGGAATGACAGAACCTTTCTCGGAACTCGGACTATATTAAGACCCATGCCTATCTACGAATTCGTCTGCACCAAGTGCGACAAGGCCTTCGAGACCCTGGTGCGCGGTGACACCAAGGTCGTCTGCCCCGCCTGCGAGAGCGCCAAGGTCGAGCGGCGCATGTCCGTGACCGCCCGGCCCAACGGCGCCGGCGGCCCCGACTTCTCCCGCATGGGTCCGCCCGGCGGCGGGTGCGGCGGCGGAGGCTGCGGCTGCCACTGACCCTGGTCCAGCGCCGGATCGCGGAGGGCCTCCTGGCCCTCGGCGCTTCGGTGGACCCGGCGGGACCGCTCGATTCGACCACCAAGTGGGCCGCAGTCGCAGTGATCATCGCGCCGGAGCCGGAGGCTGTGCTCCTGATCCGCCGCGCCGAGCGGGCCGGCGATCCCTGGAGCGGCCACATCGGCCTCCCCGGCGGCCGGCTCGACCCCGCCGACCCTGACCTGCGCCACACCGCAATCCGCGAAACCTTCGAGGAAGTCGGCTGGCAGCTCGATGCGAGCCAGTCCCTCGGCACCCTCCCCGACGTCTGGCCCCGCACGCCACTCCCCCGGATCATCGTCGTTCGCCCGTACGTCTTTGCCGCCGACAGCCGTCCCGCACTGACCCTGAGCGACGAAGTGGCGGAGGCGTTCTGGGTTCCCATCGAGCAACTGCGCGATCCTGCGATCTATCGTGAGACGATGATCGACCTGCGGGGCGAGCGCCGCGGGTTCCCCGCCTTCCACATCGGCGAGCATGTCGTGTGGGGTCTCACCGAGCGAATTCTCACCCCCGTCCTGGGAATGCTCTAGTCGTCTGGTCTCTGGCTTGGTCTTCGGGGCTGGTGAAGCAAACTGACTAACACAGATGCACACAGATGCGACCGGATGCGGTCCGTGAGTGGCAGCCGTCCCTGTTCTCATGAGGCCGCCGAGTAGCACCTACTCCACTTGGGTGCACCAGAACACGGAACGCGGGCCAAACACGGAGCGCATCCGGACCCATCTTTGCTCATCTGTGTTAGTCAGTTGCGATCCAAGGTATGAAGACAAAGGCGAGGCCGAGTCGAAGGCTTGCTGAATTCGTACGTACTAAATTACCTTCTAGGTAACACTAGACCAAGGTTGCGTGCGTGCTGGAGCCCCAGGCCACTCCCGATCCCCTGCTCGCCCTCGGCGTGTTCCTCCTCGCCGTGGCGCTGCTGGGTTTGCTCTTCTGGCCCAGGCGCGGGGTCGTGGGCCGGCTCCTGCGTGTTGCCCGGATCACCGAGCGGGTCCGGCTCGAGGACGCCCTCAAGCAGCTCTATCACATCACCGTCGGCGGGCGGGCAGCGACCGTGGAGACGCTGGCCGGGAGCCTCGAGGTGCGCCGCGGGGTGGCGGTGCGGCTGGTGGAGCGGCTCACCGAGCGCGGCCTGGCCCGGGCCGAGAACGGCCGGCTGACGCTGACACCCACGGGACAGACCTACGCGCTCCGCATGGTGCGGACCCACCGGCTCTGGGAGCGTTATCTCGCCGATCGCTCCGGGCTCGCACCCGCCGAATGGCACGAGGAGGCGGAGCGGCTGGAGCATGCGCTCTCCGACCAGCAGGTCGAGGAGCTCTCCGCCGGGATGGGTCACCCGCGCTACGATCCCCACGGCGACCCGATTCCGACCACCACCGGCGAACTCCCGGCCAGCTCCGGCCAGCATCTCTCCGCGTTCCCGCTCGGGCACGCGGCCATCGTGGTGCATCTCGAGGACGAGCCCGCCGAGAGCTTTCAGCGCCTGCTCGACCTGGGGCTGCGCCCGGGGGCCCGGCTGCGGCTGCTCAGCGCCGATCCCAACGAGGTCCGCTTCCGCTTCGACGGCCGGGAGCAGGTGCTCCCCTCGGTGGTGGGCGATCTCATCACGGTCGAGCCGCTCCCCGCCGACGTGGTGCTCGACGAGGAAGTGCACGCCACCCTGGCCGACCTTCCGCCCGGCGGTGCGGCGCGGGTGGTGCGCGTCTCCGCCGCGTGCCAGGGCCCCCAGCGCCGGCGCCTCCTCGACCTCGGCGTGGTGCCGGGGACGATCATCACGGCGCAGTTCTCCAGTCCCGACGGCGATCCCTCGGCGTACCTCATCCGCGGCGCGCTCATCGCCCTGCGCAAGGCGCAGGCGGCGCTGATCCAGGTCGACCTCGTGCCGCTCGAGCAGGCGGGCTGAGATGACACTCGCCGCCGCCCCGCTCAGGAAGCGCAACGAGCCCGAGCTGGTCCAGCTCGGGATCCGCACTGGCCGGCACGACTATCTCGTGGCCCTGGCCGGCAATCCCAACACCGGGAAGAGCACCGTCTTCAACGCGCTCACCGGGCTGCGTCAGCACACCGGCAACTGGCCCGGCAAGACCGTCACCCGCGCCGAAGGCGTCTTCCAGCACGGCGGCAAGCGGGTCAAGCTGGTCGACCTCCCCGGCACCTATTCGCTCCAGGCGGGGAGCACCGACGAGGAGGTCGCGCGCGACTTCATCCTCTTCGGCCGGCCCGACGTGACGCTGGTGGTGCTCGACGCCACCCGGCTGGAGCGCAACCTCCCGCTCGCGCTCCAGATCCTCGAGATCACCGACCGGGTGGTGGTCTGCCTCAACCTGATGGACGAGGCCCGCCGGCACGGGATCGCGGTCGACCCGGTGAAGCTGGAGCAGGAGCTGGGCGTCCCGGTGATTCCCGCGGCGGCGAGGCAGGGCGAGGGAATTCCCCAGCTGCTCGACGCGCTGCTCGCGCTCGCGACTGGATCGCGGCGCACCACGCCCCGCCGGCTCGAGGCGTATCCCCCCGAAGTGGAGGCGGCGCTGGGCGAGGTGGTGCCGAGAGTCGAGGCGGTGTTCCCGGGGCTGCCGAACGCGCGCTGGGTCGCGCTTCGCCTGCTCCAGGGCGACCAGCGCATCGAGGAGGCGGTGCGCGGCGGCGAGCTGGCTGGCTGGCACGCCGGGGCGGCGCCCGCCGACGGGGCCACGCCGACGGCGCTCCTCTTCGAGGTGGTGGACCGGCTCCGCTGGCGGCTCAGCTACAGCTTCCAGGACTCGCTCTCGGAAGGATTCTTCGCGGCGGCGGAGCGGATCGCGAGTGCGGTGGAGCTGCAGGGCCTCAAGCGGGCGCGTTTCGATTTCGACCGCCGGCTCGACCAGCTGCTGACCAGCCGGGTCTACGGCTTCCCCGTCATGCTGCTGCTGCTCACCCTGGTCTTCTGGATCACGGTAACCGGCGCGAACGTCCCCTCGGCGCTGATCGCGGAAGGGCTGATCGACAAGCTCCAGCCCTGGCTCAAGAGCGTGGCGACGGGCATCGGCTCGCCGGCGTGGCTCACCGGTTTCCTCTTCGACGGCGTCTATCTCGCCACCGCGTGGGTCATCAGCGTCATGCTCCCGCCGATGGCGATCTTCTTCCCGCTCTTCACCCTGCTGGAGGACTTCGGGTACCTCCCACGGGTCGCCTTCAACCTCGACGCGATGTTCCGCCGGGCGGGGGCGCACGGGAAGCAGGCGCTCACGATGTGCATGGGCTTCGGCTGCAACGCGGCGGGGGTGGTGGCGACGCGGGTGATCGACTCGCCGCGGGAGCGGCTGGTCGCGATCATCACCAACAACTTCTCGCTCTGCAACGGCCGCTGGCCCACCCAGATCCTGATGGCGACGATCTTCGTCGGGGCGCTGGCGCCGGCGCCGGTGGCGGGCCTGGTCGCGGCGGGCGCGGTGGTGGGCGTGGCGGTGCTCGGCATCCTGGCGATGTTCCTCTCGAGCTGGCTCCTCACCCGCACGGTGCTGCGGGGCGAGGCGACCACCTTCAGCCTGGAGCTGCCGCCCTACCGGCCGCCCAACGTGCTCCAGACGCTCTACACCTCGCTGATCGACCGGACCCTCATCGTGCTCTGGCGCGCGATCGTCTTTGCGGCGCCGGCGGGTGCCGCCATCTGGCTGATCAGCAACATCACCCTCGGCGGGGCCAGTATCGCGGAGCACATCGTCAACGGGCTCAACCCGCTGGGCATCCTGATCGGGCTCAACGGCGTGATCCTGCTGGCGTACGTCGTGGCGATTCCCGCCAACGAGATCGTCATCCCCACCGTGCTGATGCTCACGGTGCTGACCGGGCACCTGAGCGGCGTGGGGCAGGGGGCGGGCGTCATGTTCGACCTGAGTTCACCGGGCGAGGTGGGCGTCCTCCTCCGGGGCGCGGGGTGGACCGCGCTCACCGGGCTCAACCTCATGCTCTTCTCGCTGCTGCATAATCCCTGCAGCACGACGATCTACACGATCTACAAGGAGACGGGGAGCAAGCGATGGACGGCGGTGGCCACGCTGCTGCCGGTTGTGCTCGGCTTCGTGGTCTGCTTCCTGGTGGCGCAGGTGTGGCGGGTCCTGGCATGAACAGACATCATCGCGGCGACGAGGAATCCCTGCTTTTCCTTGCTCCACTGCCGGTCCGCGCATGACGAGCACTCACCTCTTCCGGGTCGGCGGGATCGACTGTCCCTCCTGTGCCGACGGGATCAACCTGGCGCTGACCCGGATCGACGGGGTGCGCGCCGTTCATGTCGACCTGATGAAGAGCGAGGTGCGGGTCGAAGCCGATGCGGTGGCGACCCGCGACCAGCTTACCCTCGCGCTCGAGCAGGCGGGCCATCCGGTGCATCGGGAGGGCCGTGGCGATGCGGTGGCGTCGCGTGGGCCGCTGATCGCAGCGGCGGTCTCCGGCGTCGCCTTGGTGCTGGGTCTGGCACTCGCCTGGCGGCCGGCGGAGCTGGTCGCGATGGTGGCCGGCGGCTGGTACGTCTTTCCTCGCGGCATCCGCGCGGTCAGGAACCGCGCCCTCGACATGCACGCGCTCATGTCGATCGCAGCGATCGGCGCGCTGGCGATCGGCGAGTGGGGCGAGGCGGCGGGGGCGATGTTCCTCTTCGCGGTGGCGCGGTTGCTGGAAGAGTGGACCGTGGGCCGGGCGCGGAACGCGATCACCGCCCTCATGCAGGTGGCGCCGGCCACGGCGACGCTCATTACCCTCCAGGGCGACACCCAGGTGCCGGTGGCCCAGGTGGCGACCGGGAAGCGGATCCGGGTGCGCCCGGGGGAGCGGGTGCCGCTCGACGGGAGGATTCTCCTGGGTCATGGCGCCTTCGATGAGTCGCCCATCACCGGCGAATCGATGCCGGTGGAGAAGGGGCCGGGCGACGAGGTCTTCGCCGGGACCATCACCCGCGAGGGGAGCTTCGAGGTCCGCACCACCCGCGTGGCGAGCGACACCGTGCTGGCCCGGGTGCTCCATCGGGTGGAGGAAGCCCAGGCGGCAAAGGCACCGGTACAGACCCAGGTCGAGCGCTTTGCCAGGGTCTACACTCCGCTGGTGGTAGGTGGTGCCGCGCTGCTGGCGGTCCTGCCGCCGCTGCTGGGTCTCTCCGGCTGGCACGACTCCCTCATTCGGTCGCTCACCCTGCTCGTCATCGCCTGTCCCTGCGCGTTGGTCATTTCCACTCCCGTCACGATGGTAAGTGCGCTGACCGGTGCGGCCCGCGCCGGTGCCTTGCTCAAGGGCGGCGCCGAGCTCGAGGGACTCGCGCGGGTGAGCGTGGTCGTCTTCGACAAGACCGGTACGCTCACCGAAGGGCGTCCCGCCGTGACCGACGTGGTGCCGTTCGACGGACGGGACGCAGGCGAGGTGCTCCAGGTGGCCGCCTCGATCGAGCGACACTCGGAACACCCGGTCGCGCGCGCCGTGGTCCGCGCCGCCGAGGAACGCGGCCTCGCGCTGGCGGCTGCGAACCGGTTCGTGGCGCTCCCCGGGCGCGGCGTGCGGGGTTCGATCGGCGAGGCGGACTACTGGCTGGGGAACCGGCGCCTCTGCGACGAGAGCGGCAGCTGTCGTGACCAGGCCCATGGACTGATGGCCCGGCTCGAGGCCGACGGGAGAACCGCGATTCTCGTGGCGGAGGGGACTACTCCGCTGGGCGTGCTGGGGGTGGCCGACCGGGTACGCCCCGGAGCCGCCGGCGCGGTGGCCGATCTCCGGCGTGCCGGGGTTGGCCGGGTGGTGATGCTCACCGGCGACAGCGAGCCGGTGGCGCGGGCGGTTGCCGGCGCGGTCGGGATCGAGCAGGTTCTCTCCCGGCTCCTGCCCGACGAGAAGCACGGCGCCGTCACCGGCCTGCAGCAGCAGGGGGAGCGGGTGATGGTGGTGGGCGACGGGATCAACGATGCGCCGGCGCTGGCCGCTGCCGAGATCGGGGTGGCGATGGGGGTGGCCGGGACGCATGTGGCGCTGGAGACCGCCGACGTGGTGCTCATGGGCGACGACCTCTCGCTCCTCGCGCCGCTGATCCGCCGCTCCCGCCGGGCGCTGGCCATCGTGCGGCAGAACATCGCGCTGGCGATCGGGCTCAAGGCGATCTTCCTGGTGCTGGCCGCGCTGGGGCAGGCGACGCTCTGGATGGCGGTGGCGGCGGATATGGGCGCAAGCCTGCTGGTCATCGCCAATGGATTGAGAGCGATCCAGGCTGTTCCGAGTTCCGAGTTCCGAGTTCCGAGGTGAGGACAGGATGACAGCTGACGTTCAACGCAGTTCGCTGACGCACTCGGCCGAGGACTACCTGAAGGCCATCTATCACCTCACGTCGGGTGGCTCCCCGGCGAGCACCAACCAGCTTGCCGAGGCGCTCGACCTGGCGCCCGCGTCCGTCAGCGGCATGCTCAAGCGGCTGGCGGAGCAGGGGCTGGTGGATCATGAGCCCTACAAGGGCGTCACGCTGGCGCCGGAGGGGAAACGGATCGCGCTCCGGATGCTTCGCCGCCACCGCCTGATCGAGGCGTATCTCGTGGCGCACCTGGGGTACAGCTGGGACACGGTGCACGAGGAGGCCGAGCGGCTGGAGCACGCCGTCTCGGACACTCTTATCGAACGGATGGCGCAGGTGCTGGGCGATCCGCAGGAGGATCCCCATGGCGACCCGATCCCCGGTCCCGACGGGTCGCTCACCGAGATGGTCTACGTGCCGCTGGCCGACCTCGAGGTGGGAGACGAGGCCGAGATCCGGCGGGTCGCCACCAGCCAGCCGGAGCGGCTGCGGTACATCGGTGCCACCGGGCTCATGCCCGGCACCCACGTGGCGCTGGTGGCGCGTGAACCCTTTCAGGGGCCGCTGCGCGTGAAGGTGGGTGACCGCGAGCAGGTCATCGGTCATGAACTGGCGGGGATGCTGTGGTGCGCACGTCAATGAGAGGCGGCACCATTTGGAGCAGCACGCCACCCTGATCCAGCCGGGTCCCGACACCACCGGCGAACGAAGTTTCGGAAGTTTCCCCGCCGATCTGCTGCGCCAAGCGGCCGGCCGGCTCAGGGTGCTGGCCCTCCTGTATGCCGCCGTGTTCGTCCTGGCGGGCATCTTCCCCATGCTGGTCATCCCGGCTGACCGCCAGCTGCTCCTCAATCACGCCGAGCAGTGGGTACCACCGGTGGTCGCCATCAGCTGCGCGTTGCTGGTGGCCTGGGTGGTCGGGAGCGGGCGATTGTCGTTGCCGCGGGTGATGCAGCTGGGGCTGGTCTTCGAGGTGATCGGCAGCTACGGCATCGCGCTCAGCGAGCTCATGGACTCGACCCAGATGGCCGCCGGGAGCCAGACGGTGGTCGTCGGCGGGTTGTCCTGGGTCGCGGTCTGGACGCTGCTGTTCACGATCGTGGTACCCTCGCCGCCGCGCCGGGCGCTGCTGGCGGCGCTGGCGTCGGTGAGCGCGGTGCCGGTGACCGAACTGGTCCTGATGTGGCTCAATATGTCTTCGCTCCGGGTCGATCCGCTTCGACTCTTCTTCTGGATGATCCTGCCGTACCTGCTGGTGGTCGGCATGGCGTATGTCGGTGCCCGGGTGGTGTACGCCCTGGGCAGCGAGGTGAAGCGGGCCCGGGAGCTGGGGAGTTACCGCCTGGAAGAGAAGCTGGGGCAGGGCGGGATGGGCGAGGTGTGGCGGGCCCGGCACCGGCTGCTGGCGCGACCGGCCGCGATCAAGCTGATGCGGCACCGGCCGCAGGGGAACGGCGCGCTGCCGGGCGGCGAGGATCCGGTGCGCCGGTTCGAGCGGGAGGCCCAGGTCATCGCCAGTCTCCGCTCCCAGCACACCGTGAACCTCTTCGATTTTGGCGTGGCTGAGGACGGCAGCTTCTACTACGTGATGGAGCTGCTCGAGGGACTCGACATCGACCGGCTGGTGCGGCGGTTCGGACCGCTACCGGCGGCGCGGGTGGTGTACCTCCTGCGCCAGATCTGCCATTCGCTCTCGGAGGCGGAGTCGCACGGACTGGTCCACCGCGACATCAAGCCGGCCAACATCTTCCTCTGCCGCTACGGCGAGGAATTCGACTTCGTGAAGGTGCTCGATTTCGGGATCGTGAAGGCGACCCAGGACGCGCCGGGTGGCGGGGCGCCCCACCAGACGGCGGAGCAGGTGCTGAACGGGACGCCGGCGTTCATGGCGCCGGAACAGGCGCTGGGCGTGCGGGTCGATGGCCGCGCCGATATCTACGCCACGGGCTGCGTCGCCTACTGGCTCCTCACCGGCCACCTGGTGTTCGATGCCCCCACGCCGATGGGGTACCTGATCCACCACGGCAGCACCGCACCCACCCCACCCTCGAAGCGGTCCGAACTGCCGATTCCGGCGGGACTCGACGCGCTGGTCCTCGCGTGCCTCGCCAAGGATCCCGCCCAGCGGCCCCAATCGGCGCGGGAACTCTCCCGCCAGCTGGCGGCGATCGAGGGGATGGAGCCGTGGGGGGAGGAGGCGGCGCGGGGCTGGTGGGAGCGGGTAAGGCCGTAGCCTACTCGCGGAGCGCCTCGAGGAGCCGGACCAGGCGGGCGTTGCGGGCTTCGCGGAGCTCGGGGATGTAGCTCGCGTAGGCCTTCTCGACCAGGCGGGCGAGCCGCTTCTGATCCTCGGTGCTCAGGTGCTTCCACTCCGCCAGCGACTTCCAGACATCCTCGTAGGTCCCGAGCAGCTGGGCCAGGAAGACCTCGATGCCCCAGCCGCCGGCGGAGAGGTGCTGCTCCAGGTGGGGCCCGGCGGCGGCCCAGCCGAGGGCCGGCCCGACCGAGACGGCGCGATCCACGTCCTCCACATCCAGCACCCCGTCGAGCACAAGCTGGATGCACTCCCGCCAGACCGCGGCCGACAGCCGCCCCGCGATGTTCCCGGGGATCTCCTTCCGGAAGACGATCGGCGCCCGCCCCAGCATGCTCAGCCAGAAGCGGATATCCTCGACGCACACCGGGTCGGTGTGGGAGGAGGGCACCACCTCGACCAGGGGGATCAGCTCCACCGGGTTGAGCGGGCGGGTGACCAGGAACCGCTCGGGATGCTCGAGCCGGGCGTTCAGGGTGCTGGGGGAGAGGCCGCTGGTGCTGCTGGTGATGATGGCGGCCCGGCGGGCCACCTGCTCGATCAGCTGCAGGACCTTGTGCTTGATGGTGAGATCTTCGGAGACCGCCTCGATGACCCAGTCGGCCGACTCCACCGCCTGGAGGAGGCTCCGCCCCACCCGCATCTGGTTGAGTGCCGTCTCGGCGACGGCGACCTCGGCCCGCTTGAGCCGCACCAGGCTCACCACCCGGTCACCGATCGCCTCGGCGGCGGTGGAGAGGAGGTCGCCGTCGGCGTCGTAGATGGCGACCGGCCAGCCCGCGGCCACGGCGAGCGCGGCCCAGCCCCTGCCGGTCTCTCCGGCCCCAACGATGGTGACGCGCGGCGTCTCGAAGCGTGTCATGGGATGGATCTACGATAACGTTGGACGAGCGGAGAGCCAATGGGAGGTATCATTAGGCGGTCGGGCGGACAGGCGGTCAGGCGGTCAGTCGTTGGTAGTTGAACCTCGGATGCTGCAAGGTCACCGGTGTTTGGTTTGCTTCTCGCTGTTCAACTCGCCTCGGGTGGGGTCACGGCTCGGACCGACTGTCCGCCTGACCGCCTGACCGCCTGCCCGCCTTCCGTCGCTCTCGAACGCCGCCTGGCCGAGCGTCTCGGTGCCCGGGTCGGCGACACCCTGGAAGCGGGGCTGGAGGCGGGTGGGCCGGCGACCCGTGTCGTGGTCAGCGCCATCTACGAGCCGGCGGTCGACCCCTCGGTCATCACCCGCCGGGAGTACTTCCTCCGCTTCCACCTCCCTGACCTCGCCCGGCTCCTCGGCACCGCGGACCGGGTCGACCGCTTCGGTGTGCGGCTCCAGCCGGGGGTCCCGGGCGACAGCGTCACCCGCGCCCTCAACCAGGTGGCCTTCGGCTACCGGGCCTACTCCTCCCCCGAGATCGCCAGCGAATCGTCCCAGACCTTCAAGGTGGTGAACCGCTTTCACCGGGCGATCGCGGTCATCTCGGTCATGGCGAGCGCCATTTTCCTCCTCTGCATCATGCTGCTCAAGGTGGAGGAGCGGCGGCGGGACGCGGCGGTCATGCGCTTCACCGGCATCAGCGCCCGCACCATCTTCGGCGCGCTGCTGCTCGAGGCGATCCTGGTTGCCGCGCTCGGCTCGGTGATGGGCGTCGGGCTGGCGGCGCTCGCCAGCTGGACCACCAACACCTACTACCAGCACTTCTTCGACACGAAACTGATCTTCTCGCAGATCACCGTCGGGATCGTGCGCTTCAGCGTGCTGCTGTCGCTGGGGCTGGGGCTGGTCTCGGGGTCCCTGGCGGCGTGGCGGCTGGCCCGGACGCGGCCTTTGGTCCTGTGGGGCAGAGGGTGAAAAATCGTTCCTCGTTCCTCGTTCCTCGTTCCTCGTTTTGTGAGGTAGAGGGCGCAATCGAGACCACGCCGCGCGTCGTGGCAGGAACGCCCACGCAGGTGTGGATATGCACCGTTCACGAGGAACGAGGAACGAGGAACGAGGAACGATTGCTCCGGGCTCAGAAGTCGCGATGACCTCCCTCCGCAATCTGCTTCGCCATCCGGTAAGGAGCGGCCTCGCGCTCGCCGGCATCGCCATCACCACGGCCATGCTGCTCGACATGGTGCTCCTTGCCGGGGGCATCGAGCGCTCCTTCGAGAAGCTGCTGCTGGTGCGCGGGTTCCAGATCCGGATCTCGCCCAAGGGCACGCTGCCGTTCGATACCGAGGCGACCATCCCGGGGAACAGCCGCCTCCTCGCGACCATCCGCGCCGACAGCGCCGTGGAGATGGCGGGGCCGATGCTCGGGACGGCGGTGTACGGGCGCGCGAAGGACTCGCTGGTGACCCTCTTCGGGTACGGGATCGAGGCGGGGGCGCAGGGGGTCTACCAGGTCGAGGAGGGATCCGATCTCGCACCGGGAGACAGCACTGGGCTCCTGCTCAGCGCGCCCGCGGCGGCGGCGCTCGGGGCCACCGTGGGGGACACGGTGACCCTGGTGGGCCGGCTCGACCCGCAGGCCGCGACGCCCGCCATCGAGCGGCGCCTGGTGGTGCGGGCCCGGGTGAAGTGGCTCTACGACTACCGCGGCCAGCCCTCGGTCGGGGCGAGTCTCCCGGTCATGCAGGAGCTGGCGCGGCTCCGGGCCGAGGACCGGGTCTCGGCGGTGATCGTGAAGGTGAACCCGGAGCGCGAAGTGCAGCGGGTCACCGACGAGATCCGGGCGAACTACCCGATGCTCTCGGTCAACAACATCGGCGACATGGTGGTGCACTTCCGGGAGCGGCTGGTCTACTTCCGCCAGCTCTCCTACATCCTGGGGAGCATCAGCCTGGTCGTGACGGTCCTGCTGGTCTCCACCCTCATGACCATCACGGTCAACGAACGGCTGGGGGAGATCGCCACCCTCCGCGCCATCGGGATCTCCCGCGCCACGATCCTCCGCGGCGTCATGCTCGAGGGCGGTGCGCTCACCCTGGTGGGCGGGCTCCTCGGTGGGGCGCTCGGCAGCGTCACCGCGAAGTTCCTCGACCGGATTCTCACGTCGTTTCCCGGCCTTCCCGCCGCGATTTCCTTCTTCGTGCCGTACACCAGGAGTCTTGTGCTCGCCGCGATCGTGCTGGTCATCACCGGAATTCTCGCCGGGGTCTACCCCGCCTGGCTCGCCGCGCGCGCGCCGATTGCGGCGACGCTCCGGACGGAGGCGACATGAGCGTCGTCGCCCGGGTGCAGGGGCTCCGCAAGGACTACCCGATGAATGGGGAGACGGTGCACGCCCTGCGCGGCGTCTCCCTCGAGATCAACCAGGGGGACTACGCCGCGATCGTCGGTCCCTCGGGGTGCGGCAAGTCGACGCTGCTCCAGCTGCTGGGCGGGATCGACACGCCGTCGGGGGGCTCGGTCGAGATCATGGGGCAGCATCTGGAGCGGATGAACGATCGCGACCTCACCCGGCTCCGGCTCACCCGCATCGGCTTTGTCTTTCAGCGCTTCCACCTGCTGCCGGTCCTCTCCGCCGAGGAGAACATCGAGCTTCCCATGGCGGAAGCGGGGGTGGGGCGGACGGAGCGGAAGGCGCGGGCCCGCGAGCTGCTGGGCTACGTGGGGCTGGCGGGGCGGGGGTATCACCGCGCCACCCAGCTCTCCGGCGGCGAGATGCAGCGGGTCGCGATCGCGCGGGCGCTGGCCAACCGTCCCGCGCTGATCCTCGCCGACGAGCCGACCGGGGAGCTGGACGCGAAGACCGGGCGGAGCATCCTCGACCTCTTCCAGCAGCTGGTGAAGGACGGGGTGACGCTGGTGGTGGTCACGCACGATGAGCGGCTGGCGGGGGAGGCGGGGCGGGTCGTACATATGCTGGATGGGGAGATCGTTGATGACGTTCCTCGTTCCTCGTTCCTCGTTCCTCGTGGTGACGGTGGCCCGTCACCATCCGGAGGAGGGGAGCAGTTCAACGAGGAACGAGGAACGAGGAACGAGGAACGCTGATGCTCACCGTCCTCGCCTTCCGCCAGCTCTTCGTCAACAAGGGCCGCTCGCTGCTCCTCCTCCTCGGCTACGGCCTGGGGGTGGGGGTGATGATCGTGCTGCTCTCGGTCGGCGCGGCGATGGTGGACCAGTCGAAGGACGTGTCGCTCATCGGCGGCGGTGAGGTGACGGTCCTGCCGCAGGGGATCGACATCGAGGCGATGCGGACCGGGGGCTTGAGCGGCCTCTTCTTCTCCATCGACCGGGCGCGGTTCCTCACCCGCCAGCTCCTCGGCGGCGAGCGGAATGCCGCGCTGGTGCAGGCGGTCTCTCCCGCCATCGAGAACAAGCTGATCTACCTCAGGAAGCCGGGCGGGGAGCCGGTCGCGGTGCGGGCCGGGGGAGAGATCCCGAGCCGGGCGCAGGCGGTCGGCGCCGGGCTCACCATCCGCGACGGTGCCTGGGCCGATTCCCCCGCCGATTCCCAGTGGATGGCGCCGACGGCGGAGCAGCTCTATCACGAGCTGGATCGCTTCCACTATCCGCCCACGCCCGATTCGACCTGGGCGGAGTGGCACTACTTCAACGTCTCGGTGTCGGAGCGGGAGTGGTGGTACATCACCTATCTCGTCGGGGGCTCGATTCCCACCGGACGCTTCGGGGGGTGGCTCCTGGTGTCACGGCGCACGCCCAGCGGGAGCTATGAGCGGTTCACCGCCGATGTGCCGGGCACATCGGTGCTGTTCGACACCGCCGGCGCCGATCTCTCGCTCGGTGACAACACCGTGCGCCAGCGGGAGGGGCGCTATGCGCTCGTGGGTACCGCGACCGGCCCGACCGGTACGGTGACCATCGACCTGTCGGTCCGCCCCGACAAGAACCGCTACTTCCCCCCGGTCGATCTCAAGGAAGGGGAGTACATCTCCGGCTACGTCGTGCCGGTGCTGCGCGGCGGCGCCACGGGGAGCATCTGCCGAGGCGCGAACTGCACCAGGCTCAGTGAAGCGCCGGCGTATCACGACCACAATTGGGGGGTGTGGCGGAGCGTCACCTGGGACTGGGGTGCCGCGAGGGGCGGGCGGTACAACCTCCTCTACGGGGCGGTCTACGCGCCGTCGGACACGATCGCGGCGACCTCGAGCGGCGCGCCGAAGCTGCTGGTGGCGCTGGTCGACTCACTCGGGGTGCGGCAGATCCTCCGGGCGCAGGCGGTGCGCTACGCGGGGCGGCACCCCGACGGGGCGCGGAACGGGGTCGCGGCGCCGGCCGCCTTCGATTTTGTGGCGGTGCGCGACGCGGACACGGTGCGCATCCGGGCGACGATCATCGACTTCCAGGCGACGGCGGGGGTGGGGGACAAGGAGAATCACTTCCTGCAGATGCGAGGGCGGTTCGAGTTGCGGGGCCGAGTGGGAGGGGCGGAGGTCTCGGATTCCGGAACGGGGTTCTTCGAGACCTACGTTCGGTGACTGAACTGCTGACCGCAGAGGTGTCAGATTCGGGGATTCGACTGGATAACAGCGGATTGGATCAGGGGTGTCATGGTCGTGTCTCCGTTGGCAACACGGTACCAATCCCCTGATCCATCAACATCCCCAAATCCTGTTCCCCTTACGCCTCCCGTGTCCCTGCGGTAAGCAGTTAGAAGCCCGACGACTTTCGGAAGTCGATGATCTGATGCGTATGCCGCTCGGTATGCGCCGCGGCGAAGAGCAGCCACTGGACTCCATCGAGCAGCCCGATGAGGGGGTGCGGCAGCGCATAGCCGCGCAGGTCCACAGTCAGCGTGTCGAGCCACGTCAGCAGCGCCGCCCGCGACTCGAGCAGGTCCTTCTCCAGCGCCTCCCGTGTTCCCCACTTTCCGGTCGGCAGCGCGAAGTCGGGGGCGGTGTAGCGCTTCCCCCGGTTCATCATGACCTGGAGGATCACCTCGTCCTTCACCGCCGGCGTGCTCCCCGCGGGCAGGGGGCTCGCGAGCAGCTTCTTCCCCAGCAGCTTCTGGATGCTCTGGAAGACGCCAGCCGTGTGCTCGGCCGCCTGGCCCACCGACCAGACCTCCGGCGAGGGCGTGTACCCCCACTGTTCCGCCGGCACGCCGGCCAGCGATTCCAGGAAGTGATCGACGGTGCGGGTGACTTCCCGCCCGAGCTCGGTGTACGAATGCGGAGTGGTCATCGTCTCAGAGTCCCAGCCGCACCGTGAGGGCGGCAGTGTAGTACCGGAATGCGCCGGTGGTGCTGCTCTCCGCGCTGTTGCTGATCCCGCCGGAGAGCGCCACTTCGTTGTCGACCGACCAGCGGCGGCTGGCGCGCGCCTCGGTATGCCACTCGGTCTGTGAACTCGATCCCTTCCCCACCTGCTGCGCGCCGAGCCCGCCGGAGAGGCGGAAAGCCCACTGGCGCAGCCCGTAAGTATACGAACCGCGGACTTCCCCCACGGTGAAGCGGTCGGGGGCGAAGTACCCGGCCCCGCGCTGGTCGTAGCTCAGCACCCGCCCGAAGACCCCGACGGTGAACCGGCCCGCCACCCGCTGGGTGATGCCCAGCAGCGCCCAGCGGCGCTGGTTGTCGTCGCTCAGCCAGGCGGTGCCGACCCCGCCACCCACCGAGAGACCGGGGCGGGGTTCCGCATCGGCGTCGAACGAGAGCTCATCGACATTGAGGTCGCGGCCGAGGAGGAGCGCGGTCTCGTCGAAGGAATAGTGGGAGTAGCCGAGCCCGATGCCGGCACCGGGCGCGAGCCGGAGCCGGGAACTGGCGCGCCAGGTCGCGAGCCCCCGGCTGGCGGCGCCGTCGCTCGAGAGCCGCCGTGCGCCCAGGGCGCCGGTGAGGCTCACCTGGCCGCGATCGAGTGTCAGCCCGGTCTCGCCCGAGAGCCGGGTGCCGTTGCGGGCGGGATCACTGGCTTCGGCAATCCCGGCGCTCGCAAAGGCGCGGAGCCCGTTCGCGACGATCAGCGAGGTCCCGGCCTCCTGCCACCAGAGCGTGTTCCTGTCGGAGTCGTGGCTCCAGCCGATGGTCAGGTCGAGCCGGGGACGGCGAAGAGCGCGGATCGCGCGCTGCGCCTCGAGCGCGGTCCGGTCGGCGGGGGCGACGGCGAGGGCCTTCGATACATACGACTCGGCCTCGGCGGGGCGCCCCTGCCACTGGCGCACCTGCGCGAGTCCCACGAGCGCACCGACATGCTCGGGATTCTCCTTGAGCACATCCTGGTAGTACTGCACCGCACGGCTCAGGTCGCCGCGCCACGCCGCCACCTGGGCCCGGCCGGCGAGGGCGTCGAGATCGGTCGCGTCGCCGCGGTAGAGCTGGGCGTAGGCCTGATCGGCCTCTTTCATGCGGCCGGCCCAGGCGAGGGTGCGGGCCCGCCCGTGCGCCGCGTCGCGCCGGTCGGGGTGCTGCTGCAGGAGCGAGTCCCACTGGATCAGCGACGTACCGTACTTCCCTTTCCAGGACAGGACGGTGGCCTGCTGGAAGCGCACGTCGGGCTCATCGGGCTCCATCTCGCGGGCATCGCGGAGGAGGGCGAGAGCGGAGTCGAGCTTCCCGTCCCACGCCGCGAGGATGCCGAGGCGGTAGAGGGCGCGGACGTAGCCGGGATTGTCGTGGAGCGAGGCCTCGTAGGCGGCGCGGGCGGCGGGGTAGTCGCCGCGGGCCCAGGCGGAGTCGCCGGCGGGGGACTGGGCGGCGGCAGCAGCTGGAAGGAGCAGTAACAGCAGGACCGTTCCTCGTTCCTCGTTCCTCGTTCCTCGTGAACTGCAAAAGCGTGTTGTGACGCCCTTGGCCCGTTCACGGACCCAACGAGGAACGAGGAACGAGGAACGAGGAACGAATCGCATCACCATTTCCCCCACAGGGTCCGCAACGAGTCGTAGACCGGCTTGAGCCGCTGGTGATAGCGCGGCTCGCTCCACGTCGGCCACGCCCAGGTGGGCAGCGCCGCGAGGGGCCAGCGATTCTCCCGCCCCAGCGACGGCACGGCGCCGAGCACCGGCGCGCCGGCGGTATCGGAACCCCCGAGAAATACCAGGCCAAGCCGGATCCCGTCGGTGACCACGGTCCCGATGTCGTTCGAGTCGCTCTCCTCGTACAGCACCGAGCGGGTCGACGGGTCGCTCACGTTGAGCAGCCCCCACGCCAGCCGCAGTTCGATGGTGCCGGTGGCGGCGTCGTAGTACCAGTCGTTGAGCGAGGAGGCCGCCTCGGTGCCATAGCGCAGCCGGCCCCGGTTGATCCCCCGCGCCCCGATGAACTTCCCGTCCCGGGTGAAGCGGGCCCGGTTGGTGATGACGAACAGCGAATCGAAGCGGCCGTCGGTCCGCGGCGTCGTGACGATCGGGCGGTGGCGGAACTTCCCGTAGTCGTCGCCGTCGATGATCACGTCGGCGCCGGCGTAGGGGTTGTAGTCCGGGGTGACGTCGATGGTGCCGGTGGTATCACCCAGCGTCACCCGGAACTCGAAGCCGGCGTCGCTGGTCACCGAGTCGAGCAACCGCTGCTGGCCCAGGTCGGCCCGCCAGGTGTCGAGCCCCACGGCGACCACCGGCCGGGTTCCGCCGCGCCCCGCCTGACGAATCCGGTCACCCAGCTCGATCGCCAGGTAGAGGTACGACTCGTTCGCCCCCAGCCGGACCCGGCCGGTGCCGTTCGCGGCGTAGGGCGCGAGCGCCTGCCAGCGGGCGATGTCGCCGCCCAGCACCGGCGTCGCCGCCTCGTCTCCCGCATACATCCCCAGGATGCCGTAGTTCTGCTCGGCGTCCATCACGTTGTGCCACTGGCGGGTGTTCTCCAGCGGGATCTCGTAGTCGATCACGATCCAGTTCTTCTTGAACCACTCGTCGATCCACGCAAAGATGATCCCGCCCGCGGCACCGGCCTCGCGGATCTCCCGGGTCAGCCGGGCATCGATCTGCGCCATCGCGATCTCGTCGTGCCCCCCGTGGTTCCACCCCTGGGGCTGGAGATGCGCCAGTCCGCGGCTCGACGGGACACCGTACTCCGAGAGCAGGAGCGGGATCCCGGCGTGATGCCGCTTGAGCGCCTTCAGGTAGCCGAAGTAGTTGGACCGCCCCTCGCTCGAGCTGGCCTTGCCGTAGGCCGGGTCGTAGTTCAGGAAGTCGGGATAGTAGGGATAGGCATGATAGCTCGCGAACCACCCGGCGGGGTTGGTCGGCGTCGCCCGCACCACCATGGCGTCGAGGCCGATCGCATCGTTCTCGTACTCGATCGGGTCGCGCGGGAGTGGGCGGCCCACCTTCTTCCGCCAGGCGCTCTCCTCCTTGCCCGTGGCCTCGGTGATGTGGGTGAGCGGATCGAGCGTGGGCCAGTTGGTGTAGGCGATCGGCCGGATGGTATTCCAGGTGTCGACCTCGTACCCCAGCAGGTAGTCGCACTGCTCCGCCATCCAGCTGTCGGTGGCGCCCGCCCCGGGGCGGGTGGAGAGGAAGCGGCCCCGGAAGGGCTTCGGCGCGGGATGGCGCGCCTCGAATTCCTTGACGGCGTAGGGCTCCCACTCCCGCCCGATGATGTAGCCCAGCACCCAGGGCGAGAGGTCGGCCTCATAGCGCCCGCCGGCGTGGCCCGGCCGCACCGGGATCTCGGCGTTGCCGTGGAGCAGGTCGACGACGCGGCGCATCTCCAGGCGGAACTCGTCGCGCCACGCGGGGGCGTTGAAGTCGTGCTCCGGCGGGAGCTCGGTCCACACGCCGTGGACCAGCCAGAAGGGACGGTCCGGATGCGCCCGGTTCCATCCCAGCACCGCGCGGTAGAAGCTGGGCGGAAGGATGGTGTAGAGCCGGAGCGCGTTGGTGTGCATCGCCGACAGGGTGTCGAGCCAGCCGGCGTAGGTCAGCGAATCCTGGGGGAACTCGCTGGGGAACTTTCCCGGCAGCGCCACGCCCATGTTGACGCCGTTGACGTAGAAGCGGCGCCAGCCGCGCCCGTCCGGCACCTCGAAGTAGTCGCCCCGGGTGCGGGCGTCGACCCGGAGCCGCGGGTTGCGCTGCTTCGGGCCGAGGGCCTGGCGGTTCCAGTCGGGATCGAGCTGGGAGAGGATGCGGGTGGTGGCCTGGTTCCCGGGGTGGAGGGCGATCGCCCGGCGCGCGGCAGCGAGGGCGCCGTCCCGGTCGCCCCGGCGCCAGCGGGTCAGCACCAGGCCATCCCAGGCATCGCCGTTGCCCGGCATCCGGGTGACCACCAGGTCGAAGAGCGAATCGGCCTTGCCCACCCGCTCGGCCCGGAGATGGGTGTACCCCAGCCCCACCTTCGCTTCCCAGTTGTCGTCGCAGAGCAGGTCGGCCCGGGTGAACCGCTCGGCGGCGACCTCGATGGAGTCGGCGCGATAGGCCCGCCAGCCGGCCTCCGCCAGCGTCCCGGCTTCAGGGGGACAGGTCGGGGCGCGCCGCGGGTGTGGGGCAACGGCCAGCCACAGCCCGGAGACGGCGGCGAGCCACGAGTATAGATTCGGTCCCATGGGTTGCCCCAATCTTAGCCACGGAGTGAGCCGGATTCATGGGTGAGAGCACGGTGGAGGGTACGCGCGCGCTGGGTCGCAGGCTGGTCGACGAGTTCGGGCAGGGGTGGTCGCGGGGCAAGCCCGACGTCATGATGGGGATCTTCTCCGCCGATCCCGTCTTCATCGAGACCCCGTTTTCGGAGGCGCTCAAGGGCGTGGACGCGGTGCGGGGCTACTGGGCCGACGTTCCGCTCAACCAGTCGGAGATCAGCTTCACCTCGGGCGAGATCTTCGCCGCGGGTCCCTGGTTCTCGACCGAGTTCAAGTGCCTTTTCCGTCGGCGCCGTACCGGGGAGTGGGTCGAGGCCCGGGGCGCCCTCTTCTGCGAGACGGACGGCGAGAAGGTCACCGAGATGCGGATGTACTGGCACCGCAAGTGAGGCGGCAAGTCGGCAAAGCGGCAAGGCGGCAGTGCAGCGGGCAACGGAATTCTGTCATCCCGAGCGGAGCGAGGGATCCCTGATTCTCCTGTACATCGCTCTCGGCAGCGCGGCTGGCGGGGTGCTCCGCTACCTGATCGGCAGCACGATTCAGCGCTCCACCGGCGGGACCTTTCCCCTCGGAACGCTGCTGATCAACATCACCGGTTCCTTCCTCCTCGGATTCCTCTATCGCTACGCACCTTCGGGCTCGGAGATGAGCGCGGAGGTGCGGGCGATGCTGACCGTCGGGCTCTGCGGCGGGTACACCACCTTCAGCAGCTTCAGCTATGAATCGGTGCGGCTGATCGAGGACGGGCAGGCGGGGAAGGCGCTGCTCTACGTGGGGCTGAGTGTGCTGCTGTGCCTGGCGGCGACGTTCGTCGGGATGGTGGCGGGGCGAAGAGTCGTGTAGCAGGATCAGGGATTCCTCGCTGCGCTCGGAATGACAGAACTGGTTGCCCGAGCCGACCAATTCTGTCATCCCGAGGGAGCGAAGCGACCGAGGGATCCCTGCTTTTTCAGGTAGACAAGCTCAACAGGCCGATCAGCGGTTGTCGTACACGAAGCTGTTGAGCTGGGCGATGGTATTGGCCTGGTCGGCGACCTGGAAGGCCAGCAGGTCGCCGATCGTCACGATGCCACCGAGCCCGTCCGGGCCCATGACCGGCAGGTGGCGGATCCGGCAGGCGGTCATCCGGGCGGCGCATTCCTCGACCGTGGCGTCCACACTGGTGGTGTGCGGGTCCGGCGTCATCACCTGCCCGATCGTCGTCTGCCGCGGATCGAGGTCCTGCGCCACGACCCTCCGCATCAGGTCGCGTTCCGTGAAGATGCCGACCAGCACCCCGGCCTCGACCACCGGCAGGGCGCCGATCCCCTTGCTGTTCATCAGGCGGGCAGCCTCGTGCACGCTGCTCCGGGGATCGGCGGTCACGACCTCACTGCCCTTGCGGGAAAGAATTTCGCGGACGCTTGCCACGGGGCCCTCCCGGTTGACGGTACCGCCATGGTACCGGCCGGTCCCGCCCCGCGCCAGTAGCGGGTGCGTCCGCTACCGAGCCGTCATTTCGGCCACCCGCTGAATCACCCCGAACACCGGCATCGCTCCCTCGCCCACCGCCGGGATCGGCATCCGCACGAACAGCCCTCCCGCCGTGCCGAACCGCTTGGTCCACGCCGCCGCGTGGCCCTGGTCATCCCGCGCGAGCACCTCGCTCACCCCGGTCGTATCCGCCGACCAGGCCGCGTTGAACCACCCGCCGAGCCCGTAGCGCCGGCCGGCGGCGGTGATCCAGGAGACGCCGCGCTGGTCGAAGTTCGCCCCCTGGTGACTCACGCCGAGGAGCCGCTCCGGGCCGCCCCGGTCGATCGCGCGGATCCTGAGCCGGTCGGACGCGGTGTCGCGCGGCCACATCCCGGGCGGAATCCCGGGCCACACCACCCGGCCCCCCGCCTCGAGATAGCGCCGGAGCAGGCTGGAAGATGCGTCCGTGCCCTCGATCTCCGGCATCAGGTAATCCTGCGCAAAGACGACGACGCTCCCCCTGGCATAGGCGGGATTGAGCGCCTCCACCGCATTGCCGGCGGTGAGCAGGTCGTATCCCCGGGCGGTGAGATAGTCCCGGAGGCGGTCGCCATCGGGGAGGAGCGTGACCTTGTCGAGCTTCTCGTCCCAAAACACCATCCGCCGGAGCGGCTTCGGGGCCGAGAGGTCGATGGCGTAGATGCCGCCGTCCTCGGTGCCGAGGTACATGCGGTTGTCGCTGATGGTGGGCGACGAGAAGCTCCCCGCCCCGTAGCGCACCCGCCAGAGCTCCCGTCCGCTCTCCTTGTCGAAGGCGATCACCGGGCCGCGGGTGGTGACGGTGTAGACCTTGTCGCCCGAGACCACCGGCGAGCTCCAGATGACGCCGAGGGTGTCGGCCCGCCAGCGCTGGGTCCCGGTGGCCAGATCGATCGCCTGGAGGAAGGCGCCATCGGAGGTGCCGGTGAAGACCAGGCCGTCGCTGACGGCGACGGAGCAGTTCACCCACGACACCTTGTGGTCCATCACCCAGCGCTGCTTCCCGCTGTCGAGGTCGACGGCGTAGAGAAACCCGTCGCGCGCGCCGGCGAGGACCAGGTCGCCCGCGATGGCGGGTGACGACTGGATCGACTTCCGGTCGTAGCCGAAGGTGTCGCTCTTGAAGTCGATGCCCTTGGTGGCGAAACGCCAGCGTTCCTTGCCGCTGGCGACGTCGAAGGCGTAGAGCTGCCCGTCGTAGCTGCCCACGACCGCCAGGTTGCGCGCCACCGCCGGCGAGGAGCGCACCCGGCCGCCGGTTGCGGCGCGCCACTCGACCTTCCCGCTGGCGAGCGACAGCCGGTAGAGTCCCCCGTCACCGCTGCCGACCAGCACGCTCTGTCCCACGATCACGGGCGACGAGGTCCACACGTCACCACTCTCGTAGCCCCACGGCAGCTTCGCGTCGCGGCCGGTCGGCGTGCGCCAGAGCCGGCGCCCCGCGAGCGACACCGCCTGCACCGAGCCATCGGTCGCACTGAACACGATGGTGTTGCCCGCCACCGCCGGCGTGGATGACACCGGGGAGCCGGCGTCGTACCTCCACCGGACGGCGCCCCGCGCGGCGTCGAGCGCGTAGAGGTGCCCATCGTTGCTGCCGACATAGACGACCCCGCCAGTCACCACTGGCGAGGAGCGCACCGGTCCCCCCGTTTCGGTTCGCCACGCGACGCCGCCATAGCTGCCGGCTGTCGCGGGATACACCCCGGTATGGGTCGGGCCACCATGGAACATCGCGATGTTGCTGTCGGGGACGAGGGCGGACGCGGCGAGGGTGAGCCAGAGGGCGGGCAGCACGAAGACCTCGGGAGAAGGGCAGGGGGGAGCGGCGAAAATTGGGGGCGCTACGACGGCGCCATGTAAAAGGATTCACGGGTTCGCGGCGTCTGGCGGCTCGGCTCTGCGAGTCTGAATCGGCGCGTCGGGTGGGGGCGTTCGCTCCGCGGAACTGATGGGCCATGCACGGGCCGCCGCCGATGAACAGCGCTGGGCCCATACGTTCCGCTCCGCGAATCCCCCACTCCGCCGCGCCTCGCCTTTTCTACCCTCGGGATGCCTACCCGCCTACCCGCCTAGCCGCCTAGCCGCCTAGCCGCCTAGCCGCCTGACCGCCTGACCGCCTGACCGCTACATTTCCGCCCATGCTTCGCGTCGCCATCGCCCAGTTCCGCCCCGACAAGGGAGAGTACGCCGCCAACCTCGCCCGCCTGGGTGAGGTCTTCCGTGAGGTGGGGCAGTGGCCCGAGCCCCCCGGCCTGCTGGTCGGGCCGGAGGCCGCGCTCACCGGCTACTTCCTCGAAGGCGGGGTCCAGGAACTCGCCCTCACCGCCGAGCAGCTCTACGCCGACCTGGCGCGGGTGCACCGCGAGTCGGGCGCGCCCCCGATGGACATCGCGCTCGGCTTCTACGAGCTCTGGAAGAATCACCTTCACAACTCGGCCCTGTACGCGTCGCTCGGCGGTCCCGATGCCGGGATCCGGCATGTGCACCGGAAGGTGTTCCTGCCGACCTACGGCGTCTTCGACGAAGAACGCTTCGTGGAGCCGGGCCGCACGGTGCATGCGTTCGACACCCGCTGGGGTCGCTGCGCGATGCTGATCTGCGAGGACGCCTGGCATTCCATCACCCCGACGCTCGCGGCGCTGGACGGTGCCGAGGTGATCCTGGTGCCGAGCGCCACGCCGGCGCGGGGGCTGGCGCCGCGGGCGGGACAGGCGCGCCCGGCGAATCTCGACCGGTGGGACCGGCTGGCACAGGGGATCGCGGAGGAGCACGGCGTCTACGTCATCGTCGCGCACCTGGTCGGGTTCGAGGGAGGGAAGGGCTTCGCGGGCGGGTCGATCGTGGCGGGTCCGCGGGGGACGGTCCTGCTCCAGGCGCCGCTCTTCCAGCCGGCGACGGTGCCGGTCGACCTCGACTTCATCGAGATCACCCGGGCCCGGGCCGAGGCGCCGCTGCTGTCGGATCTGCAGGTGCGCCTCCCGCACCTGCTCAAGAGCCTGGAGAACGGCAAGGAAGACGACGCACCCTCGGTCACGGTGCCCGCGGTGGCCCCGGCGGCGACCCGCCAGTCCCGGCCGCTGGCGGCGCCCGCGGTCAGCCCGCTGCTCATCGATCCGGAGCTGACCCGCACCTGGCTGGTGGAGTTCCTCAAGGATGAGCTGATCCGCCGCCGCAAGTTCACCAGGGCGATCATCGGGATCTCGGGCGGGGTCGACAGCTCGCTGGTGGCGTTTCTCGCCGCGGAGGCGCTGGGCAAGGAGAACGTCATCGGGGTGCGGATGCCGTATCGCACCTCGAGCCCGGAGAGCCTGGAGCACGCGCAGCTGGTGATCGACAAGCTCGGGATCCAGAGCCGCACGGTGGACATCACGGCGGGCGTCGATGGGATCGTCGGGGCCATCGGCGGGGAATCGAGCCCGGCGCGGAAGGGGAACGTGATGGCGCGGATGCGCATGATCACGCTCTTCGATCTCTCGGCCGAGCTCGGCGTGCTGCCGCTCGGGACCGGGAACAAGACCGAGCGGCTCTTCGGGTATTTCACCTGGCACGCCGACGATTCGCCGCCGGTGAACCCGATCGGGGACCTCTTCAAGACCCAGGTCTGGGCGCTGGCGCGGCACGTGGGGGTGCCCGACGTGATCGTCACCAAGCCGGCGACGGCGGATCTCATCCGCGGCCAGACCGATGAAGGGGATTTCGGGATCTCGTATCCCCGGGCCGACCTGATTCTCCATTACATGCTGCAGGGGTACGGCGCGGCGGAGATCATGCCGCTCGGCTTCTCGGCGGAGGAAGTCGAGCTGGTGCGGAAGCGGCTGGAGAACACCCACTGGAAGCGCCGGCTCCCCACGGTGGCGATGGTCAGCCAGACGGCGATCGGCGAGTACTATCTGCGGCCGGTCGATTTCTAGCTCCGTCTTGGGTTTGAGGGGAGCAAACTGACTAACACAGATGCACACAGATGGGTCAGGATGTGCTCCGTGAGCGCGACGAGTCCCCGATTGGGGGCGCTGGGTTGGGTGAGGGTGATTTGTGGTGAGTGTGTTTTTCAGTGTGATGTGAGCAGCGACAATTGCATCACAAACAACATTTGTCGGGTGTTGTCTGAATGACCGAGCCGGCGACGAGGTCGCGGGCTTGTCGAGTCCACGGAAGGCATCTGGTCCCATCCCGCTGTCATCTGTGTTAGTCAGTTTGCCCAACCGTACCTGACCCAGTACCACGGGTCATAGACAAGTGAAGAACGTGAACCGACCGCTGAGCACCAACATCCCCGACCAGAGCCCGATGAGTTTCGCCCGGGCCGAGCTCACCCAGCTGGTCATGCCCCACATGCAGAATGTCCTGGGCGACCTCTTCGGCGGGCATCTCCTCTCGATGGTCGATCAGGCCGCGGCGGTCGCGGCGATCCGCCACGCCCGCGGGCCGGCGGTGACCGCCAGCTTCGACCGGGTCGACTTCCGCGAGCGGATCCCGTTGGGGGCGCTGGTGAGTTGTGCCGCGCAGGTGGAATTCGTCGGCAACAGCTCGATGGATGTCGCGGTCGAGGTCTACGCCGAGGAGGTGTCGACCGGGAAGCGGCGGCATACCCACACGGCGCGCGTGGTCTTTGTGGCGATCGACGAGGCGGGGAAGCCCCGGCGGGTGCCGCGGCTGGTGCCCGAGACCGCCGAGGAGATGGAGCGCTTCGAGAAGGCGCGGGCCTGGCGGGAGAGCAAGAAGCAGTGACCGAGCCCGGGGTGGTGCTGGTGCTGAGCGGGGGCGGGGCCAAGGCGTCGGCCCACGTGGGCGCCTACCGGGCGCTGGAGGAGGCGGGGCTCAGGCCGTCGCACCTGGTTGGCACCTCGATGGGCGGCGTCTTCGCCGCCCTGTTCGCATCGGGACTCAGCGCCGCGGAGGCGCTCGACCGGGTGGGGGCGGTGGGCGAGAAGGAGATCGTCCAGGCCGAACCGTTCGCCTTCATCAAGGGGCTGTGGGCCCGCTCGCTCCTCAAGCCGGAGCCGTTCCGGAAGTCGCTGGAGCGGATGCTGGGGTATCGCCGGTTCGAGGACCTCCCGATCCCGCTCACGGTGACGGCGGTGGCGCTCGACACCGGCGAGCTCACCCTCTTCGGCGAGCTGGGGCGCTCGGTCCCGCTGCTCGATGCGCTGTATGCCACCGCGGCGCTGCCGATGTTCCTCCCGCCGGCGGTCATCGAGGGGCGGCGCTACGCCGACGGCGGGCTCCGGGCGGTACTCCCGCTCGAGGCGGCCACGATGCTGCCGGCGCGGCTGGTGGTGGCGGTCGACGTGGGGCCGGGATTCGACGAGGCGCAGGGCGGGGGCGGGCCCGACCTGCCGCCGATCGTCGAAATCCACAATGAAGAGTCCGGGATCCTGATGGCGGGGCAGACCGCCCAGGCGCTGGCCCTCTGGCGGGCGAGCAGCAACCGGCCGCCCCTTATCTACGTGCGGCCCCGGGTGGAGAAGGGCGCCACCTTCCGGGTGGACCAGGTCCGCAAGTATGCGGAGGAAGGGTATCTCGCCGCCCGGACCGCGCTGGCGGGCTTGAAATCGGAGGCGACGTAGGCAGATTCACCTGTCGGAACCGCGGGCGCCGCGCTCGCTTCGTCTTCATGATCGACGCCCGGACCCCTCACCTCTACTGACGCCGCCGATGAAAGCCTCCGAAGTCATGGTTCGCGATCCGTATGTCGCCGTCGCCAACGCGTCGGCCAGCGAGATGGCGATCATGTTCAAGAACCGCAACATCTCGGTGGTGCCGGTGGTGGACGATCACCGGACCCGTCGTTTCCTCGGCGTGGTGAGTGACCGCGACCTCGTCACCCGCTGCCTGGCTACCGGCGCCGATGCCACCGGGGTCCGGGCCGACACCATCATGCGCACCGACAGCGCGGTGGTGGGTCCCGACACCGAGCTCAACGGCCTGTCGCTCTACATGAACCAGGACCCGAACGAGCTGCACCTCCGGCCCACCATCACGGTGGTGGACTCGGAGCACCGCGTCATCGGGTTCATCAGCCATCCGGAACTGGTCGAAGGTCTCCGGATCGTCTGGCGGTAATCACGCCATGGCGGCGCCGCGGATCTTCACGGTGCGCGAGGCGGAAGCGACCCTGCCGCTGGTGCGGGGGGTGGTGAACGACCTCATGGCCGCCTACCCGGTGTGGCGCGAGCTGGTGGCGAAGTACGAGGTGCTCACCGGCCCGGTGCGCGCCGACGATGTGGAGCCGGACGAGCTGCGCGAGACCCGGGAGGCGGTGACCCGGGTGGCCGAGCGGATCAACGGCTACATGCTGGAACTGGAGGGGATCGGCTGCGTCTTCAAGGGCTTCGACGCGGGGCTGGTCGACTTCTACGCCCTCAAGGACGACCGGCTGGTCTTTCTCTGCTGGAAGCTGGACGAGGAGCGCATCACGCACTGGCACGAGGTCGACGCCGGATTCGCCGGCCGTCAGCCGATCGATGCCGACATGTTCTCGGAGACGGTGGCCTGATGGGAATCTGGTACCTGGCGCATATCGCAGGGTTCACGCTGTGGGTGGGCGGCGGGATGGCGGCGATGATCGTCGGCATCCGCGGGAAGCAGGAAGATCGCGCGGCGCAGGCCATCATCGTGCGCCTGCTGACGGGGATTCACCGGGTACTGATGCTCCCCGGCATCGTGCTCACGGTGCTCTCGGGCGGCTACCTGAGCGGGCCGGCCGCGCGCGCGGCCCAGCCGTCGTCGTGGCTGATGCTGATGCAGATCACCGGCGTGATCGCGGCGATCCTGGTGCTCTTCGTGAGCCTGCCGGCGCTGTCGCGGCTGACCCGGATCTCACCGATTGGCGAGACCGGTCCCGCCTGGGACGGGCTCCGCAGGCGGGTGGCGACCTCCGGGATGGTGGCGGGAACGCTGGGGCTGATCGCGCTGGTCGCGGGCGTGCTGCACAAGTACTAGATCTCGCCGCTTCGAGCTGAGGTGGGGCCGCCTGAGTCACTCAGGCGGCCTCTTTCGCTGGTGGACAGGATTTGGGGATTTCGATGGATTGGGGGATTGGTGCGTGGCTGACCCAATCATTCATCATCATTCAAAGACACGAGGCATCGCGAGCCGGGTCGTGGAGCAGGATGGGCCTAGGGTGTCGATGAGCCAATCCCCTAATCCATAATGATCCCCTAATCCTGTCTTGCCGCGCGCCTGCCGGTTGAGCATACCGGCTGCACTGGGCAGCGTCCGCAATACGCGACGCGCGCCGTGCAGACCAGCGCGCCCAGTTCCATGATCCCCTGGTTGAAGGTCCAGGCCGGCGTGCCCGCGCGGGGCACCAGTCGCGCTCCCGTCGCCCAGATCCGCTTCTCCCCCGCGGCGCCGCGGGCCCGGGGATGGAACGCCCGCCGGATCACCCGTCCAACGTTGGTGTCGATCGCCGGTGTGGCCATCTCGAAGGCGAAGGTGCTGACCGCGCCCGCGGTGTACCGTCCCACCCCCGGCAGGCGGCGGAGTTCCTCGGTGTCCCGCGGGATCGCCCCGTTCCGTTCGCCCACCACCACCTGGGCCAGCCGGTGCAGGTTACTCGCTCTCCGGTAGTAGCCCAGCCCCTCCCACACCTCCCGGACCTCGTGCGGCCGCGCCTCCGCCAGGTGGTGCACCGTCGGGTAGCGCCCGAGAAAGCGGTCGTAGTACTCGGTGACCCGGGAAACCTGGGTCTGCTGCAGCATGAATTCCGAGACCAGCACCTGGTAGGGGTCCCGGGTGCGCCGCCAGGGGAGGTCACGCCCCTCCCGGCGGAACCAGCGGGCCAGGCGGCGGCGGAAGGCAAGGATGGTGGGGCCGTCAGGATGTGCCATGGGGTTGTCAGAGTCGCGACGCCAAGTAAGCTACATTCATGAGGCTTACGGGCGGGGGCTCTGGCCGACCCTCCCCGACTGGTTCCCTGGCCCACCAGCCACCAGCCTGCTCCTGATGACCGCTCACTCCCTCGACATCCGCCGCCCCATCGGCCGCTTCGTGCTCGGCGGGCTGGCGCACGTCGGGCGCCTGAGCCTGCTGGTCGCGGAGATGTTCCGCGGCCTGGCCGACTGGCGGGTCTGGGTGCCGCGGAGCTTCACCGAGGCGGCCAACATCGGGCTCGGCAGTCTCCCGATCATCCTGCTGGTGGCGGGGTTTGCCGGCGCGGTCACCGCGCTCCAGACCGGCTACCAGTTCACCGGCAACATTCCCTATTACGTCGCCGGCTCGCTCATCGTGGAATCGGTGGTGCTCGAGCTGGGCCCGGTGCTCACCGGCCTGATCCTGGCGGGCCGCATCGGCGCCCGCTACGCCGCCGAGCTCGGCACGATGCGGGTCACCGAGCAGATCGATGCGCTGGAGACCCTGGGCCGCTCCCCGGCGAGTCACCTGGTCATCCCGCGGGTGGTGGCCGGGATCGTGATGATCCCGATCCTCACGATCATCGCCAACGTGACCGGCGTGATCTCCGGGTTCATCGCGGTGCAGCAGGTGCTGCCGGTGACCAATCACGATTTCACCTACGGCGCGCGGATCTTCTGGCATCCCTTCGATGCCTGGTATAGCGTCATCAAGGGCTTCGCCTTCGCGGTGTGCATTACGATCGTCTCGTGCTACTACGGCTTCAGCACCGAGCAGGGCGCGGAAGGGGTCGGGAAGTCCACGACCGGCGCGGTGGTGGCGAGTTGCGTGATGATCCTGCTGCTGGATACGGTGCTCGCCAAATTGCTGTTGCACTAGGTACTGCCAAACAGGATTTCAGGATTTGAATGGATTGGGGGATGGTGTCACAATCTCCGAATCCGCTTTCAAAATCCCCCAATCCTGTTCCAGTGAAGACCGGAACGGTGGAGTGATAGACCGTGATTGAATTGCATGGGGTCCGCAAACGCTTCGGCCAGCAGGTCGTCCTCGACGGGGTGGATTTCACCGTCCAGGACGGCGAGACGGTCGCGCTGCTCGGTCCCTCCGGCACCGGCAAGAGCGTCCTGCTCAAGCACATCGTCGGGCTGATTCACCAGGACGCCGGGGATGTGATCGTCGACGGCAAGGAAGTCGCGAAGCTCAACCGGAAGGACCTGCGCGAGCTCCGCTCCACCATCGGCTATGTCTTCCAGAACGGCGCCCTCTTCGATTCGATGAACGTCTTCGAGAATGTGCGGCTCGGCATCACCAACGAGGACCAGTTCCGGGACGAGGCCTACTGCCAGGAGCGGGTGGCGCGCTGCCTCAAGCTGGTGAACCTGACCCCCGAGACCGCGCGCAAGTTCCCGGCCCAGCTCTCCGGCGGCATGCGGAAGCGGGTGGGCATCTCCCGCGCCATCGCGGGGACGCCCAAGTATCTCCTCTATGACGAGCCCACCTCCGGGCTCGACCCGGTGAACTCCGACATCATCGACGAGCTGGTGAAGTCCCTCGCCGCCGAGCTGGGCGTCACCAGCGTGATGGTGACCCATGACGTGCGGGGCGCGTTCCGGGTCGCCGACCGGCTGGCGCTGCTCACCGGCGGCAAGATCGTGCAGCAGGGGACGCCCAAGGAGTTCATGGCCTCGACCATTCCCGAGGTGCGCGAGTTCCTGGAGCGCGACTTCGGCAACCTCAACTTCGCCGCCTGAACCATGGATCTGCACTATCAGAAGGAGATCACGGTCGGCACCCTGGTGCTGGTGGGGGTCGGGCTCTTCTGGGCCGGCACGCTCTGGCTCAAGGGGGCGACGTTCCGCTCGCCCGCGCGGACCGAGGTGGTGCAGTTCAGCGATATCGGCTCGCTCCAGCCGGACAACGAGGTCCGGGTGTCGGGCTACGCGGTGGGGAAGGTCAAGGACATCACCTTCGAGGGGCCGGGGAAGCTGCTGGTGACCATCACCCTGCCGCCCGACCTCGAGCTCCATGCCGATGCCACCGCCGAGATCGTGAGCAGCGTCTTTGCCAATGCCTCGGTGCTCTCGCTCAAGACCGGCAGCCCCGACAAGCCCGCCAAGCCCGAGGGCGTCCCGATCAAGGGGACCAGCGGGAGTGATATCTTCGCCAAGGGCGCCCTCCTTGCCGACCGGGCCGACTCCGTCCTCCTCGGCGTCCAGGCCATCGCCAACCAGAAGACCGCCGACGACCTGCGGAAGACCCTCCAGTCGCTCCAGCAGGTGCTGGCGACGATGAACGCCAACATCCCCCAGACCACGATCGAGGCGCAGAAGACCCTGGTCTCGCTGCGGCACCTGAGCGAGCGGCTCGACAGCACCGTGGCGAACATCCCGGTGGGGAACGCCATCGAGCGGGCCGACACCCTGGCCCGGAATCTCTCGACCATGTCGGTCCAGCTCACCGCCACCGGCGCCCGGCTCGACACCCTGCTCCAGAAGATCAACGCGGGCCAGGGGTCGCTCGGGAAGTTCGTGAACGACAGCGGGCTCTACAACGACACCCGGGCGACCTCGCAGAGCCTGAAGGCGCTCATCGACGAGCTGACGAAGCATCCTGGGAAGATTCAGGTGCAGGTGAAGCTCTTTTGAAGACGTTCCTCGTTCCTCGTTCCTCGTTCCTCGTGCGAGATCCGGCGGGTTCAGGGTCCGTGGCTCGCGTCATTCCCTCGCGTTCAGCGACGATCGTTTCTCTACTCGGATCAACGAGGAACGAGGAACGAGGAACGAGGAACGGCAGTTCCGAACGAGGAACGAGGAACGATTGATGCGCGATCCCACCCTCTCCCTCAGCCCCAAGTTCACCGAAGCCCTCCTCTACGCCGCCGAGATTCACGGCCGGCAGCGGCGGAAGGGCAGCGGCATTCCCTTCATGGCCCACCTGCTGGGGGTGGCGAGCATCGTGCTGGAGGATGGGGGCGACGAGGAGGAAGGGATCGCGGCGCTGCTGCACGACGCCATCGAGGACCATCCCCGCAACGGCCTGACCAGCAAGGAGATCCTGGAGCACTTTGGCGATCGGGTCCACCGCATCGTCCTCGGCTGCACCGACACCGACCCGCACGGCAGCCGGAAGAGCAGCTGGGAGACGCGGAAGAAGAAGTTCATCGACCACCTGCGCCACGAGGCCGACCCCGACGTCCTCCGGGTGGCCACCGCCGACAAGCTCTACAACGCCCGCTCCATCCTCAACGACATGCGCTTCGTGGGTCAGGAGGTCTGGAGCCGCTTCTCGGTGCCCAAGGAGAAGACCCTCTGGTACTACCGCGAGGTGACCAACGCCCTCAAGGAACAGCGTCCCCGGAGCCCGCAGCGGCTGGTGCGCGAGCTCGAGGGGATCGTCTGGGCGATGACCCATGGCGTGAAGGTCATGGACCGGGAGGTGGGGACGGAGGTGTAGAGGGACTGCGTGAGCGGTGAGCGGTAAACCTGTGGAGCGGGTGAGAAGGCGGGGGTGCGGGAGCGGGCGTGCCGCTAAGTGATCTATCCGATCCCTTGCGGCCGCCCGGCGACCGCGCCCCGCCTTCGAATCCCGCCTCACTGATTTCTGGTAGCCGGGCGCCGCAACTCCCATCCCCACCCTCCGCCCCTTAGCTTACTCGCCCATGCTCAAGCTCACGTTTCTGGGCACCGGCGCCGCCTGTCCCACCCTCGACCGCAACGTGGCCTCGCTCGCGCTCACCCGCGAGGGCGAGACCATGCTCTTCGACTGCGGCGAGGGCACCCAGCGCCAGATGATGCGCTACGGCGTGGGCTTCGGGTTCCGCGAGATCTTCTTCACCCATTTCCACTCCGACCACCTGCTCGGCGTCATCGGGCTCCTGCGGACGCTGGGGCTCCTCAACGTCTTCGGCGGGGCGGAGCGGAGCGAGGGGCTCACCCTCTACGGCCCCAGGAACGCGCGCAAGATCCTCACCCACGCCCTCGAGGTCGGGCTCGAGCGGGTCAAGTTCCCGGTGGAGCTGATCGAGCTCAAGCCCGGTGACGTCATCAAGCGCGGCGACTACGACATCGTCACCTTCCCCACCGAGCACCGCACCGACAGCATCGGCTACGCGCTGACGGAGCACCTCCGCCGCGGGCGTTTCGACGCCGACAAGGCCCGCGCGCTCGGCGTCCCCGAGGGGCCGCTGTGGGGCCGGATCCACAAGGGCGAGGCGGTGACCCTTCCCGATGGCCGGGTCATCCAGCCGAAGGAGCTGGTGGGGGAGGCGCGACCGGGCCGGAAGGTCGTCATCTCCGGCGACACCCGCCCCTGCGACGATCTCCTCACGGCCGCGCGCGACGCCGATCTCCTGGTTCACGAGGCCACCTTCAGCCACGAGGACCACGCACGGGCGAAGGAGACCGGGCATTCGACCGCGCGGGAAGCGGCCGAGCTCGCCACCAGGGCCGGTGCCCGCCGTCTCGTGCTCACCCATATCAGTCCCCGCTATTCCCGGGAGGCGCCGGAGCTGCTGGCGGAGGCGCGGGCGTTCTTCTCCGCCACCGAGATCGCGCGGGACGGGATGGAGGTCGAGGTACCGTTCGTGGGGCCGGAGTAGGAAGATCAGGGGTCCCCCGTCGCTTCGCTCCTCGGGATGACAGAACTGGTTGCCGGTTTCAGGGTCGGACGTTCACGCCGTCAGGTTGCGCAAGCCAGAATTCTGTCATCCCGAGGACCCCTCGCGGAGCGAGGGGGACGAGGGACCACTGATCTTCCTCAAGACCTGCCCGGCTAGATCCATCCGCCTGGGATTGCTCGAGTCGATCAGCGCCAGCTTCTTTCGCCGCGACCAGCCCTTGATCTGTTTCTCCCGGGCGATCGCAGACCTGACGTTGGGTGTGGTCTCGAAGTAGAGCAGCCGGGCGATCTCGTATTTGGCCGTAAACCCCGTCCGAATCTTCAGGCGGTGCTCTTCGAGTCGCCGAGCGAGGTTCCCGGTCATGCCGGTGTAGAGTCGATGAGACCGGCTCCCAAGGATATAGACGTAGTAAGTCGCCATGAGATCAGGGGTCCCTCGTCCCCCTCGCTCCGCTCGGGGTCCTCGGGATGACAGACTGTTTCGTAAGCCGACCTTCCTCGATCAGGGCAACCAATTCTGTCATCCCGAGCGCAGTGAGGGATCCCTGATCTTCCACAGTACCAGCCCAGGTTCAACCGGACATCAACCCACCATGCGCCCCTTCCTCCTCGTCGTGGTGCTCGCGGTCCTCGTCTGGTCCGGCATCGCCCCGCACGATCGCTTCACCTGGTTCCTCGAGGTGGCGCCGGTGCTGGTCGGGCTCCCCATCGTGCTGGCCACCGCGAAGCGATTCCCCCTCACCCCGCTGGTCTGCACCCTCCTCGCCATCCACGCCTGCATCCTGATGGTCGGGGGGAAGTACACCTACGCCGAGGTGCCGCTGGGGTACTGGGTGGGCTCGCTGATGGGATGGACCCGCAACAACTACGACAAGCTCGGCCACTTCGCGCAGGGCTTCGTGCCGGCGATCGTGGCGCGGGAGATCCTGCTTCGCCGCTCCCCGCTCACCCGCGGCAAGTGGCTCGCCTTCCTCGTGATCTGCATCTGCCTCGCGATCAGCGCGACCTATGAGCTGGTGGAGTGGCGCACCGCGGTCGGGACCGGCGAGGCGGCCGATGCCTTTCTCGGCACCCAGGGCGACCCGTGGGACACGCAGGAGGACATGGCGATGGCGGGGATCGGGGCGGCCGTCGCGCTGGTGACGCTGACCTGGTTCCACGACCGGCAGCTCGAGAAGCTCGACGCCTGACCGAAACCGTCCCCCCAGGGCGCCGTAGAGCCAGCATCCCTCACCGCTGGCCTGTCATGTCCCGTCTCCAGTTCCTCCCCCTGGCGTTGCTGCTCGTTGCACCCCGCATCGAAGCCCGGGCCCAGGTCCTCGCTCCCGCCGACCGGACCGCGCTGGTCGACTCACTCGCCTCGGCGCTCGCGCGGCGCTACGTCGCTGCCGATGTCGGCGCCCGCATGGCGGCGGACCTGCGCGCCCGGGCGGCGAGGAACGCGTACGCCGGGCTGTCGGCTCACGATCTCTCCTCCCAGCTCACCAGCGACCTCCGGGCGATCGCCCACGACAAGCATCTCCGCGTCGTCTACCGCCCCGGCGAGCCGGCCGAGGAGGATGAGCGGGACGAGGCCGGCCGGGAGGCCTGGGTCCGCGAGGCGAACTACGGCATCGGCAAGGTCGAGATCCTCCAGGGGAACGTAGGACTGCTGGAGCTGAACGGATTCCTTCCCCCGGACCTGGTGCGCGCGGCGCTGCTCGACGCGATGCGGAAGCTCGCCGGGGTCGACGCGCTGATCGTGGACCTGCGGCGGAATGGCGGGGGCAATCCCGAGACCGTGGCGCTGGTGTCGACCCTGCTCTTTCCCAGGGGGAAGCGGATCCACCTCAACGACCTCTACTGGCGCGAGGGCGACCGCACCGACCACTTCTATACCGACGCGGAGCTCGATATCCCGCGGATCAGCGGGCCGGTCTACGTCCTGACCAGCAGCTACACCTTCAGCGCCGCCGAGGAGTTCACCTATAACCTCAAGCAGCTCAAGCGGGCGACGCAGGTGGGAGAGATGACCGGCGGTGGCGCCAACCCGGGCGGAGGCGTGCGGCTGCCGGCGGGATTCGGGGTCTTTCTCCCGACTGGCCGCGCGGTGAACCCGTACTCGCACGACAACTGGGAAGGGAAGGGGTGCGTCCCGGAGGTGCCGACCGATGCGGCGTCGGCGCTGGAGACGGCCCATCGGCTGGCGCTGGAGAAGCTGGGGAAGGCGGGAACTTAGAGAATGTCTGTCATCCCGACCGCTGCGAGGCTCGCTGTCATTCCGAGCCGCGCAGCGGCGAGGAATCCCTGCTCTTTCTTAGATGAAATCAGGGATCCCTCGTCCCCCTCGCTTCGCTCGGGGTCCTCGGGATGACAGACTCGGTCGCGTACCGCCGGATGTACGCCGGCACATCGAATTTCTTCTCGGCGGCGCGGAGCGACTGGTAGCGGATGTTGCCGTAGATCGGCCGGGGGTAGAACGGCCGGTCGAACTTCCCGAACGTCCACATGATCCCGCCGTAGCTGTTCGGGTCGCGCCCGTCGAGCGAGTACTTGTTGTTCAGGTGCTCCAGCACGGCGAGGCATTCCGCCGCATTCTTCGTCCACATCAGCACCGCCTTCCCCCACAGCATCCGCATGTAGTTGTGCATGTACCCGTCGCGGAGGTAGGAGCGCTGGGCCGCGTTCCAGAGCTCGCTTTCGGTGCGGGCCTGCTCCATCTGCTCCAGGGAATACAGCGCCGGCCGAGGGTCGGACTCGTGGGCCGAGAGCTGCTCCCGGGCCCACCTGGGAATCCCCTCGACGGTGCGGTGCTTCGGGTTCCAGTGACAGAAGTTGTGGGAGACCTCGCGCCAGGTCAGCGCCTCGTCGAGGAACTTGGCGTACTGCGTCGCCGGCCCCGCCTCCTGGGCCGCAAGCAGGATCTCGTGAATCGAGAGATTGCCGAAGTGGAGCCAGGGCGAGAGCCGGCTCGTCGCGTCGGGCTTGTTGGGATCGTTCCGGTCGTCGTAGTGCGGCAGCCCGGTCTCGAGGAACTGCCGGAGCCGCGTCCGGCCCGCCCGAGTGCCGCCGCGGAACATCGGCGACGGCGCGACAGTATGGTCCACGTCACACTGAGCGACAAGCTCGGCAATCTGCCGATCGATCTCCGCCTGACCGCCTGACCGCCCGACCGCCTGACTGCCCCCCAGCACCGCCTCGAACGGCAACTCGACCGCCCGCTGCACCGTGAGCCCGGGCGCCGGCGCCCGCCAGAGATAGTGCGGCAGCGCGTCCATCAGGACCGGCCGGATCCCCCGCGCGGTGCTGTGCTCCTTCTCGTGGTAGGCCAGCGGGATCAGCGTGGCCGAGTCGACCGCGATCACGGGGGTGTCGACTTTTCTGCGGAGACCCCGGATCTGCCGGGGGACGATGAAGGTGGGGTAGTAGTCGGTGACGACGAGGGCAGCGCGCTGTGCCAGGGAGACGAGCGGGGACCAGTCGGTTCGTTCCTCGTTCCTCGTTCCTCGTTCCTCGTGAACTGCCCTGGAGCCTGAGTTCTGTGCCGGCGCTTGCCCCTCACCAACGAGGAACGAGGAACGAGGAACGAGGAACGGCTTCCCCGCCGGCCACTCGGTGTACCCGCCCCGCCCCCGGCTCAGCCAGAACGCGTAGTTGATCCCCAGCTTCGCGAAGTCGTCGTACAGGTCCACCACCGACTGGAGGATCCAGGTGTGAAACCGGTCGTTGGCCCAGGGATAGTCGTGCCGGAGCCCGTGGTACACCTGGAGCGGCAGGTTGAGCTCGTTGGCCTGCTCGATGGCGTAGTTGAGGGCGAAGTTGTCGTGCGCCCGGTGGGTCGTCTGCATCCAGTAGAGCACGAACTCGCCGCCGGGCCGGGGCGCGGCCCGGTCGGGAGGGAGGTGGATCCGGATGTCCTGCGCCGCGCGTTCAGCCCTGGTCATAGTGGAATCGCCACCCGGTGGCGTCGGGTTCGAGGCTCTCGATGAACTGCTTCCGCGCGGCCCGCATGGCCTTCATCTCCTCGGCGGGGATGTCGGCGGCCAGCTTGAGGGCGAGCGCCATCCGCTGCCCCACGTCGAACTTCTTCCGGGCCACGTGGTCGAGAAAGGTCCAGTAGAGATAGTTGAACGGGCAGGCGTTTTCTCCGGTCCGTGCTTTCGGGTTATATCGGCACCCGCCACAGTAGTTGCTCATCCGGTCGATATACGCCGCGGCCGAGATATACGGCTTGCTCGCCAGCAACCCGCCGTCCCCGAAGGTCGCCATCCCCACCACGTTGGGCAGTTCCACCCACTCCATCGCGTCGGCGAAGCCCGCCCAGAACCACTCCGAGAGCCGGAGCGGGTTCACCCCGGTCAGGTTGGCAAAGTTGCTGAGCACCATCAGCCGGTGGATATGATGGGCATAGGCGGTGTCCCGCACCATCGTCACCGAGTCGCGCAGACAGGCCAGGTCGGTCTGCTCCGGCTCCCAGTAGAGCTGCCAGAGCGGCCGCTCGAAGCCGAAGTAGTTGCTGTCCCGGTACTCCGGGATGTTGAGCCAGTAGATCCCGTTGATGTACTCCCGCCAGCCGAGGATCTGCCGGACGAATCCCTCCAGCGACGCATACGGAATCGGCGACTCGGCCCCGAGCGCCTTCCGGCCGGCAGCCTGGCTCTCCTCCCAGCAGCGAATGGCCGCGTCGATCATCTCCCGCGGGTGCAGCAGCCCCACGTTCATCGCCGCGGAGAGCCGGGAGTGGTAGAGGTAGGTCTTCCCCGCGAGCATGGCATCTTCGTAGGGACCGAAATCGCGGAAGCGGTGGGTGAGGAAGTCGTCGAGGGCCGCGAGCGCCTGGGCCCGGGTGACCGGGAGGTTGAACCCGTCGACCGACCCCCAATGCCCGTTCGCCTCGCTCGGCCCGGTCGGGCCGCCTTGCCGGTCTGCCGCCTTGCCGCCTTCAGCCCTGCTGCCCTCCACCCGATACTCCGCCGTCCCCATCCTGGTCACCAGCCGCATCACCCGCCGGGTGATCTCGTCCGGCTCGAAGGCGATCGGTTCAGGCGGCAGGCCATGCTTCGCGAGGGCGCGGGCACCCTGACGGTTCTCCTTGTCGAGATTCCAGGTGCCGCCCTGCGGTTTACCGTCCCCATCCACCAGGATCCCGAGGCGTTTTCTCTGCCAGCGGTAGAAATCCTCCATGCGGAACAGCTTCCGCCCTTCGGCCCACCGATAAAACGCGTCCCGCGACGTGATAAAACGCCGGTCGGGAAGGATGCGCACGACGGAGGACGGATCGACGCCCGCCGCACTATCCCGGCTACTGAGTTTCGCCGAACCCGGAACGCGACCGAGCGCCTTCGGGAGCGCGGAGCGCGACCCGGCGCGAGGGAGTCCTTCAGGGCGGAACGCGGAACGAATGCTCTCCCCGATCCCCCACTCCGCCGGCTCCTGCACCAGCACCTCGCTCGGCCCGTACTCCGCAATGTGCGCCCTGATCCCCTCGGCGTAGCTCGTGGCCACCCGGTGGTCCACCTCGTATCCCTCCGCCCGCAACTCCTCCACGAAGTGCCGCAGCGCCGACAGCACCAGCACCAGCTTCCAGCGGTGCCACGGAAGGGCACGGCCCTTGTCGGTGCTCTCGATCAGGAGGATGCGGCCGGCGCGCGGGTCCGGGGGGAGGTGCGCGGTGGCGCGGGAGAGTTCCCAGGGGCCGATGAACCAGGTAGGCAGCGTCACGGGGCGAGACCATAGGCCCCGTGCCCCGGGGCGGTCAAATCGTTGTTCAAGCTTTGGCCGGGCACGCTGTCAGGTTGCGGTGATTCAGCGGGTGCCCACCAGCAGCCGGAGCTGCTCCTCGAAGGCCGTGAGTCCCTCGATCACGCTCCCCCCTGCCGTCTCCACCTCCCTGCGATACCCCGCCGCCGCCGAGCCGCCGGCCAGCAGCTGCACGCCCGCCGGAAGTCCGCGCCGGATCGCCTTGAGCTCGGCACCCATGCCGGGGTCGCGCGCCGGGTGGATCAGGCTGAGCGCCACCGCCTTCGCCCCGGTGCGCTCCGCCGCGAGCGCGATCTCCCGGCCGGGGAGGTTGGCGCCGAGATAGGTCACCCGCCAACCCGCCGCGGCAGCCGCGGCGGCGGCGAGCAGGGCGCCCCCCTCGTGCATCTGTCCCGCCGGCGTCGCGATGACGAGGACCGGCGCACCCGGCATCGTGTCGCTCGACTCCCGGATCCATCCCAGCACTTCCCGGGTCACCGCCGTCGCGAGGTGCTCCTCGGCGATGCCGAGGTTGCCGGCGTGCCACTGCGCTCCCACCTCCACCAGCAGCGGCGCCGCCACCTCGGCCAGGAACCGCGGGACGCCGAGGGCGAGGGTGGCGCGGCTCAGCTCGCTCCGGAGCATCGGCGCATCGATCGCCTGGATGGCGGAGAGGGCGCGGGCGCGCCACGGCTCCGCCTCCGCCAGCGAAATGGAGGGCGTGGGCCCGTGCGCCCTCGCCATCCGGGCCAGTTCCCGATCGGAAAGCCGGGCGAGCTGGCTGATCGATTCTCCCGCCGCGGTCAGCACCCGCAGGAGAATCAGCCGCTCGATGTCGGCGTCGGAGTAGAGCCGCCGCCCGGTGCCGCTCCGGTCGGGCGCGATGACGGCGTAGCGCCGCTCCCAGGCGCGGAGGACATGCGGCGAGAGACCGGTGCGCGTCGCGACAACCCGGACAGGGTGCCGGGGGTGCGCCTGGTGTGCCCTCGTGGTGGGGGAAGCCATAGAGAGAAGCTATCTGTTCTGTCTAAATTTTGTCAATGCAGGAGCTTAGACAAATATTTGACCGAATTGGTCCCCGTTCATAGCTTGACCCGCGTTGGTTGGACAGCAGTTCGGACGATTCACTCAACCGGGATCTACCCATGCGCGCACGCAAACTCGCCCTGGCCTTCGCCCTGGCCGGTGGCTTTGGAGCTGGTCTCAGCAACACCCTGTCGGCCCAGTCCGCCTCGACCACCCCGGCCGCCCCCGCGGCGCAGCCGGCGAAGAACATCGTCGAGACCGCCGTCGCGGCGGGCCAGTTCAAGACCCTCGCCACCGCCCTCGAGGCGGCCGGCCTGGTGAGCACGTTGCAGCAGCCGGGGCCGTTCACCGTCTTCGCCCCGACCGACGCCGCCTTCGGGAAGCTCCCCGAGGGGACGGTTCCGGCCCTGCTCAAGGACAAGGCCAGGCTCACCGCGGTGCTGACCTATCACGTGGTGCCGGGCCGGATCACCGCCGAGGAGCTGGCGAAGAAGGCGGACAAGAACGGGTACGTCACCCTCAAGACGGTGCAGGGCGCCGATCTCAAGATCCACCTCGCCGGCAAGGCGGTGCACGTGGGTGACAAGAACGCCAACGTCACGGCCGCCGATGTGGCCGCGAGCAACGGCGTGATCCACGTGATTGATGCGGTGCTGCTGCCCCCGTCATAACCGCGTGAGCGGTGAGCGGTGAGCGGTGAGCGGGAAAAGCGGGAGCAGTGACAAGTGAGAAGGGAACAACCGAGTTGGCTGACAACTACAACGAACGGCTAACGGCTAACGGCTAACGGCTAACGGCTAACGGCTAACGGCTAACAGCTAACAGCTCAAAGGACGGACTCTATGCTGCATACACGACTTTCTGGCCTCGCCGCAGTGGCGGTGCTCGGCCTCCTGATGGGTTGCAGTGACGATGACAAGACCGGTCCCAACGGGACCGCGCAGGTGCGGGTGGTGCACGCCTCGCCCGACGCCCCGGCGGTGGATGTGCTGGTGGACAACAGCGTGGTGCTCAACGGGGTGACCTACAAGCAGGCGAGCGACTACCTCGACGTCCCGTCGGGCACCCGGAACTTCAAGGTGCAGGCCGCGGGGGGCGGGGCGGTGGTGATCAACGTCGATGCGGCGCTGACCCGGGGGAATGCCTACACCGTGATCGCGACGGGGCTGCTGGCGAGCATCGAGCCGCTGGTGCTGGCCGATGACCTCACCCCGCCGGCCGCGGGGAACGTGAAGGTGCGGCTGGTGCACGGCGCGCCCAACGTGGCCAACGTCGATATCTACGTGACCGCCCCGGGCGCCGATCTCGCGACCGCGACGCCCACGCTGACCGCCGTGCCGTTCCAGGCCGCGAGCGACTACCTCGAGGTGCCGGCGGGGAGCTACCAGGTGCGGGTGACCCCGACGGGCACCAAGACCGTGGCGCTCGATACCGGGACGCTGACCCTGACCTCGGGCCAGATCCGGACCGCGATCGCCACCGAGGCCGCGGGTGGGGGCGCGCCGCTCTCGGCGCTGCTGCTGGCGGACCTGAACTGAGGTTTCTCTACGGGAAGATCAGGGATCCCTCGCTGCGCTCGGGATGACAGAACTGGTTGCTGCACCACGACCAATTCTGTCATTCCGAGCGCAGCGAGGAATCCCTGCTTTTCTACCGACGTCCCTTCTTCTTCGCCACCTTCTTCTTCGGCGCAGCTTTCTTCGCGGCGGCTTTCTTCACCGGTTTCTTCGCGGCGGCCTTCTTCGCCGGCTTCTTCACCGTCTTCTTCGCGGCAGCCTTCGCCTTGGCGGGCTTCTTCGCCGGCTTCTTCGCCGCCCTGGTAGGAGCCGCGGCCGACGAGTGGACCGCGAACTGGGCGCCCTGCGGATCGGCGCCGACGAAGATCCAGTCGCCGCCCGGCACTTCCATCGGCCCGTTGATCACCTGGGCCCCGAGCCTGGGGGCCTGGGCCGCGGCCTTCTTCGCGTCCGGCACCCTGATGTAGGGGAGCCAGTGCGGCGGGGCGGGGAAGCCCGGGGGTGCCTGGTACATCCCGCCGAGCTCCATCCCCTGCACCCCGAACATCAGGTAGACGCCGAGCCCTTCGATCGGGACCGCGCCGGTCTTCTCCCACCCGAAGAGCTCGTGGTAGAACGCCCAGGCGGCGTCGAGATCGCTGGTACAGTGCTCGTGCCAGGAGAACTCGCCCAGCTGCGCCTTCGGGTCGCCCTCGTCCCCCATGAAGTTCGGGGTGTAGATCGCGAACACCGCGCCCATCGGGTCGGCGATGATGGCGAAACTGCCGACCGGGATCTTGATCGGGCCGCGGATCACCTTGCCGCCCATCGCCCGGGCCTTGCTCGCGGTCGCCTCGCAGTCGGGGGTGCCGATGTAGGTGAGCCAGTTGGGGGGCACGCCCATCTCGGCGCTGCCCTCGGGGAGGGCCATGCAGCCGCCCACCGGGCCGCGCGGGCCCACGAACATGGTGTAGTCGGGGACGTCGGCGTACGGCTCGGTCTTCCACCCGGTCAGCTTCTTGTAGAAGGCCATGCCGGCGGCGGGATCGCTGGTCATGAGCTCGTGCCAGGCGAACCTGCCGAGCAGGGGGATGCGGGACATGAGGGCACTCCGTCAGGGGTGAGTCGGTGTGGTGCGCTAATACTAGCGGTCACCCATGACCGGACAAGCAGGGCTCCTGCCAACTTTGCTTCATGGAACAATCCGGACCGACGCGGTGTCGCTGGCGGCGCCGGAGACGGCCTTGAGGCTGGCGAGGCCGGTGGCCCCCCCGCCCACCAGGATCGCCCGGATCACCCCATCCCCGGTCTCCACCCGGATCGAGGCTCGGCCCTCCGGCGTGCCTTTTCCGCACGCGAGCTTCCCCTTTTCCCGGCCGCAGAGGCGGCCCAGGGAGGTGGAGAGGGTGACGGAGATGCCGTAGGGGACCAGGTCGCCGGTCTCGAGGTA